>CAVSHC010000001.1:0-177760 GCA_963727795.1 uncultured Alphaproteobacteria bacterium
GGGCGAAGCGATCGAGATCAAGGCGAGCAAGAAAGTGGCGTTCCGCGCCGCGAAGGATCTCAGCGAGGCGGTTTAGGCGGCGCATGAGTTTGGACCTGCGGCAGCGGTCCTTGCGTCAACCGTGCTGGTCGAGAAACCGGCGGCAGGCTTGGAAATCCTGCGCGTAGCCAGGAGGCAGCGGTAGCTTCTTGCTCTTGGCAAGTTTTTCAGCATAAGCGACCATGCGGGCGGTCGGAGCGGTGCGCGTGGCTGCGGAAGGTTCCGGAGCGCTTCTCGCTTGAACTGCCTTGCCCCTGCGCGGCCGTTTGGGTTTGGCCGAAGCCGCCTTCCGGCGTGAGGGTTTCGCCACTGCGGTCTCGTCCTTTGCCGCAGGCAGCCCTGCGCGAACGTCTTCTTTGTGGCTCCCGCTTGGCAGGCGCGGCCGAAATGTTCACAGTGCCGCGCTCGCGCTGCAGCAGCACGCCGATCAGCTTTTCTGCCTCGCCAGCGATGGCGTCGATCACTCGGCGATGGTCAGCCTTGCCGGTCACCACTGCGTCGAGCTGCATCTCCCATTCGGCGGTTGTCCCCGGATCGACGAGCGCAGGCGCCGCGTCGCGCAACACTTCGAACAATTGCAGGCCGGCGCTGGTCGGTAGCACCCATTTGCCGTCAGCCGCGAGCAGGTTCTGCTTCTTCAGGCCCTTGATGATCTCGGCGCGCGTCGCCGGAGTGCCGATGCCCTTCGCCTCTTTCAGCCGGTCGCGCACCGCCGGGTTTTCCACGAAGCGCCAGGCGTTCTGCATGGCGTCGATCAGCGTGCCTTCGTTGTAGCGTGGCGGAGCCTGCGTGCGCTTGGCGTCGATGCGCGGTTCGGTGAGCCGGGCCATTTCGCCATCGGTGAGCGGCGGCAGGGTCTGCTCCGTTTCATCGCTGGCGGCGTCCGGCTCGCTGGCGCTGTAGACCGCCTTCCAGCCCTGCACGAGCGGAATGCGCCCCACCGCCCGGAATTCGGCGCCATCCCCGGGCGGCGCGGGCACGCGCAGGGTGACGGCCGTCTGGCGGTATTCGTAGTCCGGCATGACCGCGGCGAGATAGGACCGGCAAATGATGGCGAACAGCCGCTTCTCGTCGTCGCTGAGCCGCGCCAGCCGCTTCTCCAGGTCATCGTCGAGGACATTGACGTTCGGAACCACGGCATGATGCGACACGCCCTCCAGCGCGCGGTCGCAAAAATGGCCGGACTTGCCTTTCCGGATCACCGGCTTGGACAGATCAAGATGGGCGAAGCCGCGCAGCCGCGTCAGCGCGGCGGTGATGGCGGGCACGTCCGCGATCTGGTTCTCGCTCAGATAGCGGGCCTCGGCGCGCGGATAGGTGATCAGCTTCTTGCCGTCGCCGTCGTAGAGTTCCTGGGCGATGGCGAGCGTCTTGTCCGCCGTCCAGCCCCAGCGCTGGCCGCAGGTCTTTTGTAGCGACGGCAGGTCGAACAGCTTCGGCGGCCCCTGCCGGCAATGCTCGACCTTGACGCCGAGCGGGCCGCGATAGCCATCGGCCGCGCGGGCTATGGCCTCGGCGCGGGCGCGGTCCTTGATGCGCTGCTTTGCAGGCGGAGCGTGGCGCATGGCGAAACTGCCGCCCGCCACATGCGCCTCTACCACGACCTCGAAATAGTCCTCGGGCCGGAAATTGCGGATCTCCAACTCGCGCAGGCAGACGATGCCGAGCGTTGGCGTCTTCACCCGCCCGATGCCGATGACGCCGCGCGCGCCCGGCGCCAGAAGCGTCTTCGTCGCGGTGCGCGTCAGCGACAGGTTGAAGATCTGATCGGCCTGCTGGCGCGCGACCGCCGCCTCGTAGAGGGGGCGCATCTCGCGGTTGGGCTTCAGTGTTGCGAACGCCTGGCGCAGCGTTTTGGGGTCTTGCGCGGTGAACAGCGCGCGCTGCACGCTGCCGCGATAGCGCAGATGTTCCAGGATTTCTTGGCCGATCAGCTGCCCCTCGCGGTCGCAGTCGGTGGCGATGATTACCGTCTCGCAGGATTTCAACGCGGCCGCGATGGCTTTCAACTTGGCGGACTTGTTGCCGCCGGAAGCAGGCTTGGTGGGGTAGAGGCCATCCGGCTTTAAGAGCGTGCAGGACCAGCGTTTCCAGGCCGGATCGATCTCATCGGGTTCGGCGAGACGGAGCAGGTGGCCTTCAGCTGGCAGAATCTTCCCGTAACGGCTGCCAAGCGCCGCCGCCAAATCTTTCGCCTGGCTGGTTTTTTCGGTGATGATCAGCGTTGCCATGACCCGCCGCGAGGGATGATTCCGGTGGCGGCAGCGTAACGTCTAAAGCGGGGCGTTTAAAAGCCTCTAGCACGCAGTCCACAAACCACCAGCGGCGCGGCGCTAAGTTTCTGCCGAATTGATGTATCGTAGCGGCGTCATCTCTGGCCCGGATTAGAACCGCATGACTTTCGCAGCGTTTCGAAAGCGCGCAGCAGGCGTCTTCTTGATGGCGTTGGGAGCTGTGGCTCTGTTTGTGCCTTTAGCGGCAGGACGCTGGTCGCTCTCGCTTCTCGCTGTTCCTCTTTTCGCATCGAGTGTCGTCCAGGCGTACGGGGCCTTGACTTCGCCCCAGCGTGTCACGGCGAGCGCCTACCTTCCGAGCCTGCTCACGATGCTCGCGGGACTCCTTCTGTTCTTCAGTTCGGCCCTCGTGATCAACGGCCTCTTGCTTCTTCTCATCGCGATTTTGGCGATGGGCGGTTTCAGCAAAATCCTGATCGCCTGGCGCGCAGACCGTTCCTCTCGCTCCGCAATAGCCGTCAACGGCCTCATCGATCTCTCCTGTGCGGCGCTCCTCTGGTCCCTCAGTGGGCTTATTCGGGTGGAGCAGGCCATCGGCATTGCCACCGGGGCTTATATCGCAGCTGCCGGGTGGCGCCTGCTGGCGGCGCCGGCTCAAGCGGCGGAGCCGGAGGCCCCCACCGCGGCTGCCACCTCCCACCCCGATCCCAAGCTCCGTCTTCCGCCGAGCGAAACCTTCGCCCGCCTGCGCGCCGAGGCAAAGAGCGGGGCGCGGACGGTGCTCGCCTCCGATTTCACATGGATGCTGACCCTCGCCGTGGTGTTTTTCGCGATCCACCTTGGCCGGATGCCGATATCGGACACCGTGCTCGGCCTCAGTTCGCCCTTCGTCGCGACTGCCGGCGATCTCTTCATGGCTGCGGTTTTGGGACTGCTTCTTGTGCTGCCTGCGCACCTCTTGTGGAAACGGATAACAAGGCCGGTCGAGCGGTTGGCGTGGTCGCTTCGCCTTGACCCCAAGCCAGGAGCCGCGCCAAATCCCGCGGCGGACTGGCTCATCAGCCGATGGCTCGAAGGCCGGTTTAATTTCGATCTGCGTCTCGACGCAGCGCGCAATTCGCTTCGGGCGGCCCTGATCCTCGTCCTCGGGCTCGGTCTGCCCCTCACCGCGTTCTTCGTCGCCTTCAATCCGGCCTGGGGTTTCACCTGGTATTTCAACACGGAAAGCTGGGCGACCGGGGTCTATCAGAAGTTGACCGAAGCGCGGGTGGATGACTGGCGCGCCGCCATGACCGGCGCGGTCCGCCGCGCGTATGGCGGCGAGTCCGATGACTTATTTGCAATCGATCCCGGCGGCTTGGAAGGCTCTCGGGATTTCAGCTTTCTTGTCGTTGGCGATCCTGGAGAAGGCGATGCGTCGCAATATGCGTTGATCTCGCGCTATCTGGAGCTTGGACGCCGCGACGACGTGAAGTTCCTTGTCGTCTCCTCCGACGTCATCTATCCCGCAGGCGCCATCGAGGATTACGAACGAAACTTTTATCTGCCCTTCCAGGGGTTCGCCAAGCCGGTCTACGCGATCCCCGGAAATCACGACTGGTACGATGCGCTCGAAGGATTCAACGCGAACTTTCTGGAGCCGAAGGCGGCGCGAGCGGCGATAGAAGCGCGCGTCGAAGCCGACCATGGGCTGACCAGCACCAACGCCCGCCGCATGGACCGGCTCGTAGCCGAGGCGGCGCGACTGCGCGGCCTGTACGGCGTCGACGTTGCTCATCAAAGGGCGCCGTTCTTCGAATTGCAGACACAAGACTTTGCATTGCTGGCCATCGACACCGGTATCCTGCGCAGCGTCGACAGCGAGCAATGGGCTTGGCTCGAGCGCGCGCTCGACCGGAGCCGCGGGAAGTTCACGATGGCGATCGTCGGTCATCCCCGCTTCGCTGGCGGCCACGATACTCCTCCAACGGCGGAAGGCGGGGATGTCTCGGACGCGTCAGGCAACTTTGCCGCGCTCTATCGCCTCCTGGCGAACCGCAATGTGAAAATCGCCATGGCCGGCGATACCCATGACTTCGAATATTACAAAGAAAAAGTCGGTGGCGACGGCCCGGCGCGCATAATGCACCACTTCGTCAATGGCGGCGGCGGCGCTTACCTCAGCATCGGCACGGCCCTCGACTTTGCGAAACAGCCAGACGTCGCCGACTGGGCATTCTATCCGCGCACAGACCACCTTCGGTCGAAGATGGAGGCGGAAATGCCGCTGTGGAAGGAGCCGTTCTGGCGTTGGATCACATGGTTCAACGCCTGGCCCGTTAGTGTCGAGGCGCTCTCCGGCGTCTTCGATTTCAACCGCGCGCCCTTCTTCCAAAGCTTCATGGAGGTGCGCGTCGAGCGATCGAAAAGGCGCGTGGCTCTTATCCTCAATGGCGTCCGAGGCCCGCTGCACTGGCGGGACTTGCAAGTAAATGGCGACGTTCTGCCGCCAGGAGCGACGCTCGATGACCCGGTCGAATTTCTGGTTCCGATGGATCGCAACTGAGTGCGGAGATCCCGCGTCACCTCGGGGAATACAGCAAGCTGCACCATTGGCCATATCCCCAGAGAATTTCTCCCTCTGCGTTGGAGACTCCAGAGAAGAAGAAGCTCTTTTTGGCCGTTTCCTCTTCCCCGCCCTGTCCCGGCTGCGCTCGCTTGCCAGCCCGCGTCATCGCCTGAACTGAAGAAAAGACAGAGAAATGAGTGTCGATGAAGCGGCGGCAGCCGCCTGCGCCAGCGGACAATATTCGGTTCAGCAGGCCTTTTTCTCCTCCTGAATTGTTCGCGGCTGGTTCCGCGCCGCCTCTCAAGATCGCCTTCAGCCGCTTCAAGTCGCCCGGCGGGTCGACGCCGTTCGCTGGTTCCGAAAAGATTTCGGGCTTCTCATTCTCGCGGAAAAGCACCCGGCGGCCCACATGCGCGTAGGGCGCCATTTTCCAGTCCGTCAGGGGCACATCAAGCGTTACGGGAAAACCCGTGCTATCCATTGGCAAGGTTGGAACAACGTCGCGCTCATCTTCGAACCGCCATAAGTCCGCCGTCGCGCTGGCGGCGCTCGCTGCGCCCTCCTCCGAAAGGGATTTGGGGGCGGCGAACGTGTAAACCGTGGTTTGGGGCGCGTGCTCAAAAAACTCAGGGATGTCCAGGGCCGCCAGCGTGGCCAATGCGCCGCCTTTGCTATGCCCTGTAAGAAACAGCTTTTGATCTCGAGATGCGCCCATTGCAGTAATGAAGGAGCGGAACTTGCTGCAAGATTCGACCGCGCTTGGGCCGCAGTCGATCTTCAGATGCTCTTTGAGTTCCTGCCACGAGTGGTCGAAGCCGGCGTGCCGGTCACGCTCGTCCGCGAAGGCGACGATATTGTTGGCCCAGTCCCTGAGATAGCTTTCAAAGGCCTTCAGAACAGCAAGGTTGAAATTGTCGATCGCCTCTTTGACGAGGCCATTATGCTTGGCCTTGCCGGGTGAAATGGGTAGCGTCAGCGTGCCTCTGAAGGCGAGAATGACCCCGTTCTTTTCCCGGATCAGCAAATAGGCGTTCTGGGGTTTCGCCGGGCTGAAATAGGCTTCGACATCTTGAGCTTCAACTTTCAACGCCGCAAGGTGACCGGGGTCAGCTTTGACAGCCGCCTCCAAGCAGTTGAACGCACGCTGACGCCCCTCATCCGCAAGCTTCTCGCCGTCGCTGTCGATGGCGCCAACCGCGTAAGCGCAATAAGAGGCCGTCGCGAGAACATAGGCGAGGTTGAAATCAGGCTCGGACGCCGCCGGCTGCGTCGCTGCACTCGCCGGCTGGCCAGCAAGTACAGCCAGGAGACCACAAATCCAGAAAAAGAGCTTCCGCATAAGATCTCCTGACGGCCAGTTATTTTGACGGCTGCCAGTTCCTTGTCTGATAACGAGGATGGCCTCGCCAAGCCAAATCGTTGCTTCAATACAAATCCAATGGCCAGCGCGGCTGCGGAAGCGCAATCCGGTCTTTGTCTGGCGCAAAAGAATTGGATTCGCAAAAAGCGGTTAAAGGCTGGCGCGCGCCCGCCGAAAGAGGCTTTTGACGTGGTGATCGCGCCGTACCACGCACTGGAATAGCCGGCGTGTCGCGTCTGCCTTCAAAAACCGGTAAGAACGCTTTTTCCGATGGCCTTCCCGCTCTCCTGATGAGCATGCGCGCGCCGGAGATTGGCGGCATTGATGGGGCCGAAGTCCTCCTTCATCGTATGGCGCAAGACGCCATCGTCGAAAAGGTGGGCCGCCTTGTTCAGCAAATTATGCTGCTCGATCATGTCGTTGGTTTCGAACAAGGGTCTCGTGAACATGAACTCCCAATGGATCGACACGCTCTTGCGTTTGAAGGGAACGATATCGAGCTGCTTGGGATCATCGATGACCGCGATACGGCCCTCAGGAGCGATGGCCTCGGCAATGGCGGGCCAATGATGCTCGGTCGCGGTCAGGCTTGCGACCAGATCGACACTCGCAAATCCGGCATCGACCAGCGCCTCGTTCAAGGGCCGTTGATGGTCGATGACAAGGTGGGCGCCCATATCCGATGCCCAGGCCCGGCTCTCGGGGCGCGATGCAGTGGCGATGACCGTCAGCCCCGTCAATTGGCGTGCAAGCTGAATGAGAATAGAGCCGACGCCGCCTGCGCCGTTGATGACAAGCAGCGTTCCTTTCGCCGATTTGTCCCCGAGTGAGACTCCAAGTCTATGAAACAACAGTTCCCATGCCGTGATCGTGGTCAGCGGCATGGCCGCCGCCTGGGGAAAGGTCAGCGACGCCGGCTTCCGGCCCACAATGCGTTCATCCACAACGTGAAACTCGGCGTCGGTCCCCTGCCGCGCGATGGAGCCTGAGTAGTAAACCTCGTCTCCTGGCTTGAACAGCGAGGTGTCCGATCCGACAGCCTCAACCACGCCCGCAGCGTCGAAGCCGAGAAGGCGCACATCGCCCTGAGGCGGCGCAACCTTCGCCCGCACCTTGACATCGACCGGGTTCACCGACACGGCCTTGACCCGCACAAGCAAGTCTCGCCGGCTTGGCGTTGGATCGGGCAGATCGATATCAATGAGGGCTTCCGGATCGGTGATCGGAAGCGGATTACGGTAGCCGACTGCACGCATGGATTATCTGCCTCCTGCCAATAAATCGATTGTCTTGATCTCTTCGTTGTTCGCCACCGCACCCACCGTTCTCAGAGCGTAGGGAGCGTCCGTGGTCTTGGCCCTCTTGGAAAGACGCGGTCGATCGAAGCGATCTCCTCATCGCTCAGGACGAGGCCGGCCGCGCCTGCGTTTTCCGCCGTGTGCTGCGGGTTTGATGCCTTGGGGATCGCAAACACCGCCGGATGCCTGACAAGGAACGCGAGCGCGACCTGACGCGGCGTTGCATCATGAGCCTCGGCAATCTCGGCCAACACCCGGCCGCCCTGGGTGTGGGGGCCTGGAAAATCGTCATGGCCGAAAGGGCTATACGCAGTCACCGCCAAGCCGTGACTGATACAGCTGGGAAGCACCGCATGTTCAATGGCCCGCTGCTCCAGGTGATAAAGAACCTGATCGCAGGCGATCTCTTCGCCCGCCCGCTCTGCGATGCCGTAAGCCTCCTCGAGATCATCGGCGTCGAAGTTGCTGACACCCCAGGATAGGATTTTGCCCTCGCGTTCCAGCTCCTGAAACCCCGCGATCGTCTCTTCCAGGGGAAAGGGGCCGCGCCAGTGAAGAAGGTAGCAATCGAGCCGGTCCGTTCCGAGGCGCCGGAGCGATCGCTCGCAGGCTCGCCTCGTTCCCTGCCGTGATGCGTTGTGGGGCAGCACCTTGGAAACGAGGAACGCCTCGTCTCTGCGCTCGCGGATGGCGTCTCTAATGACAAGTTCGGCATCCCCATACATCTCGGCTGTATCGATATGGTTCATGCCGTGATCGAGGCCGGTCTGAAGCGCCCTGATCGCCGTGTCTCGGTCAGCGAGGTCGATATACCAGGTCCCCATCCCAATCACGGAAACCTGCTGGCCCGTTGAACCAAACTGACGATATTCCATGGCTATCTCCACTCCGAAACTATGGACTGGTGCGCGAGATCTTCGAGCCTGGGAGTTCGGCCACGCCCCTGCAGCGTCACGCAGCCGTAGATCCTGGTTCTCTCGCTGTTTCCCGGTTCAAAAGCTTGTCCAGAAACAACCAGGCAACTCCCTCCGAGGACTTTGGGTTTTGCCCGGTCACGAGATTCCCGTCTATGCGCACATAGGGCTGCCAGTTGTCACCCTTGGAGTAGTTGCCGCCGTTCTCCTTCAGCATATCCTCGACAAGGAAAGGGACGGCCTCGGTTAGCCCGACGGCGGCTTCTTCTGAATTCGAAAAGCCCGTCACGGATTTCCCTTGGATGAGAGATGCGCCGTCCGGTCCTTTGGTGTGGCGGAACACAGCCGGACCATGGCAAACCGCACCCACGGGCTTGCCAGCCGCAAAGAGGGTTTCGATGATCTTGATCGAGTGCGGATCCTCGGAGAGGTCCCAAAGGGGGCCGTGTCCACCTGGATAGAAAACAGCGCCGTAATCGCTTGGATTTATCGTTGAAAGCCGTGCGGTATTCTCGAAAGCCTCAAGGGCCTCTTTGTCCTTGAAAAACCGCCTGGTCGAATCCGTCTGCGCCTGAGGGTCTTCGCTTCTGGGGTCGATGGGTGGTCGGCCGCCCTTTGGAGACGCCAGCACCACCTTAACGCCCTCATCCCTGAAGATGTAATAGGGGGTGGCGAATTCCTCGAGCCAAAGACCGGTCGGTTTGCCGGTGTCGCCGAGGCGATCATGGGAGGTTACAACGATAAGAATGCTCATAAAGGCCTCCTGACATAAGAAGGTGATCCATTGAGCGAAGCGGGAGCTTCTTCAAACGACCTTCACATCCGCAAACATATGGGGGTCGATGGCGGTTGGCTTAATGGGCGCCACGCCAATCCGAAGACATCGAGTTGGGGCAAGGGGAGCAAGCCAGGGAGCAGGGCGTTTTGGTTTTCGCCTTTACTCCTCGCACCGCGCCCCGCCCCCCATCTTAACGTCAACGCCGCGCAACGCGCGGGCGAGACCCTTGCGTCCTGAAGGAGCATCCATGAAGCTTTACGTTATGCCCGGCAGCTGTGCCCTTGCCTGCCACATTGCTCTCGAATGGGCCAATGCGTCCTATGAGCTCGAAGTCCTGACGCACGATGCGCTGCGAAGCGAACAGTTTTTAGCGGTCAATCCGAAGGCCAAAGTCCCCGCGTTGGTGCTGGACAAGAACGACGTCATCACCGAGGCCCAGGCCGTTCTCCTCTTCATCGCCGATCTCTTCCCTGATGCGGGCCTTGCGCCCCCTGCTTCGGACTTGGTGCGTCGTGCGAAACTCAATGAAACTTTGAGCGAGCTCACCAGCGAGGTGCACCCCGCATTCGGGCCTCTGTTCGCGCCCTCCCGGTACGCAGCCGAACCCAGCTGTGAGGAGGCGGTGAAAAGGGCAGCACTCGCGCGGGTCGACGCATGTTTCGTGCGGCTCAATGCAGCTTTGGAGGGAAAAGACTGGCTCTTAGGCGAGCGCAGCATCGCCGATCCCTATCTTTACGCCCTTTCCCGCTGGCTGAGGCGCTTGAGGCAGAGGGTCTTGACGCATAGCTGGCGTTTTGGAGCCGCCATATTTGGCGGCTTAACGGCCAGGCCACTGGCCCAGGCCGGGCAGCCAATTGAAATCCGAATGAGCGCCAGCTCAAGTTTACAAAACTTTACAGTCGTCGCATTTCCGGGAAACAAAAGCCCCTCATCTTCCCACTGTGCATAGGTTCAACAGCGAGGGAGATCGCTATGACAATGGAAACACAAACCCCACAGCCGCAACGGCGTTGGGGAAGACTGCTCCTGGCGGCGGCGCTTCTTGTCGGACTTGGAGGGGTTGGAGGCTTCGCTCTCGGCGCGCACAAGGCCTCATCCTTCTTCTGGCATGCGATGGCGCCGGGCAAACTCACGCCAGAAGAAACGGCGTCCATGGTGGAGCGGAAGGTGAACCACGTGCTCTCGAATGTGGACGCGACCGACGAGCAGAAAGCAAAGGTGACCGCGATCGCAAAAGCGGCTGTCGCCGACCTGACCAAGCTTGGCTTCACGCCAGGTGAAGGCCGTTCGAAGTTCGTTCAGCTCTTCCGAGCGGATAAGATCGAACCCGAGGCCATCGAAGCTCTTCGGGCTGAGCAAAGCACAAAATGGGACGCGGCGACAAAGCGTATTGCGCAAGCAGTCGCCGAGGCGGCCCAGGTGCTGAGGCCCGAGCAGCGCCGCGAACTGACCGAACCATGGTTGCGCCGCTTTTCGAGCTAGATTTTAGGCGCAATGCTGGGCATGGATGGTCTGAATCCAATGTATGGGGCGCCCGTGCCCAGCATTCTTCTCATCGACGACGACATCCGGCTCGCCTCCATGGTCGCGGACTATTTGCGCGACCATCAGTTCGATGTGTCGCACGCCGCGACGGGGGCCGCGGCGCTCGCCGCGGTCAAGCGACACAGGTTTGATCTGATCCTCCTCGATCTCATGCTGCCTGACACGGATGGCCTCACCCTCTTTCGGGAGTTGACCGCGCAGCCTTCTTTTCGCTCGACGCCGGTCATTATGCTCACCGCGCGCGGCGATCCGATGGATAAGGTTGTCGGGCTCGAGATCGGCGCTGAGGATTATGTCGCGAAACCTTTTGAGCCGCGCGAGCTTCTGGCGCGTATTCGGGTCGTGCTTCGGCGCGGGGCCGTAACGCCTTCCGATAGTCTCCGGTTTGGGCGTCTCGAAATCGACCGGAGCAGCCGCATCGTGCGGATTGGCGACGAAGAGAAGCCGCTCACGAGCTACCAGTTCGATCTTCTCAACGCCATGGCGGAACGCGCCGGCCGCGTCTTGTCTCGCGAAATGCTCGCAGAACTCGTCCGCGGCGGCGAAGAGTACGACCCCGCATTCGACCGCTCGATCGATGTGCATATCGCCCGCCTGCGCGCCGTCCTCGAAGACGACCCCAAACGCCCACGCCGGATCCTGACCGTGCGCGGCGCCGGTTACGTGTTCGCAAAGGCGCAAAGCTGATGAGACGGTTTTATCTTCGGATTTACCTCGCGCTCTTTGGGAGCCTCGCCGTTTTCGCCGTGCTGGCGGGGATGACGGCCGGACTGCTCCGCCTGTTCGACGACCGTCCCGCCCGATCCTGGCCGGAGGCGACCACCGACATAGCCGAGCGCCTCCTGTCCGCCCGACCGCGATCGCGGTTCGCTTGCCTCCGAACTCGCCTTCTGGAGCGAGCGAAGCGGCTTTGACCTTGCCTTGCTGTCGCCTGCCGGGGAAATGATCGCCAAAGCAGGCGGCACACACGACATCACCCCAGCGATCCTGACCCACGAGCATCGTGGCCGGATATGGCATGCGCCGGGAGGCGTCTTTGGTCTCACCTTGAAAGACGGCCGCAGACTGATCGCCGTCCCGCAGGAACGGCGCTTTGACTTCGTTCACGGCTTGCGTTTTCCAGCAGCTTTGTTCGGGCTGGCGCTCGCCATCGCCATCGGATTCTATCCCCTGATCCGCCAGCTCACGCGCCGCCTCGAACAGCTGGAGGCCGGGGTCGCGAAATTTGGCGAAGGCGATCTCGGCGCGCGCGTTCCGGTCAAGGGCAAGGACGAGATCGCGCAGCTTGCCGCGACGTTCAACGCCTCGGCTGATCGCATTGAAAGCCTCATGAACGCCCATAAGCATCTTCTCGCCCATGCCAGCCACGAGCTGCGCTCGCCTCTGTCGCGGCTCCGCATGGCCATCGAGCGGCTAAAGGGAAATCCATCCGATGACGCTGCCCAAAGCGAGGTGGCTCGCAACATCGGCGAGCTTGATACGCTCGTGGAGGAGATTTTGCTCGCGTCCCGGCTTCAAGCGGCTGAGCTCATCAAGGAGCCGATCGATCTCGCAGGCCTTTTAGCCGAGGAATGCGCGGCCTATGGCGCCGAGGTGACGGTCGCTGATCATGGGGGCACGCCCATGGTCGAGGGCAACCCGCGCCTTCTGAAACGCCTGTTTCGAAACCTCCTCCAAAACGCGTTGGTGCATGGCGGCCCGGAGGCGCCAGAGGTGACGATCCGCTCGGGGAAAAATGATATCCGTGTTTCTATTTGCGATCGTGGTCCCGGTGTGTCCGAGGGCGACCGGGACAAGGTCTTCGAGCCATTCTACCAAGGCCGCGCCTCGGCAGGCGGCGCAGGCCTCGGCCTCACCCTCGTCCGGCAAATCGCCGAGCGGCATGGTGGAGGCGTCCGATGTCTTCCCCGCGAAGGCGGCGGCGCTTGTTTCGAGGTTCTGCTTCCGCGTTTCGCCGTCAGCAAGGAGGCGTCGTGAGGATTACACACCGCTCCTCTCCCCGCTTCAGCACCACTGCGATAGCTCCACCGTCACGCCCTCCGGTCCGTCGAGGAAAACCAGCTTGCGCGAATGGAAGTCCATAATTTCGTTGCGCGTCTGAAAACCTGCCGCCCGGATGTTCGCCACCTCCGCCTCGATGTCGTCCACCCTGAAGCAGATGTGGTTCATGCCGATCTTGTTCAGCTCCCGGATATGCTCATCGGGCAGCGCCTCTGGATGCAGGTAGCGCAGGAGCTGGATTTCGGCGCGGGGCGACGCATTCTCCAGCACGAGCGTAATGTGCTCCGCTTCGATACCGGGAACGCCCATGTAGCGGGCGAATACCTCGCCCTTGATGATGCATGACATCGCCTCCCGGAAGCCGAGGACCGCGAAGAATGCGCGGGCTGGCGCGGGATCGCGAACGACGATTGTAAGGTGGTCGAAACTTCGGACCATTGCTGGGCGCTCCCCTAAGGTACTTGTTGCCCCCGCTTGAAGCCGCGCCGAGTCGGCAGGCGCGCGAGTTGTATTTCTGTCCCGCGCGTTTTGCCCGAAATCCGGCGCCGCATTCAATATCGTGGCTTCAGGGCCTCGCCGGTAGAAGGCGCGCCGCAAGGGCTCGCGATCTATCAGAACGGCGTCCGCATCAATGAGGTGTTCGGCGATACGGTGAACTGGGATCCGATCCCGGTCACGGCGACCAAGGGCATCGCGGTGGTGAAGCGGCAACCCGCTTTACGGGCTGAACGGGCTTGGCGGCGCGCTCGACATCGGCACGAACGACGGGTTCGGCCACCGATAAACGACCTTCGGCGTCTTTTTCGATAGGAGATCGTGAGGCCCCGTTGGTCGAGGCGCTCCGATGCGGCAATCAAGCCAACCGCAGTTCGTGTTCGCCGCCCGCCTCGCTTGCGGGGGGCGTGATGAGCGCTGTCAGACCGGCAAGCTCTATGAATGTCGCTTGCTCTTTCGCAAGTTCGGCGATGCGGTCGAAGCCCGCTGCCACCACCAGCATCTGCTGTTTTTCTTCTGGATCGGAAATGACTTCACTCAGGTCGCGGGCATTTCGCGCATGCTCGAGCCAGCGGCCGGCATCGCACAATATGGATGTCATTTGCGTGGCTCCCTCAATATCTCCGTCCGGAGTTTTTTATCGCAGCTGCAGCTGCAAGGGTTCGCCAGTTAATTTCGTCGGCGCCCAAGCTGCTGAATTTCTGAATGGAACTATCGGGAACGGATAGAGAAAAAGCGATATGCTGCTGTTGAGCTACCAAGAACGACGGGAGCAGTGCGGCAGCGGCGAAGCAAAGAGCGAATACAAACCAAGCCCATACTTTCCACCACATTTTCGTCACCCCACAAAAACAACGCCAAGTTCGTGGTACGTCGAGGTCTAGCAGGAAGATAATTCTAAGTCATTTTCGTCTCCTCAACTTTTCTCTGGAGCCGATCCTGCGTGTGGCATAGGGGAGATTGTAAAATGGCAACTTTGTGCGCCCCACTCACATTTGGTTGAAGTGTGAATCGCGTGAATAACTTCAGAGGTGGCCTGGATTCTGCCACAGATTTTTTGTATACATCCGCCCTTTCGCAAAGCTCGGGTGACGGACCCGCGTCGAGGCCCGCGACGGAGGTCGAGGCGCCGCCTTGCGACGCGCGCCTCGTGCATCGGCGGAAAAATCAGCCGCGTTGTGACTTCTGGAGAGCTTCTCCGATCAACGTCGAGAGTTGCCGCGTGTGCGCGACAAAGGCCTGCATCCGGTCTTGAGCGAACTGCGTCTGCAGCGCCAGGACCTCGTCCATCGACCGCGCATTGTTGATCTTGCTCGCGAAGGTGAAGGCTGACTCCGCGTTGTCGGTCGCGAACGTCATGGCGCAGTTCTGCACGTCCTTGAAGCCCGCTGTTAAAGGATTTGCGCTCATCGAACCGTTCCAGGTGTTCAAGGTCTTGGTGACGAACTCGATGAGTTGCTCGTAGGCGGCATGCGCCTGCCTCATATTCTCTTCCGCGAGATCCCGCAGGGTCTGCGGGATGTCGAGTGATTGATCGTTCATGAATGCTTCCTCCCCGGAGCTATGTTATATACTAAGAAGTATAACCTCCCTCCGGGACCTTGAGAAGACATCCTCGACTGCTGGCGGCTCCTCCTGAAGGCGCATTTTACCGCCCCCCGTCAGCAGACATAAGAATGCGAGCCCAAATCAGGCTTTCTTCACGAATTCCGATTTCAGGCTCATGGCCCCGATGCCATCGATCTTGCAATCGATGTCGTGATCGCTATCGACGAGGCGGATGTTCTTGACCCTGGTCCCCATTTTGACGACCGCGGAGGAGCCCTTCAACTTCAAGTCCTTGATGACGACGATCGTATCGCCGTCCTGCAACGTATTTCCGGCTGAGTCCCGGTAAATCCTGCCGCCGCCATCGCCGTCCGCGGCGTGGGCATGCGCATCCCACTCATGGGCGCACTCCGGGCAAACGCAAAGACTGCCGTCCTCATAGGTAAATTCGCAGTTGCATTTCGGGCATGGGGGCAGCGTGCTCATGAAGCAATCCTCGCGATCCGCGCGGCGCCCGAATTCGGACGGCCTGGCGCGCGGGCGCTATAGCACATTCCCTGAAAACGCGAACCGATTTTTGGCTGGACCCGATCCCGAACAGCGGCTGCGAGGCTCAACCGGGATCTCTAGCATTCGGGTGAAAAGACTTTAAATGCAGGCTTCATCCTCGATGAGGCCTGCTTCCATCAGCGTCTTGGCGCTCATGGCGAGCTTGTCAAACCATGGGCGGCATCGCTCGGCCAACCGCTAATGCTTGGGCTCGCCATGTGTCAGCGCCCGCAGCGCCCTTGACCTTACGATGACTTCAATCCGGAGAAACACTGTGGCGAGATCGCGATAAAATCTCAGCTGCGGGGGCGGAAACACCCTCAAAGACTGCAACTCTGCAAGGGTTCTTTTCTGAAGCCCAAGGGGAGCTTCCAGGTCTTCTTTCATGTCATGAACAGCAAGAAGAATCGCACGGCGCGTGAGAAAAGCGCTGCCGACGGCGACTGTGCCGTCCAAGTAACTTTGCAAGGAAGTGTGTGCTTTCCTATGAGGCTCTTTAAGAAGTGTCTGCGCGATTTCGTCAAACGCTGGAAGCAGGCTCATCGAAAGACGCTGCTGCACCTCAGCCGCGGACAAGTCTGTTTTGCTGTTCATAGGAATCACATCTCCAAGCTCACATCAAGTTCATGTGTCAGGCCGCAGGGAGATGGAACGCTACTCGCGGCAGCGAGCAGTGATACGTTACTCTTCAACCCATAGTTGACCTGTTGATCGGATCGGCTATATAGCTTACTTCCGGTCGGCAAGGCACATCTGAGCCGTTGACCGAAAAACCAAATTAACGACGCATTTATTAAAGAATAACCAGCGCGCAGCCCGCCATCAACCAGGAAAGTGCGGCAGGGCGAATTATTTCGTTAACATCGGCGCGCGAACGTTAAATTTTGTACCGGAGCTTGTTTCTTTCGGGAAAGGCTGCTTCCCATTTCGACGGTTGCCGGCGGCGGAGCAGACGGTTTTTTTTCATGCATTCAAATTCTCAGAGCCGAAATCGAGCGCACGCTTAAGCAAGATTTCTCGGCCTCTTCAAAGGTTCGAACCCCCTCACCCACGCAAGCTCACCTTGGCGAGCTTGCACCTTTTGAGCGTCCGCAAGCGGATGCTGATGGGAGAGGGAGTCCGGTTGCGACCGCCGCCACGTCGTTCCCTCTCCCTGAGGGAAAGGGACAGGGTGAGGGGATATGCCGTTGGTCAAGCCGGCTGAGTTTGCTTAAGCAAGGCTTCTTGCTGTGTTACACTTTTTCTCCCGAAGGCCAGGAAATCGGATAGTTATGGACTTCGTGTTTATGCTGACCCGGTCGGACCAGACGGTCGCCGACTGTTTCGAGGTGCTCGACGACATCCGGCCGCTCGGCCTCGCTCACATCGGGTTCAAGGACGCCGGCGCAAGCCCAGGCGTGCTGGCTGAGCTCGACCGGCGGATCAAGGCGGCGGGGGCGGCCAGCCACATGGAGATTGTGAGCACCTCGCGTGAGGGCTGTCTGCGCTCGGCGCGGGTAGCGCGGGACATCGGCGTCGATTGGCTGCTTGGCGGGACCGAAGTCGACGAAGTGCTTGAGATCCTCGCAGGCAGCGCGGTGCGCTACCTGCCTTTCCCCGGCCGGCCATTCGAGCATCCGACCAAGCTCGCGGGCTCCCCGGCTGAGGTCGAGGAGGATTGCCGCCAGTTCCACGCCAAAGGCTGCGCGGGCGTCGATCTGCTTGCGTATAGGGCGACCGAGGCCGATCCGCTCGATCTGGTCCGCGCGGCGCGCCGCGGCAGCGGGGGCGTCCTGCTGGTTGCCGGCAGCGTCCAGACGCCGGCGCAGATCCGAATCTCGCCGCCGCCGGCGCCGACGCGTTCACCATCGGCTCCGCGGCGTTCGACGGATCGTTCGCACCGCGCCTGGGGTCACTCCGCTCTCAGCTGAGAGCGGTGCTCGATGCCTGCGGCTGACGTGTGGAGGATGTCGGAGACGAACAAGGAGCGGAGCCGCCGAGTCCGAGCGCGGCGCGAGAGACTCGCGGATCAAGCAGCAGCGGGGGCGCTGCTTGATCCGCTTTACACCTCAACTCTACAGATGAATTTATGGTGCCGCGGCGGAAGCTAGAGCGCGACTGTGACATCTTCATGAAAAGGATGGGTTTTTATGAAATTGCGGCACGGCCGTGATCGAAGCTGCCGGCCTCGAAAAAAGAACCTCGAACGCGATGGCGGCGCCCCGGCATCAATCGTTGTTATCCGGCTCCAGATTGGCTTGCTCTTCAAGCCGCTTGCGAAGGTTTTGAAGGATTCGGGTTGCGAGCGCGAGATCGCCAGCCGGGATGCCCTCTGAAAGCGCGTTGACCCACGGAATTTGAAGCCGTCCGGCGTCCTCATAGATTTTGCGGCCGCGCGCGGTCAGGACAACAAGGCTGGCGCGCCGGTGATGAGGATTCGGCCGGAATTCGACCATCCCTTCCTTCTCGAGTTCATTGACGATCCGCTGCACGCCCTGCCGGTGCAAGCCCATGTTCCGGGCGAGCCGCGCGACGGGTTCAGGGACCGGCGAATACGCGATCGCGCCCAGAACCTGCCAGCGCGCGCTGGTCAGACCGAGTTTTGCGACCAGCCTGTCGCCCGCCGCGAGCAGCCGGCCGTTGCAGCGAAACGTTTCAAGAATGAAATCCGTCGCCGCCTCTCCGCTGGGTGTATGCCGAGGTCGAGACATGATGGGCACATGAAAACATATTGACAACATGGTGTCAATAGTATTGACTACATATTGTCATTCAGACAGTAAGGAGTCATTCCATGCACCTGCGTCCGCTCGATCCCGCCTTTCCTATCGGCCGGCAGCTTTCCGTCTCCGCCGCGCCTGCGGTTCTCATCAACCTTTTCACGGTCGAGTCTCAGGAGATTCCGGCGCTTCTCAAAGCCTGGGAGGCGGACGCAACTTGGATGAAACAGCAGCCCGGCTTCATCTCGACCCAGCTTCATCGCGCGATCGGCGAGAGCTGCGTCTTTCTGAATTACGCCGTCTGGCAATCGGCTGACGATTTCCGCAAGGCTTTCACGCACCCGGATTTTCAGAACAGCTTGAGAGCGTACCCGAGCAGCGCCGTGGCGTCTCCGCACCTGTTTCAGAAGATCGCCGTTCCAAACCTCTGCGTCGCGTAGCCGGGAGAAAACCCATTGGACCTCTATGTGCTGCTCCGGTTCCTCCACGTCATAGGCTTCATCTTCCTCGGCGGGGGCTTGCTGGCGGTCTTCGTTTCCGAGTGGCGCGGCTACGGCGCGACGCGCCCCGTGGTCTTCGCGGAGGCGGCCTTCTACACGGCGATCTTCTACGACTTCGTCGTCCTGCCCGGGGCGTTCCTGATGCTGACAACGGGGCCACTTCTCATCTGGAAGCTCGGCCTCAGTTATTTCGACGCGCCTTGGCTGACGGGCATGTGGAGCCTGTTCCTGTTCGAATTCGTCGAAGGCAACACCGTCACCCGCGTGCAATTCCGGCGCACTCTCGAAGTGTCGCGGTCCTTGGCGGAGGATGAGCCCCTGACGGATGAGATACGCGGCCGCGCGCGAACCTTCATCGGCAGGCTCGCTCATTTCCTCGATGTGCCCCTCTTCACGGTCATCGTGTTTTGCGGGGTGGCGCGGCCTGACAGTTGGCTGGAAGTGTTGAGCGCAATCGGTATCGCGATCGCCGCCGCTCTTGTGCTTATGGCCGTCGTGCCGCCGCTGGCCGAACGTCTCGGCGCGCGGCCTTGATTTGTCCGTGAAGGCTTCGCCTTTCGGGGAGACCGTTGCGCGCGGGTCCTCGACAGCAAGAAACAAGCCGCGTACGGTCCGCTCCACCGTACCCCCACGCCGCCGCCTCCCGCCGGGATCGGCGTCCCCCCTCTTCACCGAGCGTGATCATGCTGTTGATTTTCGATTGTGACGGCGTTGTCGTCAATTCCATGCATTTGCATACCGAAGTTGAATCCGAAGCCTACCGCTCCGTTGGCATCGTCAAATCGCCGAAAGAACTCGCGTTGCGGTTTTCGGGCGTGGGCGACGCCGAGGTTCATCGCATCCTCTCAGAGGAATCCGGACGCGCCATTCCGGCCGATATCGCCGTCTGGATCGAGCGGCGTAAAAAGGAAGTTTTTGCGGAGCGGCTCAAACCGGTCGCCGGAATCCACGAAGTCCTGACAAGGACCGGCGGCAAGCCCAGGTGCCTCGCCTCCGGGACCGGCTTCGATTTGCTCTATTATTTGCTCGGGATCGTAGGGCTCTACGAACAGTTTGCTCCTCACATCTTCTCCTCCGAGATGGTGCTCAGAGGAAAGCCATTTCCCGATCTTTTCCTGCATGCGGCAAAAGAGCTGGGACAGACCCCCGAGGATTGCCTCGTGATCGAAGACGGCGTTCCCGGCGTGCAGGCTGGGCGCGCCGCCGGCATGCGCGTGCTGGGGTTTGCCGGCGGCAGTCATTGCGATGAGGGGCACACAGATCGCCTCATGTCCGCCGGCGCCGAGCTTGTCTTTTCGGACATGCTCGAACTGCCGTCTCTCATAGAGAGGTTGGAAGGGCCACAGTGAGAAGTTTCCAAGCTGCCGGTAAGCCTAAGGGATGATGGCCACAGCCCGCAGCCTTGACGGAAGTCAAAGCCAAGGGCTTGAGCGAGGGTGTTCTCTTTCGTTCGCGGGGTTCTGAAAACACCGGGAGGCGAAATGGCCCAAACTACGCACGACCCGATCGCGCCGGCGGCGCCATTCCACCCCCCTCTTGTGTCGAGTTCCACAGGCGCGGACCGGAGCGGCCCATCCAGGAACGTGACGGCCCTCGTCGTCGGATCCATCGGGGTTGTTTTCGGCGATATCGGCACAAGCCCCCTTTATACGCTGCAGGAGACATTCCTCGGCCCGCATGGATTGGGGGTCGAGCCGGCGAAAGTTCTTGGCGGCGTGTCGCTGACGCTTTGGACCATGATGGCGCTGGTGACGCTGAAATACGTCACCATCATCATGCGCGCCGACAATCGCGGCGAGGGCGGAAGCATCGCGCTGCTCGCCCTCGTCATGGAGTTGACCAAAAAGGGGAAGCTGGCGCCTTTTGTCACAATGCTTGGCATCTTCGCGGCGGCGCTGTTCTACGGCGACAGCATGATCACGCCCGCGATTTCAGTCTTGAGCGCCGTTGAAGGCCTCAATGTCGTCGCGCCTCAGTTCAAGTCCTATATTTTGCCGATCAGCATCGTGATCCTGTGCGGGCTGTTCTGGATTCAGCAATATGGCACGGGCCTCATCGGGAAGTTGTTCGGTCCCGTCATGTGTGTCTGGTTCGCGGTGATTGCGCTTCTTGGCGTCATCAACATCGTTGGCGAACCGGCTGTGCTCGCGGCCGTCAGTCCAACCTATGCCGCGGATCTTGTGATCCGGCATCCGTGGGAAAGCTTTCTTGCTCTTGGCTCGATCTTCCTGGCGGTCACCGGCGGCGAGGCGCTTTACGCCGATATGGGGCACTTCGGCCGGTTCCCGATCCGGCTGGCGTGGTTCACGCTGGCGCTTCCGGCCCTGATGCTTAACTATTTCGGCCAGGCGGCGCTGCTTTTGAGCCACCCGGCAAGTTCAGAAAACCTCTTTTACATGCTCGCTCCCGAATGGGCGCTGGCGCCGCTGGTTCTCCTTGCGACGGCGGCGACGGTGATTGCGTCTCAGGCTGTTATCTCAGGCGCTTTTTCGGTCGCCCAGCAGGCCATCCAGCTCGGCTACCTGCCGCGGATGAAAATCACACACACGTCCTCCAGCGAGGCTGGCCAGATCTACGTCCCTTTCACAAATCTCACTCTTTTCGTTGGCGTCATCGGGTCGGTGCTGGTGTTCCAGTCGTCGAGCAATTTGGCCGCGGCCTATGGCATCGCTGTGTGCGGCACGATGATCATCAGCACGATCATGGTCTGCTTCGTCGCCGTGCGGCTCTGGAAATGGCCTGCGTGGGCCGCATTTCCCGTGCTCGGCTCGCTGTTGTTGATCGACGCGCTGTTCCTGGCCTCGAACTCCATGAAGATCGGGCAGGGCGGATGGTTTGCGCTTGCGATCGCGATTGTCTCGTTCACGACGCTCACGACATGGAAGAAGGGGCGGGTGCTTTTGCTCGACGCGATCGCACACCAGTCGCCGTCCTTGAGCGAGTTCCTGAGCTTCAAGGAGCCGCGGGCGCACCGGGTCGCAAACACGGCTGTGTTCCTCACCAGCCGGCCGGAGGGGTTGCCATCGGCGCTCCTCCACAACCTTAAACACAATCAGGTGCTGCACGAACGGAACGTTCTGGTGACGGTCGTCACCGAGGAAGTTCCGCACGTCAAGGACCAGGACCGGGTCCAACTCGAAGACCTTGGAAAGGGCTTCTATCGGGCCATTCTGCACTACGGCTTCATGGAGCAGCCCAACGTTCCCGCCGCACTGGTGAAGGCCTCGTACGGGAAGCTGGATTTCGATCTCAACCGCATGTCGTTCTTTGTCAGCCGCGAAACGATTGTTCCCAGGCTGCCGCCAGGAATGGCCCTATGGCGCGAAATGCTCTTCAAGCTGATGCTGCGCAACGCGGCGAGCGCCAGCGAGTTTTTCCAGATCCCCGCCGAACGCGTGGTGGAGCTCGGCACGCAAATCGAGATTTGAATTTCCTGTCTGCCAGCGGTTCGCCACCCCTCACCCTGTCCCTCTCCCTCCGGGAACGCTGCTGCAACAGCCGCGCCCGGACTCCCTCTCCCACAGGGAGAGGGCTGGGGTGAGGGGCTGCGGCGTATGCGCCTTCTCCGCCTCCTCCGGGTTAAGGAGTAAGCCAACCGGAAAGAGGAAGAAGAGGAATGGCGCATGACGCTCAAACGCAGACGGCTGACAGCAACCGCAGCGCGCTCGACTGGCTGAACTTTTTTCTTGCCGACGTGAAGGATGGCATCGGGCCGTTTCTGGCCATCTTCCTCACATCGAGCCAGCACTGGGATCCGGGCAGCGCCGGGATTGCGCTCACCATCGGAGGCGTGGCCACGGTCCTGGCGCGCGGCCCAGCGGGCGCGCTCGTGGATTCGATCGCGTGGAAACGCACCTTGATCGTCGTGAGCGCCGCCGTGGTGGCCGCAGCCTCGATCGCGATGGCTGTCTATCCCGAATTCTGGCCGGTGGCGTTTGCGCAAGGTTTGAACGGCATCGCGGATGCCATCTTTCCGCTCGCTGTAACCGCGATCAGCCTCGGCATCGTAGGCCGCAAGGGATTTACGAGCCGGGTCGGCCGGAACGAAGCCTGGAACCATGCGGGCAACGTGGCGACTGCGGTTCTTGCGGGCCTGGCGGGCTATTTCATCGCGCAGGCCGCCGTTCTCTGGATCGTGGCTGCGCTCGCGCTCGCCAGCGTCGCCGCCGTCTACCGGATCGATCCCCACGCCATCGACCACGATGTGGCCCGCGGCGGAGAGGACGGAGACAGCCACACGCCCGAAGCCCTGAAGCTCCTTTTCTCGAACAAGCCTTTGCTCTGGTTCACGGCAGCCGTCACGCTCTTCCATTTCGCCAATGCCGCCATGCTGCCGCTCGCGGGCGAGAAGCTGAGCCAGGGCAAGCCGGATGAAAGCCCGCTGTTCATGGCCTCCTGCGTGGTCACGGCGCAGCTAGTCATGATTCCGATGGCGATCCTTGTCGGCCGCAAGGCCGATGCTTGGGCCGGAAGCCACTATTCCTGGCTGGGTTTGGTTTGTTGTTTGCTCTCGCCAACAATCCCTATGCGGTCGTGGCCATTCAAATCCTCGACGGCGTAGGCGCCGGGATCTTCGGCGTGCTGTTCACCATCGTCGTTTCCGACTTCACCCGCGGCACCGGCCGCTTCAACCTCGCCCAAGGAGCCGCCGCCGCGAGCTGGGGTCTCGGCGCGGCGCTGAGCAACGGCGTCGCGGGAATGATCGTCAACGGCTACGGCTTTTCAGCCGCGTTCTTCTTCCTGGCCGCCTGCGCCCTTTGCGCGCTCGCCATCTACTTTTTCGCCGTGCCCGAATCCCGCAATTATCGCGCGCCCGAGGCCGGAGAGGAGCCGGGCGGCCTCCTTCCGGAAAAGGCGCGGGCATGATGTTGGACGGGATCACGGCCTCCGAGGCCGCAACGTGGGGCATCGCGGCGTTTGCGGCGAGCGGCGTGGTCCTGAGACCCTGGGGCCTGCCCGAAGCCATCTGGGCTGTCATCGGGGCGGCGGCGCTGGTGCTGTCGGCGCTTTTGCCGTGGCGGGATGCGCTCGCCGCCATTTCCAGGGGGACGGACGTTTATCTCTTCCTGACGGGCATGATGCTGCTCGCGGAGGCAGCCCGGCGCGAGGGCCTGTTCGACTGGCTCGCCGTCCACGCCGCGGAGGCCGCCAAAGGCTCGTCCGCGCGCCTCTTCGGCCTCGTTTACGTCGTCGGGATCGTCGTCACCGCCTTCCTCTCCAATGACGCCACGGCCGTCGTGCTGACGCCCGCGGTTTACGCCGCCTGCAAGGCCGCCAAGGCGAAGCCATTGCCCCACCTCGTCGTTTGCGCGTTCATCGCAAACGCGGCGAGCTTCGTGTTTCCCATATCGAACCCCGCCAACCTCGTCCTTTACGGCGAGCACGTTCCCGCCTTGTGGCCCTGGCTGGAACGGTTCGCGCTGCCGTCGGCGCTGTCGATCGCGGCGACGTACGCGGTGCTTCGCTTCCTTTTTCGCAAGGACTTGAGAGGGAAGATCGAGGCCAAGGTCCCCGTCTCCGATCTTTCTGCCGGCGGCCATTATGCGGCGATCGGCATCGCCGCCACGGCCGCCGCTCTTCTCCTGGCGTCCGCGCTCGACACTCAGCTTGGCGCGCCGACGTTCGCCGCGGGCGGCGCGACGGCCGCCTTCGTGCTGATCGAGAAGAGGGAAGCGCCCTGGACGCTGCTGCATGGCGTCTCGTGGGGCGTCCTCCCGCTCGTGGCCGCTCTTTTCGTTCTGGTGCAGGGTCTGAACAACACAGGCGTCGTCGCTCAGCTTACCGGGCTTTTGAAGTGGGGCGTTGCGCATTCGGCCACCGCCACGGCGTGGATTTCCGGCGCGGGGCTCGCCTTCGCCTCCAATCTCATGAACAACCTCCCGGCGGGCCTGATCGCGGAGTCCGCCGTGACGCCCGCGCATCCGCCTTCCATGGTCACAGGCGCGCTTCTGATCGGCGTCGATCTCGGGCCGAACCTGTCCGTGACCGGTTCGCTCGCGACCATTCTCTGGCTGATCGCGTTGAAGCGCGAGGGCGAAAGCTGCTCGGCTGTCCAGTTCCTGAAAATTGGCGTGGTCGCGATGCCGCCCGCGCTCCTGCTTGCGCTCGGCGCGCTCATCCTTACAAGCGGCGGAGTTCAGAGTGCGTCCGGAAAAGCGCGAAGCGGTTTTCCGATAAGACGCACGATAAAACAAAAACTTAGAGCCCGCTTTTGAGTCCATCAAAAGCGGGCTCTAAGCGACATTTCGGGCTGCGCCGTTGGGGATCAGCGTATAGCGGCGACCGGCGCTGAAGCGTAAGGCGAAAGCAGGCGTTCGACGCAGTCATGGACGCCGCTTGTCCAAGGGGGCAGCGTGACGCCGAAGGCCTGTTCCAGCTTGGAGCAATCGAGCGTGGCGTTGGGGGGGCGTCCGGCCCGCGTCGCGTAGTCCGCCGACGGTATGGGCTCGAGGCTGACGGAAAAACCGGCCAGCGGCTCGGATGCGGCAAGCACCTCGCTCGCCACGTCGTACCAGCTTGCCGCTCCCGCGCCGGCGGCATGATAGACGCCCCAGGGCGCTTCTTCAGGCCGGGCCGTGACTTGCAGGGCGACAGCGAGAATGGCGTCGACGAGGTGAGGCGCGTAAGTGGGATTGCCATGCTGGTCGCTGACGACTTTCAGCGGCAGGTTGAGCTGCGCGCGCTGAAGGATGTTGCTGACGAAGCAGCGGCCGTAGGGGCTGAAGATCCACCCCGTTCGCAGGATGATGTGCCTGGGGTTGGCCGCTTGCACCGCGCGTTCTCCGGCGAGGCGCGATTGTCCGTAGGTGGTTAGGGGATTTGCGGCGTCGGCCTCGGTGTAGGGGGACGGTTTGCGGCCGTCGAACACGTAAGCGGACGAAAGGTGGATGACGGGCACGCGCCGTCTGGCGGCGGCTTCGGCGAGCAGCCGCGCGCCTGTCGAGTTGAGGGCGAAAGCCAACTCCGGCTCGCCCTCCGCGCCATCGACGTCCGTATAGCCGGCCAGGTTGATCAGGACATCCGGCTCGATATCGCCCATCGCCCGCTCGATGCTGCGGGAATCGCAAATGTCGAGGCCGGGCCGGCCGATGGCGAAGGCGGCGATATCGCTGCGGCCGGGCGCCGTTTGCATGAATGCCTTTGCGATTTGTCCATGCCAGCCCGCCGCAAGTATTCGCATGTTCGATCCACGAAAAAAGGTTTCAGCGCTTGTCGCTGCCTTGGATTGATAGAAAGGCATTGCGCCCCGATGAAGGCGGAGTGCGTTTGGGCTTGCGCCCGGCCGATAGCCGCGCCCAGTTCGAGCCCCCTCACCCCACGACCGGCAAAGCCGGCCGCCACCCTCCCGCAAGGGGAGAGGTTTGCCGCAACGCTCCCTCTCCATCCGCATCCGCTCGCGGATGCGGTTTCATGGAGTGGCAATCTCGCCAAGGCGAGATTGCGCGGGAGAGGGCCGGGGTGAGGGGGCCTTGTCATGCCGCGCGGCATGAGCTCAGAAGGCAAGCCCATAGATCGCGCCGTATTTGTGCTTGAGATAGCGCATGTAGGGCTCTGTCGAGATGGCTGCGCCGAGCGCGCGCCTCGCCGCCTCCGGCCCGGTATGCTGGCGGCCAAGACTGTGAAGGTTATCGCCGAGCCATGCCCGCAGCGCGCCGAATTCGCCGCATCCGATCGAAGCTGGAATGGCGGGCTGCGCGGACACGGCGGCCTCGAACAGCTGAGCCGCGAGGATGTTGCCGATGGCGTAGCCCTGGAACGATCCTCCGATCATCCCGCCATACCAATGCACGTCCTGCAGCACGCCATCCTTGTCGTCGGGCGGCGTGCGGCCGAGATCGGATTCGTAGCGCGCGTTCCAGGCGTCGCGAAGGTCGCGAACCGCGAGGCTCTCCTCGATCATGGCCTGCTCGAGATCGAAACGGATCATGACGTGCAGGTTGTAGGTCACCTCGTCCGCGTCGGTGCGAATGAGCGTTCGCTCGACCTTGTTAATGGCGCGATAGAAGGTTTCAAGCGGGACGCGGCCAAGCTGCTCCGGGAAAGCCGCCTGAAGCAGGGGGTAGTAATGTTCCCAGAAGGGGAGGCTTCTGGCGACGATGTTCTCCCACAGCCGCGACTGGCTTTCGTGAACGCCCGCGGAAGCGCCGCAGCCGGTCGGCAAGCCCTCAAGCTCGGCAGGGACTTGCAGTTCGTAGAGGGCGTGCCCTGCTTCATGGAGGATGCTGAAAAACGCATCCGAAAAATCGTCCTCCTTGACGCGCGTGGTGATGCGGACGTCGTCGCGGGCGAATGTGGTGCAGAAGGGATGCGGCGAGATGTCGATACGGCCCCGGTTCAAGTCGTAGCCGAAATCGGTGGCGGCCTTGGTCGCGAAAGCCAATTGCTGAGCCGCCGGAAAGTGCTGCCGCAGACAACTGTCGTCGGAGACCGGCTGCGCGGTGATGGCCTCGACGAGCGGCGCCAGCTCGGCCCGCAGCTTGGCGAAAAGCTCCGCGACCTCTGTTGTTGAAAAGCCCTCATCGGGACCGATCAGAGGATCCATGATGTGGCCGTGTCCCGGAAAGAACCCGGCGAATTCCCGTGACAAATCCAGCGTTTTTTCGAGATGGGGGACGACCGCGGCGAAGTCGTTCGCGGGCCGCGCCGCAACCCAGGCGTTATAGGAAGCCGAGCCGTGCTCGCTGGCCCGGGCCACATAGTCCGCGGGGATCCGGGTGGCGAGGTCGAAATCGCGCCGCGCAACCCGGATCAAGGCGGCGTCCTGAGAGTTCGGGTGGCAGCGTCCCGGCGGAGGCTGCGAGCTTGTCGAGGAGGCGGCCCAAGGCGGGATCGGTCGCCTTCTGGTGCGTGAGGGTTGCGAGCCGCGCTTGCTGCCGGCCGCGGGCGTTGGCGCCTCCGGGCGGCATGTGGACCGCCTCGTCCCAGTACAGGACGCTCGCGGCCGCCCTCAAATCGCTGATTTCCGCAAAGCGGCTCTTAAGCTCGCCCAGCATCGCGCCGTCGAGTTCCCTCGCTTCCGCCATCCGGCATTTCCAACCCTCCTTTTCGAAAGCGCCGCTCAATCCCCTTGCTGCAGGAGCCACCGCTCCAGCACCATCAGGATATAGTCTATTTCGTCGCGAGAGAGTACGCGCTTGGCTGGAATGCCGTGCCATTTTGCGAGGCACGATCTGCAACAAGTGGCGGTGGCGTGCTGGGCTGTGAATGCCGGGTGTCCCCGAAACGGCGTTTGCTTGCCGTCGTTTCGAGGTTCTGCCGGGGCGAGCCGCTTCAGGAGAAAGCCGCGTGCGTGCTCCAGCACCGCCGGCAAGGTCTTTTGCCGGAGATAAAGGCGCTCGCGCTCATCGAGACGAAAGCGCCTGCGGAAGGGCGACTTAGCCAGGGCCTTGAAGAGGTCATCGATGCTTCGCACGCAGCATCATCGCCATTTGCGGCCGATCAGCAAGTCCCTGGTCATCCCATCGCAACAGGCTCAGACTACCGGCGGCTCATCGTGCTCGTGGGCAAGTTGCCAACGATCGGGCGAACGCCACAAGCGCGAGCGTAGAAGCTCCCGCTCGAAGATGAACTCCTTGGGCAGCCGATCGAAAAACTTGTCGAACTGCTCTTCGTGAGCTTTCGCCTCGGCGGCGCCCGACGCCCGTCCCACGGCCATCAGCTCATAGAATACCTCGGCCGGGAAATCGAGGCCTTTCCACTCGATGTCTTCATGCCGCGGCATCCAGCCAATCGGGCTCTCGACCCCATAGCCACGCCCATGCACCCGGTCGACGATCCACCTCAAAACGCGCATGTTCTGGCCGAAGCCGGGCCACATGAACTTGCCGTTTTCGTCCTTGCGGAACCAGTTGACCCGGAAAATCCTCGGGGGATTCCAAACACGGCGTCCGATGTTCAGCCAATGGCCGAAATAGTCGGCCATGTTGTAGCCGCAGAACGGCAGCATCGCCATCGGGTCGCGCCGCATCGCCGCCGCTTGGCCGATCGCGGCCGCCGTGCCTTCCGAGCCCATCGTCGCCGCCAGGTAGACGCCGTGGCTCCAGTTGAACGCCTGGAACACAAGCGGAAAGTCTGTGCTCGCCCGTCCGCCAAACACGAAGGCCCCGATCGGAACGCCGGCCGGGTTCTCCCATTCCGGGTCGATGGACGGACATTGGCTCGCTGGCGCCGTGAAGCGGGCGTTAGGATGCGCAGCGGGGCGGCCGCTGCCGGGCGTCCAGTCTTCGCCCTTCCAGTCGATGAGATGCGCGGGCGGCTGATCCGTCATGCCCTCCCACCAGACATCGCCGTCGTCGGTGAGCGCGCAGTTTGTGAAGATGACGTTCTTGCTGATGGTCGCCATCGCGTTCGGGTTCGTTTTCGTATTCGTGCCTGGCGCAACGCCAAAGAAGCCGGCTTCAGGATTGATCGCGCGGAGCGCGCCGTCGGGCGCTTTCTTGATCCAGGCTATGTCGTCGCCGACGGTCCGAACCTTCCAGCCCTCGAATCCTTGCGGCGGCACCAGCATGGCGAGATTGGTTTTGCCGCAGGCGCTCGGGAACGCGGCGCCGACATAGGTCTTCTCGCCCTCCGGCGATTCGATGCCCATGATCAGCATGTGCTCGGCGAGCCAGCCTTCGTCGCGCGCCATCACAGAGGCGATGCGCAGCGCCAGGCATTTCTTGCCAAGGAGCGCATTGCCGCCATACCCGGAGCCGTACGACCAGATCTCGTATGTTTCCGGGAAATGCACGATGTATTTGCGGTTGATGTCGCCGTCGCAGGGCCAAGGCACGTCTTTCTGACCGGGCTTGAGCGGCGCGCCGACCGAGTGCATGCACGGAATGAAGGCGCCGTCCGGGCCGAGCGCATCCAGCACGGCCGTGCCCATGCGCGTCATGATCCGCATGTTGGCGACGACATAGGGGCTGTCCGTGATCTGCACGCCGATTTTTGCGATGGGCGAACCGATCGGCCCCATGCTGAACGGTATGACATACATAATCCGCCCGGTCATGCAGCCGTCGAAAAGGCCGTTGAGCGTCTCGCGCATCTTTGCCGGGGCGGCCCAATTGTTGGTGGGACCGGCGTCGTTCTTGTTCACCGAGCATATGAACGTCCGATCCTCGACCCGGCCGACGTCGGAAGGATGCGAACGGGCGAGATAACAATTCGGACGTTTCTTAGCGTTGAGGCGGATGAAGGTTCCGGCATCCACCATCATCTGGCAAAGGCGGTCGTACTCCTGCTGAGTACCATCGCACCACACGACCTGATCGGGCTTGCACAGCGCCGTCATCTCGTCAACCCAGGCGCTCAGTTTGGCGTTGGTGGCCGGCCTGGCAATCACCGCATCCATTGTTATCCCTCCATAGGTTTGTGGCGCGCTGCCCAGCAGTTGCTGGGCTAAAGCCGTATGGCGCAAAATCATGCTTGCCATTTTGGCTTTCTGTTAAGCGAAACTCAATAAGACGTTAAGCCTTGGTTAAGTGGCCTCGCGCGAAGTTGCATCCACCGCAATAGGCTGTAATGTCGCGCGCTCCACAAAGCGGCGTCCACCTTCAAAGAAGCGCGTTCATGAGTTCTTCCATCGGTATCGATTTCGGCACCACCAATACGGTGTTGGCCGGGAAGACGGCGGACGGCCGCGTTCAGCCGGTGACATTCCGTCACGCCGGCGCGGAGTTCTCCGCCTTTCGCTCCGTGCTGGCCTTCTGGCGGGAGGAGGGCGAATGGCTCCCGCAAACTCTTTGCGAGGCGGGCCCCTGGGCCATCGAAAGCTTCATCGCCTACCCAACCGACACACGCTTTTTCCAGTCCTTCAAGACCTACGCAGCCAATCCGGCCTTCCAGCACACACAGGTCTATGGAAAGCGCTATTTCTTCGAGGACATCCTGGCCGCGTTCTTTGAGCAGGTTCAGGCGCGCGCCGGCAGACCCGCGTCTCCGCCGCGACGGCTCCTGCTTGGAAGGCCGGTGAAATTCGCCGGTCCGAACCCGGACGCGGCCCTCGCCCAGCAGCGCTACGAGGCCGCCTTCAGGCGCTTCGGCTTTGAGGAGATCCATCATGTCATGGAGCCTATCGCCGCCGCCTACTATTATGCGCACAGGCTGAAACGAGCCTCCATTGTGCTGGTTGGCGACTTCGGCGGCGGCACCAGCGATTTTTCAATCGTCTTGTTCGAGCCCGCCGCCCGCGGCATCCAGGCCCGGCCCATCGCCTTCTCCGGCGTGGGCGTGGCGGGCGACACATTCGATTATCGCATCATCGATCGGGTCGTGTCGCCGGCGCTCGGCAAAGGCTCCAAGTACAGGAGCTTCGAGAAGCTCCTGGAGATGCCGCAAAGCTACTACCACAGCTTTGCGCGCTGGAGCGATCTCTGCCTGATGCGCTCATCCGGCTCTGTCGCGGAGCTGAAACGGCTTGCCGCGGCCAGCCTTGAGCCGGAGAAGATCGAGCGCTTCGTCGCGCTCATCGAGGGCGACGCCGCTTATATGCTTTATAAGGCCGTGTCGGAGGCCAAGACGCAGCTGTCGCGCGAGGAACGCGCCCGGCTGACGTTTTGCGCGTCCGGCGTGGAACTCGACACTGAGATCGCGCGCCCGGAGTTCGATCGCTGGATCGCCAAGGACCTGGCCAGCATCGCCGTCTGCATCGACGGCATGCTCGCAAAGGCGGGGCTCGCGGCGGACGCCATCGACCGGGTGTTTCTCACCGGCGGCACGTCTTTCGTGCCTGCCGTGAGAAGGATGTTCACACAGCGTTTCGGCGTGGAGAAAGTCGATTCCGGCGACGAATTCGTGTCGATCGCCAACGGGCTTGCGCTGATCGGGGAGGAAGAGGATATCGGGCGCTGGACCGTGGACGAAAGCACGCCCGCGCCGGGGTGAGCAGCGGCCCGCAAGGCGCGATCAATGGTCCTCGTGGTACGGCACGAGTTCAACCTCCGCCACGGCCAGGGCCGCGTTGACGCCCGTTTGTCCTTGCAGGCTGACAGGCTGCAGCGAGATGGCGTCGTTGGAGCCGCCAATCAGAACGTTCGCGCCGCCGCCCACGCCGAAGGAAGCGTCGGCGGCTATGCCGCCGTACCGGCCCATCAGGACGCCCTCGTAGGGAGGAACGTGCGCTGGCGCGAGGACCGTCCATGCCAGAAACGCATCGGCCGTTACGCCGACATCGAGCCCGACCTTCTTGATCAGGCCCTCATAAAGTTCGCCTTTATCGCCCGGACGCGCGCGGAATGTGCAGAGCAATTCCCTCGTCGAACCGAGGAGATAGCTTACGCCGCCTTTGACGCTGCAGGTCAGTTCGCCAATCGCGATGGCGTCCTTGGCGCTCGCTGGAGAAACAGCGGCCAGCAAGGCCGCCGCGCCGCCGATCGTCATGGCCTTGATCAATGTCCCTGTCATAGGCGTCTTCCCTGGCAATCCCGGTCCGGCTTAAAGAGCTAGAGTGCGTCCGGAAAAGCGCTAAGCGGTTTTCCGATAAGACGCACGATAAAACAAAAACTTAGAGCCCGCTTTTGATTCCATCAAAAGCGGATAGGCTCTAAGCAATTTTCTGTAGCAGCTTTTCGCATGCCGGCGCGATTGCTTTGGCGCGGCCTCCACAACTTCCGGGTCTCAGCAATCCTCTCGCCCTTGCGGGCGCAATTCAGTTTCACGCGGGATTTCGGCAGTATGGATGGTGGAGGAAACCGGAAGCTGCCGTGGGAAGCGGAGGCATGGCCATGAACTCATCAGGACTTGTTATTCGAAACATGACTGAGACGGAGGTTGCCCTGGCCCTCGATTGGGCTGCGGCCGAGGGCTGGAATCCGGGCCTTAACGATGCACACTGCTTCTACGCGGCCGATCCCTGCGGATTCTTCCTCGCCGAACTCGACGGCCGCCCGGCGGGGTGCATTTCCGCCGTTGCTTATGACGGCGCCTATGGGTTTCTTGGCCTCTATATCGTCGCCCCGGACTATCGCGGCCGCGGGTTTGGCCTCAAGCTCTGGCGCGCCGCCATGGCCTATCTGAACGGACGCAATGTTGGTCTCGACGGCGTCCTTGCCCAGCAAGAGAACTACCGGAAGTCCGGGTTCGCGCTCGCCTGCCGCAATGTCCGCTACCGGGGCGAGGGCGGCGGAAGCCAGCCGGACGGTCTTGTCGAGTTGTCTTCGCCGCCTTTCGAAGACATCGCGCGCTATGACGCAACGGTCTTTCCGGCTTCGCGTCCACAGTTTCTCCGGCCGTGGATCGAGCAGCGTGGATGCGCGGCTCTCGGCGTAGTGAACGATGGGCGGCTCGCTGGCTACGGCGTGCTGCGGCCATGCCGGCAGGGGTTCAAGATAGGGCCGCTCTTCGCCAGCGATCCTCAAACAGCCGAAACGCTGTTCGAAGGCCTGGCGTCACGCGTCTCAGGCCAACCCATCTTTCTCGATACGCCGGAAGCCAATCCCGCCGCCGTCGCGCTCGCGCAGAGGCATCGCATGGAGCCCGTGTTCGAGACGGCTCGCATGTACACAAAGGGGCTTCCCGGCGCGCCCGCCGAATTCTGTTTCGGCGTGACAACATTCGAACTCGGTTAAAGGCCAGGCGCGTCGCTTTTCCATAGTTCGGCTCCGTGATGCCGGAACACGGTTCTTTGTACGTAATTGGCGTCCGTGGGGGGAACCGCTGCCCTGCTTTTCCCGTTGCCGGAGCATGAAAAGTAACGTTCGGCCAATCGATCTCCAGCGGATGGCGGCCGCGGTGGCGCGGAGCCACGGAGGTCAGGGAACTATTATCATTACCTGCGGTCCGAAAGGCATCCGTATCGGGGTCAAGAACCTCACGCCAGATGAAATGCGTGAAGCCTTATGCGTTGCGGTTCACTACTCGTTCGCAGTTGAGGATGCCTCTGTGTCGAGCGATGCGGATTAGAGTGCGTCCGGAAAAGCGCCAAGCGGTTTTCCGATCAGACGCACGATAAAACAAACACTTAGAGCAGGCTTTTGAGTCCATCAAAAGCGGATGGCTCTAGAACGGCACACCAGGAGTTACGATGAAGGATTCCCCGAAGACGCTTACAGAAATTCGCAAACAATTGGGGTTTGCGGCCATGCTGATCGCAATCGGCGCCCTTTGGTTTTCTTACGTGCTTTATGGGGGAAAGCCGGACCAGATTTTGCCAACAAGCGGCGATGTTCAAGCTGCCTACGGCGCTGTGAGCGAGCTTGTAAAAAGCAGCCCGTGGTCCCTGGAGACAGTTGCCGCGCTAGCCTTGAAGGTCATTGTTCTCCTCGTGATCGACATCCTTTTTGTGGTCGCGCGGTATGGCGGGGTGACCTTGTGCTTCCTGGGCGCCTTTGCGATTTTCGACGCCATCTCCAGCGCTCCGAGAGAGGGACGGCGGTAGGACGGCCCCTGCGCCAGTGCGGTGTAGCAAAGCCGCCGCGCGGTGCGGCGGCTGCGAGTTCTGATTCGTCCAGGCGATCATGCGCGGCCGGCTGCGCGTTCCTTCAACGGATCTGCAACGTACTTGAACGCCGGCTCGGAATTCCAAGGCCCCCGCTCCTCGGCGCCGTTCGTGCTGCTTGAAAGATTGTAGTGGACGTTCACGGTGTCGTCCGGCTTGAGGTCTCCGAAAAGCGGGTCGGAAAGCTTCTTCATGGATTCCAGCGCTGTCATGAACATGTGGGTATGAGCGACTTCGCGGGTCGCCAGATGCCTCAGCGCCGCCGTTGTGCCGTCATCCGGGGAGAGGTGCAGAAGAGTTTCGTACGTCTGAAGAGCTCCCGCTTCCGCCGCGATATTGGCGCGAAGATCGCGAACCGGGTTCCCTCCCTCGTTGATATAACGCGCATCCCATGCGGCGCCTCTGGAATCCAGGAAGTGGGGCCCTTGGCCGCGCAGTGAAAACAGCGTGCTCCGGTAAGCGGCGTCTTGCTGTTCCGGTTTCGCCCGCTTGGTGTGCTGCTCGATCAGCATGCCCACCATTTCCAGATGTCCCATCTCTTCAGTTGCGATGTCCAAAAGCATATGCCGCAATGCCGAATCTTCCGTATGGAAAGATTGAACAAAATATTGAAGACACGCCGTCAGCTCTCCAGTCCCTCCACCGAACTGTTCTAATAGATGTTGAGCGAATACTGGATCTGGATGCTTGACTTCGACGGTGTGCAGAGGCTGTGATTTGTGTATGAACATGGGTTCTTCCTGCGATGTTTGCAGGGGTGCAATGCTCCTGAAAAGGAGAGGTTCCCAACGGTCAGCGTAGAAAAATTCTCCACGGGACGCTCCGATAGGCCTCAAGAAGATGCGCGACGCGGCCTCGCTCGTTGTTGAGCATGGCGTATCGCCGGGGTTACCGCCAAAAGCATGCACCTTCTGCGCCGGCGAATTCACGCCAGCGCAAATTAACGCCGATCAGACCTGATCCAGCAGCACGTTGAGGTTCAAGCTCGAGCGCTGGCCGAGGTCGCCGCCGTGGTTTTTCAAAAACTTCTCCACGGTGCGGCGGCCTTCCTCCTTCAGCATGGTGAGAAACGCCCACTCCGCATTGAGCTTTGACGAGTAGCCGAGGCTCGTCATGATCGGGCTTGAAATGAGATGCACCCGCATGGCCGCCCATTTCGCGCCTTCTTCATGACCGGGGTCCGCCGCCTGGCGCAAGAGCGCAATCATGCGCAGTTCCTTGAGCAGCGTGGCGTTGAACGATATCTCGTTCAGCCGGTTCATGATCTCCTGGGCTGAACGCGGCGTGCCGGGCCGCTCGACCGGATTGATCGCGACGAGCAGCGTATCCTGCGATGTGCATTCGCGCACGAGCGGCGTCATGGTCGGGTTGCCGGAATAGCCGCCATCCCAATAGGGTTCGCCGTCGATCTGGATCGCCTGGAACATCGTCGGCAGGCAGGCCGAGGCGAGAAGGACCTCCGGCGTGAGCTCTGCGTTGCGGAACACGCGCCCGCGCCCGGTATGAACGTTGGTGGCGGTCACGAACAGCTTGATCGCCGACTTCTGAAGTTCGCCGGCATCGACGCACGCCGCCAGGACATCGCGAAGAGGATTGAGCCCCGCAAGGTTGAGGTCGTAGGGCGAGAACAGCCGCGCCGCCATGTCGAAAGCGAGGAACGCCGGCGAGTTATCGAGCGTCCACTGCCCCAGCAGCATATCGAGCGGCGATCGCTTGAAGGGGCTTAAGAGCGCGCCATTCGCCACGCGGCGCCAGAAGTCTTCGAGGGCTTTGCGGGCTCCTTCGGGGCCGTCCTTCGCGTAGCCGGACGCTAGAACGGCGGCGTTCATCGCGCCAGCCGACGTGCCGGATATGCCGTCGATCTTGAGCCAGGGCTCTTCGAGAAGCCGGTCGAGCACGCCCCAGGTGAAGGCGCCGTGGGAGCCGCCGCCCTGAAGCGCGAGATCGACCAGAACCGGATCGCGATTGAAACTCATTTTGAAGTGATCCAGGCAATTTTATTGCCGAAAAGCGGAGCGGCGGCATCCCAACGCGCCTCCGCTTCCCGCCCGCGCATGTTAGCTGGGATGGGAAAAGAATACTAAGCTTAGATTATAATACCGGCCAAGCCCAAAACCGCCCGTAAGGTAAAGGCTTTGGCCTGCCGTCCAGGCGCTGAGGCCGATTTCTTCAGAGGGCCGACCGGTAGCGCCCGGTGACGAGATCGTGCTCGCCGCGTTCGTGTATGATATTGGCGCGCCCCACCAGAAGATCGTCCACCCCGCCGATGCGCTCGGCCTCCTTGCCATTGTAGGGCAGGGAATGGAGGACATAGCGCATGGCGTGCAACCGCGCGCGCTTTTTGTCATCGGATTTGATCACGGTCCACGGAGAGTCCGCCGTGTCGGTGTGGAAGAACATCGCCTCCTTGGCGCGCGTGTACTCGTCCCACTTGTCGAGCGAGGCCATGTCGATTGGCGAGAGCTTCCATTGCTTGAGCGGGTGGTTCTGGCGCTCCTTGAAACGGCGCCGCTGCTCAGCGCGGCTGACAGAGAACCAGAATTTGATCATGTGGATGCCGCTGCGGACGAGATGGCGTTCGAACTCGGGCGCCTGCCGAAGGAATTCCTCATATTCGGCTTGCGAGCAAAAGCCCATGACGCGCTCGACGCCCGCCCGGTTGTACCAGCTGCGGTCGAAGAGCACGATTTCTCCCGCCGTCGGAAAGTGCTCGATGTAGCGCTGGAAATACCACTGGCCGCGTTCGACGTCGCTCGGCTTTTCGAGAGCCACGACGCGCGCGCCGCGGGGGTTCATGTGCTCCATGAATCTCTTGATGGCGCCGCCCTTGCCGGCCGCGTCGCGTCCCTCGAACAAGATGATCAGCCGCTGCCGCGACTCCTTCACCCACGCCTGCAGCTTGAGCAGCTCCGCTTGCAGCTGAAACTTCTGATCTTCGTAGTCCCTGCGAAGCATCTTGTATTTGTAGGGATAACCGCCGGTCCGCCAATCGTCGGCCAGTTCGTCGCTCGTGTGACGCAGCGCCTTTTTTGCCGGGGGCTGTCCGAGAAAGTTCAGAATGCGTGCTGCGTCGTCCGGCGCCCCGCCGGCAAGAATGGCCTGGACCGGCTCGCTGCCTGCATCCAGGCGCGGCGGTCCATCCATGATTTCTTTAAGCGCCGCCAGCTGCGCCTCCTGCGCCCCTTGGGTGGCCTCTTCGACGTAAAATTCGCGTACACCGCTGGGAGAAATATCGGGCGCCACGTCACCTTGCTTGACCAGGGGCTGCGCGTTGCGCCTCTGGCGCGGCGGCGCTTTGAGCGGCTGGCCGCCGGCGCCTGCACTGCCGTTTTTTCTGAGTTTAACGTTCATCGAATGCTCCAAGGGACGCCAATTCCGCCCGGCTTTGACCTTTATTGTATTGCGCTCCAATAGACAGCTCGCGCCGGAAACAGAAGCGAAGCACATATTCTACGAGTTTTTTCGGTTGAGGAAAGGGCCGCCCTGCAATCCGGAGACCGGCGGATGCGCAAACCGCGAGGGGAATGCAGGCGCGGCGGCGGGCGCCGGTGTTACGCTGCGCCCTGCGCGACCAGGTCCGCGACATGGCTGGCGATCGCCTGGTCCTCGGCTGCGGACAGTCCGCTGACGCCGGCGGCTCCGGCGATTGCGCCCTCGGCGGTCCTGATGACGCTGCCGCCCGGCAAAGCCGTCAGCCGTTCGTCGCAGAAGTAAGACAGCGGGATGTTTTCGCGGCGCAGACGTTCAAGCAGCGCGTCGGTATTCGCCTGCATGCGGGCGGCGCTGTAGGCCTTCGACTGGGAGATGGCGATGCTGCGCACCGGCGCGCCTTCGACGCGCTGAAAAGCGATGAGGAATCCCGCCGCGTCGCAGATGGCCACGCAGATCGGGCGGCCGTAATCGGCTTCGGCTTTTTCGATGGCGCGCCGGATCAATTCGTTCGATCGTTGCAGGCTCAGGCTGGTCATGGCTTCATTTCCGCAGGTTGCGTCACTGCCGGGAGTTGAGAATTGAACTCTAATAGGGCGGTGTCAACCGGCAATTGTGGCGGCCTCTCTGGCGTGACGCGCACTTCCGCGCGCGCGCCTTTCAGCCAGAACCCGAGTTTCTGCGGATGTGACGGTCCGCCCGGCGGCTGGCTTAAGAAGCGGAGCTGCGGACGCTTTTCCAGAGCCTTTTTAAGAACGGCTCGACGACGGGGTATCGCGTGAACTGGAAATAAATCCAGCGGAAGATCTTGGCCGCATCGTCGAACTTGGGCGAGTGGAGAAGCGGCTCGCCATCTGCGGCATAGGCGAACTCGCCTATGTCGAGTTCGCCAAGCGTGTAGCGCCCCTGCCATTCCTGCAAGGCGGCGATTGTGGCCGGCAGAGTCTCTCCTGTGAAGGCCTCTACGCCCTGACTGTCCCCCGCGTCCCCGCGCGCTTTGGAAGCGATGAGAAGAACCGGGCACCGCGACGCAAACTCTTCGCCATGAGTGCTTTTCAGGAAGGCGACGAAGCTGGCGAGCGACGCATCCTGATCGATCGCGTCTTCTTCGTTCCCGCCGCATAGGAGGACGAGAACGAAATTCAGCTTGGGGTTGCCGGCCAACGCCGTCAGCGCCTCAGGAGCCGCCCTCTCCTCTGTCGCCAGAACGCTGTCCAAATCGGCGCCGGAGACTTCACGGAAGGCGAAGGTGAGCGCAGGCTTGTCCTTGTGCTTCCCGAGTGGCTGCACCCTGTAGGCGCAGTCCTTAGGCTGACCGGCCCCTTTCGGCAGCCTGCCTTCGCTCCAAACCGCGCGCCACGCATCCAGGATGCGCCGGCTCTCGCGTTCATTCGCCAGGACGAGCCCGGTATCGAAGTTCTGCTCAGCCGACAGGAGATAGCGCACCAGATGGTTCGCAAACGTTGCGGTTGCGCCGCCATCTCTTCCGGCCACCAAGATGTAGTTTTCCGCCATGACGCCCAACGGTATCGAGTTCATATCCTGGGAAGCACAGATACGCCCAGGACATCGATCCGCAAAGGCGGCATATTCTCGCTAAGCCGGGAAGAGCGAATTCGCGGCGAAAAGCTCCGCTGGAATTATAAAGTTGCTTGTGGGAGGCTGAAAAACCATGCGGCCCATGGTTCGGCAAGTTCACCATGAGGTCCAAGCTTTTGATATCGCCCGGCCTCATCTCGCGCTTGCTCGGAGGATTTCAGCGACCTGCTCGTGGTTCGTGCTGCGGGCGGACGCAAATGCCGGACCTTTACCAGCCGCGCCGCGCGTAAACGCTTCTCCCGCCATACACGCCGCCGCCGGGGCCTCGTCCAAAAAAGCTTCTCCCGCCATACACGCCGCCGCCGGGGCCTCGTCCAAAGAAGCTTCTCCCGCCATACACGCCGCCGCCGGGGCCTCGCCCAAAGAAGCTTCGTCCGCCGTACGCGCCGCCTCCGGGGCCTCGCGCAAAGAAGCTTCTCCCGCCGTACATGCCGCCGCCGGGGCCTCGCGCAAAGAAGCTTCTCCTGCCGTAAGCTCCGCCGCCGGAATCGTAGAATCCGCCGCGCCGCGCGTAAAAGCTTCTGCCGCCATAAAATCCGCCGGAACCGTAATTTCCCTCGCCGCCCGAGTAAAAGGTTCTCCTGGCATATCCGCCACCGGGTGCGTAATCCCCGCCGCCCTCCGCGTAGCTGTCATATCCCGCGCCGTTCCGCGGCGCATACCCGTTCGCGTATCTGGAGCCGTATCTTGAGGAATAGCCCGAGGAGTAACTGGAAGGGTTGCTTCCGCCAGACCGCTCATCCAGCCACACCCAGAATAAGAGCCCGCCCAGTAAGGCCAGGCCACCCAGGAAGAAGCCGGCGACAAACGGGAAGAACCTCTCCATCGCTCAATTCCTTGCTAATTCATTAGCATACTCCAAATAAAAAAAGATGCCAGTGTGGCCACTCGGCACCTATTTGGACATGCCGCCGCCCTCTGGACGCGCGGCCGCACTCGCTCCAGGCATGTTCCGTAAGGAACAGCGGATTGCTTCGGCGGGTGAAAGGATCATCTCAACGAAGCCTCTCATCCAGGGAAAGCCGGCGATCCAAAAGCCGGTTCACAACGCCAAGGAGAAGGCAGGGCAGGTTTATTGTTGTCACAGCGTTTGTGGGATGTTCGTCATGGCTCAGTATATCGAGATCGCCACGCTTAACCGCGCCGTCGAAAGAATCAGAAGCTACACAGTCCAGTTGGAGGCGCGTTGCGCCGCTTCGGCCGCCCGTCTGTCTCAGCCCGTGCTGTCGGATTATGAATTGTGGCGCGAAGCCGCCTCGCAAAGGCGGGCGTTTGCAAGACGTCTGAAGAACAACTGAGTTGTGCGCCGGTATCCGGGCGGCGGATTTGGGGAGCGGCCGAGCCGGCCGCAGCCTTACTCCTCGCCGTAGGTCTCCAGCATATCGAGATCGCAGACCAAATGCGCGCCCTCACGGCGAACGGCTTCGGCCTCCTCCAGCAACGCGAGCGCCTTGTTCACTTTCGGTCTGCTGGCGCCCAGCAGCAAGGCGAGTTCACCCTGCGACATGTCGAGGGAAAGCCGGCACGCCTTTCCTTTGGCGCCCGGTGTCTGAAGTTGAACCGCCGACAGAAGAAAACGGGCCAGACGGACTTCGATGGAGTACAACGCGATCGCCTCCATCCTCAAATCGGTGCTTCTCAGCCTGTCGCACAAGAATGCGATCGCAGCCATCGCGATGTTTGGCCGCGTTTCCATAAGCGTCAGGAGGGCGCTCCGGCCAAGCGACAGAGCATCCACCTCGGTCAAGGCAGTCGCATTCGCTGTCCGCGGACGGCCGTCAAGGAGCGCAATTTCGCCGAAAACGTCGCCCTCGGTCGCGTGGGCGAGCGACAGTTCCCGGCCTTCACTGGACAGAATCGAAAGCCTCACGCGGCCTTTGCGGATAACGAAGAGATCGCGGGGCTCATCGTCCCGAAAGAAGATGACTTGACCTTGAGTGAAAGCGGCGGGCCGCATAGAGCGCGCAACGGCTTCAAGGTCCTCGGGCGCGAGGCAGCCAAAAAAGGAGGTCTTTTCAAGGATCCGAGCGACGGACAGTTGAGGCGGCTTCATGATTTCCTCCTGTCCGCCTGTCCCGAAGCATGCGCGCGGCGGGCGCATCGGATCGCCATAAAAATTAAGTTAGTTATGAGGATAGGGGCATTGGCAGACGCTGTCCGTGAAATTTACAGCCGCAGTTTGAAACTAAGAAGACAGTCAGGTTGACGGGCGAACCTCCCCCCTCCGGCGCACAAGCCCCGGCCAAGGGAGCTTGGATAGGAATCAGCTAGGAACGCCTCAACGCCGTCCCTTTCTGAGGAAAAGGGATAGGGCGAGAGACGCCAGAACTGCCCAGCTCGATCTCTTGAGCGTGGGGGCACAACGATCAGGCGTTTCGTTCAACCGCCCGTCAGCGCCGAACGATCAGGCGGTTTTCCGGGCGCGCTTGCCGGGAGCCTTGCCCGCTTTCGCCGGCGCGGAAGCAGAGGCGGCTGAGGTCTTGGCGGTTTTGGCGTTGGCGCGCTGGCCCAGGCCCATGCTCTTGGCTAAGCTTGAGCGAGCCGCAGCATAGGCGGGGGCGACCATCGGATAATCGCGCGGCAAGCCCCACTTGTCCCTGTACTCCTCAGGAGAGAGGTCGTAACAGCTCTTCAAGTGCCTCTTCAGGGATTTGAACTTCTTGCCGTCTTCAAGGCAAATGATGAAATCCTGGGTCACCGATTTCTTGACAGGGACGGCTGGAGTGAGTTCCACCTTCAGCGGCTCTGCCGTCTGCACTGAAGCCTTATTCAAGGCTCCATAGATCGAGCCGATAAAGTCCGGAAGCTTGTCTGCGCTGAGTACGTTGTGCGCGACATAGGCCGCCACGACATCAGCTGTCAGGGCGGTCAGCTCCAGTTCATTGCTGCTCATAATCTTCCTCATGATGTTTTCTGATAGCGCAGGCTGTAAAAAGATTGCTCTCTGCGCCTATTTAGCGAACCTGCCTGCCGGTATTACAGAAGTCAATTAATATAGGGTAGCCAATTCTACGATGTATGTGGAGTTTTTTCGATCTCCGCGTTCACATTAGTGGCTTGTGTGGCGATCAATGCCAAGTCGCACACCGTTGGGAGGCTGCAAATTGCGTCCCGGATCGGACTGAGGTTGTACACAGGCAAGTTCTTTTCCGAGAAACCCGCTGTTGGCGCATTCCTTTGTGGAACAGGTATTGAAGAGGCGGGGAGAGATGGAGAGGCGCGGAGAGATAAAGTCGCCAGCAGTCCATTGATTCCGGCATTTGCTCTCAAGCGTGCCGCAAGCGAACGCAAATGCCGGAATTGGATCGCTAGTGTGGCGTCTCGAAATTGCATACACCCTTTGCGGCGGGCTACTTATAGGTAATTGCGAGACATAAGCCACACTAGCTTCTTGTTTTTGCTGGTGTCCCTTTGTCTCCGAATTGCCGTACGAGCCCGCTACAAGCCCAAGCGGCAATTCGGTGACGGGACACTAGACTAACAGGATGCTGAAAAACCATGCTGCGCATGGTTCGACAAGCTCACCATGAGGTCCAAGCTGTTGATCGCTCGGCCTCATCCTGAGCTTATCGAAGGATGGAGCAAGGATTTCCGGCTTTTTCGGCGATCTGCTAGCTGCGGGCCTTAATCTCGACGCCCACCTCTTTGCAGCGCTGGAACATAAACTCGTCGATCTGAGCGACAGCCGAGCCGCTCATGATGTTGAACGCGCTGTCGAGCGTGGTCGCAGACCAAATCGCGCCTTGCAGAAGCGTGGGCGCGTCGACGTCGCTCCAGTTGAGCTTGACGGAAGCGGCCTTGCCGTTCTTGAAGGTTACTTCGGGAGCGAGCGAAATCTTGAGGACGTAAGCATCCTTCTCATCCTCCTGGCCGCCCTTTTTGTCGACAAGACACTTGATCGCATGCGGCTTAAGCTTCACCGTCGCCTCGGCTGACGATGCGAGTTTCACGAGATCGCTCCGATCGATCTCAACATGGGCGGTGCACTTCGCATGTCCCAACGGCCAGCCGATCTGGCCCAGAAGAATGCGATCGCCGATCTCCGAATCGAGCCAAGTCTTAGTCGTATCGCAGGATATGACGCCGTCCGCCTTCCCGGTGGCAAGCGCCTTGCAGATTTCAGCCTTGCAGGCTTTGCGGGCTTCCTTCTCGGAAGCGAGCCGCTCCTGAAGCTTTGGATCGAGAGTTGACACCGCCGGACCGCTGTCCGCCGCTGTGAGCGCCACCAATGACACGCCGCCCACAAGAAATGCTGCTAAGAAATTAGAGCTTCTGATTGACATTGAAACCACCACAAGAGTTACTAACAAAATTGAGAACCAAAACGGCGCAAGCAGCTAAGCCTGCATGATCGCTTGTAAGGGCCATGCTTATGGCCGTAAAGCTCCGGCGATACTTGCCAACATATTTGCAGGAAGGTGCTGCTCAGGAGCCGCAGGTATGACATCGGTCTCGCAAGGATAAATTGGGATCGCCCGAACAGCGAAGGCCGCCGCAATTGAAACGCCATGAAGTTCGCCTCGCCGCTTCCGATTGACGATGTCCTCGACGAATTGCGCGCTGCGCTGGCCGCGCACGCATCGGCCGTCCTGGTCGCCCCGCCCGGCGCCGGCAAGACGACGCGCGTCCCCCTCGCGCTCATGGGCGAAAGTTGGCTGGGGGGCCGAAAGATCCTGGTGCTGGAGCCGCGCCGCATCGCCGCGAGGGCCGCGGCCGAACGCATGGCGGACGTCTTGTCGGAGGCTGTTGGCGAGCGGATCGGATTGCGGGCGCGGATGGTCTCGAAGTCGGGGCCGAAAACCAGGGTCGAGGTCGTAACCGAGGGCGTCTTCACGAGGCTGATCCTGGACGATCCCGAGCTTTCCGGGATCGGCGCGGTGCTTTTCGACGAGTTTCACGAGCGTTCGCTCGACGCCGATCTGGGGCTGGCGCTTGCCCTCGATTGCCAGGGCGGCTTGCGGGACGGCCTGCGCATCCTGCCGATGTCGGCGACGCTCGACGGCGCGCGCGTCGCCGGGCTTCTCGGGCGCGCTCCCGTCATCGAAAGCCAGGGCCGCGCCTTTCCGGTCGAGACCCGTTATCCCGGCCGCGACGCCAATGCGCGCATCGAGGATCAGATGGCGGACGCGGTGATGCGGGCCTTGCGCGCGGAAACCGGTTCGATCCTCGCGTTCCTGCCGGGCCAGGCCGAGATCCGCCGCACCCTGGAGCGGCTAACGGAGCGCATCGCCAATCCGGCGGTTGTGCTAGCTCCTCTTTACGGCGCGATGGACGCGCGCGCGCAAGACCTTGCGTTGAGCCCGGCCCCCGAAGGGATGCGCAAGGTGGTGCTGGCCACCTCCATCGCCGAAACCTCGATCACTATCGAGGGCGTCCGCGTCGTCATCGACAGCGGCCTCGCCCGCGTTCCGCGCTTCGAGCCGGACGCCGGCGTGACGCGGCTCGAAACGGTGCGCGTGTCTCGCGCCTCCGCCGATCAGCGAAGGGGCCGCGCCGGGCGCACCGGGCCGGGCGTCTGCTTTCGCCTGTGGGATGAACCGCAAACACAGAGCCTGCCCGCCTACGCCGAGCCCGAGATCCGCTCCGCCGATCTTTCGGGCCTGCTGCTCGACTGCGCCGAATGGGGAACGGCCGATCCGCGCGCGCTCTCCTGGCTCGATCCGCCCTCCGCCGCCGCCATCGCCGCCGCGCGCGAGGAACTGATGGAACTGGAAGCGCTCGACGGGCGCGGCCGCATCACGGCCCTGGGCAAGCGGCTCAGGTCTTTGCCTCTGCCGCCCCGGCTGGCCCGCATGGTGCTTGTGGCCGCCGGGCTCGGCCATGCGGAGGAGGCCGCGGAGATCGCCGCGGTCATGGTGGAGCGCGGACTTGGCGGCGCCGATCCCGATCTCGCTCACCGGCTGGACGAGTTCCGCCGCGAGCGTTCGGGCCGCGCCGCCGGCATGCGGAAGCTGGCGGCCGGCTGGGCGCGTGTGGCGAGCGCGGGTTGCGAGCGTCAAGAGCATACGAGCAGGAAACCGCGGGATGCACCCCCCACCCCTGTCCCCTCTCCCGCGAGGGGAGAGGGGAACGCCCTCTCAGCAGGCATGCCGGGACTCCCTCTCCCCTCGCCGGAGAGGGCTGGGGTGAGGGATCTTTCATCCGCAGGGGCCAGCCTCAGCCGGTGCGAAACTTGCGAGGACATGACAGCCGCGCGCATCCTGGCGCTCGCCTTTCCGGAGCGCATCGGCAAGGCGCGCGGGACCCCCGGCCAGTTCCTCCTCGCCAATGGCCGCGGCGCGAACATCGATCCGGCGCATCCCTTGGCGCGCGCGCCTTATCTCGTCGCGGCGGAGCTGTCTGGGTCGGCGTCGTCGACGCGCATCCTGCTTGCCGCCTCGGCGGATGAAGCGGACGTCTTGGCCGCCGCCGGGTCCCGCATCCGCGAGACGGACGAGATCGACTTCGATCAAGGCGTTTGCGCGCTGAGGTCCCGCGGCGTCCGCCGCCTCGACGCCATCGTGCTTGCCGCCGAGCCCCGGCCCGTGCGCGCGAGCGAGGAAACGGCGCGTCTCTTGGCCGAGGGGCTGGCCAGGCTTGGCCTCGCCCGCCTGCCGTGGAGCAAGGCGCAAATCCAGCTCCGCCATCGCGCCGGTTTCCTGCGCGCGGCCGGGGAGGAGGAATGGCCCGATCTCTCCGATGAGGCGCTGGCCAAGAATGCGACGGCGTGGCTTGCGCCTTACCTTGCGGACAAAACGAAGCTTTCTGAGATCGGCGCAGACGACCTTGGCGCCGCGCTCGATGCGCTGCTGCCGTGGCATTTGAAGCGGCGGCTGGACGACGAGGCGCCGACGCATTTCGAGGCGCCCACGGGCAATCGCCACGCCATCGATTACGAGACGGCGGGCGCGCCCGCGCTCCATATCCGCGTGCAGGAGCTGTTCGGGCTCTCGCGGCATCCTGCGATCGCGGGCGGAAAGCTGCCGCTGACCCTCCATCTGCTCTCGCCCGCGCACCGGCCGATCCAGATCACGCGCGATCTTCCGGGCTTCTGGAAGGGATCGTGGGCGGCGGTCAAGGCCGAGATGAAAGGGCGGTATCCCAGGCATCCGTGGCCCGACGACCCCGCCTCGGCGGCGCCGACCCCGCGGGCCAAGCCGCGCGGGACTTGATGGCGTTTTGGGCCCCGCTCTAAAAAAATGTATGGAGAGCTTCGCCGCGCCGGAGTCACTTATTCACCGTCTCGCGCGGATAGACGCCCCACAGGGTCTTCTGCGGCGCCCAGCCCTTCCGCCGGTCCGCATAGACCTCGCAGTCCTCGCCGTCGCATTGCGTGATGTCGACGATGGCGCCCGGCTCGATGCGCGCCACGGGCGTGGAGCCGCCCCGCGTCGAGGTCAGCTGAAAAAACGCGCCGCTCTTGGCCCAGGGCGCGACGACGGCGGTGCGCCGCGCGCTGGTGAGGCTTGCGTTGACCCAGCCCGTGCCGCCTTCGCTGTCGCGCACCTGCCGCCAGTTCTCGAATTCGGAGATCACCTCGACCGGCAGCCCGGCGCGGCGGAACACCCAGGCGATCTGATACTCGCCGCCGGGGCCGACGCGCGCGTTCACCTCGTCGGATTTGAGGCTCACGAAGCGCGGCAGGGGCAAGCCGGTCACGGTCCCCACGCCGCGCGCGCCGGCTTCCTCAGCGCGGACGCCACCCGGGAACACGAGGGCGAGCGCGATCAAGATAATGTATGCGATCCGAGTCTTTGTCATTGTGTGCCGTATCTGGTAGATAACGGAAAGAGAAGTTGCGCGCCGCAAATCGATAAAGGCCGAGCCGGCCATTTCCGAGCCCCCTAATGACACCACAAAACGTAAAAGTCGTTGTCACCCGCAAGCTGCCCGAACTCGTCGAAACGCGCATGCGCGAATTGTTCGACGTGACGCTGAACGCCTCCGACGCCCCCATGACGCGGGACCAGCTTGCGGCGGCCATGCGGACGGCCGCCGTGCTCGTTCCTACCGTAACCGACCGGATTGACAAGATGCTTCTTTCGGCAGCCGGCCCGCAACTGAAGCTTATCGCCAATTACGGGACGGGCGTGGACAATATCGACCTCGAAACGGCGCGCAACCGTGGCATCATTGTGACGAACACGCCGGGTATCCTCACCGAGGATACGGCGGACATGACCATGGCGCTGATCCTCGCCGTTCCGCGCCGGCTGGTCGAAGGCGCCCACTTTCTGCACGAGGGCCACGAATGGCGCGGCTGGTCGCCGACCTGGATGCTGGGCCATCGCATCTGGGGCAAGAAGCTCGGCATCATCGGCATGGGCCGCATCGGGCGCGCGGTGGCGAGGCGGGCCAAGGCTTTCGGCCTTTCGATCAATTATCACAACCGCCGCCGTGTGCCTGCCGCCGTCGAGGAGGATTTGGGCGCGACCTACTGGGACAGCCTCGACCAGATGCTCGCCCATATGGACATCGTGTCGGTCAACTGCCCGCATACGCCCGCGACCTTCCATCTGCTCTCGGCGCGGCGCCTGAAGCTCCTGAAGCCAACGGCCTACATTGTGAACACCGCGCGCGGCGAGGTCATCGACGAGAATTCGCTGGCGCGCATGATCGAGGCGGGCGAGATTGCGGGCGCCGGGCTGGACGTGTTCGAGAACGAGCCGGCCATCAATCCGAAGCTGCTCCGGAACACCAAGGTGGTGCTTCTGCCTCATCTCGGCTCGGCCACGCTCGAAGGCCGACTCGACATGGGCGAGAAGGTGATCATCAACATCCGCACCTTCCTCGACGGTCACAATCCGCCGGATCGCGTTCACGCAGCCATGTTCTGATATGAAAAAGGCCCGGACGCCGTCCGGGCCTTCGGCATTACAGGTCGGGATGCGCGCTTAACGAAGCGTAAGCTGCCCAAGGCCGGCTGCAACGGCAAGCCCGGTCTCCGCTTTCACGCTGATGGGCTGCAGGGAGATGGTCGCGGCGTTGCCGCCAACCAGCACATTGGCCCCGCCGCCGACGCCAATGGCCGCGTCAGCAGATGCGCCGACATAGCTGCCCACGAGCGCGCGGTGTCTGAGCGCGGTCGGCGCGTAAACGTCCCAGACAATCTCCGTCTTGTTCGTTACGCCGATGTCGGCCCCGAGGCGCGCGAATTGCGCGAAATACCGCTCATAGCGGCCGTTGACGCCGAGAAACACGCAACGAGCTGGCTGGATCGATCCAATGATGGCGCCGACTTTCGGGGCGCCCAGACACCGCAATTGCCCAACGCGAACGCCAGCATCGGCCGGCGCGGCAAACATGGCCGCGAGCGCCAGCGCGGCAGCGGCAGTCATGACAGATTTCATATTCGGTCTCCCTTCAATTCCCCCAAGCTGCGATCAAGCTGCAGCTTAACGGCTTAAGTTTGGAAAACCGTAAAAAGCAGATGACAAGGCGCAACCCGGCAACAGTCAAGCCTTTGCTATGTGAGTCGCGGGGCATCTGTCCACATGGAACTTGTCAGAGGTTGTATCGGCGGATGCCGCGCCAGCGAATGCGCCGGACCGAGCGTCCCCTGGGCGAGGAGCCTCAGCGGCTGCGTTCCAGGATATGGCTCTTTTTAACGATTTGCGAAATGACGGTCGAACCGAAGCCCTGGCGATCGGGCGCTTGATGCCGGCTCCGGGTTAATCGTTCCCGCCGTCATCGCGAGGCGCGGAACGCGCCCTGACGATCCGGGCGTCATCTGCGAGTATGGGGACGCTCCAGCGCTTTGTTTTATCGTGCGTCTTATCGGAAAACCGCTTCATGCTTTTCCGGAGGCGCTCCAAGCGGCGCGCTTTTATTTGCGCCAGGTTAGAATGGCGCTTGCCGAGTAGTTCAAAACGGCGCTCACGGCGGCGCCCGCGATGCCTGCGAGCCACCAGATGCGGGTGATCTGGAAGACACGCTCCGCGAAGGCCACGTTGACGATTGCGCCAACGCTGCAAACGAGCAGGAACGAGATCAGCCCAGTGAGCACGCTGAAACCGCGCAACCGGCGGTCACGGTAAGTCAGCCAATTGTTGAGGAAGAAATTCGAGATGGCCGCGACGAGGGTTGCAAGCGCTTGCGCGTAAGCGAATTCGAGCACCGTGAAGGTAAGCCGAAGCGTGATTAGGTGGACGGCGACGCCGCTGACGCCCACAAGGCTGAACAGCAGGAAACGTATGGGAATGAAACGGCCGAGGAGTTTGTCGGCCAGCAGCACGATATACTCCCAGACCGTCAGCGTATCGAGCTTGCTTTCGCCGTGAAGCCTCGGCTTGAACCGATAAGCCAGCTCCTTGAACTGTAGGGGACGCTTCGAGGATGCGAAGATGTCCACCAGGATTTTGTTGCCGATCCCCGAGAGATTGCGGATGGCGCCTTCGAAGACCTCCCGCTTCGCCATGAAGAATCCGCTCACGGGATCGCTCAGCTCAGCGTGCAGGATGGTTTGCGCCAGCCTCGTCGCAATGTAGCTCATCGTTTGCCGTGCGCGCGAGAAGCCCTCCGAAAGCGCGCGCTCGGTGTACCGGCTGCCGATGACGACGTCCGTGTCTCCCTTTTGCAGGACGTCGAACATGCGCGGCAGCAGCGTCTCGTCGTGCTGCAAATCCGCGTCGATGATGGCGATGTAAGGGGACGACGAGGCGAGCACCGCTTCCGCGCAGGCCGAGGTGAGGCCGCGGCGGCCGAGGCGCTGAACGCAGCGCACCCGCGGATCGAGCCGCGCCAGTTCCCGCACGCGGGCGGCGGTGCCGTCGGGCGAATCGTCGTCGACGAAGATGACCTCCCAGCGGACGCCTTGAAGCGCCGCGGCCAGCTTCTCCACGAGGGGCTCGACATTCTCGCGCTCATTGAAAGTGGGAGCGATAACAGTAAGATCGGGGCCTCCGTTCATGGCCGGCGCCGGCTCAGCCCCTTGCGGGCCGATCGCTTCGCGTTGCATTCCCCGCCCTTATTTGCCGCCATCCCGAACCAGCGGACGTTGCCAGAGCGCCTCCGGAAAAGCGTGAAGCGGTTTTCCGATAAGACGTACGATAAAACAGAGAGCTAGAGCGCGCTTTCGATTCCGTCAAATGCGGACGCGCTCCAGGGGGCGCATGATAGGCAGGGAAGGGCGGAAAGCCAGCCGCCATTAGCGCCGATCCACAGCGAAGAGGCCGCCCCTATAGCCTTTGAGGAGGTATGCTTCATAGAGGTCGCCCGGACGGAATCCGCCCTGTTTCACAAGCGCCGCGATCTTCTGCGACTCCTCGAAATGGGAAAGGACAGGCGCCGGGTCCGCGCCTTTCCGGAGGACGAACAGAGCGGGAGCCGCCTTGAGCCTTGCTTCGCCGGGGGCGGGGAAGTTTGCGTAGCGGATGCGCTCATTGATCTGGACTACATCGTCCGCGCCGGGGCCGTAAAACGCTAGTTCTCCGGTGACGGCGTAGCGCTCCGTCAAAACGACCCCCGCCCCGTAATCCGCCTTAAGCCGCTTCACGTCCCCGCCAAGCTGCGCCCAGCCCTTCATGCGGGCGGTCGGATCTTTCTTTGCTTCGATGGGGATCGGACCGGCCGCAAGTTGAAGGAAAGCGACAAGCGTGAAGGAGACCGCCGCCCAGGGCGCATAACGGAAGCTGACTCGCATCCAGGCCGGCGTTCGCGCTTCTTCGGAGAAGGCCCGGAAGCCGTGAACGGCGGCCAGGATCGCGGCGGGATAGACGAAGCCCGGCCAGTTCGCCTGGATCTTCTGGCCCGCCGCATGGATGAAGAAGAACGCAAAGACCGGCGCTGTCAGGGCGCCGAGGAGGAGCCAGCGCGACTCGCCCCAGCGCAATCCGCGGACGAGGGCGTATGCGCTCCCAAACAGGCAGAAGAAAAAAATGAGCGGCGTGGCGAGGCCAGCCTGACCTCCGAAGAACTCCGCCACGCTCAACAGGGCGCTTGCGGGCTTGTCCTTGATCCCATGATGGGCCTGCTTGGCGAAGGAGGCCCAGTCGTGCTCGTAGTTCCACAAGACCACGGGCGCTATCGTAACGAGGGCGATCACGGCCCCAAGGTAAGGCTCCGGCCGCGCCAGCCAGCGCCGTCCTTCCGCCGACGCGATCGCCCACAGGGCCAGGCCCGGCAGCAGCAAAGCCACGGTATATTTGCTCATGAAAGCGAGGCCCAGGCTCGCGCCGATCGCATACCACCATGCGCCACGCCCTGTTTCGATGAGCTTTGCGAGGAAGAACAGCGCCGCCGTCGTGAAGAACGCCAGCGGCACGTCGGGCGTCGCCAGGATCGCCGCCGCGTTGCCAAGAAGGGCTGCGTTCATCCAGATCACGCAAATCCAGGCGGCTGCACGGTCGCGGAAAAGGCTGAAGCTCGCGCAATAGAGGAGGTACGAGCCGGCGATGGCGCTCACGAGGCTTGCGAACCGGATGCCGAATTCCGTTTGCCCGAAGATCGACGTCCCCGCTCTGATCCACACCGCGATCATGGGCGGATGGTCGTAATATCCCCCCGCGAGATTCATCGACCAGAGCCAGTAATAGGCTTCGTCCTCGGCGAGGTTCGCCGTCGCCGCGAGCGGCAGCCGTAGAATCACCACGGCCGCGATGGCGGCGAGCGCAATGCGCAAGCCCCCCGCCTCCCCGGATGCTCCGAAGCGGCGGCGCTCGATTTCCAGCGCCGAACGGTCCCCAACCGAGGCCATTTGAAAAACCCCCTCCTCGTGTACGATGTGGCGGCGGTCGCGACCGAACCCCCTCTTCCGCTGGGAGAGCGCGGGGGTGAGGGGTTCGAACCGTCGGTCAAGCCGGCGAGCTTTGCTTAGTTCGATGCCGCTCGATAGCCGGAACAAGAAACCCCATCAATGGCAAAAGCGCGGCTTCCCTGACGCGAATGAGGGGTTTCGCTCGGGCCACCGCCGTGCTAGGGCGATGAGATTCGGGGTCGCAGGGGGGAGACGCGATGACTGAGATGAGACCGCATAGAGCCGGCGGAGCGCTGTCCTGGCCGCATCCCCTGCCCACCTGCTGGTGCCTGACGGATGGCCGTCCGGGCATGGAAAATCAAACGGTTGGCCTTGCGGAGTCGATGGGGCTCACCCCTGTCGTCAAGCGCGTGTTCCTGAAGACGCCCTGGCGCATCGCAAGCCCGCATATCACCGCCTTCAAGCGATTCGCCTTCAGCAAAAAGGGCGATCCGGTCGATCCGCCGTGGCCCGATATTCTGATTTCAACCGGACGGCCCAGCATCTTGCCCTCGCTTTACGTGAAAGGGCAGAGCGAGGGCCGCACCTTCACCGTGCAGCTGCAGGACCCGGTTTCGCTCCGCCACCGCTTCGACCGGATCGTGGTTCCCGCGCATGACGGCTTGACCGGCGACAACGTGATCGTCATGGACGGCGCGTTGCATCGCATAAACCCGGAAAAGCTTGGCGCGGAGGGGCCGCGCTGGGGCGAAGCCTTCGCTTCGATACCGCAGCCCCGCATCGCCGTTCTGCTTGGCGGGCCGAATTCGCGATACAAATTCGGCGAGGCGGAGATGCGCGTGCTTGGGGTTCAGCTCAAGGCGCTGGCCGGACAGGGGTTTGGCCTCTTGATCACCGGATCGCGCCGAACAGGGGAAAGCAATCTCGCGGTTCTCCGGCGGGAACTGGAAGGCTGCCCGGCCTTCATCTCCGATGGCGGCGGCGACAATCCTTATTTCGGCATGCTCGCGCATGCGGACGCCTTTGTCGTCACCTGCGACTCCGTGAACATGGTTACGGAAGCCTGCAGCACCGGCAAGCCCGTTCACGTCGTTCAGCTGCCTCCGGAAGGGCGGCGCGTGAGCGAGCGCGATAAGTTCTCACGGTTCCACCGCAATCTCGAAGAAAGCGGGCGCATCCGCTTCTTCAAGGGGCGCATCGAGACGTGGACCTATGAGCCGCTCCGCGAAATGGAGCGCGTCGCAAGCCTGATCCAGGAGGCTTACCTGCGCCGGGGGTGAGCTTGATCCCCGCCAGCCTTAGCCCGGCCTTGCGATTGCGCGCCCCGGACACGGACCTATGCGAGGATCTCCATGCGCAGGCCTTTTGCATCGAGGGGCGGAGACGCAGGAAAGCGGATCGCCTCGCCGCGATGAATGCGGGCGGCGGTCCAGGAGCAGGCGCACGCATCGAGGAAATCGTCGGCGCCAGCGTCCTTTCGCGGAAAGTGCGTCTCCTTGAGAAAAGCCTCGCTGAAGCCTTGCTCCATCAGAAGCGCCCGGCGCGCTTCAAGTCCGCGCTGTCGTTTCTTCGGTTCGAGAAGCGGCTTTTGCGCGTTCATGGCCCAGAAAGCCGTCTCGGGGTGACATTCAAAGACACGCTTCTGCAATTCGGGCGTCATCAGGCCGTCCACCTCGCCAATCTTCGGCAAGAGATGAAACATCTGTTTCGAAATTCGGCGAGGCGGATCCGATGCCGCTGCCGCCGCCGCGCAGGCGAGCGCGTAGTCGCCGGTTTCCCCGATAGCCGCACGGCCAGCCGCCGAGAAGACGGCGCAAGCACGTCTGCCCAGAACCTTTCGTGCGGCGCGGTCGCATTCGCGGCCTGCTCCCGCTATGCGCTCGGGAAAGCCGATGGGAATGTCTATCGCGATGACGGCAGGGGTATCCGGGTGATCGAGGACCTCGGCGATCGATTTAGCGAGAAAGGCGCGCTCCCGGAAAGGCGGTTCCAGTTGTCTGAGCACACACACCCAGCCGAACGGGCATCCGTCGGCGCCGGCGGCGACCGCCGTCACAATGACGCTGCGGCAAGCGCCGCGAGGGGCGGGCCGGACGCCGCCCACCGATCCTGGGTTTCGACGATCGCAAGTTCGCCTCGGCCCTCGCTGCGGTCGAGAACGCAGTCCATCGCCGCAGCCGCGGCGCGAAGCGCGAGGCTTGGCTCAAGGCCGTTCAGCCTGTGCGCGAGGAAGATGCTGGCGAGAAAATCCCCGGTCCCGTGCGCTTTCACAATCCGGCGCGGCGATTGCGTCGCCACGGCTTCGCCCGCCTCGACGAGAATATTGGCGATTGTCTCAGGCCTATCGCCGGGCGCGGAGGTCACCACGACGGCTGGGCGGCCCAGGGAGCGCGCCGCCAAGATGGCGCTCGCCGCATCCGGGATGGGCCGGCCCGAAAGCCACCCGAGTTCGAACGCATTCGGCATGACGATGCCGGCGAGGGGGAGGAGAGTGTCGCGGATGGCGATTGCGGCGGCTTCGTCCACATAAACACCGGCGGGTTCGTCGCCGATGACCGGATCGCACAGGTAGATCGCTTTCGGGTTCAGAGCCTTGATCTTTGCGATCCACGACGCGCAGAACAGCGCGTGGCCCGGCGACGGAATATATCCCGTCAGAACCGCGTCCACGCCCGCAAGCCAGCCATTCGCCATCGCGGCCTTGAGCATGGCGTCGAGGCGCTCCGGATCGGTCCGCTCGCCTGCGATGGCTTTATATCCGGGACGGTTCGAAAGCAGGACCGTGGGCACGGGCAGCACCCCGTGCCCCATGCGTTGAAGCACGAAGGCGGCCGCGGAATTGCCGACATGGCCGTAAACGACCTGGGACGAGATCGAAAGCACCTTCGCCATGGGCAACCGTCATACTCTTTTCGGCGGGACCGCGCTAAGCAAACGTGTGCAGCTTCGTCAACGCTTGGATTTATTCCGTAAGTACCTCTGGAACCGGACTCGCCGCTGAGGGCAGAAATTACTAATTACCCATATATAAGGGCCTACACCCCTAAAAAAACAACCTGAATAGCTATCCAGATTAGTCTCTTTGGCCCGAAGCGCAGCCACCGTCCACCACCACGAGCACGCAGCTGTTTACTGACCCGTCCCAGATTTTGGCGCAACTTTGGACGGACCCACCGGGCGGCCGGCTTCCAAGAGCTCGGCTGCAGCGCATCGAAGTCGCCAGGTCAGCCCCGAGGCTGCGAAATCGAGTTCGACCTCGGAGTTCAGGCTCATCTGGGCCATTTCGGAAATCACCGTCGAGCCGAAGCCCATCCTGGATGGCTTTGTGATGGACGGGCCGCCGTGCTCGGTCCAACTTATTTCAAAGATAGTCTTATGTGCATCTGCCGCACGAACGGCCCATTGAACCAGGACCCGGCCTTCGCCGTTGGAGAGTGCGCCATACTTGCCGGCGTTGGCGGCGAGTTCGTGCGCCGCCATGCCGAGCGTTTGGGCCGCGTAGGCGGAAATGACAAGAGACGGTCCTTGAAGTTCGATCCTTGTGCCGATCAGATCGTTGAAATGAAGAAGCTGAGCGCGGAGGAGTTCGGCGAGTTCCACCCCCTTCCATCCGCTTTTCACGAGCAGGTCCTGGCTTGCAGCTAAAGCCTGAATGCGTTCGCCAAACCGCTCGACAAAGTCTTCGGGACTCGCCGCGACGGTTTGGCGGGCCACGGCTTGCACGATCGAGAGCATGTTCTTGGCCCGGTGATTGACCTCCCGTATAAGCAGACGGAGCTGTTCTTCATGGCGCTTTCGTTCCGTGATGTCCCGAAGCATTCCCTGCAAACTTCCATTGGGCAGCTTCCGGCCGGTCACCTCGCCAATGAACACGGACCCATCCTTCCGCCGAAAACGCCATTCGCTTGAATGAACGCCGCCATCGTCGAAACGAGCGACTTCGGGACCGATGCGGCAATGATCTTCGGGGACCGTCACATCGCTTATTGTCTTGCCCAAAATTTCATCAAAGGTCATTCCGAGCATGGCGCAGCCCACCGGGTTTACGTCGATATATCGCCCCTCGGCATTGGCTACGAAGAGACCGTCGGTCATCTGCTCAACGAGTTGCCGGTGGCGCAACTCGTTTTTTCGAAGCTGCGCTTGGGCCAAGACGTGGTCCGTCGTTTCGATTGCCCAGCAGTAGAAACCAGAGACGGCGCCTGCTTCATCGCGAAGCGGCGTCCATGAAAAGGTGAACCAGCTCATGGGGCGGCCGAGGCGGCCCGCGAGCGGAACGGGGTGGTCAACGAAATGCTGCGCTTCGCCAGCCTTGATCGCTTCAATGAGCGGGATCGACTGGTCCCAAATCTCCGGCCATACCTGCGAATAAGGCTTACCCAGCGCTTTCGGATGCTTGGTTCCAAGGATCGGGATGTAGCCGTCATTATAGAGAGACGTAAGCGCAGGCCCAAAGGCGATGTAGACGGGCTGCTTGGCGCAAAGCATCAGGTCGACGACGGTCCTTAGACTCTGTGGCCAGCTCTCCACAGCGCCGAGTGGCGTCGCCGCCCAATCATGGGCGCGGATGCATTCCGCCGCTTCTCCGCTTAATGACGGCCAGTATTTCGACTTTTCGCCAACCAATTTAAACGCCACCCTCGGCAGAGCGATCCCATTCGCTACCGGTCTTTGAAACACTTTTGCACTCGCATATCACGCCCCCAATCAGCGTCCAAGCCTAGCCTAAGGCAGCCCACCAGAAAAAATGTGGGTACGCGAAAGTTGTGTTCCGAGTAATCGACTGACACCGGGCAGGAATGGCGGCTCATATCCAGGAGGGGGCGCTCCCAAAATCGGCCCGAGGTCCGTTCCCGGCCTAAAAGAACTGTCCAGAATACAGATAACCCCTTGGCCTCTCAAGAAACGTTTGCCGAGTCCGGCTTGCGGCTTTAATTGCAAAGGCGGCGGGCGTCCGATGGGCTATAATACCCAACACCACCTTCGCCAGCGACTATCCGATCAAGGAGATCCATCATGAGGCCTCGCCGCAGCGTCCTTTACATGCCCGGCTCGAACGCGCGGGCGCTCGAAAAAGCCAAGACGCTCGCCGCGGACGCCCTCATCCTGGATCTCGAAGACGCGGTCGCGCCGGACGCGAAGGAAATCGCGCGCACGCAGGTCTGCCAGGCGGTCAAGGCGGGCGGGTTCGGTCCGCGCGAGATCGCCATCAGGGTCAATGGTTTCGCGACCCCCTATGGGGCGGCGGATTTCGAGGCGGCGCTTGAAGCGAACCCCGATGCGATCCTCCTGCCGAAGATCGAGACCGCCGCCGATCTGGCGCAGGCGCGCCGCCACGCTCCGGCCGGGCGTAAGATGGCGCTGTGGGCGATGATCGAGACTCCGCTTGCGATCTTCAACCTGAAGGAAATCGCAGCCGCCGCCGCGTCCCCGGACATGCCGCTCACCTGTTTCGTTCTCGGGACGAACGATCTCATCAAGGCCACGCGCATCCAGGTCCAGGCGGACAGGCTGCCGCTCATCGCCTATCTGTCGCTTACGGTGGCGGCCGGGCGCGCTTTCGGCGTCACGGTGGTCGATGGCGTCTACAACGCGCTTTCGGACGAAGCGGGGTTCAGGGCCGAATGCCTTCAGGGCCGCGCGCTCGGCATGGACGGGAAGACGCTGATCCATCCCAACCAGCTTGCGATCTGCAACGAGGTGTTCTCGCCGTCCGCGGACGAGATCGCAGCCGCCCGGAAGATCGTCGCGGCGTTCGAACTGCCGGAAAATCGGGGCAAGGGCGCCATCAGCCTGGACGGCCGCATGGTGGAGCGCCTGCACGCCGACATCGCGCGCCAAACCCTCGCGATGGCGGACGCCATCGCCGCCAGACAATAATCCGATCGCCTTTGCGGGAGTATTTTCCGCCGATCGCTTACGGCCGGGACTTGTCGAGCGCCGCCATAAGCTGGTCTTGGTGCTTCTTGATGGAGAACAGGATCGAAGCGATCAGGATCGGCCATCCAAGGAAGGGCGCGAACCGGGCGGACACGCCCGCCAGCATCTCTTTCACCGCCTGCTCGCCGAATGCCTTCTGCAAGGCAGGGACAGTCTGGGCCGCGCCCGCCAGCTGGCTCAGCAGCGCGCGCAAGAATGCGGCTGCGAGCGCCCAATTGTTCGAGCGTATCATCTCCCCGATCCGGCCCATGATGCCGGCGAGCCCGAGCTCCGAGGCTGCGTCCGTGAGGCCCGATGCGTTGAGCTCCTTCACGCCGAAGGCGTCCTTGACAATGCTGGCGACGATTTCGAGCAGCTCCCCGGACGCCGGCTTGGACGGCTCCCCTGGAATGATGGGCGTGCGCTCCTGCGGAACGAGGGGCACGCCCTGCTCGGTGATCTGCTCCGCGATCATCGTCTGCGCCGGCTCGGAATAGATCCTCGCCTCCTCCGCCGGCACGCCGCCGATAACCCCCGCCAGCGAGCCGGATATGCGCTCGTTAGCGCTTTCGACCGCGCCGCTGCTGTCCGCCGACAGGTTCGAGAACAGCGCCAGCGCCAGGAGATTTTCCGCCTGGCCTTTCGCGGTCGCGATCACCAGCATGATGTCGCGGCTGCGGTCGAACTCCTGGGCTTTCGCCGCCTCGCCGAGCGCGGGTAGAAGCCCGGCCGCGGCGCCCGCCTTAAGGATCGACCTTCGTGCAAACATTGTCTCTCTCTCCCCGTTTCGAAAGCACAGCGCAGGACCGGCGATTGTGAGGGCGCGCGCGGCAGCAGAAAACTCCTTTCTCAGGAGCGGTTCAAGCCCGGCATTCAAATTGAGGGCTTTTGCTTAAGAAACATGGGCAGGGACCCAGCTTCGCCACTGCGCTTGAGTTGCCGTGCTTGGCGGCGGCTGGCGCCGCTGGTAACGTTCCTTCAGCAGGCACTATGCAGGACCCATCATGGCGCGACCCTCCCTTGGATTTCTAGGCATGTTCGGGCGTTCGGAAGACCTGCGCTCGCTCGACAAGGCGCTTCGCGCCTTCGACCTTCATCCCAACCTCGTTCCCGATGCCGTCAAGCTGACCGTCCTTAATCTGCTCAAAGACGCCAAGGGCGAAGACCCGGCCCGGCAAGACTATAGCGAAACCGCCTTGCTCCTTGCCTATTGCGCGACGGGTCGCGAGGCCTTCGCCGCGGCCAATGGCGAGGAGGCGGCTCTTGCGGCCGAACGCAGGATCGAGGCCGCGCTCGAAGCCGGGGAGGGGCTTGACGCCAGCCTCATTCTGCTGGCGCTTCAGGCGAAGGTTCTGCATCCCGGCGTGAAGGAAGCCTACCAGCTCGAAAGCGAGTGACTGCGCTACTTTGAAGGGACAGAGACTCAAAACCAGCCATAGAAATCCGGCGTGTTCGTTTGTCCCGTTGACCTCCGCCGGAAGCTCCTCTAGCTTTCGGGCACGCAAAGGGGATGGAGTTCCCCTCAAACCGCCTGCGGGCTGATGACTCCTACCGCGACTGTGACGGTAGGAGTGCGCCTGGATCAAGCAGCTCTTTCCATTCCACTCGCGCTCAGGCTTGGCTCGGAGGTTGCATGGCGCCTCCCGACGGAAGGAGTTCATCATGACCAACGTTTGGCTGGCGTCATCGGTTTGGATTGCGCTTGCTCTTGCCGCATCCATCATTTCCATTCGGGTGGCCATATCGGTCGCGCTCGTCGAGATCGTCGTTGGCGCAATCGCGGGCAACACGATCGGGCTCGACTTAACGCCTTGGGTCAACTACCTCGCTGGATTCGGAGCCATTCTGCTGACCTTTCTCGCAGGCACCGAGATTGAGATGAAGGTGATCCGGAACAATCTCGGAGCAAGCGTCGGGATTGGGGTCGTTGGCTTTTTCGCCCCTTATCTCGGTGTGCTCGCTTACGCCCATTTTGGCCTCGGATGGCCGTGGCCGCAGGCGCAGATCGCAGGCATATCGCTTTCGACAACCTCGGTTGCGGTCGTCTACGCGGTCATGGTCGAAACCGGGTTCAACAAAACCGAACTCGGCAAGATCATTTTGGCCGCCTGCTTCATTAATGATCTTGGAACGGTTCTGGCTCTCGGCATCGTCTTCGCACACTACGATCTCTGGCTTGCCCTTTTCGGGGCGGCGACAGCCGTTATGCTTTGGTTTCTTCCGAGATTTGCGCCGTGGTTTTTCGAGGCTGTAGGACACCGGGTCAGCGAGCCCCAAGCGAAATTCGTTGTGCTTGCCTTGCTATCCCTCGGCGGCCTTTCCCAAATCGCAGGCAGTGAGGCGGTCCTCCCTGCCTATCTCATCGGCATGGCGCTTGCTCCCTCCTTCCTCAAGGACCAGGAACTTGGCCATCGTTTCCGCATCATCGCCTTCACGATTCTGACGCCCTTCTACTTTTTGAAGGCGGGTTCCCTTGTTCAGTTCGATGCGGTCGCCGCTTCGGCGGGGCTGATCGGCGTATTCCTTTTGATCAAGATGGCGACCAAATTCGTAGGAATCCTGCCTCTGACGCGGCGTTTCAATTTTGAACCCAGGGAGGGGATGTACACGACGCTTCTGATGTCGACAGGGCTTACCTTCGGCAGCATCTCTGCGCTTTTCGGCCTCACCAATCATATCATCGACCAGTATCAGTATACGATTTTGGTGACAGCCGTGATCGGCAGCGCTGTCGTTCCAACTCTGATCGCGCAAAGATGGTTCATGCCGGAATTGAAACCCAGGGAAGCGCCAGCATTTGAGACCTTGGATGTGAATGAGGCCAGTATCGAGGAAGGATCGCATGTTTAGGAAGATTCTCATCGCCAATGACGGATCGGAGGGGGCGGCGCGCGCGCTCTCGGCGGCGATCAAGCTGGTGAAAGAGCAGGGCGCGGAGCTCCACATGGTTTCGGTGGAGGAACTGCCGAGCTTCCCTGCTTCGGTCGACGAAGTCATCGAAGAGAAGAGCGAAGCCAATCACGTTTATGAGGCTGTCACAAGCCGGGCGGTCGCGCAGGCGCAAGCGCAAGGGGTAACGCTCACCCCGCACGTCCTTGTCGGTCACCCCGTTTCCACCATTTGCGATTTCGTTGAAAAAGGCCGGTTCGATCTCCTCGTCATCGGCTATATGGGCCATTCGGCGCTCTATAACCGCCTCATCGGCAGCACCACCGACCGTTTGGTGGAGCACGCGCCGTCCGCGGTCTTGGTGATCAAGTGATGCGCTGGAAGACATTCTCCTGACGCATCGAAGCATTCCGCGCGACCCAGGCACAGGAATTGCACTTGAAATCAGAAGCTTGGCCCGAGCCGGGCCAAGCGCCCGGGTTGGCGGTGAAAGCGCCGGCCCACAGCCTTATTCACGCGCATTCCGGCAGCGTGGCGCAGCTGAGGCTGTTATATCTCGTAATCGGCAACCTGTTCCTTCTCCTCGCCCGTGTGCCTTGCGACGATCAGCGTGAGGTCATCGTTCGCTTTGACGGTTGGCTCAGAAAATAGCCGGCTGGTGATATTTTGGAGCATATCGAAAGCGGCGCCCTGTCTGGAAGCGTTCAGGAATTCCCTCAGGGAGGCGGGCGTAAACACCGATTGCGGCGGTTTTGGCGTTTCTATGACCCCATCGGTGTAAAGGACAAGCACCCCTCCCTCCTGGAACGGAACCTTATCGCTGCCATAGTCGGCATCGGCGAGAATACCGAGGGGCAGGTTTGGCCGGGAAAGGAGTTCAAAGGGGTGTGCCGACGAGCGGCGATAGAGCTGAGGAGGCGCGCCCGCCGAGGCGTATTCCATTGTCCGCGCTTTGAAATCGAGGGTTGCGCAGAACATGGTCGCGAACTGACCGATGGGCAGCACCTCGTGCAGCCTTTGGTTCAAACGCCGCAGCATCGACGCTGGCTTGTCGGTCCGCCGGCGATTGATATGCACGAAGGAATGGAAGCGCGCGGTGTTGAGCGCGGCGGCGACGCCATGACCCGTGAAATCGGCGGCGTAGAGCAAAAGACGCTGGGGGCCAGTGGCTTCGATCCCCCAAATATCTCCTCCAATGCCGTCGAGCGGCCTGTAATAGCTGGACAAGTCCAAAGCGCAGTTCCGTTGGAGGCGCGCTACGCTCGCGGCGTTTGGCAGCATGTCGTTCTGAAGCGCGATCGCATTTTTCAACTGGTCGTCCAGGTCCAGCGTCATCCGATAGCTGCTGAGGATCGAAACGACGATCTGGCTAAGGTTTGTGAGAGTTTGGACATCGCATTCCTTGAACGAGCGCGGCGTCCGGTCGACGGCGCACAGCGCGCCGACGCGAAACCCATGCGACGTCTCAAGGGGGATTCCCAGATAGGCTCTGACCTTTGGGCTTTCTGTCACGAGCGGATTTTTGAAAAATCGCGGATCGCTTCCGGCATCCTCAACGATGAGTGGCTGCGACGCCATGATCGTATGGGCGCAGAACGCAATCTCCCTCGAGATTCGATCCGCGTCGAGGCCGGTCTTACCGGCGAATATAGTTTCGTTCCGATCGACAAGCGAGACAAGCGCGATAGGAGTTTCAAGCATTCTGGACGCGATTGCGCATAGTTGATCGAGGGCGGCGCCCGCGCCCCATTCGTGGAAACGCAGTCTTTGCAGCTCCTTCAGGCGTTCGTCTTCGTTGGCGGGGACTGGGAAGCCTGACATGCCGCTCACTCCGGCAAGCATTGTGAGGAAGACTTCGAAGCGTCGTCTGAGCGGTATGCGCGCATTTGTTTCCCCAAAATCGGCTCGAATGATGTCGCATTGAGGTATGCCATATTCCCCTTCGAATAAGGTTGAGCTGAGGTATAAAATTAAGGCGAGCGCTTAACAAAACGGCCCCAATAGTACTTATATGTTTTGATGTCGCGCCAACAATTCGCCTGCCATAACCGGGCTTTTTGCCGCCTGAGATAAAGCAGAGACGCGACCAACACTGTCCGAGGTGACGGAGCCGCCGTAGCCCCCTTAACAGGCCGCAATTTTCAACTTACACTCGCTCTTCGCGACTTTGGGGGCCAGGGCATGGAAACGCCTCGGGACGCCGTTCTGCTTCGTGTGTTTGTCGGCGAGTCCGATCGCGCCCGCGGGCGCACGCTTTGCCGCGCTATCGTCGACGCCGCGTACACGGCGAAGCTCGCGGGAGCCACTGTGTTCCATGGTCCGCTCTCTTACGGCCACGGCGATCGGGTGAACGACGAATTCAACGTCGACGCGCCGGGCAACCTTCCCGCCATCGTGGAGATCGTCGATCTCGAGGAGAAGATCGGCGCGTTCCTGCCTCAGCTCGATCGCATGATCGGCTCCGGCCTCGTGACCTTGGAAAAAGTGACCATGATGCGCGTTGGCCGCCAAACGAAAGGGGGCTAGGCATGGATGTGCCGCATGAAGCCGTGCTTCTTCGCATCTTCACCGGCGCCGGCGACCGCTATGGGGTGGAGGAGCCGCTCTACCGGGCCATTGTCATGAAGGCGCGCGAGATGAATCTCGCAGGGGCCACCGTTCTCAAGGGGCCTCTGGGCTTCGGGCAGTCGAGCCGCATGCACAAGCCGCATTTTTTCGGGAAGGACGACCGGCCCATCGTCATCGAGATCTGCGACGCCGAAGAGAAAATCAACGCGTTTCTGCCGGTCCTGGACGAAATGATGGAGAGCGGCCTCGTCACGCTCGAAAAGGCGCGCGTCCTCCAATACGGCAAGAAGCGCTCGGGCTATATGGAGCGGCTCAAGAAGAGCCTGCGCGAGCATCTGCATGTCGACGAAGGGGCCGCCGCGCCGCCTGGGCAGGGCGAATCGCGCTAGCAGGCGCAGGCTCGACTTTCGGGGTGCGCGCAGAGGCCGCATCGCTCAAAGGGCTGCGGGAAAAGTCTGAAAACCAGGCTTTATCCCTCAACAAGCTTGGGATGAAGCTTGTGCGCGGCCGGAATGATGCACATGCGGGGATAGGGCCACTGGACTTCCTCTCGAAGACAGCTGAAAACTGATGAACGGCCGGAGCCGAATTCCTGCCACGTTCAACCAAGGTTACCGGAGCGTCCCTTGCGCCCTGCAGTCATCGCCGCGACCGGCCTCTACACGCCGCCCGAGAGCATTTCCAACGCCGAGCTTGTCGAGGCCTTCAACGCTTATGTCGAGCGATTCAACGCAGAGAACGCGGCGGCCATCGCGGAAGGGCGCATCGAGGCTCTTCCGCCCTCTTCGGTCGAGTTCATCGAGAAGGCGTCGGGCATCAAGTCGCGCTATGTGGTGGCGAAGGCGGGCATCCTCGACCCCGCGGTGATGCGGCCGGTCATACCGGAGCGCCCGAACGAGCAGATTTCGATCCTGGCCGAGATTGCGGTCAAGGCCGCGCTCGACGCGCTGGAGCAGCTGGGCCAAGCCGCGCAAACGGATCGGGGCGGTGCTGTGCGCCTGCTCCAATATGCAGCGCGGTTATCCCGCCATGGCGGTCGAGGTGCAGGCGGCTCTCGGGCTCGGCGGCTTCGCCTTCGACATGAACGTGGCCTGCTCGTCGGCGACCTTCGGGATCAAGACGGCGGCCGATTTCATCGCTGCCGGCTCGGTGGACGCCGTGCTGATCGTCAACCCGGAAATCTGTTCCGGCCACCTGAACTTCAGGGATCGCGACAGCCATTTCATCTTTGGCGACGTGGCCACCGCCGTGATCGTCGAGCGAGCCGACAAAGCCGAGGGCGGCTGGGACATCCTGGGAACCCGGCTCGCCACGCATTTCTCGAACAACATCCGCAACAACTTCGGCTTCCTGAACCGCGCCTGCCCCGAAGGCCGCGACCTGCCGGACAAGCTGTTCGTCCAGCAGGGCCGCAGGGTGTTCAAGGAGGTGGTGCCGATGGTTGCGGACCTGATCGTCCACCATGCCGCCGACCTCGGGATCGATCCGCGCAAGCTGAAGCGGCTCTGGCTGCACCAGGCCAACATCAACATGAACGAGATGATCGGCCACAAGGTGCTCGGCCGCCATCCCACCCGCGAAGAGAACGTCATCATCCTGGACGAATACGCCAACACCTCCTCGGCCGGGTCGATCATCGCCTTCCACAAACATTCGCGAAGACATGGCGGCGGGCGATGCCGGGCTGATCTGCAGCTTCGGCGCAGGCTATTCGGCGGGCACGGTTTTCGTGCGCAAGCGCTAGGCTGGGTTCACCGCCGAATGCCCTGCGTCTTGTGATCTCTTACGGCAAAACGCATGGGAACTGCGGGTCGATTTGGGACATTCTGCCCAAAAAAGAGTTGCGGCGGCTTGACCTCCAGAATGCGGAAATCGTGCGGACGCCACGAGGCGCGCATTCAAATGCTTAGATCAGTACAGGCACCGCGTTGAACGCAGCGACCAAATCCCGCTCGCAGTAGGGTTTTAAAACGCGAGGGACATGTTCAAACCCCACAAACGCATGGCTGTAGGCGGTGCAGAAAACGAAGGGAATTCCACGCTCTTGCAGTTCGCTTGCAATGCAAAAGGATAGCTCACCGTTGAGGTTGAGATCAAGCATCACGCAATCGAGCCTTGGTTGCTGGATTTTCTCTTTGGCGGCGGTGACTGAGCGGGCTGTTCCCGCAACAATCCCACCAAGACACTTCACCATGTCCATGGCCGCCATCGCGACCACGCAGTCATCCTCGACAATGAGGACGCGCGCTCCTTGAAGATGCATGTTACGACCGTGCTTTCTGATGCCGCGCTTATCGGCAATTTTTAGTTATGGTCGGTCAGTACGTATTCGCTGTTTCCGTTCTCAAGAGGATGAACTGGCATGCTCGGTGATTTGTTCATACGGGGATAGCTACGGAATATACTCATAGAAAAAGTGTAAAACCAAACGGGTATCTAACATTACCAGCGGCATGCGCTGCAATATTGAAGGCACGTATCTCGCCATGACCTGCCATACAAACCACTAATTTGTCTAAAACACTTCCGCGCTCAGCACTCAACAGGGGAAAGTCCGGTCGATCGCCAGAATGTCTCTTCTCGGTCCGGCGATACTTGAACCATGTTAATCTCACCGTCCCTTCGTTGGTCATGCCACGGACTGCCTGCTTGCGATCGCCCCGGCTTTTGCCTTTCTCCAACCTTGAGCGGCGCTGAAATCCCCGGCGGCAATCGCGCGCCGCCGAATTGACGCCCCTTATCGTTGGGCGTATCTACCGCTGAAAGTCCGCGATAATCTCTGCGGGAGAAACCTGCGCGCGCATGACGCGCCGACCTTGTGAGCTTCGCCAATGCCCGACTATCGCTCGAGAACCTCCACCCACGGCCGCAACATGGCAGGCGCGCGCGGACTTTGGCGCGCCACCGGCATGAAGGATGAAGATTTCGGCAAGCCCATCATCGCCATCGCCAATTCCTTCACCCAGTTCGTGCCGGGGCACGTTCACCTGAAGGACCTCGGCCAGCTCGTCGCGCGCGAGATCGAGCAGGCGGGCGGCGTCGCCAAGGAATTCAACACCATCGCCATCGACGACGGCATCGCGATGGGCCACGGCGGCATGCTCTATTCGCTGCCGAGCCGCGAGCTGATCGCCAACTCCGTCGAGTACATGGTCAATGCCCACTGCGCCGACGCGCTCGTCTGCATCTCGAATTGCGACAAGATCACGCCCGGCATGCTGATGGCGGCGCTGCGCCTCAACATCCCCGCCATCTTCGTCTCGGGCGGCCCCATGGAGGCGGGCAAGGTCACGCTCAAGGGCAAGACCGTCGCGGTCGACCTCATCGACGCGATGATCAAGGGCGCGGACAAGAACGTCAGCGACGAAGAGGCGCTCGCCTATGAGCGCGAGAGCTGCCCGACCTGCGGCTCCTGCTCGGGCATGTTCACCGCGAACTCCATGAACTGCCTGACCGAGGCGCTTGGCCTCTCGCTGCCCGGCAACGGCACGATCGTCGCCACCCATGCGGACCGCAAGACACTTTTCCTCGACAGCGGGCCGCCTCATCGTCGATCTGGCGAAGCGCTATTACGAGAAGCGGCGACGAGAGCGCGCTGCCCCGCTCGATCGCCAACTTCGAAGCGTTCGAAAACGCCATGACGCTCGACATCGCCATGGGCGGCTCGACGAACACGGTGCTGCATTTGCTGGCGGCGGCGGAGGAGGGCGGCGTTCCCTTCACCATGGCCGACATCGACAGGCTCTCGCGCCGCACGCCGTGCCTCTGCAAGGTCGCGCCGAGCAAGAGCGACGTCCACCTTGAAGATGTGCACCGCGCGGGCGGCATCATGGCGATCCTTGGCGAGCTTGACCGCGCGGGCCTCATCCATCGGGACTGCGCGACCGTTCACGCGCCAACCGTCGCCGATGCGCTCTATCGCTGGGATATCGCGCGCACGCGAATATGCCGAGGTGAAGGACTTCTATCGCGCGGCGCCGGGCGGCGTGCGGACGACGGAAGCTTTCAGCCAATGCGAAGCGCGCCGATGCGCTCGACCTGGACCGCGCCAAGGGCGTGATCCGGTCGGCGGAAAACGCCTTCTCACAGGATGGCGGCCTGGCGGTTCTTTACGGCAATATCGCCACCGATGGCTGCATCGTGAAGACGGCCGGCGTCGACGAAAGCTGCCTCAAATTTTCCGGCTCCGGCGTTGGTTTGCGAAAGCCAGGAAGAGGCGGTGAGCAAGATCCTCGGCGGCGGCGTGAAGGCTGGCGATGTCGTGGTCATCCGCTACGAAGGCCCCATCGGCGGCCCCGGCATGCAGGAAATGCTGTATCCCACCAGCTACTTGAAAAGCATGGGCCTCGGCAAGCAATGCGCCTTGATTACCGATGGGCGGTTCTCGGGCGGCACAGCCGGGCTTTCCATCGGCCATGTCTCGCCGGAGGCGGCGGAGGGTGGCGCCATCGCGCTGATCGAGCCGGGCGACATCATCGATATCGACATCCCGGCGCGCAGCATCGATGTGCGCTTGAGCGAGGCCGAACTTGCGGCGCGGCGCGACGCAATGACGGCGCGGGGCGGGGACGGCGTGGAAGCCGCTCGGCCGCGAGCGCCCCGTCAGCCAGGCGTTGAAAGTCTACGCCGCGATGGCGACAAGCGCGGCGCGCGGAGCCGTGCGCGATGTGAGCCGGGTGCGCGGCTGACATCGAGCCGCCGACCACCCGAAGCGCCCGCCTTCGCCGGCGGGCATCTTTGCGGCTGCGCTACAGTCGCCTCTTTTCAAATCGATTTGCCTCTCCAAATGAGAGTATGGCGGAGCGAACGCCAGACGCTGGCGATGACCCGATCCGATTTGGTTTGGTGAAACAGCCTTGAGGTAACTCGAATGACACCCGAAGAACGGCAGCTTCTCAGCGCCCTGGCGCAACGCGTCAAGAATGTGCCGCCGCAACAGAAAGATCCCGAAGCCGAGCAGTTCATACGCCAGCTCGTCGATGGAACGCCCGGATACAGCCTACGTGCTTGCCCAGACGGTGATCATGCAGGATTTCGCGCTCAGGAATGCGAAGTCTCAGATCGAGGATTTGCAGCGGCAGCTGAGCGAGAGGCCCGCCGCCGCAGGAACGGTCCGGCAGCTTCCTCGGAGGCCTGTTCGGGCGCTCCCAGCCATCCGCGCCCTCCTTCCGGCAGCGTGCCGCGGGTGAATCCCTGGGGCCGTCAGGACGCGCCTCCCGCCTCCTCCGGCTACGGCCAGGGGCGGGCTACGGTTATGCGCCGGGGCAGGGGCAGGGGCCTGTGATGCAGCCTGCGCAGACCGGCAGCTTCTTGCGCGGCGCGGCCCAAACGGCCGCCGGCGTCGCGGGCGGCGCTTTGCTGTTCCAAGGCATCAATTCGCTGTTTTCCGGCCATAGCGGCCTGGCAGGCGGAGCCCTGGCGGGGACGCTTCCGCAAGACAGCCTCAGCGCGACGACGATCGCGGATCAAGATCGCAACCGCGGCGATGAAGGGTATCAACAGGCCGATTATGGCGGCGATACCGACTTCGGCGGCGACGACGATTTCGGCGGCGGCGGCGACGATTACGCTTAAAGGCCCGCCTCGAAGGGCGCTCCGGATAATTTTCGGAGCGCTGCCCCGGCCCTACCGGCGCAGTCTGGTGTTGTATTCAAAATGCCAGTCTTTTGCGCTTAGGACATCGGGGAAGGCTTGGTAGACTGAAGCCCGGGGGGATGAGTAGGAGCGCGCGTATGCAGTACATCGTTGGTTTGAAGATGAAGGGCAAAAGCGGCCACATCACCGTCGTCGCTGAGGATGCCCTTATTGCTGCTCTGAAGGCCAAGGCGCAGGAGCCAGACTCGACCATCACCTATGTCAGGCGGCAGAACAAGCGCGGCGACACCCGGCATCCATCCGCGGCGCTGGTGCGAGCCGCCGAGTAAAGCGGCCGTCGACGTTTCTGTTCGAGGCTCACCAGTTCTCGTGAACGGAGACGTTGCCGCCGAGCTCGTCGACGACGACGAGAGGCTGGCTGCAGTCGTGAAGGAACCTTTGACGGCGATACCATCCCCATCCGGGAGGAGGCTCGCAACAGCAGAGTCTGCTTTCGATAATCGTGAGCGCCCTTGTGGACCTGCGGCGGAGGGATGCGCCGGGCTTCCGCGCACCGGCTGCCGGCGCATTCAAACCCGGCGGCCTGACCGGCAAAACCGCCTATCGCGAGGGCGCAGAGCGGCTGCTCTCAGGCTTCTCGTCAAAGATGTGCCTGTCTCGCCCCCGCTCCATCGTCAATCCTCGTAGAACGGCGTCAACTGCACGGACGAAACGGTCACCGCCGCATTAAGCCCGGTCTGGCCTTGCACGCTGACAGGCTGAAGCGAAATGGTGTTGCTCGAACCGCCAACGAGCACGTTCGCGCCGCCGCCCACGCCGACAGAGGCGTCAGCCGAAACGCCGACATATCGCCCGGCCAGGGCGCCCGCGTCGATCCGGCTTGTCGGAGCGAAGACCGTCCAGGCCAGCAGCGCGTTGCCGTGACGCCGATATCGAGCCCGAATTTCTCGATCATGCCTTCGTAGCGCTGTCCCGGATCGTTGGGACTCGCGCGGAAAATGCAGCGAAGCTCCCTCGTGGAGCCGATGATGAAGCTCATGCCGCCTTTGATGCCGCAGGTCAGTTCGCCGACCGCGATAGCATCCTGCGCGCGAGCCGGCTGGGCGGCAGCCGCGGCGCACATCGCGCCGCCGATCATGATGGATTTGAGAAGCGCCCGTGTCATAGGAACCTCCACCTCTTCAAGGTTGCCCGACTCGAACAAGCTACGCAGACCTTCTCTGTAGCAGTTTTCGCCGCAGAAGAAAGCCAGGATGTATACCAGTCCCGATGATGGCAAGACTTGCCTGCTCGTGCAGCTTGATTCGCATTGAGGCCCACCTGCCGCGAGTTCGCTGGTCCGGCCGAAAAAAGCCGGAATTGCAGCATTGCCTTCGGCCAATCTGTTACAAGATCATAGGACCATGAGACTTTTTCACCTTCTTAAGGCCGGCCTCGCCGTTCTTCTCACCGCCGCCATCTCGGGCGGGGTTGCGGTTGCGCATCCCCATGTGTGGGTCACCGATGGAAACGGAAGTCGAGCTTGGCCCGGACAAGGAAGTCACAGGCTTCAGGCACAAATGGACCTTCGATGAGATGTACACGAACTTCGCCATCGATGGGCTCGATACGAACGGCGACGGCGTCTACAGCGAGGAAGAGCTTGCGCCACTTGCGAAGACCAATATCGAGGCGCTGAAGGAATTCGAGTATTTCACCTTTCCGTTCATCGGGGACGCGAAAATTCCGATCAAGAACCCGGTCGATTATCGCCTGGAATACAAGGACAAGCTCCTGACGCTTTACTTCACCGTGCCGCTTGAGACGCCGGTTCCTTACGAAAAGCTGAAAGACTTTCAGCTTCGCGGTCTACGATCCCGGCATGTATGTGTCGCTCACCTTCAACGGCAAAACGCCGGTCAGGATTGTGTCGGCGAAGCCCGTCGACTGCAAGGCCCATGTCGGAGACCGCCCGGCGGCCAAGGAGGCCAAGCTGTCTCAGCTCGGCGAAAACATCGATCCCGCCAGCAACCTGGGCGCGCAGTTCGCGGAACGCGTTACGGTCCGGTGCAAATCGTAGACCGCCGGGGACTGATGGAAAGGCGTCCTATTCAAACTCGGTGCAACGAGCAATTCAAGGCGGCGAAAAAACTTTATTAGGCACACGCTCCCGGAACTCACTCGCCCAACCCCGCGTTCCGACTTGCACGATCGTTATATGGAGAGAGTGCGAGCATGGCCATTTCCAGCATATGCCGGGCCGGCGCGGCAATCGTCTTGACATTATGCCTTGGGGGGCCGTTCGAGGCGGCCTTCGCCCAGACGAACTCCGATCTCGTCAACAAAGGGAAATACCTCACCACCGCGGGCGGGTGTGTGTCCTGTCACACTGATCCGGGCGGAGAGGCCTTCGCTGGCAACCGTGCGATCCCCACGCCTTTCGGCGTTATCTACTCGTCGAATATAACGCCGGACAAGGACACAGGAATCGGCGCCTACACCGACGATCAGTTCTATAAAGCGCTCCATAACGGCATCACGCCAAACGGCGACTATCTCTACCCGGCAATGCCTTTTACGTCCTTCACAAAGGTGACGCGGGACGATGTTCTTGCGATCAAAGCCTATCTTTTTTCGCTGAAGCCGATCCGCTCCGAGAAAAAACCGAACAAACTTGCCTTTCCGTTCAATATCCGAGAAGGCTTGGCGGCTTGGCGCGCGCTCTTCTTCAAGCCCGGCGAATTTGAACCCGATCCCGGCAAATCCGCTGCGATCAATCGCGGCGCCTACCTTGTGGAGGGCCTTGCGCATTGCGGCCAATGCCACACGCCGCGCAATATCGCTCAAGCCAGCGAAAGCGGAGAGGCCCTGGAAGGCGCGGCCATTCAAGGCTGGTATGCCCCTAACATCACCTCGGATTGGGCGCAGGGCATTGGAAGCTGGCCGGACGGCGAGCTGTTATCCTACTTCAAGAAAGGCGTCGCGCCGGAGCACGGGATTGTGGCGGGGCCTATGGCCGAGGTCGTCCACGACGACCTCAAGAATCTGACCGACGGCGATCTGAAGTCCATCATCGCCTATCTGAAATCGGCGCCTCCGAGGCAGGTGACGGCGACGTCCTCATTGGGCGCGGGCGATGGGGCCGCTACGCTTTACCTCAATAATTGCGCCTCCTGCCATCAGCTTGACGGACAGGGGCTCAAAGGCAAGATCCCTGCGCTCGCCAATAACGGCAGCGTGAAGGCTGAAGGCCCTCAGGACATCATCAAAGTGGTTCTCGGCGGACTTCCGGCCACAGATACGTTCGGCCCCATGCCATCCTTCGCGGACTACCTCGACGACGGTCAGATCGCAGCCATTGCAAACTACGTCCGCACGAAATGGGGGAATAACGCGCCGGCAAACGCCGATGGCTTTCTTGTAGCGGACCTCCGGAAGGGCACGCCGTTGATGCTTGCGCTAGGCCAAGGGGCAACGCAGTGCCCGGTCAGGCTCGCGGGCGGCGCGAATACGGTTTTTGACAAAGCGAATGCCATGGCGGCCAATATCCTGCACTCTCTTGACGACAACAACGTCGTGCCCAGCGTTGAAAAACTGGTGCCCCAGATAAAGGCAGCTGTCCCGAATGCCTCGCCTGCGGATCTGGTCAACGGCCTGACCGCCGCTTATTGTCAGGAGGTCGCTGGAAACAAGTCGCTCAGTTATGCCCAAAAGCGCAGGCGGCTCAGCATCTTCAGCCAGCTCACTTATACGGAAGCTGTGGCGGGCCCGATCGCGTCCCGGCCGGGAAAGAAGGCTTCACTCGACCGGCCTGGGAACTAGCGGCTTTAAGAAGGCAGCCAAAAAGGCTGCCTTCCCGTTGGCGAAGCCAGGAATTTTCACTGACTTTCATCGTCATTGCGGCGCGTAATCGCGCCTTGCGTTTGACGCCTTTGACGAGCGGCGGAGGAATAAAAACCCTGAGTTCATCGTTCTGCTTCGAGTTGGAAACGCTGCGGGGAGATGCCGGAATGACGCACGATCGCGAACCCGGGATTGTTGAGGCGTACACTGTTCCTCATCCCGGTTGGGAGTTGGCGCTCTTTTGGTCTGTAGCTCTGGTGTTTTGCCTGCTGTTCTGGTCGGGTGTCGTCAGGGTGGTGGTATTTGGATAATGTTGCCTGGCGGGGGGGAGCCGAGCGCCGCTCCCTTCTTCCCGCCGTCGTCTGGTCCGTCCCGCCAGATGCGTGCATTACCGGGGGCGGCGCGGGCTTCGTCGTGCGAGCACTGAGCACTCTTCGGGGGAAGTAAGCGCCGCAGCCTGAACCGTTGCGGAAGCGGCTGTTTGAAATGCCGTTCATCTCCAGGCATTTTCGTGGGTAGTGCTCAAGTCTTTTCCTCGATGTCTTCATAAAATCGTATGCATTTGTCGCGCTTCCTCTGCGCCGCGAAACAGTGAAACAATAATGCGCCGTCCCGCCACAAATCAGGCTTGAAGCGCTGTTAGGGCTGGAGCAGTCATCGAAACGGTATATTTGAGCATGGAAACGTTAGGCTTCCCGTTGTCGCGTCTTTGCTATGCGCCTCACAAGGAAGACGCTGAAGAAGTCAGCCTCTCAGGTTTGGCGGCGTGGCTCGACCGGCAGCTCGATCCAAAGGCATTAAAGGACCCCGACCTCGAGCGCCGCCTCGGCTCCTTCAAGCTTCAGATCAAATATGCGGCGGGCAATGGCCAGCCGGCGCCGAATGGCGACACGCGCAATTGGCCTGCGCTCGATGAAATGCGGCCTCTCACCTATCTCGATGCGCCGATCGAGACGGCCTGGTCGCTCCACGAACCGAAAGTCGCGAAACCGCCGGAGGAGCAGGCGCGGCCCTACCAGGAGGTGGCCGCCGCGACGGTGCTGCGCGCCGCTCACAGCCGGGCGCAGCTTTACGAGCAGGTCGTCGCCTTCTGGCACGATCATTTCAACGTCCTCGCCAGCGACGACAAGAGGATCGGCTGCGCCCTGCCGGTTTACGACAGGGAGACGATCCGGGCGCATGCGCTCGGCAATTTCCGCGATCTGCTCGAAGCGGTGGCGTCGAGCCCGGCGATGCTGATCTACCTCTCGAATGCGTCCTCGCGGGCGGGCGCGGCCAACGAGAATTACGCGCGCGAACTCATGGAGCTGCACACGCTCGGCCGCGACGCTTACCTCAACGACCGCTACGACCGCTGGCGCGACGTGCCGGGCGCGGGTAACGGCGCGCCGCACGGCTACATCGATGAGGATGTGTATGAGGCGGCCCGCGCCTTCACGGGCTGGACCATCGAGAACGGGCAGCGCCTCGATGGCGCGACCGATCTGCCGCGAACCGGTAAGTTCGTCCATGTCGAAGGCTGGCACGACGGTTATCAGAAACGCGTGCTGGCGACGGAGTTTGCGCCGTTTGCCGCGCCGATGGCCGATGGGCGCAAGGTTCTCGATCTTGTCGCGTTTCACCCTGCGACGGCGCGCCATGTGTCGCTCAAGCTGTGCCGCCGTTTCGTGAGCGACAACCCGCCGCAAAGCCTTGTTGAGAGCGCCGCGAAGGTCTGGACGGAGAGCGCAAAAAAGCCGGACCAGATTGCGCTCGTCGTGAAGCACATCGCCTTGTCGAAGGAGTTCGCGGCATCCCGCGGCGCAAAGCCGAGGTCGCCGCTCGCCCTTACCGTCAGCTTTGCGCGCGCGACCGAGATCAATCTTGCGCCGACGCAGCCGCTCTTTCATCAGCTCGCGCTGTGCGGGCAGCGGCTTTTCGGCTGGCCCTCGCCGGACGGACGGCCGGCAAGCGCAGACTATTACCTTACGCCCGAGCATCTTCGCGAGCGCTGGGTCCTTTTGGCCAAGCTCGCGGCGAATGCATGGAACACAGGCGATCCGAAGGCGCTCCACCATCCGGCTCCGCCGAGCGCTGGCGATCTCGTCGCGCATTGGCTGGCCTTCTTTTCCGGCTCGCGAGCCGCAGGCGATACGTTCACGGCCGCCCTCGGCCTCGACCCCGCTCAGCCGGTTGCGGACGAAAAGCGCGTCGCCCACATCGCCGGTCTCTGCGCCGCCGCGCCCCAATTCCAGATCACCTGAGGCCGTCATGCGATTGAACCGCCGGAACTTCCTCGAAGGCGCGCTTCTTGGCGGCGCGCTTCTCACGCTTGAAACCGGGACGCTGCGGCGGGTCGCTTTCGCGGCGGCTCCTCAGGCGAGGCAACGGATCCTCATCGCCGTTCACATGCGCGGCGCCTGCGACGGCCTCAACCTTGTTTGCCCCGCCAACGACCGGAATTTCGTGACCGCGCGTCCGGCCGAGCTTCGCGTGCTCGCCGATGGCGACCGCCCAGGCCACGCGCTGAAAGCCGCCGCCACGCCCAACATCGATTGGCGGCTGCATCCGGCCGCGCCCGAACTCGCGGAGTTCTACAAATCGGGTACGCTCGCCTTTGTGCATGCGGCGGGCATCCCCGAGGCGAACCGCAGCCATTTCGTGGCGACCGACATCATGGACCACGGCGCGGCGGACGGCGCTTCGCTCGCGCGCGTGAAGGGCGGATGGCTGGCGCGGTATCTGGCGAAGGACGCGGGCGCGGGCCTTCCAGCCGTCTCGGCGTCGGGCGCGCTCGCGGGCGAATTTTCGGGGTTCGGCGGCGCTCTCGCCGTCGCCGACCTTGCCAATGGAATCCCGCTCCCCTGGGACGACCAGGCCGCGGCTGCGGTCGAAAGCCTTTACAAGCAAACTCCGGGCGCGGCAGGGGCGGCGGGCTTGCGCGCGCTGGAAGCGGCGAAGCTCGTCTCCGGCAAGCTGCCGCGCGGCGCGGACGGGAAATTCGCGCCCTATCTCGATCAAAAGGAAGCCTACGACAAGGCGGGCGACATCGGGCGGGGCCTGCGCACCGTGGCGCGCCTCATCAAGCTCGACACCGGCCTTGTCGCGGCCAGCGTCGATATTGGCGGCTGGGATACACATGAAGGCCAGCCGGGGCGCTTCCAGAACCATGTGCAGCGGCTCTCAAGCGGCCTTGGCGCATTCTGGAACGACATCGCCGCCTATCACGACAGGGTCACTCTCGTCGCCTATAGCGAGTTCGGCCGCCGGCTTCGGGCGAACAAGAGCGGCGGCACCGATCACGGGCGCGGCGGCGTGATGATCGTCATGGGCGGCGGCGTGAAGGGCGGCCGCATCCTCGGGCCGTGGCCCGGCCTTGAGGAGGCGGCGCTTGAAGAGCGCGTCGATCTCGCGGTGAAGACCGACTACCGGCATGTGCTGACGGAGCTTCTGGAGTTCCACGGCGGCGCGCCGCTCAACCCGGCCGTTTTTCCTGGCTACAAGGCGCCGCCGCATCTCGGGCTTGTGGCTTAAAGCTGCGCAATCTCATGGCTTGACCCGAAACCGGCGCTTGCGAACGCTGGAAAGTGGCGCCATTGGATGGTATCATTTCCGCCATGAACGCAACGCACCGAAAGACGCTAGCGGCTATCTTTGCGAATCCTGTGAAGTCTGACGTGCGTTGGGATGCGATCGAGGCGCTTTTCGTCGCTTGCGGCGCAGAGATTTCGGAAGGGCGCGGCTCGCGCGTCCGCGTGCTCTTAAACGGCGCGGAAGCCGTCTTTCATCGCCCGCATCCGAAGCCCGAGACGGACAAGGGCGCGCTCAAATCGGTAAGGCGTTTTCTGAGTGAGGCCGGGATCGAGCCATGAACCTGCTACGGCACAAAGAGTATCTTGCAACAATTGAGCTTGATCCCGATGCCGGATTCTTCCACGGCGAAGTGATCAACACTCGCGCTGTGCTCACCTTTCAGGGCCGTTCCCTGGATGAGCTCAGAGCCGCCTTCGCCGATACAATCGCCGATTATGAGGACTGGTGCAAAGAGCGCGGCAAAGAGCCAGAGAAACCCTATTCCGGTTCTTTCACGGTTCGGATGCCGCCCGAGCTGCATCGCCGCATCGCAGAGGCCGCGGCGCGAGCCGGCAAGAGCCTTAATCGGTTCATTACAGACACCTTGGAGCACGCCACATGATGGGAAGCATGCTCCAAGAACGCACAGCTTACGCTCCGGGCGCGCCATAGTGATATAACAAAAAACCGCGAGTTCTTTTGCTTATGGGTGGCCGGGTCAAGCCCGGCCATGACAGGAGAGCGTTACTCCGCGGCGCGAAGCGGCGTGTGCGCCTCGTCCGCCTTGACGAGGCCCTGGCCGAAGCGCCTCTCGATATAGTCCTCGACCATTTTCATGAAGTCCTGCGCCAGCGTCGGGCCGCGCAGCGTGGCGACCTTCTGGCCGTCGATGAACACCGGCGCGGCGGGGCTACTCGCCCGTGCCCGGCAGCGAGATGCCGATATCGGCCTGCTTCAACTCGCCCGGCCCGTTCACGATGCAGCCCATCACGGCCACATGCAGCGTCTCGACGCCTGGATAGGTCTTGCGCCACTCCGCCATGTTCGTCACGAGGTGCTTCTGGATGTCCTGCGCCATCTCCTGGAACAGCGTGGACGTGGTGCGCCCGCAGCCGGGACAGGCCGCGACGATCGGCACGAAGGTGCGGAAGCCCATGGTCTGCAGGATCTGCTGCGCGACCTCGACCTCCTTGGTGCGCGCGCCGCCCGGCGCCGGCGTGAGCGAAACACGGATGGTGTCGCCGATGCCCTTCTGAAGCAGGATGCCCATCGCCGCCGACGAAGCCACAATGCCTTTTGAACCCATGCCCGCTTCGGTCAGCCCGAGATGCAGCGCGTAATTGCAGCGCGCGGCGAGCAGGGCGTAGATGCTGATGAGATCCTGCACGGCGCTGGCCTTGGCCGACAGGATGATCTTGTCCTTGCCCATGCCGAGGCTTTGCGCAAGCTCGGCGCTGGCGGTGGCGGAATGAACGATGGCCTCGTGCAGCACCTCGCGCGCCTCGCGCGGCTTCGCGCTCTTCGCGTTATCGTCCATCATGCGGGCGAGCAGCTCCTGGTCCAGGCTGCCCCAGTTCACGCCGATGCGCACCGGCTTGTCGTGCTTCAGCGCGATCTCGATGATGTCGGAGAACTGCTTGTCGCGCTTGTCGCGGAAGCCGACATTGCCGGGGTTGATGCGGTATTTCGCGAGCGCCTCGGCGCAGGCCGGATAGGCCGCCAGCAGCTTGTGGCCGATATAGTGGAAATCGCCGACGATCGGCACGTCGATGCCCATCTTCAGAAGCCGGTCGCGGATGTGCGGAATGGCGGCGGCGGCCTCCTCGCGATCCACGGTGACGCGCACCAGCTCCGAACCCGCCTGCGCGAGCGCCGCAACCTGCTTCACGGTCGAGTCCACATCGGCGGTGTCGGTGTTCGTCATCGACTGCACGACAATGGGCGCGCCCCCGCCGACCGTCACGCCGCCAACCTTCACCGGAACGGTGATGTGCCTCGCCTCGCGCATGTCGGTCATGGATGCTTCTCCGGGAAGTCGCGGAATTTTCTTGGCTGTCCTTCATAGAGAAAAACGCGGGCGCGCGCTAGCGCTCCATTGGACGCGGGGGGTCACTTATTTTTACAGTTTGCGCCAAGGGTTAAGGAGCGGCGCGGCTCGTCTCCGAGATCGAGCGGCTTCGCTATCTCTTTCAAGCGCTCGATCTCAACCCCATACTCGCGCAAGGGCGAGTTCGCAAAAAACTCCACCAATTATCCCTTGCGTTTCGCTGCGCGCGGCGGTTTCGGGGCTTTTCTGTCTTTCTCGATGATCGCTTTCCCTCGTCGCTGTTGCTCATCCTTCGACAGGCTCAGCGACTGTCTTGGCTGTCAAGCGATTTGCCATGGTTTTTGGTCTCGGACGATAGCGTTGAGGATGGTGAGGAGTTTCCTTGCGACGGCGACGAGAGCGGCTTTCTTTGGCTTCCCGGCGGCGGCGAGGCGGTCAAAGAAGGTTTTCAGGGTTGGGTTGAACCTCGCTGCGACCATCGCCGCCATGAACAAAGAGGCGCGCACGCTTGCCCGGCCTCCTGCGATGAAGCTTTTGCCGCGCCACTGTCCGGACTGGCGCGTGAAGGGGCAAAGACCGGCCAGCGCCGCGATTTCCTTGCGCGTCAAAGTCCCAAGCTCGGGCAATTCAGCGATGAGAGTGCGCGCGGTGGTAGGGCCGACGCCCGGGACGGAGGTGAGAAGCTCCTCGTTCGCCTTCCACAATGGGGAAGCCCTGACGGCCGCATCGATATCGCCGTTGAGGCTTGAGAGCTCTTTCTCCAGGGCCTTCAAGAGGCGTTCGATGCTCTTTCTCAGGCGTTTGGCGGGAGCGCGGCCAAGTCTTTGTTTTTCGGCGACGATCATCTCTACGATTTGCCGGCGCCTTGCGATGAAATCGGCGAGGAGCTGGGTTTCGGCGTCGGCCAGCGGTCTGATGGCGGGCCTTGTCGCTTCGGCAAAGCGCGCAATGACGGCTGCGTCGATGGGGTCTGTTTTGGCTCTTTTGCCGAGCGCGTGGGCGAAGGCGCGGATCTGGGCCGGATTGACGACGGCGACGGGCAGACTGGCGGCGGCCAGAGCCGCGGCGACAACGGTTTCGAACCCGCCCGTGGCCTCCAAGGCGATGGTGACAGGGTTCGAGGCGGCGAGCCTGGCGCAAAGGCTGTTCAAGCCTTTTGCGTTGCGTTCGATCGTGAACTGTTCTCCCGAGGGCCAGAGCGCCACATCGAGCTTACCCTTCGAAACATCGATGCCTACAAAAACAGGTTGCGCATTTGTCTCCATCCCGGCCCTTCCTTGTCTAAACGGGCTCAATATGCGGCCCCGGCGACTGTTCGGGCTTAATGGACTTGCGGCGGAGGACCCATGCTGAGCTGCGGACTTTTCGGTCCCAGGATGAGACGGCCTCTCCGCCGCGCCCGCATCGGCACAAGGCCTCGCCAATGCGGCGGTTTTCAAGTTACAAGGATGAGGTCAGAACACCAGCCGGTTGAAGGCGGCACAATAACCAAATAATTACCCGCAATTGTCAAAGTGAAAACATCGAAGCTACAGCTTAAATGTTTTTTGCGGGTGCGTGCATGACGCGAGACGAAGAGGCTCGGGAAAGGACGGTCAAGCGCTTCCTGGAGTGCGAAGCGAAGCGCGCCGATGCTCGCGCGGCGGCTTTGGCCGAAGGCAAACCCGAGCACGCGGCGCGCGAAATCGCCCATGATGCCGCGAAAGAACATTGGAATGCCTGGGCCGAAGACTTGCTCACCAAGCGGAAGTCGTTGGAGGAGTCCGGCGCATGGGCAACCGGGAAAAATGACTTCGGAACCCTCGAACCTAAGAATACGAAAACACGCACATGGATGGAGGAAGCTGAGGCTAGCTTTTCCCAGTGCCGTTTTTTTTCAAAGTTTCATCGCGGGAAACCAAAAAGACATCGGAAGACGACGAGGACAAAATCGAGATTTGGAGCCCGCCTCGCAAACTAATTGCGATTGAGGATCATATTGCCGATTTCAGCGGGTTCATTTTTCCGGGCTACGCCCGGTTCGCGAGCGCCGCCTTCTCGGGCGACGCCCGGTTCGCCAGCGCCGCCTTCAAGGGCGCCGCCTCGTTCGATCGCGCCGCCTTCGAGGGCCTCGCCTGGTTCGAGAGCGCGACCTTCTCGGGCGACGCCCGGTTCGCCAGCGCCGCCTTTGAGGGCCTCGCCTGGTTCGAGAGCGCCGCCTTCAAGGGTGCCGCCCGGTTCGATAGCGCCGCCTTTGAGGGCGACGCGCGGTTCGACAGCGCCGCCTTCAAGGGCGCCGCCTCGTTCAACCGCGCCGCCTTCTCGGGCGACGCCCGGTTCGCCAGCGCCGCCTTCAAGGGCGCCGCCTCCTTCCATCGCGCCGCCTTTGAGGGTCTCGCCTGGTTCGAGAGCGCCGCCTTTGAGGGCGCCGCCTCGTTCGCCAGCGCCGCCTTTGAGGGCGACGTCTGGTTCAGCAGCGCCGCCTTTGAGGGCGACGCCCGGTTCGCCAGCGCCGCCTTCAAGGGCGCCGCCTGGTTCGACAGCGCCACCTTCACAAAAGACACTTCGTTTCGTGATGCGAAATTCGGGTCTGTACAAAACAAGACGGATGCAGACTTCACTGCCATCAAGGTGGATCGCGCCTTCGATTTGACTGGCGCGTATTTCTCCAAAGTTCCGAGCTTCTGCCAAGCCGACTTCAAGCAAGCGCCAGATCTGGACGGCGTGGACTTTCCGCTTCCCCGCGCCGAACCATTGATGACCGGCGATAAAGACCTCATCCCGAAATATCGCACGCTCCGCCGCATGGCGAACCAAAGCGCGGATTACGACCGCGAGCAGCGGGCCTTCAAGGGCGAGATGCGGTCGCGGCGCTGGAGCGTCGACAAGTTCTGGCACCCGGAAGGGTTTTTTGGCTGGTGCTACGATTGGGCCGCCGATTGCGGGCGCTCCATCGTCCGGCCTTTCGCGATCTGGGCTCTCAGCGTTTTTGTGTTCGCGGTTCTGTACTTGCCAACAGGCAGAAATGCCTTGGACGCTTGCGTGTCAGGTCGACGGTTCGATCTTTGTAAAGTCGCTCTACATATCGGGCCGCAACGCGCTGGTGTTGTCGAGCGGCGGCAAGGACGACCGCATTACGAAGGCTTACCAATGCCTGTTCGGCGGAGCCATCCCTGACAGCGTGAGCTTCGTCGAGTCCTTCATTCAGGTGCCGCTGAGCGCGGTGCTGATCTTCCTGTTCCTGCTCGCGGTGAAGAACAGGTTCAAGATCAAGTAGAGTCGTGGCGCTTGTCATGGCAGGCTTCGCAAGTTCTTTCGTGCCGCTTGGGGGAGGCCCCCCGATTTCTTCACCACTGCTGGTAAACGGACCAGTCGATCTCAACGACCTTCTCGGCTGAAGGAGCGCTGCTCTTGGAAGCCGCCCGCACATCGGTCTGACCCTGGCCGGCCATGACCACGGTCGCCAGCGCAAAGCACCCAGCCACGAGCAAAGTCTGAGCCGATGCTTTCAAGAAGGTCTTGGGAAGATTGGGTATCATGACGGTCTCGTGAAATTTAAGCCGTTCCATTCAAGCTTTATCCAAGAATAGGCCATCGCTTCGGGAGAGGCTGTTACCTGGGGGACAAGCTTGAAGTTTTTCTGGAAGGATTACCGTCCCCTGCAAGGCGAGCGCGGACGCCACGCCGCCGCCTCAACATCGCTCCAGCGCCGCCAGCCTCACCGGAGCGCCGGTTAGCGCCCTGTTATCGTCCAGGCGGCAATTTCCCGCGCCGCGATAGCTTCAGCTTAATCCGGCGCCTGTATAGTTCAAGAATTGCCGGCCTCATGCGCCGTCGAGTTCCCGGCCGGACCGGCGATTATGCGTTATAATGGGTGCGTCGATGACATATGTTACCGGTGTGTCTGTAACCGCTCCGGCGCCCGCCTATGGCGCGGCGCCGATGGCGGCGCTCCGCTCAGGAGGCGCGGCCGGAGCAGAGCCGAATGCATCGCCGGCTGCGCAAGGCGTTACGCCGGACGCGCAAGGAAGCGAAGCCGGGAGCGCGGCTGAGTTCGGCCTTCACGTTCCGGACGCCTTTCTCTCCTTTTTTACAACGGAAACCGCGCGCCCCGTTCCCGCGCCGGACAATGCCTCCGCAGACGTTTCCGCCTCTTGGGGGGTGAGAGCGATGGGCGATGGCCAGGCATCAGACCGGCCGATCCCCATCATTCCGGCCGCGTACATCAGACCCAGGATGAAAGGGTCATAGCGCCCGTCCCGAAGGCCGCCTTCGCCGGGATCATCGCCCCCGCAAGGCGAGCGCGGGCGCGGCCACGAGGAAGAACAGCGCCGCCAGCGCCAGCACGATGGAAGGCCCAGCCGCCGTGTCGAAGCTCAGCGACAGGTAAAGCCCGCCGAGCACCGCCGCCGCAGCCGCAAGGCCCGCCAGCGCCGCCATCTGCTCAGGCGTTTTCGAGAAGGGCCGCGCGACCGCCGCCGGGAAGATCATGAGCGAGGTGATGAGCAGGATGCCGACCGCCTTCATGGCGAGCGCCACAGTCACCGCGATCAGGAGGATGAAGGCGGTCTCAATCCGGCGCACGGGCGCGCCCTCGGCCGCGGCGAGTTCCTCGTTCACGGTCACGGCGAGAAGGGGCCGCCAGAGGAAGAACAGCACGGCCAGCACCGCCGCCGCGCCGCCCCAGATCCAGGCGATGTCGGCTTTCGAGACGGCGAGGATGTCGCCGAAGAGATAGCCCATCAGGTCGAGGCGCGCGCCGCCCGCCAAGCTCGCCGCGATGACGCCCGCGGCCAGCGCCGTATGGGCGAGGATGCCGAGCAGCGTATCCTGGGGGATCGCGCGCTGCGTCTGGAACCCGGCGAGAAGCAGCGCCATGGCGACGGCGGTGGCGATGACCCCGGCCGTGAGGTCGATGCCGAGCAGGAAGCCGAGCGCCACGCCGAGCAGGCCCGAATAGGCGACGGTTTCGCCGAAATAGGCCATGCGCCGCCAGACCACGAAGCAGCCGAGCGGAGCGGCGAGAACCGCGGCGCCCACGCCCGCGACGGCGGCGCGGATGAGGAAATCGTCAAGCATGAAGCCCCCCTCACCCGGCGTCCGGCAAACCGGCCGCCACCCTCTCCCGCAAGGGGAGAGGGTCAGTGCAGGCGTTCCCTCTCCCCTTGCGGGAGAGGGACAGGGTGAGGGGTGCTGTCGCAACCTCAATCATGATGATGCCCATCGCAGGCGACATCGCCGGAAAGCGTGTGCGTGTGGTCGTGGCGGTGTTCGTAGATGCCAAGGCTCGCGGCGGCCTTCGGGCCGAACAGGCGCACATATTCCGGATGGCCGGCCACCGTGCCGGGCCTTCCCTCGCAGCAGACGTGGCGGTTCAGGCAGACCACGCGGTCGCTCGCGCCAAGCACCACATGCAGATCGTGGGAAATGAGGAGGATGCCGCAGCCGCGCTTGTCGCGGATCGAGGCGATGAGGCCGTAAAGCTGTGCGGCCCCGCCGAAATCCACCGCCTGCGCGGGCTCGTCCAGAACCAGCAGCTCAGGATCGCGGGCGAGGGCGCGCGCGAGAGCCACGCGCTGGAACTCCCCGCCGGAAAGCTCGCTCATCTGCGCATCGATGAGGCGCTCCGCGCCCGTTTCCGCAAGGCAGGCGGCGGCCCGATCTTTCGAAACAGTCTCGTTCAAGGACATGAACCGCAGCACCGATAGAGGAATGATCCGGCCGATGGGAAATCGCTGGGGCACATAGCCGATACGAAGGCCCGGCTTGCGCGCGACGCGGCCTGCCGAAACGGGCGCAAGCCCGAGCAGGGCGCGGGCGAGTGTGGTTTTGCCCGCCCCGTTGGGTCCGATCAGCGTCACGATTTCCGACGTGTGGATGGCGATGCTCACGCGTTCAAGCACGGCCTTGCCTCGAAAGGAGACAGAGACGTCATCGGCCGCCACGAGAGCTTCGCCTGTCCTGGCCTCGCTTCCACAGATCGCGTCCAGCGCCTTGGGGTCCATCAGCATCGGCGGTCTCCGCCGCCGGCGCTCAAGCATTCCGCGCAAACGCCGCTGACCTCGATGACCGTGCTGCGCGCGCTGAAGCCGCTGGTCCTGGCGGCGAGCCCAATGGCGCGAAAGGCGTCGGCGGCGCTGGCCTCGGCGACGCGCTCGCAACCGGTGCAAAGGAAGGTGACGGTTTGCGGGATGCTTGCATGCTCGGTCATGCACGCAAAGAAGGCGTTGCGGCTTTCCAGCCGGTGGACAAGCCCGGCCCCCTGGAGCACGTCGAGAATGCGATAGACCGAGACGGGGGCGAGCCGCTTGCCGTCGCTGGCGAGACTCTCGATCAGGTCGTAGGCGCTGATGGGTTTGTGGCTCCGCGCAATATGGCGGAAGACCTGCTCGCGCAGGGCAGTCCACTTAACGCCAAGCTCGAGGCAGCGCGCCTTGGCGCGTCCGAGCGCGTCGCTGACGCAGACGCCGTGATCGTGATCGCGCGGGGGGAATCGCGCCGCCTTCGGTGCAAGCATGGCGATCATGTAATGTTATTACGTAGCGTTGGCAATAAGTCTGGCGCCGCCCGCCGCCCGCTGAGCTGGGACAGCGTGACGCTCCTGTGGTTAATTTCATGAAAGTCTGAGGACTTTCCGCGCCGGCCGGCGGCGCCCATTATCATTGTCTTGAAAATTCGATATTTCTGATGCACATTTCTCCTGTCGAAGTGTTGATCCTGAAGCACAGCCGGAGCAATACATAAGAAGGGTTTTCACGCTGAGGCCTAACGTTCTGAATCAAGAGTTCCCAGAACTCAAACCGCGCCGCGCAAAACGCGCCCCCGCGGCTCCCGCTTCCCTCCCCCTTATCATCGACGCGCTCGAGGACGCCAAGGCTGACGACATTGTCAGCATCGACTTGGCGGGCAAGACGTCGCTCGGTGACGCCATGATTGTCGCGTCGGGGCGCTCACAACGTCATGTGGGCGCCATCGCCGATCGCCTCATCGAGAGATTGAAAGAGGCAGGCGTTCGCGATACACGTGTCGAAGGAATGCCCCTTTGCGACTGGGTGCTGATCGATGCCGGCGACGTCATCGTTCACATTTTCCGCCCTGAAGCGCGCACCTTCTACAATCTCGAGAAGATGTGGGGCTCCGACAGGCCCAAGCGGGAAGCGGCGGAATAGGTAAGCCGCCAGTCACGGACGGTCAGAATGAAGATCTCTATTCTGGCCGTTGGCCGGTTGAAGAGCGGCGCGGAACAAACTCAGTTCAACCGCTATTACGATCTCTTCAACGCGGCAGCCCGCGGGCTCAAAATGCCTCCCATGACGATCGTCGAGATTGGCGAGGGCCGGAGCGACTCCGTCGCGGAACGGAAGGAATCCGAAGCGCAGGAGCTTCTCAAGAAGCTCGGCGGCTCACGCCTTGTCGCTCTCGACGAGGAAGGCAAGTCGCTCACCTCCTACGAGTTCACGGCGATGATGTCGCGGCTTCGCGATGAAGCGCTCGACGTCGCCTTCGCCATCGGGGGGCCGGACGGGCACGGAGAGGCGCTCAAAAAAGCGGCGCATTTCCAGCTTTCTCTCGGCCGGATGACCCTGCCTCACGGCCTCGTCCGCATCGTTCTCGCCGAGCAGTTGTACCGCGCCATGACCATCATGCAAGGCCACCCTTACCACCGCGCTTGAGGGAGGCCATGGCGTCCGATTTCGTGGCCATTCATCCGGCGGATCCGTTCGGCCTCGCGGCGAACGCCCGGCAAGCTGGAATAGATCTTCAGGTAATCTTTCGCCATGCGCTCGACGGTGAACCGGTTGTCGAAAGCTTCGCGCACCGACCTTCGATCAAGCTGGGAAAGGCGCGAAACCGCCGAAGCCGCCTCCTCGATGCTGGTCACCACGAAGCCCGAAACGCCGTCCTCGATCACCTCGGGCACCGAACCTGCGCGGAAGGCGATCACCGGCGTTCCGCAAGCCATGGACTCGATCATGACAAGGCCAAAGGGTTCGGGCCAGTCGATCGGAAACAAAAGCGCGAGCGCGTCGCCGAGAAAGCGCGCTTTCTGCCCTTCGTTTATTTCACCGATATAGTCCACGAGCGGATTCGCCTCAATCATGGGCTTGATTTTCTCATCCCAGTATTCTTGGTCGGCCTTGTCCACTTTGGCCGCTATTTTCAGCGGAATACCTGTCCGCGCGGCTATTTCGATCGCGCGGTCCGGTCTTTTCTCGGGCGATATCCGGCCGAGGAAGGCGAGATAGCCGCCCGCCGGCTTCGGCGAGAACTGAAGTAGATCTGTTGGCAGGCCGTGATAGGCGTTTCCCGCCCAGTTGACGTTCCCCGGCAGGGGCGCTCGCTGGTTGAAGGAAATCGAAGACACCGGGACGTTCGGAAAGGCGGAGTAGAAGGGAAGAAGGTCGGCCATATCGAGACGGCCATGGAGCGTCGTCACGGTCTTGTCCGCGAATTGATGGATGATCGGAAATTGCAGGACGTGAATATGGAAATGAAGAACATCGAACTCGTGAGCGCGCTGGCGCACATGCTCCAGCATCATGACGTGATGCGGAATGGGATCTTGGACCTGCGGGTTAAGCCGAAGGCCGAGATCGCTGCAAGGCACAAGCTCCGCCTGCGTTCTTGAATCGCCGCTCGCAAAAAGAGTGACATGGTGCCCTTGCTCGACGAGTTCTTCGGTCAGGTAAGATACGATCCTTTCCGTCCCGCCGTAGAGCTGTGGCGGGCAGCTCTCGGCGAGGGGCGCAATTTGAGCGATTTTCATCGGAAAACCTTCTTTCAGATTATGGAACAAAGTCACAAGGCCGCGCCCAGGTACGCGACTCATTATGTGAACACAGGAATGAAGCATTAGGTCCGGCTGCGTCAGCGCTATACCCCTAAGCCGGAAGCAGGGTCTTAAATCGAAGAGTCGTAAGCGTTTAGGATCCAAAAATAAAATATGGGTTCTGCTTCAGCTTTCTTCAATGCTGGGCAGCCTGCTGGCTCGCAAAGTTGCAAGTTTGCACGGAGATTATTATTAAGTGCCCGTTAGTTACTGCATAAGAATTCGTATAGTATTGCAAAGAGCTGAACATGGGCTTCAGGTGCGGCGCTGCGGATCCTTGTCGTGGAGGACGACGCCTTCATCCCTGCGGCGGCTCATTGTCTCGCGCGCCGCGGCGGGTCTCAAATGCCAAATTCGCTCCAGCTAGATAGAGTGGGAGGCGGCGGGCGGAGCTTCCGGCTCGGCGGGCTCGGCAGGCGGCTCGTCCTTGGCGGCTTTTTTCCGTCCGCGAAGGCTGCTGGCCAAGCTCTCAAGCCCGCCCCGGATGCGCTCGACGCCGCGCATCACCGACTCCCCGCGCCGCAAGCGGCGGTCCAGCGCCGCCATGGTGCGAGCCATGCCCGGGTCGTCGTCGTCGAGCCAGATCGAGAACACGCGGCCGTAGATGGAAAGCAGCCCTTGCACGCGCATGAAGCCGGTCCCGCCCTCGCCGCTGATGCCGGCGGCGGCCAGCATCCAATATTGCGATTTGAGCGCCGGCCGCATCTGCGCGAGCAATTCGCCAAGGCTGGCGCCCACGTCCTCGCGAATGCGGCGGATCGCGGCCTTGTAAGGCTGCATCAGTTCGAAGCGCGTCAGCAGCACGTCGAAAAGGCGGTCGCGGGCCACATCCGCGCCCGGAGCCGGAAATTTTTCGAGGACGGCAAAATCGATCGCGCGCGAGAAGGCGGCGAGGATCTGGGCTTTGCTCTGAAACTCCTTGCGTAGCTCGACGAGCGGCACGCCGGCCTCGGCGGCGATTTCGCCCAGGCTCAGATCGCGCCAGCCGCGCCTCTCGGCGAGCCGCAGCGCCGCCGCTACGATGCGGTCGCGGTTTGTTTGGCCGTCAAGCATGTTCGCACTCCCCTTCGCCGAAACATCAGGCTTTATATTGACGCCGCAGACGCCGCATTCAACGGGTTGCGGACCGGGAGCGGGCTTTCGTCAGGCCGTGGCCGAGCATGGTCATCAGCCGCTCGAGCTCGGCATCGTGAATTCCGGATTCTCTCAGGTGCTGCATGGTATTGACGACGTAGTCGATATTCGCGCCGGATTTCCCAACGCGATGCCGCACGAGCCATGCCTGGTGTTCCAAGGGGAGCCGCCCTGCATATTGCGGATGGCGGCGGTCCACGAGAAAGCACAAGGCGTTGACCGTTCGCGCGTTCCCGGCAAGGAGCTTCACCGGCCTCATGGTGGCGTGATAAGTGTTCGTGACGTTCTCGCGGCGGTGGAGATAAAGCCGCGTGTCGAGCGCGCGTCTCCTCGGCACCCGGAAAACAACGCCCTCGCATGTGCCGCCCTTGTCGAGGCCGAAGACCAAGCCCGGCAAGGCGGGCGTGCCCCGATGCACCACCGAGTAAAGGCAAAGCGCCCGGTGAGCGCCCTCCATGAGCGCATGGGACGCCTCTTCGTAAACGAAGCCCGGCCGCCACATCAGCGACCCGTATGCGAAGACCCATAAATCCAAGGCAGTATCTCTTAGCTTGCTACAATCGGATGCGGCTCAGGTTCGACAGGCTCATGGTTCGACAAACTCACCATGACCGAAGGATGAGGCCGCTAATCTCAGATTTTTTTCTTCTCCAGCTCGGGCTTTTCCTGGCCCGCGTCGATGATGCCGCGCCGGATCGCGCGCGTACGCGTGAAAAGGTCGAACAGCGCGTCGCCCTCGCCCCAGCGGATGGCGCGCTGCAGAGCCGCGAGGTCCTCGGTGAAGCGGCCCAGGATTTCGAGCACGGCTTCCTTGTTGTTCATGAAGATGTCGCGCCACATGACGGGGTCGGAGGCCGCGATGCGCGTGAAGTCGCGGAAGCCCGAAGCCGAGAACTTGATGACCTCCTTCTCGGTGACGCGCTCCAGGTCCGAGACGGTGCCGACGATATTGTAGGCGATGAGGTGCGGGACGTGCGAGGTGACCGCGAGCACAAGGTCGTGGTGATCCGGCGTCATGATCTCGACCATGGCTCCGCAGGCTTCCCAGTAAGCCTTGAGCTTGGCGACCGCCTCCTCGTCCGCGTCCGGAAGCGGCGTCAGGATCGTCCAGCGGTTATCGAAAAGCTCGGCGAAACCGGACTCGGGGCCGGAAAACTCGGTGCCCGCGATCGGGTGGCCGGGGATGAGGTGGACGTGCGGCGGCACATGCGGGCCGATATCGCGGATCACGGCGGTTTTGACCGATCCGGCATCGGTGAGGATCGCGCCCTTCTTGAGGTGCGGCGCGATTTCCTCAGAGAGCGCGGCGAAAGTTCCCACCGGCGTGCAGAGAATGACGAGATCCGCGCCCCGGACCGCGTCGCGCGCGTGCTCATACACCTCATCGGCAAGCTCGAGGCGGCGGACAGTGGCGCGCGTGGCCTCGGAGCGGGCGCACGCTGTGATTTTCGCCGCGAGGTTCGCCCGCCGCATGGCATGGCTCAGCGATGAGCCGATAAGCCCCACGCCGATCAGCGCGACCTTTCCAAACATTGGCTTTTTCATGTCTTATGACCTGGCGAACTCTCGGAGCGCGTCGAGCACAGCGCGGTTTTCATGTTCGAGGCCGATGGTCATGCGCAAGCACTGCGGCAGCTTGTAGGCGGCGACCTGCCGCAGAATGATCCGCTTCGTATTCAGATGCGCGTCCGCGTCCTGCGCCGTGCGGCCGGGCTCCGTCCCGAACGGGATCAGCACGAAGTTCGCCGCGCTGTCCGGCACATCGTATCCGATCTCGCGAAGCTCGCGCGTGACGCGCTCGCGCCACAGCTCGTTGTGGACCTGCGCATGCTCGATATGCGGCCGGTCTTCCAGGGCGGCGACGGCGGCCTCGATGGAGGGCTGCGCAAGGTTGAACGGGCTGCGAATGCGGTTGACTGCGCCGGCAATATGCGCGGGCGCGTAGCCCCAGCCGACACGCGCCGCCGCCAGCCCATAAATCTTGGAGAAGGTGCGCGTCATGATCGTGTTGGGCGTCGTCGCGACAAGCTCGATGCCCGCTTCGTAGTCGTTCCTGTTCACATATTCCGCATAGGCGCCGTCGAGAACGAGAAGCACAGTTTCGGGAAGCGCCGCGCGGAGCCGGCGCACCTCCTGGCAGGGGAGATAAGTGCCTGTCGGGTTGTTCGGGTTGGCGATGAACACGGCGCGCGTGCGCGGCGTCACGCGGTCCAGGATCGCGTCTACATCGGCGGTGAGATTGCGCTCCGGCGCGATCACAGGCTCGGCCCCCGCCGCCAGAATCGCAATGCGGTAAACGAGAAAGCCGTGCTCGGTGTAAATCGCCTCGTCGCCGGGGCCGAGATAAGCCTGAGCCAGCAGGTGGAAAAGTTCGTCCGATCCGTTTCCGCAGACGATCTGCGCCGGATTGAGCCCATAGGCCGCGCCAAGCGCTTCGCGGAGCAGCGCATAGGAGCCATCGGGGTAGCGGTCGAGCCGGTGGGCCGCCTCGCGATAAGCCTCGATCGCGTGCGGCGATGGCCCGAGCGGCGTTTCGTTCGACGATAATTTGATGACCGGCCCTGCGCCCGCGAGCTTCGACCGGCCCGGAACGTAAGGGTCGATGGCGAGCACGCCGGGCCGGGGCTTGAGAGCCTCTCCGCGAACCACTGTCTTCTCCTTGGAAGATGCATCAGGCAACGAGCGGGAGTTATAGACCTAATCCGGTGCGCGGGACAATGGGATGTGGGGAGGGGAGCTGTTCGCAGCTCTCACGCCGCCCGGCGAAAAATCTGTAGTCCTCCCCCGGCGCATCGGGGCCGCCTTGTCCACCATGATTTGCGACGGATGCTGCAAACCGTTCTCGCGCGAGGGTGTCACGGGATGCGGGCGGACAAGCGGCGCGTCGGCCAACTCGCTTGTGAAAGGGCAGAGCCGTCGAACCATGAGTTTGTCGAACCGGGCAGGCGAGCGACTTACGGGAGGCCGCCGGCCCGCCGTAAGCCCGCGCTAAGCGGCGGGCGAATTTCGTAAGGCCGTCGCATGGTTAAAGTGGCGATGGTTAACGGCGGCGCCGAGGGATTTACTTCCCGCCGCAAACTGCGCCCAAAATCGCCTCAAGGGATGGGCGGCGCGCGGCCGCCCGGCGGAAAAAACCGCCTAACCAATTGGAATAAAACGGCTTTCGGCCCCCGGTCACAGGTGTTAAAAGTCCGTTTTTTTGTAGACCGAAAATCCGTTAAATATAGATAATTGCGCGCGTTAACCGGGAAATATAACCGGGGATTGCAGTCGCGGAGTTTGCAATCGCGCCGCCGTTTTCGGGCGATGCAAAAATAATACAGTTGAATCAATATCTTAGCTTCCGCTTAATGCTTTCGCAAGGCGCTTTCGTCTATGGTTCTCCGCATGAACAAAGGCAGCGGCTTCGCCATCGCGGCTCAGGGAATCAAAACCGCTTCGCACTTTTCCGGACGCCCTCACCATAGGATCGTGGCGTGCGTATCGTTGAGATAATCGGACTGCACGATCACCGCCGGCCGCGGCTTGCCGAAATCGCCGGAGAAGGCGACGATGACGATATCGCCGCGCCTCATGGCTCGGGCAGATCGAGATTTTCGGCAAGCAGGCCTTCCACGAAGGCGATATCCCGCTCCTCGCCCGCAGACCGGGAGACCGTCAGGGACTGCCGCCTTATAGCTTCGGCAAAGCCGGGCGCCCTGGTGTCGGGGACCCATAGCTGCACGGGCCGCAAGCCTTGACGGCGCAGCTTGGCTCGATACGTGTGCATCTTGTCCGCGGCGCGGCGGAGCTTCGGCGATGGCCGTGCGTGGGTCTTGGTCATGGGTAACATGTTATCGCCGCGGGCCGGATTTTCAAATGAAGGCCGCCGTCAGCTTAAGACGACGATTCCAAGGTCAACAAAAAGTTGCGGCAAGCGGGGTCGGCGCCCGCCCTTCGCAACCAAGGAAATGCTCACGATTTATGGCGTATGGCCTGAAGATGGCGGGGCATTGGGAGGAACGCATGAGCGAAGGCAAGAAACGCGAGAAAACCTATAACGACCAGGAGATAGAGGCGCGGCTCAAGGCGCAGTTGCCGCTGTGGTATTTCCGGGACGGATACATCCGCCGCAAATATCACACGCATGGCTGGAAAGGCACGCTGATGGTCGTCAATGCGGTGGGCCATCTCGCCGAGGCGGCGTGGCACCATCCCGACATCCTCGCTTCCTATGCGTGGGTCGAGATTTGCTTGCAGAATCACGACGCGGGTGGCGTCACGGACAAGGACTTCCAGCTTGCGAAGAAGATCGAGGACGTCGTTCAATGGCAGCCGGGCAAGGAAGACGGCGCGCTAACCGGGACGCCTCAGGACCCGCGATTTGCTTATATCAAATACGATTGATTGGTTCACTCATTGGACGTCATCGCGGAAACGCTAAGCGTTGTCCGCGATCTTCAACGTGCGGACCGCAAGATGTCTTCTCATGAAGAAGGCGGCCGGTAGCCATAAAGCCAGACCTGGAAGTCATCCTCGCTGATCCGCGCCACCGTTTCCGCGAGGGTCGTGTCGCTGTCCGGCTTGTAGGAGGAAACCCCTTGGCTGGCGCTGCGAAGGTAGATCGCCTCCGTCCGGGGAATGCGGCTGGCTTCGTATGCGGCAAGCGCGGTTTTCATGTCAGGCGCGGAGGAGAGGCATTCCGCCAGTTCGTAAGCGTCCTCGAATGTCATGTTCGCCCCCTGGCCCAAGGCCGGGACCACGGGATGAGCCGCGTCGCCCAGCAAGGTTGCCCGGCCTACGCTCCAGCGCCGTAGCGGGGGCCGGTCGCAGATTGGGCGCTCGACGATGTCCGCCGCGGGCGTCGCTTTCACGATCGCCTCCACAAGCTCCGCCCAGCCTGAGAATGTCCGCAGGACGAGGTCCTTGGCGCGCGAGTCCGAGAGGCTTGCGGCGGGCTTAGCCATAAGTGCGCCTGCGCTCCAGCAGGTGTAACCCTCGCCCATGTCGAACAGCATGAAATTCTTGCCGTCCGCCGTGAACCCGGTCGATGCGTTCGGCGTCAAATCCTTGTGGGGAAAGCGAATGACGGCGCGCCAGGACATGCGCCCGGCATAGGCGGGAGGACCGTCCCCGATTAGATCCTGCCTGACCGTGGAATTGATGCCGTCCGCGCCGATCAGCAGGTCCGACTCCGCGCTTTTTCCGTTGTCAAAGACGGCCTTGACCCCGTTCTCATTCTGCTCGATGGCAACGCAGCGGTGGTTGAGATGGATGATGCCGGGGGGCAGCGTGGCGGCAAGCGCGGATTGCAGCCGCGACCACTGGATATTCAGCATCGGCTGCCCGAAAAGCGGTGTCAGCGACACCGGCTTCGATATGATCGTCTCTCCGGTGCTTCGCTTCATCGTGAGGCTATGGACTTCGCTCCCCGCGCTCTTCAGGGCGTCCACGATTTTTGGCTCGATGGCGTCAAGGCTGTTCAAGCCGTTTGGAGACAGGGTCAGCCCTGCGCCGATGGGCTTAAGCGCCTGCGCGCGTTCGTAAACCTGCACGCGGAACCCGTGCTTGAGCAGGGCGGCGGCGGTCGCGAGCCCGCCCAAACCACCCCCGATGATGGAAATACTGGCAGCTTTCATGCCTCATGCTGCCACAGGACGGAAAAAGCGCCGCCGCAAAAAATTGTGAAGTTAATTTGTTGCGTGGCGGGGAACCGATAAGAAGCCCACACATGGAGGGCGCGTTTGGACCTTCGGGGATAAGCTGCCGTTCCTGACCGCCGCCGGACATGCAGCTTAAGTCGAGCGCGACTATCGCACTGTAGCCGGCTTCCTTCCGAAAGGTTTACCATGAGCCCGTAACCGGAGCTTCAGACGCAGAACTGGCCCAACTGGAAGGAGACCGCATGAGGAAAAAGCGCGCCTTTGCCGCACTATTCGGCGCGGTGTTTTTGATCGGCGTTACGGCGCCTGTTCCGCTATTGGCGGCGACCGGCGTCCCGGTCGGGCAGCTTGTCGCGGAGACGGGCAGCACGGCGCAGGTCGCTTCAGCCTACGGGAAGGGCGTTGCAGACGCCATCGCTTACATAAACAAGCAGGGCGGCGTCAATGGCAAGCCAGTCGCGCTGGACACCGTCGATTATGGTTACGACTTGGAGCGCGCTCTTGGGGCGTACAAAAATTGGAAGGAAACCCTGAAGCCGGTCGCCATCCAGGGCTGGGGAACCGCCGACACGGAGGCGCTGGTCGACAGCGTTTCGAAGGATGGCATCGTTTTCATGTCGGGGTCGTCGTCGGGTCACCTGACGGATCCGACAGGGCGCAGCCCATGGACCTCCACGCCTGCGCCCTACAATTTCTTCTACGGGCCATCCTACTCGGATGGGTGCCGCGGGCTGGTGCAATGGGCGGCCGAAGACTGGCGCCGTTCAGGAACCGTCAGACGCTCGACATTCCTCAGCGACCTTGAGCGGCCGAAGTTCGTGTTCATGGGCGACAATCACCCCTATCCGAACTCGCCGAAGGCAGCGTGCACCGACTATGCCCGAAGCCTGGGCTTCGAGGTTCTGCAGCCGATCCGCTACTCGCTGTCGCCCGCGGACTTCGCATCGCAATGTCAGTCGCTGAAAAGCAGCGGCGCGCAATATGCCTTCCTCGCCAACACGGCGGAATCGAACATCAAACTCGTCAAGGATTGCGGCGCGGCGGGCGTCTCGACCCAATTCCTCACCAATATTTACGGCTGGGACGAAGGCGCCGCGAAAGAGGCCGGCGCCGCCGGCAATGGCATGGTCTGGGTTGTCAGCGTGGCGCAGTGGGGCGACGACGCGCCGGGCATGAAGACCGTTCGGGAGATTTCCAAGGTCTCCGACCCGAGCGGATCGGTTAGCCGCCCCGCCCATTACATCCGCGGCGTCTGTTCGGCGTACCTGATGCGCGACGCCATGCTGGCCGCCGAAAAGGCTGGCGATCTGACAGGGTCCGGCATCAAGAAAGCCCTGGAGGACATGCGCGATCATGTGCCGGCGGGCCTCGATGGCGTCTGTCTGCCGACCACCTTCACGCCTGTCGATCACCGCGGCGCCACGACCGTGAACCTCTACCGTAACGACTTCAGCTTCGCGGGTCCGCATGCGCAGAAGATTTATACAACGACCCTGCCGCTTCGTCCTGACTGGCTGGGCTGGTGACCGCTTGAAGAGTTCATCGTATTCGCGCTTGGCGTTTCCGCGCCGGCGTCGGGCTTGGCGCTTGGAGGATTATGAAAGATGTCAGACGCTCAACTCGCAACAGTAACACCGATTGCGCCCGCGGCGGCGCCCGCGTTTCCCGCAAAGATCGCGATCGCCGACACTTACGCGAATCCGGCTCCGCTAGGGCTCCTCTGCTTCGCGCTGACGACCATCCTGCTCAGCGCTCACAACGCCGGCCTCTTCGCGCTCGACGCCATGATCGTCGCCATGGCCGTCTTCTACGGCGGCATGGCGCAGATCGTGGCCGGCATCTTCGAGTGGCGGAAGGCCAACACCTTCGCCACGACGGCCTTCATCTCGTACGGCTCGTTCTGGCTTAGCCTCGCCGGCATCATCGTCTTCCCGAAACTCGGCATCGCGGAGAAACCGAGCGCCGACGCGATGGCGGCCTATCTCGGCATCTGGGGCGTGATGTCCTTCGTGATGTTCATCGGGACGCTGAGGCTGAACCGCGCCCTGCAAGTCACGTTCTTCCTGCTCACGGTGGCGTTCGCGCTTCTTTCTCTCGGCGACCTCACCGGCAATCGTATGCTGACCAAGATCGCGGGATGGGAAGGCATCTTGCTCGGATTTTCGGCGATGTACACCGGGCTTGCGCAGGTTTTGAACGAGGTTTACGGACGGACAATCTGTCCGCTCGGGCCCGTACAGAAATGATCGGGCGGCGAAATTAGACGAACCAGCTTTGTCGCCCTCGTGCGCGGAACGAGCTATCGGCTGCGCAGGCGTTGTTGCGATGAGTTGGAACCGAGATCATGGCCGGGCTTGACCCGGCCATCCAGTTTTCAAATCCAAAAAGGCCTGAGTTTGTTGTCCTGGATGGCCGCCTCGGAGGGCGGCCATCCAGGACAACAAGGGGATTCCGACTAACTTCAGCACGCCTTAATGCGCCGCCTCGGCTTGTGCGGACGGCGGCTGTTCTTGCGGCGCTTCGAGATAGGCGGACAGCGGCAGGGCCAAGGGGACAGCCTCCGGCTGGCCCGGCCTGAAGAAGCCCTCGTTGATCTGGCCCAGAAAGACCTCGCAGGCCGCTCTCAGTTCGAAAAGCGCCGTGCGCCCTCCGACACGATAACAGCTGGGGTGCAACGCGCGGCTGTCACGCTGCCCCTCGGGCTTGCGGCGGGCGAGAAACCGGGATAGCGAACCGCCCCCGTTGAACATGCGCTGTGCGTCTCGCACGAAGTCGGCCTGCATCTCTTCGCAGGCGCCGGTCGCCTCGAGGAACTGGCTGATTTCGTGCTGAACGCTGGAGGCGATCTTCCTGAGTTCCGCGGCCCATAGCCGGGCGCGCGAGAGTTTTGTCAGCATCAGCGCCTCACGTTCCTGCAAGGTCCTGCAGCTGTCGCGGAAACGCCCAAGGCGGGCGGCGATCTCGGCGTGGTCCGCGCCCTTGACGTCGGCTGTTGGGAGCGCGGTTTTATCCAGGGCCCAGATATCGTTGAGCGCGGAGCTGAGAGCGTCCCTCAGGAGATGAACAACGGTGGCGATGTCGTGGTGTTGAGGCGGATTGAATGTCCAAAGCGCCATAATGTGCTCTCGGCCTTCTCTTATGTCGAAGGCGATGGCGGGGGCCCCCAGGAGGAGAAAACCGGGAGCCCCGCGCCGCGCGGCAGCAAAATTATGAACACCCCGTTGTGCCGCCGCACGTATCGCACTTCAGACAAGTTCCGTTGCGAACGAGAGTGAAGTTGCCGCATGTGCCGCAGGCCTCGCCCTCGTAACCCTTCGCACGCGCCTCTGCCAGCAACTCGGTCTTGTCCGGCCTGGCTGCATGCGAAACTGTAAGATGGGAAGTCGTTAACGCGGCACTTGCCCCATCGCGCGCATTTACATCGCGAGACCCAACCGGAACGTTCTCAACGTCGGTACGCAGGGCATAAGCCAGGGCGCCATGTGTTTCATACGATCCGGCGCCGCTGATTCGTTCTCCACGAGCCTGTTCCTGAACTATGACAACTTTGTGGTGAAGTCCGCGCGTAAGGCCTTTGCTTACCAGGCGGTCTGCGTACACAACAGGCGCGCCGCTCCTCTGGCCGGGCCTGTCGTCCGCGACGCCGCCCCCCATGACGGTTGAGCCGATCTCGGACGGATCGACGTGAGCCAAGTCATTGCGGCCAAGATAGGAAACAGCAAGCTCACGGAAGATGTAGTCGAGGATCGAGGTGGCGTTCTTGATGGCCTCGTTGCCCTGGACATAGCCGGCCGGCTCGAAGCGCGTGAAGGTGAAGGCTTCGACATACTCCTCCAGCGGGACGCCATATTGCAGCCCCAAACTGATGGCGATGGCGAAGTTGTTCATCAGGCTGCGGAAGGCTGCGCCTTCCTTGTGCATGTCGATGAAGATTTCCCCGAGCCGCCCGTCCTCGAACTCACCGGTGCGCAGATAGACCTTGTGGCCGCCGACAACCGCTTTCTGCGTATAGCCTTTGCGGCGGTTCGGAAGCTTGTCGCGCTCGGTCTTGAGGCGCACGCGCTCGATGATGCGCTCGACGATGCGCTCGGCCACGATCTGCGCTCTTCTTCCCTGCGGCGCGGAGGCCAGCGCCTCGGCCGCGTCCTCGTGATCGTCGTCTGCGTCGGCCAGGAGTTGCGCGGAAAGCGGCTGGGACAGCTTGGACCCGTCGCGATAGAGCGCGTTCGCCTTCAGGCCGAGCTTCCAGGACAGCATGTAGGCTTCGCGGCAATCGGCGACCGTCGCCGAGTTCGGCATGTTGATGGTCTTCGAGATCGCGCCCGAAATGAAGGGCTGCGCCGCCGCCAGCATGTGGATGTGGCTCTGCCAGGACAGCGCTCGCTTGCCCTTCTTCCCGCAGGGGCTGGCGCAATCGAAGACAGGCAGATGTTCGGGCTTGAGGCCGGGCGCGCCTTCAAGGGTCATCGTGCCGCAAACAAATTCATTCGCCGTTTCGATTTCGGCCTTCGAGAAGCCCAGCGCGCTGAGCAGGTCGAAGCCCGGCGCATTCATCTGCTCCGGCGTCAGCTTCAGTACGCCGGTGCAGAAATCCTCGCCGAGCGTCCACTTGTTGAAGACGAACTTGATGTCGAAGGCGCTGCCAAGACCGGCTTCGACGACCGCGATCTTTTCGGGCGTGAAGCCTTTCGCGGCGAGCGACTTGTGATTGATATGAGGGGCGTCGGCCATCGTTCCGCGTCCCACCGCGTGGGTAATGATCGCGGAGATGGCGCTTTCGCCATAGCCAAGCGTGCGCAAGGCTTCCGGCACAGCGCGGTTGATGATCTTGAAGTAGCCGCCGCCGGCAAGCTTCTTGAATTTCACGAGCGCGAAATCGGGCTCGATGCCGGTGGTGTCGCAGTCCATCACAAGGCCGATGGTGCCCGTGGGGGCGATCACGGAGACCTGGGCGTTGCGGAACCCATGCGCCTGGCCGAAAGAAATGACCTCATCCCAGGTTTCGCGCGCCGCCATCACGAGATCGCTTTGAGGGCAAACCCCGTCTTTCAAAGGCACGGGCGATGTGGCAAGCGCCTCGTAGCCGCCGGTCCGGCCATACGCCGCGCGGCGATGGTTGCGCATCACGCGAAGCATGTGATTGGAATTCGGGCCATAGCCGGAAAAAGCGCCGAGTTTCTTGGCGATTTCCGCCGACGCGGCATAGGACACGCCCGTCATGAGCGCGGAGACGGCGGCCGTGAGAGCGCGGCCCTCTTCGGAGTCGTAGCCAAGCCCGGACACCATCAGGAGGCCTCCCAGATTGGCGAAGCCGAGGCCCAGCGTGCGGTAATCGTGGGAAAGCTGCGCGATCTCCTTCGACGGGAATTGCGCCATAGTGACCGAAATCTCGAGCACGAGCGTCCAGAGCCGGCACGCGTGCGAAAAGAGCGCGACGTCGAGCAGCTTTGTATCCTTCCCGCCGCCGTCTTTGGGGCGGAAGCTGAGGAGGTTCAACGAGGCGAGATTGCAGGCCGTATCGTCTAGGAACATGTATTCCGAGCATGGGTTGGAGGCACGGATCGGTCCGCTGGCCGGGCACGTGTGCCAGTCGTTGATGGTGGTATGGAACTGGAGTCCGGGATCGGCGCTGGCCCACGCAGCCTCGGCGATCTGATCCATCAAGGCCCGCGCCTTGATCCGCTTCACGACTTTGTCGGCCGTTCGCGCCTTGAGCGCCCATTCGCCATCCGCTTCCACGGCGTGAAGAAAGAAATCGTCGAGGCGAACGGTGTTGTTGGAGTTCTGGCCGCTCACCGTCTTGTAGGCTTCGCCTTCCCAATCCGTGTCGAAGCTTGGAAATTCGATGGATTTGAAGCCCTGGCGCGCGAACTGAATGACGCGCTGGATATAGCTGTCAGGAACGAAGGCCTTGCGCGCCGCCCTGATTTCGCGCTTGAGCGCGACATTCTTCGCGGGGTCGAAGCAGTCCTCGCCCTCGCCTTCGCAATTCACGCACGCCTTCATGATGGCGGTCAGGCGCCTGGCGCACGCCTTCGAGCCCGCGACCAGCGCCGCGACCTTCTGCTCTTCGAGCACCTTCCAGTTGATGAAATCCTCGATGTCCGGGTGATCGGCGTCGACGATGACCATTTTCGCGGCCCGGCGCGTTGTGCCGCCGGACTTGATCGCGCCCGCCGCCCGGTCGCCGATCTTGAGGAAACTCATCAGGCCCGACGACTTGCCGCCGCCCGAGAGCTTCTCGCCCTCGCCGCGAAGCCGGGAGAAATTGGAACCCGTGCCCGAGCCATATTTGAACAGACGCGCCTCGCGGACCCAGAGGTCCATGATGCCGTTCTCGTTCACGAGATCGTCCTGCACCGATTGGATGAAGCAGGCATGCGGCTGCGGATGCTCATAGGCGCTTGCCGAGCGGACGAGGTCGCCCGTCTCGAAGTCCACATAAAAGTGACCCTGCCCAGGGCCATCGATGCCGTAAGCCCAGTGGAGGCCGGTGTTGAACCATTGCGGGCTGTTCGGCGCGGCCATCTGCATCGCCAGCATATAGCAAAGCTCGTCATGGAACGCGCTGGCGTCTTCCTCGGTCGTGAAATAGCCGCCCTTCCAGCCCCAATAGGTCCATGCGCCCGCCATTCGGCTGAAAATCTGCCGCGCATCTTTTTCCGAGCCGTAGCGCTCATGCTCGGGCAACTCCGCGAGCGCGCGCTTGTCCGGGACGGACCGCCAAAGCCATGACGGGACGCGGTTTTCCTCGACGCGCTTCAAGCGCGCCGCGACGCCCGCTTTCCGGAAATATTTCTGCGCCAGAATATCCGCCGCCACCTGGCTCCACTGCTCGGGCACGAGAAAGCCGTCAAGCTGGAAAACCACTTTGCCATCGGGATTCTTCAGCTCGCTCGTAGCCTGCCGGAACGCAATATCCGCATAGGGAGACTGCCCCTTTTTTGTGAAGCGCCGTTCGATCCGCATCGGTTTCCTCCTGCCCAGCGCGCGAGGCGCGCCCCCATTGCTTTTCTCAAATGCCAATGACGCAAGACAAGACGACGAAACACGACAGCGCTCCCGGCTGACGAAAGACAGCCGACGCCGCATCCAGAAAATGGATGTGCGCAAACTCGAAAATGTAAGAGCGTTTCTTCAGAAGGGGGCCGCCTCGACGGCCGGCGAGTTTAAGTAGCCGCCGCGCCCTCCTTGAAGGGCGCCCCCGCTGGCGGCTGATATCCAACTTAGACAATTCGGCCCCGATATGCTGTCGCAACGGCGCAACAGCGCCTACTCATTGTGTGAGTTATATGACGGGCCACCATATCTTGTGGTCAAGCTGTTCATAACACGAAGTTTCAGTTGCATTGGCGCGGATAAGCGCACGGGGCTCCGGCGGCCCAAAAGAAAAGCGCCCCACACACGAAAACCGCCCTGTCGATCCAGAGCGGAGCCCCTGCGAGGCGCTTCTTAGCAGTCAGAGAAAGTGTTTATGACTTCTTAATGGCCTTGAAGAGCTGGCAGTAACCGTCGGGATTGATTTCGCCTTCAACAAGTTTGCAGCTCTTGGGAGCCTCGAAGTTTGCGCAGATCGAGCAATGCTGCCCATCTTTCGGCGTCAGCTGATATTTCACCTCAGCCTGCTTAACCTTCGCGTAAGCCGCGGTTATGCCCGAAAGCAGAACCGGAACTGCGCCCGCCACCACGACAGCCCCGCGCAATACGACGCGGCGCGAGATCTTCTTATCGTTATGCATGCCAAATCTCCTTGGAGTGAAGTCCTCACTAGACGACTGAACTTAGCATAAAGCTCGCGCTTAAGATAGAATTAAGTTACGTTTAATGGGCCGGAATTAGTAGATCGCGCCGCCCTGCCAACAGAAATCAAAAAAAATTGGTGCAAAACTTAGGGCTCTAGAGACGGCGACAGAGACGGCCCCTCGCGAGGAGCTATGTTGTTCGCACAAACACGTGTGCAAACCGTTGCATCTCCAATGTGATGCATATTTATGTAATCTATTCTTCCCAGCGCGGGGGAGAAGGGCCCCGTCGCTCGTCCTGTACAATTGCGCTATCTTGGCCGCGCCCGAAGCTGGAGCCGTGACGGGATGCGCCACGGCTTTTCACCTGCGTACTGCGGCGCCGAACGGGCGGCTTTCTATGTCTTCGGTTTGAAAAGGCCACACCAGCCGTCAGGGTTGATCGGCCCTTCGACCAGCTTGCACGAGGAGGGCTCGATGAAATTGGCGCAAGTCGAGCAACGGTTGCCGCCATTCGGCGTCTCGCGATAAGAGACGGATTGTTTGGTGACCTTGGCATGAGCCGTTCCCACTCCCGAGAACAAAACCGGCGCCGCCCAGGCGGCAGCCAGAACCGTACGCAGGATGGATCGCCGGCTAAGCATTTCACGCGCGCGCATACTACACACTCCTTGAGCTTCCGTTTTTTTCATTAGGCTATACACGAAATCCTGAGCTTCTGCTTGACGGGAATCAAGGGGAGTCTGGCTTGAGAGCAAGTCCGCGGCGCCATCCGCCATCCGCGGTTTGCATTGACGCAAAGCCCCAAGTCTGAGCGGCCGCACGGAGGCGAAGACCTCTGGATGAGAATGGAAAAATTGGGGCTATCGCTCTGAACGATAGCCCCCTTTCCCTCTTCTATCGCCAGCGGCGTTTAGCATCCTAACCTGCAGAGCAGGCCAAGCTCGCTCTCCGTGTCTTCGCCAGCGAAAACTGCCGCCGCACCCCCATGCGGAGATGCCCCCGCAAGCGGCAATAAGAGGGTCGACGGTTCGGTCCCGGCGCTGCCACACGCATGCAACAGAACGCATTTATGCGCTTTCGTTCGATCCCGAACTGGGCCTTATCTTGTGGCAACGGGCCGGGATGCACAAGCCAAGTTAGGGCTGTGTCCACAAGATGGGGATATGTCGCATACCCCCAACAAGATTTGCGCAGGTGATGTCTTGCGGCGGCGGCGGCATGCGCTGAAAACGCTTAAAAAAATCGAATGCGCCCATATTCGGTCCAGGCATAAGTTTATACAATTTTGTGTCTGAAAAAGGCGCCGCTGGCCTTACTGGCGCCGGCGAGCCGGGGTAATCGCCAAAATAATTTAGGCAAAAAGGAAGTCTTAGATGAAGGTTGTTTTCTACGCGGCGCTCTTCGCGGCTCTCGCCACGATCGCCTCTCCCGCCCTTCAGGCTCAGGAGGCCGCCGGTCCCGGCAAGCCCTGCAAGGCCGACCGGGATAAGTTCTGTCCCGGACTGAAGCCGGGCGATGGAAAGTTCGGACCATGCATGAAGGAGCATGCAGCGGAACTTTCGCCTGAATGTTCCGCGGCGATTGAGGCCGGAAAAGAGGCAAGAAAGAACATCAAGGCGAACTGCAAGCCGGACATCGCCAAGTTTTGCGCGGATGCGTCCAAAGAGCGTGGCGGGATCGCTAAATGCCTTGCAGGCCATGCAGACGAGTTGGAGCCGGGTTGCGCCGGCGCCCTGAAATCGCTGCCCGGCCTAAAACCAAGAGGCGCCTGATTCAGGTCTTCTGCTGGGCGTCCGCCTCGTGAGCGGGCCGCTCGGCAGCCCCGGAGCCCGGCTTGAAGTTGAGCGCGACGCCGTTCATGCAGTAGCGCTGACCTGTCGGCTGCGGGCCGTCGGGAAAGACGTGGCCGAGATGGGCGTCGCATTTCGCGCACCGCACCTCCGTCCGCCGCATCAGGAATGAACGGTCGTCGTGTTCGGTGACGGCTTCATGGCTGACCGGCTTATAGAAGCTCGGCCAGCCTGTTCCGGACTCGAATTTCGCGCCGGACGAGAAGAGGGGCGCTCCGCAGCACACGCAGGTAAACATGCCTTCGCGCTTCTCGCTGTTGAGCGGGCTCGCGCCGGCGCGCTCGGTGCCGTGCTGGCGCGTGACCTTGTACTGCTCCGGCGTTAACGCCGCCCGCCACTCCGCATCGCTCTTCTCAACACGCTCGCTCATCGGCAAACCTCTTCGCTCTCGGCTCTCGCATAGTCTGGGGATTGTTGCGGACTTTTGAAGTGGCTGCGCAGCGTCAACAGTACGTGGCCCCTGAGCCGGGGAGGGCCAGGGCGCCGGATGTTCCAACCGCCTGCTTTCGGGAAAGGGGCTGTTGAGCACTTCGCTTCATAGGCGACGAAGGGCTTGCGCCTTCGCGGCTGCTGTGGCACGGTCGGCGCGGTTCGCTGCAGTAGCTCAGTGGTAGAGCACCCCCTTGGTAAGGGGGAGGCCGAGAGTTCAATCCTCTCTTGCAGCACCATCCCCTTCCGGAATAGCTACTCAGCGCTGGAAATAGGGCCTGCGTTATGGAGGATGCCGGAGACGACTTGCGCCATCGGAGTACGCCCAAAACGGCGGTTTGTGCTCATGAAAGAGGCAGCTGCTTGGAGTCGGGCGTGTTGGATAAGCCGCAGGCAATTCCCAGGCTTCCCGCCGCCTCAGCGTCTGGATGCCGCAAGAAAGCGCGGACGCCGCAAGGAACTTTCTTTCCGGCGCATTGTTTTTCGCCACGCTTTCAACAGCGCTGCCGGTCCCCCTCTGAAAGGAGCAAATCTTTAGACATTAATGATGCAAATTGTTGAGGACACAGGCGCGCTGGCAGTGGAATGAGGTTGCCTCGGGACCCTGCTGCTACTATGGTAGCGCATCGATTTGGCCGGACGATTATGGGCCGTTTCGCCTTGCCTTCCGCGCTAGGCCGCACGTGTTCCTGCTTCTCTCCAAACATCGAAGACGCTTCGCCCTCACAAGGCGCGGCAAGTGCATCCACTACGCGAAAGGACTTCCCCATGAATATGGGTGTGGTGAAATGGTACAACAGTCAAAAAGGCTACGGCTTCATCCAACCAGATGACGGCGGCAAGGACGTTTTTGTCCATGTCAGCGCTCTCGAGCGCGCTGGCCTTCGCGGTCTGGTTGAGGGGCAGAAAGTCTCCTTCGAGATTCAGACCGATCGCCGTACGGGCAAAACGTCCGCTGGCAATCTTCAAATCGCCTAGGCGATTTTTTTGGAGCGCGGGGAAACTCGCGCTCTTTTTTTGTCTTGCGCCAGGCGCGCACAAATTTTCGGGAAGAACGCACGGCCGGGGCCTGTTCCCGCTGCCTATTGTGCGAAAATTAAAACGAAATCGCCGAAGTTCTGCTTTCCGGAATCGACCGTTAAAAAAAGGTTCTGCTTTTCAATCGCGCCGCCGATGCTTATTATTTTGAGCGTCGGGCGGGGATGCATGGGTTTTTTCGGCATCCGGTTTGCATGGGAACGTTAAGTTCCAGATGGGCAACGGGTTCAGCATTGGATGGAACTTCAAAACAGTCGTTTAATTTCCATCTGTGCGAATGGACCCTCTTCCATTGGTCATCCAACGAACGACATAAAACTAAGGCACTCTTTCACCGCGTACCGGTCGATGAGTGTCTGCATCCTGGCCTCAAGCGGGCAGAGAAACAGCGGATAAGGCAGCTCGCCCGAACGCCAGGGTTGGGTTTCAACGACGATCAGCGGGGTCGCGATGTCGACTGACTTGTTTGATACCTTTGCGCGCAGTTACGAGGCACGGCGCGAGACGGTGATGACGGTGGCGGAGTACCTGAAAGGGTGCAAGACCGACCCACTCATGTATGCCTCGCCGCATGAAAGGCTGCTTGCCGCGATCGGCGAGCCGCAAATGGTGGATACGGCTAAAGATGCTCGCCTTGGGCGCATCTTTATGAACCGGACGATCCGGATGTATCCTGCCTTCGCGGAATTCTACGGCATGGAGGAGACGATCGAGCGCATCGTCGCCTTCTTCCGGCAGGGCGCGCAGGGCCTCGAAGAACGCAAGCAAATCCTGTATCTTCTCGGCCCGGTCGGCGGCGGCAAATCCTCTCTTGCCGAACGCATCAAGGCGCTGATGGAATTGAAGCCCATCTATGTCTTGAAGGCGGGCAATGACCTGAGCCCGATTTTCGAGAGCCCGTTGTGCCTGTTCGACCCGGAAGTCATGGGGGACAGGCTCGAAAGCGAGTATGGCATCCCGCGCCGGCGCCTCACGGGGCTGATGAGCCCCTGGTGCCTGAAGCGGCTTGACGAATTCGGCGGGGACATCACCAAATTTCGTGTTGCGAAGATCAATCCTTCGCGCCTGCGCCAGATCGGCGTATCGAAGACAGAGCCCGGCGACGAGAACAATCAGGACGTGTCCTCCCTCGTCGGCAAGGTGGACATCCGCCGCCTCGAACTTCTCGCGCAAAACGACCCCGACGCTTATTCCTACTCGGGCGGCCTGAACCGCGCGAACCAGGGCGTTCTTGAGTTCGTCGAAATGTTCAAGGCGCCCATCAAGATGTTGCATCCGCTCCTGACTGCGACGCAGGACGGCAATTATGTCGGCTCCGAGAACATCGGCTCAATTCCGTTCAACGGCATCATCATGGCCCACTCGAACGAGGCCGAGTGGCGGAGTTTCAAGAACAACAAGACGAACGAGGCGTTCATCGACCGCATCTACGTGATCAAGGTGCCTTATTGCCTGCGCTTTCATGAAGAGGAGCAAGATCTATCAGAAGCTCATTCGCAGCTCTGAACTGGCGAAAGCCCCATGCGCGCCCGGCACTCTTGAAATGCTCGCGCGCTTCTCGGTCCTGTCCCGGCTGAGGCCGCATGAGAACTCCAGCCTCTACGCCAAGATGCGGGTCTATGACGGCGAGAGCCTGAAGGAGGTCGATCCCAAGGCGCGCACGATGCAGGAATATCGCGATCACGCGGGCGTCGACGAAGGCATGGAGGGAATCTCGACGCGCTTCGCCTTCAAGACGCTGTCGGCGACCTACAACCACGATACCCAGGAGGTGGCGGCCGACCCTGTCCACCTGATGTATGTGCTCGAACAGGCCATCCGGCGCGAGCAGTTCCCGGACGAAGTGGAGAATACGTACATCGAGTTCATAAAGGCGGAACTCGGGCCGAGGTATGCGGAGTTCATCGGCAACGAAATCCAGAAGGCTTATCTCGAAATCCTATCACGATTACGGGCAGAACCTGTTCGACCGTTACGTGGCCTATGCCGACGCCTGGATCGAGGATCAGGATTTCAAGGATTCCGATACCGGGCAGCTCATGAACAGAGAGCTTCTAAACCAAGAGTTGTCAAAAATCGAGAAGCCGGCGGGGATTGCAAATCCTAAAGACTTCCGCAACGAGGTCGTTAAGTTTACACTGAGGGCTCGGGCTCAGCGCGGCGGCAAAAACCCGTCATGGACGAGCTACGAAAAGATCAGGGAGGTCATCGAGCGCCGCATGTTTAGTCAGGTGGAAGACCTCCTGCCGGTGATCAGCTTCGGCTCGAAGAAGGACAGCGAAACTGAGAAGAAGCATAGCGAATTTGTCGAGCGGATGGTGACCCGCGGCTATACTGAGAGGCAGGTTCGCAGACTGGTGGAATGGTACATGCGGGTAAGGCAGGCTGGCTAACGAGTGCACATTATCGATCGGCGTCGCGACGCGAGCGGCAAGAGCTTAGGCAATCGGCAGCGGTTCATCCGGAGGGCCAGGGCGCTTGTCCGGCACGCGGTTCGAGAAGCGTCGAAAGGCCGCAAGATCACCGACGCCGGGCGGGGAGGGGAGATCACCGTCCCCGCTGATGGCGTGCACGAGCCAACCTTGCGCAGAAGCCACAAGGGCGGCATCCGAGAATATCTGCTTCCGGGCAACAAGAATTATACCGAGGGTGACACCATAGAGCGTCCCCCTTCCGGTGGCGGTAAAGGCGGCGCGAGCGCGGACGGTAGCGGCGAGGACGAGTTCCGTTTCGCCTTATCCGACGATGAGTTCATCGACTTGTTCCTGGAAGATCTGGAACTGCCCGATCTCGCAAAGCGTCAGGTGATGGGCGAGGAGAAGACTCAGCCGCGGCGCGCGGGCTACCGTTCCTCTGGGCCGCCATCTATGATCTCGGTTCCGCGCACCATGCGCAACAGCCTTGCCCGCCGCCTTGCCCTGAAACGGCCCAAGCCCCAAGAACTCAAAGACCTTGAAGCGCGGCTGAATGAACTTGAAGAGCGCGGAGACGCCTCGGATCTCGATGAGATTCAGGCGATCAAGGCAGAGATTACACGCCACGCCAAGCGTTCCCGCAATATCCCGTTCATCGATCCGGTCGATGTACGCTACCGCCGCTTCGAGTCGGACCCGAAACCTGTGGCGCAGGCGGTCATGTTCTGCCTCATGGACGTTTCGGGCTCTATGGACGAGCATCTGAAAGATTTGGCGAAACGCTTTTACAGCCTGCTTTATTTGTTCCTGAGCCGCCGCTATCGCTATGTTGAGGTGGTTTTTATCCGTCACACGCATGAGGCGAAGGAGGTCGACGAGGAGACATTTTTCAACAGCCGAGAGACCGGCGGCACCGTGGTCTCCACCGCGCTTGAGGAGATGATGCGCGTGGTGTCGGACCGCTTCCCGCCAGCCAACTGGAACATCTACGCGGCCCAGGCGTCGGACGGCGATAATCTCCCCATCGACAACGAGAAGACCGTCGCGCTCTTAAAGACGTCCATTCTGCCGCTGTGCCAGTATTATGCTTATATCGAGGTCGGCCGCGAGCCGGAGGAGCGCCGGCGCGGGGTGGAGCCGCCGAGCACGCTTTGGCGGGCCTACGACTTGATCCTCTCGCCGCAAATCCCGATGGCCATGCGGAAGGTCCGGGACCGCCGCGATATCTATCCTGTTTTCCGGGAGCTCTTCGAGCGGAAAAGCAATGCAGCGTCAGTGGGGACTTGATGACGACAACCGCAGCCGGCGATCAGCTTCTCTTCAAGGGCGCTGACTGGGATTTCGACACTCTTGCGCGCATTTACGACGGCGTCGCCGAAATCGGCCTCCGCGAACTCAAGCTCGACATCTACCGTCCCCGGATCGAGGTCATAACCACCGAGCAAATGCTCGACGCCTACGCCTCCACAGGCATGCCGCTGTTCTACAGGCACTGGTCGTTCGGCAAGCAGTTCGTCCGCAACGAGACGCTCTACCGGAAGGGCTGGCAAGGTCTCGCCTACGAAATCGTCATCAACTCCAACCCTTGCGTCGTCTATCTCCTTGAGGAGAATACGGCCACGATGCAGACGCTGGTGCTGGCGCACGCCGCGTTCGGCCATAACCACTTCTTCAAGAACAACTATGTTTTCAAGCAGTGGACTGACGCCGACGGCATTCTCGACTATCTCGCCTTCGCCAAGAATTATATCACCGAGTGCGAAGACAAGTACGGCGCCGCCGAGGTCGAGCGGGTTCTCGACGCGGCGCACGCCTTGCAAGGTCAGGGAGTCCACCGCTATCCCGGCAAGCGGCAAATCGACCTGCGCTCCGAGGAAAAGCGGGAGCGCGAGCGGCGGGAGCACGGGGAGCGGCTCTTCAACGACCTTTGGCGGACCGTGCCAGAACAGGCCAAGAAAGCCAAAAGACGGTCGGAGCGCGATCGCCGCCGCGCGCTGCTCGGCTTGCCCGAAGAGAACATCCTCTATTTTCTGGAGAAAACCTCGCCGCGGCTCAAACCCTGGCAGCGCGAAATCCTTCGCATCGTCCGGCTCATCGCCCAGTATTTCTATCCGCAGCGCCAGACGAAGATGATGAACGAAGGCTGCGCGACCTACGTTCACTACGAGATCATGCAGCGCCTTCTCAACTCCGGGCAGATCACCGAGGGGGCGTATCTGGAATTCTTGCACTCGCACACGAACGTCGTCGCACAGCCGGACTTCGACGACCGCCGCTATTATGGCCTCAACCCCTACGCGCTCGGCTTCGCGATGATGAAGGACATCGAGCGCATGTGCGTGGATCCCACCGATGAGGACCGGCACTGGTTCCCCGATATAGCCGGCAACGGCGACCCGATGGGCACGCTGAAAGACATCTGGGCGAATTACCGCGACGAAAGTTTCGTCTCGCAGTATCTGAGCCCTCAGGTCATCCGCAAGATGGGCCTGTTTCTCGTCGTCGACGATCATCGCGAGAAAGACCTCAATGTGGGCGCGATCCACAATGAGCGGGGCTATACGCGCGTCCGGCGGGCGCTCGCCCGTCACTACGACGTCTCGCGGCACGATCCCGATATTCAGATCGTGGACGTGGACCTGGAGGGCGACCGTCGCCTCGAGATTCGCCATCATGTCGTCGATGGCATCACGCTGGAGGAGGATGACACCGATCGCGTCCTGCAGCACCTCGCCAATCTGTGGGGCTACGAGGTGCACCTCGTCGAGACGAACGACCACGGCGATCTGGCGACCAAACACCACGCCGAGCCCATTCATCCCTTTGTCTAAGGCGTGCCGAGGTTAGTCGGAATCCCCTTATTGTCATGGTCGCACTTGATGCCATCCAGGACAGCAAACCGGCCTTTTGGATTTAAAACTGGATGGCCGGGTCAAGCCCGGCCATGACTCAGCTATTGCAACGTGCTTTGGGAATGCAATCCAGGCGCGAGCCTGTCCTCTAGCGCAAAGGCGAGCCGCGCGTGTGGAAGCCTCCGCCAGGGCTATGGACAAGGCTGGCTGAGTTGGATAAGGCAGGCAGGGTCGTCAACCCTGGCTTGCTCATGATCGAACCGCCCAGCTCTTTCGCGCCACTTGAAGTAGCCTTTCTTGTCGAGTCACAGCTCGTATCCAGGTATGTCTACGATTTGGCCGAATGGGCGCGAGACCATCCTAAGATAAACATCTCTTATGTTCTGATTCAGGGAGACAGCGGATCAGAACCTGGTCCGGCGAGCAAGCGTCTTTACGATGTCTTCAACGAAAGGGCGTTCGGGGTTCTGCGCGATATTGAAGATATTATTTTGGAGAAGCGCCTGCGAAGCAAGGAGCATCGGGAGATGCTCGATATCGCGGCCGTTGCGTCAAATGAAATCAACCTCCGTGCGCGCGCCGCGGGCAATTCAGCGCCGATCTATTCGAACGAAGATATCGCCAAAATCGGGCGGCTCGATTTGGATCTGCTTATCCAATTCAGTCCTTGCGCGATAAATGGACGACTGTGGTCCGCCGCACGGCTCGGGGTGCTTTCACTGGATTGCGGGGCTTCGGCAGGAAGCGGCGCCGCCGGCTTCTGGGAGACTTTGGAAGGGCGGGAAAGCTCGGTTTTCACCATCCGTCACCAGGCAGGAGAGGGCGATGCAAAGGTTCTCATAAGAGGCGCGCTTGCGGCGAAGCCCTTGTTCCGCTGGAACCGGATCAACCTGTCGAAGAAAGGCGCTTTCTTTCTGAAAAATCTTCTGCGGCAGGCCGCCGATACGGGCGCCTTGCCGCCCGCCGCCGAGCAGGAACCGCAACTTGCCGAACACGTCCATCGGACGCCTTCGCTGCACAAGCAGATCGCCTATGTGATGGGAACATTCGCTCGCGTGGCCAATGATGCGCTACGGAAGAAGCGGTATCGCTGGGGCGTCGCCTTCCAGAGAAAGCCCTGGACGAAACTCGTCATGTGCGAGGCTTACAGAATCGAGCCGCCGCAAGGCCATTTTCTGGCCGATCCTTTCATCGTCAAGGAAGGCGACAGGGACTATTGTTTCGTCGAGGATTGGTGTTTCAAGAAAGGCAAGGCCAGTATTTCAGTCTACGAGCTGAAAGAAGACCGCGCAGAGAGGCTTGGCGACGCTATCGTTGAGCCCTTCCATTTGTCCTATCCGTATCCCTTCCGCGTCGGCGGAAAGCTTTTTATCTGCCCGGAATCGCGCAACAGCGGGGATATTCGGGTCTACGAGTGCGAAGAATTTCCACTCAGATGGAAACTATCCAAAGTCCTGATGAGCGATATTCAGGCGGTGAACTCCACGATCTTCGAGCACGATGGCTTGTGGTGGCTGCTTACAAACGTGGACTCCGCGGGAGGCGGAGATTGCGGTTCGGAACTGCATATTTTCCACTCGACCCATCCGCTGAACGGCGCATGGACGCCTCATCCGGCCAACCCCGTCTATATCGACGCCGCAAAGGCCCGGAACGGTGGATTTATCGCGGATTCTCAAGGTCTGTTTCGTATTTCGCAGATGAGGGGCTTCGACCTGTACGGTAAAGGCTTCGCGATCAACCAAATCGCCGTGCTGAACACAAATGAGTACAAGGAACACCGGATTTGCGCGGTCAAACCGAACTCTTCTTCCGGCATCATCGGGATGCATCACTTCCACAGCAATGGCGAGATTTGTGTTTTCGATTATCTCTAGCGCGCGAGCGAAAAGCGGGAGGCGGAAGCGACCCGTCTCGCCGCGCCTCGCATAAGCCCAATTCCTGAGGCCGGCGCGTCGATAAACCCTACTCGCGCTTAGCAAACTTCATCATGACCTTCCAGATGCCGTAAAGGCTGAGTTCGCAAATACGCGGTTCAAGCCGTTGTGACGCACAAATTTCCCTTGACGATTGTCCCGCTCCCGATTATCAACCCCGGCGGGACACCTCCCCCCAACGGGAGGCAACTATCTGAAAGGGTAGACCGCAATGACGGCTCTGAAGCCTGCTGCGCGCCCCCATGTGGCGCATTTTTCGTCTGGCCCCTGCGCAAAGCGCCCCGGCTATTCCCTCGAAAATCTGAGAGGCGCCGATCTGGGCCGGTCTCACCGGTCGAAGCCCGGAAAAGCCAAACTCCAGCTTGCCATCGACGAAACCCGCGCCGTCTTGGGCGTGCCGGACGATTATCTGATTGGCATCGTCCCGGCTTCCGACACCGGCGCCTTCGAGATGGCCATGTGGTCCATGCTCGGCGCGCGCGGCGTGGACGTGCTCGTCTGGGAGGCCTTCAGCAAGGACTGGGCGACGGACATCACAAAGCAGCTCAAGATCCCCGGCGCGCGGGTGCTTGAGGCCGCTTACGGCGCGCTGCCCGATCTCTCCAAGGTTGATTTCAAGAACGACGTGATTTTCGCCTGGAACGGCACGACATCCGGCGTCCGCGTTCCCGATGCGGATTGGATTCCCGCCCATCGCGAGGGCCTGACATTCTGCGACGCAACCTCGGCCGCCTTCGCCCAGGACCTCGATTGGTCCAAGCTCGACGTCATCACCTTCTCCTGGCAGAAGGTGCTCGGCGGCGAGGCGCAGCACGGTGTTCTCATTCTTTCGCCGCGCGCGGTCGCCCGTCTCGAAAGCTATACGCCGTCCTGGCCGATGCCGAAGATCTTCCGCATGACCAAGGGCGGGAAGGTGAGCCGCGAAATCTTCGAAGGCTCGACCATCAACACCCCGTCCATGCTCTGCGTGGAGGACTATGTCGACGCGCTCCGCTGGGCGAAAGGGCTCGGCGGATGGAAGGCCTTGGAGGCGCGCTCGGACGCCAATTTCAAGGTCATCGCGGATTGGGTCGCGCGGACTCCCTGGGTGGACTTTCTCGCAACCGATCCCAAAACGCGCTCCAATACCTCGGTCTGCCTCAAGATCGCCGATCCGGAGATACCTTCGGCGGAAGCGCAAGCGGCTGTAGCCAAGCAGATCGCATCGGCCCTCGATAAAGAGGGTGTGGCGTTCGACATCGGCGCCTATCGCGATGCGCCGGCGGGCTTGCGCATCTGGGCCGGAGCGACAATCGAGGCCTCCGATCTCGAAGCGCTGACGCCCTGGCTCGACTGGGCTTTCGCCAACGCCAAGGCCGGTCTCGCAAAGGCCGCCTAGCTCGCACCCCCTCATCCTGCCCTTCTCCCCCCTGGGAGAAGGGACGCCGTTTCACCCTCTCCCGTGGGGTGAGGGCCGGGTGAGGGGCCAATCACCCCATTTCTAAGAGAGACACCGCCATGACTGCGCCTCGCGTACTTATCGCAGACAAATTATCCCCCGCCGCCGCCGAAATCTTCAAGAATCGCGGCATCCAGACGGACACGAAAGTCGGTCTCGACAAGGATCAGCTCGCGGAAATCATCGGCCAATACGACGGGCTCGCCATCCGCTCCGCCACCAAGGTCACCGAGAAAGTGCTCGCTAAAGCCGCGCGCCTCAAGGTGGTCGGCCGTGCAGGCATCGGCGTCGATAATGTCGACGTGCCGGCCGCGACGAGCCGCGGCATTATTGTGATGAACACGCCCTTCGGCAATTCCATCACGACAGCCGAGCATGCCATCTCGATGATGATGGCGCTCGCCCGCCAAATCCCCGAAGCCGACCGCTCCACGCAGGCCGGGAAGTGGGAAAAGGCGCGTTTCATGGGCGTCGAGGTCACGTCCAAGACGCTCGGGATCATCGGCTGCGGCAATATCGGCTCGATCGTTGCGGACCGCGCGCACGGCCTGAAAATGAAGGTCATCGCCTACGATCCGTTCCTGACCGAGGAACGGGCCGTGGATCTCGGGGTGGAGCGCGTCAGCCTTGAGGAACTCTTCCGCAGGTCCGACTTCATTACGCTTCACACGCCTCTGACCGAGAAGACCAAGCACATCATCAACGTGCAGTCGATCGCGACCATGAAGAAGGGCGTGCGTATCGTCAACTGCGCGCGCGGCGGCCTTATCGTCGAGGAAGCGCTCGCCGACGCCATCAAGGCCGGGCACGTCGCCGGCGCCGCCGTCGATGTCTTCGAGGTCGAGCCCGCGAAGGAAAACCCGCTGTTCGCCGTGCCGAACGTGATTTGCACGCCGCACCTTGGCGCGAGCACGAGCGAGGCGCAGGAAAATGTCGCCCTGCAGATCGCCGAGCAGATGGCCGATTTCCTCCTCCAGGGGGCCATTTCCAACGCGGTCAACTTCCCGTCGATCTCGGCCGAGGAAGCGCCAAGGCTCCGTCCCTTTGTGAGGCTCGCCGAACTGCTTGGCTCGTTCGCGGGGCAGCTCACGGACGCCGCTCCGAGCTTCATCCGCCTCGAATATGCGGGCGATGTCGCGGAGATGAACACGAAGGCGCTCAGTTCTGCGGCCATCGCAGGCGTGCTTGCGCCCTTCCTCCACGTCAACATGGTTTCCGGGCCGATCGTCGCCAAGGACCGGGGCATCAAGGTCGAGGAGGTCCGCCGCGGCCAGGAAGGCGCCTACGAGACCTATATCCGTGTGACGGTGAAAACCGAGAATCAGGAGCGCGCCGTCGCCGGCACCGTGTTCTCTGACAGCAAGCCTCGTATCATTCAAATCAACAAGATGCCTGTGGACGCCGAGTTTGCGCGGAACCTGCTTTACACCGAGAACGCCGATAAGCCCGGCCACATCGGCGCGCTCGGCACCCTGCTTGGCGATGAAGGCGTAAACATCGCCACCTTCAACCTCGGCCGCGACGAACCGGGCGGAAAAGCCATCGCTCTCGTCGCCGTCGACGAGCCGGTCCAGGAGTCGACGCTTGCGAAGGTGCTTGCGCTGCCGCACGTCGTTCGCGCCGCCCGGCTGAGTTTCTAAGTCCAACATCGTCATCCCGGAAACGCCAACGGCGTTATCCGGGACCTAGAGGAAGTCCACGCCTGCGTTTGGAATGATCCCGGATAGCGGCAAGCCGCTTCCGGGATGACGGTCTCAGTAGCGGCTTAGATGTGAGCGCAAATCCGGTTCTTGTCGAGGTGACGCGAGGCGCGGGCGTCGAAAGCCGCCATCGCGGCGCTTTTGTGGTTGTCGACGCCGCCGGCAAAGTCGTGCGCGGCGCGGGCGACCCCACGATGCCGGTCTACCCGCGATCGGCCGCGAAACCGTTGCAGGCTCTGCCTTTGATCGAGACGGGAGCGGTGGATCGCTTCGGCCTCACGAACAAGGAACTGGCGCTCGCCTGCGCGTCGCACAAAGGCGAGCCTCTCCATGTCGCCGCCGTCAACGCATGGCTCGCCCGCATCGGCCTTGCTCACACCGCGCTCGAATGCGGGGTTCAGGCTCCGCGCACGCTCGAGGCGTTAAGGAGGAGCATCCTCGAACGCAGCCCCCTCACCGCCACCTATCACAACTGCTCGGGGAAACATACGGGCTTTCTCACGGCCTGCGTCGCTTGCGGCGATGCGCCGTCCGGGTATATCGATCCCGATCATCCAGCCCAGAAGCGGGTCAGCCAGGCGCTTGCGGAGATGACCGGATGCGATCTCAGCGCCGTTACGCCCAGCCGCGATGGCTGCGGAATCCCGACCTACTGCATGCCCCTGCAAAACCTGGCGCTCGGGATGGCGAGGCTCGCGGACCCGCAGGCGCTGCCGAAAACGCGCGCGCAAGCCGCGAAGCGCCTCCTGGACGCGATGGCGGCGGAGCCGTTCTATGTGAACGGCGCGGGCGGGTTCACAACCGAGGTCATGCTCGCCGTTCGCTCCGTCCGCGTCAAGGGAGGCGCCGAAGGTGTCTATGCGGCTGCGATCCCGGATCTGGGGCTCGGCATGGCGCTCAAGATCGACGACGGGGCGATGCGGGCATCCGAATGCGCCGCCGCTCACATCCTGCGCGGGCTTAATTGCTTGACGGCGGAGGGGGAACAACGCCTCCAGCCCTTTCTCAACCCCGTCATCAGGACAGACGCGGGGCGAGACGCAGGCGCGATCCGCCCAACCGGATTACTTGTTTCCTCAGTCCTTGCTTGAAAGGCGGCAAGCGTCATTCGCCTCCGCAGCTGTGCTGGCTGTCCGCAAGATAAAGCAGTTCGCCGCCCCGCGTCAGCCCATCCGCGCTCGATCCTTTCGGCTTTGGAATATTCGGCTTGCAAATCCTGGCGATTGGGTATTCAGATATATTTGTCGCATCGGCCGAGCCTGCGGTTAAAGCGAAGAACGACGCCATCGCCGCCGAAAACACAGTGACCCATCCGTTACGAAGGTGAACAGGAGGCTGTTACCGCCCTTGCCGAAGCCGAAGCCCAGATCGCCCGCGCACAGGCGAAAAAACAGTCTCAAATCCTTGCCGCGAAGGTCGAAGCTCGCAGCATCGTACTTCGCCCGGCGGCGGAGGCGCAGAGCGCCCGCCTACGCGGCGGCGCCGTGAGAAGACGCCGCTAGTGCGATAGATGACGCTTGCGCAGAAAGCGAGCGGCCAGTCCTAAACAATTCTCGGTGAACGGGACGCGGCGCCTTTTTTTAACATCGGCCAAACCTCGATTTGTTGTCTCAGAGCCCGCAGCCTGCCCGTTTAGGCTATATTGCGCTGCGGCTAAAAACGCGTCATGCTGCGGTGCAAACAAACAATATCAAGTTTTGTGCGCGGCAAGGAGCGATCTATGAGCGAGGTCATTGCTTTTAAGCAAGCCACAAACTCCGACTCTGGAGGCGGCGTGAAGGATCTCTACGAAGTCGGAGAAATCCCGCCGCTGGGTCACGTCCCCGAAAAAATGTATGCGTGGGCCATCCGCAAAGAGCGCCACGGCCCCCCGGCCGAAGCCATGCAGATCGAGGTGCTGCCGACCTGGAAGCTCGACAGTCATGACGTTTTGATCCTCGTCATGGCCGCGGGCGTTAACTATAACGGCGTCTGGGCCGCGCTCGGAATCCCGGTGTCGACGCTCGACAGCCACAAGAATCCCTACCATATCGCCGGCTCCGACGCGTCCGGCATCGTCTGGGCGGTCGGCTCCAAGGTCAAGCGCTGGAAGGTTGGCGACGAAGTCGTTGTGCATTGCAATCAGGACGACGGCGACGACGAGGAATGCAACGGCGGCGATCCGATGTTTTCGACATCGCAGCGCATCTGGGGATACGAGACGCCGGACGGCTCCTTCGCCCAGTTCGCGCGCGTCCAGGATCGCCAGCTCATGGCGCGGCCCCAGCACCTGACCTGGGAGGAAAGCGCCTGCTACACGCTCACGCTCGCCACGGCCTATCGCATGCTGTTCGGCCACCGGCCGCATGTCCTGCGGCCCGGCCACAACGTCCTAGTCTGGGGCGCGAGCGGCGGTCTCGGATCGTTCGCCGTGCAACTCTGCGCGACCTCCGGCGCGAACGCGATCGGCATCGTCTCCGATGAGGACAAGCGCGACTTCGTCCTGCAGCTCGGCGCGAAAGGCGTCATCAACCGCAAGGACTTCAAGTGCTGGGGGCAGATGCCGAAGGTCGGCACGCCCGAATATGGCGAGTGGTTCAAGGAAGTCCGCAAGTTCGGCGCCGCGATCTGGCAGCATACCGGCAAGGGAAATAACGTCGATTCCGTCTTCGAGCATCCCGGCGAAGCAACGATTCCCGTCTCGGTCTTCGTCGTGAAGCGCGGCGGCATGGTCGTCATCTGCGCCGGCACCAGCGGCTATAACCTCACGCTCGACGCGCGCTATCTGTGGATGCACCAGAAGAGGTTGCAGGGTTCCCATTTCGCGAATCTCCTGCAGGCGAGCCAGGCGAACCGCCTCGTGATCGAGCGTCGAATTGACCCGTGCATGAGTGAAGTTTTCCCCTGGACCGACATTCCGAAAGCGCATATGCGCATGTGGAAGAACGAGCATCGGCCGGGCAACATGGCTGTTCTCGTCAGCGCGCCGCATACTGGCTTGCGTACGTTTGAGGATGCTATTGAGGCATCCAAAGCGCGGTTCGGTTGACGACCCGGCTTCGTTCTAATCCGCGCAACGCGAAAAGAACTGGAGCCCCGTATATGACGCGAGCATCAGAAGAACTGTGGATGGCGTTGACCGGCCTGCAAAGGGCCGCCGATATCGAACTGGGCGGCGAGAACCATCGCGCGGCCTCGCAGCATATCGACTATTTGCTAAGGCTGACCGGCGTGCAAGGCGAAGACGAAGGCGGCGGGGCGAGCGTTTCGAGCCTGGGCTATGCGGCGTCTCTCGCCGAAGTTCGGAGCCTCGCGGAAAGGGATCTTTCCGGCAATACATTCTACATCGCGTCGAAAAAACTCGATGAGCTGGCAAGCCTCGCATACGCAGTCTCGCCTGCCCCGCATGCGTATGAGCCTGCGTTGGAGCCCGCCGCGCCCGCGCTGCCGGAAGAGCCGGCCGAGCCCGTAAGCGTCGTTCCGGTTTTCGAAGCGCGCCCTGCGGAGGCCGCGGCGCCGGCCCTGCTTCAGGGCTTGAGCTTCGACGAGCTGGCCGCCGCCGCGAAGGCCCGCGTAGAGCAGGTCGCCGCCAGCCTCGGCATCGAATCCGTTCACGCGCATCACGCGCCGCCTGTTCATCGTCCGGAGCCAGCGCCGGCCGAGGTGGAGTTGGAAAAGCGTAGCTCCGAGCCTTGCTTCATGCCGGAAGTCGCGCCCGTTAGCGTCGAGCCGGTCACGGAAGCCTCCTTGGCTCAAGAGGCGGCGGAACTTTTGTCGATCCGGGAAGTCGTCGAGGCCGCGCACGATCTGGGTTCGCCGGCAGCGACCGAAGCCGCGCACATCCCGGATTATGCCGCGCCTCAGGAGGCGATCGCGCCCGCGCGCCACGCGCCCGACGAACCCGAGGTTCCGGCCCATGCGCATGAGGCTGCGCCTGCCGAAGCCGCGCCCGCTCCGCAGCCTTTCGAGCCTGAAGTCGAGCCGCTTCCTGAGCGTCCGGTCGCCGAAGCTCCGCAAGCTGCGCCCGAAGCCGAGGTCGCGGTTCAAGCGCATGGGGCTGCGCCTGCCGAAGCAGCGCTCGCTCCGCAGCCTGTCGAGCCTGAAGCCGAGCCGGTTCCTGAGCATCCGGCCGCCTTAGCTCTGCAAGCAGCCTCCGAGGCCGAGATCGCGGTTCAAGTGTACGAGGCTCCGCTCGCGGAAGCAGCGCCCGCTCCGGCGCCTATCGAGCCCGTAATCGAGCCGGTTCTTGAGCATCCGGCCGCCCCAGCTCCGCAAGCCGCGCCCGAACCCGAAATCGTGGCTCCCGCCCCTGCGCAGGAGGTTCCGCCCCCAGCGGTTGAACCGATCGTTGCGCAGCCCGCCGCGCCCGCCCCGGAACCCGCGCCTCGGCCCCAGCCTAAGGTTTCGGCTGCGCCGCCGGTTCAGGAGAAGCCGGCAGCCGCCGCGCCAAAAAAGGCCGGGGCTGGCCCCAAAGAGGAACCCAAACCCAAACAGCCGCAGAAGACGTTCTTCAGCCTGTGGCTCGACATGGTGTTTGGCCGTAAGAAGTAATTCAGCGCCCAGGCCGCTGGCGAGCATCGCGCCGGCGGCCTGGGCGCCATAATATGGATACGGCAACGGCGCCCGCGATTTCGGAACCCGGCGCCAGCGTGTTAGGTTTTGGGACTTCGAAAAAGCCGCAAGAGGAGTGGGCCAGGATGAGCCTCGCCGAAATGAGCCACGCCACCGTCTCCGTACTGGTCCCCGATCTGCTCCGGCTTTGCGACGAGGCCGCGGCGAACGCCGAGAGGCTCCTGCGCCGCGCGACGGTGGCGGTTCGAGCGAGGGTGAGCGAGAACGACAAGCTCAGCAGCGAGCTGATGGAGCGCGAGCAGCACGCCTGTCACGGCCTTGCCTGGCTCGCGACCTACGCGGAAGCCATCAAGCAGATGGCGGCCTATGCAAGGCGTCTCAGCGAGGCTCACCGCTTTGGCGAGATCGAGGCCCTTCTCACGCAAATCGGCGTTGGAGAATATGTGGCGCAGATCCTCGGCGGCATCCCCATGAGCCAGTCCGAGACGATCCGCTTTCACGACCTCGATCTTGAGCCGTCCGACCGGGACATGTTCGCAAGCGAGGCCGTTGTCACTCTCATCAAAGGAAACAATTCCAGGGCGCGCGCGCGCCTCGTCGAACTGGTGCAGCACGCCGCCGGTACAGGCCATTTCGGCGACGGCGGCCTCGACGACACGCTTGAGGCGATGCGCGGCGAGATGATCCGCTTCGTCGACGCGGAAGTGAAGCCGCACGCCCACGAATGGCACATGAAGAACGAGTACATCCCGCTCGATATCATCGCCAAGATGAACGAACTCGGCGTATTCGGCCTGACGATCCCGGAGGAGTTCGGCGGGCTTGGTCTCGGCAAGGAGGCCATGTGCGTCGTGTCGGAGGAATTGAGCCGAGGCTATATCGGCGTCGGTTCGCTTGGCACGCGCTCCGAAATCGCAGCCGAGCTGATCCTTGGCGGCGGCACAGCGGAGCAGAAAGAGCACTGGCTTCCGAAGCTCGCCAGCGGCGAGGTCCTGCCGACGGCTGTCTTCACCGAGCCGAACACGGGGTCCGACCTGGCCTCTCTCAAGACCCGCGCTGTCCTTGAAGGCGATGTCTACAAGATAACGGGGCAGAAGACCTGGATTACGCACCCTGTCCGAGCCGACGTGATGACCTTGCTCGCCCGCACAGATCCGGCGGAGCCCGGCTATCGCGGCCTTTCCATGTTCCTCGCCCAGAAACCGCGCGGCGCGGATGACAATCCGTTCCCGGCGGAAGGCATGACCGGCGGCGAGATCGAAGTGCTCGGCTATCGCGGCATGAAGGAGTATGAGCTGTCCTTCGATGGATTCGAGGTTCCGGCTTCCGGCCTTCTCGGAGGCGTGGAAGGCGAAGGCTTCAAGCAGCTCATGAAGACGTTCGAAGCGGCGCGGATCCAGACGGCGGCGCGCGCGGTCGGCGTCGCGCAATCGGCGATGGACCTCGGTCTCCGCTACGCCATGGAACGCCAGCAATTCGGCAAGGCGATCGTGAATTTTCCGCGCATTGCCGATAAGATCGCCATGATGGCCGCTGAAACCATGCTCGCGCGTCAATTGACCTATTTCGCAGGCCGGGAGAAGGACCAGGGCCACCGTTGCGACCTGGAGGCCGGCATGGCCAAGCTGCTTGCGGCCCGCGTCGCCTGGTCCTCGGCCGACAACGCGCTGCAAATCCACGGCGGCAACGGCTTCGCCCTCGAATATCCCATCAGCCGCGTGCTCTGCGACGCGCGCATCTTGAGCATCTTCGAGGGCGCCGCCGAAATCCAGGCGCAGGTCATCGCGCGGCGGCTTCTGGAAGTGAAAAACTAAGGTTCGATCCCCTCACCCCAGCCCTCTCCCCCTGGGAGAGGGAGTCTGGTCGCGACCGCTGCCACGTCGTCCCCTCTCCCAGAGGGAGAGGGAGAGGGACAGGGTGAGGGGTTGAAACCTCCATTCAACCGTCGAGGAAGCAAGATGGAAGACGTCCGCGGCCGCACGGCCTTGATAACCGGCGCATCCGCGGGCATCGGCAAGGCTTTCGCCGAGGTGTTCGCAGCCAAAGGGTGGAATGTGGTTCTCACGGCCCGGCGTGTGGAGCGGCTCGAAGTTCTCGCGGACGAGCTTTCCCAGAAGCACAAAATCAGGGCGGCGCCCATTGCGGGGGATTTGGCGCAACCGGACGGCGTCAAGCGCCTCATCGAGGCCGTCAGCGATCATCGCCTGACAATCGATGGCCTCGTGAATAATGCGGGCTATGGCGTTCCAGGCTACTACGCCCGGACGAAATGGGAGGACCAGGAGGCCTTTCTGCGGGTGATGGTGATCGCGCCCTGCGAGTTGGCGCATGTGCTGCTCACGCCGATGATCCAGCGGCGCTTCGGACGCATCGTCAACGTCGCCTCGCTCGCCGGCCTTGTGCCGGGTTCGGCGGGCCACACGCTTTATGGCGCGGCGAAAGCGTTCATGGTGAAGTTCTCCCAGTCGCTGCTTCTCGAAAACCGCGACGCCAATGTGCTGACGACGGCGCTCTGCCCCGGCTTCACCTATTCTGAGTTCCATGACGTGACCGGCACGCGCGCGGCGGTGTCGCGCTTCGGCAAGCACTGGTGGTCGGCCGCCGAAGATGTGGCGGCGGCGGGTTATGAAGGCGTGATGCGAGGACGCCCAGTCGTCGTCACAGGCCGGCGCGCCAAGCAGGTGGCGGCGCTGATGAAAGTCTTGCCGGATTCGCTTGCGCTTGGCATGGTCAATAAGCAGTCGAAAAAGTACCGCAAGAAATAGCGAGCCCCTATGACAGCCGCCATCGTGATCCCGGCGCGATATGCGTCGACGCGTTTTCCCGGCAAGCCGCTTTGCGTGGTGGCCGGCATGACCATGCTGGAGAGGGTCTGGCGCATCGCAAAGAGCGTGCGGCAGGCTTCGCGGGTCGTGATCGCCACGGAAGACGAGCGCATCCTCGCCCATGCGCGGAGCTTCGATGCGGAAACCGTCATGACATCGCCCGATTGCAGCAACGGCACCGAGAGGGTTTACGATGCGTGCAGGCGCGCGGCGATTTCCGAAGACATTATCCTGAACCTTCAGGGAGACGCGGTGTTGACGCCGCCCTGGGTTCTGGAGGCGATGATCGACGAAATGACCATCGACAGGGCGCCTGAAATTGTGACGCCAGCCGTGCGGCTGGAAGGCTCCGTGCTCGATGAGTTTATGGAGCAGAAAAAGGCGCGTCCCGGCAGCGGGACGACGGTTGTTTTCGACGTGAGCAAGAATGCGCTCTACTTTTCGAAGTCGATCCTTCCGCACATCCGCAACGCAGGTCACGCGCACATCTACCGCCATATCGGGCTCTACGGTTACAGAAAGGCCGCGCTCGATCGCTACATGACGCTGAAACCCACGCCGCTGGAGCAGGCGGAAGGCCTGGAACAGCTTCGCGCGCTGGAGCATGGCATGGTGGTTCGCGTCGCGGTTGTCGATTATCGCGGCCGGACCCACTGGTCCATCGACGCGCCGGGGGATGCGGCCATCGCCGAAGCCATCATCGAACGCGAGGGCGAACTTCTGGGGGCTGAGTGCGGCGCCTCCCCCTCATCCTGTCCTTCTCCCGGCGAACTCGCCTCGGCGATTACGCAACTTAACATGACCGCATCCGCAAGCGGATGCGGTGGGGGAGAAGGGACGACGCATCAACAGGCACGACTAACTCCCTCTCCCCTCGCGGGAGAGGGCTGGGGTGAGGGGGGCAGGGTCTGATGCTGCTTCTGCTGGCGCGTCACGGAAATACGTTTGAGCAGGGCCAAACGGCGGTCTGGGTCGGGGCGAGAACCGATCCGCCGCTGACAGCGAAGGGCAGGGAGCAGGCCGCTGCGCTCGGCGCCGGCCTGGCTCGCATCGCGCCCCGCATCAAGCGGATCGTTTCAGGGCCGCTCAGGCGGACTCAGGAACACGCCGCCATCGCTGGCCGCTTGCTGAGCTTTGAATCGCGCGTTGAGATCGATGAGCGGTTGCGCGAGATCGATTACGGTCTCTGGGAAGGGAAATCGCCGGAGGAAATTCAGGCTCTCGGTGGAGGCGCCGAGCGCGCCGCCTGGAACGAGCGGGGCGTCTGGCCCGCCTCGCCTGGCTGGTCGCCGTCAGCGGAGACCATTGCCGCCAACGCGGCGACGCTCGCGCACGAGATCGCTGCGGATCTTTCTGCCGGCGATGCGGCGCTCCTCGTGACCAGTAATGGAATTCTCAAGTTCTTTCTGAAGCTTGTGCCGGGCGCCTTCGAATTGGCGGAGAAAGGCGCGCTGAAGGTCCCCACGGGTCATTGCTCCGCCCTCACCTATGAGGCAGGCCTATGGAAAGTCGCCTTCTGGAACTGCCCGCCGCAAAGCCTTCCGCCCAGGTAGCCTACGCTGAGTTAGCCTGCCATCGGCTTCGACCGGACTCCCTCTCCCATCCGCATCCGCTTGCGGATGCGGACGCTCCAGAGATGCAAGCTCGCCGAGGCGAGCTTGCGCGGGAGAGGGCTGGGGTGAGGGGCTGCGACGCTGGGGAAGCCGGGAAAACTTGCTTAGCTATCAATCTTGGAAAGGGCTTCCTCTGGCTTGATGGCGATGAGCCTTTGCATGATCCGGATCTTGCGGTTCGCAAAAAGCACGTTCGGAATGTCGATTTCCTCTTTCTTGGCGCCGGTTGTAATCAAAAGAAGGTCGGAAGCGCCGAGCCCCACGGCGTGGCGGAAGAGGTCGTTGCCGCGCTGCTCGAACAGCATGCCCCTGGTATCGTAGCTCTGCTCTCCGCCCCCGATCAGGTGCTCCTCGGTGAGTTGTCCCGGCCTCAAGCGCCAGAACACAAGGCGGTCGAAAAAGAAAAACCGCAAGAGCCAGACGGCGAGAAGGAGGGTGGAAAACGTCAGGTAAAAGCCGAAGTTCATATAGACGCTGAGCTGCGGGATCAGCGAGAAAATACTATCCCACCATCCGAGCCATGCAAATAACACCGTCACGAATGCGATGACAAGCAGGCCTACAACCGAGTAAATGCCGCGCGCCCTGACATTCGAGAACATCATGATGAGGGTCAAAATCACGATGAAGCTGATCCCGAGGCCCGTATTCGGGTGAACCAGGATTTGCGTTCCATTCGTGAGGGAAATGGTTTTTCCGCCGAAATACGTGATCGCCGCCAGGATGTAGCCGGTGACCCAGACAGGCCACCAAAAGAAGATCGGCGACCGGCTGATGATGCGAAGCTCCGGCAGAGCCGTCGGATCGGGCAGATCCGATGGTTTCAACTCGGGCTGTTCGTTTCCGCCTCGCGGCTCGGGCTGGACGGCGCGGCGCTGCAGCTCCGCCTCGTGGCCACGGCCGTCCAAGGGGTTCTGGTCCAGCTTGCGCGCTGCGTCAGCCATTGCTTCCTCCCTTCGCCGGGAAAAGGCGTCGTCTATGCACGACGCTGCCCGGCCATTTGCAGACGCAACACGACGCTTCGGGCCGAAGTTCCCGCCTTACCCAGTAACCCAGGCAGGCCAAAGCTGAAGGGTGAAATCTGCTGCGCCACCGGAGGCTGAGGCGTGATTGGCCCTTACTTTCTTAACAAGCTGCCTCTATATGTGTCTGAACGGGGACGAGACGTATACAAACGATGCCGTCAGACCATCGCGAAACCATCTCCGCCATGAAAGCGGAGATTCCACGGTTGCGCCGCTTTGCGCGCTACATGACGCGCGATGCCGACTATTCCGACGACCTTGTGCAGGAGTGCCTGACAAGAGCTATCGCGAACATCGGGTCCTGGCAGCCGGGCACAAATTTGAGAGCCTGGCTTTTCGTCATCCTCAAGAACGTCTTTCGCAACGACAAGCGGCGTGCTCAGCACGACATGGCTTACCGCAGCGGGCTGGAACGGGACGCGCCGCTGTTCGTGCCGGCGCAGCAGCATAATCACGTTGTTTTGTCCGAAGTGCAGCAAGCCTTCCTGCAGCTGACGGAGGATCACCGCGAGGTCTTGATGCTGATCGCGGTGGAGGGTCTTCGTTACGAAGAAGCGGCGGCGGTGCTGAACATTTCGGTGGGCACCGTCAAATCGCGGCTTTCGCGGGCGCGAACGGCGTTGCGCGCGCTGATCGACATTCCAGAGGTTGAAAGGAAGCAGGCGTAGGACACCTCGCTCGTCATGAGTTCTCCCCGGGCGCGTGGCCGCGTCTGAAAACCAGGTTCCTGGATGTCATGACCTGCACCGTGTCCCCGTTCTGGTTCACCGTCGTCGTTCTGAACCTCACGATGGCCTGGTTGGGTTTCGACGCCGAGGGGGTGATATCGATAATTTCCGCAACCACGCGAAGTTGGTCGCCGGGCCTGACGGGCCTCGGCCAGGAGATTTCCGCGCCATAGCCGATCAAGCCTCCGGCCAGCGGCGCGGACGCTTCCACCAGGAGGCGCATCGTTACGGCCGCCGTCTGCCATCCGCTCGCGATCAGTTCCCTGAAGAAAGTGTTCCCCGCCCTGTCGGGGTCTGTATGGAACGGCTGCGGGTCGAACTCTTTTGCAAAGGCGACGATCGCCTCTTCGGTCAGCGCGGCCGCCGGTCCGGCCGAGAAAGTCATGCCGGGGGAGAGATCGTCGAGATGAAGCATTTCAATCGCCATACGGAGCGCGCCTCCTGAGCCTGAAAACCGGACGATAACGTAAGGCGTTCGAATCCGCCGAACAACCCGCGCGTTAGAATAGCTCGCTATTCCGATGGCCGCGGCGCTGCGGCGCGGCGCAGCCGGTCGTTGATGGCTTCGCCGAGACCCGTGAGGGGAATGGGCATGACGGCGATCCGCGAAGGCTTACTCGCATCGAGCGCGCGCAGAGAGGCGAAGAGATTTGCCGCCGCCTCGCGCAGGTCTCCGTCTGCGCTGAGATTAAGCGCTCCCTCGGGCGCGCGCGGGCCGAAACCGAGAAGCGCCTCGCCCGGCATGGCTTCGGCCGCGTTGAGGCGCAGCGAAGCCCTGGGCGCGTAATGGCTCAGGAGTTGGCCAGGCGACTGCACTTTCCCCGCCTGGAAATCCGCAAGCGGGCGCTCCAAGGCCGCCTCGATGTCCTCGCGCGCGATAGAGCCGGGGCGCAGAAGCGTGGGCTGCGGCAAAAGCGCGACGATGGTGGATTCAAGCCCTACCTCCGAGCGGCCGCCATCGAGGATCATGTCCACCGTATTCGCGAATTCCTCCTCGACATGCGCCGCCCTGGTGGGGCTGATGCGCCCGGATTTGTTGGCGCTTGGCGCCGCGATGGGAACCCCGGCGGCCACAAGGAGCGCGCGCGCGGCGGGATGGCTCGGCACGCGCAGCGCGACCGTGTCGAGGCCAGCTGTCACGAGTTCGCCGATGCGGCTGCCGCGCGAGAGAGGCAGAACGAGCGACAGTGGCCCTGGCCAGAATGTGCGGGCGAGCGCGAGCGCATCGTCGCCGAACGCGGCCAACTCGCGGGCGGCTTCAAGGTCCGGCAGATGCACGATCAGCGGATTGAAACGCGGGCGCCCCTTGGCCTCGAAGATGCGCGCGACCGCCTGCCCCTGCGTCGCGTCCGCACCAAGCCCGTACACCGTCTCGGTCGGGAACGCGACCAGCCCGCCAGCGCGGATGATCCGCGCCGCCTCCGCAATCGCCGCCCTGTCAGCCTTGACGATCATCTCTTCTCACACAAGTCCCAGCAATGCTTTATACAGAATCCGGTTGAAGAGAGCACTGCCGGTTGGCGTCATCCCGCGCGCGCTGCGGCATGAAATGCTGCTACGCAGACGCGGGATCTCATCAGATACATAGGCAGATCCCGGCTCGCGCTTCGCTTGGCCGGGACGACGGTTCGGAATCGTTCAACCGGATTCGACACGCGGAGGCGGGCATCCAGGCATCGGGGCAAGTCGACTTAATGCAGCGCCACCAGCGGATAGGTCTCCGCATCGCGCCCCTTGAAGAACTGCGGCTCCTGCTCGCCCTTGATCTTCGCAGCCAGCTGGGGCACGCGCTTGCGCAAATACTCCGCAAGTTCCGCCGTGTCCACATGCCCGTCATGGTTCAAATCCGCCGCGCCGGTCATCCCTTCCACCAGCGCGTAGGTGAACAGGCCGTGCTTGAAGTCTTCGCTTTCAAGCGCTTCCTGGTCCCAGCGCGCGGACGAATAGGCGAGGATATTGGCGTAATAGGCGGCGTTTCCAAGCCGCTGGTTATACGCGCCCGCCGAGTGGCAGGTGTCGATGAACAGAAGCCGCCGCCCCTTCGCGCCGTCGATGGCCTCCTCGATGGCGTACCACGGCACGACGGAGGACGGCTTCAGCGCGCCGCTGTTGGAGATGGCGGCGTCGGTCGAGATGAAGCGGTAGTTCGGTCCGTCGTTGATGCCGTGGCCCGCGAGGAAGACGGCGACCGTGTCGTTCGGCCCGGCTTCGCGCAGAACGCCCAGCGCGTCGAGGATGTTGGCGGCCGTTGGCGCATCGTCTGCCTCTCCGCCATTCACCAGCACGCGGCGCACCACCTTGCTGTGGAGCGGGCCGAGGCGCGCGCTCATGGACTCCGCGAACGCCGTTGCGTCCGCGCCGGTGAAATCGAGATCGCAGGTGCTTTTCGGGCGGCAGAGTTGCGGGATGTTCGGATATTTCGAGACGCCGATGGCGAGGATGTAGAGCGTGCCGCGCCGGTCGAGTTCGCCCGCGCTCTCGTTCGTGACCATCAGCGCGCCGTCCTGCACCTTCGACCAGCCGATTTCGTTCAGCGCGGTGACGACAATGGTGTTCTTGCCCTTGGCGAGCGGAACGGGGAAGGGATGATTGCCCGCAGCAAAGCTCGGGCCATCCTCGGGAAGAAAATCGTCGAGCTGGCGGCCGTTCACCTGGATGCGGATGCGCGTGATGGGATCGGGCGTGGCGTCGAGCGCGATGGTCACATTGACGCCCGCCGTGGTCTTGACCGTGCTGTCCGCTGTGGGCGAGACGATGCGCAGATGCGGCGCGGGCCGGGAGAGCAGGTCCGAAAGCTTAAATCCGGTGCCGTAGGACGTGCGCACCGCCTCCTCGGCGGACGCAAGCTGGATCGCCTTCGCCACGATGTCGGGCCGGCTCAGATGCTTGCGAAGCTGCTCGGCGGTGACGTAATCGGCGGCCTTGTCCGGGCCTTTGTTGATCTGCCAGCCCACGATTTTGTCCGCGCCCGGCGAGCCCGCGTAATAGCCCTGCGGCGTCCACATCACCCATTCGCCGTCCTCGCCACGAAAGATCGTGACGAGCAACTCGCGCGTCTTGAGGTTCCACAGCCGCACGGTCTGGTCGTTCGCCCCAGAGACCAGATAGCGGCCATCTGGCGAGGGTGCGACTGCATAGACATTCCCGTCATGTCCGACGAAATCGCCGATCTTTTTTCCGTCGAGGGCGTAAGCGGTTAGGGTGCCGCTGAAGCCGCCCGAGATCAATGAGTTGCCATCTGGCGCGAAGCTGTAAGACAGATGGGTGCTGCCGTTGCCTAGGCCGCGCCCGATAGAGACGCCGGAAGGTGTACCATCCTTCAACAGATCGAGAAAGGCATTGTAGCCGTCAGTGCCGCCCTTGCGATGCTGCAAAGATAAGGCGCCAAAGCTCGCTTTCGCATGGATCCAGCCCTCGGCGTTTTTCACAAGCTCGGGCTGGGATAGCGTTTCACTGGCCGATGGCAAACGCAAAGCGATTTCGACGGGGCCGTAATTGTTCGGCGACGGATTTTGCCCAAGCGCATTTCCCCAAGCGATATTACGTCCATCGGCTGAGAAACCGACGGCCCAGTTCGGCCGGCCCGAGCCTCTCAGCACCGCTTTCGTCTCGCCTGTTTTAGGATCCCAAGCATGGATCTCGTGATTGGAGCCGCCGCCGGTCGCTACTACAGCCCCAACGGGAGAGAAGGAACTCCCCGGCACGACATTGTCGTGCTTTTTGGGCTGCAGTATCCTCTGACCAGTCTCAATGTTCCAGATGATTTGCGGCTCGTCTGAGCAAGACACACCGCGCCCGTGTCCGCAAGTTGACAGCAAGATCTTTCCTTCTGGCGAAAAGCGGAGTGAACCCACACCGCCGCCTTGCTTAGCGAATACCTGAAGAAGGTTGCCACTTTTTCCATCCCAAAGGCGGATCTCGCCGCTTTCGTCGCCGCTGGCGATGCGGTCATCATTCGGCGAGACGGCAAGCGCGAAAACCTTGTCGCTGTGCCCGGTCATTTCCTTTAGAAGCGCGCCATTGGCCACGCTCCAAAGCCTAAGAGAGTTGTCGAAGCTTCCCGTCACCGCCCGCGCGCCATCGGCAGTGAATCCCACCGCGAAGATGAAATCGCGATGGCCCTTGAGCCGGTGCAGAAGCTTTGCTTCCTCTACGTCCCAAACAATGGCGTCGCCGCTACCCGAGATCAGATGCTTGCCATCCGGCGAAAAGGCTAGGCTGTAGACTACGTTGCCGTGCCCCTTCAGGAGCGCCTTCAGTTCTCCGCTGGCGAAGTCATAGAGGCGGACCGCGTCGCTTTGTTCGCGTGTTCCTGGAAACCACCCTCCCACCGCGAGCCAGCGCCCGTCGGGCGACAGCGCCATGGCGTAGATGAAGCCTCCCGGTCCGGGCTCCGACTGTCCTCGGATAGTGCGCACTGTTTTGCCAGCGCGCCAATCCCAGACGCGAATGACCTTGTCGTCGCCGGCCGAGACAATGAAGTTGCCGTCCGGCGTGAAGGCGAGGCCCTTGATTACGCCCATATGCCCGCCCGTGTCGAGCTGCAGGATCGGCTTCTCTTCCGGCTCCGCCCGCGCCGCCTTCTTCGCCTGTGCCCCCGCAACCCCGAGCACCAGCGCTGCCGCCAAAAGCGCAATCCACCGCATCGCAATCCCCTGAAGCAATTATTTTTGCAGCTATAGCACCGCAATGGCTCTTGAGAAATGCGGCGTGCTACGCCTCAGCATTCTTCGTCGAGCCGCAGCGCGCGAAAGTGGCGGGCGCTGCGGCAACGGAACACCCCTCACCCGGCGACCGGCGGCGCCGGTCGCCACCCTCTCCCGCAAGGGGAGAGGGTCATTCCGTGCGTCCCCTCTCCCCTTGCGGGAGAGGGACAGGGTGAGGGGGGCGTCCCGGTGTTTAAGCGCGGCGTCAATGCGAGGCAGCCATACCGACAAACCATATTTGCCGCGCGCGCGTTTGGGATTACTGTAGCTTTCCGCCGCAACCGGAAAGCGCTGGCTTCGCCAGCGAACGATATCCGGTACGTAGCCCCGGGAGGATCAATGACCTATCGCGCGCCCGTCGCGGACATCGCCCACGCGCTCAATCACATCGCCGGGTTCCCCAAGCTCGTCGAGCGCGGGCTGTTCGAGGATCTCGACATGGACACGGCGATGGCGATTTTCGAGGAAGCGGCGCGCTTTGCGAACGAGGAGCTTGCGCCCTCCAACCGCGCCAGCGACGAACAGGGCGCGCGTCTCGTGAACGGCGAGGTCCTGATGCCGGATGGCTTCGCGCAAGCCTATCGCAAGTGGGTCGACGGCGGCTGGGGAAGCGTTTCCGTGCCGGTTGAGTATGGCGGGCAGGGGCTGCCGCTGGCGATTTCGATGGCGCTGACCGAAATGTGGAACGGCGCGAACATGGCCTACGGACTCAATCCGCTGCTCACGCAGGCGGGCGTTCACGCCATCATCGCGCACGGCTCGCCGGACTTGCAGCGCAAATATTTGCCGAAGCTCGTGACAGGCGAGTGGACCGGCTCCATGCAGCTTACCGAGCCGCAGGCCGGGTCCGACCTGCGGTTCCTGAAGACGCGCGCCGCGCCCGCGGGCGATGGCTCCTACAAAATCACCGGCACGAAGATCTTCATCACCTATGGCGAGCATCCCATCACGGAGAACATCGTCCACATGGTGCTCGCGCGCTTGCCGGATGCGCCGCCCGGCACGAAGGGGCTGTCGCTGTTCCTCATCCCGAAATTCTTCGTCAACGATGACTGGTCGCTCGGCGCGCGCAACGACGTGACCTGCGCCAAGCTGGAGCACAAGCTCGGCATCCACGGCAGCCCGACGGCGGTCTTGAATTACGGCGACCGTGGGGGGGCGGCCGGCTGGCTTGTCGGCGCGCCGAACAACGGCTTGCACGCCATGTTCACCATGATGATCGAGGCGCGGCTTGGCGTCGGCATGCAGGGCGTGGGCATCGCCGAACGGGCGTTCCAGCAGGCGCTCAGTTATGCGCGCGAGCGAAAGCAGGGCACGACCGAGAGCGCGGGCTTCGACAAGTCCGTCGCCATCATCGAGCACCCGGACGTGAGGCGCATGCTGCTGACCATGAAGGCGAAGACGGCCGCGGCGCGCGCGATCTGCTACGCGACGGCGGTGGCGATGGACATCGCGCATCATTCGCCGGACGAGGGCGAGCGCAAGCGCGCCCACGCCGAAGCCGCGCTGCTGACGCCCGTCGCCAAGGCCTATGCGACCGACATCGGCGTCGAGGTGGCGTCCGAAGGCATCCAGGTGCACGGCGGCATGGGCTATATCGAGGAGACGGGCGCGGCGCAGCATTATCGCGACGCGCGCATCGCGCCGATCTACGAAGGCACGAACGGCATCCAGGCCATCGACCTCGTGACGCGAAAGCTGCCTTCGCATGGCGGCGAGACGGTCGCCCGCTTCCTCGCCGCTCTGGAAGAAACGGCAGGGACGGTCAAGGCCGCGAACGAGCCGGCGTTCCGCCGCATCGGCGAGCGCCTGGAGGGGAGCGTGGCCGCTTTGCAAGAGGCGACGGGCTGGCTTCTCCGCAAGCTGCCGGAAAACCGCGACGCCGCTCTTGCCGGCGCGACGCCCTACCTGCGGCTGTTCGCGCTCGCGTCAGGCGGCGTCTTGCTGGCGAAAGGCGCGCTTTCCGCCGCGCGGCAATCCGGCCACGGAACAACGCCGGAAGGGCGGGTGTTGGAGGCGCGCCATTTCGCCGAAAGCCTGCTGGGCGAGGCGGAAGGACTCAAATATGCGGTCATGCATGGAAGCGAGGCCGTCATGCAGGCCGAGGCGGCGCTGGGAGCGCACTGACCCATGAGCGATCATGTCGAAATCAAGCGTGAGAACGGCGTTCAGATCCTTCGCCTGAACCGCCCCGAGAAGAAAAATGCGCTCACCTCGGCGATGTACCGGGTCCTTACTGAAAGCCTGAACGGCGCAAATACGGACGACGCCATCGCGGTGACGGTTATCCTCGGCCAGCCCGGCATTTTCTCCGCGGGCAACGACATCGGCGACTTCCTCGCGGCAAGCCAGGGCGGCGGCGTCTTGTGGGGCATCGAGTTCATAAAGGCGCTCGCCGACTGCGATAAGCCCCTGATCGCGGCGGTCGACGGCCCGGCCATCGGCATCGGGACGACGCTCATGCTTCACTGCGATCTGGTTTTCGCAAGCCCCCGCGCCGTGTTCCAGACGCCGTTCGTCGATCTCGGCCTTCTGCCCGAAGCGGGATCGAGCCTGCTCGGCCCCCGTGTCCTGGGCCATGTGCGGGCGTTCGAGCTTTTGGCGATGGGCGCGCCCTGGACGGCGCAGCAAGCGAAGGATGCCGGGCTCGTCAATCAGCTTTTCGAGCCGGAAGCCTTGGAAGACGCGGCGCTCAAGGCTGCGGAGGCGCTGGCCCAGAAGCCGCGTCAGGCGCTGCGGCTCGCGCGGCGGCTGCTTCGCGGCGATGTCGCCGAACTCAAAAGCCGCATGCAGGAGGAGGGCGCTCTCTTTCTGGAGCGCGTAAAGTCCGAGGAAGCGCGGGCCGCGTTCATGGCCTTCTTGCAAAAATCCACGCGCTCTGCGCATTGAGATGGCATAATGGCTGGCCTTGAGGTTTTGGCTGTCAAGACAAAAGAAAAACGAGGCAGTAGGAATGGAAACGCTTCACAAGAAAACGCTCTTCATCACGGGCGGAAGCCGCGGCATCGGCCTCGCCATCGCGCTTCGCGCGGCAAAGGACGGCGCGAATGTCGTCATCGCCGCGAAGACCTCCGATCCGCATCCCAAGCTGCCGGGCACGATCTACACCGCGGCGGCCGAGATCGAGCAGCAGGGCGGCAAGGCGCTTCCCATTCTCTGCGACATCCGCTTCGAGGATCAGGTGCAGGCGGCCGTCGAGCAGGCGGCCAAACGTTTCGGCGGCATCGACATCTGCATCAACAACGCGAGCGCCATCAGCCTGACGCCCACGGTGCAGACCGACATGAAGCGGTACGACCTGATGCATCAGATCAACGGACGCGGCACGTTCCTGACCTCGAAGACGTGCATCCCGTATCTCAAGAAGTCGGAAAACCCCCACATCCTCATGCTTTCGCCGCCGCTCGACCTCAACCCGCGATGGTTCGCGCCGCACGTGGCCTACACCATCTCGAAGTACAATATGAGCCTCTACGTGCTCGGCCTCGCGGCGGAGTTGAAGCGGGACGGGATCGCGGTGAACGCGCTCTGGCCGCGCACGACAATCGCAACCGCGGCGGTCGCCAATCTTCTCGGGGGCGACAAGCTCATGCGGGCGAGCCGGAAGGCCGATATTCTCGCCGATGCCGCGCATGTCATCCTCACGAAGCCGTCGCGCCAATTTTCGGGCAATTTCTGCATCGACGATACCCTGCTGTGGGAGAACGGCCGGCGCGAGTTCGACCATTACCGCATCGATCCGAGCGAGGATCTGGCGCCCGATTTCTTTGTGCCGGAGGATAGCAAGGCGCCCGTTTCGCTGAAGGCGCTTGTGAGCAAGCCGGCGGGGTGAGGTTTTTATGTCCACGCTGCAGATAACGCACAGCTGCTTCCTCAATCACGACACCGGCGAGTGGCATCCGGAAAGGCCCGACCGGATGACCGCGATCGAGCAGGCCTTGTCGACGGCGAGGTTCCAGAACCTCATCACGGTCGAAGCGCCGATGGCGACGCCGGAGCAGATCAGCCGGGCTCATCCGCGCGCCTACTTCGATTTCCTTGAGAAGAAGCAGCCAAAAGACGACCTTATCGCGCTCGACGAAGGCGACACCATCGTTTCTCCCGGAAGCTGGGAGGCCGCGCTCAGGGCCGCCGGCGCCGCGGTCCTGGGCGTCGACGAGGTGATGCAGGGCCGCGCCACGAACGCTTTTTGCCGCGTTCGCCCGCCAGGCCATCATGCCGAGATCGCTAAGGCGATGGGCTTCTGCCTTTTCAACAACGCGGCGGTGGCGGCTTTTCACGCCCGGGAAGTGTACGGCGCGGAGCGCGTCGCGGTGGTCGATTTCGACCTCCATCATGGAAACGGCACGCAGGCCATCTTCTGGACGCAGCCTTCGATGTTCTACGCATCGACGCATCAAATGCCGCTGTTTCCAGGCACCGGCGGTATCACGGAGCGGGGCGAAACCGATAACATCGCGAACGCGCCGCTGCGCGCGGGGGACGGGAGCGAGCAGTTCCGCGAAGCCTTCGAGTCGGTGGTGCTTCCCGCTTTGCGCCGTCACGCTCCCGATCTATTAATCATCTCGGCGGGCTTCGATGGCCATCGCTCCGATCCGCTCGGGAACCTCAATCTTACCGACGAGGACTACGCCTGGGTCACGCAAAAGTTGATAGATGTGGCTCGGGAACGCTGCGGCGGGCGTGTGGTTTCAGTGCTCGAAGGCGGTTACGATCTGGCCGCTCTAGGGCGCTCCGTAGCCGCCCACGTAAAGACGCTTTTGGAATCTTTCTGAGGGACGACCATGCATACCGACGCTTCGAAAGAGGCGGCGCCAAGGCCGCCGCGGACGCCTTTTGCCGAAATCAAGGGAATGAGTTTTGAAACCGCTTTGAAGGAGCTCGAGCAGATTGTGACGCGCCTTGAGCGCGGCGATGTGGAGCTTGAGCAGTCCATCGACATCTACGAGCGCGGCGAGGCCCTGCGCGCCCATTGCGATCAGCTCCTGAAACGCGCGGAGGCCAAGGTTGAGCGGATCACGCTCAGCGCGCAAGGGTTGCCCGCCGGCGCCGTTCCCTTCGCCTCCGAGGCTTGATGCCGCATCGCCCCGCGCATGATAGGGCGGGGAGAATCTTCGTCAGCGTTAAGAAAAATTTCCCTTATTCTGTACAATTATAGGGCTTCCCGCCAAGAAAGCGCTCCGATACCCGGCGGGGCTATTTTGCCGCGACATGACCACAGAATGCCGCGCCATGACCACAGAAAGTATCCGCCCGCCCGCATTGCGACGAAAAATTGGGTGCCATTTCAGGGCTATTCGGCATACGTTATCCGGCTAAAAGCATTGAAGGGAAATGTTGAAGTGACTATCAGCAATCGTACCCCTCTCCTCGATACCATCAAGTGTCCTGAGGACCTTCGCAAACTCGACCCCGATCAGCTCCAGCAAGTCGCCGACGAATTGCGCGACGAGATGATTGACGCTGTTTCGGTGACGGGCGGCCATCTCGGCGCGGGCCTGGGCGTCATCGAGCTTACGGTCGCGATCCACTATCTCTTCAACACGCCGCATGACCGGCTCATCTGGGATGTCGGCCATCAGGCCTACCCTCACAAAATTCTGACCGGACGCCGGGATCGCATCCGCACGCTCAGGCAGCCCGGCGGTCTCTCGGGCTTCACGAAGCGTTCCGAAAGCGAGTACGATCCGTTCGGCGCGGGCCACTCCTCGACATCGCTCTCCGCCGCGCTTGGCATGGCGGTCGCGCGCGATCTGAAGGGCGAGGAGGATAGCCGCCACGTCATCGCCGTGATCGGCGACGGGTCGATGAGCGCGGGCATGGCCTACGAAGCGATGAACAATGCGGGCGCGATGGACAAGCGCCTCATCATCATTCTGAACGACAACGATATGTCGATCGCTCCTCCGGTCGGCGCGCTCTCCCATTACCTCGCGCGGCTCACCTCCTCGGAAACCTTCCTGAAGGTCCGGGATATGGCCAAATACGTGGCGCACCGGCTTCCGAAAGTCTGGGAGCGGCGCGCGGCCCGCGCCGAGGAGGGCATCCGCCACCTTCTGACCGGCGGCACGCTGTTCGAAGAACTCGGTCTCTATTACGTCGGCCCGATCGACGGCCATAATCTGGAGCAGTTGCTGCCCGTCCTGCGCAACGTGCGCGACGCCCACCAGGGGCCGGTCCTCATCCATTGCGTCACCCAGAAGGGCAAGGGCTACGAGCCTGCGGAGAACTCACCCGACAAATACCACGGCGTGACAAAGTTCAACGTCGTGACGGGCGCCCAGGATAAAGGCAAGGGCGGCCCGCCCAGCTACACCAAGGTCTTCGGCGACAGCCTCGTCGAACTGGCCCGCAAGGACGACAGGATCGTTGCCATCACGGCGGCCATGCCGTCCGGAACCGGGGTCGACCTGTTCGAAGCTGAATTTCCCGGGCGCTGCTTCGACGTGGGCATTGCCGAGCAGCACGCCGTGACCTTTGCGGCGGGTCTCGCCGCCGAGGGATTGAAGCCTTTCGCGGCGATCTATTCCACGTTCCTCCAGCGCGGCTACGATCAGCTCGTTCATGACGTCGCGCTTCAGCACCTTCCCGTTCGCTTCGTGCTCGACCGCGCCGGACTTGTCGGGGCGGATGGCGCCACCCACGCCGGCTCCTTTGATCTCGCCTACCTCTGCTGCCTGCCCGATTTCGTCGTCATGTCGCCCGCCAACGAGGTTGAGCTGAAAAACATGGTGGCGACGGCGGCGGCCCTCGACGATCTTCCTAGCGCCATCCGCTATCCGCGCGGCGAAGGCTACGGCCTGGAAATGCCCGCGGAAGGGACCCCGCTCGCGATCGGCAAGGCGCGCATCGTCCGCGAAGGAACCACGGTCGCCATCCTATCGCTCGGCACGCGCCTCCAGGAAAGCTTGAAGGCCGCCGACAAGCTCGCCGCAATGGGCCTTTCAACGACGGTCGTCGACGCGCGGTTCGCAAAGCCGCTCGACCGCGACGTCATTCGCCAGCTCGCCCGTCATCATGAGGTGCTGATCACGGTGGAGGAAGGCTCCAGCGGCGGCTTCGGCTCGCATGTGCTTGAGTTCCTCGCGCGCGACGGCCTGCTCGACCACGGGCTGAAAGTGCGCCCGCTCGTCCTTCCGGACGTGTTCATGGAGCACGGAAAGCCGGAAGCCATGTATGAAGGCGCGGGGCTCAACGCCAGCGGCATCGTGAACGCGGTAATCGCGGCGCTTGGCTCATCCTCGGCCGCGAAACCTGGGCGCGCCTGATCGCGCCCGCTGCCTCCGCCACCGCTTATGCGAGTTCGAGCATGATCTCGTTGCGGCGGAGAATGGGCAGCGTCCAGGGAGGATTGTAGAAAGCCAGCACCGGTTCGCCCGTGGTGGCGAGGTTATGCGCCGCCGCGTATTGCCGAAGTTCCGCCGTCTTCGATTCCAACGCGCTTTCGCTCGCCAGGCCGGAGAACGTGATCGCGAGGAAGCGCCGCGCCGGTATAGGCTCCAGCTTCACGCGCGGGTCCGAGGGGACGGGCAGGGTCTGCATCGTCCAGGACTTCGGCATGATGAAGCGCACCGTCCAGGCATTGTCCTGAGCCTGGGCCTGCTGCTCGACGGGCGCCGTCATCGCGATCTTCTGGCTCTTCTGCTGCTCCACCGGCGCGGTCATGTCGATCTTCGCGCGCGGTTCGTTCTTGCCGAAGATATAGCCCGCGATCAGCCGGAAGCCTTCGTTGATGGCGGGCTTGCGCTCGCCCTGGACGACAGCCTCGGCTGCGATCATCGGCCCGTAAGAGCGGATTTCGATCGAGCCATCCTGCTTCTCGACCTGGTAGCCGGGCTGCTCAACGCGGCTCAAGACGGGGCCTGCGGCGATGCCAGCTGCGATGGCGGCGGCGGCTCCGCCTGCTATCCATAAGAGGGCGCGTGGTACGATCATGCATCCGGCTCGCTCGGTTTATTTCCTTCGTCATGGCGGACATGTTGCCGTGGATCCGCCCGCGCAAGGCCGGCCGCGATCAAGAGCGGACCTGGACAGATCACAGCTTTGGGATGTCTCTTGTTGGCCGCATCGCATTATCCGAAAACCGCTGCGCACTTTTCGGCGCGATGCGTTTGCCTGAAACAGCCTTGCGCGATAACATCCGGCTCCGCGCCTTCCGCCCGCCTCAGGTGACCCCATGAAAATTCTAAGAACCCGGATAGAGTTCGAGACCGTGGACCCGATCCAGATCCTCGACATTACCGGGCAGGTCCGGGATTGGCTCGCGACGACCGGCATCCGGGACGGCCTGCTGACAGTGACATCGCTCCACACCACGGCGCGAGTGAACGTCAACGAGCGCGAGCCGCAGCTTGAGAAGGATATCGTGACCTGGCTGAAGCGGTTCGTGCCCAAAGACGGCGATTGGCTGCACAATCTCGTCGCGGTGGACGGACGGGACAACGCGCATTCGCACATCCTGGGCCTGTTCATGAATTCGTCCGAAAGCATCCCGGTCGCTGGCGGAGAGATGGTGCTTGGCGGCTGGCAGGCGATCTTCTTTATCGAACTCGACGGGCCGCGCGAGCGCCGGGGCCTCGAGCTTCAAATCATGGGAGCGGCCTGACGTGACGCCGGACGATATTGCGGGCTTCTATGCCAGGCGGCAGGATTTGAACCCGGAAGACTACATCGAACTCGACTTCACCTTCGAATGCGCAGGCGATCCGCGCGAGGCCGCCGCGCATCTGTGCAGCGAGCAGTCCACGGCCCAGTGGCGCCGCGTCGGCGTAGACGAGGACTTCCGGCCGCGCTTCGGAGCGAAGGTTCTGGAACTGGAGGCCGAGGCGCGTCCCGGCGGCTTCAGCATCCCGGTTGAATGCGCCGCGCGCGGCCCCGAGCATGCCGTCCGCGTTACCATCGCCCATCCGCACGGTAATTTCGGTCCGCGCATCCCGAACCTGCTCTCCGCCGTTTGCGGCGAAGGCGTCTTCTTCGCGCCGGGAATTCCCCTGATCCGGTTGCAGGACATCCGCTTTCCCGACTCCTATCTCGCGGAGTTCGAGGGGCCGAAATTCGGCGTCGCGGGCTTGCGCGAGCGGCTACAGGCCTTCGGGCGCCCGATCTTCTTTGGCGTCATCAAGCCGAACATCGGGCTGCCGGCCGAGCCTTTCGCTGAACTGGGCTATCAAAGCTGGCTTGGCGGCCTCGACATCGCCAAGGACGACGAGATGCTCGCCGACGTCGCCTGGTGCCCGCTGGCCGAGCGCGCCGCCGCTCTCGGCGACGCGCGGCGCCGGGCCGAGCGCGAAACAGGCGTGCCGAAGATTTATCTGGCGAACATCACCGACGAGGTGGACCGCCTGATCGATCTTCACGATATCGCGGTGGCCAAGGGCGCGAACGCGCTGCTCGTCAACGCGATGCCGGTGGGCTTAAGCGGGGTGCGCATGCTGCGCAAGCACACGCAAGTCCCGCTCATTGCGCATTTCCCGTTCATCGCCGCCTTCAGCCGCCTTTCCGGCTATGGCGTGCATCCGCGCGTGCTGACGCGGCTGCAAAGGCTCGCAGGGTTCGACACGGTGATCATGCCGGGCTTCGGCAGCCGCATGATGACGCCGGAGCACGAGGTTCTGGAGTGCGTGCGCGCCTGCCTGGAGCCCATGGGTCCCATCCAGCCGTGCCTTCCCGTTCCCGGCGGCAGCGACTGGGCGGGGACGCTTGAAGGGCTTTACCGCAGGGTCGGCACGGTCGATTTCGGCTTCGTGCCGGGCCGCGGCGTATTCGGCCACCCGATGGGGCCGCGCGGCGGCGCCGCCAGCATCCGGCAGGCCTGGGACGCGATCGCGCAAGGCATTCCGCTGGCCGAGCATGCGGCCACTCACCCGGAACTGCATGCCGCCATGGAAGCTTTTGGCGGCCGGCGCTGAACCCTTGCATTCCAGCGGTATGTCTTGACAAAGATCAAAGCATGCGTCCTCTGACCTTAATTAGAAATATCAGTCGCGGCCGTCAGTACAAGGATGGCGTGGCAGGTCTTTTGTAAGGAGGGCTTCGACATGAGACGCAAGCTTTTTGCCGGGCTGCTCGGCTTCGCGATGGCCGCCGGGATCGGCGCTGTCCTTCCCGCTGGCGCCCAGACAGCAATCGGCGAGCAGGAGGCGCACGCCATCGGCGTCGACGCCTATCTTTATTTTTATCCGCTCGTGACGATGGACATCACGCGCAAGCAAATGACGAACATCGAGCCCGGAAAGGCGATTGGGCGCGGGCCGATGAACATGTTCCACAACGCGCCGGAGTATCCGCCGGCCGACATGAGAGTTGTGGTGAGGCCGAACTTCGACACCTTGTATTCCATAGCCTGGCTCGACCTGACCAAGGAGCCGATGGTGGTCTCCGCGCCCGACACTCAGGGCCGATACTATCTGCTGCCGATGCTGGACATGTGGACCGACGTGTTCGCCTCGCCGGGGTGGCGCACCACGGGTACGCAAGCGGCCAATTTTCTGATCACGCCTCCCGGCTGGACGGGCCAGGTTCCCTCGGGGCTAACGCGGATCGGCGCGGCGACGCCCTATGTTTGGATCATCGGACGGACGCAAACCAACGGACCGGCCGACTATGAGGCAGTCCGCAAGATCCAGGCGGGCTACAAAATCACGCCCTTGCCGGACTGGGGCAAGACTTCCGCGCCGCCGAAGGTCACGATCGATCCGTCTGTGGACATGAAGACGCCGCCGAAGGCGCAGGTCGATACGATGCCGGCCGGAAAGTTCTTCGCTTACGCGGCCGAGCTGCTCAAGCTGCAGCCGCCCCATATCACCGACCAGCCGATCATTGCTCAGTTGAAGAGGATCGGGTTCGAGCCCGGCAAGAGTTTCGACCTCGACAAGGCCGATCCCGCCATTCGCTCTGCGCTGGCGGCCGCGCCTGAGGATGCTCAGCGCTTGATGGTCTGGAAATTGCCGACGATTGCGCGCGTGGTGAACGCATGGTCGATGAACACCGACACGATGGGCGTGTACGGCAACTACTATCTCAAGCGGGCCATCGTCTCTCAGCTTGGCCTCGGGGCGAACGTTCCCGAAGACGCCATCTATCCCCTGAACCTGGCCGATGGGAGCGGCAAGCCCCTGGATGGGACGAACAAGTACATCTTGCACTTTGAAAAGAGCGAATTGCCGCCCGTCGGCGCCTTCTGGTCGGTCACGCTTTACGACTCCGACGGCTTTCAGGTCGCCAATCCGCTGAACCGGTTTGCGGTCAGCAGCTGGATGCCTTTCAAATATAACGCCGACGGGTCGCTCGATCTTTATGTCCAAAACGAGAATCCGGGCGCGGGGAAGGAAGCGAACTGGCTTCCCGCGCCGAAAGCTCCGTTCAATCTGACGATGCGCCTGTATGCCCCGAAAATGGAGGCCCTGACCGGAAAGTGGAACCCGCCGCCAGTCACGCAGCAGCAGCCGGTTTCAGGTCTGGGCGTGCAATAGGGCGATTTGCTGAGCCAGAGTTTGGCGGTTTGACCAAAGGTTCGAACCACTTGTCCCTCTCCCTCAGGGAGAGGGCACGCCGCTGCAACGGTCGCGACCGGGCTCCCTCTCCGGCGGGGAGAGGGCTGGGGTGAGGGCATGTGCGGTTAGGGAAGGCTGAGTTCGATGGGCTCCGCGAAGGGAACGGCGGCGGTGAAATAGGTCAGAAGCGGCTCGCCTTGGAGTAGCGCGCGGATAACCCGGATCGGGCCGGCATGGGTGACCGCCAGGACCGGCCGGCCGCCGCCTTCAAGGCTCGCGAGCCAGTCCGCGCACCGCGCCGCCATGGCTCTCAGCGTTTCCCCGTTCGGCGGCGCGGAATCCGGCAAGCCTTGCCGCCACACATCGATGGCCTCGCGGCCCAGGTCCTGCCAGCGCCTTCCTTCCCAATCGCCGAAATCCAGTTCCTGAAGCCGCCGATCGGCCGCCGCGCCCTCATCCAATCTCGACGCAAGATCGAAAGCGCGGCGGGCCGGGCTTGAAATGACGCGGGCTGCCGCAGTCAGGTTACGGAGCTCGGAAGCTGCGATCTCAAGCGCCTGCGCCTCGCATTCAAGGTCGAGACGGCCATAGCAAAGGCCCGGTTCGCATCGAGGCTTCGGATGGCGCACCAGGATCAGGCGCATGCGGCGGCGGCTCCAAGGAGAAACGCGATCTCGTAGCTCTGCTCGATGGCTCCCAGCACGTCGCCGGTGAAGCCGCCGAAGAGCCGCCGCGCCTGCCACGCGACGAACAACGCGGCCGTGAAGGCTGCAAGACAGGCGGTGAGCCCAGCCGCGAGAGGCAGCAGCAGAACGGGCAGCAGGCCGAAGAGCGAGGCGATCGCAAGGCTGAAAGGTGTGATGCTGGTCCCCACAGGCTTCGCCTTGGCGGCCGATGCGTTGCCGGCGTACGGCATAAATGGCATGGGCGCGACCGCAACGAAGCGGCCCCCGGCGTGAGACGCCACAAGAGCCGCAGCCGCGATGGCCGCAGGCATCGCGGCGAGCGCAAGAACCTTGGCGGCGGCCGCCAGCCCAACGGCGAGGACGCCGAAGGTTCCAAGCCGGCTGTCCTTCATGATGGCGAGGCGCGCTTCCCGGCTTTGGCCCCCGAGCGAATCGAAGAAATCGGCGAAGCCGTCCTCATGCATGGCGCCCGTCGAGGCGGCGGCGGCCGCGACCGCTAAAAGCGCGGGCAGGGAGCCTTTCCACACGAGCGAGGCGGCCAGAAGGACGGCGGCGCAAATCGCGCCCACCACGATGCCGGTCAGCGGAAAATACCTCACGCTGCGGTCCAGCCATTGAGACGCAAAGCCGTTCAGGCGCGGCACAGGCAAACGCGTCAGGAATTGCACCGCGCACAGGAAATAACAGACCTCGGCCCTCAGCATCCGCATCAGTTCGGATGTGCGCCCGGCAGATCGGCCATGGCGTTTAGCAAGTTCTCGGCCATGCGCACCAGCGGAATCGCCAGCGCCGCGCCGGTCCCCTCGCCGAGCCGCATGCCCAGGTCGAGAAGCGGCTTCGCGTTCGCCCATTCGAGCAGCACGGCGTGTCCTCCTTCCGGCGACAGATGCGCAAAGAGAAGGTAATCGCGGATATTGGGGGTGATGGCGATGGCGGCGCAGGCGGCGGCGGTGGCGATAAATCCGTCCACGATGACGATCTGCCGGGCCTCCGCGCCCCCGAACATCGCGCCCATCATCATCGCCATCTCGAACCCGCCGAACTCGCGCATGGCCTCCCATCCGCCGTGGACGGGAGCGCGTGAATAGGCGCGCGAGAGCACGTCGCGCTTGTGAGCGAGCCCCAGCGGCGGCGCTCCCGCGCCCGGTCCGACGAGCTTATCGAGCGGCTTTCCGGTGACGCCATGGGCCACAAGGGAGGCGGCGCTCGTGTTGCCGATGCCGATCTCTCCAAGCGCCAGAATCCCGTAGCCGTCCGTCTTGAGGCGGCTTGCGACATCGGCGCCCGCCTGAAACGCCTCCAGGCATTCAGCCTCAGTCATCGCCGGTTCGTGCAGGCTGTTGCGCGTCGAGCGGCGGACGCTTTTTGCGATGAGCGAGCGATGGGGCGGGAGAGGCGTCTGAAGGCCTGCATCGATGAGAAAGATATCCGCGCCAGCGGCGCGTGCGGCGATGGAGGCGCCCGCCCCGCCATCGAGGACCATCTGGGCGATTATGGCCGAAACTTCGGACGGGTAGGCTGTCACGCGTTCGGCGGTCAGGCCGTGGTCGCCTGCAAAAACGGCGACGGCGGCGCGTCCGAGTTTCGGATTCAATGACTGCGTGACAAGGCCGGCATGCACGCCGAGCGCCTCGATGCGGCCCAGCGATCCCTTCGGTTTCGCCTTGGCGTCGATGGCGTCGAGGAGACGTTGTTCGAGCGCGCGATCAAGAGGGGTGACAAAAGCGTTTGCGTGGGCATTATCCATGAGACACCGGAGGCGGGAGGAACGATGAGCGGACAAGAGCACAAGGGTCAGGAGCCAGTCAATCCGCGCATTTTCCCGGCGCCGCCCCTTGTGCTCCTGCTCTTTCTCCTGGCGGGGGTTGGTCTTCAAAAACTGTTCCCTCTCGGCGGCGGTCGCGCGGCGGCCGAAAGCGTAATCGCGGGCAACGGTCTCATGGTGCTTGGATTCGCGATCGCGGTTCTCGCCGCCCGGGAATTGGGGCGGGCGAGAACGGCGATACATCCGGGAAAAGCAGCCGCCGCGCTTGTCAGGACCGGCGTTTACCAGCGCAGCCGCAATCCGATCTATCTCAGTTTCATTTTCTTCACGGTTGGCTGCGGACTGGCCATAGCGAATCCCTGGATGAGCCTCCTGGCGCCGGTCTTGCTTTTGTATCTCCAGGAGCGGATCGTAAAGCGCGAAGAAAACTACCTCACCGCGCGCTTCGGGCCAGACTATATCGAGTACCGCAACAAGGTGCGCCGGTGGTTCTGACGCGGCCGTGCACAGCGGCCGGCGTGGCCTTCGGAGATCCTGCTTGCCCCGCTCTTGTTCGTCAGTGTAAGACTGATCGCCTATCCGGAGCCCTCAGTCCACGGGCCGGATTTTGACGGTATAATGGCGGGCTTTGCCCGATTTTGCGCATGGCGTCGCCATTCATCCGTACTGGAACTTTTTCTAAACCACTGTGTCTTACCTCGTGTCCTTCATGGCACGGCGAACATGGGAGTCTTTAGCATGAAAACGACGCTTACGGCTGTGGCGGCCTTGATGATTGCTCTCAGCCCGCTTGCAGCGCAAACGCCGGCTCCGATCAGTTTCGTTGCGGAGCAGAATCAGTCCGAAGTTCTTGGGACGGACTTTATCGGCACGCATGTTGTGGGCAAGGACAACCAGCAGATCGGGAAAATCGCGAACCTCGTCTTCGATCAGAACGGCCACATTGAGCTTGCCGTGATCGGCGTTGGCGGCCTCCTCGGCATCGGCGAGAAGGAAGTGGCCATCCCCTTCGAAGCCATCAAGCCGGAGACGGTCAACAACAAGCACGTCTTCACCGTCGACCTGACGAAGGAACAGCTGAAGGAAGCCCCCGCCTTCAAGACCTTGAACGACCAAGCCCGCCGCGAGCTGATCGCGAAGTGGCGCTCGAAGGCTGAGCAGAGCTGGGCCGACCTGAAGTCGAAAGCTGGCAAGGCTTACGAAGAGGCCAAAGACAAGGTCAACGAGGCCAAAGAGAAGGTCGAGCAGAAAATCGATGAGCACAAGGCTCAGTAAGGACACAAAAAAGGAGGCTTCGGCCTCCTTTTTTCATGGTGATCCCGGATTGTAGCTCGGGCCAGCTGATCTTTCTCTCGCCAACGAATCTGAAAGTATCAGCCCGAGAGGAGGGTGGCCACCCTCCTCTCGGGGCGGCGCGCGGTCGTATCCCGAATAGACCACACACAGTCCATCACCGCCGTCATGCGAAAGCTCATCGTAACCTTGAACGCCATTGTCCGCTCGGGCAAACCTTGGAGCCATGCGAAAGTCGCTTGACTCCAAAGACGGTAGATACGACGCAAGCGCCCTTCCGGCATGACGAGCCTTGGCTGGGCTTGCGGCCAAAAAAAAGCCCGCGAGGGTCTCGCGGGCTTCGGGGTTCGGTTCGAGGCTGGCCTAGTAGTCCATGCCGCCGCCCGGCATCTGCGGCATTGGCGCGTCCTTCTTCGGCTTCTCGGCGATCATCGCCTCGGTCGTGATCAGGAGACCGGCGACGGAAGCAGCGTCCTGCAGAGCGATGCGGACCACCTTCACAGGATCGATGACGCCGGCGGCCACGAGGTCTACATACTCGCCCGTCTGTGCGTTGTAGCCGTAGTTGTAGTCCTTTTTCTCAAGGATCTTGCCGGCGACGACGGCGCCGTCCTCACCAGCATTGGCGGCGATGATGCGGGCCGGAGCCTGGATCGCGCGGCGGACGATGTTGACGCCCGCCTTCTGATCCTCGTTCTCGACCTTGACGTGCTCAAGAGCATGGATCGCGCGCAAGAGCGGCACGCCGCCACCGGGGAGGAAGCCTTCCTCAACGGCTGCGCGGGTCGCGTTCAGCGCATCGTCGACGCGGTCCTTCTTCTCCTTCACCTCGACTTCGGTCGCGCCGCCGACGCGGATAACCGCAACGCCGCCCGCGAGCTTCGCCAGACGCTCCTGCAGCTTCTCCTTGTCGTAGTCCGACGTGGTGTCTTCGATCTGGGCCTTGATCTGGCTCACCCGGCCTTCGATCTCCTTGTGGTCGCCAGCACCATCGACGATGGTGGTGTCGTCCTTCGTGATCGTGACCTTCTTGGCGCGGCCGAGCATGGCGACGGTGACGTTCTCAAGCTTGATGCCGAGGTCTTCGGCAATCATCTGGCCGCCGGTCAGGATGGCGATATCCTGCAGCATCGCCTTGCGGCGATCGCCGAAGCCGGGAGCCTTGACGGCGGCGACCTTCAAGCCGCCACGCAGCTTGTTGACGACGAGCGTGGCCAGAGCCTCGCCTTCGACATCCTCCGCGATGACGAGCAACGGACGGGCCGACTGCACGACAGCTTCGAGAACCGGCAGAAGGGCCTGGAGATTCGAGAGCTTCTTCTCGTAGATGAGGATGAACGGATCGTCGAGGTCGACGCGCATTTTCTCGGCGTCGGTGATGAAGTACGGCGAGATGTAGCCGCGGTCGAACTGCATGCCCTCAACGGTTTCGAGTTCGAAATCGAGGCTCTTGCTTTCCTCGACGGTAATCACGCCTTCATTGCCGACCTTTTCCATGGCCTCGGCGATCTTCGCGCCGACCTCGGTGTCGCCATTGGCGGAAATCGTGCCGACCTGGGCGACCTCAGAAGAAGAGGTGACCTTCTTGGCCTTGCTCTGGAGATCCTTCACGACGGCGGCGACGGCGAGGTCGATGCCGCGCTTCAGGTCCATCGGGTTCGCGCCGGCGGCCACGGACTTCGCGCCTTCGCGCACGATCGCCTGGGCGAGAACGGTCGCGGTCGTGGTGCCGTCGCCGGCGATGTCGTTGGTCTTGGACGCGACTTCGCGCACCATCTGCGCGCCCATGTTCTCGAACTTGTCCTCAAGCTCGATCTCCTTGGCGACGGTGACGCCGTCCTTGGTGATGCGGGGAGCGCCGAAGGATTTGTCGAGCACGACATTGCGGCCCTTGGGACCGAGCGTGACCTTGACCGCGTCGGCAAGGATATCGACGCCACGGAGCATGCGCTCGCGGGCGTCTTGAGCAAAACGTACGTCTTTAGCAGCCATATTCTATGACTCCTCGAAATGGGTTGACTTGTTCAGGATTGGTGAGGCTTACGCGGCTTTTTTCTTGCTCTTGCCGTCGTGGTTATCGAGAACGCCGAGAATGTCGCTCTCTTTCATGATCAGAAGGTCTTCGCCGTCGATCTTGACTTCGGTGCCGGACCACTTGCCGAAGAGAATGCGATCGCCTTCCTTAACATCGAGAGCGACGAGCTGACCCTGCTCATTGCGAGCGCCGGGGCCGACTGCGATCACTTCGCCCTGCTGAGGCTTCTCCTTGGCCGTGTCTGGAATGATGATCCCGCCCTTGGTGCGCTCTTCTTCTTCGAGACGGCGCACAACGACGCGGTCATGCAGGGGCCTGAACTTCATGGCTATCCTCCTCAGACGACATAATAGATCGGTTGGATGGGCGCGGCGGGTTCGCTCGCTTAACCCTGACGATGAGATATTTAGAACTGTTAGCACTGTCAAGAGGGGAGTGCTAAGGTTGCCTTCGCCTTTTCAAATCTGTACCAGCGACGTAAATTTTGACTGAAAATCGTCACAATCGTGTCGCCAAGCGGTGGCTTCTAGCCCAGGCATGAAATTCAAGGAGAGCGGTTTTTAATGTCCGATATTCTCGTGGAAGGGCCAAGCCCATGGCCGCAAGATAAGCAGCCGCCTGAAAAAAAGAAGAGGCGCGCCGGCGTAGCCTGGTGGTGGTCGCTCGTCTTTCTTGCGATGGCCGCGCTTGTCGCCGTGCCCATCTGGTACGCGGAGACGCACACGAAGAAGCCTGCCCCGGCAGTCGCGGCTTCCGAGGCTCCCGCCGCGCCTGCGCAACCTGCTGCGGCTCAGCCTCAGCAAACTCAAGAGCCGGTGAAGCAGCCTGAGCAGCCTGAGGAGCCGGTGAAGACACATGCCGAGAAGCAGAAGGTGGAAAACGCATTTTTCTTCCGCATCGATGGCAAGGACAAACAGGGAAATCCAGCCACCTTCGATTTCATCGTTCTCACGGATGAATACACCTGGGCTAAGGGAAGCACGACCGATGTCGTCTCCGCCGATAAGGTCATTCCCCAGGAAGAAGTCGCCGGCCGCGTCCTGTCGCCGCAGGTCCGCGCTTCGCTCGAGAGCGCAAGCGATCTGATCGGTGTGGGCCTTGCGTCCCAGGAAGGAGAGCGCGCCCAGGAAGAGGCGCGTGCGGCCGACCGCGCCAAGACTGTCGTGGAATGGATCAAGAAGGTCAGCAAGCCCGAGATGACGCTTTGGACATTGACCCTTGGCCAGTATGACAAGGCCTGCAAGCATCAGGAGGACGCGGATACGAGTTTCGAGCGTCCCGTCATGTTCGCGGGAGTCCGGTCGAAGGCTGGCGAGGCGAATTTGCAGGAAGCGCTGGCCGACGCCGTCAGCGGTCATGACAACCTGCCGAGCCGCGACTGCTATTCGCGTTTCGACATGGAAAAGATCCAGTAATTTCCCGGATCCTCGATCGAGAGCCGCCTGCGGGCGGCTCTTTAGCGCCGCCAACACTGTGGCGCTATTTTGTGCATTATGCTTCGAAACTGTTCATCGATGTGCGCAGAAGTCTCTTGCAAGAGCGCATCGAGGGAGGCTTTTTTTTATCCCGCGCTTCGCTTGCTTCACAGTGGCCAGGACATCGAGAGCCGTCATAAATCTCTGGCGGAACATGGATCTCACTTAAAGTTGATTGTGGCGCCCAAGTTGCAGTGGCTTCCGAAGCCACCGGCTATTTCTCAGGGGAGCCTTTGTTCATGTCTCATACTCTGCCATCCGATCCCGATCAAAAGCCAACAGCCGCAAAGAAGCCGCTCCACATACCCGCATGGTGGGGCGCCGTCGCGCTTGTCATGGCCGGTCTGGTCTTCCTGCCCATTCAATACGAAAGACAGCACAACAAGAAGCCCGTCGTGGAGGAAACCTCGGCCGCGAAGGAGAAAGCCGAGCCTGCCGACGCCAAGCCCGTAGTTGCGGAAGCGGAACCCGCGAAGGAGAAGGCTGAGCCAGCCCCAGCGCCGGCCAAGCCTGCAGTTGCAGAGGCGCAGCCGCCCGCACAGGAAAAAGCCGAGCGCGCCGAAGCGAAAGTGGAGAAGGCCGAACCTGTGAAACCGGCCGCCGCAGCTCCGGCGGTTAAGCAAGCCGAAGACGTGAAGCCGGCCGCCGCCGAGGCGAAAACAGCCGTTCCCGAGGCGAAGAAGGCTGCTGAAAAGTTGAAGGTTGAGGATGCGCTTTTCTTCCGCGTCGACGGGAAAGACAGCGGAGGCCGGACCGCATCGTTCGACTTCGTCATTCTGACGAACGCCTACACTTGGGCGAGGGGAAGCACAAATCAGGTCATCTCGGGCGGGAAAGTCATCCCCGAAGCCGATGTGGCGGGGCGCGTCATGGCTCCCAAAGTGATCGAGTCTCTCGGCGGGGCGAGCGATCTGATCGCCGTCGGCCTCGCTTCGAAGGATGGCAAACGCGCAGACGAGGAGGCGCGCGCGCTCGCCCGCTCCAAGACGGTGGCGGCGTGGATGACGAAACTCGGCAAGCCGGAATCGTCCGTTTGGACACTGACGCTCGGCCAATATAAAGGCTGCAAGCAACAGGAGGACAAAGACTCAAGCTTCGACCGTCCTGTCATCTTCGCAGGCGTTCGCTCCAAGCAAGAGGGCGCGAACTTGCAGGAAGCCCTGGCCGACGCCATCAGCGGCCATGATAACCTGCCGGGCCGCGAGTGCTATTCCCGCTTCGATATGGAGAAGGTCCGCTGACGGCGCCATGAACCGTGCCGCGCGCCCGTCGCCAGACGGGCGCTGGCTGCATGATAAAAGCGCGCAGGCTTTCACGGGCTAATGGCGAGCGAGCCTGGACAGGCTCGCCGTCAAGCCTTGCGCGTTGTAAGCGCCGGTCCTTTCTCCCCTTGGCCGCGAATGCGCCTCTCGCGCGGCTCTTTTCAACAACTCGACACCGCGCTGGGGCCCTGTCCCCCTCGTCATCCGCCTGAAATGCGGCTATGGCACGCGCTAGTGTCTCGTCTCCCAATTGCCCCGATGAGAGCCTGCCGCAAAGGTGCGGGCGATGGCGAGACGCCACACTATAAGCGCCGGTGCGGCGCCTTGCCCATTACCGAGTTGATCATGGATGTTCTGCCAAGGGCCATAGCCCGTCTGCAAACCTGGAAGCTTGTCGCGATCGCTGCGCTTGCCGGCGCGCTCTCTGTCATGGCGATGGCGCCCTTCCTGGTTTGGCCCATCATGTTTCTGACGTTTCCCGTTCTGATCTGGGCGCTGGACGGGGTCTATCTGCGCGGCGACGACCTCGCCCCTCTCAGTTCCTTCCGCAGACGCATCCTGCGCGCCGCCGCGGTGGGATGGGGCTTCGGCTTTGGGTATTTCCTGCTTGGCGTTTATTGGATCGGCTATGCCTTCTACGTCGATGCCGACCGGTACGCCGTTTTGATGCCGCCTGCCGTTGCGGGCCTGGCGGCGGCTCTCGGCTTGTTCTACGCGGCTGCGGCCGCGCTAGCCGCTGCGCTCTGGCGGCCAGGCTACGCGCGAATACTGGCCTTCATCTTCGCATTTTTCTGCGCGGAGGCGGCGCGCGGCTATCTCTTCACCGGCTTTCCCTGGAATCTGTTCGGAGAAGCCGCCGCGGCCAACGACGCGCACATGCAGATGGCCGCTTACATTGGCGTCTATGGCCTGACGCTCGCCGCTCTCTTCGTCTTTTCGGCGCCGGCCGCGGTCATCGCCGCGCCGGGGGCCCGTCTGGGAAGGCTGTGGGCTCCGATGATGTGCGGCGCTCTCTTCTTGACCGCGAGCTATGCGTTTGGAACCCATCGTCTTCTCGATCGTCCCGGCGAGGTGGAGGGCGTCCGTGTTCGCATCGTCCAGCCGAACATTCGCCAGACCGATAAATGGAAGCCCGAAAATCGAAACTGGATTTTTGAGCGCGCTCTCGACCTGAGCAGAAAGGGCGCGAGCGGAGAGGATATCTCCCGGTTTACACATGTGATCTGGCCCGAGTCTTCGGTCCCGGTGCTCTTCGCCTTCAACGACGGGATTTTCAGCGGCGAGGTCAAGGACCGTCTCGCCGCGCTGATCCCTCCAAAGACAAGCCTCATCATCGGGGCTGAGCGCGCGGAAGGCGAAAGCCCGGCTCCTGGCGCTTACCGGTTCGATCGCATTTTCAACAGCTTATTCGTGGTTGAAGAAGGCGGGAGAATAAATTCCATCTACGACAAAATTCATCTCGTTCCCTTTGGGGAATATGTGCCTCTCCAAAGCGTTTTAACTGCACTGGGGTTTCGTGCGTTCTCCCATCAGCTGAGCGGTTTCGTTGCGGGGTCGGAAAAGGCTCGGATACTTTATACGCCGGGCGCGCCCGGCTTCCTGCCGCTGATCTGCTATGAGATTATTTTTCCAGGGCGTGTTGAGAATGAGACAAAACGGCCTTCGTGGCTGATTAATGTAACAAACGATGCATGGTTCGGCGCTTCAACCGGTCCTTATCAGCATCTCTACCAAGCCCGCATTAGGGCTGTGGAAGAAGGGTTGCCTGTCATGCGCGCCGCCAATACCGGAATCTCTGCAGTCATCGACCCATATGGCCGCATTTTGGCCCAATTAGATTTGGATGAAGCTGGTGCGCTCGACCATGGGTTGCCGAGGTCATTGCCGGTAACCTTCTATGAAAAATCACGCATGTCTGTGTTTATTGTACTATTTCTCTTTCCACTTGAATTTTATCTGTTTATGGTTGCATCAACCAAAGTTGCATGATTCCATTTTAGCGAGTGGCTGCGAATTATGGCCGATTTGTAAAAAGTGTTTCGCGAATGTTAGGAAGGCGGCCTGGTTTTAAGATGAAAAGTTCCTTGACGGCCCGTAGATGCGTAACTACAACTTTTAGGTAGTGGTAATCGGTCAATCGGCGAAGTGCGTACAACTTTAAGACGGCGGATAGAGATGGGGCGAAACATGGGCATGGTAGAGTCTTCGGTGTCGATACTGGCGGATCGTGAAGAGCTTTATGAGACAACCGGGCGCAAGCCGAATCCTGTCGATGTGCATGTCGGAAGCCGGGTGCGCTACCGGCGCATGATCGTCGGCATGAGCCAGGAGAAGCTGGGTGAGAAAATGAATCTCACATTTCAGCAGATTCAAAAATATGAGAAGGGCACGAACCGTATTGGCGCAAGCCGCTTGTTTCAGCTTTCAAAGATATTAGAGGTTCCTGTCGGGTATTTCTTTGAAGATGCTTTCGCGAACAGCGCGCCTGCGCATTCCGCGCATGGGATGCACGAGCCGGAGCAGGAGGGCTTTCTCCTCGACTTCCTGAATTCGCGTGAAGGCCTGGATCTGAACAAGGCATTCGCCAAAATTCAGGACCCGAAGGTGCGGCGGCGCGTCATAGACCTCGTTAGGGCCTTGTCAGAGGAGAAACCTGAGGCTAAGGAAAGCCAACCTGAGATCCAGAACGATCTCGGTTAGCGTGGCTCAGGCCACGTTCCCCGCAAAGCTTTCAAAGATTGGAACGAGCCTGTGTCTCGCAAGAATTACCTTTTTACAAGCGAGTCGGTGTCCGAAGGGCATCCCGATAAGGTTTGCGATCAGATATCCGACGCCATTGTCGATCTTTTCCTCTCCGCCGATCCTCACTCCCGTGTGGCGCTTGAAACGCTCGCTACGACCAACCGCGTCGTGCTGGCGGGGGAGGTCCGCGGGCCGGCGCATTTGTCCGCCGGCGAGCTGATCCAGACGGCGCGCCACGTCATCCGCGATATCGGCTATGAGCAGGCGGGCTTCGATTGGCGGAAGGCCGATATCGATTGCTACGTGCACTCGCAGTCCGCGGATATCGCTCAAGGCGTCGACGCCGCGGGCAACAAGGACGAAGGCGCCGGCGATCAGGGCATCATGTTCGGCTATGCGTGCCGTGAGACCCCTGAGTTTATGCCCGCCCCTATCTATTATGCCCACCGCATCCTTCAGGTCATGTCGAAGCTTCGGCATTCGGGCCAGCTTCCTGAATTGGGTCCGGACGCGAAGAGCCAGGTCACTCTCTACTACGAGAATGGAAAGCCGGTCCGGACGACGTCGGTGGTGGTTTCTACGCAGCACGGCGAGGACGTCTCGCAGGAGCGCGTCCTCGACATCGTGGGCAACATCGTCAACGAGGTTCTGCCGAAGGGCTGGATGTGCCCAAAGGATGAGTTCTACGTCAATCCGACGGGGCGTTTCGTGGTTGGCGGCCCCGATGGCGACTCCGGGCTGACTGGGCGCAAGATCATTGTGGACACTTACGGCGGAGCCGCTCCTCACGGCGGCGGCGCCTTCTCGGGCAAGGACCCGACCAAGGTCGACCGTTCGGCGGCGTATGCCGCTCGTTACGTGGCGAAGAACGTCGTCGCCGCTGGGCTGGCCGACAAATGCTGCCTGCAGTTGTCCTACGCCATCGGCGTCGCCAAGCCCCTGTCGATCTATGCCGACCTTTATGGCACGGGACGCGTCGATGAAGGCGAACTCGAGCGCGTCATCAGCGAGGTCATCGATCTCAGCCCGCGCGGCATCCGGGAGACATTGTCCCTGAGCCGGCCGATCTACCGGTGCACGGCGAGCTACGGTCATTTCGGCCGCGCTCCTGAAGCCGATGGCGGGTTCTCGTGGGAACGGCTGGATCTCGTGGAAGCTCTGAAGGAATCGCTCCGCTAGCTATCATCGAACTAAGCATGCTTCGGCCTGACCATCGGTTCGAACCCCTCACCCCCGCCCTTTCCCGCGCAAGCTCGCCTTGGCGAGCTTGCCATTATAGAGCGTCGGCAAGCGGATGCGGATGGGAGAGGGAGTCCGGTCGCGACGGCTACCACACCGTCCCCTCTCCCAGCGGGAGAGGGACAGGGTGAGGGGCTGCGCCGATGGAGAAGACGGGAAATCCTGCTTAGACTTCGCTGCGGAACCCCCTGGCGGCGGTTCGGGCGAAGGAGAGCGGTGGCTTCGGTCCTTCGGGCGCAGGAGAGGCCGGAAGCTTTCGCAAGCCCAGTCCTCGCTGCTGACGCAGGGCTTGAGCGCTTTCAAGCTCGATATGAGCCGGCGGGTCTCCGCCGAAGAGCTGCGCCATGCGTTCTCCGAACCCATCGGCGAGATTCTGGCTTGAAATCGGCTTCGGCGCGGGCGAGCACCTCGTCTGGCAGGCGGAGCATCATCCCCGTGCCGGTCTCATCGGCGCCGAGCCTTACGTGAACGGCGTCGTGGCGGCGCTTTCTTCTATCGAGGCGCGCAAGCTCGAAGGCCGGGTGAAAATCCATGCCGACGACGCCATCGCGCTCCTTAACTGGCTCCCCACCGAAAGCTTGTCGCGCGCCTTCGTGCTCTTTCCCGACCCTTGGCCCAAGAAGCGTCATCGCGAAAGGCGCATCTTTTCCCCGCTTCTGCTCGATAAGTTCGGCGGCCTGCTTCGTCCGGGCGCCGAACTCCGTTTCGCATCGGACATCGCGGACTATTCGCAAGCCGCGATCGAGCATGCCGAAGCCCATCCCATTTTCGAACTGGCGCAAATCTTTACGTCCGCGACTCGAGGGGCTGCGCCGGATTGGCCCATCACGCGCTATGAGCGGAAGGCGATCGGGCAGGGCCGCTCGTCCACATTCATTTCATTGCGGCGCAAAGGTTGAGGCGGCCTGGATCAGCCCGCCTTTAAAATGAAAAACCATGCCGCCCATGGTTCGACAAGCTCACCATGAGGGCGATGCCCTTGACAACACTCGGCCTCATCCTTGTAACTTGAAAACCGCCGCATTGGCGAGGCCTTGTGCCGATGCGGGCGCGGCGGAGAGGCCGTCTCATCCTGGGACCGAAAAGTCCGCAGCTCAGCATGGGTCCTCCGCCGCAAGTCCATTAAGCCCGAACAGTCGCCGGGGCCGCATATTGAGCCCGTTTAGACAAGGAAGGGCCGGGATGGAGACAAATGCGCAACCTGTTTTTGTAGGCATCGATGTTTCGAAGGGTAAGCTCGATGTGGCGCTCTGGCCCTCGGGAGAACAGTTCACGATCGAACGCAACGCAAAAGGCTTGAACAGCCTTTGCGCCAGGCTCGCCGCCTCGAACCCTGTCACCATCGCCTTGGAGGCCACGGGCGGGTTCGAAACCGTTGTCGCCGCGGCTCTGGCCGCCGCCAGTCTGCCCGTCGCCGTCGTCAATCCGGCCCAGATCCGCGCCTTCGCCCACGCGCTCGGCAAAAGAGCCAAAACAGACCCCATCGACGCAGCCGTCATTGCGCGCTTTGCCGAAGCGACAAGGCCCGCCATCAGACCGCTGGCCGACGCCGAAACCCAGCTCCTCGCCGATTTCATCGCAAGGCGCCGGCAAATCGTAGAGATGATCGTCGCCGAAAAACAAAGACTTGGCCGCGCTCCCGCCAAACGCCTGAGAAAGAGCATCGAACGCCTCTTGAAGGCCCTGGAGAAAGAGCTCTCAAGCCTCAACGGCGATATCGATGCGGCCGTCAGGGCTTCCCCATTGTGGAAGGCGAACGAGGAGCTTCTCACCTCCGTCCCGGGCGTCGGCCCTACCACCGCGCGCACTCTCATCGCTGAATTGCCCGAGCTTGGGACTTTGACGCGCAAGGAAATCGCGGCGCTGGCCGGTCTTTGCCCCTTCACGCGCCAGTCCGGACAGTGGCGCGGCAAAAGCTTCATCGCAGGAGGCCGGGCAAGCGTGCGCGCCTCTTTGTTCATGGCGGCGATGGTCGCAGCGAGGTTCAACCCAACCCTGAAAACCTTCTTTGACCGCCTCGCCGCCGCCGGGAAGCCAAAGAAAGCCGCTCTCGTCGCCGTCGCAAGGAAACTCCTCACCATCCTCAACGCTATCGTCCGAGACCAAAAACCATGGCAAATCGCTTGACAGCCAAGACAGTCGCTGAGCTTATCGAAGGATGAAGCAAGGATTTCCGGCTTTTTCAGCATCCTGCTAGACGACAAGCTTCGTAAACAGGCTGGCGACGTCCGCGTAGGTTTCGCGGAGCCGGCTCTCCAGCCGGGCCAGATCTGGCTCGCCCGTCGCATGCAGCAGGAGGCCGATGAGATCGCGAGGCGCGGTTTCCGGATCGAAGCCGCCTTCCGTGCAGAGCCTGAGGATCTGGCCGATGTCCTGATAAAGCGCGGCGGCGCGAAGCAGAACATCGCCATCCTCCGCGCTCAGAATGCCCGCCGCCCCGAGATTGCGCAGCGCCTGCGACGTATTCTGATCGAGGATGGCGGGATGGCTGGCGGCATGCACGATCTGCAGGAATTGGGCGATGAACTCCACATCGACGAGGCCGCCATTATAGGTCTTGGTCTGCCAGATATCGCGCGTGCCCTTCTCTTTCTCGATCATGGCCCGCATCTCGCGCACGTCGGCGGCGGCTTTCAGCCGGTCTCTCGGCGATATCAGAACCTCGCGAATGATATCGCGCAATCGCTTGCAAAGCTCCGGCGGCCCCGCGATCGGCCGCGCCCGCGTCAGCGCCAGATGCTCCCAGGTCCACGCTTCGTTGCGCTGATACGAGGAAAAGCCATCGAGGCGAACCGCGACGGGTCCCGCTTTTCCGGAGGGCCGGAGCCGCATGTCGACCGCGTAAAGCTCCCCTTCCGCGGTGGGAGCCGAAATTGCGCTGATAAGCCGCTGCGTCATCCGCGCGTAATGATGGGACGCCTGCGGCGCCTGCTCCACGGGAACATCGTAAACGACGATCAGATCGACATCCGACGAGGCGGTCGTCTCGTGTCCGCCCAGCTTGCCCATCGCAATGACGGACGGTGGGGGGAGCGAGCCGCCAAACTGCGCCTGGACGGCGTCGAGCAAGGTTTCGATAAGGGCTTCGGCGACGAGCGAATACGCCCCTCCGGCCTGTTGAGGCGTGATCTGCCCCGACAGGAGTTGAACGCCGATGGAGAAGGTCCGCTCCTGGCCTGTAATGCGCGCGCGGTTGAGACGGTCTTCATAGTCGCCCGCATCCATGATTTCGCTGCGGATGAGTTGCTTGAGCGCGGCGTCGTCGGGCTTGCCGCCGCGATATCCCGGATCGAGGATGGCGTCCATGACCTGCCTGCGCCGGGTGAGAAGCCGGGCGAGCCTTGGCGCGGAGCCCATGATCTGGGCCACGAGGTGCAGAAGCGCGGGGTTGGAGCGGAGCATCGCGAAAAGCTGCAACGCGGTCGGAACCTCGCTCAGGAATTTGTCGAAGGTCGCAAGCGCAAGATCGGGATCGCCGGCGCCGCCAAGCGCTTCAAGAAGTGCGGGGGTGAACTCGGTCAGGTTTTCGCGCGCGCGCGCGCTGCGCATGGCGGGATAGCGCCCATAATGCCAGCCTTTGATCGCCGAAATGGCCGCCGAAGGGTTCTTGAAGCCAAGCCTGGTCAAGGTCTCCATGGTTGCGGGGTCGTCGCCATCGCCCGTGAAAACGAGGTTCCCGCCGGCGCGCAGCGCGGTTAGCGCGGGTACGTTTTCGTACAGGGCGGCATAGTGCTTCTGCACCGTTTGCAGGGATTGCCGCAGCTCGCGTTCCAAGTCTTCGAAGATTTCATAACCGGCAAAGCGCGCGAACCGGGCAAGCTCGCCGGCGGCGGAGGGGAGGGTGTGCGTCTGCTGATCCGCCATCATCTGCAGGCGGTGCTCCATGCGCCTCAGATAGCGGTAGGCGGCGCTCAGATCGTCGCGCACCTTCGGGCTGATCCAGCCATAGTCGGCGAGGCGGTTGAGCCCTTCGAGCGTTTGGCGGGTGCGGAGCGCGCGCTGCCGGCCGCCTGCGATAAGCTGCTGGGACTGGACGAAAAACTCGATCTCGCGGATGCCGCCCCGCCCGAGCTTGAGATTGTGGCCGGCGACGGCGATCTGCCCGTGTCCCTTTGCCGCGTGGATTTGCCGCTTCATGGCGTGGATGTCGGCGATTGCGTTGTAATCGAGATATTTTCGCCAGATATACGGGCCGAGAGCTTCGAGGAAGGCGTTTCCCGCAGCGATATCTCCGGCGGCGGGCCGCGCCTTGATCATGGCCGCGCGCTCCCAGTTCTGACCGCGGCCTTCATAATAGCGGAAGGCCGCTTCGGTCGGCATGGCCGCTTGCGTGGAGCCGGGGTCGGGACGCAAGCGCAAATCGGTCCGGAACACGTAGCCGTCCGCCGTCCGCTCCTGCAGGATGTGGACGAGATCGCGCGTCAGGCGGACGAAAAAGGCGGCCGGTTCGACATGCGAAGCCAGTTGAGCGATTTCGCGGTCGAAGAAAACGATGAGATCGATGTCGCTTGAATAGTTGAGCTCGCAAGCGCCGTACTTTCCCATCGCGAGCACGATAAAGCCGCTTCCCTTCTCGGGAGCCTTAAGGTCTGGCGGAAGAAGCTGCCCCGCCTGGGTTGCGCGCCCGAGCAGGAAGCGGACGGCGAGGCTCACGAAAAGATCGGCTGTCTCGCTCAGCCTTGCCGTGGCTTCATCCACGGTCCACACGTCCCCAAGATCGGCAAGCGCGATCAGGAAAGCGGCCTCGTTTTTCGCCCGCCTGAGCACGCTCATGAGGTCGCGCTGGGTGGCGGCGCTCGCGGCTTCCTCGGCGGCCTTCGACAGAATACGGGCCAACCGGGCTTCCGGCGGAGCGTCAAGCGTCTCAGCAATGCGCCGGGGCTCGCGCTCCGCCAGCCCCAAGAGATAAGGGGAACCGGCGAAGACGCCGCTCAAGAAACGCGTTGTGCGCTCGGAAAAGGCCGCAGGCGCCCTTCCGTCCCGGTCAAGCTGGGTGAGCAGCCTTTCCAGGGCCGCCCGGCCGGTTCCCAACTCGTCGTCGAGCGGAACCGGCGCCACGCGGTGTGAAAGGGCGCTCGCGTCAGCCTGCATGGGTGAGCAGCGCCCTGGCTTCGACGGTTTGCGCAATCTCCCCACCGCCGGGTAGATTTTTTTTGAGCCTGAGGCGCACCCGTAAGCCTGGCTCGTTGTCCTCCAGCGTCACCGCGCCGTCGTGCAGCCTGGCCACGGCCGCCACAAGGCTTAGGCCTAATCCGCTTCCTGGAATGGACCGGCTTGGTTGAAGCCGCACGAACCGCTGCAGAACGCGCTCCCGGTCCTTTTGAGGTACGCCTGGGCCATGGTCCGAAATCACGATATCCACGGCGTCCCCTTTGTCTTCGAGCCCGATCTGGACGTCCGTCCGCTGGCTGTCCTGCGGCGCGCCTCTGGAGCCTGGGACGGCGTATTTGATGGCGTTGTCGAGCAGGTTTGCGAGCGCCTGACCGATAAGATGCTTCTCTCCCGCGATCATAAGGTCGCCGGCGCAGGAAAGCCGCAAGGAAAGCCCGCGTTCCTCGGCTGCGGGCTCGTAGAGGTCGGCCACGTCACGAACGAGGGCGCAAACATTGAGAGGCCCGAACGATTCGGACCTTGAGCCTGCTTCGAGGCGCGCAATGCTGAGAAGGGCGTCGAATGTTTGAATCAGCGTGTCGGCTTCTTCGATGACGGTCCCGAGCGCTTCCGCCAGCTTCTCGGGCGAGTGGCCGGACTGCAGCGCCCGCTCCGCTCTCGTCCGCAGGCGATGAAGAGGCGTCTTCAAGTCATGAGCGATGTTGTCCGAGACATTCTTGAGACCCGCCATCAGGTCCTGAATGCGGTCCAGCATGGCGTTCAAATTCTGACTCAAGCGATCGAATTCGTCGTTGCGCCCGGTGATGGGGATACGCTGGGCGAGGTTGCCCTGCATGATCGAGCGGGCCGCGTTCGAAGCCGCGTCGACGCGGCGCAGCATGCGCCGGCTTACGATGACGGCTCCCGACGCTCCGATGATGAAAATAAGAGCGTATCCGAGAACGAAAGCCCTTCGCAAAAAGCGCTTCAAGGTCTCCTGGCTTTCAACATCGCGGGCGACGATGAGATGCAGGTCGCCCGGAAGCCTTGCCACGATGCCGAAAGCCTGCCGCTCGCTTTGTGCGCTTTCACGCTTCCGGTAGGAGAACTGCGCGGCGCCTTGCGTCTCCCACAAATCGGCGGCGACGGTGTCCAGATTGCCGGCAAGCCAGTGGCCGCGGCCGTCGGTCAGCAGATAGAGGCTGTTATTGACGGGCGCCGATCGCTCCGAGATTGCGTTTGTAAGAGAAGGCAGGCCGCCATCGCGGTATCGCGCCTGAAGAAACTCGAAGTCGGTCTGCACCGCTGTCTCCGCCTCGCGGCTGAGAAAACCGAGCATGGCGATGTTGACGGAGATAAAGACGGCGGCGACGGCGGCGCAAAATAACGAGACATAGATCGCGAAAAGCCGGGAAGGCGTCGCGAGCGCAAGGCGCGGGACAAGTCTTACAAAATCAACTGCGGTCATCGCGGATCATGTAACCCGCGCCCCGCACTGTTTCCAGAAGCGGTTTGCCTTGCCCTTTGTCGATTTTGCTTCGAAGCCTGGAAATGTGAACGTCGATGACGTTGGTCTGCGGGTCGAAGTGGTAATCCCAGACATTTTCGAGAAGCATCGTGCGTGTGACAACCTGTCCGGCATGCCGCATGAGATATTCGAGAAGACGGTATTCCCGCGGTTGCAGGAGTATCGTTTCGCCGCCTCGCGTCACCTTGTGGGAGAGGCGGTCGAGAACGAGATCGGCGACAGCATAGGTGGTGACCGCGCCCTCGGACGGTCCGCGCCGGGCGAGAGCCTCGACGCGCGCGACGAGCTCCACGAGGGAATATGGCTTCGGAAGGTAGTCGTCGCCGCCCGAGCGCAAGCCCTTGACACGGTCGTCGACCGCGCCGAGAGCGCTCAGAATCAGCACCGGGGTGCGGTCGCCGCGCGCCCTGAGCCGTTCGATCAGCGACAAGCCGTCCAGCCTTGGCAGCATCCGGTCCACAATAAGGACGCCGAAAGCCGACGCGCTCGCGAGTTCGAAACCCGTTTCGCCATCGCCCGCGATCTCGGTATGATAGCCAGCCTCGCCAAGCGCCTTTGCAAGGAAATCCGCCGCAGTGCGGTCATCCTCAACGATCAGAACACGCATGCGAGCCCCATCCCTCAATAAATCAGCCGGGAAAATAGAGGAAGCGAGGGCGGCAAGCCCTCGCTTCGCCAAGCGTCAATGTCCGCTCTTTTTTGCGTCCTTGTCCTTGCCTTTATCCGCGGCGCCGGACTGCTTCTTATCCTGATCCTTGTCGGCGCCTTTATCCGCGGCGCCGGACTTATCCTGATCCTTGTCGGCATTGCCTTCGATGGGAAGGCCGACGAGGCGCTGCTGCTGATCGCGGCCGCGCACCTGGAGGAGGACGCTGCTGCGGCCCTTTTCGCGGGCCTCACGGACGCCATCCAAGACATCGTCCGGCGTTGAGACGGGTTTGCCGTTGACGTCGATGATGATGTCGCCGCGCTTCAGGCCCTTATCCTCCGCCTTCGAATTCGGGTCGACTTTCAAGACCGCGACGCCATCTTTCGACTTGCTGCCCGGGAACTCTGGGGCCGGAACGAGCGTCAGGCCCAGATCCTCAAGCTCCTTGCCAGCTTCGTTTTCTTCAGAGCCGCCGCCAAGCGCCGCAACCTTCTCGTTGTTTGGAAACTCTCCAAGCTTGACAGTGATGTCGCGCTCCTCGCCGCTGCGGAAGATATGCAGGCGGGCGTCTGAACTCGGGGGCAGGCTGGCGATGGTCCTGGCAAGCTCACGGGAGTTGTTCACCACCTTGCCATTGACCTGCTGGATGATATCGCGCGCTTTAAGCTCCGACTTTGCAGCGGGACCATCCGGCAGGATTTTCGCCACCATAGCGCCTTTTGCATCCTTGAGGCCCTGGCTTTCGGCGATGTTTTCATCGACGTTCTGGATCTGGACGCCGAGCCATCCGCTGCTCACCTTGCCTTGATCTTTCAGCTTCTGAACGACGTCGCGCGCAGTCGCGGCAGGGATGGCGAAGGCGATGCCAACGCTGCCTCCGCTTGGGCTATAGATCGCTGTGTTCACGCCGACGACCTTGCCGTCGAGATTAACGGAAGGGCCGCCGGAATTACCGCGGTTCACCGCTGCGTCGATCTGCAGGAAGTCGTAAGGCCCGGAGCCGATGTCGCGGCCGGCGGCCGAGACGATTCCGGCCGTCACAGTACCGCCCAGACCGAACGGATTGCCGACGGCGAGCACCCAGTCGCCCACGCGAGGCGCAGCCTCCGCGAACTCGAGCCAGCTCGTGAATTTCTTTTTGCCTTCGATCTTCAACAGCGCAATGTCGGTGCGGCTGTCGCTGCCGACGACCTTGGCCTTGTACTTTTCTTCGTTCTCGAAAGTGATTTCGATCTCGTCGGCCTTTTCGGCGACGTGATGGTTGGTCACGACAAAGCCATCGGGGGAAATAAGAAAGCCGGAGCCTTGCGCCCGCGTGGGCCGCCGCTCAGGCTGGCCATGCTTGAATTGATCGAAAAAGTCGCGGAGCGGGGAGTCCGGCGGCAGGTCCGGAATATTGAATTCGCGGCTCGATACGTCGCCAACAGAACTGCGCGATTTGACGTTCACGCTGACCACGGCGGGCCGGACTTTATCGGCAAGGTCGGCGAAACTCACCGGAGCCAAACTCGAACCGCGCTGCACATCCTGCGCGGCGGCTTCGCCAGCGAAAAAAGCGACGGCCGGAATTCCCGCGAGCAAACTCGCGCTCAACAATCCTGCTCCGACGATAGCGCCCGCCGGCCGGAAACGCCGCGCCGGCTGCGTCTTGCCTATATCATCCTGGATTTGTCCGGACGCCATCAGCTCTGTACTCCCCTAAGTGGATTGATCGTGGCAATGATATAAGAATGCGAATGTTACAGACCACTTGCCGCAGAATTAAAAGATGGTAAGGCGCGCGGCCTGTCCCCTGTTTTCGGGGCTCGCGATTCTTGACTTGGCGCAACCTTTTCCTAACGCGGGTCTGGCCGCTGAAGGCCACGGAGCGAAGAGGGGCTGCGGCTGCGCGACAGCGAAGCTCTGCGTGCGGCATAAAGGCGCCAGGGCCTTTTGGTAAAGGGAGCGTCGAAATCGATGACACAATTTCAGCGCGTCTGTTATGCGCGCCGAAAAATCTTTATACTAAATTAGGACATGCGGAAGGGAATGTGGCGATGGCCTTGCCAGGCGACGCGATCGACCGGGAGATGATGGCGCGTTGCATCTGGCTGTCCGCGAATGCGGCGGCTCAAGGGGAATACCCGTTCGGCTCCGTGATCGCGATCGATGGCCGGATCATAGCGGAAGCGACGAACCGAACGGCGCGGGACAACGACGTCTCGCGCCATGCGGAGGTGATCGCCCTGGCGCTCGCCCAACAGGCCGTGGGCCGGTCCGGGCTTCCGCGCGCCACGCTTTATAGCAATGTGGAGCCCTGCGCGATGTGCGCCTACTGCATCCGCGAAGCCTGGGTCGGGCGCGTTGTTTACGCGCTGAGATCGCCCATCATGGGAGGGGCGTCGAAATGGAACATCCTCCGGGATGACGAGATCTCCACGCGCGTACCGATTTTCGGTCCGGCGCCGGAGGTCGTGAGCGGGGTTCTCGCTAACGAGGCGCGAGACGCGTGGCGCGCGTGGAATCCTCTCGTCTGGGAAATGGTCCGGCTGCGCGGAGTTCTGACGGCGGAAGAGGCCGCGGAGGCCGCAACGCCTGAGACCCCGAGCGTTCTGAAAGCCCGGCGGCGCTCGGCGTGGCACTACGCGGTCCTGGCTCTTATGAAGCTTTCGAAAAAGGGCAAGGTCTCTTCAAGGAGTTCATGACATCATGAGTTACAGTTCGGCGCCCGATGCGCTGGTTCAAGACGGCGGAAACCGCCCGCAGAAAAGCGCGCTCGACAGGCCCGGCCGCACGCACGGCCCGATGAGACGGGCTCTGCGCAACACGCTTCACTTTTTGTCCTATCATTTCGTCCTCAAGCACTCGAACACGCAAACGGCGAGGTCCGCGGGCTTTCGCCTGACCGCGCCTCCGACGGTTTTTCATCCGCGCTATTTCATCAGCAGCGAAGCGTTCGCCAAATTCATCGGCGGCCTCGACCTGGCGGGCAAAACGGCGGCCGATATCGGGACGGGAACGGGCATTCTTGCGCTCGCCGCGGCTCGCGCTGGAGCGGAAACGGTCATCGCAGCCGATATCAATCCGAACGCCGCGATCTGCGCTGCCGGGAACGCGGAGGCGAACGGACTTGGCGGGCGGGTCAAGGGTCTCTGCTGCGACCTGTTCGCCGCCATCGCGCCGAAGCCCATTTTCGATGTTGTCTTTTCAAGCCCGCCGAAGCACGCGGGCAGGCCGCGCGATCTGGCCGACGCCGGCTGGCACGCTGGAGCCGGCAACGAGAATATCGCTCCGATTTTCGAGCAGGCGCGAGCCCGGCTTAAGCCCGAAGGCCGGTTCTATCTCATGATCTCGTCGGACTCCGACCTCGATCTCTACGGCAGGCTTATCGCGGACGCAGGGTTCAAGGCCAGACTTGCGCTCGAGCATTCTATTTTCTTCGAATCTTTTTTGCTCTACGAGCTTACGCTTTAAGAAAAGGGCCCGCGCCTTGCTGGCGCGAGCACACCGGGCGCAACTAGAACCCGAAGCCGATGCCGAAGCCGGGGCCGACTCCTATGCCCACGCCCGGACCCCAGCCATACCCATATCCCCAATTGCCGGCGGGATAACCCCAGTTCGAGTAGCCGGGATAGTAGCCCGGATAACCGCCCCATGCGTATGGTCTGTAATAGCCGCCCCACGGGCGAGCGCCGTACGCCCAGCCGGGGCGGACGTAATGCGGACGATAATAATAATACTGGACGGATTGCGCTCCGGCCGCGCTCTCCTGAGACTTGATGGCTGTCATGCTTTGGGTCACGCCTGCAGAGGCGGGCTGCCCCGATATTGAAAGAACTGCAGCCGCCGCCGCTGCGCCCATGACGGTTTTCCTGACCATGATGCACTCACTTTCAGTTGGATCCCGGCGACGCTTATCGCGCCGCAGGCCTTCGAAGGAGTACACATCGCTCAAGCGCCGGTTCCGCGTAGAATCCCGCGTCTTCGGAGCGAAACTGTATCGAAATTTTCCTTAACGGGGCGCCTGACAATTCCGGAAAAAAGTGTTCCGGCCGCAGGCGCGCGTTCGAGCACTCGATCTTGTTCGAATGCGCCTGGAACGGAGTGTGCAGAAGCCTGCGCTGCCGACAGTGCAAGGGCGGCGGCTATGAGAGTTGCGCCAGTTGCGGTTCTTTTCAACATGGTCACTTACTTTCAGTTGTGATTCGCGACACATCTCCCGTCGGGAGGGAGGGCAACAAGGGCAGCCCCCTGTTCCCGAGCGCGTGACGCCCAATGGCAAGGACGCATCAAGTTCTTGCGACAGGCGCCGATACTTTCAAAACTGGCCAGAGAAAGAGTCTCTTGGCTTGACAGAGCGCCGCGGTCGAAGGCAGGCACTAAGGAAAGCCATAGCCGGAGGCAGCCGATGACAACGAACCTGCAGAATGTAATCGACGCCGCATTCGAGGACCGCCAGAACATCAAGGTTGGGCAGAAGGGCGAGATCGCAGACGCGGTCGAGGCGGCGCTCGCGCTTCTCGACAGCGGACAGGCGCGCGTGGCCGAGAAGAAGGACGGCGAGTGGATTGTGCATGCGTGGCTGAAGAAGGCGGTGCTTTTGTCGTTCCGGCTGAACGATAACCGCATCATGGGGTCGTCCGGGACGGCCTCGCCGGGGCCGTGGTGGGACAAGGTCCCCACAAAGTTCTCAGGCTGGACTGAAGACAGGTTCCGCGCCGCGGGCTTTCGCGTCGTGCCGGGCGCGGTGGTGCGTCACTCGGCTTACATCGCGCCGGGGGCCATCCTCATGCCATCCTTCGTCAACATCGGCGCTTACGTCGGCGAAGGCGCCATGGTCGATACCTGGGCGACGGTCGGCTCCTGCGCGCAGATCGGAAAGAACTGCCATATCTCGGGCGGCGCCGGGATCGGCGGCGTGCTGGAGCCCCTTCAGGCAAGTCCCGTCATCATCGAGGACAATTGCTTCATCGGCGCGCGGGCCGAGGTTGCCGAGGGCGTGATCGTCGGCGAAGGCTCGGTGCTGTCCATGGGCGTCTATATCGGCCAATCGACCAAGATTGTCGATCGCGCGACGGGCGAGGTTCTTTATGGACGCGTGCCTCCTTACTCGGTTGTCGTGGCGGGAGCGATGCCGGGCAAACCGCTTCCGAACGGTGAAGCTGGCCCATCGCTTTATTGCGTGGTGATCGTGAAACGGGTCGATGGCCAGACTCGCGCCAAGACTTCCATAAACGAACTGTTGCGCGACTGACACGGCTCAATGGCCGAACACATGCTATTCCGGCGCAAGGGTTGAGAGCGAGATTTTACACTTCTTCGGCCGTCTGATAATCGGCTCCCCGATGGGGCGGCGGCGATGTCACGGGCTTGAAGGCCGGGAGGGACATATGAGCTGGGGGGATATCTTCTTCGGGTTCCGCGGCCGGATAAATCGAAAGGTTTATTGGGCCGGATGGGCTCTCGTCACCGTGGCGGGCCTGCTCTTCGCCTGTCTGCTCGCCTATTTGGCGACTGGGAACCCGTTTGCGCCTGAGGTTTGGGAAAAACCCGCCGACAAAAGCGCCGTCTGGGGGCCGGTCTGGGTGGCCTATTTCGGCTTTCTCGTCTGGCCTTCGACGGCCTTGGCGGTGAAGCGCCTTCACGATCGCGACCGCCCGGTCTGGATCTGGTACGCCTACTATTCGTTGTCGTTCGCCCTGTCGCTCGTGCCGCTCAAGGCGTCGCTTGGAGCCGAGCCCAACGCAATGTCGGGCCTGCTTGCGATCCCGCTCGCCCTATTCGCGGGTTATGTTTTCTTCGAGATTGGCGTTTTGCGCGGCGCGCCCGGCCCCAACGAATATGGAGAGGACACTCTTCCCGCCGGTTACACGGGCGGCGATTATAATTTCTCAAGCTGGATGTTCGCCCTTGAAGGCCGCATCAGCCGTGCAAAGTGGTGGCTTGGCGTATTCGTCCTGGTGGGCGTGGCCATTGCCGTCTCCCTTGTCGTGGGGCTTATCCTGAGCAGTTTCCTCGAACGCTATCCCGAGTTGCGGCAGCACATGAACGATGCGGAATGGTTCAACAGCAAGGAAGCGGAGCCAATCCTGACGAGGCTCAGCGTTTGGATGATCGGCCCTGTGCTCGTCTTCACTGTGGCGATGTGGAGCCTCTTCGCCCTCAGCATGAAGCGCCTTCACGATCGCGGGCTCAGCAGCTGGCTCATCCTCGTCGTCGTGCTGCCCTTCGCCGGCGCGGCCGCAGCTCCATCGCTTGCCGCGCAGTTCGGCCTCGGCGAGGGCGCCGTTCGATTGGCGTTTCTGCTTGTCGCCGCATCCGCCATCTGGAGCGTCCTTCAATTCGGCATCCTGAAAGGCGAGACGGGGCCGAACGGCCATGGCCCCGATCCGCTCGCGGGCTGAAGCATGGACCGCTTTGTCTTCATCTGGCTAAACCTTCATGGGCGCATCGACCGGCGCACCTGGCTCCTTTTCGCCGTGTTGATCGCGCTTTTCGAATACGCGACCGAGAGCGTTCTGCGCCGGTTGTTCCATTGGCCGTTTCCGGAAGGAACCGCCGGAAGCGCGCTTTTGCCTTCTTACCTCGGAGATGAAATTTCCTTGCTTGCCGGGGTGATCTTCTTGTGGCCGTCGCTGGCGATCGACGTGAAGCGCTGGCATGACATCGGGATAAGCGGATGGACCGTGCTTGCCGTTTATAGTCCGGCGATCGTCCTCTACGGCCTCGAACTGGCGGGCGCCGGAGGCTCAGTCGCCCATCCGGACCCGCGCGTGGCCGTGTTCCTCTATATCTTCGGGCTCTTGTTTCTCGTTTACTTCATCCTGCTTGCCGCGCGGAGAGGGATGCCGCGGCCAAACCGCTACGGGCCGCCGCCGGAATAGCGTGAGCTGCGGCTGATTTTGGAATTTACCGCCGGTCTGTTCGTTTTGGAGAAAGGACCCCACTTCTCCGCGAGACGACATGATCCTAAACTATCTCGATCTTGACCAGCTTACCGAGAGCATCGACGGAGAGGAAAAGCGGGGCTGCCAGCCCGGCCTTGGCAGTCAAGCGACGATCATGACCAGCGCCCTAGCCCACGCCCAAAACCTGATACGGCTCCGAAGCGTCACCCCCTCGGAAGGCGGAGCGCTGCGTTATCTCGAAAAGGAACTCGAGGCCGCGGGCTTCACCTGCCATCGCCTTCCCTTCAGCGAGCGCGGAACCCCCGATGTCGATAATCTTTACGCGCGCATCGGCGAGGGGCGCCGCATGTCTGTTTTGCGGGGCATATCGATGTCGTCGCTCCAGGCGATGAAGGCGCATGGCGCCATCCGCCATTCGCCGCCGAGGTCGATGACCGCACGCTTTACGGGCGCGGCGCCGTGGACATGAAGGGAGCGCTCGCCTCGGCGCTTTCGGCGACGCTTTTGTTCCTGCTTGAAAGCGGCGGAAGCCCTAAGGGGTCGATCAGCTTCCTCCTCACCGCGGATGAGGAAGGACCCGCGATCAACGGCACGAAGAAGGTCGTGGACTGGCTGATCGCCCGTGGCGAGCGTCCCGATTATTGCGTTCTGGGTGAATGCACCTCCGAGGCTGCGGTCGGCGACACGATCAAGATCGGCCGGCGCGGCTCGCTGAGCGGCGAATTGAGGGTGCGGGGCGTTCAAGGCCATGTCGCCTATCCGCACAAGGCGAGAAATCCGCTGCCGCGCCTCATCGAGGCCGTCGATCGCCTGAGGTCCAAGCAACTCGATGCCGGAAGCACGCATTTCGACCCTTCGAATTTCGAGATCACGAGCATCGACACCGGAAACCGGGCCTACAACGTCATCCCCGCGACCGCGACCGCCCGCTTCAACGTGCGGTTCAACGACCATCATACCGCTGACAATCTGAAAGCCTGGATCGAGGAGCAGGTGAAAGCGGCGCTTGCGGGCACCGGCGTCGATTACACGCTGGACTATGAGCCGGCCGCCGAGAGCTTCATGACCGATGCGCACGGCTTCGTGCAGAAGCTCAGCGCGGCTGTCGAGGCGGAGACCCACCGCGAGCCCATTCTCTCGACGGGAGGCGGCACGTCGGATGCGCGGTTCATCAAGGATCTTTGCCCGGTCGTGGAACTCGGCCTTTTGAACGGGACCGCCCACAAGGTGGACGAGTGCGTTTCCCTGGGCGATCTGGACATGCTCACGCGCATCTACACGCGCTTTCTGCGGCTGGCTCTGGCGTAACTGCAAGCTCGAGCGAAAGACATAATTAACAATTTTCGTAAAAACTTCCCGGGCTCCGGTTAACGGGGCAGGAAACTGAACGCCGCATTCATGTAGCGTTCATGCTTGTCCGTGCATTGTCTGTTTGTCCGATCCCTGTAGGTAAACCATCACGAACCTTTCCTCGGCCCATTCCTGAGAGGTATGAAATTCAGGGGTTTCATACCTCTCTTTATTTTTATCAGTGTTCTCACAGCCGCGCTTGCCATATCTCCGGCGGCAACCTAGGTTCAGGGCGAGGATCCGAACCTAGCAGCAAAAGGAGAATGCCGTGGCGTTTCAATTGCCTGAACTTCCATACTCCTACGACGCCTTGCAGCCCTATATGTCGGTCGAGACGCTGCAGTATCATCACGACAAGCATCACAACGCCTATGTCGACATGGCCAACAAGCTGTTGCCGGGCTCAGGGCTCGAAGGCAAGGACTTGGTCGATATCGTGAAGCTGAGCTTCGGCAGGAACCAGGCGCTGTTCAACAACGCGGGCCAGCACTACAATCACTCCGAATTCTGGAAGTGTATGAAGCACGGCGGCGGCGGGACGAAGCTTCCCGGCAAGCTTGCGGCGAAGATCGATAGCGATCTCGGCGGCTACGGCGCCTTCCGCGAGGCGATCATCGAGGCGGGCAAAACGCAGTTCGGCTCAGGCTGGGCCTGGCTTGCGGTCAAAGACGGCAAGCTCGCGGTAATGAAGACCGCGAACGCCGAGAATCCGCTCGTGCATGGAGCGACGCCAATCCTTACCGTCGATGTGTGGGAGCACACCTACTACATCGACTATCGTAATCTACGGCCGAAATATCTCGAAGCCTTCGTCGACAACCTCATCAACTGGGAGTATGTCGAGGAGCTTTTCGAGAAGGCCCACGGCTAGTTTGGCTTACGTCTCGCAATTGCCTATGAGAGCCTGCCGCAGGTATAGGCAATTGCGAGACGCCACACTAACGAGTTTGTCCGAGGACCGGCGACAGCCGGCCCGCATGGCCGGGCGCATAGCTCCCAGGGATCGTAACCTCGCCGCTTTCGCCCACCCTCACGAAACGCGAGGCGCGCAACCGGACGACAACTTCCATTCTAAGGAGCGCTGTGGCGATGTCCTGATACTGATTTAACTCGGGTGTGGGATGAACTTTCAGCAATTTTAGTGCGGAAAGCGCCCTATTTTGAAGCGAAAGTGGCGCTTCCCGGCCTTCCTTCATATCATGGATCGCGAGAAGAACAGCGCGCCTTTTATAGTCGGACTCGCCAATTCTGACTGTACTATCAAGGAATTCTTGGAGAGAGAATAAGATTTTGTCGCTTCCGCTATCGCCCGAAACAGCCTCCAGGAATGTTTGCGCGATTTCTTCAAAATTTGAAAAAAGACCTGTTTGGATACGGCTTCTCGATTCGGCCGCAGTCACGAATTCGTTGGTGTCCATCGGCGGCTTTCCATTTTTCTCACGATTCACTATGGATAGAGTACTCCAATTAACAACTGCAGAACAACCTTATTGGAGCCCGCCTTTAGGAGGGCGGCAGGTGGACGCGGGGAGTTTTTCTTCTATCGGTCTTCGCCGAACTCCTCGTCTTCCATCCCGACGAGTTCGACGATGGCTTCGACGATCCCTCTCGATGGGCGGCCTCCGGTGAACACATCGCCCGCGCCAGCGCTACTCGCGGCCGCCTCTTCCACCTCCGCGAGTGTTGGCTTGAGCGCCAGCACAGACGCGACCGTGTGATCGTCAAGTGGCTGAAAAGGCGTCTGATGTCTTCGCTCTTTGGCGGGTTGCGGGGCGTTCATTTTTCGCTTCTCTTTGTTGACGCGCCGGCGGCGCGCAGGGGCCTTGGCTCAGGACGTGACCAGCCGCGGCGGCAGGCTGCGAAGCAGGCCGGTGAACTTTTCCCACTCGGTTGCGGCCCAGACCTCGGTCGTTGCATGGCCGAAAGTTCGGATAATGGTGGCGACTTTGGTGGCTGTCTCGATGTCGGGTGCGACAAAGATATCCACGTAGTCGGCGGGCCCAAGTACGACGTAGCTGGCCTTCCAGGAGACGCCGGGGCAATTCTTTCTGATGTGACCCATGACCTCCTGGCTGAGATCGGCCAGCGATCCTGGCGATTTGAGACCTTCGTGGCTGAGACGGGTCAGCATGATGAACGTGGCCATGTTTATCGCTCCTTTCATCCAAGCAGGCAGCTCAAGCTCAAGAAGCCAGCCCGAAGCGCAAGGCGCGGGGCGCAAAATGGGCGCGCCTTCTATCTCCGGGCAATCGGCCGGGCGCGTGAGAATCTTTGAAATGTCTGCGTATGAGCGGCCATACCGGCATGACAAACCTTCCGGAGAGCGGCAGCCTTGACGATCGTCAAAAAATGAAGGGAAGAGGCGGCGGGAAGGAACGAGTCCTCACCGCTGTTACAAACTGTATCCGCGAGAGACCCACTCTTCGCCGGCCTTCACATAGGTGCGTTTGACGGCGGCCCAGGCGATGCGGTGGGCGGCCTCTTCGCGCCGCGGATCGTTCCAGTGCGCTGCATAAGCGTGATTGAAGGCCTCTCTGTAGATGTCCTGGGCGTGAAAGGGGAGATGGTTCTTCACGGAGGAAGGAAGATCCTCGTTGCAGCGGTAAGGCATGTCGCTTTCCTTTTCCTCTGTTCCGCTCCATGTCCATTTCAACATGAAGGGCGCCATGGCCTCTATGTTTCCCATCATCCTCGCCAATATTAGGTAAACGGGCGTCCGCGCTTACATCCCCACGCGGCGGATTTTCAACCGATCGGAGCGGGCGTTTTCAACCCATGAGAGGCGGACTTGCAGGGGCTTCGAAAGCTGTGATGTGCCGGGTATTGGCGCTTTGCCGATTCCGGAGATCCGCTTAGCCTGTCTGCGTCCGCGTTTTGGACAGGGCGGGCGCGGCCTCAATTTAGAGGGAAGGAACTAGGCGTAGTTACCGCGCGTCCGCCGCTCTCTCTTGCGTGGGCCACGATCCTGGCCTCAAGCGCCCCTGCGCTCGCCTCTATTCGGTGTATCCCGCGAGACTTGCCGCAACATCGCGCATCGGCTGCTGGCTCGCGGTGATGAAGCCGGCGTCCGGCCTGTCGAGATCCTGAATGAGCATGATGACCGCGATGAAGACCGTTATGGCTGCGTAAAGCGGTCCGCGCGAGCGCTGCTCTTCGACCCCCGCAGCGTAGCCTGCGAAGGCGCTGGCGACTGTGGCGACGCCGTAAAGCACGATCAGCACGATGTCCGGGACGCCGCTGATCAAAGCCGTGACGCGCTTCTCATGGTCGTCGATCAACTCGTTCAGCGACTGAACGAAAAGCCCGGTCGGAACCACGCCGGTGCTTTTAGCGGCGACCTCCTTGGCTTGCACCCAAAGGGCCTCCTGGATCGCGCTTGACCGGGAAAGCGCAGCGTTTGTTTCGCCCGACGACCGCAGATCGTGTGCGAGAGTAAGCCGGAGCTGCACATACTGTTTGAGCAGCCTCAAGACCTCCTTATCGTGGGGCGCAGGCAAGAGGCGCGCCCGAAGCGCCGTCGCGCCGATGGCGTTGGCTTCGTTCAAGACGCCGTCGCGCCGCGCCTCGAAGCGCGACAACGCCACGGCGAAAGTGAAACCGATCATCAGCGCCAGCAATCCGAGAATAGAGCTTTCCAGAGTTGAGACGCTTCCGCGCCCTCCCCGCGCGCGGACGCCGAACCAGCGGCCAATCTCGATCGCGCCGAAAAGAAGGGCGATGCTGACAACGAGTATTTGAACCAACGAATGATCGGCGAAACGCATTTCGAAGCCCTCAATAAGAGCGGAGCTTTGACGCGCGCGGGCGTGATTTTCAAGAGTTTTTGCTCAGCCCTTGATCGGGCTCCGGGGCCTACGGATCGTCGTCCTCGCCGGTGTGTTCGACGAAAGTCTTCCCCATTTGGCGCCGCAAAGGTTTGTATCCTGCCCCGAAATCGGCTTCATAATAGCAAGATGGGTTCCTCCCAGGATCATCTGAAGCCGCTTGACGCTCTTGCTCGCGGCTTCTTTTTTATGCGAAATCCAAACTTACAGAACCTCGGCAGTGAGCGCGGTTTCTCATCGAAGCCGCTCCGCCAGCCATAACTCCCGCGAGTTGATCGTGGGGGCCTATGCTTAACGGATTGCAAGCTTTTTAGCGACATAATGAATAGTAAGCGCGGCGGTAAAGTATTGAAGTGCGCCGCGCGCCGGATTTCCGTCCGAATGAGATTGAACATGCACGATAATTTGCCGGATTGCTTCGCGCGCGTCCTCGCGGAAGTGAGCGTAATTCTTGTTCCTGATGCTGTGGGGCTGGGCGCCGGGGACGAGGGGCGGCGCCCGGAAGAGCCGGCGATGCATAGCCGCGCTGCGCTCGAAGCCTATTTGCACGGCGCCCGGAAAGCCGAACGGCGGTCGCTTCCTATCTTGGCGTCCGGCGCCGGAACTCGCCAAGCCGCGTGAGTTCCCGATCATCGTCTCGTTGGGGAAGGCCGCCAGCAACCTGATCGGGATGCAGGCGCCAGTTTCGCGCAGGGGCGCTGTGTTATTTCTCCGGCATAGGCGAAGCTCTTGCCGGAGCGATGCATGCTCGACACCATCCTACAGCGCACGCGGCGGAGCAGAGACCGCCACCTCGTCGCAGCTTTCGTCGATCAGTCGATCGGCTTGGCGCACGCCATCGTCGACATCGCCTGCAATGTAAAGGAACTCGCTCACGAGAACGCGGCGCAGGAACTCCATGTGTCCGAGGTCCGGAATGGGGCGGCGCTTCTGCAAGAGCAGACCGCCCATATTGCGGAGACCGTCGCGCAAGGGAGCGCGGGAGCGAGCGAAGCCAATGAAGAAATTCAAAAATCGTCGGTCGCTGTCCGGCAATCGCTATCGGCGATCTCCGAACTCGGGCAAACAGTAAAGGAGGGCGGCTGCCTCATTACATCGTTTGCCGAAACTTTAGATCGCGTCAGCTCCTTCGCTCAGGACATCGAGGGCATTGCGCAGAAGATCCATCTGCTTGCGCTCAACGCAACCATCGAGGCCGCGCGCGCCGGGGCGGCTGGGCGCGGCTTCGCGGTCGTCGCGCAAGAAATCAACGCGCTTGCGGAAAAAACGGCTCGCGCCACGAAAAGCATATCGGACACGGTCGCGGACCTGGACAAAAAGGCCGGGCAGCTTTCGAGCCAGGGGGTCAAAAGCGCGGACACTGCCGGCAAAGCCGAAAAAAGCACGTCGGCCATCATTGAAACTCTCGGCGCCATCGAGCAGCGCGTGAGCCAATTCGTGAATGAGATGGCGAGGATCGATGGATCGGCAAAATCTGTCCAAGCCGAAAGCGCACGCATGAGCGAGGCTGTCGCTTCTCTCTCGAGCGGTTTTCTTGCCGCGACGGCGCAATTTGAACGGATCGAGACATCGTTCGATCACTTGCAGACCGTCGGCGAGGGGCTGTTAACGACATCCCTGACAACAAATATCGAGACGCCGCACTCGAACTTCGCACGCGAGGCGATGCGGCTGGCGTCCAAGGCTGGCGCGATCCTTTCCGGCGCGGTCGAGTCGGGCGTCATTCCGATCGAACACGTCTTCGACAAGGCTTATCGTCCGATCGCAGGCTCGGATCCGCCCCAGTTCGACACGTCCTATTGCACCGTGTTCGACCGCTTGCTGCAACACCTTTTCGACGAAGCGCTGGACTTCGACCCCCGGGTTGTCTTTTGCACCGCCGTCGATGAAAACGGCTTCCTCCCGACGCATAACAGCAAGTTCTCCAAACCGCAGGGGGAAGACGCGGTTTGGAACGCGGCGAATTGCAGAAACCGGCGCTTTTTCAACGACCGGGTCGGACTGGCCGCGGGGAAGAATGAGAAGGCTTTTCTCCTCCAGACTTATAGCCGCGACATGGGAGGCGGCCGGTTTGCGCCCATGGTCGACATATCGGCGCCAATCCTTGTTCAAGGCCGGCGCTGGGGCGGGCTTCGGCTTGCCTATGCGCTCGTTTTCGCCTCGTGATGAGAGTTCACTGAGCCCTCGTGCAAAGCGTGTTGCTTTCGCCAGCGATCATGGCGGCCGTGGCCGGGGCGGCCTCAGTAATATCTGTGGCGAGCCGCATAACGCAAAAATAGGTTGGGCCGAAAGGATGGGAAAAACCCTTTGGGTCCTGGCCGCGTGAAAACGCAATGAGCGATGGTCGTATTTGGGGAAGCCGCCCCAGCGCGGGGCCGTTTTCGAGATATTCGCTTTTTGGGGGGTATTGGGCAAGCCTGACGCGTTTTCAGCCGCTTCTGCGCTTCCAAGCCAGCAAAATGCGCTGTGGTGGGCCGCTTCTCTACGCCGCGACGGCCGCCATCAGCGGCTTGATGCCCAAGATGTTCATGACGCGGGTGAAATTGTAGGCGAGCACCGATAGCGCCATTTCGGTGGCGACCTTTGGCAGCGTTTTCATCAGAAGGGGCGTTGTCCCCTCATCTGGGCTTTCAGAGTGCCGAGGGGATGTTCCGCCGTCTCGCGGCGCACACGCATGGCTTCAGGATTTTTATCGAGCCGCTCCTGTACGGTCTCAAGAACATGCTCGTGCTCTCCCACCGTGTAATACGTCGTTCCAGGCCTGTTGTGCATTGAGGTTTCAGTGGGCAATTACCGCACGCTGTGGTCCAGTAGCGGCGCAGAACTCTTCCATCTTCTGTGTTGGTGTAGCGATGGCTCAGTTCTTGGCCCGCCGGGCAGCGATAGATGTCCTTGCCGGCGTAATACACAAAATCCTGCTTGCCAAATCGGCCTTTTGCTACGGACCCAGACGTTATCGGCTTTGGCAGCGTTACAGTGACGCCAGCCTCTTCGCAGGCGAGGATTTCCTGACTGTCGAAATAGCCCCGGTCCGCAATGGCGTCGAGCTTCTCAACACCCAGCGCTTCTTTGGCCTTGGCCGCCATGGTGGCAAGCTGGCGCGCGGTCGTGACCTTCATTGGTGACCTCGTGCGCCACGATCAGATGATGCTCGGTGTCGACGGCGATCTGCACATTATAGCCAACCATGCCAGAACCGCGGCCGCTGGTCGCCATGGAGCGGCTGTCGGGATCGGTGAGCGAAATTTGCTTATCTGGCGAGGCAAGCATCTGCTTCTCGATCGCGTCGAGCTTTTTCATCTCCTCGCCGATCCTGGCGATTTTCTCTTTCAGATGTGCGGTCTTGGCAGCCAGCGCCTCGCTTGGCTCCTGCCGGTCTGCGGTGTCGAGCTGGCTCAGGCAACGGGCTACGCTCTCCTCCATTTGCTTGCGACGCCGCTCCACCTTGTTGCGCGTGAAATTCTTGTCGCGGTCGTTGACCGCTTTGAATTTGCTGCCATCGATGGCGACGCTGGCCTTGGTCAGAAGACCTAACCTTCCGGCACAGTTCGACAAACTGAGCGCAAACCTTGCGGATGGCGGGGCCATTGTCCTTGCGGAAGTCGGCGATCACCTTGTCATCGGGGACGCGCCTGCCCAAGAGCCACATCACTTCGAGGTTGCGGCCGGCTTCGCGTTCGAGACGGCGGCTCGACGGCACACGGTTGACGTTAGCCATAGACGTAAAGCTTCAGATGAACGGAAGGCTGAAGGTAATGCCTGCCGGTCTCAGCAGGCTGCACCTTGAAGCCAAGTTCCCCCAGATCGAGCGCATCGACAAACGCGTCGATGGCCCGCACCGGATTGTCCTCACCAACCCTAATCGTCGAGGGCATTCCGGCAGTAAAGTCCACTGCCCCCGGTCTTCCCCTTCTATAAAGCGCTTCATCAAGCCCCCGCTGCAAATCGCGAGGAAAATGTATCCGACTTCTTGGCGTTTTCACG
>CAVSHC010000002.1:0-116335 GCA_963727795.1 uncultured Alphaproteobacteria bacterium
TCTAATTCGCAGGCGAGGCACACAGTTCCCACGCACCGCAAGACGGCATGCGTGACATTTTTTCACAGCCTCGGGATCTGCGGAAAGCGCGAACTCCAGCAGCGACGACACATATGGGCTACGGCATGGGCTGAAAAGCGGTTCCCAAAATTCGCCAGCAGAATCAAAGCATTGCGGGTATAGCTGGCGGAGAGGGAGGGATTCGAACCCTCGAGACGGTGACCCGCCTACACGCGTTCCAGGCGTGCGCCTTCAACCACTCGGCCACCTCTCCATCGTGCGCACATCCGGCGCGCGACGACGGCACTATACCGAACGGCGAAGCCGCTGCAAGTCATTGTGGCGTCATTCCAGCGGATCATTGCACAAGCTATTTTTGGGCGACGGAGGCTGGCGCAAAAAAGATCAGGTTGCGCCCTTTTGCAGCCACGAGGCCGCCCCTAAGTTTGTTGAAAAATTTTCGCAAGTCCGCCGCTCGGGCGCCATTGCGGTGCAAGAAACTTTTGTTTAAACCTTGATTACAAGGAAAGAAATGAATCGGAATTCGTATAGTTCTTCCATTGCATACGGTTCCAACTCCCGGAAAACAGGACATGAACGCGAGAGTTTCAGGCGGTTATGCCGTGGCTTTTTGCGCGGTCGCCATAGGCTGGTCGATTTTCGCCTGGCCATGGCTGTCCGGAGACGTCACGATTCCCTACGACGCGAAGGCGCATTTCCTGCCTCAGCTGCGGTTCCTGGCGCATGCTCTCCACAGCGGTCAGTCGCCGTTCTGGACGCACAACGTTTTTGCGGGCTCTCCCCAGATCGCCGATCCGCAGTCCTTGATATTCTCGCCCGCCTTCCTCCTGGCTTATCTGGAACCCGACCCCAGCTTCCGGCAGCTCGATCTTTATTGCTTTCTCCTGTTGGGGCTTATCGCTGTATCCGTCCTGATGCTGTTCAAGGATCGGGGCTGGCACCCAGCTGCGGCGGCCGCCGCAGCCCTGGCGGCGGCCTTCGGCTGTTCATCCATCTGGCGGATCCAGCACCTCAAGCAGATCGAAGAGTTCGCTTTCTTCATGCTCTGCCTCTGGCTGCTCGCCAGGGCGCTTGACCGGAAGTCTATTCTCTATGGGATTCTGGCAGGTTTGGCCGCCTGCGCAATGGTGATAGAGCCTGGGCAGATCGCCCTGTTCGGCGTTTATATCCTTGCAGGCTACACCATCCATCACTGGGTCAGCGCACCCAGGTTTTTTACCGCGGTGAAAGGCACGCTGCTGCCTCTGCTTGCCGGAGGCGTGGCCGCCACCCTTCTGGCGGCCGGCCCGATCATCCTGAGCCTCCTTTTCATCGAGAGTTCCAACCGGCCCGAAATCCCCTACCAGGAAGCTGCGAGGGGAGCTCTTCACCCGGCCAGCCTGCTTACGGCCGTTGTGCCCGACCTGTATTCGGTGCGCTCGACTCTGCCTTATTGGGGACCGGCGAGCCTGGAGTGGCCGGCGGATTGGCTTTCCATGAACGAGAACATGGGGCAGATCTATATCGGCGCGCTGCCCATCCTCTTGTTGCTTGCGGTCGGCATGCTGCGAAGGCAGCTTTGGACGCGCGAGATCAGGTTTTTCACGCTGGCTCTCATCGGCCTGATCATTTATGCGCTAGGCCGGTACTCCATCTTCTTTCCCTTTATCTATCATTATATCCCGGGGGTCGACCTGTTCCGGAGACCAGCGGACGCCACCTACATCCTTGGCGCCATTGGCTCCATCGTTTCGGGTTATCTTCTGCACCGTCTTCTGACTGACGACACGCTGCGTCCGAGCCTGCGCCGTGCGGCGATCGCCGTTGTCCTTGCGCTGCTCTTCGCCGTCAGCCTCGGAGTGGCGGCGGCGCACTCGCACTTCTATCAATCCGTAACGCCGGTCCTGCTGTCTATCGGCTTCTTCACGGCGGGATGGCTCGTCCTCGTCTTCGCGCAAAACTATTCCGCGCGCTATGGAGCGTTGACCGTCGCCGCCATCGCCGCCTTCATGACGGCCGATCTGGCCGTGAACAACGGGCCGAACCGGTCGACGGCCAAGCCGCCGTCCGAGTACGAGGAGCTTAGGGCCGACAGCAAGAATGAAACCCTGGCCTTTTTCAAAGGGCATCTTGGCCAGACGGCCAATTCTTCCCGGCGCGATAGAGTGGAGATGGTTGGGCTCGGCTTCGAATGGCCCAATATAAGCCTCATCCACAACTTCGACCACACGCTCGGATATAACCCTGTCCGTCTGGAAGAAGCCGTCGAAAGCATGGGCGCCAGCGAGACGGTCGCGGATGCCTATCAACGGGTCTTCACTCCGCTCTTTCCGTCGTACCGGTCCACGATGGCGGATATGCTTGGCCTGCGCTACATCGCGACGGACCGGCCCATCGAGAAGATCGACAAGACCTTACAGCCCGGAGACATGCCGCTGGTGACGCGCACGCGCAACGCCTACATCTACGAAAATCCGCGCGCGCTTCCTCGTGTTCTCTTCACTTTCGATTGGCAGCCCGCAAATTTCGATCGCATGGAGAAAGATGGACAATGGCCCTCTTTCGACCCAAGGCGCACGGTCCTGCTGCGCGGCAGGCAGTCTCAAATGGGCGCGCTTCGCCCGAGACCCGTTTCCCTGAGGGAGGTTGCTCCCATCCTGCAGATCTACAGCAACACGGTCGTGCAGGTCGCGGTCGACGCCCCTCGGGCGGGCTTCCTCGTTCTGAACGATGTCTGGCACCCCTGGTGGTTCGGCTCGGTGGACGGAATACCCGCTGATGTCCTCCGGGCGAATGTGTTGTTTCGCGCCATAGAGGTGCCCGCGGGCAAGCACATCGTTCGCTTCGAATTCAAGCCGGTCGAAGGGGCGGTGAATGAAATCGCTGCGCGCCTCGCAGGCAAGCCGATCGAGCCGGCCGCCCCCATTTGGGAGCACCGGGTCAGGCCTGAGGCCAGCGTGCCGGGGTCTTCGAAAGGCGCTGGGTGAGTTCCAGGAACTCCGCACTCGATAGCCAGCCGTACTCGCGATAGCGGGCGGACCTGATGGGGTCGCTTCCATCATGGTCAGCGGGCTCCGCGACATGACACATCACCAAAGGCGAATTGCCCTCAAGGCCATCGAGCCAGTCCGACCAAAGGGCCGCGAAATCCGCGTCCTCATTAAAATCGTAGACGCCGGCAAAATCGCTGTTCATGCCATGCTGGCGCTCCTTGGCCAAATCCTGAAGGCGGAAGGTTCCCGTGCGCGCGATGACGGCCGCCTTGAGGCCGCGCCACCGCTTTGGCGCGCAGTCGCGAAGGGCGATACGGCGGGCGTCCGCGCCATACCGGTCCGCGAGCGCATCGAGAAGCGATTCCCTGACGGAAGGGAGGAGATGGCAGTGCTGATGCCCGTCGACAAAGCCGGGCAGGGCCTTCATCTCAGTCTCGAACAGCGAGAGCTGCCGATGGATCGACCGGCCCAAGCGGTCGCGATTCAGCACCCCGGCATGCGCCCGCATGGTAAGCCCGGCGATGGTCTGCCGCGGAAAAACCTCTCCGGCAAAGGGGCTGGTGAAGTCGAGATGCAGCCCTTTGGAGAGCGGCGCTTCGCTAAGCGCGGGCGCGGCCTCGGGCCAGCCGGGAGAGAGAACCATCGCGCTTGTCGCCGTGACGGCGCCTTGCGCCGCAAGCTTCAGGATGGCGGCGTCGACGGCGCTATCCATGGCGTAGTCGTCGGCGTTGATGATGACCTTCTGGCTCAGGCGTTCCTCCTTTCGAGTGCGTCCGGAAAAGTGTGAAGCGGTTTTCCGGTAAGCGCACGATAAAGCCTAGCCCTGCGGTTCGGCGAAAGCCCATAGCTTCGAGAGCAGGAATGTGGCGGTTGCGACGCCCAGAATGACGGCGGCCAGCACGAGAAGGTAATAGCGCGCGCCAAACAGGTGCAGGGCTTCGGCATAGGCGGTCTGATTCAGCGCGAAGCCGGTGACGGCGACGGCGAAGAAGCGCCTCCGCGCCGCGCCGAAACGCTCGGGCGAAAGCGGAAACGTCCAGCGCGCATGTCCGGCGAAGCTCACGAAAAACGCCACGCAAAACCCTATCACATTGGCCGCGAGCGGCTTCAAGCCAAAGCCTTCCACAACGGCCGCTACAACCGTCAGGTGCGTCAGGGCGGCCGCGCATCCAACGGCGATGAAAATCGCGATTTGCCTCATCACGAAACCGCGGGGGTATTGGACCGGCGCGTCGCGTCCTCCACGAGCGATGTCGCATCGTAGATCGGCGAAGCCGCGTGAGGCTTGGCCTTCTCCCGGCTGTCCTCGGCGACGATAAAGACCGGGCGCTGCTTCGTCTCCTCCAGCGTGCGGCCGAGATACTCCGCGATGACGCCCAGCGCCAGAAGCTGCACGCCCGACAAAAACATCATGCCGACCGAAAGCGTGGCCCAGCCGGGCAGGTGATCGCCGAGCACATAATGTTCGAAAAGCAGATAGCCGGCGTAGAGAAGAGAGGCGCTGGAAATGCAAAGCCCGGCCGTGGACACAAGGCGCAGGGGAATGACGGTAAAGGAGGTCAGGCCCGTAAAACCGAGCTGAAAGAGCTTCATCCAGGTGAACTTGGTGTGGCCAGCAACACGGCTTTGAGGCTTGAAGGTGACAAGGGCGGTGCGAAACCCGACCCAGGCGTAGAGGCCTTTCATCAGCCGGTTCCGCTCCGGAAGGGCGTTGATGGCGTCGACAGCCTTGCGGTCGAGAAGCCGGAAGTCGCCGGCGCCGGGCGGGATCACCACCAGGCCGCCTGCCTCCATGAACCGATAGTACATGGCCTTGAGACGCCGCTTAAGCCAGGTCTCGGGACGATCGATTTGCACGCCCGCGACAACCTCGAAGCCCTCGCGCCAGCGGTCCAGGTAGACCGGGATCAGGGCAGGGGGGTGCTGCCCGTCGGCGTCCATGAGAATAACCGCATCGCCCGCCGCCGCCTTGAGGCCGGCCGTCAGCGCCGCTTCCTTGCCGAAATTCCGCGACAGGCGGATGTAGCGCAGATGAGGCTCGCGCGAACACAGATCGATCATGACCTGCCGGGTGAGATCGGAGCTTCCATCATCGACCACGACGATTTCGTAGGCGAATCCTGTCGCCGCCAGAACATCGCCGATCGAAGCCAGCACGATGGGCAGGCCCTCGCACTCATTGTACGCAGGCAGGACAGCCGATATCAGCGTAGGACGGTGTGTTTCCATGAGCACGATCTAAAGCAAATTGCACACCCGATGCGAACCATCTGGCCAGCCCTATGCCGGGCGCCCATCAAGAGCGCTGCGGCAAATGTGGATAGCAAGAATGCCTAGTACGCCCCGCGGTAAGTCTTAACCCATTTGCTGCGGGCGTCGACAGGACTTCCCGCGGATAAAGCATACTAGGAACCATTTGATTCTAGCACAGCAAAAACAATAGGCTAGTGTGGCTTATGTCTCGCAATTGCCTATGAGAGCCTGCCGCAAAGGTATAGGCAATTGCGAGACGCTACACGAGCAGGATGCTGAAAAAGCCGGAAATCCTTGCTCCATCCTTCGACAAGCTCAGCGACTGTCTTGGCTGTCAAGCGATTTGCCATGGTTTTTGGTCTCGGACGATAGCGTTGAGGATGGTGAGGAGTTTCCTTGCGACGGCGACGAGAGCGGCTTTCTTTGGCTTCCCGGCGGCGGCGAGGCGGTCAAAGAAGGTTTTCAGGGTTGGGTTGAACCTCGCTGCGACCATCGCCGCCATGAACAAAGAGGCGCGCACGCTTGCCCGGCCTCCTGCGATGAAGCTTTTGCCGCGCCACTGTCCGGACTGGCGCGTGAAGGGGCAAAGACCGGCCAGCGCCGCGATTTCCTTGCGCGTCAAAGTCCCAAGCTCGGGCAATTCAGCGATGAGAGTGCGCGCGGTGGTAGGGCCGACGCCCGGGACGGAGGTGAGAAGCTCCTCGTTCGCCTTCCACAATGGGGAAGCCCTGACGGCCGCATCGATATCGCCGTTGAGGCTTGAGAGCTCTTTCTCCAGGGCCTTCAAGAGGCGTTCGATGCTCTTTCTCAGGCGTTTGGCGGGAGCGCGGCCAAGTCTTTGTTTTTCGGCGACGATCATCTCTACGATTTGCCGGCGCCTTGCGATGAAATCGGCGAGGAGCTGGGTTTCGGCGTCGGCCAGCGGTCTGATGGCGGGCCTTGTCGCTTCGGCAAAGCGCGCAATGACGGCTGCGTCGATGGGGTCTGTTTTGGCTCTTTTGCCGAGCGCGTGGGCGAAGGCGCGGATCTGGGCCGGATTGACGACGGCGACGGGCAGACTGGCGGCGGCCAGAGCCGCGGCGACAACGGTTTCGAACCCGCCCGTGGCCTCCAAGGCGATGGTGACAGGGTTCGAGGCGGCGAGCCTGGCGCAAAGGCTGTTCAAGCCTTTTGCGTTGCGTTCGATCGTGAACTGTTCTCCCGAGGGCCAGAGCGCCACATCGAGCTTACCCTTCGAAACATCGATGCCTACAAAAACAGGTTGCGCATTTGTCTCCATCCCGGCCCTTCCTTGTCTAAACGGGCTCAATATGCGGCCCCGGCGACTGTTCGGGCTTAATGGACTTGCGGCGGAGGACCCATGCTGAGCTGCGGACTTTTCGGTCCCAGGATGAGACGGCCTCTCCGCCGCGCCCGCATCGGCACAAGGCCTCGCCAATGCGGCGGTTTTCAAGTTACAAGGATGAGGTCGGGCAATATCAACAACTTGGACCTATGGTGAGCTTGTCGAACCATGGGCCGCATGGTTTTTCAGCGTCCTGCTCTCATGTTCGCTGTCAAGAGTTTGAGCGCAGTTCATCATCCTGGCTTTGCCCAGGCGCCGATTTCGGAGAGACGCCCAAGGCGGGAGGCGGAGCCAAAGACGACGGTTGAGCAAGCTCTCATGCGCGGGTTGGTTACCGCATGACCGTGGTTTCGTCTTGAGGCTGCCTCGGTCTAGAGGGCGAGCATCGGCAAAGCCGGCTCATAGCAGGCCGCGAGGTTTCCTCACCGCGCCCCGCCGCCCGCCTTGGGCGCCGTTATGATCGCCTCGCAGGTGTTAGAGCGCTGGGCGGGTTTGTATCTGACAAGCAATCGCCCACAGGAAACCGATCATCTCGCGGGCGATGGCGGTGGTGACGATGGCCTTGGCCTTGCCTGCTGCCGCCAGCCGGCGATAACGGGCGCAGAGCCTGAGCTGGGCCTTCCAGGCGATGTCGCGAACCCCCTGGGGCAATTTCTCATTGCGGTCATGCAGTTTGCGGCTGATGCGCGCCTGCATGCGATAGGTCCACGCCCCTTCGATCAGAGCGCGGCGGGCAAGGGCGTTGCCGGCCTTGGTGATGCCGCCTCGGCGCACTGTGGCGCCGCTCGAATGCTCCGACGGGGTGAGGCCGAGATAGGCCATCAACTGACGAGGATTGGCGAAACGGGAGAAATCGCCTACTTCGGCGGCCATGGTCACGGCAACGATCAGTCCTACGCCGCGCATGGCCTGCAACCCCTCCACCACAGGCGCCATCGACCACTGCGGTATGAGTTCCTCGATCTGCCTGGTCAGCCGTTCAACGCGCTCCTCGGCATCGACGACGGCATGGATATAGTCTTGCAGTACAATGTGCTGAGCGGGGTGATCAAAACGCACCGTGGCCAGCCAACGCCGGTAGGCCTGTGTCCAACCTTTCTTGCCGGCATAAACACGCCCATGCCGCAGGAGGAAACCTTGCAGATGCTGACGCGCCTTGCCAAGCACCCGCACCCCCGTCGCGCGCGCCCGCACCAGATCGCGCATCGCCTCATGGGCCGCATCGGGAACCCACACCGCCGTCAATTCGCCAGCCCGGTGCAGTTTGGCCAGCATCACCGCGTCGCGGCGGTCCGTCTTGACACGATCCCCGGCTTTCATCGGAATCAGCGAAGGCGCCACGACGATGCAGTCATGCCCTAGACCCGTAAGTTGCCGGTAAAGACCGTAGCCGCAAGGTCCCGCCTCGTAGCAGAAACTCAGCCGCCGCCCGCCCTTGGCGAGCCTTTCCACCACCTTGGCGATCTGATCGGCGCGGTTCGGAAACGGTCCCACTTGCCGCACCTCGCCGCCACGCAGCCCTTCTGCAACGGCCACGACAACCGTCGCCTTATGCACATCCAAACCCACGAATATGGTAGTGTTCATCAGGCCCATCCCCCATGCTTGAGGCTCGGCGCCGGCCGATCCGGCGCAACCCTCGATAGGAGCTTGCCGTGGGATGGGCCACCTGCTTTTTCAGGTGGCGAACATAGGGTCTAGTTGTCGAGCCGCACCGCTGTCAGTTCGATCGTCAGCTTGACCTCGTTGTCGACTGCGAACCCGGCGACTGTCTGCGGACCTACGCCGAAATCAAGGCGATTGATCGACGTTTCCGCCCTGACCGCCGCCGTTCCCGATACGATATCGATTGCAAAAGGAAAAGCGAGGGTCTTCGTCACGCCCTTCAGCGTAAGGGCGCCATTCAGAATATATCGCCCGTCGCCGTCCGGTTTGGCTCCCCGGGCGACGAACTCGGCGGTCGGATAACGCCCGGGATCGAAGAACTCCTCCGACTGTAGCGTCTGATCGACATCGGCTGTTCCGGTCGTTGCGCTTCCCATATTGAGGATGACGCGCACCGATGTCTGTTCCGGCGTGTCTGGATCGAACTCGATCTCGGCCTTGTAAGCCTTGAAGCTGCCCTTGGCGTTGGCGCCGCCGCCGTTCGCCTCAAAACCGACTTCGCTCTTGTTGGGAATCACGCCCCATTCCATGGCGCGAGCCGTTTCCGCGCCGGCCAGACTGAGAACGCCGGCGCCGACGACGAGAAGTGCGATTTGGCCGGCGATGCGGCGCGGCAGCATGCGTGACGCGATCCCGTCCTTAAGGATAAGCGCGTGCCGGAGGACAGCGGCGAGATGCGCCGCGATGAGCGCCAAGAGCGCGAAGCCTAGAACGATATGGGCCGTCTCGAACATGTCTTTGTAAACCTTTTGCTCGCCGGAGGGGAGGCCGCTCAGCCAAGGAAGCTTGGGAATGAGCGCTATCTGAAAAAAGGAGGACGGAAACTTCGATGCCGAGATTACGGCCCACCCTGCCAGAGTCATCAAAAAAATGGTCGCGTACAGAGCCGCGTGACCGAGGTGAGCCAGGACGCGCTCGCTTCTTGGCATCGAGCGGGGAAGCTCCGGGGCCGGATGAAACAGGCGCCAGAGAAGACGGACGGCCATCAGCGCCAGCACAGTCAGGCCGATCGATTTGTGGATGTTGAACGCCTGGATTTTTTGGATGCCCGAAAAACCGCCCATCGCCCAGCCAAGGGGAAACTGGATGAAGATCAGGGCTGCGATCAGCCAATGCAGCGCTTTCGCCGTCACCGTATACTGTTCCCGCTGCATCAGGCGATCCCTACCACTTTCCCGTGTTCGGCATGGACTTCCAGGGTTCTTGCGGGGGAAGCGCCCCGCCTTTTTGAAGGAGCTCGATCGAGATGTTGTCCGGAGACCGGACGAAAGCCATGCGCCCGTCGCGCGGGGGCCGGTTGATCGTCACACCCCCGTCCATCAGGCTCTGACAAACTTCATAGATATTGTCGACCTCATAGGCAAGATGGCCGAAATTGCGCCCTTCTCCGTAGGTTTCCGGATCCCAGTTGTAGGTCAGCTCCACCTGCGCCCGCTCGTCGCCGGGCGCAGCCAGGAAAATGAGCGTGAAGCGGCCCTCGGGCCTTTCCATGCGGCGCACTTCCTTCAGCCCGAGCTTTTTATAGAAATCGAGAGAGCGGTCGATGTCGGTCACGCGGACCATGGTGTGCAGATACTTCATGAGTGACCTCCGGGTCGCTGCGAATGAGCCATGGATGACAAAACAAGGCGGCATGCCAAGTGTGCGGTTCCGTAGATGGGGGTTCTGCGAACAACGTTTCAACAAGTGTGGGAAAGTGCCGGCTGCTGCGCCTATGACCTGGACGTCAGCGTCTGAGAAATATTGATTCGCGGCGCGATTTGAACGTCAATTCGCTTCAAATTGCGCAACCCGCCGCCTGTTCAAAACCTGCTCGCGGAGGTTACGGGAAGAAACTCCGTATAAGGTTATGCCCCATTCTCGACATAATTTAGCGCGGAGTATCAACCAGTTGCGGCGTCGGTCCCGGATAGCGGCCGGGATTGAGCCTCAAGCGCGGTTGGGGAAAGAGTTAATTTCCTCTAGCCTCGACGGCGAGTAATGTTATTGTTTGCAAGTGAGTTGGTGTGCGTGGGGTCTTGGGCGAGGCCATCCCGAACGCCAAGTTTTTTCAGTGAAGCGGGGGACTAAACAATGGGGGACAAATTACCTCCCACAATTGCATCGTTTAACGACATCGCAGAGCAACCTGGCATAGACGTATTTGTAATAGCCGGCCACATTAAATGGTTTGATGTTTCCAAAGGTTTTGGTTTCATCGTGCCAGATGGCGGGCTCCCGGATATTCTGATCCACGTCACCGTTCTGCGGCGGGACGGCTATCAGACAGCCTATGAGGGAGCCCGTATAGTATGCGAAGTTCTGCGGCGCGACCGCGGTCTTCAAGCCTTCCGGGTCATCGAGATGGATGAGAGCACAGCCATCCACCCCTCGCAACTGCCCCAGCGGACCCATGTCCATGTCATTCCGGAGAGCGATTGGCAGCGCGCCATGGTGAAGTGGTTCAACAGGCTGAAGGGCTTCGGGTTTCTCACCCGCGGCGCAGGCACCGAGGACATCTTCGTTCACATGGAGACGCTCCGGCGCTTCGGCTTCGCCGAATTAAGGCCTGGACAAATCGTGCAAGTGCGCTACGGCAAAGGCGACAAAGGCCTTATGGCCGCCGAGCTGCGTCCCGACGGCGCAACGGGTTATCCGTCCTCGCACTGAAAGGTTGACCCCATGATCAAGGGTCTAGCGAACTCTGCCAGGGCCGCGCTTGCGGCCCTTGTCATTTTCGGTTTCTCTATAATGACCTTGCCGGTCATGACGACAGCTCTCGGAGACGTTCTGGTTAAGCGTGCAAGCCTGAAGATCGAAACGAAGAACGGTCCCGTGCTCTTGAACGTCGAGGTGGCGGATACCGAGCCGAAGCGCGAGCAGGGGCTTATGTTTCGCCGCTCGATCGCGGACGATCAGGGAATGATCTTTCTGTTCGATGACGAGCGTGAGATCACGATGTGGATGAAAAACACCTACATTCCCCTGGACATGGTCTTTATTGGTAATGACTGGCGGATCGTGCACATCAACTTTAACGCAGAGCCCTTTTCGTTGGATGTCATCTCCTCGGTCAGGCCCGCCTCCCGCGTCGTGGAGATTGCGGCAGGGCAGGCCAGGAAGCTAGGGATCGAGCCCGGCGACAGCGTCTCGCTCCAAAAGTAGTATATATTACGGGCGCCTTTTTATTAAGTGTAGCCGAAAATTCACGTCCCGGGCCGGTCAAATGGCGGTTGCGGCTTGATCTAGATCAAAACGCTAGCATGCCAAGAGAGTAATCTTCGGTTGACACAAAATCCTGTCAACTTGACCTGACATCTGCTTCGGGAGCGGCTCAATGCGAATTATCCTTATCCATCCCAACTATCACTCGGGCGGAGCGGAGATCGCTGGCAACTGGCCTCCCGCGTGGGTCGCCTATATCGCAGGGCCGCTCAAGGCCGCCGGTTACACCGATATCCGCTTCGTCGACGCGATGACGAATAATCTGACCGAAGACGACATTCGGGCGATCATCGAGAAGGAAAAGCCCGATATCGTCGGCGCGACAGCCATCACGCCTTCGATCTACAAGGCCGAGCGCCTCCTGCAGATCGCGAAGGAAGCTCACCCCAACACGGTGACGGTCCTCGGCGGCATCCACGCCACCTTCATGTATCAGCAGGTTCTGACGGAGGCCCCTTGGATCGACGCGATCGTGCGCGGCGAAGGCGAGGCCATCTTCGTGAACGTCGTCCGCTCGGTTGAAAAGAAGACCTGGCGGGAAGACCGTCCCGGCATCAAGGGCATCGCCTATATCGAGGAAGGCAAGGTCTTGGCCACGCCTTCGGAGCCCCCCATCGCCGATCTGGAGTCGATCAGGCCGGATTGGAGCGTGCTCCAGTGGGAGAAGTATATCTACATCCCGACAGGAACGCGCGTCGCCATCCCGAACATGGCTCGCGGCTGCCCCTTCACTTGCAGCTTCTGCTCGCAGTGGAAGTTCTGGCGGAACTACCGCATACGCGACCCCAAGAAGGTCGTCGACGAAATCGAGACGCTGGTCCGCGACTACAAGGTTGGCTTCTTCATCCTCGCCGACGAAGAGCCGACCATCAACCGCAAGAAATTCGTCGAGTTCTGCGAGGAGCTTAAAAAGCGGAATCTGCCGGTCCAGTGGGGCATCAACACCCGTGTGACCGATATTCTGCGAGACGAGGCGCTGCTTCCGCTTTACCGCGCCGCCGGCCTGATCCACATCTCGCTCGGAACGGAAGCCGCCGCGCAATTGAAGCTCGACCGCTTCAACAAGGAGACGACCATCGCGCAGAACAAGCGCGCCATCGAACTCCTTCGCAAGAACGACATCGTCACCGAAGCGCAGTTCATCGTGGGCCTCGAGAACGAGACGCCGGAAACGCTCGAAGAGACCTACCGCATGGCCATGGACTGGCAGCCGGATATGGCGAACTGGGCCATGTACACGCCCTGGCCGTTCTCGGATCTGTTCCGGGAGTTGAGCGACAAGGTCGAGATTTTCGACTACGAGAAGTATAATTTCGTGACCCCGATCATGAAGCCGGACGCCATGGAGCGCACGGAGCTTCTCAACCTCGTCATGAGAAATTACCGGCGCTTCTATATGCGCAAGGCCTTTTTCGGATATCCGTGGGTCTGGAGTTCGAAGAGACGCAGTTACCTGCTGGGCTGCCTCAAGGCCTTCCTCAAGAGTGGCTTCGAGCGGAAGTTCTACGATCTGGGCCGCGTGAAGTACTGGGGTCCGCAATCTCTCAAGAAGGTGGACTTCGGCTTCGATACGACCCGCGGGCGGGGCGTCCGTGAGGAGGACGATTTCGATCACACGACCCGCAAGACCGGCCAGCATGCCGATGAGAAGGCCGTCGAAACGGCTGCGACCCACTAGGACAAGAAGGCCCTTCGAATGGCGCATGCATCGGCGGATGCGGGCCTCATCGGTCCGAATGCCATTATCCGGGTGGCGGAAACCCTTCGCGACGTGATGGGCGAAGAGGCCACCCGGCTCATTTTCGCCCATGCGCGCCTCGAACCGCATCTCGCTTCCCTCCCCACCGGCATGGTCCCGGAACAGGATGTGGGCGCGCTTCAGACGGCGTTGTTCGACAAGCTGGATGAAAGCGACGCGCGCAAAATCGCGTTCGAGGCCGGTCTTCGAACGGGAGATTATCTCCTGGCGAACCGGATCCCGAAACCGGCGCAGGCGGTGCTCAAAGTGCTGCCGCCGACGCTTGCAAGCCGCGTCCTGCTCGGCACGATCAAGAAGCACTCATGGACCTTCGCCGGGACGGGCGCCTTCAGCGTCGCGAACGGGCGGCCCGTGGTCGTTTCAATCGCAAGCTGCCCGCTTTGCCGCGGGCGCCACGGCGCAAATCCGCAATGCGACTACTACGCCGGGACATTCCAGCGCCTCTTCGAGGTTCTCGTCAGCCGCCACACATCGGTCCGCGAAATCAGTTGCGAGGCCACGGGCGGCCCTTCCTGCGCTTTTGAAATCTCATGGGCCAAGCCGGCCGCCAAGGCCAGCCCGCAGCATATCCTTACAGGGAAAGAACAACCATGATACCTGGGATGGCCAAATACTTCTCCGCACGGGTTCCACGCTATACAAGCTACCCGACAGCGCCCCACTTCTCAGCGGAAGTGGACGCCAAGCGGTACGAAAGCTGGCTGTCCCGGATCGACCCGAACTCGGAGCTCTCGCTTTATCTTCATGTCCCGTTTTGCCGGCAGATGTGCTGGTATTGCGGTTGCAACATGCGCGTGATCGCGAGGTACTCGCCGGTGACGAGTTACGTCGATACGCTCATCCGCGAAATCGAGCTTGTCGCGCGGATCGTTCCCAAAGGCGTTACGGTGGGGCATATTCACTGGGGCGGCGGCACGCCGACTGCCCTGGCGCCCGATGATATGGTCCGCATCGACGAAACGGTGAAGCGCCATTTCAACGTTGGGAGCGGCGCAGAGATCGCGGTCGAGATCGATCCAAGAACCTTCACGGCTGAAAACGCGCTCGCGCTCGGCAAGATCGGATGCACGCGCGCAAGCCTCGGCGTGCAGGAATTCGATGAGAAGGTCCAAACCGCCATCAATCGCGTGCAGCCGGTCAGCATGATCGACGCCACGCTGGCGCTTTTGCGCGAGCAGGGCATCCATGAGGTGAATTTCGATCTGATGTACGGCCTGCCTTATCAGACGGCGGAAACGCTGAAGAAGACGGTCGAACTCGCGGCGACCATGAAGCCCCATCGCATCGCCTTGTTCGGCTACGCGCATGTGCCGTGGATGGCGAAGAACCAGCGCATGATCCCGGAAGAGGCCCTGCCGACGCCCTTGATGCGCTTCGAGCAAGCCGAAGTCGCGGGCGACGCGCTGGCCGAGCAGGGCTATGTGAAGATCGGCCTCGATCACTTTGCGAGGCCGGAAGACACGATGGCCGTTGCTCTCAAGGAAGGCCGCCTGCATCGCAACTTCCAGGGCTATACCGACGACGAGGGCCGCACGATCGTGGCCTTCGGCGCGAGCGCCATCTCCGCCTTGCCGGACGGCTTTGCGCAGAACATCGTCGAGACCGGCGCTTACACCCGCGCGGTGAACGCAGGCGAGCTTCCAATCGCCAAAGGCATCACATTCCGCGGCGAGGATAAGATGCGCGCTGCGATCATCGAGCGCCTGATGTGCGATATGGAGGTTGACCTGGAGGATATCCGCAAGGAGTACGCCCTTGACCGCGGCGCGTTCTCTGAAGAGATGTCTCAATTGCGCGGGCTTGAGGAGGAAGGGCTCGTCAAGCTCGAAGGCAGCCGGGTGCGCGTGCCGGACGAAGCGCGCCTCGCCTTGCGGGTCGTCTGCTCGGCGTTCGACGCATACCTTGCTCAAAACACGGAGCTTCGCCACGCAGCCGCAGTCTGATCTGCGTGGCTTCTGCCGCTGAAAAACGATGCCCTCATGGTTCGACAAACTCACCATGAGGACGCACGATAAAACAAAAACTTAGAGCCCGCTTTTGATTCGATCAAAAGCGGATAAGCTTTAGTGAGCGTTTTAACGCTTGCTGTGTACACTGAAATGCTTTCTGAGGGTGTCCCCATGGCGCGCATTTTAAGTGTTTTATTCTGGACGGCCTTGCTTTGCTTCGGCGCTCGCGCGCAAGACGGGGATGCCGAAGCAGGTCTCGACTACGCGCGAACCATCTGCTCAGAATGCCACGCCATCCGCGGCGACGATTATCTTTCGCCCAACCTCAAGGCGCCGCCTTTCGCCAAAATCGCGAGCACCAGCGGAATGACCGGGGCCGCGCTTTATGTGATTTTGCAAACGCCCCATCGAAACATGCCTGACCTCATCATTCCCGCGAAAGAAAAAGCGGATGTCGTCGCCTATATTCTGAGCCTGCAGAAGTAACTATCCGCCAAGTCGGCGCCCGTTCGCCCGGCCCGCAATCAGCCGCCTTCGATCGCGCCGGCTTGCGGTTGCGCTCGACCGGCGGGAGCCAGCGGAGCGAATTTGACATTTGAGTCCCGCCTGCCGCGAGTTCGCTCTCAAATGTCAAATTCAAAAGCTCCACGAGTATCATTAAGTTGTTAGGGGTCCTTCAATTCCGGCATTTGCTCTCGAGCGTGCTGCAAGGGGGATGCAAATGCCGGAAATTGGACCGCTACGGCATGCACCAGAGCCGATCAAGAGTCTTGACGCTGCCCAATGCTTTGAGCGCGTCTCGCATCGCAGCGGCGCCGCTCCTGGCCTGGGCGGTGCTGACCGGGCAGCCGCCAGGCTTTGCGGCCGGTCTCGTCGCGGCGGCGGGGTTGACCGATCTCCTCGATGGGATCGCCGCGCGCGGCTTGGGCGAGGTCTCGGAACTGGGGGCGATCCTCGATCAGGCCGCCGATAAAACGTTCATCCTGACAGCGCTTTGGCTTCTCTGGGGCGAGGGGGTCATCGGCGGCGCCACTGCGTGGCCGGCCTTGATCGTCCTGTGGCGCGAGATCATGGTCTCGGGCCTTCGGGATTACGCCCGCCAGCGCGGCGCGGGGGCGCAGGTGAGCAGGCTTGCGAAGGCGAAGACCGGGGCGCAGTTTTTCGCCGTCATTCTCCTCTTTTCGTCGCGCGTTCCTTTTTCGGGCGCGGAGGCTTGTCTCCAAGCTGGCGCCGGTTTGATTTGGGCCGCTGCTGGCCTGGCGCTATATACGGGAGCAGACTATTTCTGGCGTGCATGGCGGCAAACATGGAAGTGACGGTCAAATACTTCGCCTGGGTGCGTGAGCGGATCGGCAAAGCGGAAGAGAAGGTGACGCTGCCGGAGGCCGTGGCGACGGCGGGCGACCTTATCAGATGGCTGAAAGCCCGCGGCGGGGGTTACGCCGCAGCCTTCGAGCGCGAGGAGATCATCCGCGCCGCCATCGATCATTCGCACGCCCGCCATGATACCAAGGTGCATGGAGCGCGCGAAATCGCCTTCTTTCCCCCGATCACCGGGGGATGATATACATGCCTTTCCTGTGAGTGGCATGGCAAAGGGGGCGGCGTGAGCAAAGCGCGGCAAGGAAACTTCTTCGAGGATTTCACGCTTGGTCAGGTCATCAAGCATGCGACGCCGCGCACAATCACCGCCGGCGACGTGTCCCTTTACACCGCGCTTTACGGGTCCCGCTTTGCGGCGCAGTCCTCCGACGCGTTCGCGAAGGCCATCGGCTATCCCCGAAGCCCTGTCGACGACATGCTCGTTTTCCATATCGTGTTCGGCAAGACGGTTCCGGACATCTCGCTGAACGCCGTGGCCAATCTCGGTTACGCCGAGTGCCGGTTCCTGAAGCCCGTCTATACGGGAGACACGCTCTCCTCCACGTCCGAAGTGATCGGCCTGCGCGAGAATTCGAACCGGCAGAGCGGCGTCGTCTATGTCCGCACGACAGGCCGCGATCAGGATGGAAACGCGGTCCTCGACTATGTGCGCTGGGTCATGGTGAGGAAGCGCGACGAGGCGGCGCCCGTGCCGGCGTCCCACGTGCCGCAACTCAAAGAGGCCGTCGAGCCATCGGCGCTCGGGTCGGCCCTGCCTGCGCTCAACACCGGCGCCTATGACGACGCGCTTGCCGGCAGCCCACTTCGGTGGGGCGATTATGAGGTTGGCGAGAAGATCGATCACCTCGACGCCATGACCATCGAGGAAGCCGAGCATCAGCTTGCGACGCGGCTTTATCAGAATACCGCCAAGGTTCATTTCAACCAGCATGAGCAGGCCAAGGGGCGTTTCAAACGGCGGCTCATCTATGGCGGCCACATCATCTCGCTCGCCCGCGCGCTGAGCTTCAACGGCCTCGAAAACGCGTTTCACGTCGCGGCCATCAATGCGGGCCGGCACGTGTCGCCCGCTTTCGCGGGAGACACGGTATACGCCTGGAGCGAGGTGTTGGAGAAAGCGCAGATCAACCGGCCGGATGCGGGGGCGCTGCGGCTGAGGCTCGTCGCGGTGAAAGACAAGCCGGCGGGCGATTTCCCGCTCAAGGCGGGGGATCAGTACGACGCTGCCGTGCTGCTCGATCTCGACCTGTGGGTGGTCGTCCCACTTTAGTTGTGCGCGGCGGGTTGACGCCATGCCTGGCATGCGGGTCGCGGGGAATTGTGCATTGCAGCACAAGCCCTTGATCGTCTTGAGAAAATGCTTATTTATGAGATGCTTAGAGCAGGGAAACTGCTGCAGCTTGCTCTCTTGTCGAATGGTTTTCTTGGCCCGAACGCTCTAGACTTGGTTAAGGCGCATCGTTTAGGCTTTTAACCTGCCGCGGTTGCAAAAGGCGCGAAAGCCTCTTCAGCGAATTGTTTGTTGCGGCCTTTGCTGCGGTGCAGTAGGCCCTGCGTTAAGAAAAAATACATGCCGCGTTAAGAAGGATTGCATGATGGCGGAAGCCAAGCAGATCGCCCGGCGGATGGCTCCAAGACCGATGTCTCCGCATCTTTCGATATTCCGCCCCTACGTCAACATGGTCCTGTCGATCATGCATCGCATCACGGGCGTGATCAATTACTGGGGCAGCCTGCTTCTGGCGGCGTGGCTCGTATCGGCGGCGATGGGCGATTGGCAGTTCAACGCCGTAAGTTCCTTCATGGGCTCGCCGGTGGGCCTCATCGTGCTTGTGGGCTTCACGTGGACGCTCATGCACCACATGTTGGGAGGCATCAGGCATTTCATCTGGGACGCGGGCTATGGCTTCGCTTTGCCGCTGGTGCGGGTGCTGTCCTGGGCGACGCTTTTCGGATCGGTGACGCTCACGGGCCTGATCTGGTTCGCCGGACTTTCAATTTGGGGGGCGCGCTGATGCCAGCCACATACAAAACCGAGCTGAAAAAGGTTCGCGGGCTGGGCTCTTCTGCGGGCGGCCCGGCCAGCGATCACTTCTGGACGCAGCGCATGACGGGCGTTTCGAACATGCTCGCCACGGGTTTCCTCGTCTATGCCGGCCTTTCCCTCGTCGGCGCGTCGCGCGCCGGTGTGCAGCACTTCTTCGCCAACCCAATTCATACCGTTCTGGGCCTGCTGCTCGTCATATCGGCGACGATCCATATGCGGCTCGGCATGCAAGTGATCATCGAGGAATATGCGCCGCATTGGTTGAAGGTGCCGTGCATGTTCGTGAACACGTTCTGGGCGGTGATCGTCGCCGTAGCCTGCGCTCTTGCGCTCATTAAGCTTTATCTCGGAGTGTAGTCCATGCCGGAGACAAGAAAGCCAATTAGAGCCTCATCCGGGAAGGGCAGCATCGCCGCCCCCGGCTTGAACGGCCGCGCCTACCCGGTCAGGGATCACATGTTCGATGTCGTTGTCGTGGGAGCGGGCGGGGCAGGGCTTCGCGCGACGCTCGGCTGTGCCGAAGCCGGGCTCAAAACAGCGTGCGTCACGAAGGTGTTTCCAACCCGGTCGCACACCGTCGCGGCGCAGGGAGGCATCGCCGCCGCGCTCGGCAATATGGGTGTGGACGACTGGCGCTGGCATATGTACGACACCGTCAAGGGGTCCGACTGGCTGGGCGATCAGGACGCCATCGAATATCTCTGCCGCAACGCGCCCGCCGCCGTGTACGAGCTTGAACATTACGGCATGCCTTTCAGCCGCACCGACAACGGCAAGATCTACCAGCGGCCCTTCGGCGGCATGACCACCGATTACGGCGAAGGCCCTCCGGCGCAGCGCACCTGCGCCGCCGCGGACCGCACCGGCCACGCCATGCTGCACACGCTTTATGGGCAGTCTCTGCGCTACTCGGCTGAATTTTTCGTCGAGCATTTCGCGCTCGATCTCATCATGGATGACGGCATCTGCCGCGGCGTGATGACCCTCAGCCTCGAAGATGGCAGCATTCATCGCATCCGCGCGAAGAAGACGATCATCGCAACCGGCGGCTACAGCCGCACCTACTTCTCCTGCACCGGCGCCCACACCTGCACCGGCGACGGCAACGCCATGGTGCTTCGAGCCGGGCTGCCTCTCCAAGACATGGAATTCATTCAGTTCCATCCCACGGGCGTTTACGGCGCGGGCGTGCTGATCACGGAAGGCGCCCGCGGCGAGGGCGGATATCTCACGAATTCCGAGGGCGAGCGCTTCATGGAGCGCTACGCGCCGACCGCCAAGGACCTCGCCAGCCGCGACGTGGTTTCGCGGTCGATGACAATCGAAATCCGCGAGGGCCGCGGCGTCGGGCCGAAGAAGGATCACATCTATCTTCATCTCGACCACCTGGACCCGAAAATGCTGGCCGAGCGGCTGCCGGGCATCACCGAAAGCGCGCAGATCTTTGCCGGCGTCGATCTCAGGCGGCAGCCGATCCCCGTTCTGCCGACCGTGCATTACAACATGGGCGGCATTCCCACGAACTATTTCGCGGAGGCCATCAACCCCCATGCTGGCGATGCCGACGGGACCGTTTCAGGATTGCTGGCCATCGGCGAGGCCTCCTGCGCAAGCGTGCACGGCGCGAACCGGCTCGGCTCGAACTCGCTGATCGACCTCGTCGTCTTCGGTCGCGCGTCCGCGCTCAGATGCGCCGAGACCATCGAACGCAGCCAGTTGCAGCCCGAACTGCCGGAGAGCGTGGGCGAGGAGGCGATCGCGCGCCTCGACGCCATGCGCTTTGCAAAAGGCGGGACGCCCACCGCGGAATTGCGCGGCCGAATGCAGCGCATCATGCAGAGCAATTGCGCGGTGTTCCGCAACGCGGATGTTCTTTCCGAGGGCCGCAATCTCATCCAGGAAGTCTGGGAGGGCATCGACGATATCAAAGTCACCGACCGCTCCTTGATCTGGAACACGGATTTCATCGAGTCGCTCGAATTTGCGAACATGATCTCCCAGGCGCTCATCTCGGTGACGGGCGCGCTCGCCCGGCAGGAAAGCCGCGGGGCGCACGCGCGCGAGGACTTCCCGAGCCGCGACGACGCGAATTGGATGAAGCACACGCTGGCCTACGCCGACTATGAGAAGAAGACGGTCACGCTCGACTACCGGCCCGTTCACACGCGCACGCTGACGAACGACGTGCAGTATATCGAGCCGAAGGCGCGCGTTTATTGAGACGGCCGGAAGCAAGAACAGGGCGGTGAAGCACACCGAGCCGATGTGACCAAGGGGTCGACCCCCACCCCCGCCCTCTCCCAACGGGAGAGGGGGTTCGCGTTGCAGCCGCTGCCACGTCGCTCCCTGAGGGGTTAAGGCCAGTTCCACGTTCGCGAATCGGGCCGTGGCGCCCTCAGCGGTTCAGCGCGAAAGCCGCCGCCGCCACGCTCGCCAGCAGCGCAACGTTGACATAATAGCTGGCCGACACTTCGAACCAGGATCGCCTGCCAAAGACCCGCTTGAGAAGCAGCCAAAGCGCAACCGGAAGGGTGAGAAAGGCCAGCAGAGTCGGGGCGGTCAAAACAGCCCCGATGGCGCAGGCGGCTGCCGGAAGGGTAAAATCGATCGCCGCCTCCAGCCGCGTCGCCTCGTCACCGGCGGGCGCGGGCAAACTCTCGGCTTCGTAAGGAGCCGTCGCGTTGCGCGCTTGTGCGATGAAGAAGGAAAAGAAGAGCACGGCGGCGATGAGCGCCGCGTCCCCATACCAGACGGGCGGCTTGCCTGCAAAAAGGCTTGCGCCCAACGCGGAAACCGGCGCTGTCCATGCGCGGTAGGACGTCAGGATGGGTGTGAATTCCTCACGCAGTTCAAGCCCAGCAACGGCCTGGAGAAGAGAGAGAAGCGCCAGGGATTCGACAAAAAGCGCCGCGCAAAAAATGGCGTCGGCGGCGATGGCTCTCCACATTTCGAATCGTTCCCCCAAAGTACAGCCTGCCGCAGTTTGCGCTCCCATTGCCGCAAACGCTCCAGCGAACTCCCGGCCGTAAGCTGTACCCTTTGCAGCGGCTTCTTTTAGGCAATTGCGAGACGTAAGCCGCACGGGCCACTCGTTTTTGCTAGGGTCCCTTTGTCTCCGAATCGCCGTACGAGCGCGCTGCAAGCCTAAGCGGCAATTCGGAGACGGGACACTAGCCGCGCAGGCTAAACGCATCATCATGCGCGAGTGGCCTACCACAAAAAGCCGGAACCGCGGACGCATCATTCCGTGCTTGCGAATTTATTGCGAACTCTCCAGGGTGCCATCAGACTTTGTAGTGAGATAGACTCGACGCATGATTCGTCTTCGGATGCGTATCATTGGAGCCTATTGGCGCTTGTCTCGCGGCGCAACGCTGGGCGCTCAGGGGGTTGTCATCGACGGCGGCGGGCGCGTGCTGCTCGTGCGCCACACATACCGGCAGGGGTGGCACTTTCCGGGAGGCGGGATCGAATGGGGCGAGACCGCAGAAACCGCACTGCGCGCGCGAACTTGAGGAGGAGGCGGGCGTCATCCTGAAGGGCAGGCCCAAGCTTCATGGCCTGTTTGCAAATTTCGCCAGTCTGCCCAGCGATCACGTCGCGCTCTTCATCGTCACGGACTGGGAGCGCCCCCGCATTCCGCCGCCAAACCATGAGATCCAGGAAAGCCGGTTCTTTCCCAAAGACGGCCTGCCCCCGGATACGGCGCGCGCCACAGCGCAGCGTCTTGCCGAAATCTTCGACGGCGCGGCCATCGAGCCGCATTGGTGAGCCACTCGCGGATGCCGAAAGAACGTCTGTCATCGTTCCGATACGCGTACCAGAAAGGCCCAAGACCTGCCTGTGAAGCGGGGCAGGATATTCTCGAAGGCAATTGCAGGTTGGCGCTTCAGGATTACTTCCTTGTCTTTCACGACAAGATTTTCATCGAAAGCGAGTTGCTCAATCCCGAAGCCTACCTTCATACAGGACGTTTCCTAAAGAAGAGTCCTGGCCGCGATTTTTTTGAAGGGCTGCCAACGGGGACTGTGATCTATGCGGAAAGAGTGCGGAGCAAGGACGGGAGCCGCGCGGCAAAGACCTTGGCCGATTTCTCAAGTATGGAAGACTATCTTGTCTCGCTCCATTCAGCGATTTTCATCGAGGCGGTGACGGCCGAGGTCTTGGGGAAACTTCCTATCGAGATTGTCTGTTTGGACACTGGCCCTGCGATCTGGCACGCGACTTTCATCCAGGGGCGCACGTGTTTATGGCGGCTGGAAGAGTTTTCTCTTTACTATAGGCCCGTGGCGGCAAAATCATTCACACCTTACTCGCTGGCCCGTGAAGGAGCCTCTATTCCGCGGCTCTCGGCAGAACCTTGAGCGCCGGCTTGGCGTCCGCTTTTGCCTCTTCCTTATGGCCGGAAAGCCAGCTCTGAAGCTTGTCGAGGTAGATGTAGATGACGGGCGTCGTGTAGAGCGTCAGGACCTGGCTCAGCGCAAGGCCGCCCACCATGGCGTAGCCAAGCGGCTGGCGAAGCTCCGAGCCCGTGCCCGCGCCCAGCATCAGGGGCAGGCCGCCAAGAAGGGCTGCCATCGTCGTCATCAAAATGGGGCGAAACCTGAGCAGCGCGGCTTCCTTGATCGAGACTTCCGGCGAAAGCCCGCGCTCGCGCTCGGCGGCGATGGCGAAGTCCACCATCATGATCCCGTTCTTCTTCACGATGCCGATCAGAAGAATGATGCCGATGATGCCGATCACCGACAGATCGAAGCCGAACGCCCTCAGCATCAGAAGCGCGCCCACGCCCGCGGACGGCAGCGTTGAGAGGATCGTCAGCGGGTGAATGAAGCTCTCATAAAGCATGCCGAGAATGATGTAGATCACGACGAGCGCTGCGATGATCAGGAGCGGCGTCGATTTCAGGGAACTCTGGAACGCCTGCGCATTGCCCTGGAAACTTCCCACGAGCGTGTTGGGCGCGCCGATTTCCGCCATCGCCTTGTTGATGGCCGTCACGGCTTCGCCCAGCGAGACGCCCGGCTGCAGATTGAAGAAGATCGTCGCCGCCGGAAATTGGCTTTGATGATTGATCGAAAGGAAGCCGGTCTTCTTCGTGTCGAAGGTTACGAGCGTCGACAGCGGGATCATCTGGCCGGTGACGGGAGAGCGGACGTAGATCCTGTTGAGCACGCCCGGATCGCCCTGCAACTCCGGCAGAACTTCGAGGATCACGTTGTAGGTGGAAAGCTGGGTGTAATACTGCACCACCTGCCTCTGGCCGACCGCATCGTTGAGCGTATCGTCGATCATTTGCGGCGTGATCCCATACCGCGAGGCCCGGTCGCGGTTGATGTTCACGCTGAGTTGCGGAGCGTTCACGAGCAAATCGGTCGAGACGTCGGCCAGAACCGGGATCGTCTTCAATTTCGCGAGCGCCTTGGGCGTCCATTCATCCAGTTCGTCCAGGCTCGCATCCTGAAAGCGTGAATTGATAAAGCGCGCGGCTGAGCCTTGCTCCGACCGTGATGTCTTGCGCGGGCGACATGAAGGCGGCGGCGCCTGGCGCTTGCGCGAGCTTGGGCGCAGGCGGTTCATGACGCCGAGGAACATCGCTCGTCCGCTCGCTGTGCGGCTTGAGCGTTGTAAAAATCCGCCCTGCGTTCTGCGTATTGCCCGGGAGAGGCGCCAAGCGCCGAGCCGGCATTATCGACGTCCGGGTCCTTGGCGATGATATCGGTCAGCGCCTGCTGCCTGCGCACCATCTCTTCGATAAGAGATGTCCTGCGGAGCGTCGGTCATCGCGTAAAGGATGCCCGTGTCCTGAACCGGAAAGAACCCCTTTGGTATCGTGATGAAAAGGTAGACCGTTAGTCCGAGCGTGCCGAAGAACACCATCAAGGTGATGAAACGGTAGCGGAGCGCGATGCTGAGCGTTCGCTCGTATCCGGCAAGGAGCCAGTCGAAGAACCCGCCGATCTTGCGGCTGAGCCATCCCGGCTTGTGCTGGCCTTGCGTCAGGAAACGCGAGCACAGCATGGGCGTCAGCGTCAGCGAAACGATCACGGAAACCGCAATCGTCACGGTGACCGTCAACGCGAATTCCCGCATGAGCCTGCCGATGATGCCGCCCATCAGGAGAAGCGGGATGAACACCGCGACCAGCGAAAGGCTGATCGAGAACACCGTGAATCCGATCTCGCCGGCCCCTTTCAGCGCGGCCTTGAACGGCTTCTCGCCCTTCTCGACATAGCGGAAAATGTTCTCGACGACGACGATGGCGTCGTCCACCACGAAGCCCACGGCGATCGTCAGCGCCATCAGCGAGAGGTTGTCCAGGCTGAAACCCGCGACATACATGACAGCGAATGTGCCAAGGAGCGAGATCGGCACAACTGCGCTGGGGATCAGCGTGGCGCGCAGATTGCGCAGGAACATAAGGATCACGAGCACGACGAGCGCAATCGTCAGGCAAAGCGTGAACTCGACGTCGAAGACCGACGCCCGGATCGTCACCGTGCGGTCGCTGATCATGTCGACCTTGACGCCGGACGGGATCACGCTCGCGAGCTTCGGCAACGCCGCCTTTATGGCGTCGACCGTTTCGATCACGTTCGCGCCGGGCTGCTTGAAGACGACCAGAAGCACGGCAGGCTTTCCGCGCGACCACGCGCCGATCTGGTTGTTCTCCGGCCCGGCCACGGCATGCCCAACATCGGAAACGCGGATCGGCGCGCCCTGCTTGTAGGCTAGGATGATGTTGTCGTAATCGCCGGGCTTCATGATCTGGTCGTTGGCGGCGACCGTAAAGCTCTGTTTCGCGCCGTTCAGCGTGCCCTTCGCGGCGTCCGCAGTGATATTTCCGAGCACGAGGCGAACATCCTCCGAGCGTGATATCCCGCGTCGCCAGCTTCTCAGGGTCGATCTGAACGCGGACGGCGGGCTTCTGCTGCCCGCCAATCAGCACAAAGGAGACGCCCTGAATTTGCGAAATCTGCTGGGAAAGGATATTTTCCGCGTAGTCGTCGGCTTCGGTCAGCGGCACGGTATCGGAGGTCACCGCCATAATGATGATCGGCGGGTCGGCCGGGTTGAATTTGCGGTAGCAAGGCGGCGAGGTCAGCGTCGGTGGAAGCCTGCTGCCCGCCGCGGTAATCGCCGCCTGCACGTCTTGCGCCGCCGCGTCGATGTTCCGGTTCAGTTCGAACTGGATGTTGATCTGCGTATTGCCGAGCGTGTTGGTCGAGGTGAGCTGCGTCACGCCCGAGATCTGGCCGAACTGCTGCTCCAGGGGGTTGGCGACCGGGACGCCATGGTCTCGGCGCTGGCGCCCGCCAGCTGCGCGGAAATCTGAATTGTCGGGAAGTCGACCTGCGGAAGCGGCGCGACCGGAAGATAGAAGAACGCCGCAATGCCTGAAAGTGCAAAGGCTGCCATCAGCAGCGTGGTGGCAATGGGCCTCCTGATGAAGGGCGCGGCAATATTCATGACCGTCCGCCTGTCTCGCTGACTGCAACCGGCTGAGCATCCGTCTTGATAGGCTTGTTCGGCTGCAGCCGGTAGTAGTTGGACATGATTACCTGGTCGCCCTCGGCCAGCCCCTTCTCGACAGCGGTGACGTTTTCATAACGCCGGCCCCATCTCGATAGGCTGCATCACCGCCCGCTGCTCCGGTGTGGCGAGCCAGACGTAAAGGCCGTTCGGCCCGCGCTGAAGCGCCGGTGCCGGACGCGATGACATCCCGCTTCACGGCCGTTTGCACCTGGACCGGCGTATATTGCCCAGGCCAGAGCGCCTCGTCCCGTTCTCGAAAACCGCCTTGAGCCGGATCGTCCCGTGGCCTGATCGACCAAATTGTCGATCACCGCAAGCTTGCCTTTGGCAATCGGCTTCGTTCCGTCTTGGTCTAGGCGATGACCGGCACCTCACCCGCTGTTTGCGCTGCGCGGACCGCCGCAAGCTGGGCTTCGGGCAGCGTGAACACCACCGCGATCGGGGCCTGCTGCGTGATCGTGGCGATGAAGGAGGTATCGTTGGCCCTCACGATATTGCCCGGATCTACGGCGCGAAAGCCGATGCGGCCCGGAAAAGGAGCGGTAATCGTGGTGTAGCTGAGATTGGTCTCGGCCGTCTGATCGTCGCTTCGTCCGCCTGGATAAGCGCGCGGTCCACCCCAACCTTCGCCGTGAGCTGGTCGACCGATTGCTGGGACGCGAATCTCTGCTGCGAAAGCGACTGGGCGCGTTCGAGGTCTTTTTGATCGCTGACGAGTTGCGCCTGGTCCTGCGCCAGCCTCGCCTTCGCCTGGTCGAGCGCCGCCTGGAAAAGCCGCGGGTCGATGATCGCAAGCACGTCGTCCTGCTGACCTGCTGGCCTTCCTGGAAGTTGACCTGGTCGAGCGTGCCGTCCACGCGCTACGCAATTGAACCGTATTAAGCGCCTGCACCGCCCCGATTCGACAGGAGAACCGGCACGTCCCTTGTGATGCAGGAACGGTCGACACGGCGATTGCGGGCGGCGCCGGCGGCGTGCGCGGCTTTGACGGCCCAGCGAGGTATCCGGTCAAGCCGGCCGCCCCCGCCAAAGCGATCAGCCCTACGAACAGGATTTGAAGCATCCATAACCTCTTCAGATGACGCCAGCCTCAAAGCTCGGACAGACGCCGAAGCGAATGGTCTCTTAACCCGGCCGGAAGCTTGATATTAAGGCATCGGCCGCGGGCATACAAAAAAACCCCGCTCTTGCGCAAACCCTGCGCAGCACCGGCTGGCCGCAGCAAACAAAACGCGGAACGCTCCTGGTTTTGCTCCCCTCGCGAGGGGAGTATGGGGTAGAAGGGCTTGGACGAGAAGCTTCCGTCCGGCGGCTGAGACATTGTTTTACAAAATTCCTGTAGAACTTATTGCCAGTGTGGCGTTTCGCAATTGCCTGCCAACTTCGCTGCACGCTCTCATAAGCGATTGCGAGACATAAGCCACACTCGTGGTCCGATTCCCGCATTTGCATCTGCTTGCAGCACACTCCTGAGCAAATGCCGAAATTAAAGGACCACTAGGAACTTTGTGATTCTAGTGGAGCTTTTGAATTTGACATTTGTGAGCGAACTCTTGGCAAACGGGACTCAAATGTCAAATTCGCTCCACTGGCACGCCGCTGAAAAAGCCGGAAATCCTTGCTCCATCCTTCGCCAAGCTCAGCGACTGTCTTGGCTGTCAAGCGATTTGCCATGGTTTTTGGTCTCGGACGATAGCGTTGAGGATGGTGAGGAGTTTCCTTGCGACGGCGACGAGAGCGGCTTTCTTTGGCTTCCCGGCGGCGGCGAGGCGGTCAAAGAAGGTTTTCAGGGTTGGGTTGAACCTCGCTGCGACCATCGCCGCCATGAACAAACAGGCGCGCACGCTTGCCCGGCCTCCTGCGATGAAGCTTTTGCCCCGCCACTGTCCGGACTGGCGCGTGAAGGGGCAAAGACCGGCCAGCGCCGCGATTTCCTTGCGCGTCAAAGTCCCAAGCTCGGGCAATTCAGCGATGAGAGTGCGTGCGGTGGTAGGGCCGACGCCCGGGACGGAGGTGAGAAGCTCCTCGTTCGCCTTCCACAATGGGGAAGCCCTGACGGCCGCATCGATATCGCCGTTGAGGCTTGAGAGCTCTTTCTCCAGGGCCTTCAAGAGGCGTTCGATGCTCTTTCTCAGGCGTTTGGCGGGAGCGCGGCCAAGTCTTTGTTTTTCGGCGACGATCATCTCTACGATTTGCCGGCGCCTTGCGATGAAATCGGCGAGGAGCTGGGTTTCGGCGTCGGCCAGCGGTCTGATGGCGGGCCTTGTCGCTTCGGCAAAGCGCGCAATGACGGCTGCGTCGATGGGGTCTGTTTTGGCTCTTTTGCCGAGCGCGTGGGCGAAGGCGCGGATTTGGGCCGGATTGACGACGGCGACGGGCAGACTGGCGGCGGCCAGAGCCGCGGCGACAACGGTTTCGAACCCGCCCGTGGCCTCCAAGGCGATGGTGACAGGGTTCGAGGCGGCGAGCCTGGCGCAAAGGCTGTTCAAGCCTTTTGCGTTGCGTTCGATCGTGAACTGTTCTCCCGAGGGCCAGAGCGCCACATCGAGCTTACCCTTCGAAACATCGATGCCTACAAAAACAGGTTGCGCATTTGTCTCCATCCCGGCCCTTCCTTGTCTAAACGGGCTCAATATGCGGCCCCGGCGACTGTTCGGGCTTAATGGACTTGCGGCGGAGGACCCATGCTGAGCTGCGGACTTTTCGGCCCCAGGGTGAGACGGCCTCTCCGCCGCGCCCGCATCGGCACAAGGCCTCGCCAATGCGGCGGTTTTCAAGTTACAAGGATGAGGCGGAGCGATATCAACAGCATGAACCTCATGGTGAGCTTGTCGAACCATGGGCCGCATGGTTTTTCAGCGTTTTGTGAGTACGCCCCGCGGGGAGTCCAGGCACACCTGCCGCGGATATAGTACAGCCTTTCCGAGGCGAGTTCGCCTGAGCGCCCGCAGCTATTGGGCGCCAGCTTGGCTCGGGGCTGCACGAGAGCGACCGATCCGGGAGGAGCCCATGACCCGCGCGCATCCAATCTGGGCGCTCGTTCTTTGTGCGGGCGCGATGCTCGCCATCAACATGGGCATCCGCCAGACCTTCGGGCTCTATTTGAAGCCGGTCAGCCAGGATCTCGATCTCGACCGCCAGGTTTTCTCCTTCGCGATGGCCATTCTCAATCTGGTCTGGGGCGTCGCGGCGCCGTTTGCGGGCGCCTTGAGCGACCGGTTTGGCGCTGTCCGCGTCGTTCTGGCCGGGACCGCCTTTTACGTCGCAGGGCTCCTGCTCATGGCGACAGCCTCCGGCGCAAATCAGGTCATCTTCGCCGGAACCCTGATCGGTTTGGGTGTGAGCGGAACCGGCTTTACAGCGATTTTCGGGGTGATCGCGCGGGCGGCGCCGCCGGAGAAGCGAGCCTCGGCGCTAGGCCTCGCCACAATGGGAAGCGCGATCGGGCAATTCGTGTCGCTCCCCTATGCCCATGCGGTCATGGAGGCGGCAGGCTGGGCCACAACGCTCTGGATCATGGCTGGAACGGCGGCGCTGATGGCGCCGCTGGCGTTTACCTTTGCGCAAGGCGAAAACGCGAGGCCGCATGCGCAACCGGAGCAGAGGCTGGGAAGCGCGCTTGCCGAGGCCCTGAGATATCCGAGCTTTCTGTTCCTGACGGCGGGGTTCTTCGTCTGCGGCTTCCACATCGCGGCGGTCGCCATTCACTTGCCGGCTTTTCTGGCGGACAAGGGGTTCAGCCCGGCGCTCGGGGCCATCGCGCTCACGATCATTGGCGGCGCGAACATCCTTGGCACCTATGCCTGCGGGCGCATCGGAGACGCGATGCCGAAGCGGCTCGCGCTTGCCGCCCTCTATCTGGCGCGCGGCGCGGTTTTCCTTGCCCTCCTTTATCTGCCGCTCACCGAATTCAGCGTCCTTGTCTACGCTTTCCTTTTGGGATTGCTTTGGCTCGGCACTATTCCGCTAACGAGCGGTCTCGTCGTGACCTTTTTCGGCGCACGCTGGCTCTCGATGCTTTATGGCATCGTGTTTTTCTCACATCAGGCCGGAAGCTTCATGGGCGCGTGGATGGGCGGATGGCTTTATGATACCTATCACTCGTACGATCTTTTGTGGTGGACCTCGGTGGTGGTTGCGGTGCTGGCTGCGGCGCTCCATCTGCCAATCCGGGAGCGCGCCGCGCCACCGCGAGCGCCCGTAGGTGCGCCTGCGGGATAAAGTGCGTCCGGAAAAGTGTGAAGCGGTTTTCCCATAAGACGCACGATAAAACATAGATGAGCGCGTCCGGAAAAGTGTGAATCCGGTAAGACGCACGATAATCGAAGAGCTGGAGTGCGCTTTCGATTCCATCTAAAGCCGATTCGCTCTAGGATCAGCCATGATGCCTGAAACGCTGAAGTGGAGTTTGATTGGGGGAGTCGCCGCGCTGTGCCTGGGCGCCGCCTGGCTCATGACGGCGCGAGGCCCGGCGCTGCTGCTCGACATTGGCGGCGCGCTGGCGGGCTGCTTCTGAATACATCAACCGATGCGAAACAGGCTTCATCCCTCGACAAGCTCGGGATGAGCGTTTGCATTCGCCTCATGGTGAGCTTGCAAAAAAGCCCAATTTCCGGCAAGTTTCAGCGTGGCCTGAACGGCGCGCGCTACTGACCCGACAGGTTCACCACCTGAACGCGCCGGTTTTCCGGAGCGAGCGGGTTGGAGCTGTTCTTCAACTTTTCTCTGCCATACCCGACCGCGACCAGATTTGCGGCCGGCACACCGAATTTGGAAACCAGAAATTGCTTCACAGCTTCGGCGCGGCGGTCGGACAACTCCTTGTTGTAATCGTCCCCGCCCTTGGCGTCGGTGTGGCCAGCAAGCATGATGACCGCATTCTTGAGCCGCTCGTCGCAGAGCGCCAGGCCGAGCTTCGTCAAATCGTCGATAGCCTTGGGACCGATCGTTGCGGAGTTGTACTCGAAGTTGACCTCGAGATCGATGGCCGGCTTGGTCTGGGCGAGGTCAGCCAGTTGAGCGCGCTGCTCAACGGTGATGCTGCGGGTCTTTTTCACCTCATTGATAAGGGCCTGCTCTTTCGCGGCCTTCGGGTCAACCGCCTTCGGCTGGGCAGGCCCCAGCCCGCGCGTGGTCGCCTTCTTGGGAGGCGCAAGCGTGTTGGCGATGTCCGAAGCACTTGGTTGCTGCTGCGCAAGGGCGGGGATCGCGGCGAGAACCGATGCAAAGGCGGCAGCTAAAATAAAACGGTGTCCGGTAAGCTTCATGGGTTCACCTATTGCGCCAGCAAAACAAGAAAATTTCAAATTTTTACTTCCTATTCGCCTTCGTGGTCAAGATCTCGATAGCTCGGCCTATCTTGCTTAGCAGATGCTTAACGGACGAGAACCTTTACGACCGCCCTCCAGATGTTCGCCTGCGCGGGCTGGAAATTATCGACGCGCTTGCTTTCAACCACGATGGCTCGTTTGACCGCTTTGGGATAGTCGGGCACCGCGGTGAACGACGAGCGATTGAAATCGTGGATGATGCCGTCGACAGGGATGTCTTTATCGGTGCAAATCGCCGTCACCGTTTCTGTTCCCGGCTCCTTCAAGCGAAACTGAAAGGGTGCGTCGGCGCCGGGCAGCGTCACCGCCGTGTTGCCCCGGATGAAATTCATTTGCTGAAACTTGTTCGGGAAGATCACAGTCGCATCCCGCCCTCTGTCGTCCTGGTCCACCAGAGTAAGAAAGCAGCCTTGCGGGGCGACGACCGTGAAGTTGGCGACATCGCCGGTGCGATAGATCTGAGCTTCCGATTCGAGTGTCAGTCCTTTTCCGGCGCTAGGGGATTGCTGGATGGTTTTGGCGAGATCGACGCCTTCTGAAGGACGTGCCGCATCGGTCTTCTCCAGGGGACGTTGCTTATCGTCTGAGGTGTCTTTATCGGCGGAAGCTTGCGTGAGTTCGACGATACGCTTTTTCGCACGGGTGTCGTAATTCGGATATTTCGCGCCGAACTGGTGTCTGAACGCTTCGAAGACCTTCGGATCTTCTGAGTCCTTGATCTGGGCCCAGAGTTCCACAACGCCGCCAAGGATGCCTTCGACATAGGGAGCGCGGAGCAACTCGCTTAGATCGCACTCGGACGGGTCCGTATTCTCCTGCCTTAGAAGCTCGATTTTGATCGCGGAATCGATGCGGACCACATAATGGCAGATCATGCTCCGTTCGCGATAATTGATATTATAGTAGTCCGCGTTGACGTGCGTGAGGTCGCCTTTGCCAAGCCGTGAGTGAAGCACGATCCGATTATCTCTTATCGTAATCGTCGTTATCGCTCCCGGCACTGTCCATTCGCCGACCATTTTGGGAAATGTCGTGTCCGCCTCTTGCGCGGCCACTCTCAAAGACGCCCCATCGGATGCCAGAAACAAAAGCGAGCACAGCGAAATTCCAGTAAGTCTAGTCATGGTAAGCCTCTCCCAACGGCCGCCGCGCATTGAGATCCCCCTTCCTTATAATAACTGTAAAAATAGCGCGTCTTTAGCTTGACGCATAGCAGCCTACTGAAAAAACATAAAGTCATGAATTCACCGCCTGCGGGCTCGGATGAGGCCCGGAAACGGGCCGCAGATCGCCGGCAGGCACGCGCGCTTATCGATCGCCAGGCGCTTGCAATATTCGCCGATCGCCCGGAACAATCGATACTCCGCCGCACGGCATCTTGTCACGATGCCGCGGGGCGCGGCGCGCTTTATTCGAGAAACGGGATGCTGACCGCCAGCGTGAAGCCGTTCATCATGAGCAGGACGCCAAGCAAGGCGAGAAAACCGCTGCCGATGAAGAGAGATCTGTTTTTGAGCACAATCGATGCCGAGGCAAGCACGACGGCGATCTGCAGAAACGCCTGGGCGTAATCGAAATACGGGTCTTGCTTCAGCGCGACATCGCGATCCTTTTCAAAGCCTCTGGCTTTTGCGGCCAACTCTTTCTTGCCTTCGCCCTTTTGGGGGTCGCTTTCGAGGTGCGCAATTTCGGCATCGTAGGCTGAAAGCTTCTTTTCGATCTCCTTGCGGGCTGCATCGGGCAGGGCCGGTTCCGAGAGCCTCAATTGCAGCCCTTCTGCGGCGAGCTTGTAGGCGGTTTGCCGCTGGTGTTTGGCTTGATAGAAGGCCCAGGCATCGGACGCCTGAATGTTCGTGCGGGTGGAATCCTTGGTGGAGTTTCCGCCGCCGACCGAGCAAATCGAGAGAAGAACCGCCAAGGCGGCGATGTAGACGGCGATCCGCCTGTCGAGGTCGAGCTCTTTGGCATCCCGCAAGCTGTCGGCGATCTCGGTGCTTTCCATGTCGTACCCAACCTCAGTGTGAGAGATTCCTGAAACGGGCGCCGCTTAAGGTGCGATCATGGTCTGCGTAAGGCGGGCGCGCTTGCGGTTCCGCCCGGATGCTCTTGGTCCTTTCGCGGCAAAGGACGCCGGGCGCGTCAGCGCTTGCGATTCTGCGAGTCGTAATAGGCCACGATTTCCTTGGGAGATAGCGTCTTTCCTGATTTGGCGCCAAAAAAGTAGGTTCCGGAAGCAGCGTCGGATGTCAGGTTATTATATTTGGCGTTTCCGAAGAACCGCAGCCAGAAGAACGGCAGAGACAAAATATACGACGGCTTTCTCCCCAGGCCGAGCGAGCGAATGAAATATCGGATCGACCAAACAAGCACGGCGCCGGAGCCTTTTGTTAACCCCGCGTCGATCTGCTCGAACCCGCGATATAGCCAACGGTGGCCGCTTAACGTAAAGCGGGTGTAATCGTAGGCGCCCTCGACCACCTGTTGCATGAAGGGGCATGTCGAGAAGACGACCCCATCCGGTTTGAGCACACGGCGGATCTCGTCCGCCACACGCTGGGGCTCGAGCACGCACTGGATAACGGCCTGTACCCAGACGCCGTCGAGAACTCTCGTCCCTGAAGGGCAGGCGATGACCATCGCACACGACGGAGGTGTTGGCGCTTGCATACACATCCGTTCCCAGAATTGTGACGCTTGGGTCGTTATAGAGAGCTTCAGCTCCGGACCCGATCTCGCCGCCGCCGATCACCAGGATTTTGGGATGAGGATTGTTCAACTTCGCGCGTCTCAAGAACTCGGGGATTGTTTCTTGTGCGACACGGTTTATTCCAAACACGATCTTCTTATAGGCTGACTGAAGGCCCTTCCGGTCTCTGCGAAGGATGACTGAGTTCCCGGATTTCTTGCTCTTGAACTCTTCCCTGCTAAACACGCTGTCGTCGAAATCGATCAAAACCGGTTGCCCAGCAACGGAAGGAAACGGCTCCGAATTGTACTTGCATTCGGCGTTCGTACAGCACAACCGGGAAGTTTCAATGCCTGAGCCGCATCTTGGGCAAACAAGAATGGCGTCGATCGCCATTAAATTAAGCATCCTGATACCTCACATCGGGAAATTCCGAATTACCGAGCCCGTGGCAAACCGTCAACCGAAATGATGAGTTGCGCAGGGCATGCAACTCCATAGTAACGAGTATACAATTTTCTGCTTCAGCAGAAACATAGGTCGCCGTTAAGCTCGGGCGATGACTCTCCCTCGTCCTTGTGCGAGATGGCGGCAACTAAGAGAATATTAATGTGGCTTGTCAAACCGAAACTCTGACGGCAGGTCCACCAGGGCCACGCATCCACAGGAATTGATTGTACCGCAAGATCTGGACCAGGATAAGTTGTTCACGCGCCGCCTTGAGCGTTCAGGATTGAGGCGCCACAACCGGCCGGCAGGCAAAGCCGGGAGGGCGCTTTCTGATTCGAGAGCCGGCTTTCCGCTTGGGATGCCCTTGCAGCATGCCCTTGATTGCCGGCCTTCCGGGGGCTACCGTGCGGCCCTCCATCATGACTTCGGCAAAGATCATTGCTCATGAAACACATGCACCCCGCAGCGACGCTGAACCCCGCCCGTTCCTTCCAGGACCTGATCCTGACGCTCCAGCATTTCTGGGCGGAGCAGGGGTGCGTGATCCTTCAGCCCTACGACATGGAAGTGGGCGCAGGAACGTTTCATCCGGCGACGACGCTGCGCGCGCTCGGGCCGAAGCCGTGGCATGCGGCCTTCGTGCAGCCGTCGCGGCGGCCCAAGGACGGGCGCTACGGCGAGAACCCGAATCGCCTGCAGCATTATTACCAGTTCCAGGTGATCCTGAAGCCGTCGCCGCCAAACATTCAGGAGCTTTACCTTGAAAGCCTTGTGCGGCTCGGCATCGATCCCAGGCTGCACGACATCCGCTTCGTCGAGGACGACTGGGAGAGCCCGACGCTCGGCGCATGGGGACTTGGCTGGGAAGTGTGGTGCGACGGCATGGAGGTCTCGCAGTTCACCTATTTCCAGCAGGTGGGCGGCTTCGACTGCGATCCCGTCTCGGGCGAGTTGACCTACGGGCTCGAGCGGCTCGCCATGTATATCCAGGGCGTCGACAGCATCTACGACCTGAACTACAACGGCCGGGACGACGACAAGCGCGTGCTCTACCGCGACGTGTTCCGCCAAGCCGAGGAGGAATATTCGCGGCACAATTTCGAGTTCGCGGACACCGCCATGCTGCTCCAGCGCTTCCGTGACGCCGAGAAGGAATGCAAGGCGCTGCTCGCGGCGGGCGAGCCGAAACCCGGCTCGAATGTCGAGCGCCATTTGCAGGTGCTGCCCGCCTACGACCAGTGCATCAAGGCAAGCCACATCTTCAATCTGCTTGACGCGCGCGGCGTCATCTCCGTGACGGAGCGGCAGAGCTACATCCTGCGCGTGCGCGACTTGGCGAAGGCGTGCTGCGCGGCTTGGCTCAAGACGGAGGCCGGCGGCGGCGTTTAGCAGCTCTGGCTAGTGTCTGAGGTATTTTTCTTTAGCCATCCTAAAATCAAGAATAACGGAAGAGGAGATATTCAAATGCGGAGGTTCCTATCTGCCTTAGCTATCTTGGTTGCTTCGCTTTGGTCAAGTTCAGCCTTTGCGGATGACGTAGCTGTTGACGATATCCAAGGACGCTGGTGTCTGGACAATGGCAACATAAACGTCTTCACTCAAACCACCTTGACCGTTATCTTGCCAAACAATAGGCAGGCTATTTTGAAAATAAGAAAAATTGAAGCGGATAGCGGAAGGCTTCGCGTCTATTGGAACCGCACATCTGCAGTCGCAGCTGGTCACACAGATTTTGGAGATGAGAATACCAGGACAGAATACGAACTTTCTTCCAACAGGCGAGTTTTGACTCAATTGCCGAATGCTGGCGGCGAGGGCGGGCCACGCAGAGAATTACGCCGCTGCTAAAAAAAAGCTGCTCACTTGCCGGGGCGGTCGCGGAGGATGGCTCCCATCACATTGGCGATGATGCCCGGCATGTCGGCGCGAAGCAGTGCGAGGTCGTTGCGCAGCGCCGTCACCTCTTTCTTGACATCCAGGAGGAAGGTTTCGTTTTCGGTCGTTTTTCGAAGGATGTGCCGCGCGACCAGCTTTTCGCCCTTGGCCTCCTCCTCGAGCAGCGCGAGGCGCCGCTGAGAAGGAATGCAAGGCGCTGCTCGCGGCGGGCGAGCCGAAACCCGGCTCGAATATCGAGCGCCATTTACAGGTGCTGCCCGCCTACGACCAGTGCATCAAGGCGAGCCATATCTTCAACCTGCTCGATGCGCGGGGCGTCATCTCCGTGACGGAGCGGCAGAGCTACATCCTGCGCGTGCGCGACCTGGCGAAGGCGTGCTGCGCGGCTTGGCTCAAGACGGAGGCGGGCGGAGCTTAAAGAGCAAAAATGCTTCGTTTCGCCAATGAACCAGGGCCGCTATTCCAGCCGCCGCCGGCCGCGGCGCCTTCCTTAGAAAGGCCCGCTCCGGCCGGGGCCGATGCCGCGTGACGCAGCCTTGGCCATGAGAATGCGTCCGGAAAAGCGCCAAGCGGTTTTCCGATAAGACGCACGAAAAAACAAAAACTTAGAGCCCGCTTTTGATTCCATCAAAAGCGGATAGGCTCTGGTGGACGTTCGCGTCCAGCGATGGCGAACGTCCGGCTCAGTATTCGAGAAACCGGCCGGGTTGGCCCCTCCGCGCCTTAGCTGTTGGCGGAAGTTCCATCGTCAGGGTTTACGGCGGAAGCCTGGCCTTGACGATAGTGGCGGACGCCCGGACCGGTTGATGTGGTTGTGGTGGTTGCGCTGGCCCATTCGGATGCTGCTGGCGTAGCGGAAGGAACCAAAGCCGCCGTCCAGGCGCTTGCTTGATCGGTTTGCCCCTGCAAGGCGTCAACGAACGATCTCAGATCACTCCATAAATTGTCGGGATGAGAGCCGAGCGGCGACGTTGAAGAGGCGGAAGACGCGCTTGTCGAAGACGAGCCGGAGGAGGAAAAGTCCGCAAGCCTGTTGAAATCCTGCTGCAGCGCGTCGATCGCTGCGCTCAGGCTTGCCGGATCGCTCGATGACGTGGAATTGGATGCGACGGAGCTGGCGCTTGCGGCCGGAGCGAGCGAGGTCAGGCCGTCTGGGATTTGCGCCTGCAAGGCTTCGAAGAACGATTGCAGATCGCTCTGAAGCGCGCCGATTGACGGCGTTGAAGAAGCGGCCGACGCGCTCGTCGAACAGGGCGAGCCGCCTGAAAAGAGATTCGACGCGACGGCGCTTAAGTCCTTTTGCAGCGCTTCGATCGCCGCGCTCACGTCCGCCGCGCCGCTTGACGATGCGGAATTGGTCGCCGGGTTCGATGTGAAACTGGCGTCCTGCAAGCACGTCGTGAACGGCTCGTAAGGCACGGATGCCCAGCCGCCAGCAGACCCGCCGCTGTTGAGATCGGCAGCCGGCGCGGACGCCGAAGGTCCGAGGCCCGCGAGGTTCAAGAGCGAGTGAAGAAACCCGTTGGAAAGAGTGGGGCTGGACGAGTTTGCCGCTGACGTTGAACTTGACGATGAGCCGCTGATGCTCGCCGGCCATTGGCTCGATTGAGCGATGCCGCCGGTCTGGTTCGCGCCCGCGTTTTGAGACGGCTGCTGCGGCCACGGGTATTGGTAGTTTGAGCCGACAGAGATCGACATTTCGGTTCCTCTTCATTTGGCGCCAAAGCGGCTTCGATGGTTCCTGCCCGCGGGATCGCTGCAGCCCGAGCCGGCCGCCCTCGCGCGATCGCGCAGCGCCGCGCCTACGTCGTGCAGGAGGCGCGAGGTTCGAAAAGAGGTGACAAGACGCTCATTTTTGCCAACAGAACTTCCCCTTCGAGGGAAAGGCGCGCGTTAGAATTAACCTTCCTTAACGTCCGAAGTTGGCCCGAAGCTGGAGAGTCTTAACGCTCGCCTTGGAGAAAAGCCCGGCCGGCATCCGTCAGGCGGCTCATCCACAGGAGCGTGCCGGGACGATCTCACGAAGCGTCCAATCGGCGCGCTGGCAAAAGGCGCAGATGTCTTCCTGGACCTTACTTGCCGAGGCGGTCGCGGAGGATCGCTCCAATCACATTGGCGATGATGCCCGGCATGTCGGCGCGAAGCAGAGCGAGGTCGTTGCGCAACGCCGTCACCTCCTTCTTGACATCCAGGAGGATATTTTCATTTTCGGTTGTCTTTCGAAGGATGTGCCGCGCGACCAGCTTTTCGCCCTTGGCCTCCTCCTCGAGCAACCCGATGCGCCGCTTCAAATCGGCGATGTCTTGTTCGACGCTCATGGTCTCCTGCCTGCCTTTTGCAACCGGTAGCGACGATTCTTGGCGGAAATCGGCCCGTTAAGACTGTGCGCACGCTAAATTGCGTGATAATCCGCTCTCCAATGGCCGCAAAGGCGAGGGAGGCTTGAGACATGGAAGCCGGTATTGTCGTCGTGGGCCATGGCGCCGTCGGCCGCGAAACCGTGAAACTGCTTGAGGAGCGCGGCGAGAAGGCGCGGCTCGTTCAGCGTGCGCTGCCGAAAGGCCTGCCCATCGGCGTCGAGTTCGTCTCCGCGGATGTGCTCGACCCGGGGAGCGTGATGCGCGCCTGCGCCGGGAGCCGCGCCGTGATCTGCTGCATCGGGTTTCCCTACGATTCGCGCGTCTGGCAGACGCATTGGCCCAACGCGATGGCGAACCTACTCTCGGCCTGCGAAAGCGCAAAGGCGCGGTTCATCTTCGCCGACAATCTGTACATGTACGGGCCGCAGACGGAGCCGCTCACCGAGGACATGCCGCTCACGGAGTTCGGGCGCAAGCCGAAAGTCCGCGCGGATATCACGAAGCTTTGGCAGGCGGCGCATAAGGATGGGCGCGTCGAGGCCGTGGCGGTCAGGGCTTCGGATTTCTATGGCCCGGATGTGCCGACATCGGTCCTTGCAGCGCACGGCGTGAAGAACCTGATCACGGGCAAGGAGGCCGTGGTTCCCTATCCGGCGGTCTTTCCGCACGACGTGACCTATGTTCCCGATTTCGCCCGCTCGCTCGTCACGCTCCTCGACGCGCCGCCAGAGGATTACGGGCAGGCCTGGCATGTCCCGAACGCGCCCACGGAAACCTATGGCTCGCTGATCCAGAAGGCGGCGGCGCTCATCGGCGTCGAGCCGCGCATGAGGGTGATCCCTGAGATCCTGCTGCAGCTTGCTGGGCTGTTCGACCGGCAAACCTATGAGCTGATCGAAATGCGCTTCCAGGCGGTCCGGCCCCACATCGTGAACGCGGAGAAATTCAAGGCCCGCTTCTGGAGCGATCCGACAAGCTTCGAGGATGGGCTTCGTGCGACCATCGCGGCCTTCCGGAAGGCGTGATCTAAGAACAGGGCGCAGCGCTTCGCTAACGCTTGGACTCAGTTGTAGCGGGTCGGGAGCGGACTTGGGCGCGATTTTGAGGTGCAACCGGTGTACGCTCAGCAGCGGAATCTTGGCGTATGAGTGCTGTTTCGTGCGCCAGATCTCCTATCTACGTAAGGATCCGTTCCCGGCCTTGGGTGGCCCCTTGATGGGTCAGCTTTCAGAAGCAGAAACCCAACTGCCATGAGCGCCAGCGGGCACGCGGCAGCTGAGATGAACGCGGGCGACAGGGCCGCTTTCAAAATCCGAGGCGTCGAGGATTAGCAAATCGCTGCGGTTCTCTTCGCGGACGTATTGCACGGTGAGCAGAAAGCCGTCGCCTTCGGGCGACTCCGCCGAACGCGGGACAAAGACGGCTTCGCTAAGCGCATCGCCATCTGGCGCAGCGAAGGAGGCGATTCGTCCGGATTCGAGGTCCAGCTGAGCGACAGCATTGAATAACGCTTGCGTCGAGGATCGGCCCGGACCGTAAACATTGTAGAAGGCGCGGCGGTATTCGGCTCCCGCCCTGCGCTCATCCAGCCGGGGAAACTCGCCTGGCGCATCCGACAGCGGAGCCTCCTTCACATCATCCGTCTGGCCAGTGAGATCGAGGGACCAGCGGACGGGCACGCCCATGGTTGACTCGAGCGGAGCGGGATTGCCCTCCATATCTGGAAAGAGCGGGGCTCTGTTGTACCTGATGACGTCGCAGCGGATCGAGCCGCCATCTTCCCACGCGTTGAAGGTGTGGTAGACGAAGCAGGGCGGGATCGGATGCCACTTCAGAGTGCCGATCGGAGCGCGCCGGCCAACAACGCCGAGCAGGGCAGGTTTGCTTGGGTCCCAGGCATAGGCCGGTCCGCCGCGCCGGGCGCGCGCCACGTCCCCCACCAAAGGAAGGACCGGGAAGACGACATGATCTCTTGTCATGAGAAAGTCGTGGACGAACGAGCAATAGGGCGCTTCGAAAAAGTCCTGGCGGACGAGTTCCCCGGTCGCCGCGACGATAACGAGGCTCATCCGCGTGCCGTAGATGCCGCTTCCGGAATAGGAGAAGCCAACAAGCTCGCCGTTCGCGGGATCGATCTTGGGATGGGCCGTGAAGCGGCCTTCGATGGTTGTCGGGAGAGCGCCGCCGAAGGTGTAATATCCGATAGAGTTGAGCGAGGGGGTCATCTCGAAGGGAAGGTGGGATTCCTCTAGCGCCAGAAGCTTGCCCGCGTGGTGGATGATATGCGTATTGGCCACGCCGAAGTCCGCGGCCGCCACGCTCGGATCGGATTTGGATGGATCGCCGAACCCGCCGAACAGGGCTTGCCCTGCCTTCCTTTCGAGATCGAAGCGCGGCGTACGAACCCAGCGATTGCGGTAGGTCGCGCGCCCATTCTCAAGCGTGAAGGCATGCACCATGCCGTCGCCGCCGAAATAATGAAAGTGGCCGCGCGGTGCGAACTGGGGATTGGGACCGTTACGATAGAGCGTGCCGGCGAGCGCTTCCGGGATTTCGCCGGTTACGGGGAGATCGGACGAGTCGCCCTCGACGAAAACGGGCGCGAAGACGCCCTGCAGCATCGGCTCGTTCTTGGGGAATGGACGGGACATCTCGGCCACCTTTGCAGGCGCGGTGCTGCGCGCATGGCTCTGTTATAACACCTACCCTTTGATCTAAATCAAATAACATAATGCTTGCTTGGCTGCATGGCACAAACGTGTGAGAGCTAATTAACAAAATTTGAGGTCTCTTCGAGACAAGCGCCGATCGTGTCCCGTACCGTGGTGTAGCTGACAGTTGGCATCGCCGATGCTTCGGCAGGGCCGGGCTGTCAGGCTGCCGGTGCGGGCAGCGCTGCGAAGGGATCATCGCCCAAATGCGCGAAGCTTTCCAGCGTGACGTAGCGCCTGGGCTGTACGGCCCATTCGTCGTTCTGTTCGAGGAGGATGGCTCCGACGAGGCGGGTGATGGCGGCTTCATTGGGGAAGATGCCGACGACGGCGGTGCGGCGCTTGATTTCGCCGTTCAAGCGTTCGATCGGATTGGTTGAATGCAGCTTGGGCCGGTGCTGGGCTGGGAAGGTCATATAGGCGAGGACGTCCGGTTCGGCTTCGTCCATGAGCGCGGCGAGCTTGGGCAGTTTGGATCGCAACTGATCGGCCATTTTGCGCCACTGGGCCTTGGCGGCTTGCGCATCGTCCTGGGCGAAGGCGGTGGCGATGAAGGCGGAGACGACGCGCTTTCCGCTTCTTCCGGCGTGGGCCAGCGCATTGCGCATGAAGTGGACGCGGCAGCGCTGCCAGGTGGCTTTCAGCACCCGTGAGGCAGCCGCCTTGATGCCCTCATGAGCGTCCGAGATGACGAGCTTGACGCCTTTCAAGCCGCGCTTGACGAGCCTGCGCAAGAAAGCGGTCCAGAACGTTTCGGCTTCTGAGGAGCCGATGTCCATGCCCAAGACTTCGCGGCGGCCCTGGGTGTTGACGCCGACGGCGACAATCACGGCCGCGGGCGTGACGCGGCCGCTCTCGCGCACTTTCACGTAAGTCGCGTCGATCCAAAGATAGGGCCACTCGCCTTCAAGGGGACGGTTGAGGAAGGTTTTGACGCGGCCGTCGATGTCCTCGCAAAGCCTCGAGACCTGGCTCTTGGAGATGCCGCTCATGCCAAGCGCTTTGACGAGATCGTCGACCGAGCGGGTCGAGACGCCCTGGATGTAAGCCTCCTGGATCACGGCCGTCAGCGCCTTCTCGGCCATGCGGCGGGGTTCGAGGAAGCCTGGGAAGTAGCTGCCCTTGCGAAGCTTCGGGATGCGCAGATCGACCGAGCCGGCGCGGGTCTCCCAAAGGCGGTCGCGGTAACCATTGCGCTGGGCGAGACGATCCGGCGAGCGCTGGCCGCGGGGGGCGCCGGTAAGCTTGGCCACTTCCAGTTCCATCAGCCGCTTGGCGGCAAAGCCGATCATCTCGCGCAGGATATCGGCGTCTGGGGCCTTCTCAAGCAGCGCGCGCAGGTTCATCATCTCGTCGGTCATCGGTGGTTCCCCGGTTTGCGTTGGTGTCGCAACCCGATCCTACCGCTGAGTCGCCGATGACCGCCGCAAGCCGCCCGCTCGCTACAGCGCACTTCAAAAGCGCGCTTCGCGGGCGCCTTGCTACCGCCGAGTTACACCACCTCCGGGGACATGACCCAAGCGCCGGGCGATCGAGGCTAAACGCATGAAGCGTCCCGTTAAAGAAAAATAGAAATTCTCTCGGCAACGAAAACAGTTACTCCTTTGCTCGGCCGGTCTACCCCCGGCAGGAGACATGGCAGGCAATAACCCGGACTGCCCGCTTTCGACCTAGACGAGCGCTATCGTTCATCCGTTGGCATGCCAAGAAGCGTGTGCTTAGTCCGGGGCGGCGCTTGCCCCGCGGATTTTGACGGTTCTCTTGCGGCTTCCGAACAAAACGCCGCCGATGATGAGGCCGAAGCCGGCCGCATGAAAAAGGTGCAGCTTTTCGCCGAGAAAAATCATCGCGAGAAGAGCGCCAAAGACCGGGACGAGGAAGAGATAGAGGCTCGCGCGGGCAGGGCCGAGCAGTTCCACGCCGCGGTTGTAGAAGATATAGGCAAGCAGGCTAGGGAAGATCGCCACATAGGCGATCGACGCCACGGTTGCGGCGCTGACGGTCATGGCGGATCCGATCCGATGCTCGATGAGGGCGAGCGGGAAGTTCGCCGCCGCCGCCACGGCGTAAGTGCTGAAGTTGAAGCTCTGCCAGCTGACATGCGGCCGTTTTCTCAAGAACGCGGTGTAGATGGCCCAGGTGAACATCGCAGCGAGGATCAGGATGTCCCCGGAATTGAACCGGAAGGCGGCGAGCGAAGAGAGATCGCCCTTCGCGATGATGATGAGGACGCCGGCGAGCGCGGCGCTAAGCCCCAGAAGCTGCCCTGGCTGCAGCCGGTCGCCGAACAGCGCCCATGCAGTCAGCGCGATGACCATCGGGCCGGCGGCGCCAAGCATGAACGCATTCAGCGCCTCTGTCGACGCAAGGCCGAGATAAGAGAGCGTATTGTAGCAGCCCGCGCCCATGATCCCCAGAAAGAGGATCATGCCGCGATGCTTCCAGATGGCGGGAGCGTCGCGCTTTAAGTGCGGCCACGCGAAAGGAAGGAAGATCAGGCTCGCCAGCGTCCACCGCAGGCAGGCCAGCGCGACCGGCGGGACGGCGCCGATAATGGCGCGGCCCACGACGAAATTGCCGGCCCAGAACAGCGAGACGAGGGTCAAAAGCAGCCCCGGGCGATCAAAAAACCCTTTCAATGCGCACCCCTCAGGCTGCCGGAAAACCCAATCTCTTGGCTTCATCCTTCGACAAGCTCTGGATGAGGCCGCGCCTTATCAACGCGCCAGGGCTCATGGTGAGCCTGTCGAACCATGGGCAGCGTTCTGCCAGCGGCGCTTTATGCAGGACCGGGCGCCTGAAAGCGACGATTTGGTTTCCCGCCTTTGATTCGTCATCATGGCGGATGGCTTCGCCTTGGAGTAGTCTTGCGGCTTTGAAAGCATCCGGGGATCGGAATCGAGATGGCAAATGTCGTGGTGGTCGGCTCGCAATGGGGCGACGAGGGTAAAGGCAAGATCGTCGATTGGCTGTCCGAGCGCGCCGATATCGTTGTGCGCTTCCAGGGCGGCCACAATGCCGGACACACGCTCGTCGTCAACAACCAGACCTACAAGCTCTCGCTTCTGCCGTCCGGCGTGGTTCGCGGCAAACTGTCCGTCATCGGCAACGGCGTCGTCATCGATCCCTGGGCGCTGGATAAGGAGATAACCGAACTCGCCCGCCTTGGCGTCACGGTGGTCCCTGAAAAGCTCCGGATCGCCGAAAACGCGACCTTGATCCTGCCCATGCACCGCGAGCTCGACGCGCTGCGCGAGAACGCGGCGGGCGCAAGCGCGATCGGCACCACGAAACGCGGCATAGGCCCGGCCTATGAGGACAAGGTTGGACGACGCGCCATCCATGTGGTCGATCTGACCAATCTGAAAACGCTGCCGTCGAAGATCGAGCGCGCGCTCGTTCATCACAACGCGCTGCGCCGCGGCCTCGGCCAGCCGGAGATCGACGGCGACGAGCTGTTCCACCAGCTTTCCGCCATAGCGCCGAAGATCACGCCCTATATCGACACGGTCTGGCAGCTTCTCGACAAGAAGAAGCGCGAAGGCAAGCGCATTCTTTTCGAAGGGGCGCAAGGGGCGCTGCTCGACATCGATCATGGCACTTATCCTTACGTGACGTCGTCCAATACGGTCGCCGCACAAGCCGCGACCGGCTCTGGGCTCGGCCCCGGCTCCATCAATTACATCCTCGGGATCACGAAGGCTTATACGACGCGCGTAGGGGAGGGGCCGTTCCCGACGGAACTGGGGGACGAGGCCGGCCGCCGCCTTGGCGAACGCGGGCACGAGTTCGGCACCGTCACAGGCCGCGCGCGCCGCTGCGGCTGGTTCGACGCCTGCCTTGTCCGCCAAACCATCAAGGTGTCCGGTATGCACGGCATCGCGCTGACCAAGCTCGACGTGCTCGACGGCTTCGACGAGATCAAGGTTTGCGTCGGCTACCGGCTCGACGGCCATGAAGTGGATCATCTGCCGTCGATTCAAGGCGCGCAGAAGCGCGTTCAGCCGATCTACGAGGTGCTGAAAGGCTGGCAGGAATCCACGCAAGGCGCGCGCTCCTGGGCCGATCTGCCCGCGCAGGCCATCAAATATGTGAAGCGCCTCGAGGAATTGATCGAAGCGCCCGTCGCACTGCTGTCGACAAGCCCGAAGCGCGAGGACACGATCCTGGTGCACGACCCGTTCCAGGATTGAGCGGGCGGCGCCGCGCTGCGGCGGTCAGAGACGGGACACCGGAGTGCGTCCGAAAAAGCGCCAAGCGCTTTTCCGATCAGACGCACGATAAAACCAAAACTTAGAGCCCGCGTATAGGCTCTAGCCCGGCTGTCCAACCGGGCGCGGCGGGGCCTTTATCCGGCCGATACTATCCTGGGTTAGCGAGCCAAAATAAAGATAACCATTCGGATGCTCGCGCACGGAGGTGATGGGGTAGAAGGCGTCCCCGCCATCATATTGCAGATTGGCGATGAGCTTGCCGCCCGGATCGAATGCGAGCGCGAAAGCCTGCGGCTTCACCGGAAGCGGCAGGAAGCGCAGGGCGCGCATCACCACTTTGCGGGCGCGAGGGTAGGGCGCGAGGCGATCGGCGACGGGCGTGCGCGGGGCATAGATCGCCACCCAGAAGCGGTCTGCGCCGTCGAAGGTGATGTTGTCGGGGAAGCCGGGCAGGTTATCGGCGAACACGTCGAACGCTCCCGCCTTCCCGCCCTTCAGCCAATAGCGCAAAATGCGATAGCTGCCCGTCTCGTTCACGAGCGCGAACGCCTCGTCCGGCCCGAGCGCGACCCCGTTCGCGAATTGCAGGTCCTTGATGAGGACATCGGTCTTCCCTGTGCCGAAATCGTAGACGAGGAAGCGGCCGTGGGCGCCATGCTCGACGATGTCGTCCGTCGACTGGCCGAAGCCGAATTTCGACGAGGCGTCGGTGAAATAGACCTTCGAGCCGTCCTTCGTAACCGCAAGATCGTTGGTGAAGCGGAACGGTATGCCATCCGCGCCGTCTGCGAGTACGGAAATCTTGCCGTCCCCGCCGATCCGCAGGAGCCCCTTGGCGGCGTCGCAAACAATCAGGCCGCCATCGGGATGGACGAAGACGCCGAGCGGCCTGCCGCCCGTATTCGCGAGAAGCGCATAACCGCTCCCATCCGGCTCGAAGCGCGCCACGCGCCCATCTTCGAACCCGGTGTAGATGCGGCCTTGCGCGTCGAAAGCGAGCGCTTCCGGCCCCTTGCCGGCGCCCTTGGCGATGCGCTCGACGCCTTTCAACAGATCGTTCCGCGCGTAAGGTCCGCCTTCGCTGGATGGCGGCGTCTGCGGCTGCCAGGCGACCGGCTCGATGCTCACGGGCGCGAAGGACAGAAAGGCCAGCACAATGGCGAAAACGACGAGAATGACGTGCAAAACCCGGCGCATGCTCCCTCCCTGTTATATTCCATCGCGGAACGTTGACGCCCGCGGCCTTTGGGCTCACCTTACTCAGTATGCCTTGAGGCGCAACGCTTTGCGTCCGGGCAAGGAGACAATTCAGGAGCGCTTATGCCCAGGGAGCGAGTTTTTGCGGTTGTGCTTACGCCTCAGCGTGAGGGCGGGTTCACAGTGACCGTGCCTGAAATACCCGAAGTCGTGACCGAGGGAGAAACGAGGAAGAGGCGCTCGCCATGGCGAGAGAGGCGATAGAACTCGCGCTCGAGCATCGTCTTGCCGAAGGCGATCCGCTTCCTGAAGGTCGGCGCGCCAAAATCTTGGATATCTCGGTGTCTGCGGCATGAGCCGAGGTCTGCCCGCTCTGAATGCGAGGGCTGTCATAGCCGCCTTGGAAAGAGCAGGTTTCACAGTCGCGGAATTCAAAGCTTTGCTTTAACAAGTAAGTCCCTGGGGTTGCAAAGATCGCGGTCGTAATGCAGAACATGGCGCGGCATCCCAAATCACCGAAGAAATTAACGCCTGAGGCCAACTCGGGCTGAAGAAACGAAGGCATCCCATGGCAGGGCATTCGCAGTTCAAGAACATCATGTACCGCAAGGGCGCGCAGGATAAGAAGCGCTCGAAGATGTTTTCCAAGCTTGCGCGCGAGATCACCGCGGCGGCGAAACTCGGCCTGCCCGACCTCGCCTTCAATCCGCGCCTGCGCTCGGCGGTGCTGGCGGCGCGGGCGCAGAACATGCCGAAAGACAACATTGAGCGCGCCATCAAGAAGAGCCAGGAGGCGGGTGGCGCGGATTACCTTGAAGTGCGTTACGAAGGCTTCGCCCCTGGCGGCGTCGGCGTGATCGTCGAGGCGCTGACCGACAACCGCAACCGCACCGCCGGCGAGGTGCGCTCCCTTTTCTCGAAGTATGGCGGCAACCTCGGCGAGACGGGCGCCGTTTCCTTCGGGTTCAGCCGCGTGGGGCAGATCGAATATCCGCTTTCAGCCGGCAGCGCGGAGGCGATGCTCGACGCCGCAATCGAGGCGGGCGCCGACGACTGCGAGACGGATGCCGAAGGCCACCGGCTCACCGCGAGCGTGGAGGCCTATCATGAAGTGTCCGCCGCGCTTGAGAAGAAGTTCGGCCCGGCGAAATCCGCTTCCATTGTCTGGCGTCCGCAGAACACGGTGGATGTCGACGAGGAGCGGGGCGAAAAGCTTCTGAAGCTGATCGACGCTCTGGAGGACTCGGACGACGTGCAGGCCGTCTACGCCAACTTCGAGATGAGCGAGAAGGTCATGGAGAAGCTCAGCGCGTGAGCGCAAGCTGACGACGGGCGCATCTCTGAAAGGCCGATTGCGACCCCTACGGCCTTGGCGCCACAGCCATCTTAGAGTGCGTCCGGAAAAGTGCGAAGCGGTTTTCCGATAAGACGCGCGATAAAACAAAAACTTAGAACCCGCTTTTGACAAAAGCGGATAGGCTCTAGAATTTCGTCTGCAGGCGCAATCCGGCGTAGCTTGCCTGTGATTTGGCCGGATTCCACGGCTCGATCACTTGCAGATCGGCTGACAGGCGCAGCCAGGGTGTGATCGCGAAATTATAGAAAGCCTCCAGGCCGGATTCATCGCGTCTGTCAAAGCCGAGCGCAGCCAGCCCATAAAGCAAAGGTTCGCTGAAGCCATATTGAAACACCCCGAAGCCCCAACGGTCGTTTTCGCGGCCGTCCATGAGATTGTTCCCGGCAAATCCGGCCAGCGCGCTCCATCTCACCGGATTGGGGTTGCCGTCGCTCATAGTCGCCAGCGCAAACAGGCCCCAGCCGACAGCCGGATTTGCATCGCTTTGAACGAGGTTTTGCTGCACCGCATAGGAGGTGAACCAATACCCCTGTTTGAGGCTCACCCGGCTGGGAAGCGGTTGGATGCTGTCGAGATCGATGCCGTACGCATCGCTGTAGGCGCCACGCACTGTCTGGTAGCCCCGCAGGCCGAAGATCTCGGTGGGAACGGTCAAGGCCGCGCCCCATGCCCGTCCCTTCGCGAAGGGATATTCGACGACTGCCGGATCGATCGCGCTGCGCGGATCGATGATCGCAAGCGTAAGGATGAACGGCTCCGTTTTGAACGTCACCGCTCCGCCAAGAGTATACGGCGCCGAGATAACGACCCTGTCGCCGGTCGCACCTCTGGCGGCGGTGTAGCCCACGCCGGTCGACGGCAGGGCGAACGCTCTGTTCATGAAGGTGTCGATGCCGCCGCCGCCGATGAGCGGAGTTTGCGACGCCAGCGTCATCATGTTGAATTTGCCGGCGCTGACAGAAACATGGTCGCCTAAATCCTGGGTAATGCTGACGGAAAGGGCCTGCTGGTAGCGGTCTCCCGACAAATACGCCGTCGCCGTATTGACCGGGATGAGCGCGGAATCCTTCCTGTTTATGTCTTCCCCGAGATAATGCTCGTACTGTGCATTGATGTGGAAGCCGGGCCACAGGCCGAGTTTCTCCGGATCGATCTTCAAAAAGGCATCGGCCTTGCCGCCATAGAACCACGCTTTGGTCGCGTCGCCTTCGGTTTGTCCCTGGTAGAATTGAGTGACCCAGACATTGGTTGTGATGCCCAGGGATCGAAGCTGTTCTTTCGGGCCGCCTTCGTAATCGAGAAGCGCCGGCCTTGCCGCCAGCTCCCGCCAGCCCTGAGCATCGTCCATGTCACCGGCAATCGCGAAACGATCTGGCGCGCCCAAGGCGGCGAGGAGAAGAGCGCCCAATATTCGTCTGCGCATGAAGCGATCCCTTGGCTGAGGCCGATTACTCCCACGCGATGCAATTACGACTTACGCAGGCGTTTAATCCGCTTTTGAGCAAGACAAAAGCCGGCGTCATCCGCCACACCAAATTCGATCGAAGGGTTGCTCATTAGGCACACAGCCAGCCAGCGGCTCGATCTGCGCGCTAGAGCGCGTCCGGAAAAGCGCCAAGCGGTTTTCCGATAAGACGCACGATAAAACAAAAACTTAGAGCCCGCTTTTGAGTCCATCAAAAGCGGATAGGCTCTAGCAGGATGATGAAAAAGCCGGAAATCCTTGCTTCATCTTTCGACAAGCTCAGGATGAGGTCGAGCAATATCAATAGCTTGCACCTCAGCGACTGTCTTGGCTGTCAAGCGATTTGCCATGGTTTTTGGTCTCGGACGATAGCGTTGAGGATGGTGAGGAGTTTCCTTGCGACGGCGACGAGAGCGGCTTTCTTTGGCTTCCCGGCGGCGGCGAGGCGGTCAAAGAAGGTTTTCAGGGTTGGGTTGAACCTCGCTGCGACCATCGCCGCCATGAACAAACAGGCGCGCACGCTTGCCCGGCCTCCTGCGATGAAGCTTTTGCCGCGCCACTGTCCGGACTGGCGCGTGAAGGGGCAAAGACCGGCCAGCGCCGCGATTTCCTTGCGCGTCAAAGTCCCAAGCTCGGGCAATTCAGCGATGAGAGTGCGCGCGGTGGTAGGGCCGACGCCCGGGACGGAGGTGAGAAGCTCCTCGTTCGCCTTCCACAATGGGGAAGCCCTGACGGCCGCATCGATATCGCCGTTGAGGCTTGAGAGCTCTTTCTCCAGGGCCTTCAAGAGGCGTTCGATGCTCTTTCTCAGGCGTTTGGCGGGAGCGCGGCCAAGTCTTTGTTTTTCGGCGACGATCATCTCTACGATTTGCCGGCGCCTTGCGATGAAATCGGCGAGGAGCTGGGTTTCGGCGTCGGCCAGCGGTCTGATGGCGGGCCTTGTCGCTTCGGCAAAGCGCGCAATGACGGCTGCGTCGATGGGGTCTGTTTTGGCTCTTTTGCCGAGCGCGTGGGCGAAGGCGCGGATCTGGGCCGGATTGACGACGGCGACGGGCAGACTGGCGGCGGCCAGAGCCGCGGCGACAACGGTTTCGAACCCGCCCGTGGCCTCCAAGGCGATGGTGACAGGGTTCGAGGCGGCGAGCCTGGCGCAAAGGCTGTTCAAGCCTTTTGCGTTGCGTTCGATCGTGAACTGTTCTCCCGAGGGCCAGAGCGCCACATCGAGCTTACCCTTCGAAACATCGATGCCTACAAAAACAGGTTGCGCATTTGTCTCCATCCCGGCCCTTCCTTGTCTAAACGGGCTCAATATGCGGCCCCGGCGACTGTTCGGGCTTAATGGACTTGCGGCGGAGGACCCATGCTGAGCTGCGGACTTTTCGGCCCCAGGGTGAGACGGCCTCTCCGCCGCGCCCGCATCGGCACAAGGCCTCGCCAATGCGGCGGTTTTCAAGTTACAAGGGTGAGCTTATCGAACCATGGGCCGCATGGTTTTTCAGCGTCTTACTAGGATTGGCGCGATCGAACGCAAAGACTCCCCAGCGCTCAACCTATTTGCTGCGGATTATGGGTAATGGGTTTCGAAACCGCGCCGGGGTGGCTTTGGGAGGCCAGCGGCCCGCGCTCAAGACGAACTCGAAAATGAAGGAGTCCACTTTTTTGCAATCCTCCAGCGTGAGCACGACGACCGTCGGGATCTCGATGCGCTTGAACACGGCCTCGATCTTCGAAGCGCCCCAGCCATTGTTGTTGGTGGTCGTATCGAAGACAGGCTTCAGGTCTTTCACGATGCAGGTGCCGCGCGTATAGGAGCCCGTCAGTCCGACCGCGCGCCGCGCGGAACCCTTCAGCCCGGGGATGGTCCCCTCAAGCCACCCGATTGTCGACAAGGCATAGGTTTGCGCATCGGTCTCGGTCGCCAGGAAAGACTCGACCTCGAAGGCGCATGAGAACGCCCTGCAATAGATGCCCGACTTGACCGCGTCGATCTTGGCTTTGAAGGCGTCCTTGACGAAGGCCTTGATATCTTTCGGGCTCCCCGCCAAGGCATGGCCGGCAAGGCTTGAACTCAGCGCCGCAACAAGCGCGACACGAATGAGCATTGTCATCGGAAAACCGGCGTGTTCTGAAACCGAATGCAAATCCATCAACTCCCGCTTCATTAAGGATCTTGCCTCCCGGCGCAAGCCCTATCTTTGCAAGAGGGCAGCAAAAGGATGGAAAAACGAATCCGAGTGCGCTACCACTCTCGCAAGCGAAAGGATCGAAATCATGCGCGTTGACTGCATTCCAGCCGGAACGAACCCGCCTTTCGACATCAACGTGATCGTCGAGGTGCCGATTGGCGGAGAACCGATCAAGTACGAGCTGGATAAGGCCTCAGGAACCATGTTCGTCGACCGGATGCTTTACACGTCGATGCACTATCCCGGCAATTATGGCTTCGTCCCGCACACGCTTTCGAACGATGGCGATCCGATCGACGTCTTGATCGCGAACTCCCGTCCCATCGTTCCGGGCGCCGTCTGCAATTGCAGGCCTGTCGGCGTGCTGATCATGCAGGATGAAGCCGGCGGCGACGAGAAGATTATCGCTGTGCCGTCCGACAAGGTGTCGCCGATCTACCGGAAGATTACGAACTATTCCGATCTGCCCGAGATGCTTCTCCAGCGCATCGCCCATTTTTATAACCATTACAAGGATCTTGAAGCCAGCAAGTGGGTGAAAATCGATCGCTGGGGCGACGCGGCGGAAGCACGCGACATGATTTCCGCCGCCGCAAAAGCGTTCCGGGAAAAAGCATAAAAAAGACGCGCTTTCGCCGTCCGGGTCTGGCAAATACCCGTTCGGACACGAAGTGAAGTGAAGGCCTCGCAGCGGCCGCGCATCAGAAATATTTTCTCTGCGGGCCGCCTCTGCTAGTGTCCCGTCTCCGAATTGCCGCATTGGCTTGCAGCATGCTCGCACGGAACTTCGGAGACAAAGGGACATTAGCAAAAACAATAGACTAGTGGTCCGATACCGGCATTTGCAATTCGCTTGCAGCACGCTTCAGAGCGAATGCCGGAATCAAAGGACCGCTAGCAACTATATGTTTCTAGTGTCCCGTCTCCGAATTGCCGTCAAACTTGCAGCATGCTCGTACGGCATTTCGGAGACAAAGGGACACTAGCAAAAACAAAGTTCTAGTGTGGCTTACGTCTCGCAATTGCCTATGAGAGCTTGCCGCAAAGGTGGGTGGCAATTGCGAGACGCCACACTAGTGAAGCTTATGAATTTGACATTTGAGAGCGAACTCGCTGGCAAAGCCGAACTCAGATGTCAAATTCGCTCCACGAGTGTGGCATTCCGGGTTTCCGGCAGGCTTTCGCTTGAAGTGATTTCTTCTTTAGATGGAAGTAGGAAGGGACGGTTATGACATTCCAAGATCGCGGGCGGCGCACAAGCACCAATCCTGAGGAGTGGTTCAGCATTCTTCTCGCCTTGGCCGCAACCATCGGGGGGTCGATTTGGATCGGCTATTACCCCCAATACAAGCCTGACGAATCCGGCGGCGGCGTGGCGTGGGCCGTTCCGGTTTGGATCGGATTTTTCTACCTCATCATCCAGATGACTTTCCTGCTTTTTTCCGCGAGCCAAATCCGCGCGCTGGGCGTACTCGACTCGGTGCTCGCGATCGCTCCCGTGGTCGCGGGCCTTGTGATCCTCGTCCAGACCATCATCACGCCAACATTCCACCTGTCATCTTACCAGCTCAACTCGCTGGCGGTGCTCATCGTGGCTGGCGCGTCGGAATTCCTTTTGACGATCTGGATCCGGTTCGTGCTCAACCGCCGCACGGTGGCTTTCGGCAGCGACAATTAAGCCGCTGAAGCTCGACATTGGTGCGACTGGACGAAAATGCCGGGAAAGGTGAAAGAACCTTCTCCGGCATTTGTGACGATCTGCGGATGCGGGCGCGAATGGAACAGAGTGCTTTGAAGCTTTCGATTATGAGCCCGGACGGAAAGCGAGGCCTTTCATGCGGCTAGCGGTTATGGGCGCCGGCGGGCGGATGGGACGCACGCTCATTCGGTTGATCCACGAAACGCCTCATTGCGGAGTCGCTGGCGCGGTCGAGCGGCCGGACTCTCCTTTGATTGGCAAGGATGCGGGCGAGGTCGCGGGCGTGGGCGCGCTCGGCGTCAAGATAACCGCAGACGCGCTTCCACTGTTCACGCATATCGAAGGCGTGCTCGATTTCACGACCCCGGCGACAACCGTGGCGACGGCCGCGCTTGCGGCTCAGGCTCGCGTCGTGCACGTGATCGGCACGACGGGGCTGTCGGCCGACGACGAGACGAAAATCGAGGCCGCGGCGCGCCATGCGACGATCATCAAATCCGGCAATATGAGCCTTGGCGTCAATCTTCTGGCCGCTCTCGTCGAGAAGGCTGCGCAGGCGCTCGATGAGCGCTTCGACATCGAGATCGCGGAGATGCACCACAAGCATAAGGTGGATGCTCCCTCGGGCACGGCGCTGCTCCTCGGTCAGGCGGCGGCGGCGGGACGGCGCATCGCGCTGGAGGAGCACAGCGTCCGGGGCCGCGACGGCCGTACGGGCGAGAGGCTTCTCGGTTCGATCGGCTTTGCGTCCTTGAGAGGCGGAAGCGTAGTCGGCGAGCATACCGTTATTTTCGCCGGGTCTGGCGAGAGGCTTGAACTGACCCACCGCGCGGAAGACCGCGAGATCTTCGCCCGCGGCGCTTTGGCTGCGGCGCTTTGGGGCCAAGGGCGCGCGCCCGGCCTGTTTTCGATGCGCGACGTGCTCGGGATTCTGATCAAGGATCGCCGGACCTCGCTCATGTCATGAGCAGGGGTCCGTTGCGATGGCTCGGACTCTATCGTTGGGCTTACGCCGAGTGAGCGCTGCGCAGGAGCGATGCGCCCGTCATTTCCGCTGGCTTGGCGACACCCATTAAATCCAGAACCGTAGGCGCCAGATCGGAAAGCTGCCCGCTCGAAATCGCCCGATCTCCCGGAGCAACGAGCAGCAGGGGAACCGGATTTGTAGTATGCGCTGTATGAGGCTCGTGAGTGACGGGGTCGCGCATCAACTCGCTATTGCCGTGATCGGCGGTGACAAGGAGCGCGCCGCCTGCCTTCTGCGTAGCCTCGCAAACGCGGCCCAAAGCAGTATCGATGACCTCAATAGCCTTTATCGCCGCTTTCATGTTACCCGTATGGCCGACCATGTCGGGATTGGCGAAATTAGCGACAATCAAGTCATATTTGCAGGAACCGATTGCTTCCACGAGCTTATCGGTCACCTCTGGGGCGGACATTTCCGGCTGCAGGTCATACGTCGCCACTTTAGGGGAGGGCACGAGGATGCGATCCTCACCGGGATAGACCACCTCCCGGCCGCCATTGAGAAAGTAGGTCACGTGCGCATATTTTTCGGTTTCCGCTATGCGCAACTGCTTCAGGCCCGAAGCTGAAACGACCTCTCCGAGGCAATTCTTGAGGCTTTGAGGCCGGAAGACTGCTTTCAGAAACGGCTTCAGGCGATCGCCATACGGCGTCAGCCCGACCGCCGCCGCCAACTTGACAACTCGCTTGCGTGGAAACGACGCAAACTCGGGGTCGAGAATGGACGCCAAGATTTCGCGCACTCGATCGGGTCTGAAATTGAAACACAGCAAGCCGTCGCCGTCCTGCATCCCCCTATAGCCGCCTATGACCGCGGGTAGAATGAATTCATCGCCGACGCCCTCGGCATAAGAACTCGAAATCGCTTCACCGATGGTGGTGAAGCTGGCGCCAACGCCCTCGACGATGGCGCGATAGGCCTCCGTCACGCGCTCCCAGCGCTGGTCGCGATCCATTGCATAGTAACGGCCGCAAAGAGTGGCGATCTTGACAGAAGCCGGTAACGCCTTACAGAAATCGCTCACAAAGTCCGCGGCAGAGCGGGGCGGGGTGTCTCGACCGTCAGTAATGACATGCATCGAGACCGGTATGCTTGCTTCCGTAAGGATCCTGGCGAGAGCTACGGCGTGATCCTGATGTGAGTGCACGCCTCCGGGAGACACCAGACCCATGACATGGCATCTGCCTCCCGTCCTGCGCAGGCTTTGAATCAACTCCGTAAGCTCGGGCGCTCGTGCGAGCTCACCGCTCTCTGCTGAATCGCTAATTCGCGGAAGCTCCTGCATCAGGAGGCGGCCTGCGCCGATATGCAAATGCCCCACCTCAGAATTGCCCATTTGTCCTTCAGGCAATCCGACATCCCTCCCGGAAGTACGGAGAAGCGCGTGAGGATGCGTGCTCCAGAGGCGGTCGAAATTAGGGGTTCTGGCCTGGGCGATAGCGTTGTCTTTGGGGCTTTCGCTAAAGCCCCAACCATCCAGCACCACGAGCAATACCGGCCGCACCCGCTGTCGTCCCACGCTCACGTGGTTGTCGCTGTTTTCGATCATCGCAATCCGTCTGGAACTGGCCTAACGCAGAGTGGTTCGATTCCGGCACTTGCATCCGCATGCAGCACGCGCGACTCAAATGGCGAATTCGCCCCACCAGGAGGAGGATGGAAGCGCGGGCGAGGGAATTCAAGCCCGCAAACGGTAGGTTGATGCTGATATGCAAGCGTACAGAAGGTTTGATAGAATCCGGCGTTAAAGGCCTTCGGCAGCGCTGAGTGATTCTGCCACAGGGGCCGGCGGAATGGAATGTGCTTGTTTCTGTCCACGGCAATTCTTGCGGGCGCTGATCATGCAGCTCGACAAGCTTTCTGCCGGAAGAGATCCTGAGTCTGCCGGCCAGCCGTATCTTTTTCGCCCGAATGCCGATGGCTCCGTGGCGTCCAGCGAAATCAGCGCTTAGGCGATGTTGTGGAGAGGCATGAGGAAGAATCACCCGAGAAAGACACGGCCGGGAACGCCGCAGCGGGCGGCGTCTGAAAACCCGGCCGGCGAGCAAGTCGAAAAATCCCATGGCGCCTCCGCTCCCGGCGGCAAGCAGCAGGAGCGTAAGGTTGGCGTCGTAAGCGGCACACCGGCGGACGCCTTCGACGAGACGTCCGAGCGCAAGCACGACAAGCGCGTGGCGATCTATATCTCCGTGCTTGCCGTCCTGCTGGCGATCGCAGCCACGGGCAGCAACGACGCGATGAAGAACGCGCAGCAGGCGGGTTTCCAAAGCAACGATCACTACGCCTACTATCAATCGAAGTACGTCCGGCAGTCGCAGCTCAAACTCGCCAACGACCAGTTGCAGCTGAAACTCGATGAGACGCCGAATGTGGAAAGCCTTCCGGAGGCGGCCCGCAAACTCATCCAGACGAAAAAGATCGAGTACGACAAGGAAATCCAGAAGCTGGAAACGGACGGACGGCACGGCAAGGCGGAGCTTCTGGCGTTGGCGGAGTCTTGCGATAATCAGCGCAAGCTGGCGCTCGCGCAGCACCCCTTCTACGATTATTCGATGGCGATGCTGCAAATAGCGATTGTTTTGGCCTCCGCATCCATCATCATGGGAACCCCCTTTCTTCTTTACGGCAGCTTCGGAGTCGGCGCTTTCGCGGTCCTGCTTTTCCTGAATGGCTACGCGCTCTTCTATGGGTCCCCGGATTTGAAGCACGACAGGGCCGACGCGCTGGAGAAGGCCGGGGTTCACATCTCGCTGAAATGCATCGAGGAGTGAAGCGTTCGCCGCGCTAGCGCGGCGGCGGACAAAACCCTTGCGCGATCGGGAATGATGAGGCAGCAAGATCACGAAGAAGTGAGGATAGGGCGGCGGGCCTTCGCCTGGGGCCTTGGCGCCGCCTGAATCGCCATTCTGTATTGTAAAACTCTATCGAGCCGACAAGCCATGGAAAAGCGAGGCGCCGCCAGCGCGGCGAAAAGCGCCAAGAGCAAGCCGAAGGCCGGCGCGAAAACGAAAAATGGCGATGACGGCGTTTCCTTGCTGACGCCACAGGAGATCCATGAGGTCTTCTCGCGGTTCGCCGCAGCGATGCCCGAGCCTAAAACCGAGCTTCAGCATGAGAACCCGTTCACGCTGCTTGTCGCGGTGGTGCTTTCGGCGCAGGCGACGGATGCAAGCGTGAACAAGGCGACGAAGAGCCTGTTCGCGAAGGTTGAATCGCCGCAAAAGATGCTCGCGCTTGGCGAGGACAAGCTCCGCGACGCGATCAAGACCATCGGCCTTTTCAACACCAAGGCCAGGAATATCATCGCCCTTTCCAAGGCGCTCGTCGAGGAGCATGGCGGCAAGGTCCCGCAAGACAGGGCCGCCCTCGAAAAACTTCCAGGCGTCGGGCGAAAGTCCGCCAACGTCGTGCTCAACGTGGCCTTCGGGGAGCCCACCATCGCCGTCGATACGCATATTTTTCGCGTCGCCAACCGGACCGGCCTTGCTCCCGGCAAAAATCCGCTGCAGGTCGAGCTTGCCCTGGAGCGCATTTCGGAACCGGAGTTCATCGGGCGCGTCCATCATTGGCTGATCCTGCATGGCCGCTATGTGTGCAAAGCGAAAAAGCCCGAGTGCTGGCGGTGCATCATCGCCGATTTATGCAGGTTCGTACCCAAGACCGCAGCTCCTTCCCCAAGCGGCAAGGCCGCGTCAACCGAAACGGAATTCGCAACGCCATGACCAAATCTCTCGACGTTCTCGGAATCGGCCATGCGCTGGTCGACATCATCGCCACCTGCGAGGAAAGCCTGCTCCACGACTTCTCCCTCACCAAGGGCACGATGCGCCTGACCTCGGCGGAGGAGGCGGCGGCCCTTTACGAGAAGATGGGGCCTGCCGTCGAGACATCGGGCGGTTCCGCGGCGAACACCTGCGCAGGCATCGCATCGCTTGGCGGCCGCGCCGGCTTCGCGGGCAAGGTGGGCCGCGATCAGTTCGCCAGCGTGTTCGCTCATGACATCCGCACGATCGGCGTCTCCTTCCATCATGGCGTCGCCGGCAGCGAGAGCCCGACGGGCCGCTGCCTCATCCTCGTCACGCCGGATGGCGAGCGCACCATGAACACCAATCTCGGCGCGGCCGCTGAATTCGCGCAAGCCGACCTCGACCATGCCGCCATCGAATCCGCTGAGATTGTCTACCTGGAAGGCTACCTGTTCGATCCGCAAGCCGCGCGAAAGGCCTTCTTCACCGCGGCCGATTTTGCGCGCGGCAACGGCACGCAAGTCGCCTTCACGCTCTCCGATCCGTTTTGCGTGGACCGTCATCGCGACGCCTTCCGGACCTTCATCCGCGACCGCGTCGACATCGTTTTCGCCAACGAAAAGGAATTGCTGTCCCTTTATCCGGGCTCTTCGTTCGACGAGGCCTGCGCCGCGATCCGGTCCGAATGCGGTCTGGCCGCCATCACACGCAGCGAAAAAGGGTCTGTCATCCTCAAGGGCGATCAGGCGATCACCGTTCCCGTCGTGCCCATCGCGCAGCTCGTGGACGCGACCGGCGCGGGCGACCTCTATGCGGCCGGGTTCATGTTCGGCCTGGCGGGAGGGCGCGATCTTGAAACTTGCGGACGGCTTGGCGCGCTGGCGGCCTCCGAAGTGATCGTTCACGTCGGGCCGCGCCCGCAGCGCCCGCTGGCCGGAATTGCGCGCGCGCATGGGCTGATTTGAGGGCGTCATCGACGGGCCGAAATCTGCGCGACAAGCGGCGATCCGGCAAGCTAGCCGCGATGCCCGCGTTGCACCGTCTTACCTGGCCGCAGCACAGGGGACCGATCATCTGTTCGGGGCCGGCTGCGGACTTACTCTGGCTTGGCGAGATTGTGCCAGCTCGGGCCCACACAATAGCGAAGATGAAAACAGCCCGCATTCGCGGGCTGTTTCTCTGAGCAAGATGGGGAAGATCCGCTATTTCAGCGGGAGGTAGCCTGGAGCAACGATATAGTTAACACCAAGCTTAACGGTATCGATCGTCAGATTGCTATTCGCAAGCTTCCAGTTGTTCAACCCAGTTCCATCGAAATTATTCCAGGTTTCGTTCGGGTTGCCGAAGTCAAAATGAAGATACTCGGCCTTAATCGACCAGTTTGGATTCAGCAGATACTCGACGCCGCCGCCGATCGTATAACCGGTCAATGTGGCGCTGGTGTCGTGGCTGTAGGCGGACACGTTACCGAGTGAATCGACAACGGTAGCCGAGGCGTTCAAGCTGGTGTCCAGCCAGGCAAAGCCTCCCTTGGCGTACAGCAAGGCAGGACCCCAAGCATAGCCGAGGCGGCCCGCGATATCGCCATAAAAGCCGCCATCCGATTTAACGGTCACAGCGGCGGTTTGATTATACCCCGGCAGGCCGGTCAGTGGACCATAGCTTGTGGCTGAAGCGACGCGTGTGCCCTGGGCGTTGTCGGACAAGCCGCCAAGATCGGCCTCCAGGCCAAACACGACGGCACCGCGCTGGAAGTTATAGCCGAGCTGGACGCCACCCAAGACGCCTGTTGAAGAAAGACTGCCTCCGGCAAGCGTGCCGGAACCCACCGAACCACATACCGGCTGCACGGGCTTCGGGGAGTTAATTTTCCCCTGTTTCCCCTTATTCCAATCCTGCGGCCATACGGGCTTGGGCGGCGGCGGCGTTTCGCACACGGAGACGTTATTGAAGTAGTCGTTCCGGGCTATATCGATGTTGCTCCAGGTGGCTCCGATATTGGCGCCGACGTAAAAGCCGGCCCAGGTCGAAGCAAGATAGATAGGAGCGTCTTTCAGGCTAGCGGGCGCTGGCGCATAGAGGTCAGCGGCGTTGGCGGCGCCCGAAACGCCTGCAAGTGCAGCGATCGTCGCGGCCGCGAGTGTCTTTTGCATGATCTTATTTCCCACACTGAGTGCCCTAAGTGAGCAAGAGTTACTCCAACTTGAGTTTCTAGGTAAGCCGATTCGGGGCTCCGTGGGCAGTCGAGCGACGGTTGTTTGCATCAGTGTTGCTCAAGTACTACAGTTTATACTTAGGGTTGCATACCCTGTTGCCAATTAATCTTTTGCGTGAATTTGTTTGGCAATCGACAAATCCGGAACTTGATTACCCCACAAGTCTATGTCTTCTCTTCTATAGAAGAAGACTTAAGTGATTCTAGAAAAAATGATGGTGCGCAATCCTGTGCAGTTTCAGAAGGGGATGAGCTTGGCGGCCTTCCAGGCAAAATATGGCGGGCAAGTAAAGTGCAACCCTGCGAATAGCGGAAACATGCGGGAAATCAAGTTCGCGAAAGGCGGAACCTTATCCGGGATCTTAATACAACGAAATATAAGAGTTTTTTAGATTCCAGCTCGCGCTTCGCTTGGCCGGGATGACGAAGAGCGAAGCGTGCGGCTTCTTGGCGAAGGTTGTCTCGCTATGGCGTCTCGCAGCTTTTGACGGCGCCGAAATCGGACAGGTCCATGCGCGTCCTGGCTGCCGGTTCGATGGCGTCGGCCGCGAGATTGGCGATGAAGCAGTTCCGGTCTTCGATGAACGCATTTTGGGCGGCGTCCGACCCGAACCGCGCCCGGCTCAGCGCCGATTGCAAGCTGGCCGAAGCGGCGGCGACTGTTTTGCCGGCAAGAGGAAGCAGGGGCCGGAAGGCGGCGGCGACATCCCTGCGCCCGGACGCCAAAGCTTCGGCGAGCTTCGGATTAAGCTCGGCGATCGCCAGGCATTTTCCGGCGGCGTTGGCGGGCAAGCCTTCGGAGCGTTTCCGCTGCAAGAGCATCAACTGCTCCAGGACCTCGCTCTGCCCGAGCGCGCCGCGCTCCGCCTCACCGTAGAGGCGCAGAACCTCTTCTGTGTATGCGCGTTCCTTGGCGAACTCCTCCGCGTCCAAGCCGCCGCGATCCATACGGTGTGCGAACAGCTCACAATACCTTTGGGCCGCCTCCGCGCGAACGGACATGCCAGACCAGCACAGCGCCATGGCCAAGGCGAGCGCCGCCGCGCATTTTGCGCATGTGAAAAGGGTTGGCTTCGCCATGGCCTAATCCGCTTCCAAAACGAGAGAAGCCCGCGCGCTGTCCGAAAGCAGCCTCGTCCGGTGGATGGCGGTCAGCGCTCTCACGCGTGCGATCTGAAGGGGCGTGAACTCCGTCAGGCAGCTGTCCTGGCTATAATCCATGTAATTGTGAATTGGGTCGTCTCCCGGCGTGCCGGAGCAGGTCTTTCTGCCAACGGGGCAGCCGAAGGCCGGCGCTTCCTCATACGGCGTGTCGTCAACGGAGTCGCCGGGATCGTCGCATCCATTTTGAAAGGTGTGAAAGAGGCCCAGCCAATGCCCGATCTCGTGGGTCGCCGTTTTGCCGAGATTGAATTTCTGCGCCGCGCCGCCGGGCAGGCTCGCATTGAGGAGCACGACGCCATCCATCGCCGCGTCGCTCTCGAGCCACCATGGAAATGTCGCCCAGCCGAGCAGGCCGTCGCCAGGGCTCTGTTTGCATATATTTGCGAGGTATATGTTCAACGAACCGCCAATATTCGTGCCCAGCGTGGTTTTCACTTCGCGCTCGGCAGCGCTGTCGACCTGCAGTTCGTACCATTCCGGCTTGTCTGTATAGGTAACGCCGCGGTGAAGAAATTCCATGTTGGTGGCCGCGTAATCGGCTTGAAGCACCCTGTGCTGTGCTATGATCTGATTTTCGGGAACCTTTCCTGCCGCGCCATTGTGAATCACGTGATAATGGACAGGGATGATTATCGTTTCCACGAATGCGCGATTTATATTCCGGAAAGCCCTGATCGCCTTTGCTGCCCGCGCCTGATCGCGCAGGCTTGGCTGGGGGGTGCCGCAAAGCCGCGCGGGCACACCTCCCGGCTCAGCGACGGGGCGCCGCCGGGGCCGTTCGAATGGATCGTCGCCTTGCGCAAGTGCGGAAGCACAGCTCCCGCAGAAACACGCCGACCCCAGTAAAAAGCTTCTCCTATCCATAAAGCGCTCCTCATATAATGAGGTAACAGTCTTTTTTTGAAACGGCGGCTTTTCAATGCGCCCTTGCGACGCGGCGGAATTGCGCGACGCAGGCTGCCGTGAAAGACGCGCATATTTCAGGTCAGGCGGAGAAGGTAAAGGTCGCGTCCCTGTCCGGCAGGCACAACGCTTACAAGGGCGCCCAGGGAGCTAAGCTCGTCGGGGCTGTAGGCATAATTTTGCGAGCCTGGGTTATAACCGGCGCGAAAAAAGTCAAAAATAATGTAGCGGACAGGCTTGAGAGCCGCGATCTCCAGGATCCCATTTTTGAACTTTTCAAAATCACAGCCATGAACCCAGTTGTTCATGATCATGAGGGAAATTTCAGGCTCCTTGACGGGCGCCGCAATCGAGGCTGCATCGAAAAAAGACCCTTCCGCAAAAACGATCTTGCGGCTGTGCCAAAACCGCGCCGCACGCAAGGCTGCCGGATTGATATCGAACCCGTAGCGCCGCTCGGCTTTGATGTGTGCAAGAACCTCCCCAAGCCCGCAGCCGACATCGACGACGACCGCTGGCGAGAGGGACTCGGCGAGCGCTGCGGTGACGCTCTTGTATTCCCGGCACGGATAGGCTGTGGAGATGTTGTAGGCTGGGAAGCCGTAACGCGCACGCAAGAGGATAATGACCGCCCTGCAGAGCAGGCAGTCTCCGAGGCGAACCGCGCCAAATTCGCGGGCGAAGCTGGCTGCGCTTTTAAATCCGCCGGCAAGCTTGCGCAGGCTCTTCCAACCCCAAAGAGGCCTCAGCCGCGAAGGAAAAGGCGTTTCGGGGAGCGTGCGTCTAGCTCTGGTCACCATATGATTACCTTCAGACAAATACTTTATTGAAAATGGAATAGAACGGTTCCGTCTCGCTTGCAACCTGAACTAGGGCGGCCGGGTGAAAAACGGAGTGACATCTGGAGCGACTGAACCCTTAAACGCGGCGTCCACGCAAATGCGCGCGCCGCTCTTCGGGGTGTTTCCTACGTAACAGCGTACCGCCCCGAGCTTGTGCTGATCCTTTGCAAACGGCGAGGCTTGGCCCGGCGTATTGTGGGAGGAAGTAATGAGAAGCATAAGAACAGACCGGAACTCCTTCGAAAGTCGTCACTTTGTCGAGCCCCTGGCGTGGTCGCCGTTTTACCAGGCGTGGCGCGAGCGCGCCCAAAACACCCGCGAGCTTGCGGAGCGCACAACGAATGATCGCGCCAAGAGCCTGCTTCTCAGGATTGCGGAAACTTACGAGCGGTTTGCTCGCTCTCGATGAGGCGTTAAGAAGCGTTGTGGCGAGCGTGGACATGAGCGGGTCTTGGCGCCAGCGCGCCCGCCGGGTCTTAGTCTTGGCGCCCGAGTGCGCGCCGCTTGTGTGCCGGCACAACTAGAAACAATATTAGTTATTTTGTGGCTTATGTCTCGCAATCGACTCAGAGAACCTGCCGCTGAGGGTGTAGGCAATTGCGAGACGCCACACCAGATTGCGTGTCAGCCGCCTCCAACAGCCGGACGGGATGGCGTTGCAGCCCTGCCTGCCGGCGAAGCCTTGCCTCTGGGGAGCCCGCCCGATTACCGTTTGCCATGCGCCCGAAAGGCAGTCTAACGTCGCATCCTTCGAGGAGTTCTGCATGAAAACCGATTTGCCGAAAACGATTTATCTCAAGGACTATGCGCCGCCGCCTTTTCTGATTTCAAAGACCTGGCTCGATGTCGCCTTGCATCCCTCGCAAACAAGGGTGAAGGCGAAGCTGTCCTTCCGTCCCAACCCGGATGCGAAAAGCAAGACGCAATCCTTAAGGCTCGATGGCGAAATGTTGCAGTTCGTCCGCGCCGCTCTCGACGGGGAGGAGCTGCCCGTAGCGCGGTATGACCTCACCGGCAAGGATTTAACGATCCACAACGTTCCGTCCCAGCCCTTCGAACTCGAGATCGAAACGATATGCGATCCCGAAGCGAACAAGGCGCTGACCGGCCTTTACCGGTCGCAGGGCGTCTATTGCACGCAGTGCGAGGCGGAAGGCTTTCGCCGCATCACCTACACTCTCGACCGGCCGGACGTGCTGTCGAAGTTCCGGGTCCGCATCGAAGCCGGCAAGAAAGAAGCGCCGGTCCTTCTTTCGAACGGCAATCTCGTCGAAAGCGGCGAGCTCGCCGGCAACCGGCATTTTGCGGTCTGGGAAGACCCGTTCCCGAAGCCGTCCTACCTGTTCGCGCTCGTCGCCGGACGGCTCGCGATGGTGGAGGACAGCTTCACGACGCGCTCGGGCCGCAAGGTCGATCTGCGGATCTTTGTCGAGCCGGGCAAGGACGACCGCTGCGCCTGGGCCATGGAGTCGCTCAAGCGCGCGATGACCTGGGACGAGGAGCGCTTCGGCCTCGAATACGATCTCGATACGTTCATGATCGTCGCCGTCTCCGACTTCAACATGGGCGCGATGGAGAACAAGGGGCTGAACGTCTTCAACGACGCCCTGATTCTCGCCCGGCCCGAAACGGCGACCGACGGCGACTACGAGAACATCGAGGCGGTGATCGCCCACGAGTATTTCCATAACTGGACGGGCAACCGCGTCACCTGCCGGGACTGGTTCCAGCTCTGCCTTAAGGAGGGCCTGACGGTCTTCCGGGACCAGGAATTCTCCGCCGATGTCCGCTCGGCCGTGGTGAAGCGGATCCAGGAAGTCCGCTTTCTGAAAAGCGCGCAATTTCCGGAAGACGCAGGCCCGCTCGCCCATCCGGTTCGCCCCCCTTTTTTCATAGAGATCAATAACTTCTACACGCGCACCGTCTACAACAAAGGCGCGGAACTTTGCCGGATGCTGCACACCATGCTGGGCAGGGAGGGCTTCCGGCGCGGGCTCGATCTTTACTTCAAGAGGCATGACGGGCAGGCCGTGACGGTCGAGGACTTCGTCTCGGCGCTCGGCGACGCGAACGAGACCGATCTCTCAGGTTTCATGGCCTGGTACAATCAGGCCGGCACGCCCGCGCTCGACGCCCGGCTCGTCTATTCCAAGGCCGGGAATTCGGCGCGTCTGACCTTGAGCCAGTCCTATGCGCCTGTTCCGGGCGGCACGAAGAGAAAGCCGGTCCCGATCCCGATCCGTCTCGGACTTCTCGACGCCGGCGGACAGGAGCTTCCGCTCAAGGTGGGGGGCAAGCCGCTGCAGAACGGCCTTCTCATGTTTGGGAAAAAGAAGGAGGTCTTCACGTTCGAGGATGTCGGCGAGCGGCCGGTGCTGTCTATCCTCCGGAATTTTTCCGCGCCCGTGAAGCTTAGCGTGGCGGCCAGCGACCGCGATATGCTGACGCTCATCCGCTCCGACAGCGACCTCTTCAACCGCTGGCAGACAGCGCAGGCCTTTGCGCTGAAGCATATCGCGGACATGGCTAAAGCGATCGCCAACGGCGGCGCCCCGCGCGTCAACGCCCGTTTCGTCGCGGCTGCGGCGGCCGTCGCAGCCGACGACGGCCTGGAGCATGCCTACCGCGCCGCCTTCCTCTCCCTGCCTTCCGAGTCCGATGTAGCCCAGGCCATCGGCGAGAACGTCGATCCCGAGGCGATCCACGCAGCGCGCCAAGCGCTGCGGCAGGCTTTCGGCCGGAGCCAGCGTTCGCTCCTTGAAGGGGTCTATGAGCGGAGCGCGCCCGCCGAGCCATACAGCCCCGATGCCGAAAGCGTTGGCCGTCGCGCCTTGCGTCACGCCTCCCTCGCTCTTCTCGCGGCCGGCAAAAGCCGTTTCGGCATCGCCAAGGCGAAGGAGCAGGCGCGCGCCGCTACGAATATGACGGAAGCCATGGCGGCCCTCTCGATCCTTTCCGACGTTGGCGGCGCCGCCTACGACCAGGCTTTGCAGCGCTTCTACCGCCGTTGGAAGGACGAGCCTCTTGTCATGAACAAGTGGTTCGCCCTGCAAGCCATTTCGCCGGGAGCCGGGACGCTGGCGCGGATCGGGGACCTCGCCAGGCACCCGCTTTTCTCGATCAAGAACCCGAACAGGGTGCGCGCGGTCTATGGCGCGTTTGCGCACGGCAATCAGGTGCGCTTCAACGACGCGAGCGGAGAGGGGTACGACCTTGTCGCAAGCGCCGCGATCGAGATCGACGGCTTCAATCCGCAGATTGCATCCCGCCTCGTCAGCGCCTTCGAAAGCTGGCGAATCTTCGAACCGAAGCGACGGGCGCTCGCGTCCGCCGCGCTTCAGCGTGTGCTTGCCAAGAAAAACATCTCTCCGGACGTCCTGGAGATTGCGTCGAAACTTGCGGGCGGAACCTCCGAATCGCTGGCGGCTTGAGTTCGATCGAAGAAGAGGCCTGTCTTTTCGAAGACAGGCCAAACGATTGATGCTGCAGAGGGAACCGCGCTTTCCGTAGTGACGTTTTCTTAACCAAACAGGAGCAAGTTTAACACCTCGGTGATACGGGTTAATTCTACCGGCGGGAAGATATGGCCCTCCATGCCCATCGCAACTCTTTTCTGGACGCGCGGCCTTTGGAGGCGGGGTGTGAGGCCCTTTTGCTCAAGCCCCAGAACCCGATGTCAAGCGCGCACAGGCCTCCGGCGGCGCCCGCGCAATCCCAGTTTTTTCTGGTCGCGGCCGGGGCAGGAGCAGCGGCGCTCGCGCTTCTGTCGCCGGCGGTTTTGGCGGCTTCGGTTCCGAAGCCGGAAGCGGTCGCGGCCTTCTTGCTGATTGCCGTGATTTCCCTTCTTGCGACGGCCGCAACCTGTCAGCGAGCGTTGAACAGGGCAAGTGCGGCGGAGCAAGCCCTTGCCGCTCACGCCGCCGCTGTCGAGGCTGCGGGCGGGGTCGCGCTAAGCTGGCGGCTCTCAAGCGGAGAGCTCGCATGGAAGGGAGACGCAGCCCGCCTCCTGAACCTGTCTCCCGCCCAGATTTCATCCAATTTCCGTGATTTTCGATCCTGCCTGCACGACGGCGATTGTCTTTATCGCGCCATTTCGATTGCGCTTCGGACGGCGCAGGGCGGGGTGAATTGGCCAATACAAATCAAGGATGGAGAAAGCGGCTGGAGAAACTTCCATCTCAGGGGCGCTCTCGAGCGCGGGCGCGGCGGCCCGGTGTTCACCGGCCTCGTCCTGCCAGCCGATGGATCGGCGACATCGCCGGGGGAAGACATCGCCGCCCGCTTGACCGGGCCGCTGGAATCGCTCCCGATCTCTATTGCGGTCTGGGATCGCCAAAACCGGCTGTATGCTCTGCAACCGGAAGTTCCGGCAGCTCTACCGGATCGCGGGAGCGCCCGCTTTGAACGGCGCGTCTTTTGAAGATGTGCAGGCGCAGGCGGGATTGCCGATCGCGCAGCGGCCCCCGGAGGCTCGCGGCCCCGCGGGGCGCTGGCAGTTCCAGGACAAGCAGTCGCCCTGTGGCGGGTGGCTAAAGATTGGAGACTATTCGACGGGGGACGGAACCTTGGTCAGCTTTGGCGCGAATGTTACGGCTTCGAAGCTCAGCGAACGGCGGGTTCTCGAACGGGAGCAGGAAATGAGGGCGAGGGTCGACGGCTTTGAACAAAGCCGCAGACAGTTGGAAATTCAGGCGAGGCAGCTTCGCGAGCTCGCCGAAAGCTATAATGAGGAAAAGATAAGAGCCGAGGCCGCCAACCAGGCCAAGTCTGAATTCCTGGCGAATGTGAGCCACGAGCTAAGAACGCCCTTGAACGCCATTATCGGCTTTTCGGAAATGATGCGCGATGGCGTGCTCGGCCCCATCGGAAATCCCAAATACGAGAGCTACGTCAAGGACATCTACGCCAGCGGCCGCTATCTCCTGGAAATGATCAACGACATTCTCGATATGTCGAAAATCGAAGCCGGCCGCATGACCCTGTCCCCGGAATGGGTCGTGTTGAATCCGCTTTTCGAGGAATGCCTTACCGTCGTTCACCCGAGCGCCATCGAAGGGAAGGTGGAACTCGTTCGAAGCGGCAATTCCGGCCTCTCGGTGTTCGGCGACAAGCGCGCCCTGAAGCAGGTGCTGATCAATCTCCTCGCCAACGCGGTCAAGTTCACCCCGCCGGGAGGCAAGGTCGTTCTCAGGGCCTATCGCTATCGCAACAGCCTTCGGATCGCCATCGCGGACACAGGCGTCGGCATCGCAAAGCACGACCTGGGAAGGCTCGGCAGGCCGTTCGAGCAGGTGGGCAACCAACTCACGAAGGGGCACAAGGGAACCGGGCTCGGGCTTGCGATTTCACGCTCGCTCGTCGAGATGCATGGCGGCAAGCTTGACATCAAGAGCAGGGTCGGGGAAGGCACGACCGTCACCTGCATTCTGCCCCTTCGCGACGAGAAGGATGCGGGCCAGAAGGCCGCCTGACGCGCGCCTTGCTGTAATTGCGCGTTCAAAACGCAATCCCCCGGCCGCGCATAAAGCGGCTTGGCTTGATTTTGTCAAAAATTGTTAGAACCTTATACAGGATTCACGTGTTTTTATTGCATCGGCGCCGGTCTTTGGCGGGTTAACTCTCCTGTTGGGGCATACGAGATGTCGATGGTGTCGGAGCGCGTTCACAGGCGCAGCCTTTTTTCGAGTGAAGCGGCCGTCCCCGAATGGGAGGGCGAGCCGCTTTCCATCATGAGGCGATCCGAAGTCGAAGCTCTTCCATTGTGGGCGCGCGCGTTCGGCCATCTCAGGAAGGATTGGCGGTATTATGAGATCGTCGAAGATACGATCTGCCCCGAATTCGACTACCGCTATTTCGTCATCAGGGACGAAGGCGGCCAGATCTGCGCGATCCAGCCTTTCTTCATGCTCGATCAGGACCTCCTCGCGGGCGTTGGGCCGAAGGTGCAGGCTTTCGCCGCCGCGGTGCGCCGGGTTTGGCCGCAGTTCTTGAAAATGAGGACGCTCATGGCCGGCTGCGCCGCCGGAGAAGGACATCTCTTCGCGGAGGAAAATGCTGCGCGGCGCAGTCAGGCGGAGACCGTGGCGGCGGGCATCACGCGGCTCGCGCGTCGGGAAAAGGCCGGGCTCATCGTGCTAAAAGAGTTTCCGTCCGAGTATCGCAGCGCTCTTTCCTGCTTCCTTGAGCGCGGTTTTACCTGCGTCCCCAGCATGCCGATGACGCGGCTGGATGTCTCGCGTTACTCGAGCTTCGAGGACTATCTGAGCAAGGCCATCAAAGCCAAACGGCGCACCGAGTTCAGGCGGAAGTTCAAGGCGGCGGAGGAGGCGGGCGGAATCGAACTCGAAGTGATCCCGAACGCGGAGGCCGTGGTCGACGGGATCTACGTCCTTTACGAACAGGTGTACGAGCGCTCCGACCTCAAGTTCGAAAAGCTGACGAAATCCTATTTCCGGGAGATCGGCCAGCGGATGCCGGACAAGGCGCGCTTCTTCCTGTGGCGCAAGAATGGGAAAATCATCGCCTTCTCCCTTTGCATGATCCAGGGCGACACGCTCTACGGCGAATATCTCGGGCTCGACTATTCGATCGCTCTCGACCTTCACCTCTATTTCTATGTGATGCGGGACATCATCGCCTGGGCGATTGCGAACAAGTTCAAATCCATCGTGAGCACGAGCCTCGGCTATGCTCCGAAGCTGCAGATGCGTCACGTGCTGGAGCCGCTCGACCTTTACATCCGTCACACGTCGCCGGTCGCGAACGCGGTCTTCCGGCGCATCCTGCCTTTACTGGAGCCGACCCGCAACGATCCCGTGCTGACGAAGTTTCCAAATTTTGCGGATCTGCGGACGGAGACTTAAGCGCCAGCTTAAGGGCTGGCACAGCTTGCCGGCGCGGTAAGTCACCGTCATCCCGGAACTTGATTACCCCGATGTTTCCGCTAACTCCATCGTCATGGCCGCCCTTGAGGCGGCCATCCAGGAAAATATACTGCATTTCAGTTTAACGACTGGATGGCCGGGTCAAGCCCGGCCATGACCTTGCGGCGGAATTCGCCAACGTTTTCAGAGCTTCCTTCCGCCAGCGGAGACGTGAGGGTAATCAAGTCCCGGAAAGGCGAAGCCTTATCCGGGGTCTAACAAGTTCGAGCGCTTGCCTTTTTACGATCCAGGCTCGCGCTTCGCCGGGCCGTATTGGCCAAGCGCCGAGCGCACGCAGCTCTACTTCAAAGGCATCGGCTCATCGCCGGGCGGAGGATAGTTCCCCGGCTGCTGGAAGCCCGGAGCGGGCTGCGGATAACCCGGACCGTTATAGCCCTGATCGGAATAAGGCGCTTCGCCATACGGCGGCCCGCCGTAGCGGTCATAGCTGCGATCGGCGTAGCGATCGTCGTAGGGACGATCGCTATTGGCGCCATCATCCCGATAAGGCTGGCCTTCGCCGGGGCGAGCATCAAAGCGGTAAGCCTCTGCATAGGGCGCAGGTCCGCGATTGTCGCCGTAACGGTCATTCCCTGGGGCGCCGTAGGGCGCGTTCGCGCTGATGACGCGCTGGCATTCGGGCGCGAGCGCCTCCATGCGTTCCGCGAGGCACTGCAAAACTTCTCCACCGCCGGCAGCCGCGCCATTGCAGAAGCGGCGGTATTCGGGCATGCACACCTCGATGGCGTGGGCGACTTTGATCGCCCTGAGACAGGCCGGGGCAAGCTCCATTTCATGGTCGAGAAGGCAGCGGCCCACGCGGGCGTCGCCTGGAAGGACAAAAGAGCAGACGCGATGGTAATCGGGCCTGCACGCGGCCATGACGCTATCGAGAACTTCGGGCGGCGGCTCCATTGCGGCCGCCGCCGTTGCGCCGGCAAAAAGGCCAACGCTCACAAGGTATTTTACTGATTTGAACATGGAAGAACTCCCGCGAACATCTCACGCCGCTCATCCTCTGCGTGAGTAGATGCCGATATCCAACCAAGCATAAAATGACGGCTGGATTTCGCCCTAACAAAGGCTAAACCGGGGGGCGTTAAAAACCTTGTAACAACCTGTAACTGGTGTGCCCGTTCGAGGGGTATGCTTAACCTGCCTCAATCTCGCCGCGAGCCTTGCTTATCGCAAGACTACCCTCCGCACTCAAGGCAGCCTTCTCATGAAATCCCGTCTTGCTATCGCAGCTTCGGCTGCAATGCTTTTTTGTTTTGACCTGTCGCACGCCGCCGCCGCGGATCTGACCGTCACGATCGATAATCTCAGGAACGATCATGGCCAGGTCATACTCTGCGTGTTTTCAGCGGAAAGTTCGGATAAGGCGTCATTCCCGGATTGCATGAAAGGCCTGCCCATCCGCCAGAGCAAGGCAATCATCGCCGCCGGGAAGGTGGTCATGACCTATACCGGATTGAAGGATGGCGTTTACGCCGTCGCAGCCATCCACGATGAGAACGGAAATGGCCAACTCGACACCAACTTTTTAGGCATTCCCACGGAAGGCGTCGGCGTATCGACCAACCCGCGGCTGATGGGGAAGCCGCGTTTCGATCAGGCTCAGTTCGAGATCAAGGGCAAGACGGCGATCACGGTCAACGCCAAATACATCCTTTAAGCGAACATCCCAAGCCTGCGGATGAAGTGGCCCCGAGAACTCGTTCAGGCAGGTTGCGGACGTGGCGCGCCTCGAAAGTTCTTCGCGCCGCGATGCGTGCCTGCAAGCCCCCGTTTTCGCGGGAGCGTCAGCGCCGGAGAGATAGCGCCAGAAGCGGATGCTCGTTCACAGCGGATTCAGGTTGACGCGCTCCCTAACAGGGGCGGTGTCCGCGTGCAAATCATCAGGCGGTTCCAGGCGTTGATCTCAGCGACCGCAAATGAAAGATCGGCCACTTCCCTCTCAGAGAAATGCTCCCGCATCCCGGCGTAAACCGCGTCGGAAACGTCGCCTCCGTTAAGATGCGTCAGCGCTTCCGCCCAGGCCAAGGCGGCACGCTCCTTTGGGCTATAAATCGGCGCTTCCCGCCATGCTGTGAGAAGGTGCAATTGGTCCTCGCTGACCCCATGCTTACGAGCCAATGGGACGTGCATGGCGATACAGAAGGCGCAGCCGTTGATCTGTGATACGCGCATCTTCACCAGCTCTAGCAGGCCGAGTGAGAGACCGCTGTTTTGCACATAAGAGTGCAGACACAGCATGGCCTTGTAACCCTCGGGCGAAACATTCATAAGGTCGAGCCGTTGATCCATGGTTTAGGTCTCCGAATGGTGAGCGCCGTGATCGCCACGACGGTTCAAGGTTCGCTTCTCCAGCCAGTTCGCGATTTGGGGGCTGAAGTTGGCCGGCGCCTTGGCTGCAACCTGCACAGCAAGTTCCTCCAACGAATGACTGGCCAATTCGTCCCTCATGCGCTTTTCGGCGGCCAGCATGATGGCGTGGATTGAGCAAACTCCGCTGGTCGCCCAAGCTGGCGCCGCGGAATGGAATACCGCGCAGCGCTCGCGAATTTCCCGGCACTCAAAGAGCGCCTTGTCTCCGTCGATGGCATGAACGACGTCCAGGAAGCTGATTTCATCCGCCGGCCGCGCCAGAGCGAAGCCTCCGCGCGCCCCCTCGGTCGCCACCACCAAACCTGCCCTGGACAGTTTGGTGAAGACCTTCGCCAGATACTCGGCAGGAACGCCTTGAAGGTCGGCGAGGTCGCGAACGCCCGGGGCCGGGGCTTGAGGGGCGGGGCCCGTCAAATAGAGAAGACAGTGCAATCCGTACTCGACGCCAGTGGTAATGAACGCCATCGTAACTCCGACCAATTATATCGTAGTTATGCTACCTACGCCGCCTGTGCCGGTGAGGCAAGGAAATTCGCGCGTTGTCAGGATGAGGGCGCATTGACCGGGTTGGGTCGGGGCGGGATCAACTCGGCCTTTCGGGACGCAGGCCGCTATGGGAGTGCGAACTTCCGGCCGGCTGTTCTCGCATCTTTGCGCCCCGGCTTCGAAATTTGCGAACCTTGCTCCTATATGCCAGAGCATTCAAGAGGAGGAAAACCTCATGGTCCGTTCGGCATTCATCACAGGCTGGGCGCATTCGCCCTTCGGGAAGCTGGAAGACCCTGACATCGAGGCCCTGATGGCGCGCGTCCTGCGGCCGGCGCTCGACCACGCCTGCATCGAGGCGAGCGAGGTGGACGCGGTTTTCACCGGCGTGATGAACAATGGCTTCCAGAAGCAGGATTTCCTTGGCGCGATGCCCGGCGCGATTGAGCCGGCGCTGGCTGACAAGCCCGCGGTGCGGGTGGAGGATGCCTGCGCCTCGGGCTCGGCGGCCATCTACGCGGCGCTCAATTTCCTCGAAGCGGGGCAGGGCAAGGTTGCGCTCGTCATCGGGGCCGAGAAGATGACGGCGAAATCGGCGGCGGAAGGCGGCGACATCCTGCTCGGCGCCTGTTATCGCAAAGAGGAATCGCAAGTCGAAGGCGGGTTCGCCGGCATCTTCGCGCGGATCGCGCAGACCTACTTCCAGAGATATGGAGACCGCTCGGAAGAGCTTGCCCGCATCGCCGTCAAGAACCACAAGAACGGCGCGGCGAACCCGCTGGCGCAGATGCGCAAGGAGTTGAGTTTCGAGTTCTGCAACACGGTCTCCGATAAGAATCCCTATGCCGCCGCTCCCTTGAAGCGCAGCGATTGTGCGCTCGTGAGCGACGGGGCGGCTGCGCTCGTCCTTGTGGCCGCGGATGCGGCGGGCGACGCGCCGAGAGCCATCAGGTTCCGCGGCGCCGCGCACGTCAATGATATTCTGCCTTTGTCGCGGCGTGACCCAACGGCTTTCGATGGCGCGCGCCGGGCCTGGGCGAAGGCCCTGGAGCAGGCGGGCGCCACGCTCGGCGATCTGAGCCTTGCCGAAACGCACGACTGCTTCACGATTGCGGAGTTGATCCATTACGAGGCCATGGGCCTCACAGCTCCCGGTCAGGGCTGCGTGGCCGTGCGGGAAGGCTGGACCGAGAAGACGGGGAAGCTTCCTGTCAATCCATCCGGCGGCCTGAAGTCGAAAGGCCACCCGATCGGCGCGACGGGCGTGTCGATGCATATCCTGGCGGCGATGCAGCTTATGGACGAGGCCGGAGGCATGCAGATCCCGGGCGCGGCCCTTGCCGGCGTCTTCAATATGGGCGGAGTCGCGGTCGCGAATTTCTGTTCGATTCTGGAACGCGCACGCTGACGGCAGTGTCGAGAATCATCGATCAGCAATACATCGCAACCACTCGCCCCAGCCCTCTCCCGCAAGGGGAGAGGGAGTACGCTCGCGGTGCAGCACCGTCCCTTTTCCCCTTGCGGGAGAAGGACAGGATGAGGGGTAATGCTGGCGCGCCAATTGCGGCTTACGTCGGCGCGCGTTCATCGAGCCGGTTGCGGATGATCGATGCAATGATCGAACCGAAAATGAGGAACGCGGTCACCCCAAGCGCCCACTCGGTCGGAATGTCCTCCAGCCACGCCGGGTAGTTGTAAATCATCTTGAGCCCGATGAAGACCAGGACCAGCGAGAGGCCATATTTCAGGTAGCGGAACTTGTCGACCATCCCGGCGAGCGCAAAATAAAGCGCCCTAAGCCCGAGGATTGCGAAAACGTTGGATGTGAAGACAATGAACGGATCGCGTGTGATCGCGAAAATCGCAGGGATGGAATCGAGCGCGAAGACAATATCGGTAATGTTCAGGACTACGAGCACGAGGAAGAGAGGCGTGGCGACCAGCTTGCCTGTTTCCATGCGCGAGAAATAGCGTTCGCCCTGATACTCGTGGGTGATTGGGATAATCCTGCGCGTGAATTTGATGACGCGGCTTTCCTTCAGGTCGATCGTTTCGTCGCCTGAAAGCATCGTCTTGAAGCCGGTGTAAATCAGGAAGACGCCGAGCACGATCACCGTCCAATCGAAGGCCTCGATCAAGGCGAAACCGGCAAGAATGAAGATGCCGCGCAAGACAAGCGCGCCAAGAATACCCCAAAGAAGCACGCGCATCTGGAGTTGCGCCGGGACCTGGAAGTAGGCGAGAATGACAACAAAAACGAGAATGTTGTCCATGCTTAGCGCGTATTCGATGAAGTAGCCGGTCAGAAATTCGACGGCTTTTTCATGTCCAAACTCAAAATAAATCCAGGCGTTAAAACAAAGGGCAATCGTTATATAGCCGGCTGTGGCCCAGAGCGCTTCGCGAACCGGGATCTCCCTCGGCTTCCGATGAAAAATTCCGAGGTCGGCCGCCAGGATGGCGAGGATGATAATGGTGAAGGAGATCCAGGCCAGGGGAGAATGCTCGTCAAACATGCTTGCCATTGGATTACCTTATGCGGCCGCCTGCACCCGGAATGCCGGGCACAAGGCGAGCATTTTGCACCATGTCGCCGTTGAGACCGGGACAGCCGGCAGCCGGGAGGCCATCGCCAAGGCGTTTCACGCAGTCTATCATTGAGGCGAAAGTCAGGCGATTTCGTGTTAGTTTTGGGCCGGGCCGAAGACAAGCACCGCATTTAGGCCGCCGAATGCAAATGAATTCGACATTGCATACCCGATGCTGCGAGAACGGCCCTCATTTGGCGTGTAGTCGAGATCGCACTCGCTTCCCGGCTCGTCGAAACCAGCCGTCGCCGGAATGAAGCCCTCGCGCATCGCCTGAATGCAAACCACGGCCTCCACGCCGCCCGCCGCGCCCAGGCAATGGCCATGCATGGATTTCGTGGAGGAGATGGGGAGCCTGTTTGCATGCTCTCCGAACACCCTTTTGATCGCGCGGGTTTCATTGATGTCGTTGGCCGCAGTCGCGGTGCCGTGCGCATTCAGATAATCGATGTCGCCAGGCGCAAGACCGGCGCCGGCGAGCGCGATCTGCATCGCGCGCGACGGCCCCTCGATATCGGGGTTCACCATATCGCTTGCGTCCGACGTCATCCCGAAACCCAAAAGCTCCGCGAGAACGGCAGCGCCGCGGGCCTTCGCATGATCCATGGACTCGAGAACGAGAATGCCGGCGCCTTCGCCGAGCACCGTCCCGTTGCGCCGCTTCGAGAACGGGTAGCAGCCATCGGGCGAAAGCACGCGCATCGCCTGCCACGCGCGCAGCGAGCCATAATTGATGGCCGCCTCCGACGCGCCGGCGACCGCGACGTCCACCGCGCCGGCCTGGATCATCTGGAAAGCGAGGCCGATCGCGTGCGCCGCCGTGGAGCAGGCGCTGACAGTGCCGAAAACCGGCCCCTTGATGCCGTGGTCGATGCTGACATGGGCGACCGCCGTGCTGCCGATGCTGCGCAAGAGCGTGAGCGGATGCGTCGCCTTCTTCTTATGGACGAAGATGTCTTCGTAGGCCTTTTCGAGCGTGGTGAGGCCGCCTACTCCGGAGCCCACGATCGCCGCGGCGCGCTCGCCATTCTTGAAGGGCGTTTCCAGGCCGGACTGCCGCACGGCCTCCGCCGCGGCTGCGCTTGCATATTGGGAAAAGCGATCGGAGAGGATGACCGCCTTGCTTTTGCAGCGCTGGGCGGGATCGAAATCGCGGACTTCGCCGCCGATCTTGATATACAGATCCTGCAAAGGGAAGCCCGCGAGGGGAGCGATCCCGTGCGTGTTCGATTTTATCGAGCTCCAGAACTTGTCGACGCCCGTGCCGATGCACGAGACAACGCCCATGCCGGTCACCGCGACGCGGCGCCCCTTGCCGTTCAATGCCATGTCGAATGTCCTAAAGCAGCGGTCAAGCTGTTGCGTTCGAGGTCTCTTGTCCGGAAAGAACCGCCTTCACTCTTTCGACCACGGAGCCAACGGTGGCGAAATCGGCCACTTCTTCATTGGCATTGTAGGGAATCTGGATGCCGAAGGTATCCTCGATATCGAAAACGATGACTGCAAGATCGAGCAATTCGATCTCCAAATCTGTCAGCTTGGTGCTCAGCGTAATTTCTTTATCGGGGTTGCGCATGTTCTTCCGCAATATCGCGATAATCTTCTCGGCTACATCGTCCATGGCAGCTCCCTCGGCGATTTTGAAGGCGTAACCGTTTGAGCGTTCCCGCTCATCCAGTCAACGCGTGGCGAACGAGATAGCGGCAAACCCGCCTCAAGTCCAGCCGGACGCCCGCACGATGAACAATTTCTCTCCACGGGAGAGCGAATTGCTTATGCGCTGCAATCTTCCGGCATGTCGAGGAGAGGCGACTTGAAGCCGCTGTGCTTAACGTCGCGTTTTGGTCTTGACGCGCCAGAGTTAGGATCCATCCTTATTGGCAAAACATTCGAACACAACCCTAGGGTGGCAAACAATGGAAAGTTCGGAACAAGCCGGGTTGACCGGCGCCGCGCCAGCAGCCGGGAAGCCATCGAGCCGCCTATCCCTGGCTGAAGTCTTACCCGCAAGGCGTGGACTGGTTCCAGACTTTCCATCCGACGCCCTGCCAGATTTTCTCGACAACGCCGTGGCTCGCTTTCCCGCAAGGCCGGCGACGGGGTTCTTCGGGAAGACGATGAGTTACGCCGAGCTCGGAGATGCGGTGAACCGGGCCGTCAAAGGGTTGCAGGGCGTGGGCGTGCGCCAGGGGACGCGCGTCGGGCTTCTGTTCCCGAACTGTCCGGCTTTCGTCATCTATCTACTATGCGATCCTAAAAGCCGGCGGAACGGTCGTGGGCCTGAACCCGCTCTACACCGTCCCGGAGCTGACCTATCAGGTGAAGGACGCGGGCGCTCGACATCATCGGTCACGCTCGATCTCAAGGCGACGTTCCCCAAGGCGAAAGCTCTTCTCGACGCCAAGGTTGTCAAGCATGTCGTCGTCGAGCGCTTCCGCGACATGCTGCCGGGGCTGAAGGGGCTTCCTTTTCAGTCTATTGAAGGGCAAGGACGTCGCGCCGTGGAAGCCGGGCTCCGGCGTGATCGCGTCGCGCGATCTTATGCAAAACGACGGCAAGTTCGAACCGTGCGCGCTCGACGTCAACGGCGTCGCCGCCTTGCAGTATACCGGCGGCACGACGGGAACGCCGAAGGGCGCGATGCTCACGCACGTCAATCTTTCAGCGAACGTGCAGCAGGCCGAGGCGTGGGTGCCGGGCCTCGTGCGTTATGGTGAAGAGCGATTCCTTTGCGTTATCCCGTTCTTCCATTCCTTCGCGATGACCGGGCTCATGAATTTTGCGATCAAGCTCGGCGCGCAGATGATCATGCTGCCGCGCTTCGAACTGAAGCAGGCGTTGCAACTCATCGATGAGAGCAAGCCGACCGTCATGATGGGCGTGCCGACGCTGTTCAACGCGCTGGCCAAGGCGCCGGACATCAAGAAGCACGACCTTTCCTCCCTCAAGTTCTGCGTTTCCGGCGGCGCGCCGCTGCCGCTCGAGGTGAAGCGCGATTTCGAGCGGGTATCGGGGTGCAAGCTGGTCGAGGGTTACGGGCTTTCGGAAACCTCGCCCGTGACGCACCTCAATCCGATCTTTGGGGCGGCCAAGGAAGGGTCCATCGGGCTGCCCGTGCCGGGCACGATCATGTCGCTGCGCGAACTCGGCGCTTCCGAACGGGAAGTCGCGCGCGGCCAGAAGGGCGAGATTTGCCTCAAGGGCCCGCAGGTCATGAAGGGATACTGGAACAAGCCCCGTGAGACCGCGGACGTCTTCATCGGCGGCTTTTTCCGCACAGGCGACGTGGCCTACATGGACGAAGACGGCTTCACCTACATCGTCGACCGTATCAAGGACCTCATCCTCTGTTCGGGCTTCAACGTCTATCCCCGCCGGATCGAGGAAGCCATCTACGAACACCCGGCCGTGGATGAAGTGACGGTGATCGGCATTCCCGATCCCTATCGCGGCGAAGCGCCAAAAGCGTTTGTCAAGCTTCGCCAGGGGCAACAGATGACCGCGGAAGAATTGATCGAATTTCTCTCGGCGCGGATATCGAAGATCGAATTGCCGACCGAAATCGTGTTTCGCGAGGAGTTGCCAAGGACGCTGATCGGCAAGCTTTCGAAAAAGGAGCTGATCGCCGAGGAGAAGGCGAAGCAGCCTTAGTCTAGCGGGGTGTGAATTGCGTCGATGACGAAGGCCGCTTCCGCCTTACAAAACTGACGAAAGCGCCAGCACCCTGGGGGCCTTGCGGCTTTCGTCAAGCGCCGGCGTCGCCATTCTTCTCGGAGGCTTTCGCGCGGTCCCATAGAACCTGCATTTCGTCCAAGGTCATCGTTTCGAGCGCATGACCGCTCTCATGCGCCTGGGCGGCCATGGCAATTCCATCCGGCGGGTGAATTTCACGTTGGCGGCCCGAAGCGCGGCTTCGGCATCGATCCCGAGCCACCGCCCCAGATTGACCATCACGAACATGAGATCCCCGAATTCCTCGAACTCACGCTTCTTCTTGTCCGGGGCCGGCGGGCTTGCGATCTCGGCGCGAAGCTCTGCAAGCTCCTCATCCACCTTATCCAGGACCGGATCGACCGAGGGCCAATCGAACCCCAGGCGCGCCGCACGGCGTTGCAGCTTGTGGCTTTTCGCGATTGCGGGGAGGCCGGCCGGAATGTCGCCGAATAGCGAGGCGGCGGGGGCAGGGCCGCCGCGAAGCGCCTTCGCCTCCCGCTCCTGCTTCTTGATCGCTTCCCATTGATGCGCGCCGCCTTCGCCTCCGCTTTCGCCGAAGACATGAGGATGGCGCCGGACCATCTTTTCGCCGATGGCTTCGGCGACGTCCGGAAAGGCGAACGATCCTTCCTCTTCGGCTATGCGAGCGTGATAGACGACCTGCAAGAGGAGGTCGCCGAGTTCGTCCTTCAGATCGTGCCTGTCACCGCGTTCGATCGCATCGGCGACCTCGTAGGCTTCCTCTATCGTGTAAGGAGCGATCGTCTCGAAGGTCTGCTGACGGTCCCAGGGACAGCCGCGCTCAGGGTCGCGCAAGGCCGCCATGATATCCAGGAGACGCTGCAGGCTTTCGGCGGCGCGCTGAGCGCGATCGCCGGCTGCGCTGCTGGCATTCAGACTGTTCTGATCGCTTTTCATGCGTTCCCCGCCGTTGACCGAAAAAGCCAAATCATTTTACCCTTCTATGTTCCGCTCCGTACGGCCCAAGGACTGAGCGATGCGCATCGCCGCGTCAATTCAAAGATTGATTCTTTCAATCCTGCTCGCTTGCAGCGGGCACTTGTGGGCTTACTTCGCGTTCACCGGACACGGTGACGAAACGGCGCGTGAGGACGCCTCCTTTAGGCCGCTCAGTTTTTATCCCGTGCTGCACGCGCCTGCTCGGTTCGCCGAAATCACCTTTTTTCCTGCGCGGTACTATTTCGGACCCTTCGCCATCGGCCCCCCAAGGGGGAGAGAAGGAAATGAAAAGCGTTCACGATTTGATCCAGCTTTCCATTTCCCGGTCGCGGCTTAAGCCTCCGCCGTAGCGCGTTTTGGGGTTTATGCGTTGCATCGCGAAAGTGTCAGCGCAGAGATGATTAGGCCGTAAATCACGTCTTTCGCATAAGCGGCGTCAGCCGCAATCGCCAAAAAATTTGACGCTCTTTCAGCGTGCTGAAATCTGCCTCGTGAAATGCAGCATTTCAGCCGACGTTAGGGTATTGACTGCACTCGGGGCTTCTGCCGGACGGGTGTGGTTGTGTTTTTTCGTCAAAAATTGAAGACCGCATCCAAATTTGCCCAAAAAAGCAAGCTGCGGAGCGCATCGCGGCTGCGGACGTTCCCATTTTGTTCTGGTTTCTTCGAAAATCGCGCCCGCGTTACGGAACCGAAGTCCTCAATGCAGGCAGCGCACCAGGCTCGCGGCGGCTCCAAAGCGCGCCCGCTGCCATTCGCATAAGATGCATTATGGAACCTTTTTCTATTTGACGCCGGATTCGTTCTCGTAGAACTTTTCCGAAAAATGATCGAGCAAGCGCACGCCGTAGCCCGATCCCCAGCTCGGATTGATGTCCGTCGAGGGCGAGCCCATCGCGGTTCCCGCGATGTCCAGATGCGCCCAGGCCACGCCCGAATTCACAAAACGCAGGAGAAATTGCGCGGCGGTGATCGAGCCCGCATCCCTTCCGCCGATATTCTTGATATCGGCAAGCTTGGAATCGATCATTTTGTTATATTTCTTCGAAAGAGGCAGCCGCCAGGCAAGTTCGCCTGCGTCCTGCCCGGCCTCAACGATTTGGGACGCAAGCGCGTCGTCGTTGGAAAACAGGCCGGCATATTCCTTGCCGAGCGCAACCAGGATCGCGCCGGTCAGCGTCGCCAGCGTGATCGATGAGCTTCGGCTGCAGATGCGCCTGAGCGTACCAAAGGAGATCGGCCAGAACGAGCCGGCCCTCGGCGTCCGTATTCAGGATTTCGATGGTTTGCCCCGATGCGGAGGTCACGATGTCGCCAGGGCCGGCTGGCGGTGCCGCTCGGCATGTTCTCGACAAGGCCGACAAGCCCGATGGCGGCGACGGGAGCCTTGCGCCGGGCAAGCGCCACCATGACGCCCGCCACCGCGGCCGCGCCGGCCATATCGCCCTTCATGTCCTCCATGCCCTGGCTCGGCTTGATCGAGATGCCGCCCGAAGTCGAAGCACACGCCCTTGCCGACAAAGACAAGATTGCCCTCGCCGTTTGCGCCCTTCGGCGCGCCGTTCCACCGCAAAACGACAGCTGCGGAAGGCTGGGCGCTGCCTTGCCCGACGGCGAGCATCGCATTCATGCCGAGAGATTTGAGCGCGCGTTCATCCAGGACCTCGACCTTGAGGCCTTCCGTTTCAAGCCCGCGCAGGCGTTCCACGAAATGCGGCGGCGTCAGGATATTCGCAGGCTCGTTCACGAGGTCGCGCGCCAGGTAGACGCCTTCGAGCACGGCCTCGTTTCTTCTGAAATCCGCTTGGCGAGTTCGCCGCCCCATTTGGAAAAGATCGTCAGCCGCGGGCGGTGCCGGGTCTTGATTGCCTTCGGACTCCTCGGCTTCGCCGCCGCCGGCCTTTTTGGACTTGTATTTCTTGAACGCATAATTTCTCAAGCGAGAAACCGAGCGCGAACGCGGCCGGCGCTTCCTGGTCCGAAGGATCGACCCCGTCGAAAACGATATCGGCTTCGAGCGTTTTCGCAGGCAGCTTGCCGCGCACGGCGCCGCCGATTTCCATCCATTCGCGTGCGTTCAAAGTTTTCGCATCGCCCAACGCCCACAAGCATCAGCCGGGCAGCGGCAAGCCCGTGCGGCGCAAGGATCTCCACCACGCTCTTGCGCTTGCGCTTGAAGGCGGCGATGTCCATCGCCCTGGTAATCGTCCCTCCGGTCGAAGCGTCGAGCTTCCTGAGATGCGCGGGCAGCCCTTCTTCCTCCGCAACGAAATAAATCGCCGTGGAGGCTTGAGGCTTCGAATCCAGGGAGAGAAACGAAATGCGGGGAAGCTCTGTCATGGAGTGAGGAGACCGGATAGCGCGCGAAGAACATTGCTCTTATGAACAACACGCGACCCTACAGGAAAGGGCCGCAAATGCAAAGCCCGCCATGGCCGAAAATGCGCCATGAAGCCGTGCGTGTAGTAAACGCTGACCCGGAAGAGAGCGCGGGGGCCGGCCCGCGGAGAGCCAGAGCATGCTGATCAGCCGTTATATCTTTCGCCAGACGGCCTCCGCTCTGATCACGATTATCGTCTCGCTGACCCTCATCGTCTGGCTTACATCTGTCCTTAAGGAGATCAAGCTTTTAACGTCCGAGGGGCAAACATTTTTCTTGTTTCTCAAGATCACATCCCTGGCGATTCCGAGTTTGATTGTCACAGTGGCGCCGATCGCCTTCCTGATCGCTTCGCTTCACACCCTCAACCGGCTCAACGGGGATAGCGAGTTGATCGTGCTTTCCGGCGCGGGCGCTTCCGCACTGGCGCACCCTCGTTCCCTACCCACCCTGGCCATCATCGTTTCCCGACCGTGCTGGCCGCGAACATGACGGTTCATTCCCGCTCGGCGCGGCTGCTTCGCCGATTACATCTCGAAGGTGCGGGCGGACCTCCTTTCCCAGGTTCTTCAGCCCGGGCGAATTCACCGACCTGGAGCCCGGCCTCACCTTCCATATGCGGGACAAAGGGAATGAGGGTGAATTGCTCGGCGTTGTCGTTCGTGACGAGCGGGACCCGAAAATGACGACAACCGTGGTCGCGGACCGGGGAGAACTCGTAACCGAGGGCCGCAGGTCCACGATGGAGTTGCAGGACGGGCAGATCCTTCGCCAGGAGGCCGGCAAGCCGGACGCGCAAATCGTCGTGTTCAAAACCTATGCGTTCGACATTGGGGATTTCACCGCCGAAAACGGGCGGCGCAAGGGAATCGAAGCCTCGCGAGCGTGAAATCCGGAGAGCTTCTGTTCCCGATCGCCGGCGATCCGTATTTCGAAAACAACAAGGCCGCATCAGGTCGGAGATCCATGAGCGGTTCTCGGGCGCGCTTTACGCCCTCGTCTTCGCCGTGCTTGCGGTCGTCTATCTCGGCCGGCCAAGGACAACCCGCGAAGGACGCGGGGGCATCCTCTTCACCGCCTTCATTGGCGCTGCCATCCGCGTCACCGGCATCGCCGGCGTCAACATGGTCGGCAAGAATTTGGGGGCGGCGGGTTTGATTTACGGCGTGCCCGCCGCCGCGCTGATCCTCGGCCTGATCATGCTTCGCTTCAACATCAACGCGCCCGTGATCGGCCTTCCGAGCTTGCGCCTGCCCTTGCCAAAATGGCTGGCGCGGCGGGGCGCCGGCGCGGCTGCGCCGCGAACCTAGCTGCACCGGGGGTCGCCATGATGATATTAAGAATTCTTGGCCGATACATGGCTTTGAGATTTATCGTTACAATCTTGTCCGTTTTTGCTGTAACTTTTCTTCTTATTTTCTTTGCAGACTTCGTCGAGCTTTTAAGAGGGGCCTCAAAGCGAAATGACGTCAGCGCCGGTACGCTGGCGGTGATCAGCCTCCTGCGCATCCCCATCTTCGCCGAACTTGCCCTGCCCTTCGCGATCCTGATCGGGACGATCGCCGCTTTCCTGAGCCTGAGCCGGACATCGGAGCTGACCATCATCCGCGCCTCGGGCGTCTCCGTGTGGCAGTTCGTTCAGCCGGCGCTTTGGGTCGGCATCGGTTTCGGCCTCTTCGCGGTGACCGTCTTCAACCCCGTCGCCTCGCTCATGAAGGCCAAGTCCGAGCGCATGCAAACGAAGCTTCTCCCTTACGAGAAATCGTTCGGGTCGGGCCGCGGGAGCGGTTCCTGGCTGAGGCAGGAGAGCGTGGACGGCGCGACGATCCTGCATGCAAAATCGACCGCGGACAGGGGTTTGACGCTCGGCGGCGTGACCCTGTTGCAATTTGACCTCAACAATAGATTTTATGAGCAGATTCAAGCAAACAAGGCCGAACTGCGGCATGGTTATTGGAGGCTGGAGAATGCCGTCGTTCAAAGCTCAGGCGAGGCTGTCAGACATTATAAGGAGTATCTTCATAAGCACATATCTCAGCCCTAGTTCAAATCATGAACAGTCTAGGGTCGATCGAAACCCTTTCGTTTCTGGGAGCTCCCCGGGTTTATTAGCTTTGCAAAGAAGGCCGGGATACCAACAACGCAATATGAACTTCAATATCAGCTCTTCCTGTCCCGGCCTATTCTTATGGCGGCGATGGTGCTGATCGCTGCAACCTGCTCGCTGAAATCCTTCCGTTTCGGGCAGGATTCAAACTATGGTTCTTACGGGTTTAACCGGGGGGTTCGGCTTTTTCATATTCTCGGAGCTTTCGCGGAAGGTGGGTGCGTCGGGGCTGGTGCCAGTCGCCGTTGCGGCTTGGGCGCCAGCGTTCGTCGTGCTTCTTCTCTCGGCGACAGTCCTTCTTCATCAGGAGGACGGGTGAGTTTTGAAAGCGCGGGGTTATGGGTGGCGGCTGTTAGCTGTATGAGAGCGGCGGAAAATGCTTAGGGTGCTTGCGGCAGTCTTGGCATGCTTGGCGTGCTGCGGCGGCATGGCGCGCGCGCAGCAGTCGACTGTCACGACTCTGCAGTCCCACGCCGCCGATCAGGTCGTCGCCAAGCAAGTCTCGCCCGACAAAGCCTCGCCCCTTCTCCTGCAGGCCGACGATCTCATCTACGACAACCGGAACAACCGCGTCATCGCGCGCGGCCATGTCGAGATTTATTACAACGACAACGTTCTGCTCGCCGACGAGATGATTTACGACAAGTCCGCCAATACTGCTGAGCGCGATCGGGAAATGTCCGTTTGAAGGACTCGGACGGATCGGTGGTCAATGCGGAGCGGCTGACGCTGAGCAGCGATTTCCGCGATGGCTTCATCCGCTCCTTGCGCGCACTGACGCAGGATGATTCGCGCGTCGCAGCGTCCAACGCCTACCGCAAGGGCGACAAGACCATCTACGAAAACGGCGTGGTCACGTCCTGCAAGCCGTGCGAGGAGCAACCCGGAGAGACCGCCTTTCTGGCGGGTCAAGGCGTCCCGCATCATTCAGGACAAGACGGACGAAAACGTCTACTACGAGAACGCGTTGTTCGAATTTTTCGGCATTCCGGTCGCATGGGTTCCCTACTTTTACACCCCCGATCCGTCGGTGAAGCAGCGTTCCGGATTCCTGCCGCCTTATTATAGCGCCGACACCAGTCTGGGCTACACCGTCGCCATCCCCTATTATTGGGCGATATCGCCCAATTACGACCTGACGCTTACCCCCACAGTTCACCACCAACGCCGGCTACCTCATGCAGGCCGACTGGCGGCAGCGTCTATGGAACGGCGCCTATGAAGTCAAGCTCGCGGGAGCCTACAACGATAGCGCGCAGGATTTCCTCGGCGATCGAAACTGGCGCGGGAGCGTGGAAACCAAGGGCGACTTCGAGCTGAATAAATATTGGCATTTCGGCTGGAACGCCATCCTTGAAAGCGACGATACGTTCCGCCGGTTCTACAGGATCGACGATATTTATGCCACCGAGCGCGTGTCCTCCATATGGCTGACCGGCATGGGGGACCGAAATTACTTCAACATGACCTTTGCGCAATATGGAAATCTCAACGGGAGCAACACTTACATATATGAGACGAATTCATACGAGAAGACTGTGACTGCGACAGCTTATCCAAGCCTGGACTATAATTACATCCATAACAAACCCGTCTTCGGCGGCGAACTCAGCTTCGACGTGAACGCTCTTGCCCTCAGCGTGAACGATCCCGCCAATCGCTTTCTCCCGTCATACGGGGCACGATGGACCACATCGTGAGCCAAGCGGAGTGGCGGCGTACCTTTACGGACGATATCGGCGAGCGCTTCACCCCGTTCATGCTGGCGCGCGCCGACCTGTATAGCGTCACGAACTTCCAGGATGTGGACGGGATGACGGGCAGGACCGATACATTCACCCGTCAAATGATCGGAGGCGGCCTCGACTATCGCTATCCGTTCGTCAGCCACACCGACAATGCGTCCCAGGTCATCGAGCCCGTGGTTCAGATTATCGCGCGGGGCGGCGGCTCGAACAAGAACGTTCCGAACGAAGACTTCGCAAAGCCTCGTTTTCGACGATACCCTCTTGTTCGACATCAACAAATTCTCCGGCTACGACCGGATCGAAAACGATACGAGAACCAATTTCGGTCGTGCAGTACACCTACCAAATGTATAATGGCGTTAGCCTGAGGGCCATCGGCGGCGAAAGCGTTCATCTTGCCGGCAGCAACCCCTACGACCCGACGACGGGCCTCGGCACCAATTTTTCGGATTATGTTTTCGGCGGCTATATCGACTATATGAACCGCTTCCGCTTTCTCACACAGCTTCGCTTCAACGAGCAAGGGTTTCGCCCTGTCGAGCCAGAGCTATAGCTTGCAAACAAAGCTTGGCTTTTTCACGGGAACGCTCAGCTATGAAGGCGTCGCCCCGCAGCCGCTGCTCGGCTTCACGTATCCGCGCGATGAAGTTGCCGGCTTCGCCGTCAGTCAAGCTGACCGACGAGTGGTCGGTTTTCGGAGACTTGCGCTATGACATCGCGCTGGACCAGTGGGTACGAAACAGCGCGGGCATCCAATACGCCGACGAATGCTTCATTTTGTCCGTCACCTACACGCAGACTTACATTGACCTATCTCGACCTTGTGCCGAGCACGTCCGTCATGGTGCGCTTCGGCTTCAAAGGCTTCGGCCAGTCCACCGCGCCAAGCTCCATCGGGGATCTTTCGCCGGAAGCGGCCGCCTTCCGATGAGCGCACGCGAGCCCGCAGGGCGATAGGGATCGCGGCGGGAATTTGCCCAGGCCCATGCGGCCAGGAACAGCGTTAAAAAATGCGATCCCGCGGGAATAAAAAACATGACGGCAAAGTGTTGCCGCAAATCAGGTCCAGGGGTTTGACATGAGACTCGAAATTCTTCGTCAACCCATGCTATTGATGGCGGCTGGCATTTTTTAGCGCTGGCGGCCGCCGCTGGCGGCGCCAATGCTCAAAACATAATCGTCATCGTCAACGATGAGCCCATAACATCCAACGACGTCGCCCAAAGAATGCGGTGGATGGCGCGGACAAGCGGGTTTGGCGACCGCATGAAAGCGATCCTGACCGGAGACGCGATCAAGGATCGCTTCCGTCAAATGATGATTGCGGCGAGCCCCCACTCCCAGGCCGAGGCTGAGCAAGCCGCCGAACGGATCAAGAAGCAACTCCTTGATGATGCCAAGAACCGCGTACTCTCGGAGGGCGGCGGAACCTCGCGCAAGGCGGTGATCGATGCCATGATCGAGGATAAACTTAAGCTGCAGGCCGCGAAGAAGCTCGATATCAAGATATCGGATAAGAGAGGTCGAGGAGACCTTGGCTCAAAGGGCCGCCGGCACGGCCGCGCGATGGAAAAAAGGCCGACCTGACGGATTTTTACAGGCAGTTCGAGAGCGATGGCATCAGCCGCAGGACGATCCAGGACATCATTCGCGCGCAGCTCGCGTGGCGCGACGTGATCCGCAGGCAGTACGGGCCTCGGATCGCGTCTCTGTTGGCGGCGATGCCCGCTGCGGAAGAAAAGACGTCCGACAGCGATATTCAATTCGACGTTCGCGTTTTGCGACTTGCTGTCGCGAGCAGCGACGAGAAGGCGGTCAGCCAGCGCATGATGGAAGCGGAGAATTTGAAGGAAAAGTTCATTTCCTGCGCGGAACTTCCGAAAGAGGCGAAACTTGTTTCAGATGCATCGGTAAGGTCGGTGGAGAAGGCGAAGATCGCGTCCTTCCCGAAGGATATCCAGCCGCTGATCCTCAAGGCCTCCGAGGGGCAGATGACGCCTCCCGTGCTTGTCAACGGCGCCATTGAATCGTACGCTATATGTAAGAGGATGATCGCCGCTAAGGCGGCAAAGGCCCCGGCGGAGCAGAAGCCGGATGTCCGTCAGGAGGAATATGATCGCTTTTCCCGGAGTTATCTGCAAGCAGTTGAAGCGCTCGGCGTCGATCGATTACCGAGGGAAGTTAGTCTGGTAAACACCGTGCGGTCCGGGATCGTATCTCCTTCGCGCCCGCAGACTTTGGGCAAGCCAATAGCGGTCACAATGGGTGATCCCGCGGGGATCGGCCTTGATATTGCTCTTCTTGCCTGGCTCAAACGCTCCGCTCTCGATATCCCGCCTTTTTTCGTTTGCGCCGACCCCATGGCGCTGATCGACCGGGCTGGCCTTTTGGAAGAAGGCGGGGACGTCTGCATCGAGGCGATTGAGCGCCCGCCGCAGGCGTCTGCGGCGTTCGCGAACGCGCTGCCGGTCTTGCCGTTGAGCGCCCCTCTCGGCCCCGTGATCGCCGGTTCGCCGCGGCCGGACCATGCCTCCGCGATTATCGCATCGATCGAGGAAGCCGTGGCGCTCACCGTCGCAGGCCAGGCTTCCGCAGTGGTCACCAACCCGATCGCCAAATATGTGCTGCTTGAAGCAGGCTTCGCTCATGCCGGGCACACCGAGTTCCTGCGGGAGCTTGCAGGACGCCACGGCTACGACAACGTCTTTCCAGTGATGATGATGGCGTCCAGACGCCTAAACGCCGTGCCCGTTACGGTTCACATGGCTCTGAAAGACGTGCCCCCCGCCATAACCCGGGAGCGCATCGTCAACGCAGCCTCCATCACGAGCGCCGCGCTGTCCTCCCATTTCGCGATCCCTTCGCCGCGGCTCGCTGTTTGCGGATTGAACCCCCATGCAGGCGAGAATGGCGCGTTTGGCCGCGAGGAAATCGAAATTATCGCACCCGCCATCGAAGCACTCAACGCTCGCGGGATCCGGGCATCCGGCCCGCACCCGGCGGATACCCTGTTCCACGATGCCGCGCGCGAGACTTACGATGCGGTCCTGGCGATGTATCACGATCAGGCCTTGATCCCTTTCAAGACCCTTTCCTTCGACGACGGCGTGAATGTCACGCTGGGCCTGCCCTTCATCCGCACCTCGCCCGATCATGGCACGGCCTTCCAGATCGCCGGGACGGGCCATGCGAACCCTTCGAGCTTCATCGAGGCGCTTCGTCTCGCCCGCGAGATGGCCAGGAACGCCGCCGCCGCTTCCTCCGGCGGCACAGGCCTGTGACGCTCCCCGATCCCATAGCTTCGCTGCCGCCGCTCCGGGACGTCATCAAGGAGGCGGCGCTCTCCGCCCGGAAGTCGCTCGGGCAGAACTTCATTCTCGACCTCAACGTGACCCGGCGGATTGCGCGCAGCGCGGGTCCTCTTGGCGGGGTGACCGTGCTAGAAATCGGACCCGGCCCAGGCGGCCTGACGCGGGCGCTGCTTCTCGAAGGCGCCGAAAAGGCAGTCGCCATCGAGCGCGATGAGCGGTTCCGCCCTGCGCTGTCGCAAATCGAGGAAAAGAGCGGCGGCCGCTTCCAGGCGATCTTCATGGACGCGCTTCGCGCCGGTTACGCCGCGATCGCTGCTGAAACAGGCGCAAGCCGCATCGTCGCCAACCTTCCTTACAACATCGCGACGCCGCTGATCGCCGGGTGGCTTTCGGGGGAGCGCTGGCTGCCCTGGTTCGACAAGCTCGTCCTCATGGTGCAGCGCGAGGTCGCCGAGCGGATCGTCGCCGAACCGGGAACCGGGTCTTATGGCCGGCTTTCGGTCCTGTCCCAGTACCGGGCGCGGGCCCGAATTCTGTTCACGCTGCCGGCGTCTGTCTTCACACCGCCGCCCAAGGTTTCCTCCGCGCTTGTTGAAATCGTTCCGACGCCGGCGCCGCCCGATGCCGTTCCCGTCAGCGCCTTGGCCGAGGTGACCGCAGCCGCCTTCGGGCAGAGGAGAAAAATGCTGCGATCGAGCCTGACGGCGCTCGGCGTCGATGCCATTTCCCTCCTGCAGAAGGCGGAAATCGATCCCTCGCTGCGCGCGGAACGTGTCACGATCGCCGATTTCATCCGTCTGACAAGGCATCTCGACGAACTGAGGCGGAAGCGTCACGCTTAGCGCGCGCCCCGAGCGTCGAAGCGAATTCAGCCAGCCCGACCTGCCGATGACGCTTGAGCCGCTCGGCCTTTACTATCGCTTGCAGAGCGGCGAGGCTTTCCTCGATATCGCGGTTCACAAGCACATAATCGTACTCGGTCCAGTGGGAAATCTCCACGGCGGCTGCGCGGAGGCGGGTCTCGATCACATGGTCGGCGTCCGACGCGCGGGCATAAATGCGGCGCGAAAGTTCCTCAGTTGATGGAGGGAGAATGAAGACCCGGACAGCATCGTCCGGCAGAAGAGCAGCGACGGACGCCGCCCCCTGCCAGTCCACATCGAACACAACGTCCTTCCCTTCGGCGAGCGCCGCCTTCACGGGTTCCGCCGGCGTTCCATACAGATTGCCGAACACTTCCGCCCACTCAAGCAACCGTCCGCTTGACCTGAGGTCCTCGAATCCCTGTCGCGACACGAAATAGTAGTCCACTCCCTCTCTTTCCTTCGGGCGAGGCTGGCGCGTCGTCACCGAGATGGAAGGACGAAGCTCGCCGTCGCGGGCAAGCAGAAGGCGCGCGAGGGTTGTTTTTCCCGCTCCGGACGGAGACGAGAGAATCAGACAAACGCCGCGCCTGGGAGGAGATTGATCAGCGTCACTCACGGCAAGCCTTTCACGGACCCAAACCATTGCATCTAGTAGAGCGCCTCCGGGAAAGCATGAAACGGTTTTCCGGCAAGACGCACGATAAAAGAAAAATCTAGCAGGACGCTGAAAAAGCCGGAAATCCGTGTCCGATCCTTCGACAGGCTCAGGATGAGGTTGAGCGATATCAACGGCTTGGACCTCATGGTGAGCTTGTCGAACCATGGGCCGCATGGTTTTTCAGCGTCCTGCTAGCGTCCCGTCTCCGAATTGCCGCTTGGAGTTGCGGCGAGCTTGTACGGCACTTCGGAGACAAAGGGACGCTCGCAAAAACAATATGCTCGTGTGGCTTATGTCTCGCAATTGCCTATGAGAGCCTGCCGCAAAGGGTATAGGCGATTGCGAGACGCCACACTAGAGAGATCCGCTTTCGATTCCATCAAAGCGGATTGCTCTAAGCCCTGTTCCCCGCGTCGACCGAAGCTTGAGGAGGCCGGAGGGTTTGTTTCAGCATTTTGGCTGAAGGTCCAGCGTAATTTTGGCGGGCGCCCGCGGGCCTTGCTCCGAAATCCGTTGAGAGCAGCCGCGTGCATTTGGACGGGGCCGTCCGGCTAAGCTCTCGCTTTCGATCAACTCCAAAAAGCGGGTCGATCTAACAAAATGCGAAGAGATCCATCCTTCGACAAGGATGAGGTCGCGCCAATTCAACGGCTTGAACCTCATGATGAGCTTGCCGAACCATGGGCTGCATGGTTCTCCAGCAACCTGCTAATGTCGAGGATTGCGCTGCGGCAGGGGGATCTCGACTGTCTGAAGCTTGTCCAGAGAAACCGCGGCGCCGGCAGTCTCGGCCATCGGGCGCTCTTCCTGCCGCGCCGCCTTTTCAAAACGGCGCCATTGCGAAACGTTACGCTGATGCTCGCTCAACGTGTCCGCAAAAACATGGCCACCCGAGCCATCTGCGACAAAGTAAAGAGCCGACGTCTTGTCCGGCTTCAACACGGCCTCGATGGCGGCGCGGCCGGGATTGGCGATCGGCGTCGGTGGAAGGCCATAATTTTTGTATGTATTATATGGGTTTTCCCTGTCCTGAAGCTCACTGCGCAGGAGAGGGTGGCCCAGGCTTCCCTTGCCGCCGCTGGCGCCGTAAATGATCGTCGGGTCCGCGTCCAGGTGCATGCGCTTTTTCAGCCGGTTGAGGTACACGGCTGCGACGCGCGGACGTTCGTCGGCCCGGCTCGCCTCTTTCTCCACGATGGCCGCCAGATTGATTGCATCTTCGGGGCTCGAAAGCGCAAGGTCGCGGGACCGGGTTGGCCACAGCCCGTCCATGAACCTCTTCTGCTCGCCCTGCATCCGGCGGACGAGTTCTTCACGCGACGTTCCGCGGGCGAAACGGTATGTATCGGGCAGCAGGCTTCCTTCCGGCGGTATTTCCGTGATCTCGCCCACGAGATCCGGGTTATTCTTCAGCCGCTCCACAACCTGATAGCTTGTCAATCCCTCCGGGACGGAGACGCTGTAGAGGATCGATTTTCCTTCGACGAGGGTATCCAGAATATCGCGGACGCTTGCGTTCGCCCTGATGTTAAATTCCCCGGCCTTGAGCTTGTCATGCACGTTGAAACGGCGGGCTGCGATCAAGAATATCCAGCGTCCCGGCAGCAGGCTGTCGCTGTTGATGATTCCATCCTGCTCAAGCCGCCTCGCGATCATGGCGGGCCCCTCGCCGCGGGCGACGACAAACACCGTCGGGTAATTGATCGGGCCTGGCCGGTCGAACTGCTGCCGGATAAGAAAGAACAATCCGGCTACGGTTGGCAAGAGAACGAGCAGGAAAGTGAGAAGGCGGTTCAAGAACACAATCATGGGACGCTGGCGGCCTTGTTTGCTTCCGCGCGGGGGCTCGGGAGCGCGTTCCGGCTCCAGCGCCTCGGAGGGGCTGCGCGGCAGAACGGAATAATCTCGTTGCCCACGATAGGCAGTGTCGCCGTTTGGATAACGGCCGGCGCCACCCGAGTTATAGACGTCGTCCGCCATGCGATCAGCTTACTTTTGCCCCTGAACCAAGCCATCCACCAACCCATTGTGGCGAAACAGTGTGAATTCTTCCCTTATTTTAATTATAGTGGAAAACAAGCGTGGGCGCACCCGCTCTAAGCCTATGGCGAGACATGATCTATCGGGCTGGCGCCAGAATAGCGGCCGCCAAATGCATCATCGTTCCCATAGGTTTGGGCGGCCGACCGTGGCGGAGCCGCCCCGGCGCGGAGGAACGCAGGGCGAAAGCGAGCGCGCGCCGCGTCATGCCGGTTTTATGAAACCCGCCGCAGGATCAGGCTCGCGTTCGTTCCTCCGAATCCGAAGGAATTGCTTAGCACCGTGTCGATCTGTTTTTGTTTCGCGGTGTGCGGAACGAGATCGATTGCGGTGCTCACCGACGGGTTGTCGAGATTGAGCGTGGGAGGAGCGATGTTGTGCTGGATGGCGAGCGTCGAGAAGATCGCTTCGACCGCGCCAGCCGCGCCAAGAAGATGCCCGGTCGCAGACTTCGTCGACGACATCGACAGGCGGCCCGCCGCATTGCCGAACAGCCGCTCGACGGCGCCGAGCTCGATTTCGTCGCCCACGGGGGTCGATGTTCCGTGCGCGTTGACATAATCGATATCAGCCGGTCCGATATTCGCCCGCTTCATCGCGGCCTGCATGCAGCGGTACGCGCCATTGCCGTCTTCGGCAGGCGCCGTAATGTGGTAGGCGTCTCCCGACATGCCGTAGCCGATCACCTCGGCGTACACCTTCGCGCCGCGCGCTTTGGCGTGGTCGTAGCTTTCAAGCACGACGACGCCGGCGCCCTCGCCCATCACGAAGCCGTCCCGATCCTTGTCGTAAGGCCGCGACGCGCGCGCTGGCTCGTCGTTGAAATGCGTCGAAAGAGCCTTGCAGGCTGCGAATCCTGCAATTGCGAGACGGCAGAGCGGGCTTTCCGTTCCGCCTGCCACCATTACATCCGCGTCGTCGAGGGCTATGAACCGCGCTGCGTCGCCGATTGCGTGGGCGCCTGTCGAGCAGGCCGTAACCACCGCATGGTTCGGCCCCTTGAGGCCGTGCTTGATTGAAACATAGCCCGATGCAAGGTTGATAAGCCGGCCGGGAATGAAGAATGGGCTGAGGCGGCGCGGTCCCTTCTCATGAACGGTTATCGCGCCCTTCTCAATTCCTTGAAGGCCGCCGATGCCGGATCCGATCAGAACACCCGCGCGCGTGCGCTCCTCTTCGCTGCCGGCTTTCCAGCCCGAAATCGGCGATCGCCTGGTCCGCGGCGCTCATCGCATAGACGATGAACTCGTCGACCTTGCGCTGCTCTTTTGGCTCCATCCATTCGTCAGGATTGTATTCGCCGGCTCCGGCCCCTCTGGGAAGGAAACAGCCGATCTGACAGGGAATGTCCGAGACCTCGAACTCCGTGATGCGCCTTGCGCCGCTCTTGCCTGCAAGAAGGTTCGCCCACGCATGCTGAACGCCAACGCCAACCGGCGTGACCAAGCCCAAACCAGTGATGACAACACGCCGCATCATGCCCTCCAACCTTACTTCAAAGTCTACCGCGCGTCGGGGCTTGCTCGCGACATGTGCTGGCGCTCAACCGGCACGCCGCCCCGCCGCTTGGGCGAGGGCTGGCGCACTATGAAACCCGCGGTTGTCAGGCCTTCGTGGAATGGGCCTCGAGAAACCGGATGGCGTCGCCAACGGTCTGGATGGTCTCGGCGGCGTCATCCGGGATTTCCACCCCGAACTCTTCCTCGAAGGCCATCACGAGTTCCACCGTGTCAAGGCTGTCCGCGCCAAGATCATCGATGAAGCTCGCGTTTTCGGTCACTTTGTCGGCTTCAACGCCAAGATGTTCGACGACGATTTTTTTAACGCGGTCCGAGATATCGCTCATGTTTTCCTCACGGTTTCCCCAAGTGATCAAGCGCCTAACACTCGATTAAGCACAGGTAAATTCAATGCCACACATCGGACTGAGACTGGACCCGGGCGCGTGGTGGCTGGTAGCACTGAAGCCTTGGGCGTGGAAGCCCTTTTTTGAGGCCCGCGCCTTCTTTCCACCTTATCAAGAATTACGCCCTGAAGAAATCCAGCCGCTGCCCGCGGTGGTCTAGACCATCACCATACCACCATTGATGTGGAGCGTTTCCCCAGTTATGTAACGGGCCTCGTCGCTGGCGAGGTAGATCACCCCTGCCGCGATATCGGCCGGCTTCCCCAAAACCCCGGTTGGGATGTTGGCGGCGATAGCCTCCGTTTGATTTTCGTTCAATGCATGCGTCATCGGCGTTTCGATAAATCCCGGTGCAATACAATTGGCCGTTATGCCGCGCGATGCAACCTCCCGCGCGAGCGATTTCGTCATGCCGACGAGGCCCGCTTTGGAGGCCGCGTAATTGCCCTGCCCCGGATTTCCGACGACGCCGCTGATCGACGCTATGTTGATAATGCGTCCCGCGCGCCGCCGCATCATATTTCTGAGAGCGCTCCGGCACAGAACGAACACAGATGTGAGATTGACGGCGATGACGTCGTCCCACTCCTCGTCCTTCATGCGCATGAAGAGGTTGTCTTTGGTGATGCCGGCATTGTTGACGAGAATGTCGAGATGGCCCATCGCAGCTTCGGCCTGCCCCACGAGCGCCGAAACCTGGGCGCGGTCCTTGAGATTGCAGGGCAGAACGTAAACGCGCGAGCCGAGCCTGGCCGCGACCTCTTCGAGCTTCTCCCGGCGCGTCCCGGACAGCGCGACGGCCGCGCCCTGCGCGTGCAGCGATTCGGCGACGGCCTCGCCGATGCCGCCCGAAGCGCCGGTGACGAGCGCGCATTTTCCGGTCAGATCAAACATGTCGGCCCGACTCCATTCCGCCGCTACGCTTTCCGCGCTTTCAGCCACTCGCCGAAGGCATTGATATCGTCCGGCGATCCGAGGGAACGGGCGTCGGCCGTGGCGCGGATACGCTTCGCCATGCCCGTCAGCACCTTGCCGGCTCCGATCTCGAACAGCGTCTCAGCGCCATGATCCACGATGTAGGCCACGGATTCGCGCCAGCGCACAACGCCCGTCACCTGCTGGACCAACAAGGATTTTATCTCGGCCGGGTCGGTCACGGGCGCCGCCGTGACGTTGGCGACGATCGGCGCGCGACGGCGGGTTGAGCGTCAAGGCTTCGAGCGCTTCCGCCATGCGGTCAGCGGCGGGCTTCATGAGCGCGCAATGGAAGGGCGCGCTGACCGGCAGCGGCACGGCGCGCCGGATGCCGTATTCGGGCGCAAGCTTCACCGCGCGGTCCATCGCGGCCTTCGTCCCGCTGATGACGACCTGCCCCGGCGCGTTATCGTTCGCGACCTGGGACACTTCACCCTCGGCGGCGGCGGCGGCGAGTTTCTCCGCCACGTCGATCTCGGCGCCGAGAAGCGCGAGCATGGCGCCCTGCCCTGGCGGCACGGCCTGCTGCATCGATTCGCCTCGCAGGCGTAACAGCTTCGCGGCTTCGGCTATGGAGAACACACCCGCCGCGGCAAGCGCCGAATATTCGCCGAGCGAATGCCCCGCCATGAACAACGGCTTGAGCGCGTCCGCGCCGTATTCCTCGCGCAGCGCGGAATAGGCGGCCAGCGATACGGCCATGAGCGCGGGCTGCGCGTTCGCGGTCAGCGTCAGCGTCGTGTCCGGCCCTTCCCACATGATGCGCGAGAGGTGGTCGCCGAGCGCCTCGTCGACCTCTTCGAAGACATGGCGCGCAACGGGAAAGTTCTGGGCGAGGCTCTGCCCCATGCCGACGGTCTGGCTGCCCTGCCCTGGAAATGTGAATGCAAATGTCATGCGGCTCGCGTCGTCACTCGCGTTGTGAATGATGGCGTGATGACAGCATAGCCGATCACGATAGTCCGGCCAAAGACACGTTTCCGGGCGCGCTGTCAAGCTGCGGCTGCGGAGCTTTTAGCCGCGGTTGTCTCCCATGTGCGCCATAGATCGCGGGAAGCCTTGAATTGCCACCCCGGAAAGCGCCTCGCGCAATCCGGGGTCTTTGTTATGCGCGGCCGATTGGCAATCTAACCAGTCCCGGCTACAGCTCCGCGCCAAGGCAGGGAGCGTGAGGAAGCGCCGTCTCGACCGCGAGCGCCATCCAGAAGCTCGTCTCCGGCGTTATGACCTTCCTGTTGGCTTGGCGCTGCGGAATATGCTGAAGGTGAAGTGATGCGGTTTGCCGGTCCGGTATGATGACCTCATGCAGCAGCTCGCAAAACCTAAGATGACCGTGGACGAGTTTCTCGCCTGGGCGGAGGAGAATCCGGGCCGCTACGAGCTGTCCCAAGGCGAGGTCTGCGCGATGTCGCCGAAGCGGACCGGGCACGCGAAAACCAAGTTCGCAGTTCAATCTGCGCTGCTGGCTGCTATCCGCAAAGCCGGTCTTCTCTGCCATATGGTGCCGGATGGAGCCACGGTACGCGTTAGCAAGCAGACAGCTTATGAACCGGACGCGCTCGTGTATTGTGGGCCGGAAAGGCCCGACACAGCCATCGATGTTCCGAACCCCGTCATCATTGTCGAGGTTCTGTCGCCGGGAACGCGGCACATCGACAACGCCGCGAAGCTTTCGGGCTATTTCGCCGTGCCCTCCGTCTGCCACTACCTGATCGTCGACATCGAGAAGTGGCTCATCCTCCATCACGCGCGCAGCAACGGCGACCTCCTGACCACGCGCATCGTGCGGGAAGGCGCGCTCGCGCTCGATCCGCCAGGCATCGTGCTGGAGTTCGAGGCTTGTTTCCAGATTTCGTAGGGTCGCGCCCCAGACCCCAGCCCTCACCCGCAAGGGAGAGGGAGCCGCTCGCGCCCGTTGCAACGGCGTCCCTTCTCCCTTGCGGGAGAAGGACAGGATGAGGGGCGAATCCCGCGTAAACCAGTTGCACGCCGCGCGCTTTTGCCTATAGTGCGCGAACCGTCCGGTTTGAGGCTGAACGGAACCGGGAGGTTATTCCCTAAAAGGATGCCGCCCGCGCGGGCTCTTGAAGCGCCCCGTTCCCGTGTCTCTGCTCTGCTTAAGATCCTTCAACGCCTTTCCGAGGCTTGACGGGGGCTCTGCGCCGGACACAACGCAACCGGGAAAGGCCGATATGCCACGTTACGAGCATACCTTTCTTGCGCGCCAGGATGTCACGGCGCAGCAAGTGACAGGGCTGATGAACACCTACAAGGCCGTCATCGAGGAGATGGGCGGCAAGGTCGCCAAGACCGAATATTGGGGTCTGAAGTCCACCGCCTACAGGATCAAGAAAAACCGCCGCGCGCATTACGCGTTCTTCAACATCGAGGCGCCGCATGAGGCCGTGCTCGAAATGGAGCGCCAGATGGGGATCTCGACGGACATCCTCCGCTTCCTCACCGTGCGCGTCGAGGAGCTGGACGAGAAGCCGTCGATCATGATGCGCAAGCAGGACGACCGTGAGCGCGGAGACCGCGACCGGGGCGACAGGGGCGACCGCGGCCCGCGTCCGCCTCGCCGCGACTTTGGCGGCGGCTTTGGCGGCGGTGGATTCCGCGATGGCGATGGCGGCGGCGAGCGCCGCAGCTTTGGCGGACGGCCTCCAAGGACCGAAACGCCAGCAGCTGCGGCAGGAGGTGAAGAATGAGCATGCAAGGACAGAGCGGCGGAGCGCGCCGCCCGTTTTACCGCCGCCGCAAGACCTGCCCTTTCACGGGCGACAACGCGCCAGCCATCGATTACAAGGACGTGCGTCTCCTGCAGCGCTTCATTTCCGAGCGCGGCAAGATCGTGCCGAGCCGCATCACTGCGGTGTCCGCCAAGAAGCAGCGTGAACTGGCCAAGGCCATCAAGCGCGCGCGCTTCCTCGGCCTTCTCCCTTATGTGCTGAAGTAGGAGCGCGCCATGCAGGTCATTCTCCTGGAACGCATCGGCCGCCTGGGCCAGATGGGCGACGTGGTCAAGGTCCGCCCCGGATTCGCGCGCAACTTCCTTCTGCCGCAAGGCAAGGCGCTGCGCGCCACCCAAGACAATCTCGCGCGCTTTGAGAAAGAGCGCGCCCAGCTCGAGGCCAACAACCTCCAGCGCAAGCAGGAAGCCGAAGCCGTCGCCAAGAAGGTGAACGGCTTCAGAGTCGTCCTGCTTCGCCAGGCGGGCGACGGCGGCCAGCTTTACGGCTCGGTCTCGACACGCGACATCGCCGACGCGGTCACTGCGGGCGGCTTCACCATCGACCGCGTGCAGGTTCTGCTCGACCGGCCGATCAAGAGCCTCGGCATGCACGACGTGCGCGTCAGCCTGCATCCCGAGGTCGAGATCAAGGTCCTGGCCAACATCGCGCGGACGGAAGAAGAGGCCCAGCGTCAGTCCAAGGGCGAGAACGTCACGCAGGTGCGCGACGAATACGCCGCCGACTATGCCGCCGAGCAGGCCGCGATCGCCGCGGAGGCGCTGTTCGAGGCGGGGACCGAGGAAGCCGAAGCCTAGATGCGATTCAAGGCGCAAGACAGGTTCTTGCGCCTTTCCCTAACATTATTACTTCCCTCCGCAATCTATTGCTCGCCGCGCGATGCAGTTTTTGCATGGCTGCCGCCCAAAACCCTAAATTCGCCTGAAGTATAGTTGTCCGCCGCGTGGGGCGGCCATAGCGTTTTTTATGTGCTCGTCTTCGGGCGGGGCCAATTCCAGCAATATCTTTAAAGAGGAACACTCCGTGGAAGGTTCGCGCGTACTAAATCGCGAGCTTCGCAGCAAGATCATGTCTGCTGCCGAGGCGGCCGCCCTTATCCCCGCAGGTTCGAATGTAGGCATGAGCGGGTTTACCGGCTCCGGGTATCCCAAGAAAGTTCCGGCCGCGCTCGCAGCCCGCATCCATGAGCTTCGCGACAGGGGCGACGATTTCAAGATCGGCGTGTGGACCGGCGCCTCGACCGCACCCGAACTCGACGGCGCGCTCGCCGAGTGCGACGGAATCGAAATGCGCCTGCCCTATCAGTCCGATCCGCACTGCCGCCAGCGCATCAACGCAGGCAAGATGCAGTATATCGACATCCACCTCAGCCACGTGGCGCAGTTCGTCTGGTTCGGCTTCTTCGGCAAGCTCGACGTCGCGGTCGTCGAGGTGACTGGCATCCGGGAAGACGGCCGGCTGATCCCCGCCACCTCCATCGGCAACAACAAGACCTGGCTCGATCAAGCCGACAGGGTCATCCTGGAGGTGAATTCCTGGATGAATCCCGGCCTCGAAGGCATGCATGATGTGTATTATGGCACGGCCCTGCCTCCCCATCGCAAGCCCATTCCGATCGTCGGTCCCGGCGACCGCATCGGCGAACCCTATTTCCGCTGCGATCCTTCGAAAATCGCCGCCATTGTGGAAACGAACGAGACCGACCGCTGCACGAAGTTCACCGCGCCCGACGAAACCTCGCGCCTCATCGCAGGCCATATCCTCGATTTCCTATCGTACGAGGTGAAGAAGGGCCGCATGCCGGAGAACCTTCTGCCGCTGCAATCGGGCGTGGGTAACACGGCGAACGCCGTCATGGCGGGACTCGAACAGGGCAAATTCGAGAACCTCACCGCTTACACCGAGGTGCTGCAGGACGGCATGCTTGATCTGATCAAGCAGGGAAAGATGACGGTCGCGTCCTCGACAGCGCTGTCGCTCAGCCCCGAGGCGTGCGACGAATTCTACCGCGATATCTCCTTCTTCAGGAAGCGCGTGGTGCTGCGCCCGCAGGAGATCTCGAATCATCCCGAGGTGATTCGCCGCCTCGGCATCATCGCCATGAACGGCATGATCGAGGCCGACATCTACGGCAACGTGAATTCGACTCACATCTGCGGCTCGTCCATCATGAACGGCATCGGCGGCTCGGGCGACTTCGCGCGCAACGCCTATCTCTCGTTCTTCATGACGCCGTCGACCGCAAAAAATGGGCGGCTCTCCTGCATCGTGCCGATGGTCACCCACACCGACCACACCGAGCACGACGTGCAGGTGCTCGTCACCGAGCAGGGGCTTGCGGACCTGCGGGGGCTTGCGCCCCGGCAGCGCGCGAAGGCCATCATCGAGAATTGTTCGCATCCCGATTACCGCCCGGCGCTCGAGGATTATTTCGAGCGTTCCATGCGCTACGCCACAGGGCGGCACACGCCGCACCTCCTCGATGAGGCGTTCGGGTTCCTAGCGAAATGGAAGGCGGAGCAGGCCGCGATGGAGGTCGCGGAGGAGATTCACGGCGGGCTGCCGCAGGCCAGCTTCCACCACGCGCCCGAGATCGAACCGGTCTGATCCAGGCGGTTGAACTCCAAAGCGCCGGCCGGGCTCGCCCCTTTCCCCGGCTGGCGCGACCCAATGATCATCGACTCCCTCGCCATTCTTTCGCCCGCAATCGATGCGGAATAGAGCGATCAAGCCGTGTGTGGAACTGCCGATGATCACGATGAAGCACGTCGCCGTTTTGGCTCTCATGCTGGCGGCCGGACCGGCCTTCGGCCAGCCGCTTCCAAGCTTCCCGATTGAAAAGCACTGCAAATCAGCAGTCGGAGGCTACGATTATTGCGTTCAGAGGACGCAGGAAATTTACGGCCGCCTCCAGGAGCGGTGGGAGTCCATCCCCGCAGAGGTTCGCGAGCGCTGCCTGAAATCGCTCAAAACATCGGGCAAACCGGACAGTTATTATCAGCTGGAAGGCTGCCTGTTCGGACCGGAGGCGCACCCGCCAGCGTACCCGCCGCCGCCGCGGCCCTATTGGTATGGGCCGTCGTGGAACTATGACCGGTATTAGAAAGGCTGCTGAAAAGGCGCTTATTGCTCATGGCCTCACGGTGGGCCTGCCGAACCGCGACAAGCTCGCCATGAGGGCTAAACCATCGATAACGGGCCTCACCCTGACCCCGTCGAAGGGTGAACCCGCGATTTGCGCTTTTTCAGGCGCACAGCGGACATCGGCTTATTAGGGCGAAAAACTTCCGGCTGAGGCTTGGGCGATTGCGAAGCGCGCCGCAATTTGCCAAATCTATGCAGTTGCGGCAGCCGGGGGCTCATGGCCGATATTTTCATTTCCTATTCGAATAACTATGCGCAGCTCACGATAGGCCTCGCCCGCGATCTTGAGGCGGAGGGATACACCACTTGGTGGGATACAGCCTCCGAGTTGCCGGGACCCTAGACCCTTAGTATTTATCTCCTTGGCCGTTTAGACCCCTACGTTCGCCACGCGAGCCAAGCTATCGCCGGAAGGCGGGCCGCCATTTTCTTATATTATCATGGATCCGAAGCGTGGGCTCAGTTCGATACGCTAAGCTTGCCGGACGAGGAGAGAATCGGCGCGTCCGCGGTCCCGGACAGCACGAGCTGCGTCGAGCCTGCCGGTTGCGCCGGCGCCGCCAAGACTGCCGAAGCTTCGGACGGGTTCGGGTTTTCGCTGGCGAAAAGGGTTCCGCTCACCGCTGCGCCCGGAAAAGCGATCCTCAGCCCCCCGCCGATGCCTTTGTCGTCGCTTTCCCCCTGGACCTTGAGATCGATGGCGCCCGGCTTCACGGTTCCTTCGACGGTCGCGGCGGAAAACGGGAATGCGCCTGCGCGAAGCGCCCAGCCCAGGTCTTCTTGAGCAAGCGCAGCGCTCAACGTGCGCGCGACGCCGCCCTCAAGGGAGCCGCCCGCCGGGAACCGCACCGTAAACGTTCCGGACGCGCCGCTCAGGTCTTCAACCGGCGGCCTCATCGTCAACGGCATCGTCAGAGCGGCCTGCACCGAGACCGGGCCGGCGACACCGAAGGGGCTCCCAAAAGCGCCCGCCGCCGCCTGCGGGTCGAGCTGTGAGACGGTCCCGCGCAGCGACAGCGAAGACGATTGCGACGGATTCACATCGAGCCTGCCGGTTGCGTTTCCACCGAAAAGAGCCATCGACGCCACGTCGATGCTGAGGCGGTCTCGCGTGGCGGTCAAAGCCAGCGCCAAAGGCCCGGTCTCGAACGACCCGGCCCGGAAGCGATCGGCGGAGATGCGCATATCGAAATCGAGGGAACGCCCTTCCCGGCCGCCAACGAGCGGCAGAGCGGCCAGCGGACGCGCCGCCGCGTCGCCGCCCTGCCCTTCCCCCAACCAGGCGGGCGTCACATCCAGGATGTCGTAGGCGATATTGCCCTCAAGACGCGCCCGGCCGTCCCCGGCATCGAGAATAAGAGAGCCCTTGGCGCTATGGCCGTCGAACGAGATCGCGGCATTGTCGAGGGCGAGCCGCCCTTTCACCCAGGTTACATCCCCCGAAACGGCGACGGCGCCAGCAGGCTCCCAGGGCGCCAGCGATCCCAGCATCGCCCGCATGAGAGGGTTTTCGGAGGATGCTTTGAGGCGAAGCGTTCCCCTCGCCGTTTCGCAAGCGTTTTCGCATTCGCCGGCGAATCGCGCTTCGAAGGTTTTGCTTGCGGCAAGCACATTGAAGCGGCTGACTTCCGCCTCGTTCCCGCGGCCGGAGGCCGCCGGCCAGACCCGGTTTGCCGATACTCTGCCGAGCCTGATGCGCTCCAGGCTGACCGGCCGGTAAGCCTTTCTGGCGCCAGCGGCCACGAACAGGGTGGGCTTCACGAATTCGACATCTGGAAGCGGGCTCGACGCCGACAAAGCCAAGGCCAGCCGCGCCGTTCCCAGCCCATAAGCCGCCGGCGGCGGCTCGGCGAAACCGCGGCGCAGAACCAGCCGGGGGGATGCGATCACGAATTTCCGGAATTCGAGCCTTCCGAGAAAAAGAGACGGAATGCGGATGTACGCCGTAACGGATTGCGCCTCGGAGCGCTTCAGCGGCTCCAAGCCGGGCGTGGATTTGAGATCGACGCCCGAAGCCTCGACGGACATGTCGGCAAGGCTCGCGACCCGGATCGGTCCCGAGATGACGACCGGCCCGCCGCTCCAGGCCGACAGGCTGCGCGCGAGACTGCCGCGAATGGCCTCCGCGCTGATGAGGAAAGGGAGAGCCGCCAAAACAGCCGCCACGACGGCGAAGCCGCGGGCGATAACGCCGAGCCATCGCGGAACGTATCGAATTTTCCGGCCGGTCTGATCCATAGTTCGCAGGGTTGCCGGGAAGCTGAAAGGCAGCGGTCAAACTTTACCAGGCGCAGACGCCATTCCGCCGCCCGATCGAAGAAGTTTAAAGCTAAAGTCTTCGCCGTCCGGTGGCAAGTCCCTACTCTAAAGCTTGCACATGATTCCGTCGCCGCTATAGCCGCCCCTGCCCCTGACGGTGGAAAACTCACGCTCAATCGGAGATCGGCGCCGCTCACGGACTGAACCGCCGATTTCTGCAGCCCCGTTTCGCGGATCAATGATTCCGGGTGCTACGCTAGCCGTTCGCCGCCGGCTGCCGCTCGCCACGCTTGATCGGGAATTGCGGGGTGCTTCGGCGGCCCTTGGAATTACCCTTCTTGGCGTCGACCCAGCCAATTGAACGTCACCGCCAGAATGCCCGTATAGGCCGTCCAAGCGTTGACGGACCGCGGCTGCGCCTCAGGATCGGCATGAATCGCTTGCATGGATCGCCGGGGGAATCAGCTCGGGGGCGCGCTTCAATGACGGACATGCGGTTCGCGGCAAGGCGAGCGGGGAGCCGCGCATGCGCGGCCCTGATCGCGGCGTGTCTCATGGCGGCTTTGGCGGGCGATGTTCACGCCCTTGATCCCTCTAGCCCTGCCAACGAAAGGACCGCCCTTGCGCCGCCGGTCCCGGCGGTTTTGCCGCAAATGGAGTTGGAAGAAGCCCTTCAAGCTTTCGAAAGAAACTACCGCGCACCCGATGCCGCCGGCCGCCTTCAGGCGTTAAATCCGGCAAGTTCGCAGACCCTGATTAAGGACCTCTCGGTCTTGAGCGCGAAGCTTCTTGCGCAGTCCAGGCGCTCTCAAAAAGGCGTCTCGCTCCAGCCCTATATTTTTCCGGTCTACCTGACCCGCCAGAGGCGCGAGAGGTGGAAGCAAGCGCGGCCAGATGTGAGGCCCCCGGAAGTCGCTTATCAGACATTCGCGGTCAGCCTGAACGGGAAGGCCTATGTGATAGCGCCCGGGCATGGGGTGCGAGGAGACAAGCGCTTCTATCATCCGGCGAAGAGCGACACCGCGATCCGCCCTGCGACAGACGCCGAGGCCATGCATGCAATCCCGCTCGACCGGAAGCCTTCAAACTCGCCGGCAAGACTGGTAACGCTCGAGGGAAAACTTCTAACGGGAGAGAACGTGCGCTTCGAAGTCCCGGCCGTGCGCGGTTTGGAGCCCCTCCAGGTCCTCCTCCCCGATGCGAAGATGTCCTTTTACGGCCGGGGCAGCCTCGATGTCGCCTACGCAAGAACGCAAATCTTCATTCTGCCGCGGGACTGGACCTGGCTAGGCCGATTGAAAATTCACCGGGCGTCCGGGTTCTCGGGGGCGCCCGCGATTGAGAAAACGCCCGACGGCGATGTCATCGCCGGCCATTTTATAGGCCACCGAGCGATCAAATTCGGCAAGGAGACTATGACGCTCGGAATTATCGAGGATTATGAGTCCATACGGTCGGTGGTGGAGAAATTCGCGGCGACACAGGGCAAGGCCACGAATTAGAGCCGCGCAGAGCTAGCGCCTCGCCGAGGCGGCGGCGCTGCGGCGTGTCGCCGCTCCTCAAAGCCGTCCTGTGAGGCGCAGCCATAATCGCGCACTCCGGCGCGGCCATGAACGCCCTAAAACGAACCGAACTCCGTGCCCTCGAACTCGGCGCGCGCCATTTGCCGTTCCGTCATGTTGACGACCCAGTTTGCAATTTTGGCCTTGCTCGTTGGCAGCGGCAGCCGCCGCATCATCGAGCGCAGCGTGTAGAACTCGCGGTACATCCGCTTAACATTGTCCTCCAGCTCTTTCGGGGTGCACCATAGGGGCTTCATGTTGCAGGTATGCGCCGAGTAGCGGCCGATATCGGCTTCGTCGATGATGCGGTTCTCGGCCTTGAGCCTGTCGAACAGCGCGGTGCCGGGCGTCGGGATTATTCCGGCGAAATAGGCCGCCGGGACTTTATGGTCCTCAAGAAACTTGAGCGTGGCGTCGAAGACGGTCGGATTTTCGTTATCCCATCCGAAAATGAAGTTCAGCGAATAGCTGATGTCGCGCTTACGCATATTCTCGAACATCTCGGCATAGCGGGCGACTTTGTTCACCTTTTTGTTCATGGCGCCGAGCAACTCAGCGTCGATGCTTTCGACGCCGATATTCACATGCAGGAGGCCGCTCTTCCGCGCGAGATCGAGGAATTCGGGGTCGGCGCAATAATTCGAGGTCCAGAGCGTGGACCAGCGCACCTTGAGCGGGATCAGCGCTTCCATCAACTCCATGGCGCGCTCTCTTTTGCCGCCGAAGTTGCTCTCCGCGAAAAGGATGCTCTTGCCGCCGCAATGCCGGACATCCTCGACGACCTCCCCGGCGGGCCGCCAGCGAAAGCGCGTGCTGAGATAGATGCGCTCGGAGCAAAAGTCGCACAGAAGCGGGCAGCCGCGCGACGATTGCAGCGTGTAGGTGCGGAACGGCCCGTAACGAGACAAATCCAGGCAGTCGTAGCGCGGTTTCGGCAGGACGGCCATTTGAGCTTGGGTGAGCGGAGTAGCCTGATACCGCTTCTGGAGGCGCCCGGCTGCGGCGTCGGACAGCATCTGCGCCCAGATCGGCTCGGCCTCGCCGATGCCGATGGCGTCGCAATGGGCCGCCGCTTCATCGGGATAGAAGAACACGTGGGGGCCGCCCATGATCACCTTCACGCCACGCCGGCGGAACTCCGCCGCGATGTCGTAGGCGCGCTTGGAATGCAAGGTCCAGGTTGTAATCGCCACAAGATCGGTCGGGCGGTCGAAATCGATCTCCTGAAGCACCTCGTCGATGGCCTTGACGCGCCAATCCGGCGGGGTAAGAGCCGCAAGATGGGGCAGGACGAGCGGCACGAGCGCCCGGCGCCGCGACTTGGCGACCCGGAGGTCGGTCTTGGAAAAATAGTGGGATGGCTGAATAATCGTCAGGTCGAGACTCATGACTTTCCCGTCCTTGGTGATGCTGGATTAAGGCTGAGGCTTCGATTGTCCGGCTGGACCTGGAAGACGCGAGACTAAGAATACATATCGCAGGCGCTTGTGCAAATGTTTGGCGGCCTTATGCGCTGGCGATCAAAGACCCCGCCAGCGCACGATCAGTTCGGAATAAATCGCCTCTGCTTCTTCGATCCTCTCGATGAGGCAGTATTCGTCGGTCTGATGCGCCATGGACGGCTCGCCCGGCCCGAGGATGATGGTCGGGGGATTGCCCATTGCCGGCTTCAGCGCCGCCGCGTCGGTGAAATAGCTGGCGCCGCCAATCGGGGAGGGCCGTTCCCGTGACCGAGTTCACAATGCCCGCGACCTCGCGCACCCAAGGATCGTCCGGGTCGGTCCACACCGCGTCCGATGCGCCCATGACCTCGAAAGCGACGCCGCCGCCGATGGCCTCGGTGAAGCGTTCGATCAGGCGCTCGCGATCCAGGCCGGGGACGAGGCGCACGTCGACGCCGAGGCGCGCTTCGTCCGGAACGGAGTTCACATTCAGCCCGCCTCTCATCCAGCCGACATTCACGGTGGGACGGCCGAGAACCGGGTGCGCGTCTTCCGAGAAGTCGAACGCTTCCAGAGCCAGGGCCGCCCGCGCCGCCTTGTAGACGGCGTTGTCGCCCTGTTCCGGCATCGAACCGTGCGCGGTTACGCCTTTCGCTCTCCCTTCGAGCCAGAAAACGCCCTTGTGCCCGGCAAGAAGCCGGTTGGCGGTTGGCTCGGCGACGACGATGGCGCCGGCCGGGGGAAGAATGCGCTCGCGGGCGAGGAAGTTCGCGCCCTCGCATCCGCGCTCCTCTCCAGCGGTGACGACGAGCACGACGCCCGGCGCGTCTCTGAGACGCGGCGCAAGGTTTACGGCGGCGGCGACGAAAGCGGCGACGCCGCCCTTCATGTCGCTGCTGCCGCGGCCATAAATCCTGCCATCCGCGATTTCGCCGCCGAAGGGCGCGATGCTCCAGGGCGCGGCGCCAAGCGGCACCACGTCGGTATGGCCGGAAAAGCAGAGCGGAAGCTCTGTCTCGCTTCCGCCGATCCAGGCGATGAGGTTATCGCGATTTTCGCCGAGGGGCGCATAGCGGGTGCGAAATCCCGCCGCTTCCAGGATGCCGCCGATATACCGCGCACACGGCGTTTCATTGCCGGGCGGGTTGATGGTCTCGAAGCGGATGAGGTCTTGTGTCAGTTGGGTGGCGGAAATCATGGATGCAGAAGCCTGCTCCGGCAAAAGCGCTGTCTCTTCAGCTCGTCTGGCATGATGCTGAAAAACGATGTCGCCCATGGTTCGACAAGCTCACCATGAGGTCCAAGCTATTGATAACGCTCAGCCTCATCCTGAGCCTGTCGAAGGATGAGGCCTCGTTTTCCGGCTTTTTCAGCATCCTGCTAGGCCATGATAATAATCAAGCGCTTGCGGGTTGGCGAGGGCCTCTTTGTTTCTGGCCTCCCGGCCATGTGTTAAGCTGTAAAAGGCGACAGGTCCTTACGCGGGAGCTTCGGATGAGAACAACACCTCTTTGGACGCCTCCGCAAGGGGCCGCGAACAGGTCGCGCATGGCTCAATTCATGGCGGAGATCAATGCCGAGTCCGGCGCCGGTCTCAAGTCGTACGCCGATCTTCACGCCTTCTCGGTTCGCGAAACCGAAGCGTTCTGGTCGAAGGCCTGGGACTTTCTAGGCGTGACCGGCGAAAAAGGCGCCGGCCCCATCCTTAAGGCGGGCGCGCGGTTCGAAGACGCGAAGTTCTTCGAAGGCGCGCGTCTCAACTATGCCGAGAACCTGCTGCGCAAGCACAACGACGACACGGCCTTGGTCTTCTGGGGCGAGGACAAGGTCAAGAAAACGATGACCTGGGCGCAACTCCATGCGGCGGTGAGTCAGGCCCAGCAGTTTTTGCGCGCTGAGGGCGTTCGCGAGGGCGACCGGGTGGCGGCGCTCATGCCGAACAAGCCCGAGGCTATCGTCCTGATGCTGGCGGCTGCATCGCTCGGCGCGATCTGGTCGAGCGCGTCGCCCGATTTCGGCGTGCAAGGCGTTCTCGACCGCTTCGGGCAGATCGAGCCCAAGATGCTCATCGCCTGCGACGGCTATTATTATCGCTCCAAGGCGCTGCCGATTGGCGGCAAGGTCGCCGACATCATCGGGAACCTGCCGAGCGTCGAGACTGCGCTGATCGTGTCCTATCTCGGCGACAAAGAGCCAATTCTGAAACGCGCGCCGAACGCGAAGGCCTGGCGCGAGACGCTCGCCGCATACGAGCCGAAGCCCGTCACGTTCAACCGGCTGCCCTTCTCCCATCCTCTGTTTATTCTCTACTCCTCCGGCACGACCGGCACGCCGAAATGCATCGTTCATTCGGCGGGCGGCGCGCTGATCCAGCTCATGAAGGAGCATCAGCTTCACTGCGATATCCGCGACGGCGAGCGGCTCTTCTATTTCACGACGCTCGGCTGGATGATGTGGAACTGGCTCGTGACGGGCCTCGCCAGCGGCGCGACGCTGGCCCTTTACGATGGTTCGCCCTTCCATCCCGACGGCAATGTCCTGTTCGATTATGTGGACGAGGCGGGGATCAACGTCTTCGGCACGTCCGCCAAATGGATCAACTCGGTCAAGAAGGCCGGCCTTCGCCCGCGCCAGACGCACAAGCTCGACACGATGCGGATGATGATCTCCACCGGCTCGCCGCTCTCGCCGGAAAGCTTCGAGTTCGTCTATGACGACATCAAGCCGGATGTCGATCTGGCCTCCATCTCGGGCGGCACCGACATCTGCTCCGCTTTCGTGCTCGGAAACCCGCTGCTGCCTGTCTACAGCGGCGAAATCCAGGGGCCGGGGCTCGGCATGGCTGTCGATGTCTTCGGCGAGGCGGGCCAGCACATGCCAACCGGCACGGGCGAGCTTGTCTGCACCAAGCCCTTCCCGTCGATGCCGGTCTGTTTCTGGAACGACCCCGGCGGGGAACGGTATCACCACGCCTATTTCGAGCGCTTTCCCGGCGTCTGGCATCACGGCGATTTCGCCGAATGGACGGAGCATGGCGGGATCGTCATTCAGGGCCGCTCCGACGCGACGCTCAACCCGGGCGGGGTGCGGATCGGAACCGCCGAGATCTACCGGCAGGTCGAGCAACTCGACGAGGTCAAGGAAGCCATCGTTATCGGGCAGGACTGGGAGCGCGACGTTCGCGTGGTTCTGTTCGTCGTGCTCGAGGAGGGGCTGACCCTCGACGACGCGCTTCGGCAGAAGATCAAACTGCAAATCAAGAACGGCGCCAGTCCGCGGCACGTGCCCGCCATCATCGTCCAGGTTCCGGACATCCCGCGCACCAAGTCGGGCAAGATCACCGAAATCGCCGTGCGCGACATCGTCCACGGCCGGGATGTGAAGAACACCGACGCGCTCGCCAACCCGCAGGCGCTGGACCGCTATCGCGATATTGAGGAGTTGCGGAAATAGGGGGCGGGCTGCGGCGGTTCCGTCACCAATCTCGTGTTTTTGCCCTCTGGACTTCTGCCGGAGGAAAATCCATCAAAGCGTTTGGCTCCGACTTTACCGTCTGACTCGGCGGCGCTTTAAGCTGGCTCGATTGGGCGTCACGCGACGACCCATGCTCAGGACAAAAATAAAGTGCGCCTACAAGCAATAAGAAAAGTCGCGAGAATTCCCGTCACCATTTTTCCGATATGCTGCTGAAAATGCCAGCGGAAAACAAACAAAATGCCCAGGAGCAGGAAAATCACCAGCGCTATCGCCAACCGGGTGTGGGACTGGTTGCTGATTACGACCTGGTTTGTCATATCGATCAGCGACAAGAGCACCTCGCTTCAATGGGCAGTTGGTCTATTGAGGTTTATTCAACAACTCCTTCAAAGACTGTGCCGCGTCCATAACCTTGCGGCTCACGCCGACTTCGACCCATGCAACTTCCTCTTTAGGATCGTAGCCTCGTTCATGAACGATAACACCCCGCAAGTTGCCGGAGGCGACTGAACTCGTAATCTGCTTTACGGTCTCCGTAGTTCGTTTTGATTGATGCGGCTTTTTCGCTCCATCAACATTACTGCGGCTGCGTCTTGCCGGCTGAGGTCATTTTGGATCTCTGTTACGATGCGAGGTGCTGTGCACTCAATGATTCAGAGGGTACAGGTCAAGGGTTGTGAGCTTTTCGAAGATTTCATCGGCGGTTTTGGTCCAGGTGAAGGGTTTGGCGTGGCGGTTGTGATCGGCGATGTAACGCTTGATGGCGTCTTCGAGTTCGGCGACGGATTTGAACACGCCGCGCCGGATGCGCCTTCGCGTAATGGCGGAGAAGAAGTTTTCGACCGCGTTCAGCCAGGAGGCGGATGTGGGCGTAAAGTGGAAGACCCATCTTGGGTGATCGGCCAGCCAGGCGTCCACTTTGGGATGCTTGTGGGTTGCGTAGTTGTCCAGAATGACATGGATGATTTTACCGGCCGGGATCTTCCGCTCTACGGCGTTGAGGAACTTGATGAACTCCTGATGGCGATGGCGTTTCATGCAGCGGCCGACAACCGTGCCGTCCAAAACATTGAGAGCGGCGAAGAGCGTGGTGGTTCCGTTGCGCTTGTAATCATGGGTCATGGTCGCGCATTTGCCGGGCTTCAGCGGCAGGCCCGGCTGCGTGCGGTCGAGCGCCTGGATCTGGCTTTTTTCGTCGATGGACAGCACCACGGCATGGCAGGGCGGGGCCATGTAAAGGCCGACCACGTCCTCGACTTTCTCCGCAAAGGCGGGATCGTTAGATTTCTTGAAGGTTCGCAAGCGGTGCGGCTGAAGGCGGTGGGCCTCCCAGATGCGCTGCACCGCGCGCAGGCTGATCCCGATGGCTTTGGCGGCCGCCCGTCCGGTCCAATGCGTGGCGCTTCCCGGCGGCTCGGAGCACGGCAGTGCCAGCACCTTCGCCACCGTCTTTGCCGGCAGGGGCGCTTTGCCGGGCTTTCGCGTCTTATCGCGCAACAGCCCGTCCACCCCTTGTTCGGCGTAGCGTCGCTGCCAGCGCCACACCGCGGGGCGGCTCACGCCGCTCAAGCGTGCAATATCGAGAACGCAGCGACGCTCGGCGGAATGAAGAACAATCTTCGCCCGCTGCACATGCTTCTGCAGGCGGTTGCGATCTCCGATGACAGCCGACAAGCGCGCACGGTCTTCGGAGGAGAGGATAATGCAGACGGTCTGAGCCATGCCCGGAGCATCGCCTGCTTTGCCAACTTTGTAAATCCTAAGTTTGTGTCAGTGCACTAGAGACCTGCTGATCGATAAGTCTAATGATCGCGGCCTTTGCCTTTTCCTCGGCGATTATTTGCGCTTTGGAAATCCCCATCCGATCTGGAATGCTAACAGGCTGCGAAACGCGCGAGTAAATTCGCGAAAACTTGCCGTCCGCAGTCCACTCGATCCGAACGCCATCATCAGAGGTGGCTCCACAATTTCGGACGGCGGGGTAAGTGGAATTTCTGCCTGACAACGGGCACGCTGGTGCCTAGGAATCAGGAGAGACGATGAGCAAGAGACCGCGCCGGAACCACACAGCATCCTTCAAGGCGAAGGTGGCTTTGGCCGCCGTGAAGGGGGAGAAGACGCTCGCCGAGCTGGCGCAGCAGTTCGATGTCCACCCCAATCGGATCACTCAATGGAAAGCCCAGCTTTTCGAAGGCGCGGCTGGGGTGTTCGGCAAGGACAAGAGCGAAGCAGCGGCTTCGAGCGTCGATTTGAAGGGGTTGCACGCGAAGATCGGCGAGTTAACGCTGGAGAACGATTTTTTAGAGGGCGCGCTCACCAAGGCGGGATTGCTGAGCGCAAAGCGATGATCGACCGTGATCATGCGTTAAGCGTCACGAAACAGGCCGAGGCCGCAGGTCTTGCGCGCAGCACGGTGTATTACCTGCCGCGCCCGGCGCCGGCTGCCGATCTCGAACTCATGCGCCAGATCGACAGGCTGCATCTGGAGTTTCCCTTCGCAGGGGCGCGGATGTTGCGCCGTCTTTTGGCTGCCAATGGGAGCAAGGCCGGCCGGCGTCACATCAAAACGCTGATGCGGCGCATGGGGATCGAGGCGCTCTACCGGCGCCCGCGCACGACGAAGCCGGAGCCGGGGCACAAAATCTACCCCTATCTGCTGCGTGGCATGGAGATCGTTCGGCCGAACCAGGTCTGGGCGATGGACATCACCTATATCCCGATGGCGAAGGGCTTCGTCTATCTCGCCGCGGTGCTCGACTGGTTCTCGCGGCGCGTGCTGTCGTGGCGCGTCTCCATCACCATGGAGGCCTCGTTCTGTCTCGAGGCGCTGGAGGAAGCGCTCGCCAGGCATGGGAGACCCAAGATCTTCAATACCGATCAGGGCAGCCAGTTCACGGGGACGGACTTTACCGGCGTGCTCATCAAGAATGGGATCGCGATCAGCATGGACGGCAAGGGCGCGTGGCGGGACAACGTGTTCGTGGAACGGCTGTGGCGCAGCGTGAAATACGAGGAGGTCTACCTGCACGCCTACGACAGCGTGCCGGACGCACGCGCCTCAATCGGGCGGTACCTCGATCTCTACAATCGCCTCCGCCCGCACTCGAGTCTTGACGGCATGACGCCCAATCAAGCCTACTACGGAGCACAGAGCTTGCCGCCAGTCCGCTTGGCGGCCTAACCCTGGCAGACGTTCCACTTACCGAAGCGGGAAATCTGTCCGAACTAACGGGGCCACCTCGCTGGCCTTGGCCAGGTTGTCTTTTTGAATGGGTGAAAGACCGTCAGGCAAAGCAACAGCGAGTTCCGGCGGGATACGGCCGGTGACGAGATGAACAACAAACTCGCGAACGCGGGAGAGCAACTCGCTTGCCGCCAATTCTGTGAAAGTGACGGCTGCAATCGTCCGCGGCGCGACGCCTTCGGCGAGCATGAGAGCGATGCGGCCGGCCATGATCGCTGTCTTGCCCGACCCGGCACCGGCTTCGACGAGGATCGATTGGTTGTGGAGGCTGATCGCATCGCGGCGCGCGCCATCATCTTTGAGAACTTTGATGGGCGCTCATTGTTCACCTCCCCAGAGCCGAGCAAGTTCACCGAACCGCTCGGTTGCGGCGGGAAGCTTGCGTTTGCAATAGGTGGCGCTGGCGTTCGCGGGCAAAGCGAAGGCCAATTCGTCATACGGACCTCCCGCGTCGGGCTCGATCAACGCAGTTCCGTCGGTAAGGCTTGTAAGCGCTGCGCGGAGATATCTGCTGATGTCGGCGAGCAAAGCGTCGGGGTCATCAAGGCGCAACTCGCGCTGTTCGCGCGGGGACAGAAGCGAAGCGTTGATCCCCAATGCCCTCGCCCAGGAGCGCTTTGACGGCGAACGCGTATAGGCAGCGTCTGAGTTCGCGACCTTCGTCGAGCAGGGCGTCTTCTTCGGCGCCTTCCCCGTTTTGTAATCACGGACAAGCGCTTGTTTTCCGTCGGCCGCGATGTCGAGACGGTCGATATAGCCTGAGATGCTAAAGCCGGTTCCTGGGATTGTGACGGGCGCGTCGGGGTCCCATGGGCAAGCGGCGTCCGATTTGGAGTTACTCCGCCACAACTCGCCATAAGAGCGCGCGCCCGGCAGAAGGTCGTCGTCGAAGGCAAGCGCCCGGGTAGCCAAATTGCCAACATCGGCCCAACGTGCGCCGCCAGATGATCGCTGGAGGAAGAGCGCGTTCGCTTTCCCAAAGGCCGGCGATCTGTTCAACGGCCCTGCCGACCGCGGCTCGGACCATCTCCTCGTCGGCGGATGCGAGACCGCCATTGGCTTCGATGTCTTGAAGGGCGCGTTCGAGGACCATATGCACGAGATCGCCGAAGCCAAGCGCGTCGAGCACGAGAGGCTCCTCGCCGCTCTCCGGCATGCGCCAGCCGCAGCCATAGGTCCAGACGAAGCCGAGCGGATTCCGCAGCAGCCGTCTCAGCGAGCTCGCCGACTGCGTGCGTGCGAGGATCGCCAGAAGAAGCGGATGCTCTGCACGGATGAGTCCATCATGAGGGGTGATTTCGGAACGCCGCCAATCGCGCCAGCAGGCTCGCGCGCTGATGGCTTGAGCGTCAGCGGAGAATTCTTCGGGCCTGGCCATAAGCCGATCGCTTTCGCTGAAAGCGTGGATGGGCGTGGCGTTGCGGCGAAGATAAATTTCCCGGCGGTGTTCAGCGAGAAGGGGACTTCGACCCAAGAGGCGACCATCGCTGTCGCGTCGTGATCGGGAGAGGACGACCTCATCGGAGGTTGTTGCGAGAATAGTCTCAAAATCCCGACGATCGGCCAGGTTCACGGGCAGCGGATCAAGAACGGAGGTGGGGATGATGTGGTTGGGGATGAGCCGGTCTTCGGCGATGTTGCGCGGCCAGCGCGTTGAATTCAGACCAATGAGGCGAACGAAGCGCCGCGGCGAAGCCGCTAATGCGCTGGCGGGCATCCAGGCGACCGAAACGCAGGCTTCAAGACCGTCATCCTCTCTTAAGGTCTCGAGCGTTGCATCGATTGAAGCTGCCGGTCCGGTCACAAGCGCCTTTCGCCAGATGGC
>CAVSHC010000003.1:0-255297 GCA_963727795.1 uncultured Alphaproteobacteria bacterium
CGCTCAACAGCGCGGTCCAGCGCGTCCGTCAAGCACTCAGCGTCCCGTTCGATAGGCACCTGAAAAATTTCTTGGGTGCGTGGCGGAAGATACAAGAAGAGACAATTATGCCGGGAGAAGGCGTCACGGGCGATGGCGGCTGCCTGTACCGGATGAGCCGGGCTCTCCTCATGGCCCACGAGGATAAAACCTACGAGGGTGCGTTGGTCGCGTCCTTGAGCATCCCGTGGGGCGATTACTTTGACGACAGGGATCTCGGCTATCACTTGGTTTGGACGCGCGACATGTGCAAAAGCGCTGTCGCTCTTTTGGCGGCAGGCGAGCAGGCAATGCCCCTGCGCGCGCTGACGTTCCTGGCAACTGTGCAAAGCGCGAACGGCGCATTCTATCAAAACTTTCACGTCGACGGCCGGCCGAATTGGACCGGGGTCCAGCTCGACGAAATCGCGTTTCCCGTAATTCTCGCTTGGCAGTTGCATGAGGCCGGCGCCTTGCAGGTCTTCAATCCCTACCCCATGGTCCGGCAAGCGGCCGCCGCCTTGATCCTGAACGGCCCTATGACCGAGCAAGAAAGGTGGGAAGAAAACGAGGGCTACTCGCCTTCCTCTCTGGCAGCCACCATCGCGGCACTGATCTGCGCTGCCACTTACGCCGCCAAGAACTCGGATCCGGGCTTGGCCACATTCCTCACCGAGTACGCAGACTTCCTGGAGTCCCATCTGGAGGAATGGACAGTCGCGAAAGACTGCGCGTTCCTGCGTAACACCCCTCATTATGTCCGCATATTGCCGACATTCGTCAAAGGCGATGCCAGCCGGGCCGGTCCGCTTGGAGTGCCCGCAAAGCCTGCACCCGACGGCGATCCCAATGAGGCCGTGGTTTCCGTGGCCAATCGGAACAATCTTCAGATCGCAGCAAAGGATCTGCTGGACCCGGGATTCCTGGAACTCGTCCGTTTCGGAATTCGCCGCGCGGATGATCCGGTGATCACCGGGTCAGTCCGCGCCATTGATGCGCCCGAAGCCAGGATCAAGGTGGACTTTGCTGAGCCGTCAGGGCGGTCTGGCCCGGCTTGGCACCGGTACAATGAGGACGGCTACGGCAACTATGCGGACGGCAGACCCTTCGATGGTTCAGGCCGGGGGGGACCATGGCCGCTGCTTACAGGCGAACGCGGGCACTACGAACTTGCCGCCGGCAGGGACCCGCGCGCCTACATCCGTGCCATGGAAAATTTCGCCGAACCGCCAGGGCTAATTGCTGAGCAACTCTGGGATCTCCCGAGCAACGGCGAGCTGAAATACAGCTATCCGTCCGGCTCCGCGATGCCGCTGGCGTGGGCGCATGCCGAATATATCACGCTGGTTCGCTCCGCCACCGATGGCGCGGTTTTCGATTTGATCCCCGCCGTCGCCGAGCGCTACCTCGCCCCGCATAGCCGCAGCAATCTGGAAATCTGGAATTTCTACCGCCAGATTGATGTCATCGACCGGTCCGAAAAACTCCGCATCATTCTTGCCTGGCCATTCCGGCTCCATTGGAGCAACGACGGCTGGGCCCAGACGTTTAGCACCGATTCCTCTTCCCCGGCGCCCGGACTTTTCTTCGTGGACCTGCCTCCGCTGATGCGACAGGGAACGCTGCTGTTTACGTTCTACTGGACCGGATTACAGCAGTGGCAACAGATCGATTACCGGGTGAATGTGAAATGACGCCAAACGCCGATCTGCATTCGATATCGAGAGGCTGATCATGCCGTTGAAGAACAAGGTTGCCGTTGTCACCGGCGGTAATAGCGGGATCGGTCAGGCGATCGTGCTCGAATTGGCACGGCGCAACGCCAGCGTCGTCATCGATTACGTGGCTCATCCGGAGGCCACCGAGGCGCTCGAGCAGCAGATCGCCAAGCTTGGTGATCAGTCGATCGGTGTCGATGCCGATGTAAGCCAGCTCGCCGGCCTTCAGAAGCTCATCGACGAGGCGGTGCGGAGGTTCGGCCGGCTGGATATTATGGTGAACAACGCTGGCATTGAAACACGCACTTCGGTCCTCGACACCACCGAGGATCAGTACGACAAGGTTTTGGCAATCAATCTGAAGAGCGCCTTCTTCGGCACACAACTCGCAGCCAAGCAGATGATCAAGCAGGGCAGCGGCGGTCGCATCATCAATATCAGTTCGGTGCACGAGGACTGGCCGATGCCAGGCAACACCGCGTATTGCCTTGCCAAAGGCGGCATGCGCATGCTCACGCGCACCGCCGGTGTCGAACTCGCCCCTCACAACATCCTCGTGGTTGGAGTGGGTCCAGGCGCCGTGGCAACCCCGATCAATCCAGCACGATAAGGATCCAGCCAAGCTCGCGAGGCTTGACGCGGCGATACCGCTGGGGCGCCTGGCGCAGCCGAAGGAGATTGCTGGCCTGGTTGGGTTTCTCGCCGGCGAGGGCGCAAGCTATCTCACGGCGACTACGGTCTTTGCCGACGGCGGCATCATGCACGGCAGCGTTGGCCTTTAGCGCACCTGGTACGAGACGCCACGCTCCGGTGGGCGCGCAACCCGTCCTCTGCAAAACGATGTCTGGTTTTGAAGCCAGTACGGCTGTGCCAATACCAAATAGCGAGGGGTGGTCGAGCAGAGGTTGGAAGTCTGCTTTCTCTGCGCAGCGGGCGTGGGACAAAACTGCGGACCGATACTCGCGATGGTCTCGATAGTAGCGACGTTGCCGCCGCAGTGACGGCCACTTCGCGGGGACGAGAAGTTAGGACGTGTCTTTGCGCTCCTTCCCGACATTGGTCATGAGTACTTCTGGCCGCTCGGCTCGACGCATAGCCGGCACCCTCCATGAGTTATCCACGTCTCAATCAGGTTTGCCTCGGCTAAGAAGGTCCGCGAGCTCTGTCAATCAGGCAATCGAAAGTTTCTAAGCCCACGCCTTTCAATCCACCTCCAAATCCCCGAAAAGAATAAGGCAAATAAAGCTATGAGGTCTTCCTCTCTGATCAGTTTCTAGTCAGGAGTTGATTTTTACTTGTTAAAGAGACATGCAAAGATGCCATTTCTGAACACATCTTACGTTAGTTGTTTAATTTTGCGAACACGCTATACTGCGATTCATCTTGAAGTGGAGAGAGACGTCATGGGCAAGGTTAAGAGCGATCCGCAAGCTCCGAATCAAACAGCCTTCGTGGACATGCGTGAATTGTTGCACCGCTGGCCCGTATCGAGGGCAACAGTGTATCGCACCATCAAACGCGGAGAGCTTGCGCCGCCGGTCAGGATCAGCGAACGAAGAGTCGCCTGGCCAAAAGCCACCATCGAACAGTTCCTCCGCGCCTTCGTTATGGCTGAACTCGGGGAGCGCTAACGTCAGCGGCGGCAAAGTTCGAAGAATTTCACTCCGCGTTCAGCGACGTGGTGCATGACACCCAGTTTTCGACGATTACGGGGTGCTCTCCGTCAAAACTTCGCAAAGCCTGTGTTCCCAACGCTCCAGGGCTGTGCGATCAGCTTCATAATTGTCGGCGTGATCATACCATTCGTCCATGTCCGATGTCGCGGCCTTGCTTCGATGGCTTTGGATGCGGCGGCGAACCTCTGCTGGAATGTCGAGCCGTTTCATTTCGGTCTTGAAAAGATGCCGGATGCCATGAAGCACCACTTCTTCTCCAGCGTCGGATGCTTCAACGCCCAAGGCTTTACGCGCGGTTGCCAGTTCATCGGTTACGGTGTCAGCGTGAAGCGGCACCCCCAGTTTCGTTGAGGACGGGAAGACGAAAAGGCTGTCTCCGGCTTCGGCTATTGCCTCTCCGAACAGTTTCTCGGCAAGCGGCGGCAGGGGCACGACGTGCAGGTCGTCCTTATTCTTATTCCGGGCGTGCGGGATATGCCAGGCGGGGCGGTCCGTTCCAAATCCAATCAATTCACTTTTTCGAGCGGCTGCGATTTGGTTGCGGCGCTGGCCCAGCAGAATGGCGAGCTTGATCACCCTCCTGGCTTGAGTCTGACCTGGGGTTCCATTGCGATTGCACCATTCCCAAAGTGCCTTTAGTTCCTCGTGGGTGAACAGTCGCGTCCGCCGCTTGCGCGTTGAACGCTTTCGGATGCGATCAGCTGGGTTGTGCTGAACAAGATCTTCGTCCTGTCCCCAATTGAAGATCGAGGACAAAAGCGCCTTTGTCCGATCGGCTTGGACCAAGGCCTCACGTTCCAACGCTATGTGGTCAATGATTTCGATAATGTCGCGCTTTGTGACGTCGCAGGCCTTTGTCTTCCCGATCCGTGGCAGCACGTAAAGGTTGAGCTTTGCCGAGTCATCGCGCCACGTCCGCTTGCGTAGCTTCGCGTGACGCTCCAGGTAGTCTGCCGCGAGGTCAGCGAAGGTGTAAGCCTTTTGCCGGGCGCCTTCTTCTTCAATCCGTTGCTTTTCTTGTTCGGCGTACCAATCACTGCCGCTATCGATCGCAGACTTGATTTCCCGCCAGCGCGCTTCGATCGCCGACAGAGCAGAGCTTGTGTCGCCGATTTTGATCTTGCGCCTTATGCGTTGCCCGCTTTGGCGGAAATCATAGTGGACGCGCCAAATCCGCCGGAGCTTCGTCGCTCGGCCGCCTGGCGGAAGCAGCTCAAGCACAAGATGCTCCATAACGTTTCCGCGCGTCGTCTTGAGACGGTATTCGGTACGCTTTCCCTCTCTCAGCTTGGCCGAGTTGATCGACGTCTCAATGAAGCTTACGACTCGGTCGCTGTGTTTCATTTTGATGCCCTTCTGGTGGCCCATCGGTGGCCCAAACTCAGGAGATACGGTGGCACATCAAGAGACGTCCAGCAAGCCAGATTTCACAACAATAATCATGTAAAACAGTGTCTTACCTGTCGCATTGCGTGCCATCGGATATCATAAAATATCGCAAACAGCCTCACTCTTAATCAGCGGGTCCAAGGTTCGAATCCTTGTGCGCCCACCAAAAGTCCCAATAAAATCCGTGACTTGTACGAAGGCGGCGACCCCGCTTTCTGCCTTTTCATTTTCCAGTTAGCACAATAGCTAGCAGAATTCCTTTTTTGCCGCGACCCTAAGCGCATCAGCGGCGAATCGGTCTTAGCTCCCTCGAAAGCATGATTCCAGATCGTAGCTTGACGGGTCGCGGCGCTTACCTATTTATCTGGCCGTTACCTGTGACGCCTTGAGCGTCGCCCGACGGTATGGTTAGCCGATGCCCGGCAAAGGGCTCCCTGATTACTGCGGTGGACAGGCGCCGGCGAAACTCCCTCACGCATCGGAGCAACCCATGTCGTGTCAATCGGCTCGCAAACGTGTCCCCGGACCGGCGTGCAAAAAGGCCCCCTTGGAGAGCGTCCTTTTGTTCGGTTCAGTGGCGTCATCCTTCCGTCCCGGCCCATGCTTCCGATGAGCCGTCGCGCGGAGCGGCGGTCAAGAACGGCCGCTTTTCCGGCGGCCGCCCGCAGGGCTTGTTCTTGAGGGCCGTGAGCACGGCGGCATGATGAGAGGCGCTGGGGCGGTGCGCTGGACGTCAGGCGCGGTGTTTGAAGCGCCAGCTTTCGTTGCCGGTTTCGATGATCTCACAGTGATGGGTCAGCCGGTCGAGAAGCGCGGTGGTCATCTTGGCGTCGGCCGAAGACGCTTGGCCATTCGGCGAAAGCGAGGTTGGTGGTGACGATGATGGAGGTGCGCTCATAAAGGCGGCTTACCAGATGGAAGAGCAACTGGCCGCCCGCTTGCGCAAAGGGCAGATAGCCAAGCTCATCGAGGATCACGAAGTCGAGGCGGGAGAGGTAATCGGCCATCCGCCCCTGGCGGCCGGCCCGCGCCTCGCCGTCGAGCCGATTGACCAAGTCCACGACGTTGTAGAAGCGTCCTCTGGCGCCGCCGCGGATGCAGGCCCTGGCGATCGCGATGGCGAGATGGCTCTTGCCAGTGCCGGTTCCGCCGATCAGAACGGCGTTTCGCTGTTCGGCCAGGAAGCCGCCGTTCGACAGATCGCGCACCAGCGCCTCGTTGATGGGCGTACCGTCAAACGCGAAGCCGTCGAGGTCCTTGGCCAGCGGCAGTTTGGCGATGGTCATCTGATACTTGATCGATCGCGCCTGCTTCTCTGCGATCTCAGCCTTCAAGAGATCGCCAACGATGCGCGGCGGTTCGTGCTGACGCTTGATCCCAGCCGCCATCACCTCGTCGTAGGCGGCGCGCATGCCATAGAGCTTCAACTCACCCATCAGGGCGAGAATGTCTGTCCGTTCCATGGACTGATCCTCCTCAAGCTGTCGTAGCGGGCGCAATCGGCGGCAGGCGCATGCTTTAAGTGCAGCGCTTCCGGCGTGGCGATGGTCACAGCCGGGCCCGGGTCTTTCTTGCGCGCAAGGATATTCAGGATCACGCTGGACGAATGGACGCCCTGGCTCAGGGCTTCCGCGCAGGCGGCTTCCACCGCGGGCAATCCGTCGCTCAGCACGGCGGCCAGGATCACCACCATCTGCCGGTCGCCGTCATCGGAGCCGTGCAGTTTTCGCCGCACATGGTCCAGCGATGACGGCAGCAGCCAGTTCTTGAACGGCGCGCCGTTCCGAAGCGCTCCCGGCTTCCGGGTCAGCACCGGCACGTAATGCCAGGGATCGTAGATGGTCTGGCCGCGGCCAAAGCAGCGGGCATGTTCGCCAACGATGGAGCCATCCTGCCGGATGACGATGCGACCCGCATAGGCTTGGACCTCGACGGGACGTCCAACAGCCTGGGAGGAGACCGAGTATTTGTTCCTGTCGAAGGAGACAAGGCAGGTCTTCGAGACCGAGCCTATGACCGCGTGAAAGCCGTCGAAGCGGCCGGGTACGGCGATCAGGCTCGCCCGCTCCGCCTCGAACACTTGCCAGATGGTCTGATCCTTGAACTCGGGATGCTTGTTGGCTTTGGCGTAAGCCACACAACGATCGAGGAGCCAGTCATTCAGCTCGTCGAAGCTCTTCACTCGCACTCTTGGCGTGAAGAAGCGCTCGCGTATCAAGCCGACCTGGTTCTCGACCTGCCCCTTCTCCCAACCCGATGCCGGCGTACAGGCCGTCGGCTCAACCAGATAATGGCTGCACATCTGCATAAAGCGCCGGTTGAACTGGCGCTCCTTGCCAAGGAACACCGTCTCCACCGCCGTCTTCATGTTGTCGTAGATGCCGCGCGTGCAGGCGCCCTTAAAGAACGCGAAGGCGCTGGAATGGGCGTCGAACACCATCTCCTGGCTCTCGCGCGGATAGACCCGCACGAACGGCATCCGGCTATGGCACAGCCGCATATGAGCGGCCTTCACCACCATCGTGACGCCGTTCATCAGAACGGTCTCGTGGCTCCAGTCGAACTGGTAGGCTTCGCCGGACGCAAACCTCAGCGGAATATAGGCTTGCGCGGAAGCGGCCCCCCGCGCTTTCTGCCAGCTCCTGGCGTAGCGCCGAACAGCATCGTAACCGCCGTCGAACCCAAGATCGCGCAGCGTTTCGAAAATCCGCACCAGCGTCAGCCGCTCCCGCCGCGGCTTGGCCTCGTTCGCAGCCAAAAGCTCATCCAGCTGCTCCCGCCAGGCGCCAAGCTTCGGCATCGGCTGAACGCTGCGTTCGTAGCGGAATTCCGTCGCCTCGGCGCGGATCGCTCTGCGGACCGCTGTCCGCGACCGCTTCAGCTCCCGGCAAATCGCCTTGATCGGCTTCTTCTCAACAAAAAACGCCCGGCGGATCTTTGCAATCGTATCCACGGTCAGCATCCAAAACGAAGCCCCCAGTTCCCAATGGAGGCTTTGTGGACCCAAGCGTCAGTGGGGTCCCGTTTGCACGCCGATCACCCCCCTAACGGGGTCTTTATTCCACGCCGAAACACACCCGTATGCCCTCGCCCTCGGGATGTCTCGATGCAATCCTGGCCGCAAAGCCTTGACTGGTAAGATGGCGTATGAGGCGCCGCCCCAGAAATCCCGTTCCCCCAAATACCGTCACGATCGGATTGGTCATCGCAGGTGGAATCCTTTGGAGGTGGGATCAAGCTTATCCTCCGCTTGCTCAGCTTGAGGGCAATTCCCGTATCATTGTGATCGCATAGCTTCGCTAAGCGACGAGGGGCTCAATGCAATCAGGCTCGTTATATTTCGGCGAGTTCATCTTTGGTGAAACGGGGGTAACCGTCACCGCCTCATTGAGACAGGGGTCCAGGGTCGGATTTTCACCCGCAAGCCAAGGCCCAAAGCCTTCCTTCGCGAGCACCACGGGCATGCGGGCGTGCAGATCCCGAATGCCGTCATAGGCTTCGCAGGTCAGGATCGTGCAGGACAGCATGCCGTCTTTCCACTTTTCCCAGAGCCCCGCGAAGGTCAAAGGCTGACCGTCCCGCCGAGAGATGTAGAATGGCAACTTGCTCGGTTTCGCCTTGCCGGGCACGTCAAGGCTTCGCCATTCATAGAACCCGGAGGCCGGGATAAGGCAACGACGGGACGTCCAAGCGCCGCGAAAGAGCGGACGGCGCGCCTCTCGTCCAGGGAAAATCCGTGACGGGGTTTTCCAATTCGGAAGAAGCCGCAGTGGGCTTGACTGAGGCCGTACCATTTCGGGTCGAGGATATGCTGAAAGAGAACGGCGGCGCCTACTCCAAGGGTGACGATTGGCAGCCTTATGTGCGCATAGACGGAAATCTCGTGACCGGTCAGAACCCAAAATCCTCGGAGGGGGTTGCATGGTTGTTTCTGGACAAGCTTTTGAACCGGGAAACAGCGAGAGAACCAGGATCTACGGCTGCGTAGCGCTGCAAGCGCCGGCATCGCCGAACCAGAAGCCCGCTCGTAAGTCTGCAACGGACGCTCCCGACGCTCTGAGAACGAAGGGTGCGGCGATGAAGAATGAAAAGAGCGCGACAACCGATCTATCAGGATGCTGAAAAGGCCGGAAATCTTGCTCCATCCTTCGACAGGCTCAGGATGAGGCCGGGCGATATAAACAGCTTGGACCTCATGGTGAGCTTGTCGAACCATGGGCCGCATGGCTTAGCCAAGGCGCCGCCTAAACCGCTTCGCTGAGATCCTTCGCGGCGCGGAACGCCACTTTCTTGCTCGCCTTGATCTCAATCGCTTCGCCGGTGGCGGGGTTGCGTCCCATGCGGGCGGCGCGCTTACGCACCTCAAGGGTTCCGAGCCCGGCAATGCGGATCCGCGCGCCCTTCTTGAGGTGCTCGCCGATCAAGGCGACGGCGCCAGCCAGCACCTCGTTTGCCTGCTTCTGCGAAATCCCATGCGCTTCGCCGACGGCGCTTGCCAGTTGGCGAAGGGTGACAAGCTCCACCTTCACCGGTTTCGCGACGGCCTTGGCTGGGGCGGCCGCTTTGACCGGGGCCGCGGTCTTGGCTGCGGCGACAGGTTTGTGCGAGGCCGTCGTTTTGGCGGTCACCCCCGATTTCGTCTTCATTGCTCTCTTCCTCTCATTGCGCCGGTCTTTTAAGCAGAGCGGCCGCCAACGATCCGTAGCCGGCCAGCCCCAAGATATTAATTGGGTTTACGCGGACTTAGCCTGATCCGGTTCCGGAGGCAGGGCAACCAGTATTCTTCACGCGCTACGACGATTCTTCTGCGATTTCAAACGCGCACGCTTCCGTTCAAGAAAGCGGCCGGCTCCCCAACTCGTCAGGGCATCGAATTGCTGAGCGGCCGCCAGCCTTGAGCAGACCGGGAACGCAGGCGCTGGCTTGCAAGAAAGCGCCAAGGAGACTGAAGCTAAGGCTTTTCTGTAACGGCTAGTCTCGTGCAACTATATGTTTATAGCAGGATGCTCAAAAAGCCGGAAATTCATGCTTCATCCTTCGACAAGCTCAGGATGAGGTCGAGCACTATCAACAGTTTGGACCTCGTGGTGAGATTGTCGAACCATGGGTCCTGCTAGTGGAGCTCTTGAATTTGACATTTGATAGCGAACTCGCATCAAGCGGGACTTAAATGTCAAATTCGCTCCACCTGGCTGGAGCACACCGGCTGGCCCGCCTATCTCAATCGGGATCGAAGGGGGCGCAATTCGAACCTGGAACCGAAAGGACTCGCAATGGCAAAGAACACGATTTGCCTCTGGTACGATAAGGACGCCGAGGCCGCCGCCCGTTTCTACGCCGCGACCTTCCCCGACAGCGTAGTGCGCGCCGTCCACCGGGCGCCCGGTAACTACCCATCCGGCAAGGCCGGCGATGTGATAACGGTCGAATTCACGGTTGCCGGCGTCCCTTGTATCGGCCTCAACGGCGGTCCCGCATTCAAACATAACGAAGCCTTCTCGTTCCAGATCGCCACCGGCGATCAGGAAGAGACCGACCGCTATTGGAACGCCATCGTCGGCAATGGCGGGCAGGAAAGCGCGTGCGGCTGGTGCAAGGACAAATGGGGCGTCTCATGGCAAATCACGCCGCGCGTGCTGACCGAGGCCATAGCGGCTGGCGGTGACGAAGCAAAGCGCGCCTTCAATGCGATGATGGGTATGAAGAAGATAGACGTCGCAGCGATCGAGGCGGCGCGGCGCGGCTGACGTTGCGTTTGCGGGCGCTGCGGTTCCCCTATCGAGGTCGAATTGAAGGACGGGCCCCAGCCTCAACGGAGACATGTATGGAACATCTTGCGCTGAGGGGACCTTAGAGAAACGGGGGGCGTGAGCTAGGGGGCAAACTTGCGCGGGAGCGAAGTCATGATCGCCAGCAAACCAAACCCATGGCCCGAACTGCCTTACCGGGATTGGAAAGAAACTCTCGAAACCCTTCACCTCTGGACGCAGGTCGTGGGCAAGGTCCGATTGGCCCTCACGCCATGGCTCAACCATTCCTGGCACGTTCCACTCTATGTGAGCGCACGCGGTCTCACGACCTCGCCCATCTACTACGAGGATCGGGCTTTCGAAATCGTGTTCGATTTCAATCGGCACGTCCTGGAGATTGTGACCAGCGAGGGGTGGGAGAGCCAGTTCCCCCTGAAACCGAGGTCTGTGGCCAGCTTCTTTGAATTGGTGATGGCGGAGCTCGGCCGGGCTGGCATCAAGGTCGAGATCGACGACCATCCCTCCGAGATCCCCGATGCAATTCCCTTCAGCCGCGATTCTGTTCATGCCGCCTATGATCGCGACTTCGCGCACCGTTTCTGGCACGTGCTGCTCCAGGCGGATCGCGTCTTGAAGCTTTTCCGCACAGGATTTATCGGCAAATGCAGCCCCGTGCATTTCTTCTGGGGAAGTTTTGACTTGGCCGTGACGCGCTTTTCGGGCCGCCGGGCGCCGGAGCATCCGGGCGGCGTTCCGGGCCTTTCGGATGAGGTCGTGCGCGAGGCCTATTCCCATGAGGTGAGCAGCGCCGGGTTCTGGCCGGGCGGCGGCGGCATCGATTATCCGGCCTTCTATTCGTACGCCTATCCGGAGCCGGAGCGATTCCGAACGTCCGCGATCGAACCGGGAGCGGCGTGTTTCAGTCCGGAACTGCGTGAGTTTTTGTTGCCGTACGATGCGGTCCGAAGCGCTTCCGATCCCGACGCGGCGCTTCTCGCCTTCCTGCAGTCGACTTACGAGGCCGCCGCCAGCAACGGAAACTGGGACCGGTCTGCTCTCGAGCGCCCGCTGGGGACACCGGGTGACTGCCCCGCTGGCAGTTACGAAGAACCGGCTCAGGAGTAAGCCATGCGCATCGAGCCGGTCTTCGTCTTCGATCTCGACGGGACGCTTGTCGACAGCGTTTATCAGCACGTCTGCGCCTGGAGGGAAGCGCTCGAAGCCGAGGGAATCTCCCTGTCGTTCTGGCGCATTCATCGAAAAGTCGGCATGAGCGGAGGGCTGCTCGCCAATCAACTACTGCGCGAGACGGGCGCTGAAATCAGCGCCACGGTGGTGGAGCGGCTGAAGAAGCGCCATGCCGCGGCCTATAAGGCGCGGGCGGGCGCCATCCGGCCTCTGCCTGGCGCAATCGAGGTGCTGTCCTGGCTATCGGACCGCAAAATCCCGTGGGCCATTGCAACGAGCGGGCATCGGGAGGCCGCGCAGCCTGCTCTGGCTTCTCTTGGTGTCGATATCGACACGGCGCCCATCGTCTTCGGCGATCAGGTCAAATATGCCAAGCCCGATCCCGACCTGTTCATCGCAGCCGCCGAACGGCTCGGCGCGGCAGTTGAATCCGCCGTGGTTCTCGGCGACAGCATTTGGGATATGCTTGCCGCAAAACGCTGCCAAGCGCTCGGCGTGGGCCTGTTGAGCGGCGGCTACGGCTCGCGTGAGTTACAGGACGCGGGCGCCATTCGCGTCTATGAGGATCCCGCCGACGTGCTGCGCCACATCGATGAGATCGGAGGACGCCGGTAAGCAAGGCCCATCCCGTCCTCATTCCGCGGCCTCGTGGCGCGTCGCCCGTCATGCTCTCTCATCGTCCGGGGGCGCGACGCGGTCCCCACCGTAACCCTTGGCCAGAAACGCATAAGCGAGGCCGGCATAAACGGCCGCGGGGGTGAGCCGCAGGGCTTGCCACCAGCCCTCGAAGGGCACAAGCGTCTCGATGGCCCAAGCAGCGGTGAGGAGAAGGCCGGCGAGCAGACCGAAGACGATGGCCGCATGCCCCCCCTCTTCCTTCTCTTTTTCAAGAAGCCAGGATGCCGCCATGCAAGCCAGGCAGATCCAGAACCCAAGCTTGCGAAGCGGGGCGATGAATTCATGTTCCGCGCCAATGACGTTCCAATGCAACAAGGCCGTCTCCGCCGTCAGCGGCAGAAACACAAGCGCGGCCGAAAGCACCGCGAGCGCGAGCAGAAGCCTTTCGAGCCCCGAGATCGCCGCCGGGGGCTTCATTGCGTCGTCCGGCTCGCTTTCCTGGCCTTGCGCCGGTCCAAAAGGCTCGTCTGTTGGGTCCATTCCCGTTTCACCGTAAACGCGACACTCGTGTGGCGTCTCGCAATCGCCTACACCTTCGCGGCAGGCTCTCATAGGCGATTGCGAGACAGAAGCCACATGTCAAATTCGCTCCACTGGTCTTTGCCGCGCAACGGCCGAACTCCCATATCCCCCGGCGAACCGGCGCTCGCCGCCGCATGACACAGGGAGTTCCCGATGCCATTCTTTTCCTCCAGGAACAAGTCCAAGATGCCCGATCCGGCGGGCGCGCTTCCGGGTCGCGCAAACCCGATCCACACCGCGGCGACGCATTATGTGAACGGCGCGCCGCTCAAAGGCCCCTACCCGCCCGGCAGCGAGATCGCCATGTTCGGCCTCGGCTGCTTCTGGGGCGCGGAGAAGGCGTTCTGGCAGCTTCCGGGCGTGATCGTCACCGCCGTGGGCTACTCGGGCGGATACACGCCGAACCCCACCTATGAGGAGGTCTGCTCGGGCCAGACTGGGCATAACGAGGTTGTGCGCGTCGTCTTCGATCCCAAAAGGATCGGCTATGCGCAGCTTCTCAAGGCGTTCTGGGAGGGTCACGACCCAACGCAAGGCATGCGCCAGGGCAACGACGCAGGCACGCAATACCGCTCGGGGGTCTACACCACATCGGAGGAACAAGCCCGCGAAGCAAACGCCTCCAGGGAGGCCTATCAGCGAGAGTTGAGCGCACGCGGCTACGGCGCGATCACAACCGAGATCGTTCCCGCCGGAGAGTTCTACTTCGCCGAAGACTATCATCAGCAATATCTCGCCAAGAACCCGCGCGGCTATTGCGGACACGGCGGCACGGGCGTGAGCTGTCCAATCGGGCTTCCCACAGGCCAGCCCGCATAATGCGTCGGGGATGAAACCGCCTTGCCCGACGGCACAGTCTTGGGTTAGCACTTCGGCGGCACTTTGAGGGACGTTTCGCCCATGTTTACGACCATGTTCACCCAAGCCACGCTGGTTCACCTTGTCATTGCCGTCGGGCTCGCCGTTCATGCGATGAAGACGGGCCGCTCGCAATGGTGGCTTTTCATTCTCCTTCTCGTGCCGCTGATCGGCTCCATCGCCTATGTCGTCATCGAGCTGATACCCGCGATGGTCCGGTCGCAAGGGGCGCAGAAGGTGGCCACGAACATCGGCGCGGTGCTCGATCCCGACAAGGAATGGCGCGAACGCGTCAAGCAGGCGGAACTCGTCGACTTCGTCGACGCCAAGCGCGCCCTCGCCGAGGAATGCGAACGCAAGGGCTTGTGGGACGACGCGATCCGGCTTTACCAGGCCGCCGCCACCGGCATCTTTTCCGACGATCCCGCCGTGCTTACCGGCCTCGCGCGCGCCCAGCTTGGAGGCGGCGATGCGGCGGCCGCCCTTGAAACCCTGCACAGGCTCGAGGAAGCGCAGCCGAACCCGCACACCCAGGACTCTCACCTTCTGCTTGCGCGAGCGCTGGAAGCGACGGGGCGCACGGACGAAGCCTTGGCGGAATACGCGGACGTCACGCGCTATTTCGCAGGCTTCGAGGCGCGGGCGCGTTACGGGCTTCTGCTTCTGAAGCAGGGGCGTGTCGGCGAGGCCCGCGACATGTTCATGGAGGTGGTGCGCGCGTCCAGCGCAAAGCCCGTCGCCCTGGCGCCCGGCGACAAGGAGTGGATCCGCATCGCGAAGGCCAACCTTCGCTGAGCGGGCCGCATACTGCGCGACTGCCGTACATTTTTAGCTGCTTTGCGAACCCTCGCTGCCCCTCCGGCCGTGTGTAACTAATTAAGCACACCCGCCCAGCAAAGCTTACGCCGGACTAACCTGGCGCTTTCCCAAATTGTCGCAATATGCAACATCCGCGGGACTTCAGCCTAAAGTTCAACATTGGGCTCGAGATTGTTGTCTGTTTTTTTGGGGGCGGCAAAGATGCGTTTTGCGCCTGTTTTCCGGTTTATTGCCCTAGGCTTGGCCGTTGGTTTGTCCGGGTGCGAGCGCTTTTTCCCGGACCTGGAAGGCCCCCTTAACGTTGGGTCGTGGATTTACGCGATGCCCGTGAAAAGGGCCGTGCACCAGATCTAATGCGAGCTATCCGCTTTCATCAACGACAACAAGGTTAATCATAGGAACGCCCCTGACGCGGTTCAGCTCCTCCTGGCTGACCGGGCTGTCCAGCTTAAACAGGACAATACGATCGCCGATAAGGCTCCGGTTTTCCCACAGAATGGATCGTGTCCTAAAAATAAGAAGATCGTCAGGGTAAGCCGGGCGGCCGACTATTACGTGGATCCCAACAGCAACGTAAAAATATGCGCCTCTTCCGATCCGGTCTATGCCGACGTTTCCCTCTATCTGCAACAGGACACTATGGGCAACGTCACTTTTCTGGGCGTCGACCTGAAGAAGCTCGGGCTGGAACCGCTTGCGCAACTTATAACGATCGCCAATAAGGCTCCCACTCTTTCCATAAGCGGCCAAGCGACTGAAACGATCAAGTCGCAATTAGATTTTCAGATCCCTCAAACAGGTATAAATCCCGATGGCGCTTTCCCAAGCTATAGCGATTATAATAAGGGGGAGATCTGCTCTAACGGGAGCGGAAGTGTTGTCGACGGAGGTCACAATCTGATCTCTTCCCTCGGACTTGGAGCCCATCTCGACAAATTTCTAAAGAACTACGCTGCCGAAGTTTCGGACGGGAAATCCGCAGCCTGCCTGACAAAGCTGACGGTGCAAACTCAGTTTGTTATCGTGGTCGATGCAAAGGCAGGCCTCACCCCGTTTACCGGAACGACTTATATCCTACCGGTATCCGGTGTGAATGCGGAAATTCAACCAAAATTCACGCACTCTCTGCAAATCACCCTCTATCTCGAGCCCGAAGACCATCGGGTTTGTCCCATCGCAAAGGCTTCCGTCGCTCCGGTGCCAAGGCTTTAAGGCCTAGGCAAATCGGAGCGATGCGCTCGGTTAATTGAGTTGGAGTGCGCCGCTTCGGCTGCCTGGAGGCAGCGATTTCTGGCGTGGCTGCAGATCAACGCATACTCGCTAAGCGCTGTCTGAAGGTTTTGCGTATCCAAACCTGGAGGCCGTCAAGCGAAAAACTTGCTATGGGGAGACAGGTTCCGGCCTATGCTCCTTAGGACAAGCATGGACGCAAGCTGATTTGCAATGCTCGGCTATCTCTTTGCATTCTTCACCATGATCGCCCGACTTGAAGTGACAGGTTGTCAATCTCGCTATGTCAGCTTCATCGACGCAAACTCTATGGCAGAAATGTGAGATATTTTTGGGAAGGATGCCAAGAGACGCACATGTATATGGTCCCGCATTTGCCACGGTGGAGACAACAAACGATGCGGCAATAGCGGACGTAATAAGGAATTTCCGTGTCATCAACAACCTATCCTCGATGTTTAGCGGCCGGAAATGGCCACCGATCGAGCCGAGAGCGTATTGCGATATCCTTGCCTGAAACTGAGCGCGCTTCGATCGGGAGGACTCGCCCAGGAACTGCGGGTCCGCCCTTAATTTCTTGCCGTATAGCGCTTGCGGAACGCGAAGGAGCATTTATAAGTTACCGGCTAAATGGGGTTGGAGCGCCCCCGAAACCGCCCTTTGGGCTGATGACACCTGTTGCGATGCTCGCGGCAGGAGACTGTCCGGAACCCGCCGATGGCGGGTATTTTTGTGCCTGCTTCGGTCTTGACCGGGCGCCACGGGAGCTGGAGAGCCGATGCTGACCTACTTCTACATCGCCCTTGGGGGAGCCATCGGAAGCGTCGCCCGCGCCTGGACCACCAACGCGATGGTCCGCCTCGCCGGCGCGAGCTTTCCGTGGGGCACCATTCTCATCAACGTCGCTGGGTCCTTCATCATCGGCTTTTTTGGCGCGCTCACCGCAAGCGACGGCCGCTTCCAGGTTCACGCCGACGCCCGCGCCTTCGTCATGGTCGGGATCTGCGGAGGCTACACGACCTTCTCCTCCTTCAGCCTGCAAACGCTCGATCTCCTGCGCGACGGCAAGCCCGGCGCGGCCCTTGCAAATGTCGCCCTGTCGTTGATCCTCTGCCTGCTTGCCGTCACGGCCGGCTACACAAGCGCGCTGGCGATGAACAATGGCGCCGCCCGCAGCGAAGGCTGGCGCGCGCACGCGGCCCCGAAGCCGGAAGCCGCGGACCAAGTCGCCCTCGCTGTGCTCGACCGTCCCGAAGCCGTCGAAAGCGTTCTTGCGTGCGCAGCCAGGCTTCTCGACTATGGGGGCGGAGGCCGCATCGAAGCCCTCGCCGTGCGAACGCCGCCGCTTGCCGAAATCATGCTTGCGGACCAGACCTTGACCCCCGCCGAAGAGCAAAACCGTCGCGCCGAGGAACAGGAATGGGCCGCCTCCGTCAGGGCAAGCGCGAGCCGTTGGGCGGGCGCCGGAGCGAAAGGCGTGGCGGCTGATTTCATCGAGATGGAGGGCGACATCGCGCACATCGTCGCCGAGCATGGCCGCCGTTCGGACGCCATCGCCATCGCCGGTTACGCGCCTCGCTCCGCCCGAACCCGCGACGCGCTTCATGCAGCCCTTTTCGAAACCGCGCGCGCCGTTTTGATCGCGCCGCCAGAAAGCGAAGGGAGGTTCGGCCGGGTGGTCGCCGTCGCCTGGAAAGACGACAGCCGCGCGGCCAAGGCGGTCCTCGCCGCGATGCCGATCCTCGCAGCTGCGGAAGCGGTCCATGTCCTGCGTGCGAAGGTGGAGGAGGCCGCCGTCCCGCCCATCCTGGAAGAGCACGGCGTGGCGGCTGAAGCCCACATCGTCGAAGGCGACGGACCGGTGGGAGCGCAGCTCTTGCGGAAGGCGCACGAACTCGGCGCCGATATGATCGTGATGGGCGCCTATGCCCACGGCGAATGGCGCGAGGCGCTGCTCGGCGGCGTTACGCGCTATATGCTCGACCACGCGGACCTGCCGCTGCTGATGCAACATTGAATGTCCGGACAAAATCCGGACGGTCTTTATCGACCTCTACCCGGCGGACGGAATTGCTTTGCCGGAGAGGCCAAATAAGACGTTTCGCAGAAGGAACGTGATATCGCGCGCGCTGTTCAGCGAGGAAATGGGCATGGTATTTGTGGGCATGGCGTATGACGGCATCACGGACTATCCGGCGCCTGCTGCTGGCGTTTGGGGCAGCTGGAATATGTTTAGCAACCGGAGCGCGGGCGATTGACGCGGATAGGGGGGTCGATCCGCCGGTCACGCATACGGTCATCGACCGGACGGAAAGCGTTCTCGGAAAGGACCTCGTTGCATCGGGCAAAAAAGTCGGGCCTATCGTCGATGTGCTCGCCGATAAAGACGGGCACGTTCGGGCCGTCGTGATCGATTGCGGCGGGTTCCTGGGCATTGGGGCGAGGAAAGTCGCAGTCGCATGGCCGGACCTGCGCTTCAACTCGGATAGTCCGAATACAGTAACGACGGATGTTCCGGGGGAGCGGCTGGCCGCCGCCCCCGAAGTCAAGTCAGGCAGGCCTGTGGTTGTGGTCACGGCCCGTAATCAGCCTCGGAACCAGGCGCAGAACGGCGTGTCTCAAAAATAAGCAGAGTTCGCCAGTCTGACCAACGGTTCGAATCCCCCACCGCAGCCCTCTTCCCATCATGGGGAGAGGCGCTACGGTCGCGACCGCCGCCACGGGAAATTTTGCTTAGTTTGGCGTCTCGCAATCGCCTGCGAACTTCGCTGCGCGCTCATGGGCAATTAAGAGACATAGGGGACACTCGCTCATGCGGGACTTGCCAGACACGCAGCCTCCGGCGCCCGAGGCAGGCGCAGAACAGTCTTTCAATCCCTCCCCGCGAAGCCTCGGAGGCCTGGACTGGTTCACATTCTTTCTCGGCGACATCCAGACAGGCTTCGGACCGTTCATCGCGGTGTACCTTTCCACGCAGAAATGGAACCAGACCGACATCGGGCTCGTCTTGTCCGCCGGGGCGCTTGTGGGCCTTCTCAGTCAAGTCCCAGGCGGCTGGCTCGTCGACAACATCCGCTCCGAGCGATCCGCAGCCGCGGGGGCGGTCTCGGCCATCGGCGCCAGCGCCTTCATCATCGCCGTGTGGCCGGTCTTCGCCGCTGTCGCGTTGGCGCGTGCGTTGCAGGCCGCCGCGAGCTCGGTGCTCGGGCCGGCCGTCGCGGCCATCAGCCTTGGGCTTGTGGGCAGGGGCTCGCTTGCGACGAGGCTTGGACGCAACGCGCGCTTCGCCTCGGCGGGCAACGGCGCCGCCGCCGTCATCATGGGCGCATTCGGTCATTTCGTTTCCGCTCAGTCCGTGTTCTTCGTCACCGCCGGTTTTACGCTTCCGGCTCTGACCGCCCTCTTTCGGATAAGAGACGCCGAAGTTAACGTCGCGAGCGCTCACGGCGCGGTCCCAAACGAGCACCGAACCGGCCTGCTCCGGGGGCTTTCCCTGCTTCTGGCGAAGCGCAGCATGTGGGTTTTCATCGGCGGCATTGTCCTCTTTCAACTGGCGAACGCTTCGATGCTGCCCCTTGCCGGCGGCGAGCTGACGAAAACCGCGAGCAACTGGGCGGTCGCTCTCATCGCGGCCTGCATCGTGCTGCCCCAGATTATCGTCGCCCTGTCCGCGCCGTGGGTCGGCCGCTTCGCGCAGCGTGTGGGAAGGCGGCCGCTTTTGATCGCCGCGCTTGCCGTGGTGCCGGTGCGCGGCGCGCTTCTGGCGTCCTTCGATGGCGCGCTGCCGATTGTGGCGATCCAGGCGCTGGATGGCGTCTCGGCCGCCGTCTTCGCGGTTCTCGTCCCGCTCGTCCTCGCAGACATCTCGTTTGGAACCGGGCACTACAATCTCGCCCAGGGCATCATCGGCATGTCGATCGGGCTCGCTGCGGCAATCAGCACCACGGCCGCGGGCTATGTGGCGGACGTCTACGGAAGCCAGGCGGCGTTTCTTGCCCTAGGAGCGGCCGGCGGGGCTGGCGCGCTCCTTCTACTTTTCCTGATGCCCGAGACGCGCCCCCCGGACGGCGATCAGAAATCGCTGGCCTAACGTTTCAGCAGCGCGTTGTTTCTAAATCTGCTATCCCTGGAAAAAAAAGGGACAGGGCATGACAATAGCACGCGAAAGGGGCGATTTGCCTGCAGCCAGGGAGGGCGTTCTCGCGAGGACCGCCCTAAGCTTCACGAATTGGGCCGAGCGATGGTTTCCGGACGCCTACATCTTCGCGGCGCTTGCGGTCATCCTGGTTTCGGTCGCCGCGCTGGCGAACGGCGCAACGCCGCAAGCTATCGCTAAATCTTTCGGCGACGGGTTCTGGACCCTCATCACCTTCACGATGCAGATGGCTTTTGTGGTCATCAGCGGCTATGTGGTCGCGATGTCGCCGCCCGCGGCAAAGCTCATTCGCGGTTTGGCGGCGGTTCCCGGAAGCGGGCCGCGCGCGGTCGCCTTCGTCGCCGCTGTCAGCATGCTGGCCTCGCTCTTGAACTGGGGCTTCAGCCTCATCTTCAGCGGCCTGCTGGTTCGCGAACTGGCGCGGCGGCCTAACCTTGGGATGGATTACCGCGCGGCAGGCGCAGCAGCCTATCTTGGCCTTGGCGCGACCTGGGCGCTGGGCCTCAGTTCATCGGCGGCGCAGTTGCAGGCCAACCCGGCGAGCCTCCCCAAGTCGCTGCTGCAGATCACGGGCGTCATTCCTTTCTCGGAGACGATCTTCCTCTGGCAGTCCATGGCGCTGTGCGCAATCCTGATCGTCGTGTCAATTATCATCGCATGGCTCTCTGCGCCGGCAAAAGCGCACGCCCTGACGGCGAAAGAGCTTGGCGTCGATCTTCAAACGGAGACCGCTGCGCTTCCGCCGCGTGAGCGGCCCAGCGAATGGCTGGAATACAGCCCGCTGGTCACGCTCCTGATCGTTGCTCTCAGCCTCGGCTGGCTCTGGCAGGAGTTCGCAAGCAAGAGCCCAATCCTCGCCATATCGAGCCTCAACACCTACAACTTCTTGTTCCTGATGCTCGGGCTTCTTCTGCACTGGCGGCCCCGGAGCTTCCTCAATGCCGTGGCCAACGCCGTGCCCGCGACGACGGGCGTGCTGATCCAGTTCCCGCTCTATGGAGCGATCGCGACGATCCTTACAGGCGCCGTGGGATATGGCGGAGCCACCGTCTCGCAAAGGCTCGCCGAGGCCTTCGTCAGCATCACAAACACCAGCGCCTTCCCGGCGATCATGGGGACTTATTCGGCTGTCCTCGGACTTCTTCTCCCCTCGGGCGGCGGCAAGTGGGTCATCGAGGCGCCCTATATGATGCAGGCGGCGAAGGATCTTCACGTGCATCTCGGCTGGTCGGTCCAAATCTATAATGCGGCGGAGGCGTTGCCCAACCTGATCAACCCGTTCTGGATGCTGCCGCTCGTAGGCCTGCTCGGCGTTAAGGCGCGCGACATCGTCGGCTTCACCTTCCTGCAATTCCTGGTGCATGTTCCGCTGGTGCTGTTCCTGCTGTGGTATTTCGCGGGCACGCTGCAGTACACGCCGCCGGTTATCCCACAATAGGGGAATAGTCCCGGCTTCTTCGACGATTAAAGCGTGTTGCGATTAGCTGGAACCGTTGTCATGGCCGGGCTAGACCCGGCCATCCGGTTTTAAATCCAAAAGGCTGAATTTGTTATCCTGGATGGCCGCCTCGTAGGGCGGCCATGACAATAACGGGGCTAACTTCAGCACGCTTTAAAAGATAACCTTGAAGTCCAATGTGTCTTCGTCCTGGCTGAATTCGACCTGCTCGCCCAGACTGCGCATAAGGGCGATTGCTGCCTCATTTCCGACCAAGACCGAGGCTGTGAAGCCGCGTACGCCACTGCCTACCGCAACCTCGCGAAGGCGGTTCTGAATTGCGCGGCCGAGTCCGGTTCCCTGGAATTCCGGCGCCACCATCCAGGCAACCTCCGCCAGGTTCGTGGTGGGGTTCAGGAAGTAGCCGCCAAGTCCCGCCATCTGTTCGTCTTCACGCGACCCTGTCACGGCGACAAAGGCCACGTTGAGGTCGAAGTCCACGTTGCAGAGCCTCTGCGCATCCACAAAAGACAGGAAACTCAGCGGCCGGAAAAAGCGCGTGCGGATGTCCTTCTGCGACATCCGGTAGAACACGGACTGAACCCCCTCGACGTCTCCCGCCCGCGCCGGCCTCAGAAGAACATTACGCCCGTCCTTGAGAGCCACGCTTCTTTCTTCCTCGACGGGGTAGCGGCGCCGGCTTGCAAGATCCTGATGCGGCTTGACCAGGTTCAGCTCTCTTGCCGCCTTGAGCAGGTCTTCCCGGAAATCTGGGTGAGCGATTTCGATGAGCGATACGGCGCGTTCCGCGATGGATTTGCCAAAGAGATAGGCCATGCCATACTCGGTGACGACGTAGTGAACTTCGGGCCGCGCCAGGGTGACCCCCTCGCCTGCAAGAAGCCTGGGCCTGATACGTGAAACCTTGCCGTCGTCCGTTGTCGAACGCAGGCAGACGATCGGCTTCCCGCCTCGAGCCCGCGCCGCTCCGCGATGGAATTCAGGCATTGCGGAGACGCCGCTATAGAACTGCCCCTCGAATTGATCCGTGCATACCTGCCCTGTCAGATCGATGGCCCACGCCTGGGTGAGCGATACGAGGCGGTCATGCTGGGCGATAAGCGCCGGCGCCGAAACATATTCGACGGGATAGAATTCCACCGCCGGATTCTCATGGACAAAGTCATAGAATCTTCGGGTGCCAAGTGCGAAGCTCGTCACCATGCGCCCTTGATGAACGCTTTTCCGCTTGCCGTTGATAACGCCGGCCTCGATGAGATCCAGAGTCTCTTCCGTTATAACGGTGGAGTGGATGCCGAGGTTTTTGCGATCCCGCAGATGTTTAAGGGTCTCATTGGGGATGCGGCCAATATCGACATGCAGGGTTGAACCATCCTCCACGAACTCGGCGACGTAGCGGGCGATATCCTTGATTTGATCGCCCACAGGCGGGTGGACATACTCGACGAGCGGAAGATCGGACTGTATGCAACAGGTCACGTCATTGAGATCGATGAAACTATCTCCAAAAGTCCGGGGCATATTGGGGTTGATCTCGGCAATGACAGTTTTCGCCGTTCTCAAAATAGAAGGGGCTATGTCAACGGAAATGCCGAGGCTTGCATAGCCGCGCCGGTCTGGGGGCGAAACCTGCACACACGCGACGTCGGCCCGTAAGCGGCCATTCGAAGCCAATCTCGATATGTCGTAAAGGGAGACCGGCACGTAGTCGGCGTTGCCGGACCGAACCTGGTCCATCATGTCGGTCCCGACAAAAAAGGCGCGGTGGCGATAGCGGCTCTGCCGCTCTCCGAGAAGCTCCTTCAGCCCGGATGTCAGAAAATGAAAAAGTTCGACACCATGAATGCGTGTGTTTTCAAGCGCTCCCACGAATACTCTCGGAAAGCCGCACCCTGTCCCGACAAAAACTTTGTTACCTGGTTTTACAAGCGACAAGGCCTCAGTGATGGTGACGGTTTTCACTGGCATTAAGATAAACTCCATGCACGGACATGGAGTTTCGCAGTGAAAGTCTGGTTAGTCAAAACATAGCCTTTTAATGCAAGCCACCGTCTCGCGAAGGCTCGCCGAGCAGTACACGCCGTTCCCGCGGTAGGGGAATGTTCCTGCCCGCGCCAACGGAATGAAGGGGCTTTCGCCGTGCGCCGCCGCGGATGCGTTTGCGCCCCTTACCAGAAAAAGCTGAAAGGCGACGGCGCGCGTCTGTAAGAGGGGGCCCCCCTGGACGGCCGCGCGGCTCTGTGGCCCTGGGCCTGTCCGCCCGTCAACACGACGAAGTCGGTCCGGTCGAAATCGGTGGTTTCATGGCTCATCTCTTTATCCGACACAATGAGCGAGGCGCCTGCCCATACCATTTCGGAGAGCTTTTCGGCTGCTTCTTCCGGCATTTCGATCCGGTCCAGCGCCTCCGGCGCCATTGGCGGCGCTGCGCTGGCGGGAGCGGCGACGTTCACTCGTCCGACCCGGCGGGCTCCACTGTCATCGTCGTTGGGAGCGCCTTCCGGAACCGTCAGGACAAGCCAGCGGAGCCCCCGAGCCGGAGCGCCCGGAACCGTCTCCTTGGGCACGGCAATAAAAATGTGTGTGCCGATGGGCTTCTCGGGTTCTCGGATAACAATGGGAAGATCGAAGACCTTGGCGTAGTCCTGGCGGACGTACAAATGCTGCGTCTTGCGGCTTATGAAAATCGACAGTGGCGCCAGCCGCCGGTTCCAGGACTTGATGGCTTCGGCCGCCGACCGCCGGCTGAACTCGGTCTCTTTGACCGATCGAGCGGCGCTTTCCGCCTCCTGGTCCAGCTGCGTCTTTGCTTGCATGGCCGTTTCCAACGCCGCTTTGGCCTCGTTCAGCTTTGCCTCGGCGGCATTTTTCGCGACGGTCGCCGCTTTTATCGCTTCGTCGCCGGTTGCGCGCGTCAAGGCGAGATCGGCCGAATCGAACCTTGCCTTCGCCGACGAAAGCATGAGTTCCGCCTTGCGCTGCTCCAGGTCCGCAGCGCGCGCGTCCCTCGCCTTAAGATCGGCCGCCCGGCGCGCGGGCGCGATCGCCGCGTCCGCTTCCTCGACCCGCCTGGCGGCCCCGGCCTTCATGACTTTGGCGAAATCCGATGGGTTGAGCGCCTCCGTCGCGGCGTTCTGAACCATCCGCGCGGAGCCGGAGGCAGCCGCGCCGCCGGGGCCGGCCGCCATGAATTTCGGAGCCGGAAGCCTTGGATGTACGATCTCGACGGGAACAATGTCCTGTTGAGCGATGACGACGCGCTCATTGCCAGCGGTGATCCGGAACATTCGCTGCGCAAACTCGCGCGGCATCCTGATGCAGCCGTGGGAGGCCGCATAACCGGGCAGGACTCCCTCATGCATGGCGACGCCGGTATAAGTGATCCGCTGCATGAACGGCATGGGAGCGCCACTGTAAATGGTGGACCGGTGGAAAAGCTCCTTGCCGAGGATGGTGAAGATCCCCTGAGGCGTAGGATGGCCCGGCTGTCCGGTGGACACGGGCGATTGGGCGTAGAGGCCCTTGTGCGAATACACCGAAACCTGCTGCTTGCTCAGCGATATCATAAAGAACAGCGGCGCCTCCGGCGGCGCGGGCTCTTCCGACTTTGCCGGCGGCTCCGCTTGGCGGTGCCGGGCCGCGGCCGTTGCGCTCATCGCAAACGAAAGCGCGAGGGATGAGACGGCTGTAAGAAAAGCAAGACGTCTGAAATGGAATAGCGTGATCACGGCAGCCCCCGGTTGCGCTCTGCAAAACAAGCTTAAGCTATTTCGTCGCCGCCGTTAAATCCAGTCCCGACTTGGCTGCGATGAGGACGGTGTGATCACCATGCAACGGAAACAGCGCCGGGCATGCTTCGTTAATTTGCGCCGGGCGGGGCTTCTAGAACCTATCTACTTAAATCTCGGCTCGGGGCCGATTGCGGAGCTGCCGGTTTTTCTCGCCATCCCATGCACGCGGTGTCGGTTTGGGGATCTTAAAGCTGCCTTCTCTGGGAAGACCGAACCATTCCCGCCCTTGCCCCTTGCTGAAGTTCGGGCTGTTCACGGCCGGCTCCGCGCCAAGGCGCTGGGACTTAGTGCTGCACACTTCTCGCCCTGTCTCCGAAGGCGAAATATTCGAGGATTGCGGCGTCCCATTGAGAAAGACGTTCTTGCGGCAGGGTGGTTCTGTTTTTGTCAGAAACGACGAAACCGGTACGGCAGCAAGCGTAGACGATCTGCGGAGGCGTGTTAGTTTCAAGCATCGCCTCGAGAAGCAACCTTTGTGCCGCGGATGATGGCAAAGAACGTGGCTTGTCGGCTTCCGGATCGAAAAACACGGGATCGTCACCACGGGGGAGGCGTCCGAACTTGTGCGCGAAAGCGAAGCAAATGGCCATCAAGCCTTGCTCATCGAATTGCGTCTCCGCGCGCCTGAGCCAATGTATTTTGCTCGCCATGACCAAGTCACCTCTTCGGCCGATGCCATCCAAACTGGGCTTGGGCAACTCCGCTAACGCCAAGCTCCTGGTTAAGATCATGGCTGAGACAAGCAACAATTATGCCAGCGGCGACCTATGAGATTGCGAAACGTAGCGGAGCTTGTCCGCCGCTCGGTTAGGGAGGGGAGATGCTTACTTTAAGCAGCCCATTTCTTCAGAAGCGCTCGCCCTGAGGCAGACGCTCGCCGTCTGAGGCCCAACACTTTGTAGTCCGCAAAGCGATCAGAAAGCGGGCGCAACGATCTAACGAAGTTTTTAGTGTCAGTGAGTCCGGAAACGGCCTTCTCCGGCAGATTTCCGCCGAAAAAACTAACGCAGCAGTTCCGTGATCGCCGCGTCGATACCGTCGAGCGTCAGCGGATACATGCGGCCCGCCATGAGTTGCTGGATGAGCTTGAGCGACGGCGTGCCGGCCCAATATCGCTCCGTCATGGGGTTGAGCCACACCGCGTGCTTGTAGACGCCGAGCACGCGCTGCAGCCACACCTGCCCCGCCTCCTCGTTCCAGTGCTCCACCGAGCCGCCTGGCACGACGATTTCGTAAGGGCTCATCGCGGCGTCGCCGACGAAGATGACCTTGTAGTCCGCCGGGTAGGTGTTCATCACCTCGAAGGTCGGCACGCGCTCGTCCCAGCGGCGCTCGTTCTTGCGCCACACGCTCTCATACAGGCAGTTGTGAAAGTAATAGTAGTCCAGGTGCTTGAATTCGGAGCGCGCGGCCGAGAACAGCTCCTCGCATTCGCGGATGTGATAGTCCATCGAGCCGCCCACATCGAAGAACGCGAGCACCTTCACCGTGTTGCGCCGCTCGGGCCTAAACGCGATGTCGAGATAGCCCTTGTGCGCCGTGCCCTTGATGGTGGCGTCGAGGTCCAGTTCGTCCGCCGCGCCTTGCCGCGCAAAGCGCCGGAGCTTGCGCAGAGCGAGCTTGATGGTGCGGGTGCCGAGTTCGACTTCGCCGTCGAGATCCTTGTAGTCGCGGCGGTCCCAGACCTTCACCGCGCGGAAGCTCCGGTTCCCATCCTGGCCGATGCGAACGCCCTCGGGATTGTAGCCATAGGCGCCGAACGGGGACGTGCCGGCCGTGCCGATCCACTTCGAGCCGCCCTCGTGGCGGCCTTTCTGCTCTTCGAGCCGCTTCTTCATCTCCTCCATGATCTTGTCCCAGCCGCCAAGCGCCTCGACTTGCGCCTTCTCCTCCTCGGTCAAGAAGCGTTCGGTGAGCGCGCGAAGCCAGTCCTGCGGGATTTCGGCGGCGGTCCCCTCCTCCAGCTTTTCCAGCCCGCGGAAGACGTGGCCGAAAACGCGGTCGAACTTGTCGAGATGCCGCTCGTCCTTGACGAGCGCGGCGCGGGACAGATAGTAGAAATCGTCGATCCTTTTGCCCGCGGCCCCGGCGTCGACGGCCTCAAGGAAGGTTAGGTATTCCTTTACGCTGACGGGAATGCCGGACTGCTTGAGCTCGAAGAACAGATTCAGGAACATGACACGCCAGACCTAGCACTCAGAACCTTTGATTCGCACAACGTCACACCCCTCACCCCAGCCCTCTCCCGCAAGGGGAGAGGGGGCAAGGTCGCGCTTGCAACAACGTTCCTTCTCCCAGCCGCATCCGCTCGCGGATGCGGTTTCTGTCGATTGCGAAATCGCCAAGGCGAGTTCGACCGGGAGAAGGACAGGATGAGGGGGAATGCCGGGTGACGCATGAGTTGTGGCTTCTAGCCTCGCTTCGACTTGGCGGACCCGAAGGAGCGGCCCTTGGCCTTCGCGTCCATTGCAAGAGAAAGGTCCTCCCGCTCCGGCTGTTCCTCGGCATCGACGTTTGAAAGCCTGTGGAGGAGCGAACCGGAGCTTTTGGCGGAGGCCGGCCGAGCGGCGCTCGCACGAGGCGCTTCCGCAGCGGCGGCGCCATAATCGCTCAAGCCTATCTCGCCATTGACGAGGTCGCGCAGCCGCCTGTTCGCTTGCGGCGGCGCTTCGCAGGACGGCTCAGATCCGGGCTGCGCCTTGCGCGATTTCGTTGTCCGGGCGTCGCCCCGGGCCCTTCCCCGGCCATTGGCGCCGCCCGCGTAAGCGGACGAAGGCAGCAGCAAGACCCTGAACGGCTCTCCGGATGCGCTCCCGGCCGGCGCAGGCTCGGACCTGGCGCCCGCAGCCGGATGCATGGCGAGCTGCTTGTTCTGAGCCGGCGTGATCTTGGCCTGGACGTATTGCAGGCCCCTGATGAGATGCGCAATCCCAAGCACGAGCTTTCGCCGCGCCCAATCCGAGACGCCCCCAGAGGTTTCGCGGACCTGCTCCGCGCGCCGTTCGAGCTCAAGGCGGGCGAGAAACTGCTTGCCCTTCTCCGTCACGATGGGCGCGCGCGCCAGAAGCTCGGCATAGCGGGCGCGCAGCTCCTGCGCCTCCAGCAGAAACTCGTAGTGTCGCTTCAGGCCGTCCCCGCCTTTCCTGGCAAGCCCGCCCGCGCGTTCGAAGGCGCTGGCAAACTGGCCGGGAAGATCGCCGCGCACCTTGCGCAACTCCGCGGCGGCCGACACAAATCCCTTGGAGCCCACGAACCGAACGAAGCTCCGGGCGGTCGCCGCCGCGTCGCTGAAAACCGTGCGGCCTTCGCGAACCATGAAAACAGCCGCCCGCGCCGCGCCGAGGGGGACGGCGATAATTTCAGCCGGCGTCGGGAACCGGCTCTTCTCAAGATCCGCGGCGATCGCCTCTTCCGCATGAGCGGCGAACGCGGCCGCCTCACCCCGCGCGATCGAAAGCCGAAGCTCGACAGGATCGCCCTCCGCCTGCCCGGCCGCGCGCGCGGCCCTGAACAGCAGCGCGAGCGCCTCGCCCTGGAACGCCTCGTAGGTTTCCACTTCCGAGAACTCCGGTCCCAGGACGCGAATGTCGTCGATCAGAAAAATTTCCGAAGCGGCCCACAAATCCCGCCGGACCTGCAGGATTTCCGAGAGCGGCGCGAAATCCGGCAGGCCGAAGGTTTTTTCTATCTTCCTTTTCGCGGTCTTGACGCGGTCGAAGTAATCGCTTTTCGCTTCGATGGCGTTGAGAAGGGCGCGAACATCGTCCTGCAGCGCTTCCCTGGGATCGCCCGGCGCCCGCCTGTAAGCAGCGGTCATCGCCCCCGAAGCGCGCGATCTCAGCGCGCCGAAAGCGGCGGCCCCCTCGTCCATCAGGCGGAGCGCGGCGGCGGTCAGGTGTTTCTGCCGCGAGCCGTCACGCCGCCGGAAAAGCCTGTAGACAAGCCAGATGGAGAAGCTGACGCCAAGCCACAGCGTCACAACTGCCGCAAGAGATAACGTTTTCATCGGCGCCCTTCGCCCCTACGGCGCGCCCGCCTAGTGGACCGATCGCCCGCGCCTCGATGCTGGCTGCGGCAAAACCTCGTCCGGCGCGCCAAAGTGAGTGAAATAACGCGAGTCGATGACCTCGACCGGAACGATGATGAGGACGTCTGTCGTTCCGAACTGCTTGTCCACAACAGCGCCGTCCCCGACATAGGCGCCGAGACGGAGGTAACCCTTGATCAGCGGCGGCATGTGCTTCAGCGCCTCCTTCGGGTTGATCTCCTCCTTGGGCATCATGTTCATGTCGACCTTCAGCTCCGGGTGAGCCGAGACGAGCCAATCCTCAGGCGCGCGCGCATAGTGGTGAAGGAAGCTCAGCGCCAGCGCGTGCTCCTTCGGATCGGTGCCGGGGAAGCTCGCGCACCCGATCATGACATTGGAGCCATGCTCGCGCACATAGGTCCAAAGCCCCTGCCAGAGCAGCTCCACGCTGCGGCGGTTGCGATAGGGCTTGAGCACGCAGGAGCGGCCGAGTTCCAGGAAACGGTGCGTTGCGCGTTTCCGGGCTATGAGCGGCGCGATGTCGTATTCGCCTTGCGTGTAGAACCCCTCGTTGTGCTCCGCGACCTCTTGCAAGAGAACGCGATAGGTGCCGACAACCTTGGAGCGTCTCCACGGCCTTTTCGCCGATTTCTCCGGCGTCTTGTCGATCACAAGGAGATGATCGCAAATCGCGTCGTACTCGTCTTCATCGCGCTTTTTCTGCAAAGTCCGCGCGTCCGCAACAGCGGACATCTCCTTATAGAAGACCTCGAAGCGCAGCCGCTGAGCCTTTCTGATGTCGGCGCCCGACCGCGCCAGGCGGACTTCCAAATTCCCGATCCGGCCGTAAACCCTCAACGGCTTCCGCAGCGGAAAGATAGGAAATCTCCGCCGCCGCTTCGCCGCCAGCCGCAAGAACGATAGAGGCCGCGACCTGAAGGAAGGCAATTTGCCCGGCCGGCCGTTCGACGGTAGGCGCATGGAACCTCTTTCATTCATCATGGCGCTGTCGGCGGCCATGGGAGCCCTCTGCATCTGGCGCAATCTTTCGACAGCCGCTAGGAAAGATATTAAGGCATCGCAGTTTGGCCGCAAGATGCTCGGTGAAGCATCTGCTTAAAAGATGTTAAACTTTGTTACAAACCTGCGCGCCTGAATGGCGTAGCGGGTTACTTTGTCGCGTCGCGGGGGGCCATCAATGATTCCCGCGGCTTGGGAGGATCGATGAGAAAAAGAATCGAACGCAGCCTCGAGATGGGCATTTTTGCAAGCCGCTGGCTGCTCGCCCCATTTTACGCGGGGCTATCCATCTCGCTTCTGCTGCTCCTTATGGTCTTTGTAAAGGAATTCGTCGAGTTCGTTCCCCTGTCCTTTCGTGCGAGTCCGAACAATGTCATTGTGACCATTCTATCGCTTGTCGATATTGTCATGGTTTCGAACCTCGTGCTTCTGATTATCTTCGCAGGGTACGAGATCTTCGTCTCCAAGATCGACACCAGCAATTCGGAGGACAGGCCGGACTGGATGGGGCTTGTCTCGTTCTCCGACCTGAAAATAAAGCTGATGGGCACGATCGTCGCCATCTCCGGCATCGAACTCTTGAAGACGTTCGTCAACATCGACGCTCACGAGCCCAAAGAGGTCTACCTCCGTATCGGCCTCCATCTCACCTTCGTCGTCTCCGGGCTTCTCTTCGCGATCATGGACAAGATCGCAAGCAGTCACGGAGCCCCCCCTGGCGACACTGCTCCTTCGTATCGCTCCTCCCCTGAACTCAACGAGGCGGCGCCTCGGCAGCACCATAAGGCGCAGTAAGCGAACACGTGCAGATACTTGTTCGAACCGCGAAAATATGCGATATGCCTGCAAAGGGAAACTCATCATCGCCATGCCCGACGCACGCTCATATCGCATTTCCGCCTCGATCGGCCGCGCCCACGCGGCCCAAACGGCGCTGCGCGGCCTTCTTCTCCTTATTCGCCCCTGAGCGCTGGCCGCCCGGCTGACGGGCGAGCGCTTGGGGGTTAAAGCCCGGGCGCTCGATGGAGGACTTGCCGGGTTCGTGTTACTTTCAACAGATCAGGCAAGGATCCTCAAATCATGACCGAAACTCCTTCTTCGAAGGGCGCAGAGGCGCCAGCAGCTCAACGATCCGAAAAGAACCGCGTGCTGATTTTCGACACGACGCTCCGCGATGGCGAGCAATGTCCGGGCGCGACCATGAATTTCGAAGAGAAGATGGAGGTTGCCGAACTCCTCGACGAATTGGGCGTCGACATCATCGAGGCGGGCTTCCCCGCCGCCTCCACGGGCGATTTCGAGGCTGTCGCGGAGATCGGAAGGCGCGCCAAGAACGCGGTGATCGCAGGGCTCGCGCGCGCCAACCCGAGAGACATCGACCGGGCGGGCGAAGCTGTCCGGCACGCAAGGCGCGGCCGCATTCACACCTTCATCGGCACATCGCCGCTTCACCGTCACTATCAGCTGCAGATGAGCGCCGATCAGGTTTACGACGCCGTCGTGTCCTCCGTCAGCCGCGCGCGCAATCTGGTGGACGACGTCGAATGGTCGGCGATGGATGCAACGCGCACCGAACCCGATTTTCTGTGCCGGGTCGTCGAGGCCGCGATCAAGGCCGGGGCGACCACCATCAACATCCCGGACACGGTGGGCTATACGGTGCCGGATGAGTTCTTCAACATCATCACTATGCTGCGCGAGCGCGTGCCCGGCGCGGACGAAGCGATCTTCTCCACCCACTGCCATAACGATCTGGGGCTCGCCGTCGCCAACAGCCTCGCGGGGATGAAGGCGGGCGCGCGGCAGATCGAATGCACGATCAACGGCCTCGGCGAGCGCGCCGGCAACGCCGCGCTGGAGGAAGTCGTCATGGCGATCAAAACGCGCAACGACGTCATGCCCTTCTGGACGAACATCGACACCACGATGATCGCGCGCGCCTCGCGCCGCGTGTCGGCCGTGACCGCGTTCCCGGTGCAGTACAACAAGGCCATCGTCGGCAAGAACGCCTTCGCCCACGAGTCCGGCATCCACCAGGACGGCGTCCTGAAGAATGCCCAGACCTACGAAATCATGACGCCCGAGAGCGTCGGCGTGCGCGAAAGCTCGCTCGTCATGGGCAAGCATTCCGGCCGGCACGCCTTCCGCGAGAAGCTGAAGGATCTGGGCTACGACCTGGGCGACAACGCCCTCGAAGACGCCTTCCACCGCTTCAAGGATCTGGCGGATCGCAAGAAGCAAGTTTTCGACGAGGATATCGAGACGCTGGTCGATCAGGAGATCGCTCAAAAGCACGACCGGATCAGGGTGTTGTCCCTCACGGTGATCGCAGGCACGGGCGGCAACCAGAAGGCGACCATTACGCTTGAGATCGATGGAAAGCACCAGACGGCCGAGTCGCGGGGTGACGGCCCGGTCGACGCCATCTTCAACGCGATCAAGGCGGTCGTGCCGCATGAGGCGCGCCTGCCTCTGTATCAGGTTCACGCCGTGACCGAAGGCACCGACGCTCAGGCTGAGGTGAGCGTGCGCCTCGAAGAGAACGGGAAGACGGTCACGGGGCGGGGAGCGGACACCGACACGATGGTCGCCTCCGCCCGCGCCTACGTGTCAGCTCTCAACAAGCTCTCCATAAAGCGCGACCGGCTGCACGCTCAAACCCCAGACGCCAGCGTGGGCGCCGCTACCTGACCGAAATAAAAATTGAAGTAATCAGAAAAATGTGAAAGCGAAAACGGGGCACTGCGCCCCGTTTTACTTGTTGTCTACTCGATCGGAAAGAGCACCCGAAAGAGGGACGCACAGAACTTATGTTCACAAGAAGAATGGCCGCTGGCGGAATTGCAAGTCTCGCCGGGACGACCTTGACATTTCAGTTTTTCCTTGTTCTCCAGGAAGCGCTCGAAAAGGACGTGCCGGTCACGACCGCGGCCGTGATGTATTTCAGCTTCTTCACGATCCTGACGAACCTCCTGATCGCGGTCTGCCTCACCTTGGCCGCGACGGATCCGGAGGAGGATCGGCTGTGGAACTCTCCCGGAGTGCAAACCGCGCTCGCCGTTTACATTCTTGTCGTCGCGATCGTTTATGCTGCGGTGCTCCAGGGCCTCTGGACCCCCTCCGGCCTGGAATACGTTACGGACCGGGTCTTCCATGCGGTCGTGCCGCTGCTTTATCTCGTCTTCTGGATCTTCCTGACACCGAAGGGATCCCTGCGGCTGTCGCATCAAATCGTCTGGCAGGTCTACCCATTTCTTTACATGTGCTACACGCTGAGCCGAGGCGCTCTGGTCGGGACCTATCCTTATCCGTTTCTCGATGTTGCGCGCGATGGTTATCAAGGCGTCTTCTTGAACAGCTTGCTTCTTCTCCTTCTCTTCCTGACGCTGGGCACCTCCCTCATTGTCATCGACTGGCTCCTCGCCAGCATCCAGGCTCGCTGGCAAGGTCAAGTCCCAAGTTAAAGTGCGTCCGGAAGAGTGCGAAGCGGTTTTCCGATAAAATGCGCGATACAAAACTTAGAGCCCCGCTTTTGATTCCATCAAAAGCGGATAGGGTCTCACACTTCCACTTCCACCCGCCTGCAAAGCTACCGACTGGTAACCTCGACCGGCTATGATCCCGTTGGCGACTTCCGCGCTTGAACGCGCGAAGTTCTAACTCAAGCACACCCCGTTGAGCTAAACTCAGGCTGATCGGGACCTTTTCCGGGCGCGCCGGAAAAGGCTGCATACTGTTGCGTCGAACTGCTGGTGGGGGATTTCAAGTGGTACGCTTACGTCTTCATGTCTTTCATCCATCGTCGCGCCGCTGGATCCGGTTTTTGAGTATCGGGTTCGCCGCGGCCGCCTCTCTCTCGCTGACCGATATGGCCGCCGCCCGGTCCAGGCATCACAGCCGCGACATTCCGGAAGAGAAAAGGAAGGCTGAGGAACCTGCTCCCCCAAGCGGACCCATGTTCTTCGTGATATCGCTGAACAGCCAGCACGTCTCCGTCTATTCGAACGACGGGCTTTATGCGCGCGCGCCCGTTTCCACCGGCCGGCCGGGCCACCCGACGCCAATGGGAATCTTCAACATCATCGGCAAGGAGCGCCTCCACCATTCGAACCTCTACAGCGGCGCGCCGATGCCGTTCATGCAACGGATTACCTGGTCCGGGGTCGCGATGCATGAGGGCGTCCTGCCGGGGTATCCGGCTTCGCATGGTTGCATAAGGCTGCCTCGCGAGTTTGCGCAGCGCATGTTCGGCCTCACCCAGGGCAATGAGCGTGTGATCATCACGCGCCAGGACATCGAGCCGGCGCCGTTCTCCCACGCCAAGCTGCCCGTGCCCGCCCTTCTCCCCGATCCGGGGGCGGCGAGCCAGGCTTCCATATCGGTCCGCATCCTTCATAACGCCTTGGCGCCGGCCGCCGGAAGCGAAAGCGGCGGGGCGGAAAAAGTATCCGTCAAAGCGGACGAAGCCGCGCCGAAGCTGCTCAATCCTCATGAATTCGCGAAGGCGATGAAGGCGAAGGCGGCCAAGGACGCCGCCGGCGTCGCAGCCGCGGCCAGCCCGGTCCGCAACGCCATTCAAGGCAAGGCCCGGGAAATGCAAGCCGCGACGGTCGAATTGCGGAAGGCGCAGATCGCTCTCATGAACGCCAAGGACCGGCTTGCAGACGCAGAGCGCCAGCTCAACAAGGGTGCCGGAGACGAGGCGCTGAACGCCGCCAACACGGCCAAGGCCGAAGCAGAGGCGAAGATCAAGGATGCGGAATCGCAGGTCGAAACGGCTCAGCGCACGAAAGACCAGAAAGACGGCGAGTGGTCCGCCGCGCTCAAGGCGTACAGAGACCTCGATGGCGTCCAGAGGGCGGCCGCCGACAGCGTGAGGTTTTGGAACCGCAGGCTCTCGCCGGTCTCGATCTTCATAAGCCGCAAGACCCAGCGCCTCTATGTGCGCCAGAACTACGCGAAGGTCTTCGACGTGCCGGTGACCATCCGCGATCCCGAAAAACCGGTCGGCACGCACCTCTTCATGGCCATGCCGCCGGCGAAAGGCGCCGCCGCCGATCCCGCGCGGCTGCGCTGGCTCGTCATGACGGTCCCTGAGTCGGCGCCGGATGCCGGCCGGCCAAGACGGCGCCGCGGCGAGTATCACGACTATAACGACGGCGGGGACGCGCCGCGCAAGCCTCTCCCGGCGGTATCGCCATCGGCCGCGCTCGACCGCGTCGAAGTCCCCGCCGAGGTCGCGGGAAAACTTTCCGAGATGGTTTGGGCGGGCGGCTCCATCATCCTGTCCGATAGCGGCATCAGCGACGAGACGGATGACGAGACCGATTTTGTCATTCTGACCCGGTGACGGGCCGCTGAAGCCGTGGCTTCATCCTTGGGCAGGCTCAAGGATGAGGTCGCGGCAAACTCGGGCTCAGGTGGATTCTGGCTTATGCCAAATCAGGCTGACGCCGGACAGCCGCCACGGCAGAACGCGCGACCGAACTCCGTCGATTACCGATTTCCATCGCGATCCGCACAGGGCGCATCATCGACTGCTCGGAATAGTGCCGAGACCGTCGTAATATTCGCTTGCCGTTTCAGACGTCTGGCTGCAAGCACCCAATACCGGACGACCGGGACGAAGACGGCTTAGATAAAACACATTGGCCGCGCACAGGTGAAACTTGCCAAGGGTCTCCTGAAACAGGAAAGCCGCGCTGGCTTCCGGCAGGAAGAATTTCGATCTCTCCGCGATCCTTACGTTGCCCGCCTTCCCAGAGATGGCGGCTTCTCCCTTACTGGAGACCAGCTCATGCATCGACAATTTCGTAAGGTGTTCCACCTGACGATAAACGCGCTCATGTTTGCGTCTGCGCTCAGCTTTGGGGCGTTTGGCCAGTCCGGGAGGCCGTTGCCAGAAAATGCGGAGGCAGGGCGATATGGCTCCAGCTGGGACTGCAAGCCTGGCTTTCTACGGCAGGATGAACTCGTGTCTCGAGGTGAAGTTGCCGGACAACGCGTTTCTATCGAATACCTATGGCAAGGGCTGGAATTGCCATTTTGGCTTTGTTGAAAAAAGCGGCCAATGTATTGCGGTCCAAGTTCCAGCGAATGCCTATCTCGATCCGCATTCCGGCGACAGCTGGAAATGCCTGCCGGGATACCGGCAGAGTAATGTGGGCTGTGATTTGATCAAAGTTCCAGAGAACGCGTTTTTATCGGAAACCGCCGGATCGCGCGGTTGGGAGTGTGAAAGGGGCTATCGCGCTACCGAATTGGCTTGCATCAAGATTGAAGTTCCCGACCATGCCTATCTGATAACTTCTGGATATGAGTGGAGGTGTGACCGGGGCTTTGAGGAGAAGAATAAGGCGTGTGTCGCCGTGCGGGTGCCGGATCATGCCGTCTTCGTTGGAGATGGCTATGGACAGAAGTGGAAATGCAACCGCGGCTTCGAGGGTAAGGGAGGCGGATGTGTACAGATCAAAGATTCCTGCAAACGCGCATCTCACCTATTCCGGCAACACATGGGAGTGCAATCGTCCCTATCGGCTGCACGACAGTGAATGCGTCGTAAAATGACCAGCAAAAATCGCACCGCTTTCGAGAAGAGTTTTGTCGCGCCTTAATGCTCCACGAAAAAGCCTGAACCTGCAAATTTGAACGGGGCCGCGGCGACAAAACCGCGGCTTTTTTGTTATGGTCGTTGCGTGCAATCCGGAGGCGGCAATGGCGGAAACCTCGCGTGGCCAAACAGGACAGTTCACACTTCCAAGCCAGGAAGGGCGGACGGCGGTCGTGACCGGCGCGAACACTGGCATCGGGCTTTGGACGGCGATCGGGCTCGCCAAGGCGGGGGCGCAGGTCATCATGGTTTGCCGCGATCCTCATCGGGGCGAGGACGCCCGCAGCCTCGTCACCAAAGCAAGCCAGAAGAAGCCCGGCCTGGTCATCGCCGATTTCGCGAGCCTGAAGGCGGTGCATGACGCCGCTGGGCGAATTCTCGACCGCCATCAGCAGATCCATATCCTCGTCAACAATGCGGGGCTGTTTTCACGGCAGGGGGAACTTTCGGCCGATGGCTATGAGATGACCATCGCCGTGAACCATCTGGCGCCGTTCCTTCTCACAAACACGCTTTTGCCGGCCCTGGAACGCGCAGGCCAGCCGATGCGCCACGCCAGGATCGTCAACGTGGCGTCCGAAGCCGCCAACCGCGCGTCGATCGACCTTGGCGATCTCATGTCGTCGCGCCGGTACAGCATGATGGCTGCGTACAGTCAGTCGAAGCTCGCGAACATCCTGTTCACGAAAGAACTGGCGCGCCGCCTGCCGCCTCGGCCCGTGTCGGCGAATTGCCTGCATCCGGGCGTTGTGGGGACCGGCATCGGAGACAAGGGCGGCGTTTTCGGATTTGGCTGGTCGATGCTGAAGCCTGCCCTCCTCTCGCCCGAGAAGGGCGCGGCCAACTCCCTTTATGTCGCGACCTCACCGGCGATCGAGGGCGTCAGCGGCGCGTACTTCGTCAAGCAGAAAGCCGCGAGGCCAAATCCCGTCGCCGACGATCCGGTCATCGCGCGCCGCCTCTGGACCGAAAGCCAGAAGCTCGTCGATGCAGCCCTGAGCAGGGCTCGCGCCGCCGCCTGAGCGCCAAGCCATCTGAAAAAAACAGCGGACGCGCCGCCTTCGCCGCAATCGCGAGGATCACGAAGCCGAGGCGTTTGTGCAAAAGCCGAATTGCCGGTAAGTAATAATAAAGAAAAACGGAAACGCCTCAGCGCCGCTCCCTCGCCAAACGGCCGGCGCCCTGCCTCACAAGGAGGTCCCCGTGGCAGAAGCCAGAATTGCGCACGACACGCTCTCCCCCGCCGACCATCAAAAGCAGCTCTACCGCGCCGTCATCGCCAGCACGATCGGCACGACGATCGAATGGTACGACTTTTTTCTTTATAGCGTGGTGACAGGGCTTGTCTTCGCCAAGCTCTTTTTCCCGAAGTCCGATCCCCTGACCGGCACGCTCGAAGCCTTCGGGATCTACGCCGTGGGTTTCGCGGCCCGGCCCGTGGGCGCCGCCATCTTCGGTCATTACGGCGATCGCATGGGGCGGAAGGCCGCCTTGATCGCCACCCTGCTTCTGATGGGACTGGCGACGTTCGCCGTCGCCTTCGTTCCAACCTACGAAGACGTCGGCGTGTGGGGCGCGATCATTCTCACCGTCCTGCGCTTCATCCAGGGCGTCGGCGTCGGCGGCGAGTGGGGCGGCTCCGTCCTTCTTTCCATGGAATGGGCTAGGAGCAACAAAAATCGCGGGCTGATCGCGTCATGGCCGCAGTTCGGCGTCCCGGCGGGTTTGTTCCTCGCCAACCTCGCCGTGCTGGCCTTCAGCGCGATTTCGGGCGATCAGTTCCTGGTCTGGGGATGGCGCGCTCCGTTCCTGATCAGCGTCCTTCTGGTGGCGATTGGCCTCTACATCCGGCTCGGCATTCTGGAGACGCCGGTTTTCACGCGCCTCGTCGCCGAGAGAAAGGTCTCGCGAGCGCCGGCGATCGAAGTCCTGGGGCGCTTTCCGAGGCAGGTCATTCTGTCGGCGCTGGTGCGCATGGCGGAGCAGGCGCCCTTCTATATTTTCACCGCCTTTGTCTTCACCTACGGCACCACGGTGCTTGGCGCATCGCGCGATCTCATCCTTGTCGCGGTGCTGACCGCCTCGGTGCTTTCCTTTTTCACGATCCCTTTCAGCGGCTATCTTTCCGACCGCATCGGAAGACGGCGGATGTACATGCTGGGCGCCGCCACGGTCGGCCTTTACGGCTTCCTCTATTTCGCGCTTCTCAACACCGCCGTCCCAGGCTTGATCTTTCTCGCCATCTTCCTGTCGCTCATTCCGCACGCCATGATGTATGGCCCTCAAGCCGCGCTGATCGCAGAAGGCTTTACAAGCCGGCTGCGCTACAGCGGCGCGTCGCTCGGGTATCAGCTCGCTTCTTTGATCGCGGGAGGCCCTGCCCCTCTGATCGCGACGGCGCTGTTCGCGCGTTACCACTCCGGCTACGCGATAGCGTTCTACATCCTGGCCTGCTCGATCGTCAGCCTGGCCGCGGCGGCCATGCTCAAGGACTACACAAACCGCGATATTTCCGCTGACGATGACGTGGAGCCTGCGCCCAAGGCGCCCGTCCAGGCCGCCGAATAACGCGGCCTGACACTTCAGGCAGGCATTCGCGGCTTGGCCAACCAACGAATGGAGAGCCGCTTCATGTCCGGCCGAGCACGGCCGGTTGCAGAAGAAACGGATCTCCCAAATGCCCAAGCAGCGATCAACTAAGACTGACGCCGGAGCCCGCGTCATCCGGCTCCGCCTTGCCGTGGCAATGGCGCAACAGATAGGTTCGATAAGGACCGTCGCACCGTTCAAATCCAAGGGATCGGTGCGTGCGGATCGACGGCTCGTTATGCCGGTCGATCAAGGCGAAAGTCTTTCGCACGCCGCTCCGGCGGAGGACGTCTAGACCTTGTGCGAGCGCTATTGACCCCATGCCGCGGCGCCGGCAATCTGGGACGACGAACAGATCGAGGATCCACGCTTCCGATTCCGTGGCCGTTGGTGGCGGCAAGCCCAGAATGACGAGAGCCACCGGTTCGCGATGCTCGCGCGCGATCCCGAGGCGGACCTCCAACTTGAAATTAGCATAGTTCTTCAAATAAGCGCCGGGCTGACCAATGCTCACGGCCGTCAGCGGATCTGCACTGTCGCTCCATGCCTTGTTCAAGATGTGGATCGCGGCTGGAGACGGTCGCTCGGGCATCCGTGACCACTCCCACTCCAAGCCAGGCGCCGGCAGTAGAAAATCACGCTTGCCTTCGAGTTGAAGGTGGAAGCGATCGGCGTGGCTGAGTTCCTCCCATCCCTCTGCGTTGAGCGCGGCCCTCCAAATTGCATCATCAGCGAAATCAAATGCTGTATAGGCAAGCGCCGGACGATGGGAGCGTCGCCTCTGAAGGCATGCTCGAAGTTCAGCAGCGATACCATAAAGAAGATGCCTGGAGTGTTCGGAGCTTAACTGAGGAGGCATCACACGGTATGCGAGATGGGTTCGTTGGATCCAGACTGTCGCCGTGACGTTTTCTTGCGGAACGAGTTGAACCTTCCCCCACGTACCGCGTCGCTGCGCGAGAGCTGCTTGCTTCAAAGGCCTTCCGAGCGCCATCGAAGACTTGATCCTTCAGCGAGTGACAAGGGAGCCATATTACTGAGTTCAGCAAGCAACAACAAGTCGTCGCGGGAGAACCCTGCGCATTACCTGCCGCCTTCGCGCCCGGGTCCAGACGTGCTTCGGCAGCGCGAGGTCCCCGTAGGACTCGGTCTCCCAGAGCCTATCCGCTTTTGATGGAATCAAAAGCGGGCTCTAAAAATGGGCGGCTGCACGTTCGACTGTATATGTATGCAAGAGTTTATTCTCTGGTGAACCACATAAGGGACAAATAGGTTCGATGAAATCGGGCATTATTCCGGCCTCCGACATCTTATAAAACCGCGATCCTCCAAATATCGGAGGTTGGCTGCTCGTCGAAATAGAGTTTGCGCTTCTTATTGGCAAAGATGGACGTGTACTGGACTAGCAGGAGGAGTGGTGCAAGTGGATTTGTATTGAAGATCGCTTCTCCACAAAAAAGCGAATCTCAAATGCGACGTGCCACCATCGTTCTGGAAATGAACACCTCCTGCCCTACGGCTGGCCGTGTCAAGCATGGGCTATTACCGCCGTGGTTGAATGAGCAAGCTCTGGCCTCCTTGATCTCAGTTGCCTTATTGGCCCATGGCTGAGATCGAGGCAGAGCACCGAACGCGCCTGCACCTCGTGGTCCGATTCCGGCATCTGCATCCGCCTGCGGCACGCTCAAGAGCAAATGCCGGAATCACAAGGACCGCTAGCAATTTTATGAATCTAGTGGAGCTTTTGAATTTGACATTTGAGAGCGAACTCCCGGCAGGCGGGACTCAAATGTCAAATTCGCTCCACTAGCAGGTGGCCAAGGATCTTGACGTGGGCAATACCAGCAGCTTGAGACAGAGCATTTTAAGGTCACTCTGCCCGCTTTCGATCCAAGGCACGCATGCGTGCCGGACGAAGGGACCGTAAAACACAGAGGCATTCGCTGACGAAAGCAAGACCGTTTGCTTAACTCAGTTGCGTCAAAGCGCGGCTCAAGAGCTTGAGCCTCGCAGCCGCCCCATTTAGCCTCTAGCAATAGCCTTTCCGGGGCGCACTCGCACATGAGGCGAGGATCGCCGCCCCCGCGTGGAAGTCCTGCCAGGCGCCGCCAGTCATGAACGCGGCGCGTCAGCGCATCGAGCGCGATCCGGTGGCAACAATTGAGAGGTTGGTTGGCGATGTACGGCAGAAATCCTGTGCGGCGACCGGCGTTCGGCCCGAATAGAAGCGCCGCCATCACATCCTCACGCTCCATCATGAAACGCCGGACATGCGCTTCAAGAACTGAGGCCGCGCTTGAGGAGAGAGGCGTTTCAGCCGGTTACGGCACGTGTGGCGCTTCTTCGACCGGCAGGGATCACATGCAAAAAAAGACGGCGCACGCAGCGAACAAGACCGCCCCGACGTCTTGAGACGGCGCGAAGCCTGGTTCGAAAGCCAGAACGATCTCGATCCCGGCGTCTTGTGTTCATTGACGAGACCTGGGCTTCAACCGCCATGGCTCGCCGCTACGGCCGGGCGCCGCGCGGCCACGACTGCGAGTTGGCGTACCCTACGGTCATTGGAAGAACCACGTTCGTGGCCGGGCTGCGCTAAGCGGCGTGGTCGCGCCGTTTGTTCTCGACGGTCCCATCAACCGTAAGCTTTTGAGACCTACGTTAGAAGGTTCTCCTGCCGGAACTGCGGCCCGGAGATATTGCGATCATGGATAATCTGTCGAGCCATAAAGGGCCGAATTTGCGGGCGATGATCGAGGCTGCGGGCGCGAGCCTGCTCTACCTGCCGCCCAACAGTTTAGACCTCATGGTGAGCTTGTCGAACCATGGGCCGCATGGTTTTTCAGCGTCCTGCTAGCGCCTATCCGCTTTTGATGAACTCAAAAGTGGGCTCTAAGTCTTTGTTTTGTCGTGTGTCCGATCGGAAAACCGCTTGGCGCTTTTCCGGGCGCACTCTAGGCGCAGAAAGTGTGTCAGGCGGGCCGTTCAAGCCTGCCTTTTTCAATTTTCAGGGACAACGCCTGGAAAAGGCTGACAATCAAACGCAAAACCGGCAAAGGCTTCTCTCACACCCTTCATTTAGCCTCGCTTGACCGCCGCCATGACAAAGAAAAACGGTCCCTATCTGGGGCTCGCGCTCCTGACGGGGCTCAACCTTTTCAACTATCTCGACCGCTATGTGCTGGCCTCCGTTGTGCCGCCCATCAAGGCCGATCTTCAGCTCACCGATGGCGAGATCGGATGGCTGACCTCGGCGTTCATGATCGGCTATTTCGCCACCTCGCCGGTTTTCGGCTATCTGGGCGACCGCCGTTCCCGCAAGGGCCTCATCGTCTTCGGCGTGACGGTCTGGAGCCTCGGCACGATGCTGAGCGGCTTCGCGCACGGCTACTGGACGCTGCTGGCCTGCCGCGTTCTGGTCGGCCTCGGGGAGGCGAGCTACGCCGTGCTGGCCCCGACCTGGATTGCAGACCTTTTTACGGCGGAGCGGCGCAACAACGCGCTGACGATCTTCTGCAGCGCCACGCCCTTGGGGTCGGCGCTCGGCTACCTGCTCGGCGGCTTCGCGCTCGCGCATGGCGGATGGCGCTACGGCTTTTTCTGGGCGGGCGCGCCGGGGCTGCTGCTTGCGCTCGGGCTGTTCCTGCTCGCCGAGCCCGCGCACAGGAAACCCGGCGAGGGCGACCTGCCCAGCGGAGGCTTCTCCAGATCGGGTCTGAGCGGTTTCGGCAAGCTGTTCCGCATCGAGGATTATGTTCTCGTCCTTGCTGGCCTGACGGCCTACACCTTCGGGCTCGGCGCCTTCGCGGCCTGGGGGCCGACATTCCTGAACCGCGTCCACGGGCTGGAACTTGCGTTCGCGGATCAGTTTTTTGGCGGCGCGCTCGTTGTCGCGGGCGTGCTCGGCACGCTGGTCGGCGGCTTCGCCGCCAGCGTGTGGCACAGGAAATCCCGCTCAGGCTACGCCTATCTGCTAACGCTGTCGGCGTTGCTGACGGTTCTCGCTGCCACCGCGGCGTTCTGGAGCGGCAGCGCGCCGGTTGCGATGGCCTGCCTCGGCGCGGCGATGTTCCTCGCCTTTCTCCCGACCGGCCCCATCAATACGCTGCTGCTCGAAAGCGTGCCCGTTTCTTTGCGGGCGCGCGCCATGGCGGCCTCGATTTTCGTCATTCACCTGTTCGGCGATTTCTGGAGCCCGATCTTCGTCGGCCATCTCGCCGATTGGGGCTACCGGGCGGACAGCCCCGGAAGCGGGCTGCAAAACGCCCTGCTCATTCTGCCCGCGGTTTTCAGCCTTTCCATCCTGGCCTGGGGCTGGCTCGCCTTGCGGCAGCGGCGGCGCTAGGCGAGCGCCATCCTGTCCTCCGCCAAAGCAGAGGCGCTCAAATTGTCATGTCTGCTTGACATCATCCGCGCCCCGTGGCCCTTTTCCGGGGGGACTTGAGCCAGACACAAGGAGAGCGCTCGCATGGCATTGAAAATTGGCATCAACGGGTTTGGCCGTATCGGCCGGTTGGTCTTCCGCGCCGCGGCGGACAATCCAAATATCCAGATTGTCGGCATAAACGACCTCGTGCCGGCCGACAATCTCGCTTATCTCTTGAAGTATGACACGACCCACGGCAGGTTCCACGGCACGGTCGAGGCGAAGGAAGACGGCTTCGTCGTGAACGGCAAGCACGTGCCAACCTACTCAGTCAGGAACCCGGCCGAGCTTCCTTGGGGAAAGAACGGCGCCGATTACGTGATCGAGTTCGACCGGCCTGTTTACCGACTACGCCGGCGCGGAAGGCCATATCAAAGCCGGCGCGAAGCGCGTGGTCATATCGGCGCCGACCAAGGACCCGGAGAAGGTCAAGACGCTCCTGATGGGCGTTAACCACACGAAGTTCGACCCGGCCACGGACAAGGTCGTTTCCAACGCAAGCTGCACAACGAATTGCCTCGCGCCGATCGCAAAAGTCATCAACGACAATTTCGGCCTGACCGAAGGTCTGATGGCGACGATTCACGCGGTGACCGCGACGCAGCCGACGCAGGACGGCCCGAGCAAGAAAGACTGGCGCGGCGGCCGGAACGGGTATCAGAACATCATCCCCTCCAGCACTGGCGCCGCCAAGGCCGTTGGCCTGGTTCTCCCCGAGCTGAAAGGCAAGCTGACCGGCATGGCTTTCCGCGTTCCGACCACGGACGTCTCGGTCGTCGATCTCACGTTCAAAACCGCAAAGGCCACGAGCTACAAAGAGATCTGCGCCAAGATGAAGGAAGCGAGCGAAGGCGCGATGAAGGGCATTCTCGGCTACACGGACGAGGAAGTCGTCAGCAGCGATTTCATCCACGACGCGCACAGCAGCATCTTCGACGCCGGCGCCGGCATCGAGCTGAACGCGAACTTCTTCAAGGTCGTGAGCTGGTACGACAACGAATGGGGCTACAGCATGCGCGTCGTCGATTTGATCACGCATATCGCGAAGAAGGATGGGCTGCTTTAGCAGTTCCCTCCGTTTGACATCCGACACGAGGCGGGTTTGGCGGCGGAGACTTATCTTTCCGCTCCATTCCAGCAATCGAAGGCTTAAGCCTGCACGCAGCGCCGAAGTCCGGTAGTCAAATGAAGATCCACTGTCCTAGAGTACGTCCGGAAAAGCGCGAAGCAGTTTTCCAATAAGATGTGCGTTAAAACAAAAACTTAGAGCCCGCTTTTGATTCCATTAAAAGCGGATAGGCTTTAACGGGTTGATTCACTGACCCTGGCTCTTCCAATAAAGAGCGAGGGTCTTTTTTTATTGCCGGCCGTGAATTTCCAATTTTGCTTTGCAGCCGCTTCGCAAGCGCAGATTCGCCGCAGGCCACGCCAAATGCGCGGCCTGCATCGGGTCCTGTGCGGCTTACCGCCGGTTGTCCTTCAACAAGAGAGGCGCCGCGGAGCAAACGTTCTTGGGTTCGCAAGCGAATGCCTTTGTGTTGTGGTCCCCCTTCGGCACATGCATGCGTTCAGTGGGCCGGGAACGGAAATGGTCACTTTGACCCTATGTTGGCGGCTGAACCTTCGGAACCGAACTCATCATTGAAGGCGCATGTTTCGCCGAGATAGGCAAGACCTGTGCACTGAATTAGAATTATGCCAGAATGCGGCTCACAACGCTCGCAAGCTGCTGGCGAGTATACGGCTTCCCGAGAACATCGACGCCTTCGAGCGCCCCTTGAGCGACGACCATCCGATCTCCCTCGTTATAGCCGGAGCATAAGATGGCTTTGACGCCGGGCTTGTTCGCCGCCGCCCAGCGCATAACGTCGTAGCCCGTCATGCCGCCCGGCATGACGACATCGCTCAAGATCAGCCGAATCGGCTCTTTCGACTTGAGGCGTTCTAAGGCCTCCGGACCAGTTTTCGCGTCGATAACGGCGTACCCCAGGGATTCAAGCCGCTTAATCGTCACCTCGCGAACCATGTCGTCGTCCTCAACGACGAGCACGAGTTCGCCGCCGCCCCGTTGGATTGCGCTTGGCGGAGCGGCGCGCGGCGCGGATTCCTTGATTGCGCGAGGCAGGTAGACGCTTACTGTGCACCCTTGATTAAGCGCGCTTTCTATCATTGCGAAACCGCCGGTTTGCTTTGCAAAGCTTGCGACGCTTGCGAGCCCAAGGCCGGTTCCCACGCCCTGACCCTTGGTCGTGAAGAAGGGCTCGGACGCCTTGGCGAGCACGTCGGGCGGCATGCCATGGCCATCGTCTGCGATGGCCATGCAAGCGTAATCTCCGGGTCTTGCATCCAGATGCAGCTTTGCCGCCGCTGCGGCGTTCAGCGTCACGTTTGAAGTTGAAATCCGGATATTGCCGCCGCCTGGCATGGCGTCGCGCGCATTCGCGGCGAGGTTCAGGATGGCGCTGTCGATCTCGCCTGGGTCGGCCAGCGTGGGCCAGAGGTCGGCGGCGAGCTTCGTTGTCATCGCAATGTGCTCTCCAACCGTGGCCGCAAGAAGCTCTGCGGTATCTTCAACGCGTTCGTTAAGGTTGAGGCGTTGAGGCTTGAGCGAGCGTTTGCGCGAAAGCGACAACAACCGCTGGTTCAAGGCGCCTCCTTTTTCGGCGGCGCTGCGCGCCCGGTCGAGAAAGCCGCGCGCGGCTTCATCGCCAATGCGATCCCGGGCGATTTCAAGATTGCCTGAGATGACGTGCAAGAGGTTATTGAAATCGTGTGCGACGCCGCCTGCGAGTTGGCCAACTGCTTCAAGACGGCGCGCGTTCGCAAGAGCTTCCTCATGACGTTTTCGCTCGGTGATGTCGCGAAAGATGCCGGTGAAGAAACGGCGGCCCTGTCCATCCAGCCATTCGGTAACGGTTCTATCGAGCGGAACCATCTCGCCGCTCTTTCGCTGCCCTTGGATCTCCCTGACGGCGCTGCTTCCAGAGAAGGACTCAACTAAACGGTCGTGCCGGGCTCGCAGCTGCCCAGGCATCAAAATGCTTACGTTCTGGCCGATCAGGTCCTCCAGGCGGTAGCCGAAGATACCTGCGGTCGCCGGGTTCGCGGACTGAATCGTCCCTTTCTCGTCGCTGACGATAATGCTGTCGGCGGCAGTGTCGATGATTGAGCTGAGCCGGGCTTCGCTCTCTCGCAGCTTATGCTCAGCCAGCTTTTGCCGAGTGACATCGCGAGCCGTAACAACCGCTCCGGTGATCTCGCCGTTGCTGTTGCGAATGGGCGCGAAATTGTAGCTTCCAACCCAGGTTTCGCCGGTGTCTTTCCGCCTCATTGTGTATTCAGCTTGCTTGGCCGTTTCGCCGCGAAGCGCTCGCGTAACGGCCCATTGTTCCAGGGGGGCCAACTCGCCATTCGGCAGGAAAACATCGAAAAGCGCGGGATATTCGGCCAGCGACGTGGCGCAATCTTCCTTGGATCTGAACTTGTGGTAGGCTGCGTACGCTTCATTGAAATGAACGAAGCAGCCTTCCGTGTCGGTAATGAAGACTGCATCCGTCATGCTGGCCAAGGCAGCTTCCAATCTTGTCCGGCTGGCCAGCGCCTCCTCCTCGCTCTTCTTGTGCTCCGTGATGTCGAGCACCAGTCCGCCGATCACCTGCCTGCCAGAAACAGATCGCAGCTCGCCACACGATTCGATCCAGCGGATTGACCCGTCCGGCAGCGTCATGCGCGTCTCCACCCTGAAAGGCTCCCCCGTTTCACGGGTCCGCCGCAAAGTTTCCTCGACGCATGGCTGATCCTCAGGATGGACGTTGGCCAGCGCTATTTCATGGGTCATCGGGGTTCCCGGAGGAAGGCCGTGCAAAGCAAGCGTTCGATCCGATGCGGTAAACTCTCCAGTTTCCACCGCCATCTGCCAGGTTCCAGCGCCAGCGGCTTCGAGCGCAAATTTCAAGCGCTCCTCGCTTTCGCGCAAGGCGATCTCAGCCCGTTTCCGCTCGGTGATATCCTGGAGCAATCCGCTGATCACCTGTCTTCCAAAAACGGTCCGCAACTCGCCGCGCGATTCAACCCACCTGATCGCTCCGTCCGGTAACAGAAAGCGAAATTCGTGCCTGAAGGGTTCTCGCGCCGACACGGCGCGCCGGAAATTCTCCTCGACGCGAGACCGGTCCTCCGGGTGCACGGCTTCCACGGCTTTTTCGTGCGAAAGCGGCGTACCTGGAGGCGCGCCGTGCAAGGCGAGCGCGCGATCCGATGCCGTGAATTCACCGGTTTCGGGCACTGACTCCCAAAATCCGGCGTTCGCGGCATCGAGCGCAAATCTCAAGCGCTCCCCATTCTCGCGCAGCGTCTCCTGCGCCCGCTTGCGCTCGGTGATGTCGAGAATAGTCGTCTGAATAAGACCGTCAGGCAATGAGCGGCTCAGAGCTTCCCCAACGAACCCTGAACCGTCCATACGGCGGAACCGCCACTCGCTGCGACTCGAAATCTCGTCAACCAGACCGGCCAGTTCGCGCTCAACTCGCGAGATGTCGTCTGGCTCAAGCACGTCGCCAAAAAACCGGCCAACAATCTCGTCACGCCGGTAGCCAAGCATTGCGCAGAAGGCGACATTACAATGAGTGAAACGCCCCTCGCGATCCGCAATGGCCATGCCTGCGCTGGCATGCTCGAAGATCGAACGAAATAACGCATGATTATCTTGAAGCATGCGACGCTCCATGTGCAATTGCCGATTGAAGCTACCGGACCTTGACCTTGGTAGTAGTAATCTGAGCCGTGTTTATGTGGCAAGGTCTCAGCAAGGCGCTTTTTCCTAAGATCGCGGCCCAGGCGATGCGGACGCAAACGCAAGCCGATCCGAGGGGGGCCAGCCAAGATGCATCACGTTTTCAGCCGGTAGCCCGTCTTGAAGATGCGCCAGACCGCGACCCCGCAAACCGCCAGGAAGAACGCCGTCATGAACAGGCTCACGTCCACGCTCACGTCGGCGATGTTGTAGAAGCTCCAGCGGAAGCCGCTGACGAGGTAGACGACCGGGTTGAACAGCGTCACCGTCTGCCAGACGGGCGGCAGCACGTGGATCGAATAGAAGGTTCCGCCGAGAAAGGTTAGAGGCGTCACCACAAGCAGCGGGATGATCTGAAGCTTCTCGAAATTGTCGGCCCAGATGCCGATGAGGAAGCCGAACAGGCTGAAGGTGATCGCCGTCAGCACAAGGAACGTCAACATCCAGAACGGGTGCGCGATTTCGAGCGGCACGAAAAAGCCCGCCGTGGCGAGGATGATCAGCCCGAGGATGATGGACTTGGTCGCCGCCGACCCGACATAGCCCATCACGATCTCCCAAGGAGAAATGGGCGCCGAGAGGATCTCGTAGATCGTGCCCACGAAGCGCGGGAAATAGATGCCGAAGGAGGCGTTCGCGATTGAGTTCGTGAGCAGCGTCAGCATGATGAGCCCAGGCACGATGAACGCGCCGTAGCTGACGCCCTGGATGTCGGTGATGCGCGAGCCGATCGCCGAGCCGAAGACCACGAAATAAAGCGCCGTGGACAGCACGGGCGATATCACGCTCTGCATCAGGGTGCGCTTCATGCGCGCCATCTCGAAGGCATAGATTGCAAGGACGCCGCGCCAGTTCATTTTCCGCTCACAAGCCCCACAAAAATATCTTCGAGCGAGCTTTGGCTCGTGTTCAGGTCCTTGAAGGCGATGCCCGCCGCGGCAAGGTCGTTCAGCAGCGCCGTGATCCCGGTTCGCTCCGCGTGCGTGTCGTAGGTGTAGACGAGCTGGCAGCCATCCGAGATCAGCGTCAGGTTATGAGCCGCCAGCTCCGGCGGCAGGACCTCGACCTTGTGCTGCAGGTCGAGCGTGAGCTGCTTCCGCCCGAGTTTGCGGATCAGTTCATCCTTCTGCTCGACGAGAATGAGTTCGCCTTTGTTGATGACGCCGATCCGGCCGGCCATCTCCTCGGCCTCGTCGATATAGTGCGTCGTGAGGATGACGGTGACGCCGGAAGCGGAGAGTTCGCGGATCAGGTCCCACATGCCTTTGCGAAGCTCCACGTCGACGCCGGCGGTTGGCTCGTCGAGGAACAGGATCTGCGGCTCGTGGCTCAGCGCCTTCGCGATCATGACGCGGCGCTTCATGCCGCCCGAAAGGGTGAGAATCTTGCTGTTCCTGCGGTCCCACAAAGAAAGGTCCTTCAAAACCTTCCCGATATGAGCTGGGTCTTGGGCCTTGCCGAATAGGCCGCGGCTGAAGGAAACCGTGCCCCAGACAGTCTCGAACGTGTCGGTCGTCAGTTCCTGCGGCACCAGCCCGATCTGCTCGCGGGCGGCGCGATAATCCTTCACAATGTCGTAACCGCCGACCGTGACCGTGCCGCCGGTCGCGGTGACGATGCCGCAGATGATGCCGATCAGCGTCGTCTTGCCCGCGCCGTTCGGGCCGAGCAGCGCGAAAATTTCGCCTCGATAAATGTCGAGGCTCACGCTTTTGAGCGCTTGTAGCCCGGAGGCATAGGTTTTCGTGACGTTGGAAACGGAGATGATGGGTTGCATACGGGTGCTGAAAAGAAGGCGGGCGGTGACGGTTCAACAATGCGCTCTAAAGAACAGAAAATAACGGGTCTGTCACCCTGCAAGACGGGCTGGCTGCAAGCCGCCGCCACGAGCGCAGGGGCTTTTCTATCCCAGCCAGCGCCTATGATAGCAATAAGCTATCCAACTCTTTTAAGTTCCGCGATTGCGGCTGCGTGCGGTGGCGCGGCGGCGAAGGGAGGAGGCGCGACGATAATCTTAGGCTTGGCAGTAACATTTTCTTAATGCTTGCTTGAAGACTTTGTGATCGTCTTCTTCTATCGTGCTTCTATCTCGACAGTTCGGCACGAGACCGTTATCATCCGCGCCTGCATTTTCTGAATGTCAGCGCACAGACAATCAAGCGACGGCTTGCTGCTGCGGCGATCCCCTATACTTTCCAAAGAGGTCTCAAATGGTCATTTCCCCTACAGCAGAAGGCGACCCCTCTCCCCGGTCATGGTGGCTTTATCTGCTTCTCGGCATCGTCCTTCTCGCCGGCGGCTTGGTCGTCCTTGGAGGCGAATATGTGTTCGCCTCTGCAATCACCGCGATCTTCATCGGCTGGGCCATTTTGATCGTGGGCATTTTCCAGATCGCACACGCCTTCAGCTCAGTCGGATGGAAGGGCTTCGTCCTCGATCTGCTGCTCGGCTTGCTCTACATCGCGGCTGGGTACATTCTTCTGGCGAACCCCCTGGCAGGCGCGATCAAGCTTACGCTTATCCTCGGCATCATATGGGTCGTATCCGGGGTTTTCCGAATCATTCTTGCTTTCTCGCTTTGGCGCGAGGCGGGATGGAGCCTTTTGTTGTCCGGTATTGTTGGCGCACTTGCGGGCGGCCTCATTCTTGCCGAATGGCCTCAGTCCGGGTTGTGGGTCTTGGGCCTTCTGCTTGGCATCGACCTTTTGTTCCACGGCATCGCCTGGATCGCCTACTCCCTGTCTCTTCCCTCCAGGGGAGCGCCTCAAGCGGCGTAGCTTGCTCGCTCTGACAAGACGATACGGCAGCCTGAAGCTGCCGTATCAAGTTTCATTTAACGGCAGACGACCCATCGGCGGCAGAAGCGGCGGGGGCCATTCCAACCCCAGCCGCCAGCGCAACGCCGTCCGCTGACGCATTGGACCTTGACAGCCTCGGACTTGGCGGCGCCTATTCCGTTCCCCCCGCTAAGGGTGACGGCTTCCGCTGCGGCCAAAGAAAAGAAAAATGCAGCGGCCGAAAAAGCAATAGCGAGTTTCAGCTTCATCTTACAAACCCCGAAGTTGATAGGATTATCACTATAATCGAGGCAAAGCGCATTACAAAATAAAAACAAAATGTTAATTATTATAACGTCCTTGTACCAAACAAACTCCTCAACCTATACTTGATAAATACACGCTAGGAGCGCAGAAGCGTGCATCCGGCGCTGGCGTTCCCCCCGCTGATCGAGGCCATTTCGCGCTCAGCCCTTGATTTTGCGCGCCGGCGTAAGAGCCGGCCAGCGAGGCGTCAGCCTCCGAAACCGATGATCCGCTTCGAGAACGCCATGCGCCCGAACTGGGTGAGCCCGCTCTCTGCAGCGGCGGCGACCAGATTGCAAACCAGCACCATTGTCTGGAACGGCGACAGGGTCACATCTGGAGAGAAGAGAGCCCAGCACGCCAGAACGCCCATGATCACAGAGGACGCCCAGGAAACTGCGATATCGGTGAAACCGAACTGGTTGCTGCGCGCGCCCGACAAAATCAGGCAGAAAGCCTGGATCGTGATGTAGAGCATGTCGATCACGGGGACGATCGCCCACATCCAGCCCTGCGACGGCTGCCCCTTCAGATCCAAAGCAGGAATGAGCAGGAAGTAGGCGATATTGGCCGCGATGAATATCACGGCCAGCCATATGCTGATCGTTTCTTCCCATCTGGACCGGCTTTGGGGGATCAGCTCTGCTCTCGCCATATGAAATGCCCCTTGGCTCCAAATAGCTTCTGGATCCGGTTTTCCGTTCTTATTTATTGAACGATACCATGGAGAAGCCACGCGGCGAACATATAACTGCGAACGGGTCGAAGCCGCCTCTGTCAAAGAACCGCCACGCGTTGCGTTCAAGCTCGGATCATTCCGGCGCATCGAGCCGTTGGCAACTCTATTCTGGCGACAGCCGCCATTCCGCAATGACTTCTCACGAACTGAGCTACGCGACAGCCAGCACCCCGCCCATCCGGCGCTGGCTCATCCGAACCATCGAGAACCTATCCGGCCGCAGCAGGCTCCTGAAAACCTATCATCGCTGGCGGGCCGAAAGCGCCGGAGGACCGCGCATGTGGCGCGACGCGCTCGACATGATCGGGACCGGGCTTGAGATCGCCGCGCCCGCGGATTGGGAGGTCCGCCTGCCGGATGGCCCGCTCGTCCTTATCGCCAACCATCCGTTCGGCATCGCCGATGGCATCGGCATTTTGTCCATCGCCGAGCGTCTTGGCAGACCCTACCGCTGCCTGCTCAACGCCGATTTCATGCGTTTGCCGGAAGTCGAAGCGCTTGCCCTGCCGATCGATTTCAACGAGACGAAAGAGGCGCTGGCGACCAATCTCAAGACGCGTAACGAGGCCCGGCGCCTCCTCAAGGAGGGCGTCAATCTCGTGATTTTTCCCGCTGGCGGCGTGGCGACGGCGGAGAAGCCTTTCGGCAAGGCGGAGGAACTACCTTGGAAAGCGTTCGCCGCCCGTCTCATTCAGCAGTCCGGCGCGACGGTGCTGCCGATTTATTTCGAGGGGCAGAACTCGGCCCTCTTCCATTTCATCAGCCGTTACAGCCTGTCGCTGCGGCTCTCGCTCCTTGTCCTTGAGTTTCGCCACCACATCGGCGCAACCATCCGGGCGCGGATCGGCTCGCCGGTTCCGTGGGCCGAGGTCGAGGCGGGCGCTAGCGGCGGCTCGATCATCGATGAACTCTATGTGCGCGTGCATCGGCTGGCGCCGGGCGCCAAGAACGCGGACCGCGCCGCGCTGCTTCCGCGCCCGATCCACCTGCGCCGCATTTATCCCTGGGATCCGCCGCCGCGCAAACCCGTTCAGCGAGCCGAAGCCGGCAAAGCAGCAGCAGCAGCGCAACCCGGGGAGCCGCCCGTCACTTCATGATCAGGCCAAGCTTGACGAGTCGGGCGCGGACGCCCCCTTCCTGCCTGCCGAGCGCGGCGGCCATGGCCTTCACGGTCTCGCCGCGCTTGTGCCGCGCGGAAACGTCGGCGTCTTCCTCGGCGGACCACTTCTTGTGGGCGTTCGCCACCCGCCCGTTGGAAGCGCCGTTCGCCGGCTTCGCCGCTGCGGGCGAGAGCGCCTTCATGTCGCGCAGATGGGCCTGATGCAGGGCTTCGGTCTTCCCGTTTCCCGCCGCCGCAAGCCGCTCCTGCTCCTCTTCCGAGGCATGGCGGAAATCGCCATCCTTCGCCAGCGCCTCGGGATGAACCCGAAGCGCGCGCTCGTTCCAGCCGAGAAGATGCAATCCGGCGAGGCTCCGAACGCGGGAAAGCGCGACATAACCCTGCCCGTATTCGAAGGCGTTCGACAAATCCATCACGGCCGCGTCGAGCGACATGCCTTGGCTTTTGTGCACGGTGATCGCCCAGGCGAGGCGCAGCGGAATTTGTTCGATCCCCGCCTTGAAGGCTTCGTCTTCGGCGACCTTCCATTCCGCGCGCCTCGCGACGACGCTCGAGCCGCCCTTGGTGAGGACCACGGGGTTGCCCTCAATGTCGAAATCGGACACGACGCCCAAGGTGCCGTTCACATAGCGGCCCTCGGGGTCGTTCTTGGTGAACATGACGATCGCGCCGATTTTCAGATCCAGCTGTTCCGGCGAAAGGCAGCCACGCTTCAGGCCGTCGGTCAGAAGCTTGTCGCCGGTCGTGGACATGAAGAAGCTCTTAGTCTCGCCCGGCAGTTTAACGAGTTCGGCCTGGTTGATGCGGTCGACGTCCATGTTGTGGGTGAAGAGCCGCGTGATGCTCCTGGGAAGACTGTCGATCTGAAGCTTCCGGCTTGCGAGAAGCGCGCGCTCCTCCTGCCCGAACCGGTTCGCGCGGATCGCGCCGAGGAGCGCGGAGAACTCCCTGTCCGTTTGCCGGTGCTGTTCGGTCAGGTAGCAGATCGCGGGATCGAGGTCGCGCCAGGCCCTCGACGCATAAGCGAAGGGCGAGCGATCGTCTTCATCCTGGCTCTCCATCTCGGCGCTCGCATGCTCGTCGCGGCGGACGACCGGCGGAAGCTGGAAGAAGTCGCCCACGAAAATGACCTGCAGGCCGCCGAAGGGGGCGGTCGATTTGCGGACATGCTGGCAAACCTGACTGACGGCCGACAGGGTCTGGCCCGACAGCATCGACACCTCGTCGATGATCAGCACGCGGGTTTTTTTGATCCTGTCCGTGACCCGCCGGTTTTTGGCGATGGCGTCCAGATCCGCGCGCCCGATTTGCGAGCGGGCGCCGATGCCGCTCCACGCATGGACCGTCATGCCGCCGAGCTGCGCAGCCGCGATCCCGGTCGAAGCGGTTACGGCGGCCGGGACGGCCTCGCGCCGCAGATAGCTCACAAAGCGAGACGCAATATAGCTTTTGCCGCTTCCCGGCTCGCCGGTCAGAAAAGCGCTCGCTCCGGTCTTGAGGATCTGGAGAGCTTCGTCCTGTTTCATTGTCTGAGTTGCCCGCCCCGGTTACTCCGGGGCCAGAATAGCGGAACAAGGGCTGCTAACAAGGGGCGGCGCGAGCCGCCCTCGTCAAGGCTGTGCGAAAACCCGCCGCGAAGACGCGTTCCGTTAAAAGGATGGATCGATAACCTGGCGCAGAAGCGATCCCGGCAGACTTAGAGCCTCGTTCAGCGGAAGTTCCTGTTTCGGCCTGGTGCCCGGGCCTATCCGGCGCGCTCTCAAGAACGCGCCCTACCGGACCGGGCCGCTGACAAGCCAGTTGCTGGTCTGGGGCTCCGCGCGCGCCGCCGCCACCCCGTCCTCCTGGCTGGCGAGCTTGTCGCTCGCATGCTTGAGGTCGATCCACTCGGTGTGCATCACGTCCACGCTTCCGTCCTTGATCTCTTCCTTTTCGTTCTTGTCAGTCTTTGCGGAAGCGACCCAGCGCCCGGTCATCGTCGCCTTCTCGGGCGCAGTGCGGAAAGCGTCGGCGCGCGCGATCAGTTCGGGATTGGGCTGGTAATTCGTATTGGAGACGACGTGGACAACCTTAAACCCTTCCTTTTCAAGCTGGGTGAGAATGCCGTCCAGAGCCTCCGCCGTGGGCTTCTTGATATCGTGGAACAGGATGATCCCCTTGCCCGGCTGCCTGATCCGGTTCAGCACATTGCTCGTAATGCGCGACGGGGTCGCCCCAGGCTCGGTGTCGCCCGAAATCACGTCGACAGACCATACGCTGATGTTCCGGCTGGCGAGATAGGCCACCGTTTCAGGCGTGTCCCTGAGGCCCGGATAGCGAAAGAAGGGCGCAATCGGCTTGCCGAGCGCCGCGCTTACAGCCGCGAAGCCCTTCTCGATCTCCAATTTCGCATCCTCCGGCGGCATCAGATGGATCGCGCGCGGATGAGACCAGGTGTGAGAGCCGATCGTATGGCCTCTATGGTCCAACTCCTGGAGGAGCTTGGGATTCTGCTGCGCCATGCGCCCCACGGAAAAGAACGTGGCTTTCACGCAATGCTTTTGAAGCGTGTCGAGCACCGTTTGCGTGTTCGCGCCAAGAGGCCCGTCGTCGAAGGTCAGGACCACCTCGTGATCGCGAAGATTCAGCGTCCGGCTCTGAGCCTTGTCCGATGCGTCGTTGAGAGCCGTTCCATAGATCGGGCCGTTCGTCGAATCCGCGGCGACGATCCTGGAAAGATGCGTCGTTTTCGGATCGTAGGCGCAATCCACGTCTTCAGCGAGCGCCTCGCAAGAGATCGCTCCCAGGAAGAAAAGCGCTAGAACGAACCTCATAGCGAACACCTATAATCTGAATACCCAGGTTTCAATATAGCCTCAGAGCTGGTCCCTTTCGAAGGGCAAACAGCACACGCGCCGCCGATTTGCGCGCGCTGTTGATTCGGGGCGACAGGCCGCTTTAGGAGGAAGGACCGAGCTTCTGCGTGAGATTCTCGAACTCACGTCTTAAATTTTCGTTGCGGAATATTTGTTCGAAACCGGGCGGATCGAGTCTTTGCAGCAAGTCGAAGGATGTTCGGGCTTCATCCATAAGCGCTTTTAACTGAAAGCTCGCCTCAACCGTCTCATAAGTGTTATCGGCGACCCGCAAGTCGAACAGAGTTTTTTCCCGCGCCTGGGCGAGCAGGCGCCTTTGATTTTGCAGATAGTCCCGATAGAAGACCGAGACCTTCCGGGAAATTTCCTGAGCCTTCAGATTGGCGTCCAGCGTTCTGCGCTGATCCTCCCGGCTTGCGGACTGCAGAAGATCGCGCGTTCCCGAGCCAGTCTGGTCGATCGTCCGCATGATGCCGTTCAGTCTCGCAAGATACACCTTATCGATGCGGTCGATCAAAAGGTCCTGCGCCTGCACCAGCATGGCGAAGAGCGCCGCGTGCATGGCGAAATAGCGCCGGGCGGATTTCAGATCCTCGCTCGATTGCTTGACCAGCGTCGCGAGCCTCTGATCGGCGGTTTTCGCCACCTCGAACGCCGTCACCAGCTTGAGGAGGTCGCCGCCCAGAACGCCATCGAGAAGAAGATCGAGCTGATCTTGCGATAAGGTGACGCCTGCCGCCGCCAGCGACGTCCTTATTTCCTCCTTGATGCGAAGAATGCTCTCTTCACGCCGATTGATGTCCGCCTCGAGCGCCGCGATCGATTTATCGATGGACTCTTCCGTTTCGCTTAGAAAGCTTGGCAGGAACCCTGAATGGGTGACGTTGAGACGCCTTTCCCGAAGGGTCGCGATGCGCTCGCGGGCGCTGGCGACTTTTTCCCGATGCTTGCCGATGTCGTCCTGGAGCTTGAGGATGGGCGCGTCCGTCACGATGGCGAGCGCGCTGTCGAGGAGATCGCGGACAGCCTTCTCGCGGTCCTCGCGCGTCTCCATCCACACCGGCTCGAAAAGAAACCTGTCCCGCGCCGGGGCCGCTTTCGCCGCTTCACGCTCGCTGGCCGCCCGTTTCAGGATAGTGTCGATGGAGGCCAGCAAAGCTTGCGACTGCAATCCGCTTTTATCGAGGGGCGCCTGCCGCGCTTTCGGATCGGCCGCGCCCGAGACGGACGAAACCGGCGCGGGCGGCGACTTCGGCTGAACCTCCTGGGCCTCAGTTGAAACCGCCTGCCAAGACAGCGCCAAGACCAGAAGTCCCGCGCGAACATGCGCTTGCCGGAAGGTCATCTTGTCCATGCTCCACGTTTCAGCCACAGAGCCCTGCTAGTGCATTTAGTCTCAACGTACGAAGTTCCAATGGAGCTTGAGCTTTTATGTTCTTGCTTGAAGCGTTTTTTGGGGCGAAAGACGATCGTCTCAATGGCTTCTTGAGCTTGAGCATTGAGGAAGATATCCTGTTGCTTATGCCGCCTTGCAAACGAAATCAGCACGTCCCGCAGGCTTCGAACAGACCGCAAATCCATGCCGGCGCGCAGCGGAGAGACCCGCGAGACTTGCCGGCGTTCAGCCTTACGGCCGCGTTCGGACTTGCCGCCGCCATGATCCTCGCCTCCCCTGCGGCGGCCAAAGATGCCGCGCCTCCCAAGGCATGGAAGTCGGCCATTGCCGCGCATCTGCATTCCGCCCCCGCCAGCCAGGCTCCCGTCATCGCCTCCATACCCGTCAACGCCGTGCTGACATCCACCCAGCCCTGCGCGAAAGGCTGGTGCCTGGTCCAATATAAGGGCGCGCGCGGGTGGATTTATAGGAACTTCATAGCGGAGACGCCGGTCAACGCGGCTCCCGCAGCCGCCGCTCCGGCAGCGCCCATGGTCAAAGCCCCCATGCATAAGCCAGCTGCAGCGCCTCAGCCCGCCGCGGCGGCGCCGCCGGTTCGCTTACCAGCGCCGCAAACCGGCGCGAGCGCCACCTATCGGGTGATTGGACTTCAGCCGGGAGAAAGCCTTCCCGTGAGGGAAGGCCCCGTCGATAACGAGCCCATGGTCGGATCGCTCCCCTCATCGGCAAGCGGCATTACGGATTTGAAAACCTGCGTGCGCCAATGGTGCCTGGTCGGTCATGACGGCATCAAGGGATACGCGCAGAGCCGGTTTCTGGGCCGCGAGCGGCAGGGTCCGGCCACCAGGTACAGCATCGCTGGCGATGGGAATGTGAAGGTGTTCAGCTTCCGCAGCGCGAACGCCGATGTCGTCGGCGAAATCCCCTTCTTCGCCAGCGGCATCGTATCCGTTGGCGATTGCAATGCCGATTGGTGCCACATCCGGTACCTCGGCCTCGTGGGATTTGTCGAGACCCGCAGCCTGCGTCAGGCCCCCGCTCCAGAGGGCTAGCGGTCCGGCATTTGCATCCCGGAGCGGCAGGCTGAAACCGCCTATGGATGAGCGCCCCTTTTTGCTTGCGGCGAAGGCGAGACAGTTTTAACAGACACGACAGATTGGCGATCCAACCGATCAACGCTGCCGATAACCCGTTAGCAGAGCGTAGCCCAAATGGCCACAGACCCATTTTCTGTTTCCGATCAGGCAGCCGGTTTCGACGAAAAGAAGCTCAAGGATCAGAAGGAAAAGGCGCGCCGCTTCCGGAAGCGTTTGCAGGCGCGCGAGGCCTTCATACTTCCGGAGGTTTGGGATGTCGTCTCAGCCCGCGTCATGGCGGATGCAGGGTTCGACTTGATCGGCCTCTCTCCGGTATCGATCGCATGGGCGCAAGGCCTCAACAAGCATGAACGGCTGACGCTCGAAGAGCTTGTCGTGGCTGCTCGGCAAATCGCGCGCAATTTCGCAGTTCCCGTCAACGCCGACCTCGAAGGCGTCGCCGGACGCCCGGTGGAGGACATTGGCGCGGCGGTCGAGGCTGTGGTCTCGGCGGGCTGCATCGGCGTCGTCATCGGCGACGGGGGGCGTGGGGGCGCGCACGGCATCGCATCGATCCAGGAGATGACGGCCGCGATCCGGACCGCAAAAGCGGCGGCGCTCGAAACAAGGGTTCCGGCCGTAATCACCGCGCGGACGGAGGCGTTTCTCCTCGAACCGCCGCAGCACTCTCCGTTCGAGACAGCCGTCGAGCGAGCGGAAGCCTATTTCGCGGCCGGGGCCGATTGCATATCCGTGCCCGGCGCGCAGCACGTGCAGATCATCGAGCGTCTGTCCGGACAGATCGACGGGCCTCTCTGCATCACAATCGGTCTGACGCCAGCGCCCGATCTCAAGACTCTTTGCGCCGCGGGGGCATCCTGCGTCGCGCTCGGATCGGCGCTGATGCGGTCCCTGCTCGGTATGCTGCGTTTCAAGGCGGAGGAGCTGTTGGCCTTCGGCCAGTTCAACAATCTCGACAAGGCCATCCCTGCCGACGCATTGAACAGCTTACTGGCGGAGCGAATTTGACATTTAGGCCCGGCTTGGCCAGCGAGTTCGCTCTCAAAAGCCGAATTCAAAAACTCCAACAGCTTAGGGGACCAAGCCTCTCGCTTGGCGTCCGCGATGTTTTATTTATCCAAGATTGTCTGGGCGGCTTTCCAGCCATCCTCCGTTATAGCGATCCTGCTTGTCCTAGGTCTCCCGATGGTTGCCCGCGGCAAGCGCTTTGGGCTGCCGCTGCTCCTATCCGCCACCGCCCTTTACCTGATCGCCGGGTTTTCGCCGCTGGCGAATTGGCTGGTGATCCCTCTCGAGCGGAGCGCCAAGGCGGGAGCGGAGGAAAAGATCGACGGAGCCGCTGGGATCATCGTGCTCGGAGGCGCAATATCCAGGACGGATGAGTCCGGGCGCGTTCTCATGAGCGATTCCGCCGGCCGGATGATCGAGGCGTTGCGGCTCGCTCAGCAACGCCCCGAACTGCCGCTCATTTTCACGGGCGGAAAAGCGCTGCTGTTTGACAGCCCCGAGCGTGAAACCGAGGCCGAACTCGCCCGGAGATTTTTCGAGAGCTTCGGGATTGCGCCGCCGCGGCTGAAGCTCGAAGACCGCTCCCGCAATACTCTCGAAAACGCGGTCTTTACGGCGAGGCTGCTTCAGCCACGGCCCGACCAACGCTGGGTGCTCGTCACCTCCGCATTCCACATGCCGAGGGCAAAAGCGTTGTTCGAGGCGCAAGGGTTCCGCATCATCCCCCGGGCCGGCGACTTCCGCACCAACAGCTCCGAGGATCGATGGCGCATTTTCAGCAAGCCATCCGAAGGGCTCCAGCGCCTGGACATGGCCGCCAAGGAATGGGTTGGAATTTTTGTCGCGCGCCTTCGGGGAGACATCGCAAACGTCAATTAACTCTTTGCCATTCGTGCGTCCTATCGGAAAACCGCTTCATGCTTTTTCCCGGAGACGCTCCCGGGACTTGATCCGATGATCGAGTGCGGAAATGACCGCAAAGGCAGGCGGGCGCGCGTCGTGCGCTCTTATCGAAAAACCGCTTGGCGCTTTTCCGGACGCACTCAGCCCTGCAGCTTGTGACCGATGAACTCCTTGATTTTCCGGGCGAGTTCATCGGCGCCGAGGTCCCTGAAATCCTGGTCGGCGCCCGGGATGACCGCGAGGTTCACGGTTTTCATGGCCGAAAAATCCGGCTCAGCCGCCTTGATGTCAGTCAAGACGGGATCGGCGTCGCCCACGGCGAGCAGCACGGGCGCCTTGATGCTCTGCAAAAGCATCGTTGTCTTGAACTTGGCGTTGGCCCCGTAATAATTCGCGAATGTGCCCGCCGTGACCTGAGGCTTGGCGCAGCCGAGGAACCCCGGCACGTCTACAAATTGATTGCCGCGCTCGCTTGCGACGAGTTCCTCGGCCTTCGCAAGTTCCTGGCGCAGAGGCTGCCCGAACCGCGCGCGATATTCAGCCTCGAGCTTGTCCTCGGTCTGCATCAGCGGGGATACCAGCACCGTCCGCTTCACGCTCTTGTCGAGCCGGTTGATGGCATAGAGCGCAACCTGGTTGGCCCCGCGGCCATGCCCTGCCACAGTGATTGAGGATGCGCCTTTTTCCTTCAGCCATTGCACCCAGCTTGCGATCTCGTCGATGGCGTCCTCGTGACGATGGTCCTGTTCCAACGCGCAATCGAACATGCCACGGCGCTTGTCCATGCCGAGACCCAGCGTGATCGCAAGCGAATTGACGCCCAGATCGCGCAGGCTGTCCTGGAGAGCCGCCATCAGTTCCATGCGTTCGTGGCCCAGCGTGTCATGAACGAGGAGAACGATTTCGCCCTTGAGCGACTTGCCGGAGGCGATCTCAAGATTGCCCGACAGATCAAGACCGAGATACTCCAGGGAAACCTGTTCCGCTTCGCATTGCAGGGGGGCCGCCGCGATCGAGAGCGCCGCCAGGGCGGAGACAATGAGGCCGCGCATGACTTCCTTCCGGTGACTACTTGAACGGCGCCTTCGCTACAGGGCGTTATGGACGAAATCAGGGCCAGAAGCGGGGGAAGGCCGTGTCCATGGTGAAAACATGGCGTGCTGGCCTATTTTCTCCGGTGTTTTTTTCGCCGCGGGGGGCGCGGCAGATGAAGATCGCCAGGCTTGTTCTGAGAAAAGTCCCCCGCCGCAGGGGGGGAAGTCCGGCCCGCGAAACCGGGCCGCTCTTCGTTTGCCGAAGACGCTTGCCGGCCGCTTTCGCCATTCGCGCCTTTCGCCCAGATATTGAAGGCTTCGACCACAGCTGCGAAGGCCATCGCGAAGTAGAAATATCCGCGCGGGATGTGAACGCCGAAGCCGTCCGCGACAAGCGCTGTGCCGATCAGGATCAAAAAGCACAAACCGAGCATCTTCGTCGTCGGATGCCGCTTGATGAACCCTCCGACGGGTTGGACCGCGGCGTACATGACGGCGATGGAGATGCAAATCGCGGCGACCATGATTTCGATATTGCGCGCAAGGCCGACCGCGGTGATGATCGAGTCCAAAGAGAAGACGAGGTCCATGATGGCGATCTGCGCAATGACAGCGCCGAACCGGGCCTTGGGTTTCGCGCCGGCGGGCAGGTTCTCCTGGCCCTCGATCTCGGCGTGGATTTCTTTGACGGCTTTCGCCATAAGGAACAGGCCGCCGGCGATCAAGATCAGGTCGCGCCATGAGAATTCCTGGCCAGCGGCGCTGAAAACGGGATAGGTCAGGCGCGTCATCCAGCTGATCGCCGACAGGAGCGCCAGGCGCAAGCCCAGCGCCAGGCCGAGGCCGACCGCCCTCGCGCGCCGGGCCTCCTCCCGAGGCAGAGCGTCCGTAAGGATCGACAAGACAATGATGTTGTCGATGCCAAGCACGATCTCAAGCGCCGTCAGAGTGATCAAGCTGGCCCAGGCGGCCGGGTCGAAGAGCAGTTCCATGCAAAGCCCTGTGGGAGCGCGAACTTACGGCCGGCCGTTCTAGTGTCCCGTCTCCGAATTGCCGCTCAACGTGCAGCAGGCTCGTACGGCAATTCGGAGACAAAGGGACACTAGCAAAAACAATATGCTAGTGTGGCTTATGTCTCGCAATTACCTAAAAGAGCCCGCTGCAAAGGTTGTAGGCAATTGCGAGACGCCACACTAGTTCGGCGGATCGAAGCTGCGGTCGTCCGCCGGTCCCGCGGTCACGCCAATCGCTATCGAATAGACCGCCGCCAAGACAAATATAGCCCGTTCGGCGAGCGTTCCGGGAAAACCGTGGACGATTGCGGCGGCCGCCGCCACGCCCCATGCGGAAACCACCACGAGCGTGAGGACACGAAGGCGTTTCACGCGGACGGGGTGAACCCAATGAAGGGGCACAAATGTCAAAGCGGCGCAAATCGCGATCAAGGAGGCTGAGGCCGCCGCCGGCAGGCCGAGCACGAAGCAATACAACACGACGACGTTCCAGATGGCCGGGAAGCCGACGAAATATCCGTCCTTCGTTTTACTTTCGGTGTCGGAAAAATGGTACAGCGACACCAGCATCATCGTTCCGGCCAAGGAAAGCCTCAGGCTTTCCGGCGCGATATCGGATCGCGCCACCATGAAAGCGGGGATGGTCACATAGGTGAGGTAATCGACGAGGTGGTCGAGTTCTTCTCCGGAGAAACGTGGCAGAACCTGCTTGACGCCGACTTTGCGCGCGAGCGGCCCATCGATGCCGTCGACGATCAAGGCGGCGCCGAGCCACGCGAAGGACGCTGCCCATTGCCCGTCGACAGCGGAAAGAAGGGAAAAGAGCGCGAGCACAGCGCCACTTGCGGTCAAGGTGTGAACCGCCGCCGCGGCCGCAATTCTGAGGGTGTCTCTGAAGCGCGAGTTCATCTGGCAAACTCGCGCGCCTAGCCTTAGAACCTGTGGGTCAGCGTGCCCTTGATCTGCATGTCGCCGTCTGGCGCATGCTGGTCAAGCTGAAGCGCTTCCGGCCCGTTCTTGGGGCCATAGAGCAGCTCAAGGCCGAAGTCCAGCTTCGGGATGGAACCCAGAGACCCAATCCCTGGGATTGTAATTTCCGTCCCGTTGGATTTTCCGGCGGCTGGCGCCTCATAGAGATCGAACTGCGGCGCCTGTGGAATGCCCGGCTGCGCGAGCTGAGATTGCGGGTTCGCCTGCACGCCGGCAGATGGAGGAGCCACCGGTTCTGGCGAGAACGCCGACGCTCCCTTGATTTGCAGGGCAAGCGACAAGGCGATGCAGCACGCCAATGTCGCCCCCTTGATCCGTCTTTGCCTGCTCATAAACTCTCTCCCTTATGCTACTAAAATGATTTCGAACCCTTATGAATGCAAGTTTATTGATTCATGGTTTAAGTGCCTCATCATTATGAGGTTTTGCGAAGGTCGCCGAGAGTCCGTTGCAGAAAAGCATCAGCTTGCGCTCGCCGCCCGCCTTATTTTGAGCTCATTGTCCTAGCTTTGAAGGCCAGTTTGCGTGTAAAGCCATTCGAGGTAGGAGGCGGCCACGCGGCGCGGCTCGAACACGATAAGCGCAGGGACGGAATAGGGATGCTTCGCACGAAGCGCTTCGAGCACCCTTGATTCCAGCTCTTTTCTGGTCTTGACGAGCATTGCCGCCTCGGTTCCATTTTCGATGGCGTCCTGCCAGCGATAAATGGAAACCATGCCGGGAAATATATTGACGCAGGCGGCAAGTTTCTCAGCTACGAGTTCTTCGCCCGCTTTGCGGGCATCGTGTTCAGTTGGGAATGTGGTATAAACGACGATCATTTCGGCATCCTGGTCCATGATAAGTCCTCTCATGTGCATCTGCGCGCTGTTTGGATCGGCGGGCGTTCAAGCCGAGGGGCGCCATGGCCGATATAGGCCCGGCCCAGGCTCGGGCGGCGGTCTTCGCCGGCAAGGTTCGCGTCGGCTTCGTCGCAGGCTCCGCACCTGAGGCGCAGATTGCGCTCAAGCGCCTTTCGAAGCGTTACGGCGCCATCGATCCGGCGTCTGCAAGCGTTATTATAGCATTGGGCGGCGACGGGTTGATGCTGCAAACGCTTCACCAGTTCATGGGAACCGAGGTGCCGATCTATGGCATGCACCGGGGTTCCGTGGGCTTCCTCATGAACGAGTATGGCGAGGACGACCTCGTAGATCGCATCTCGAACGCGAAGCTGAGCGTCATCCATCCGCTGAAGATGCAGGCCGAAAACGTCGCAGGCGAAAAACTTAACGCGCTGGCCGTCAACGAGGTCCACCTGTTCCGGCAAACGGCGCAGAGTGCGCGGCTTGCGATCACCGTCGACGGAAAGGACCGCCTCAGCGAGTTGATCTGCGACGGCGTGCTTGTCTCGACGCCCGCGGGCAGCACCGCCTATAATCTTTCGGTTGGCGGCCCGATCCTTCCGCTGAAGGCGAAGCTTCTCGCGCTCACTCCCATCAGCCCTTTCCGTCCCAGGCGCTGGCGCGGGGCGCTTTTGTCGAACAAGGCGCAGGTCAAGATTTCGGTCCTGGAGGCCGACAAGCGACCGGTCAGCGCCGTCGCCGATCACACGGAGTTCCGGAACGTTCTTTCGGTCATGGTGCGCGAGGAGCGCAGCATTGGCCTCAAACTTCTTTTCGATCCAGGACACGCTCTGGAGGAGCGCATTCTCGCGGAGCAATTTCGTTTTTAGAGCCGCTCCTGCTTGAGAAGGCCGCGGCGCAAGTCACCCGCCCTTTCAGGGGCCGCAAAAGGGAAACGGTTATGCGGAAGCAGCTTAACGGCGTCCTCTTGGCATTTGCTCTTTGCTGTTCCGCGTTTCCTTGCGCCGCTGAGGAGGCTCGCGCCATCGTGGTTCTGGACGCAACGGCTCAAATGGGCGCGGTCATGGGCCAGAAGCGGAAACTCGATTGGGTTAAAAGCGGGCTTGGCGCGGCCGTGAGCCGGATGGATCAAGGAAGCTTCTTCGGGCTCTGGGCTTTTGGCGCAAATCCGCAAAAGAAATGCGACGACTTGAGCGAACTCGTTCCCCTTCAATCGGCCAGCGCGGCCGCTGGCGCGGTGGATAAGGCGTTCGACGCTCTTAGCCCGAAAGCAGCGCGCGCCCCAGCCATGGGCGCGCTGCAGGCCGCGCTCAAGTCGGCCGCCTCGCCGGATGGGAAGGCCGTCTCCGCAATCCTGATCGCCGGAACAGGCGACGATTGCGCCAGCGATATTTGCGCCACGGCGGCCCGGCTTCACGACCTTTACCCGAAAGGCAAGCTGACGGTTTTGGGCGTCGACATGAGCGAGAAGGCGGCCGCGAACTTCACCTGCGCGGCGAAGGCGATGGGGGGCTCCTTCACCGCCATTAAGTCCGGCGCCGATCTGGAGCGCAGCCTTCGTCAGGCGCTCGGGGTCGGCCAAACGGCGAAAGCGGCGCTTGGAATCACGCCCATCGCCCCGAATTGGGTGGCCGAGGCGAATGCGCCCGAAAAACAGGCGGCGGCCGCTGCAAGCACGTCCCCGCCCCAAGTCCAGCCTGCGCCGAAGGAGCCCGAAGAGAAGGTTGTGACGCCGCCGCCGCCCGATGCGAACGTGGTGCTGTCCGCCGTTCTCGCATCCGGCGCGCCGCCGCTCCAGGCCGGCTTGACGTGGGAGATTTACAAGATCCAGGTGACCCCGACGGGGCAGGTCCGCACGGCGGAAGCGCCCCTCTGGGTTGGCGGCGGCGGGCAGGCCAGGGCCAAGCTGCCTGAGGGCCGGTATGCGGTGAAGCTGGCCTATGGCTTCGCCACAGCCTCGGGGGAATTCACCCTTGGCGCGGAGAAAGTCGATAAAACCATCGTCATGGATGCAGGCTCGATTGCGGCCGAGGCGCTGCAAGCGTCAGCCGGCCCTGCCGCTGGCGACGCCTTTTTCATCCTCTACAAGCAGAAAACGAGCGCCGCGCGCGAGGAGTTGGGACGGTCGAGCGAGACGCCCGCGCTCTTCCATCTGAATGCGGGCGAATACGTCCTGTCAGCTCTGGCCGGCCCGGCAAAGCTCGACACAACCGTTAAGGTTGTGGCCGGAAAGGTGTCGGCGGTCCGGATTGTTCTGAATGTGGGGACGCTGGAGATCAAGACCTTCGCAAAAGAGAACGCGCCGGAGCTGGTTACGGCATGGCACCAAATCTTCCCGGCGGCTTCCGATTCGAAGAAGGGTTCGGCGCCTCTGGCCCGGTTCCCGGCCTCCTGGCATCGCCTGCAGCTGCCAGCGGGCGCCTATCGCCTCGAAACGATTTACGGCAATGCGAGGGAGGAAAATACCGTCGCCGTGACGGCGGGCCGGGCGACGCCGGTGACTGTGATCTTGAACGCAGGCGAGGCGAGGGTCAGCTTGCCGTCGGGCAAAACCGGCAATGTTTGTGCGATCTACAAAGCGGGAGCCAGCAGGGAGGCTGAGCCGGCCGGCCGCGCGGCCGGCGCCGGCATGCGCTTTATCCTCAAAGCTGGGCGTTACGATCTGGAGTGCCGCGGCAAAGGGGACAGCGCGCCGCCGAAGCAGACCGAGATCACCATTGTGGCTGGAGAGGTCTCGGCAGCGAAAATTGAGAACTGAAGCGCGTCCGGGAAAGCGCGAAGCGGCTTTCCGATAAGGCCACGATAAAATAAAAACTTAGGGACCGCTTCTGATTCCATCAAACGCGACAGGCTTTGACAGGATGCTGAAAAAGCCGGAAATCCTTGTTCCTTCCTTCGAAGGCTCAGGATGAGGTCGAACGATATCAATAGCTTGAACCTCATGGTGAGCCTGTCGAACCATGGGCCGCATGTTTTTTCAGCGTCCTGCTAAAGGAGCGCGATCCAAGTCGCTATCCGGGGGCTTCGCCTCATTTTCATCGAAGGCGCTTTCTACATATATTTCCGGCCGCCGATTTCCTGACCTCGTGCCGCTGGGGGACGTCCATGCGCAAGGCGAGACTTGCAATCCTTGTTCGCGCCGCCTTGGCGGCGGCGGCTGTCTTCGCTTGGACGATGACGGTGGGCGCCAGCGTCTCGGAGGCAGCCCCGAAGCTGATAAAGCCGGCCGATGGGGAGGATATCCCGGTCGAGGGCGACGGCGCCTCGATCCCCGTCGACCCTGGCGCGGAAGAAACTCAACAGGCGAGGCCCGTTCCGCCAACGTCCGGCCCACCGGCGCCAGTGACGTTGACGGCCTATTTGAGCGAAGGCGGCGCTCCCATGATGTCCGGCGTCGTCTGGCGCATTTTCGACGGCCATTCGGGCCGCAACGGAAACTACAAGTTGATCGAGACGGCGCAGGAAGCGCGGCCAACCCTCAACTTGAAGCCGGGCGAATATCTGATCAACGTCGCTTACGGCCGCGCGAACCTGACGAGGAAAGTGGGCGTTTGGCCTCAAAATCCCGCCAATGAGGATTTTGTGATCAATGCGGGAGGCCTTCGCCTCACCGCGACGCTCGCGCACGCGCCCGTCACGCAAGAGCACCTGTTGAAGTTCGAGATTTTCGCCGATACTCAGGATCAATCCGGGAACCGGCAAAAAATTCGCGCCGATCTGCGCCCTGGCGTCGTCGTGCGCCTGAACAGCGGCATCTATCACATCGTCAGCACCTATGGTGACGCGAACTCCGTGATTTCGGCCGATATCGTCGTCGAGCCCGGCAAGATCACCGAAGGGGGCATCGATCACGATGCCGGCAAGGTAACGCTCAAGCTTGTGCAGCGGACGGGTGGAGAGGCCGTCGCCGATACGCGCTGGACCATCTATAACGCAGGCGGCGATGTGATCAAGGAAAGCGCGGGCGCCTTCTCGACCCACATTCTCGCCGCCGGCGAATACCGCGTGGCGGCCGAGCATGGCGAGCGCCAATATGCCGGGGCTTTTACCGTGGCAGCCGGAGACACGAAGCTCGTCGAAGTCCTGATGCGTTAGCAGCGGCTTCAGCCGACGATGAGGCGTGTCGCGGTCGCAAAGCTACTCTGCCTCGTCCCGGAACTGGCCGATGACGAAAACGCAAAGGCATATGCTGCAGATCAGGTACATCATGATGGTTGCGGACCAGGCCAGATAGCGCTCGGAAATCCCGCTGTCATAGGGCGGTATCGAAAGAAGCGTCTGTTCTAGGCCATCCGCGGAGGCGACCGCCAGGTAGTGAGTCGCCGTAAGACAGGCCCCCAGCCCGATCGAGCCTGCGAGCGTGAGCAGCACGCCCCTGCGCCGGAAGAGAAACCAGAGCGCGAGATAAGCCGCCTGGACGCAAACCGCGATCTCCACGAGGGTCAAGAACCAGTTAAGGTTGGAGCCGGCGACGGCAGCGATCCCCAAATAATTCGTCGCCGCGATTGTCGCGCCGAAAACGACCGTCGCGGCGGGCAGGCGGCCAGGATAGGCGTCCGCGCGGCCGCCAAGCAGAATCATGGCGGCGGCCGTGCCTGCGAAAGCTACGGCGGCCGAAGCTGCAAGCAACTCCGGGCGCCGGGAAAGATTGAGGGGGGCTTCCAGGGAAAGCAGCCCGACGAATTGCATGGCCCACAGAGAGCCGCCTAGCGTGATGGACGCCATGACAAGCCGCACGCGCCTTTCGCTAGCGCTCAGCGCACGGAGATTCGACATCATAACGCAAGACGTGAATGCTCCAAGGATTGCGATTGTCGTTGAAAGGATCACCAAGCTTGGATCGTGTGCCATCATGAGGCGAAACCTGGCTCGATTGTTGTGCGCCGGGCTACAAGGGAATCGGAGCGAGGCGATTTTATCGCACGCGTAATAAATAATTGTGGCGGTTATACCATTGCCCGAGGCTGACATATTCAGCGACAAAAAAAGTCTTGGCGCCCGTGAAGCCGGGCTGGCGTACGCAACCAAACTTCGCCGCCCGGCCAATGGATTGTCATCCCGGACGCCGAATCGCAGTGCGTGCTCGCCGCAAGTTGGGCGGCGATTTCGGAGACGGACAGCAGAGCATGTCGAATTTATTCGGACTCCCGTTATTGTCATGGCCGCCCTACGAGGCGGCCATTCAGGAGGACAAATTGCACCCCTTGGATTTTCGAAACTGAATGGCCGGGTCAAGCCCGGACATGGCATCACTTCAGTTCCAGCTAATCGCTACACGCTTTAGTGGAGCGCGCCTTCGATTCCAAAGCGGCGACGCTCTAACCGGGACATGCGCGGCGACGCAGGACGAAAAAGCCCACCCTGGGATGGCTGCCGATGACGGGTGACGGCCGGCTCGATCCCGTTCTAACGCTGGACATAAGAGCCGGGAGCATCCTCGATCGGTTTGAATTCATCGCTGCCGGGTTCGCGAGCAGGCACCTGTCCACGGGAGAGCGAACCGAGCCAGCGAGCAAAATCCGGCCACCATGAGCCGGGATACTCCTTCGCCCGCGCCAGGAAAGCCTCGATGGAAGGCAGAACCTTCGGATCGCCTTCCTCCAGCACCCAGTGCTGGTACTTTGCCTTGGCCGGCGGATTAATCACGCCTGCGATGTGCCCCGATCCCGCCAGCACGAACCGAACGGGGCCGCCGAACAGCTTAGCCCCGTTGAGCACCGACTGCGCGGGAGCGATGTGGTCTTCTTTCGCTGCGAGTTCGTAGATCGGGACCGTAACACGGCTCAAATCGAGCGTAACGCCCCCGAGCTTCAGAAGCCCCTGCGCCAGCTTGTTGTGCAGGTAGAACTCCCGCAAATAAAAGCTGTGGTTGGCCGGCGGCATCCGGGTCGAGTTCGAGTTCCAGAAAAGGAGATCGAATGGGAACGGCTGCTTCCCGAGCAGATAATTGTTGACGACGTAGGGCCAGATCAGATCCTTCGGGCGCAGCGCGTTGAACACGGAGGCCATGCGCGCGCCGTCGAGGAACCCCCTCTCCGCCATCATCGTTTCGAGCGCCTTCAACTGCTCCTCGTCGATGAAAACCAGAAGATCCCCGGCTTTGGTGAAGTCGTTCTGCGCCGTGAAGAAGGTGGCCGAGCCGATGCGGCGATCGTCCTTCGCCGCCATGTAAGCGAGCGTGCATGAAAGCAGCGTCCCGCCGACACAATAGCCAAGCGTATGCGTGTGCGGCTGGCCGGTGATGCGCAGCGCAACATCCGTGGCCTCAATAACGCCCTCGATCATGTAATTTTCGAAGGTCTTCGAAGCGAGCTGCTCGTCCGGGTTCACCCAGGATACGACGAAGACCGTAAACCCTTGATCTACAACCCATTTGATAAACGACTTCGGCGGCGTCAGGTCAAGGATGTAGAACTTGTTGATCCATGGCGGAACGATCAGCAGCGGGATTTCGTAAACGCTCTCGGTCGTGGGCGTGTATTGAATGAGCTGCATCAAGTCGTTCTGGAAGACGACCTTGCCCGGCGTGACAGCGAGATTCTTGCCAACCTGGAAGGCTGACATGTCCGTCTGGCGGATGCGGAGAAGCTCACCGGAGCTGTTCAGGTCCTCCAGGAGCTGCGTCATGCCCGTCGCAAGGTTCTGCGCTCCCGTCGAAACCGTGGTGCGGATCACCTCCGGATTTGTAAATGGGAAATTCGACGGCGAGAGCGCGCTTACGAACTGATTCAGATAAAACTCGGCCCGATGCTTGGTCCGGCTGTCGACGGTCGTGGCGTTCTCGATCATGCCCTCCGCCCACTTGCCGCTCAGCAGATAAGCCTGCTTCAGGAAATCGAAGAACGCGTTTTCCGTCCACTCCTTGTCGTTGAAGCGGGGGTCGCCCGGCGCCGGTTTGATCACCGGATTGACCTCTTCACCCATGAAGCGGCGGTAGGTGCGGCCCCAAAGATCGATCATATCATGGCTGAGCTTCGTTTGAGCGTCCGCCAGCCCCTGCGGGTCGCTCATCCAATATTGAGCGATGGGTGTAAAGAATTTTCCCGCGTCGACCATGCCGCCGGCGACCGTGAAGGCTCCGCTGCGCTTGTCCTTGTCCTCGACCATTTTGGCGACGATCTTCCCGCTCGCCTCGAACGCTTTCATCATGTTCGAAAAGAACTGCTCGGGCGACTCCATGGCGGGCATGGCGGGCGATGGCGGCGTCTCCGCCTTTTCGCGCTTTGCTGTCTTGTGCGGCTTGCCCGGCGCCACCCCTTCCTTGGGAGCACGCGACTCTTGCGCCGCCGCAGGCTTCTCGCGCTTTTCCGCCACTTGGCGCTTTTCGGATGATCTGCGCTTATCGGACATCGGCGCTTCCTCTTCCCAACCCTGAAGTTATAGATGTTTCTCGCCTCAATCACACCGCCGGGCGTTCGTGAATCATATATCACTTTTGACGGCGTTTGATGAGGGGCCCGACTCTTCTTTTAATAGCGGCGAAGAAGAGCGACCAGCTTGCCTTGGATTTTGACGCGGTCCGGGCCGAAAATGCGCGTCTCGAACGCCGGGTTGGCTGGTTCCAGCGCAATCGACTGGCCCCGTTTGCGCAGGCGTTTGAGCGTCGCCTCCTCCTCGTCGATGAGCGCAACCACGATCTCTCCGCTGTCCGCCGTTGGGGTCTTTTTCAGGATGACGGTATCGCCTTCCTGAATGCCGGCTTCGATCATGGAGTCGCCGCGCACCTCAAGCGCAAAGTGCTCACCCTGGGAAAGGAACTCGGGCGGCATGAGGAGAACATGGCTTTGATCCTCGATGGCGGAGCGCGGAACGCCCGCCGCGATGCGGCCCATGACCGGCACTGGCACGCCGCCATCCTCGCGGTCGCGAATAAAGGCGGCCTGCGGACTTTCCTCGAAGGAGGACCGCTTCGTCCCCTCGATGACTGTTGGCATGAAGCCGCCCCGAGGCCGCTCCGCGAACGAACCCCGTCCGCGCTCGGGCATTTTCGTCACTTCCAGAGCGCGGGCGCGATGGGGAAGCCGCCTTATGAAGCCGCGTTCCTCCAGCGCCATGATGAGGCGGTGAATGCCCGATTTCGACTTGAGTTCAAGGGCCTCCTTCATCTCGTCGAAGGAGGGCGGAACGCCGGTCGCCTCGATGCGCTCGTTGATGAAGAGAAGAAGTTGCTTTTGCTTAGGCGTCAGCATGAAGGCCCCATGTGAGGTGGCGGACTAGGCAAAATTGGCAGGCAATTGCGAGACGCCACACCAGGCTTGTACAAACCAAGAACATCTTTAAGCGTTCCCTTTGCGTTCCGCAAGGCAAAAACACCTTCGCCGACGGGGCAAGCTAAAAATCGAGGGGAAGAACCGGCACGCGGGAGCCTGCCGGGAGGGCCGGGCCGTTGGCTGGGCGGACCAGAAGGCAATCGGCGCTAGCGAAAGCGCTCACAACCGAGCTGTCCTGCTCGGCGATGGGAGCGACGCCGCTGCCGGTGAACCTGGCGCGCATGTAATGCTCGCGTTCGCCATTCGCCTCGACCGGCTCCGCAAGCGGAGCCTCAAGCACGCCCGCGCCCTGGGCGCGGCCGAGCAGGCTGTCGAGCAAGGGCTTCAGGAACACGCGCGCGCAAATAAAGGCCGAGACGGGGTTTCCTGGCAGGCTCAACACGCGTTGCGCGCCGAGAACGCCAAACATGACGGGCTTGCCGGGACGCATGGCCGCTTTCAGCACATGGAAACTGGCGCCTATTCCTTCCAGCGTCGCTCTCACGAGGTCATGCTCGCCGACGGAGGCGCCGCCGATGGTCAGCAGGATATCGGCGCCGGAAGCCTCCCGAATGCGAGCCGCGAGGCTTTCCTTGGCGTCGCGCGCGAGTCCGGGCAGGAGCGCCTTGCCGCCCCACGCCTCGATAGCGGCCTTCACGCCTGCCGGGATCGACGACACGATCTGGCCAGGCCCAAGGGGCTCTCCCGGTTCGACAAGCTCGTCGCCATTGGCCAGGATCGCGACGGCAGGCTTTCGCCTCACCGGCACTGTCGCGTGGTTCATGCTGGCCGCCAGCATCAGCTGACGGCTTTTGAGTTCAGTTCCCGCCGCAAGCAGCACCTGGCCTTCGGAAAAGTCGCAGCCGCTGAGCCTGATGTGGCGGCCAGACCGGGCGCTTTGAAGAATGTCGACCTCGCCGTCGCCTGCGAGCCTTGTGTCTTCCTGGATGACGATGGCGTCCGCGCCCGCGGGCGCCGGCGCTCCGGTGAAAATGCGCACGGCTTCCCGAGGGCCGACGGCGCCGGCAAAGCCGCCGCCCGCAGCCGAACTGCCGGTCACTTTCAGGCGGACAGGGACGGAAGCGGCATCGGCCGCGCGCACGGCATAGCCATCCATCGCGGAGGCGTTGAAGGGCGGCTGCGTCAGCTTCGCCTTCAAATCTTCCGCGAGCACACGGCCGCCTGCCTCGAAGATCGAGACCTGCTCCGCAGCCAGTGGCTCCACGCCGCTTACGATCCGCGCCTGCGCTTCCGCCACCGGCATCAATGTCATGGGCGCTCCCCGGGGGTCTGCGCCGGGGCGGCGAAGTCGCCCGACTTCCCGCCTGTCTTGGACAACAGGCGAATCCCTTCGATGCGCATGCCTTTGTCGCGGGCCTTCAGCATGTCGTAGAGCGTCAGGCAGCTCACCGAAACCGCTGTCAGCGCTTCCATTTCCACGCCCGTTTGCGCGCGCGCTTTCGCCATCGCCTCGACGCGCACTCCGGGCCGCTGCGGCCGCAACTCAAAATCGACGCTCACTTTGCTCAGGGGAAGCTGATGGCATAGGGGGATGAGTTCGTGCGTGCGCTTTGCGGCCATGATGCCGGCGATGCGGGCCGCCGCAAGCACGTCGCCCTTGGGGGCCGCCTCCTCCTGAATGAGGCGCAGCGTGGCGTGCTCCATGACGACAAAGCCTTCCGCGGTCGCAACCCTTTCCGTGACCTCCTTCCCGGCCACGTCCACCATGGCCGCCTCGCCTTTCGCATTGAGGTGGGACAGGCTCATGCGCTCGCTGTCTGCCTTTCACACTCGGGCGCAAGAAGATCGCGCGTGGCGGTTTCGATATCCTGCTGGCGCATCAGGCTCTCGCCTACAAGAAAGGCGCTTGCGCCTGCGCGTGACAGCCTTGCTATGTCCGAGTGCGTGAAGATCCCGCTTTCGGAGACGATAATGCGGCCCGGCGGAATAAGTTGCGCAAGGTCCTCGGTTGTTTTGAGCTGCGTCTCGAAAGTCTTGAGATTGCGATTGTTGACGCCGATGAGCCAGGCGTCGAGCATCAGCGCGCGATCGAGTTCTTCCTCGTTGTGAACCTCGACAAGGACCGACATGTCCATCGCCCGCGCCGTGGAGACGAGTTCGCCAGCGAGTCCATCGGAGGTGCACGCCATGATGACGAGGATGCAATCGGCGCTCATGGCGCGAGATTCCGCGACCTGATAGGGATCGACCATGAAATCCTTGCGCAGGACGGGCAGGCGCGTCGCGGACCGCGCCGCGGCCAACGCGTCGGGCGAGCCCTGGAAGGATGGCCCGTCTGTCAGAACCGAGAGGCAGGCGGCCCCGCCCCGCTCATAGGATTTGGCGATTGCGGCGGGATCGAAATCCGGGCGGATCACGCCGCGCGAGGGGCTCGCCTTTTTTACTTCCGCGATCAGGCCCGGCTCAGCCCTGGCGCATTTTCTCGACAGCGCGCCGAAGAAGTCTCTTATACAGCAAGCCGCTTGCGCACGTTCTTCCATCTCAGCCAGGGGCGTAATGGCCTTGGCGGCTGCGACTTCCTCTTTCTTATAGGCGACAATGCTATCGAGAATGGTCATAACGTCACCGTTTTATCACATGTTTTTTGCGTTTAACATGGGTGTCCCGCCCGCCATGAGACCGCAAAACACCGCTGACGCTCAAGCTTTTTCATCCGTTACTTTGGTTGGATTGCAATTAACATTACTCTGAGTCGGCCCGTGAAAGCTCCGCCTGTGCGGCGGAGGCCGCGACAAGCGTATCGAGGGCTTTTTCGGCGCAGCCTCCTGAGATCGACGCTGAGGCGAGGCCTACGCCTTCTTTGAGGGTCGCCGCCCGGCCGGCGACGATGAAAGCGGCGGCCGCGTTCAAGAGCACGATGTCCCTGAACGGCCCTGGCTTGCCGCGAAGCAGCTCCCTCATCGCCCTGGCGCTATCCTCCGGAGAGCCCCCCTGAAGGCTGGACAAGGAGGCTTCGGGCAAGTCCGCATCGCGCGGATGAACCTCGAAGGAGGAGAGCCTTCCATCCTTCAGCTCGACAACCTCGCTCACGCCGGTTGTGGACAGCTCGTCCATCCCATCGGCTCCGTGAACCACCCAGACATGGTCCGCCCCTGCCCGCTTCATCACTTCGGCCATGGGAAGCAGCCATTGCGCGGAGTAGGCCCCGATCAGCAGGCGTCTCGCGCCCGCGGGATTGAGCAGCGGTCCGAGAAGGTTGAAGATGGTGCGCAACTTGAGGCCTTGGCGCACGGGCGCCGCGTGGCGCATCGCCGGATGATGGACCGGCGCCCAAAGAAAGGCCAGACCGGCCCGTTCGAAGCAGCGCTGGATGCGCTCGGGCGGCGAAGAGATCGTGACGCCGAGCTTCTCAAGGACATCCGCGGAGCCGGATTTCGAGGATACGGCGCGATTGCCGTGCTTGGCGACCGGCACGCCCGCGCCGGCCAGCACGAAGGCCGTCGCCGTCGAGATATTGAACGTGCCTTTTGCGTCGCCGCCGGTGCCGACAATATCGATGGCGCCCGCAGGCGCCGTCACCGGAACCATAAGCGTCCGCATGGCCGAGACCGCGCCTGCGATCTCGTCCACCGTCTCGCCACGGACCTTCAGCGCAACGAGAAAAGCGGCCAGCTCGATCTCGGAAACGGCCCCCTGCATGATGCATGAGAACGCTTCTCGCGCCTCTTCTTCGGAAAGCCTCAGGCCCGCGGCGGCTTTCTCGAAATGAGGACGGAACGCCTCCGCGCGGCCGGCCTTGGACGTATCTTGCATATCGCGCCTCAGGCCACGGGGGTTCGCGAAGCGGCGGCGTCGAATCCCGGCAAAAACAGCCCGTGCTTCCGGGGCGACCACTGCGCCCCCGCAAGCGTCAGGAAGTTCGCCAGGATCGCATGACCATTCTGGCTCGCGATGCTTTCGGGGTGGAATTGCACGCCGAAGACCGGCTGGCTGCGATGCTCGAGCGCCATGATAAGACCGTCGGAGGTCTTCGCCGTCACCGCGAGGCAGTTCGGAAGGGTCTCGGCCTCGACGATCAGCGAATGGTAGCGCGTCGCCTCGAAGGCGTCCGGCAATCCGCGAAACAGGCTCGCGCCCTGATGGTGGATTTTCGAAAGCTTGCCGTGCATCAGAACCGGCGCGCGGATCACGCGCCCGCCGAAAGCCTGTCCGATGGTTTGGTGGCCGAGGCAAACGCCCAGAAGCGGGATTCGTCCCTCATTTTGATGAACGAGATCGAGACAGATGCCCGCTTCGTTCGGCGTGCAGGGTCCCGGCGACATGACGATCGCCTCGGGCTTCTCCGCGAAGACCTCCGCTGCCGATTTCTCGTCGTTGCGGTACACGCGCACATCGGCGCCCAGATCGCCGAAATAATGCACGAGATTGTAGGTGAAGCTGTCGTAATTATCGATAATCGTTAGCATTTTTGTTATCCCTGGCCCGAAGCCGGAAGCGTCTTTGGCGATAGGAAAAGGATGACGCGGCCGCTTTCGGGGCGGATTTTCTTCCAAAGATCTTCATCGAACTCGAAGCTCACGATCGCGGCTGTCGGCAACTTCTCCTTGAACTGCGGAAGCTCCCGGCCGCCCGGCGCCGCGAGCGCCACGGCAAGTTCTTGGAGCCCCGGATTGTGGCCAACGACCATGACGTGCCCGACATCGTCCTTAAGCTCTTTCAGCACCTTCAAAAGCGTTTGCAAGCTCGCCTCGTACAACCGATTCTCGAAGCGCACCGAGGGCTGCTTGTCCCAGGCCGCCACCGAGGCAAGCGTGAGCGTCTGGCGTGTCCGTTCCGAGGGGGAGCACAGGATGAGATCGGGGCGCAGATTCATGTCCCGAAGCGCCGCGCCCATCTTCGGGGCAGCCTTCAGGCCGCGGCCCGAAAGCGGGCGGTCGATGTCCGCGATGGCCGGATTGTCCTTGTCGCCGGACTTGGCGTGACGGAAAAGCGTGACCTTCTTCATGAACAACTCCAACCGCTGGGCCGCCTACTGGCCGCGGCCAGTCTGCCCTGCGAACCGGACAGCCTCCTCAGCCGCGCGAAACAGGGCTCGCGCCTTGTTTTCGCACTCGGCCTGCTCGGACGCTGGAACCGAGTCCGCAACGATGCCCGCGCCCGCTTGCACATACATCATGCCGTCCTTGACGATGGCGGTGCGCAGCGCGATGCAGGTGTCCATCTCTCCATTGGCCGCGAAATAGCCGATGCATCCCGCGTAAATGCCGCGCTTTTCCGGCTCAAGTTCGTCGATGATCTGCATCGCGCGGACTTTCGGAGCGCCTGAAACAGTGCCCGCCGGGAAGCCCGCCATCAGCGCGTCGATGGCGTCGCGCTTCGGATCGAGCCGCCCCACCACGTTCGATACGATATGCATCACCTGGCTGTAATATTCGAGGAAGAAGCTGTCTGTGACGCGCACCGTGCTTGTTTCAGCGACGCGGCCGACATCGTTTCGGCCAAGGTCGAGCAGCATGAGATGCTCGGCGCGCTCCTTGGCGTCGGCCAGGAGTTCGGCCGCCAGGCGTTTGTCGTCCTCCGGGGTTGCGCCTCTCGGGCGGGTTCCCGCAATAGGCCTGATGGTGACTTCTCCTTCGTGCACGCGCACCAGGATTTCAGGGCTTGAGCCCGAAACCGCAAAGTCTCCAAAGTTCAGGAAATAAAGGTAGGGCGATGGATTAGTCCGGCGCAGGGCGCGATAGAGCGCGAAAGGCGGCAGGTCGAACCGCGCGGCGAATCGCTGGGAGAGCACGACCTGGAAGATGTCGCCCGCGCCGATATAGTCTTTGGAGCGCGCGACCATGCCCATGTAGTCCGAAGGCGCCATGTTCGACACCGGCAGTGCGGCCGCGGCGCCGAACCCGGCGGCCGGGGAGGCGTGCGCGCTTTTCGTCTCGATGGCGTCCTGGACCTGAGCAAGCCGCTCGATGGCGCGGGAGTAGGCCGTCTGGGCGGACACGTTGTTTTGCGGCCTGACGGTGGTGACGATGGTCATCTCATCCTTCACGGCGTCGAAGATGACCATGATGGTGGGCCGCATCATGAGAGCGTCCGGCACGCCGATGGGGTCGGGCTTCTCAGCGGGCAGGCGCTCCACAAGGCGCACCGTGTCGTAGCCCAGATAGCCGAAAACCCCTGCGGACATCGGAGGCAGAGCTTGCGGGATGTCGACGCGCGATGCGTCCAGCAAAGCGCGCAACGACGCGAGCGTGCCGTCCTCGCAGGCGCGGAACGCCGATGCATCCTGAAGCGGAGCGGTATTGATTTCGGCCCGGTCCCCGTGAGCGCGCCACAGGATATCGGGATCGAGCCCGATGATCGAGTAGCGCCCGCGGACCGTACCGCCCTCCACCGATTCGAGAAGGAAGGAATAGGGCCTGCCGGCGCCGAGCTTGAGCATCGCCGCGACCGGCGTTTCAAGATCCGCGATCAAGCGCGTGAAAAGGAGCTGAGCCTCGCCGGCGTCATAGCGCGAGGAAAACTCTAAAGACGAAGGTTCGACCTTCATTGGCTTTACGATCTCGTGAAATTGCGGGTCTTCTCTCTCATCGAAGCGAAGAGACCCGCCATCGAAATCTATTGACCGCCTTCATAGGAGCCCCCCAAGACGCCGGCAAAGGCTTTGTAGTCGATGGATACGCCAGCGGTCTTCATGATGCCGGACAGAAACGCCGTGTAGTTATCCTCGCCGACCTGTTTCGCCAATTGCTGCTCGACCCCGCGGGCCTGGGCTTCGGTCAGCGGCGGCGGCAGGACGATCTTCTCGACAGCGAACACGACGCGCGAACTCGCCATCCGCGGACCCCGCCGACGACGCTCCATGCTCGGGAAGCGTAAAGGCCTGCCCCACGGCGGCGGACGGAAGGCCGTCCCCCGAGCCTTCCCGTTTCAGCGGCTGGCTTGTCTTGACTGCTGCGCCAGCGCTTTTCGCCACGTCCGCGATAGGCTCGCCGCGGTTCAAGCGCGCCACGAGGTCCCGGCCTTTTTCGGCAAGCTTGGCGCGGATCTGATCCTTGCGCCAAGCCGCCTCGACATCGGCTTTGACCTCGTCGAACGGCTTCTGCCTTGGCTTCACGATGTCCTGCACCTCGTACCAGGCATAGCCGCCGCCCGGCAAACGCAAGGCGTCGTTTTCAACGCCCACGTCCGACTTGAACGCCGCCTCCACAAGCGTGGCGGCGGGGACGCCGGGAAGCGCGATGGGCTTCCCGGCGGATCCTCTGCCCGTGTGGTCGAACGTAACCTCTTCCAGCGGGAGGTTCAGCTTCTTGGCGCTGTCGGCCAGCACGACGCCCGTTGTGCGGTCCTCCTCGAAGGCCTTGATAAGCTTGGATGTCTCAGCCGTGGAGCGCGCCTTCAAGAGATCGGCGCGGATCTGCTCCTTGACCTCGGCGAAGCTCTTGTCCTGACCTGGGTCGATTTCCAGCACCCGCATGATAACTGTGGAAAGCGGGCCGTCGACCGGCCTCGAAGTCCAGCCTTTATCGGTTGAGAACGCTTCCTTGATGATCGCGTCGTTCGTCGCGAATTTCTTGGCGAATTCCTTTTTGGAAACGAGTCCCATATCAAGTTCCGGCTGCGCGAAGCCTGCCTCCTTGGCGACGTCGAGAAAACCCTTGCCGGCCTTCAGCCCCGCATAGGCCGCCTCCGCCGCCGCTCTGGTCTTGAAGGGGATCAGCTCGATCTTGCGCCGCTCCGGCGCGCCATAATCGGCGGCCTTGGCGTCGTATTCGGCTTTGAGTTCGCCATCGGCGACGGTCATCCTGCTTGCGACGCTCTGCGGCGTGATCGCGAGCACGGCGGCCTTCCGGAATTCAGGCGCCATGAACTGGGTCTTGCGCTCATCGTAGAAGGTCTTGAGCGTGGCCTCGGCGGGGGGCTCGATGGCTCCTGCGGCCTCGGCGGAAAGCGTGAAGTACGCGAGCGTCCGCTGCTCGTTGCCATAGCGGTTGAAGGCTTCCAGCAGCGCCTTTGAAAGCACCCCGCTCTTCTCGAAGACGGCCTGCAGCTGCCGCCTGATCAGATCGCTCTTGTATTCATACTCGAAATAGGGGGCGGTGTAGCCGATCTGCTGCAAAAAACGCTGATATTTTTGCTCGCTGAACGTTCCGGGCGGCTCCTGGAAAGCCGGGGCGCTCGTGATGCTTTGCCGAAGCCCCTCCGCCGATAAACCAAGCCCGAGCTTGCCGGCCTCCAAGTCGACGGCCGCATCCTGGAGCAGCCCTTGCAAAACCCTGTTGGGCAAATCGAAAGACTTCGCTTCCTGGGGCGAAATCCGCCGGCCGGCCCGCTGGCTCAGATTATCGAGAACTCTCTGATAGGCGTGACGATATTGCTCAGGGGTGATGTCGGCGGACCCCACATTCGCGATGGTCTGCTTTCCATAGCGCTCCCAAATATTGCTCCCTCCCCCCATGCTGAGCGCAAAAGCGCCGATGAGAATGGCGAACATTATGAAAGCAGCCGCTTTCCGAAGCACATGCATCATGGGAGATAGGCGTCCTTCCACGCTCGAGATAAAGCGGGTCTTGATTCCGGCGGACATTTCTTGCAGGGTCCGCAGTGGCCGTCAATTTAGAGATTAAAAACGCGCGCGCAATATTAAGATGTGCGTGGCCTGCCCGCTTCAACAAATTCGTGGGCGTAACCGCCTCAGCAAGAGAGACGACATGACAGGATCGAAACTTTACGTCGCAGGCAATTGGAAGATGAACGGGTTGCTGGCCGACCTCGCCGAAATCGAGGCGGTCAAAGCCGGGGTTGACCCGTCGGGACCGGAGGTGGCGATTTTCCCGCCGGCGACGCTCATCCATTCTGCGGCTACGCTCGCGAAAGGATCGCTCGTTGAAATTGGCGCGCAGGACTGCCACGCCCAGGCCAAGGGCGCCTTCACCGGCGATCTGTCCGCGCCCATCCTGAAGGATGCAGGCGCCACGGCCGTGATCGTCGGTCACAGCGAAAGGCGCGCCGGCCATGGCGAGACCAGCAGCGACGTCCGCGCCAAAGCATCCGCCGTTTTGAAGGCCGGCCTCAAGGTCATCGTCTGCATTGGAGAAACCAAGGACGAGCGCCTCGCCGGCCTTGCCGCGGATGTCTGTACGCGTCAGCTTGCCGGCAGCCTGCCGGACGAGAGCACGCCCGATACCGTGATCGTGGCTTACGAGCCTGTCTGGGCGATCGGCACTGGGCTTAATGCCACGAACGACGACATTACGGCGATCCATGCGGTTGTCCGTAGCGAGCTTCACCGCCGCTTTGGGGCGCCGGCTAACCAGCGCTGGCGCGTGCTGTACGGCGGCTCCGTCACGGCCGCCAACGCTGCGACGATCTTCGAAAGCGACGAAGTCGATGGCGCCCTCGTCGGCGGCGCAAGTTTGAAAGCGCCCTCGTTTCTTGGAATCGCCGCCGCCGCCAAGGCAGCCGCCAAGCGGCGCGCGTCCGCGGCATAGACACATTGAGACGATCGATATGAAACCCATCCAGCGCTTTCATCGCCAAGTCACGCAGGTTGCAGCGGGCGCCCTCCTTCTGGGCGCCCTTTCTTCTTGTCCATGCGCGCAGACGCCGCTCCACTGGACAAGAACGGGTGCGCCAGGCTTGCCCAGGACCTGCAGAACATGAAAGCGCTGGATGTCGACAAGCTCATGGAAAACGGGCCTTCCTGGGCGGTGTCTCACCTGTCTTCCGCCGATCTCGCTCTCGTCAGGCAATATATCGATCTCGATGAGCAGATGAAGTTCCGTTGCTCCGCGCCAGGCTCTCTCGTGCATCTCAAGCATCTCGAGGACGAGGACGACGAAACGGGCGCAAAGCCCGCGGAAGACGCGTCCAGCGGCGAGGCGAAACCCAAAACCGCGAGCAACAAAAGCGAGACCCCTCCCCCAAAGCCGGCCGAGGCCAAGGCCGCAAAGGCGCGGGAGAAGCCCAAACAGCCCGCGCAGGCGAGTTCAGCGGCCCATTAGCCCTCCGCAGTCTGACGCCTTGACTTGCCGGAAAAACGCGTCATGTATGACGAAAGCTTCCCCCAATCCTGACCGGTTGAGAGTCTATGACCACCATCCTTCTTGTCGTTTACATCACAGCCGCTGTGTCGATGATCGTGCTCATTCTTATCCAGAGGTCTGAGGGCGGCGCACTCGGCATGGGAGGCGGCGGAGGCGGATTTGTCAGCGGCCGCGGAGCCGCGAACTTCCTGACACGAACGACAGCGATCCTCGCCGCGATCTTCTTGATCACAGCGGTCGCTTTAGGAATTCTCAGCCACCGCCCCGCTCCGGCCTCGGTCGTGCCGGGCCAGGCGCCCGCCAAGGAGAGCACCCCGGCTTCGGCCCCGGCTTCGAACGAGCAGGCGCCCGCGACGCTGCCCCCGATCAAGATCCCCAGGCTCAAGCTGGATGCGGAGCCCGAAAAAGCGCCCGCGCCTGCGGCTCCTGGACTGCCACGGCTGCCTCAATCCCAATAAACAGAACCCTGGCGGCCTGTATCACTCGCCGGACCGCCAAGCCACCGTTGAAAACTGAGAGCTTGCCCTTCCGCTCGGGCAAGCAAAGGATTACGTTTTGAGTCCATGGCCCGATATATCTTCATTACCGGCGGCGTGGTTTCCTCATTAGGTAAGGGTTTGGCGTCGGCGGCGCTTGGCGCTTTGCTGAAGGCGCGCGGCTATTCCGTTCGGCTTCGCAAGCTCGATCCCTACCTCAATGTCGATCCGGGGACGATGAGCCCTTACCAGCACGGTGAGGTGTACGTAACCGACGACGGCGCGGAAACCGACCTCGATCTCGGACATTACGAGCGGTTCACCGGCGTGTCGGCGCGGCGCGACGACAACATCACGACCGGGCGGATTTACCAGAACGTGCTCTCCGCCGAGCGGCGCGGCGATTACCTCGGCGGCACGGTGCAGGTCGTGCCTCACGTCACGAACGCGATCAAGGATTTCATCGTGACGGGAAACGAAGGCGCCGACTTCGTTCTTGTCGAGATCGGCGGCACGGTCGGCGATATCGAGGGGCTTCCTTTTTTCGAGGCCATCCGGCAACTCGGCAACGAGCTTCCGCGCGGCCGGGCGATCTTCATTCACCTGACGCTTCTGCCGTTCATCAAGGCGGCCGGAGAACTTAAAACCAAACCGACGCAGCACTCCGTCAAGGAGCTCCGCTCCATCGGCATACAGCCGGACATCCTTATGTGCCGCTCCGAAATGCCGGTTCCCAAGAGCGAAAGAGCCAAAATCGCGCTGTTCTGCAATGTGCAGGAGAGCGCCGTGATCCAGGCTCTCGATGTCCACAACATTTACGATGTGCCCCTCGCCTACCACGCCGAGGGTCTCGATCGCGAGGTGCTCGCGGCTTTCGGCATCGAAAACGCCCCGCCCCCGGCGCTCGATGTCTGGCGAAAAATCTCGCACCGCATCGCCCATCCGGACGGCAACGTTTCGATCGCCATTGTCGGCAAGTACACAAACCTGAAGGACGCCTATAAGTCGCTGACCGAGGCGCTGACACATGGCGGCATCAGTCAGGGCGTCCGCGTTAACATCAACTGGCTCGACGCGGAGCTTTTCGAGAAAGGCGATCCCAGCGCTCACCTCGAAAACATCCACGGGATCATCGTGCCCGGAGGCTTCGGCGAACGCGGCGCGGAGGGGAAGATCGAGGCCGCCCGTTATGCGCGTGTCAGAAAGGTCCCCTACTTGGGCATCTGCTTCGGCATGCAAATGGCGGTGATCGAGGTGGCGCGGCATGTCGCGGGCATCAATGGCGCGAACTCCACGGAATTCGGCCCCGCCGCCGAGCCCGTCGTCGGGTTGATGACGGAGTGGATGAGCGGCGGCGCGGCCATGCTTCGGTCGGCGTCGAGCGAAAAGGGCGGCACCATGCGGCTCGGAGCCTATGAGGCGGTGCTGGAGGAAGGCAGCCAGGTCGCCCGCATCTATGGCAAGCGCCGCATCAGCGAACGCCACCGCCACCGCTACGAGGTCAACATCGCCTATCGCGAGCGGCTTGAACAGGCCGGCTTGCGCTTCTCGGGCCTGTCGCCCGACAGCAAGCTGCCGGAAATCATCGAGATACCGAGCCATCCCTGGTTCGTCGGCGTGCAGTTCCATCCGGAGCTGAAGTCCCGGCCGTTCGAGCCTCACCCGCTCTTTTCGTCCTTCGTTGGCGCTGCGGTCACCCAGAGCCGGCTCGTTTAAGCTCCTGAAACACTCTGAACAAAAGACGCTCATGATTGATCGGACTGAAGCCATGGCGAAGGCGAACGCAACCGTCGCCATTCGCGGCGTCAAGCTCGGCAACACACTGCCGCTGGCCCTGTTCGCCGGGCCATGCCAGCTCGAAAGCCGGGCGCATGCGCTGGAGATGGCCTCCGCTTTGAAGGAGATGGCGGCCCGGCTCGGCATCGGCCTCATCTACAAGACATCCTTCGACAAGGCGAACCGCACCAGCGCCGGGGCCGCGCGCGGAATCGGGCTCAAGGCGGCGCTTCCCATCTTCGCGGAGATTCGCGAGACGCTCGGACTGCCTGTCGTCACCGACGTTCACGAAGCCGCCCAATGCGCGGCCGTCGCAGAGGCCGCCGATGTCCTGCAGATCCCGGCCTTTCTTTGCAGGCAGACCGATCTCCTGATCGCAGCCGCGGAAACCGGCCGGGTGGTGAAAATCAAAAAGGGACAGTTCCTCGCGCCCTGGGACATGAAAAACGTCGTCGCCAAGGTGCTTGTCGCCGGCAACCCCAATGTCATCGTGACGGAGCGCGGCGTCAGCTTCGGCTATAACACGCTTGTTTCGGATATGCGCGCGCTCCCCATTCTCGCCGAAACGGGCTGCCCCGTCGTGTTCGACGCCACCCACTCGGTTCAGCAGCCCGGCGGCCAGGGCACGGCGAGCGGAGGCGAACGCCGCTTCGTGCCGGTGCTCGCGCGCGCGGCCGTTGCGGTGGGGGTCGCTGGCGTCTTCATCGAAACGCATCAAGACCCGGACCGCGCGCCGTCCGATGGGCCGAATATGCTGCCGGTTTCGTCGCTTGAGGGACTGCTCGCGGAACTCATGGCGTTCGACAAGCTCGCAAAGGCAAGCGCCGCCGCCGCTGGCTGAGCCTTCTCACGAGTGTGGCGTGGCGCCGGCGCCGCGCGGAGCCCGGATCACCGTGATGGACATGGGAGGCAACACGAAGCTCAGGGGCTGACCTGCCGCCGTCCGGCTCTCTGCCGGAGGGTTGGAAAACGCCGGGGCTCCATGGTCCCGATCGGCCTTCCACCGATATTGCAGCGCGGAATATTGGAAAATCTCGTGAGGCCCTGTCCATGGGCGAAGGCCCGCGCCGCCTTCATCGAAGGATATTGAAACTGTTTGCGCCCGCGCCGGGTCCTTATTGAGAACGAGGACAGCCCAGAGCTCATCGGGCCTGCGAACGCCATAAGCGGCAAGGACGTTTCGCTGAGCAGCCGGCTGCTCGACGCGAACGCGATGCAGCGCGTGAGCCGCTTCGGCCGCGCCGAAGAAAACGTTCGTGAGCAGGCGCCCCCCGTAATAGGCGGGAAGCCGGACGCTGGCCTGGCCGTCCGGCGCCTCGCGGAGCATCATGAGATTGCCCCAGGTCTCGCATGTCGCTCCGTCGAGGATGGGCTCATTGGGCTCGATGCCGTAAAGATAGGCCGTCTTAACCCCGGCCATCAAAAACTCCAGCACAATCTCCGCGTTGAGGAGAGCGGCCGGCAGTTCGACCTCGGCCTGCCCCGCAAAAGAGGAATAGCCATATTCCGTAATCACCCAGGGAATGTCCCTGGCCACGCCGTCTTGTTCCAGGCGCTTGAGCGTCTGAGCGATCAGCGCCGGATGGCGCTTGAGTTGCGCAGGCGGCTTTTCGCGGCAAAGGTCGTCGAACGGATACCACTCGAACGAAAAGAAGCCGAGGTCCGCCCTTCGCTTGCGGCTTTCGAGGTACGCGAGGAACCGCCCCATCCAGGACGTGCGCCCTTCGTTGTCCGGGATGCTGTTCCAGCCATCCACCTCGGATTGAAAGCCGGGTCCGCCGAGCGCCACGCCCGGATCGGCCTTGTGTATGGCGTCCGCGAACTGCAAGAACAGCGCGCCATAATGCTCGGGCGAGATGTTCTGCCCGTCCGGCTCCTCTCCCAGCTCGATCTGCCGCACGTCGTAGCCGCGGGACTTCAGGAAGCGGACTTGGGCCGCAGCATTGTCAGGCGTATCGTAGAGGAGGCCGGACGGCATCAGGACGGGTTTCCCATGCGCCAGTCCGGAGGCTGCGACCCGATCGAAGCCGGGCTGCTCGACATTGTCGTCGCGGTCGATGGCCCGGTGCCAGGGGTCCGTCGACGAGGTCACGATTTCGGTCTGCTTTTTTCCATCCGCGGCGTGGACCATGACATCCAGGAGATTGCCGCCGCCATCGAGCGCGCCTGCGTAAAGCTCGCGGATGGCGAATCCAAGCGTGTCGCGAACATCCGCCGAGCCTGCCGGGGCCGTCCGCGACCCCGCTTTCAGGAGAATGCGAATGCAAGCAGTCCGGATCGGAGACTCGGAGAGCCGCAGCAAAGCGTCTCCGCCCGGCGCCCCGGCGATCCGCCCCTTGGGGAATGTGCGCCATCGGCCGCGCAGCATGTCCTTGTAAAACTCGGCGGGCTCGCCTTCCCAATATTGAATCTCGAACTCGGTCGCAAACGGCTCTCCCCAGAGGATGCGCAGCGCCTCGATCGCGGCGGTCTTCCTGAAATTGATGAGAACCCACTGCGGATGGAGCGCGTTGTCCTCCCCGGCATAGAACGCATCCAGGTAAGGATTGCTTTTCCAGAAGCTCGCCGCGTCGCCATCCGAGAGGCGGGAATATCCGTCGTGGTTGGCCTGATCCTTTGTGTTTCCGCGGCGTGGAAGCTTGTAGCCGTTGGTCATGAGGATCGGCTTTTCGGATTTTTCGGCCGATGTCCAATAGCCTTGGGCGCGCGCCGGATCGCTCCAGCTTCCTTCCTCGTTCCAGTGCCAGACTTCGCCGGCAAGCTCGGTGCGCAGGCGATAGGCGAGCCGGTAGAAGGGCGCCTGCGCGAGTTCCTTTATCGTCCCTGGCCTGAAAATCCGCTCGGCCTCTCCCCGCTGGCGTCCGTCGATGCCGGCTCCCAGGGCCTCGGAAGGCGTCACCGCCACAGCAGAACTGCCGGTCTCGATCACGAGCGCAGCCGTATCCGCAGCAGCGGCCGGAAGAAGCGCAACCGCGCCAAGATAGAAGAAAAGAAGACGAAGAATGGCCGCCCCTCGCACGCCGCGCCCTTCCGTGGTGAAGAGCTTCACCTTAGAGCTTATCCGCTTTTGATAGAATTAAAAGCGGGCTCTAAGTTTTTGTTTTATCGTGCGTCTTATCGGAAAACCGCTTGGCGCTTTTCCGGACGCACTTTAGCATTCAGAGCCTGGGACCACGATAGATTTCCCGCGAAAAGGCCGCCATCGTCACAGAAATTCCGGTTCGGCGAATGCGGCCTTCGCTTCATCCCTCGACAAGCTCGGGATGAGGCCGCGCGTATCGACGGTTTGGCGTTCATCGGACACCCGAACCATGAGCGGCGTCTCGGACGGCGTCAGGATTTACCCGGAGCCCGCTCGTTCGCCTCGACGGCGCTTGAGATGTCCTGCTTTTCCTTTTCGTTGCAGACGATCGGGTTTGCGTTCCGGGCGTCGTACTCCACCCGCGGCTTCCCGGCGTCGACCGCCTCCACTTTGCCGAGCAAAAGCTGAACGGTGAAAAGGTGCAAGGTGTTGATGTACTGCAACTGGCCTTCCGACCACCGCCCTGTCTTCTTTTCGCGCTGAAGAAGCGCATCGCGATTGGCGATCACAAGTTCCTGGAGGTCGCATTTATGGGCGCGCGCCGTGAGGTAGGCGGTGCGAACGATCTCCCGGGCGTCTGAGTCGGGGATGATGATTTTCGAGGGATCGGACTTATCGATTTCGACGACTTTCCTGTCGCTCTGGACGATCCTGCTTGGGAGAGATTGCCAAGCGAGCACTTTGAGGGTTTTCAGCGTCTTGTCGCTTACTTCGGCCCACACCGCCGGCGGCGTTTGCGCGACCGCAAGCGATCCGGACAAAAGCATCGCAACGAAACAAATCGATCGCCAAACCATTCCGTGCCCGTTCCCCTTTGCCCGCCCGGCGTGGAGCATGAAGCTCTCATCCCACGCGATCAGTACAACCAGGAAAACCCGGCAAGACGATGTCTAGGTTGCATCGATTTCGGGGCGGCTTGACCCTGGCCATGGACCGCGGCGCAGGTTGGCGATGATGCCCCTCAGCGTGCGCACCTCCTGCTCGGTCGGCGCCATGCGGGTGAACATGGTCCTGATGTTGTTGACCATCGTTTCGCGCTTTTCAGGAGGAAACAGGAAACCGCAGGCGTCGAGTTCGCGCTCAAGGTGCTCGAAAAGGCCGAGAAGCTCCCAGCGTTCAGCCGGGCGGCTCGCCTTGAACCGCTGGCCCGCGCCGTGGGGCGCGCCGGGGAGCTGGCGGCCGAGCGATTGAGGATCGACGAGCTTGCGCCACTCATAGGCGAAAAGCAGGACGGACTGAGCCAGATTCAGCGAGGCGAAGCCTGGATCGACAGGCGCCGTCACGATCACATCGGCGCACGCAATGTCGGTGTTCTCAAGCCCGGTGCGTTCCTTCCCGAAAAGAACTCCGCATTTGAGACCCGCAACCTGCTGAACGAACATCTCAGCCGCGGCGCCATCCGGCGCGAGCACGGGCTTCGCAAGAAACCGGCTTCGGGCCGTCGCGGCCGCGAGGTAATGCAAATCCGCGATGGCGTCCGAAAGCGCCGGATAGACGATGGCGTTGTCGACAAGTGTCACGGCCAGCGCCGCAGACGCCCTCGCAGCTTCATTCGGCCATCCGTCGCGGGGGCTTACAAGGCGCAACTCCCTTAAGCCGAAATTGGCCATGGCGCGCGCGGCCGCGCCGATGTTTTCGCCAAGCTGCGGCTCGACGAGAATGATCACAGGGCAAGAAATACCTTGGGCTCGGATCGACATACCGTCAGGTAAGCGATCGAGCCCGTTCCTTGTCAAGCAAAGCGTGTGTCAGCACATGCCGATCAAGATAGCCGCGCCGCATTGCTCAGACCGCCTTGGAAGGGGCTGTTGAGCTGCACAATCTTGAGATTGAGGTAGGCTGCAAAGGTAACCCACAGAAGATATGGAACGGCAAGCAAGCTCGCCTTGGTGGAGTATAGCGCGAAGCCAATGACCAAAGCCAGAACCGAGAGCCAAAAGAAGCACACCTCCACCAAAGCCCAGTCAGGACGCTTCAGATTGAAGAACAGCGGCGTCCAAAGCAGGTAAAAGAAGATGTTCACCGCAAACAGAAGAGCTATTGTCCCGTGCCCCTCAGGCCCCGCCGAAGTCCAGGCCTCAACGCCGGCCCACGCCGTGATTCCTAGGATGACCGTCCAGGCCGGTCCAAACAACCACTCGGGCGGATTCCACCAGGGTTTTCGAAGGGCGCGATACCAAGGTCCGACCTTGGTAAGCGCTCCCGCGGCAAACAGAACGGCGACCGTGATGATAGTTGCGATAATGATTGTTAGCGTCATGCCCATCTAGATGATTGTAGTTGACATGTGCAACTATCTGTACGTGCGCGCGAACCAAAGCAAGTGTTTTCACGAAATTGCTAACATCCGTGCTGAATTGCTAACCCTTTCGTGCGCCGCTCGCCTCGACCGCTTTGACGGCGGCGCCTTTCTGCGCCATCGCATAAGCGGCAAGCGCGAGCAGTGTGGCGACGATCGCTTCATGGGACATGGACTGAACCCTTATTTTAGTTTACTGATCGACAAGACAACGCGGCTCGGGCCTGGCTGTTCCCATCGAAGCGAGGTCCGCGGCATTAAAACCCATGAAAGCTGTTGAAAAGGCGAAGACGCGTTGCTAAGCGCTTGGCGAGCCTGCGCGGGCGGCATCACGCCTGTGCCCGCGCGCGGAGGACAACCCATGAGCCACGACAATCTCGACCTGAAAAAACTGGTCCGCACCATCCCGGACTATCCCAAAGCCGGCATCATGTTCCGGGACATCACGACGCTGATCGGTCACGCGGATGGCTTCCGCGCTGCGATCAGGAGGCTTGCGGCCCCTTTTGAAAGTATAAGGGTCGACGCCGTCGCCGGCATCGAGGCCCGCGGGTTCATCGTGGGCGGCGCCGTCGCGGACAGGCTCGGCACAGGCTTCGTTCCGATCCGCAAAAAGGGAAAGCTCCCCTGGCGCGCCGTCGGGCAGGATTACCAGCTTGAATACGGCACCGACATCATCGAGATGCACGAAGACGCCATCCAGCCCGGAGAGCACGTCCTGATCGTCGACGACCTGATCGCGACGGGCGGAACGGTGGAAGCCGCGGTGAAGCTGATCCGGCGGCTGGGCGGGGTGGTTGCGGGCGCCGCTTTCGTGATCGATCTGCCGGAACTCGGCGGAATGAGGCGGCTCGCGGAGCATGACGTCCGCGCGCACGCGCTGATGGCATTCGACGGGCACTAACTTCGTCAAGGAGCCGCACGCTCCCCGCTTTGTCATCCCGGCCAAGCAAAGCGCGAGCCGGGATCTGAAAAAATGCGGGCGTAATCAATTTGTTAGATCCCGGATAAGGCTTCGCCTTTCCGGGATGACGCGTCTGGAGGCGCGTCCGGCAAAATGCCTAGACTAAGGCTCAGGCGGCGCCCCGAACCGGGAATGGCATGACATTCTCGCCCTGCTTGCGAGGCTGGGGCGCGTTCGGCAAAACCCGCGACTTGGGCAGGATCACGAAGGCTTCCGTGCCCACCCCGACCTTGCTGCGAAGCTCGAAGCGTCCGCCATGCAGTTCCGCGAGGCCCGTGACGATCGGAAGGCCGAGGCCCGTCCCGCTATCGCGCATCTTGAGCGCAAGCGAGCCCTGTCCGAACGCGCTCATGACGCGCGGGATTTCCTCGTCGGGGATGCCCGGTCCGCTGTCGCGAACGCTCAAGATCGCCTCCCCGCCGGGCAGAATGCCCGTGCGCACGATGACCGCGCCCTTTTCAGGCGTGAATTTGATCGCATTCGAGATCAGGTTGAGGCAAATCTGGCGAAGCGCCCGCTCATCGGCGAAAACCGAGGGCATGTCCGGCTTGAAATCGGTGATGAGTTTCAGCCCCTTCGTCTGCGCATCGAGCCTGAGCACCCGGAGGCTTTCCTGCGCGATGGCGCTGAATTCGAGCGCCTTTTCCGAAAGCTCGTAGCGCCCGGCCTCGATCCGCGACAGATCTAGAATTTCGTTGATGAGCTTGAGAAGGTGGTTTCCGGACTCGTGAATGTCGCCGGCATAGGACCTGTAATTAGCGTTCCCGATTGGGCCGAGAACCTCGTCCTTGATCATCTCCGAGAAGCCGAGGATGGCGTTGAGCGGCGTCCGAAGCTCGTGGCTCATATTGGCGAGAAACTTCGATTTCGCCAGATTGGCCGCTTCTGCCTTCATGCGCGCCTCGTCGGAGGCCGCCTTCTCCCGTTCAAGCTCTTCGATGAGGCGATCCTTCTCGGCGCGGTAATCGAGCATCGAGAACGCCGTTCGCTGCAGGCTTTTCACGAGAAAGACGAAATAGAAGTGAATGCCGATCGCGACGACCGCCATGATCCAATAGAACGGGTCCCCCGATATGAGGAAGCGCAAGCTCAGCGCCGCCGTGACCGGCACGGTTCCGGCATGCAGGATCGGCATGACCGACGCTGCGAAAAGCATCCTGATCGCGGTCACAACGGTCAACGCGGCGAAGAGAAAGAAGTAGGCGGCCTGGCTTTGGTGGGAGAAGGGGGTGAAAGCCACGGCCGCCCAAGAGACGCCGTACAGGAACTCAGCGGCGGCGAGGTTCCGCCGCCATTGGCGCAGGTCCACCGTTTCGCGGGGCTGCTTGCGAAACAGACGGCAAAGAGCGAGAAGGATGCCTTCCGAAATGAAAATGGTCGCCAGCCACAGCAGCAACGAGCGCGGATTGGCCCAGTTGAGCATCGTGACGGCGACGACGATGGCGAGGATTGGCACGGTAAGCGCCGCGACCGCCTCGTTGCGCACGAACATGAAGAGAAGTTCGTAGGCGAAATCGCGTTCCGCCTTGGCCTCGAATGAGCGTTTGGCAACGGCGTTCCGCCCTTTGTTGCCTTGCCGCGCATATGCGCGCCAGTTTAAGGCGCCAGCAATACTCATCAACCCGCGATCCACTTCAGGAGGGAGCCGGCGCGCTTTGCTGCCCTCAAACGCGCCCGTCATAAGAGGATTACTTAAAAGTGCTAATTTACGGTTGACGATGAAACCCCTTTCTTAATCGCGGGTTTTGTTCCATGACCGAAGCGTGAACTTTTGAAGGCAGGGTTAACGATGAAAATCCTGGATGAGAAGCGGGCGCCCAACCCGCGCCGGGTGCGGGTTTTCCTGGCCGAGAAGGGGATCCATGTCCCGTTCGAGCAGGTCGATATCATGGACAGCGCTCATAAATCGGCGGAGTTCGCCAAGATCAATCCTATTCAGCGCGTGCCGGTTCTGGTGTTGGACGACGGAACGGCGATCGCGGAGAGCATGGCGATCTGCCGCTATTTCGAGGCCGTCCAGCCAGAGCCTGCGCTTTTCGGCAAGACCCCCATCGAGATCGCCCTGATCGAAATGTGGAATCGCCGGGCCGAACTCAACTTCTTCCTTCCAGTCACGCAACACTTCCGGCATACCCACCCCGCAATGGCCCATCTAGAGGTTCCGCAGATCCCGGCCTGGGGCGAGGCGAACAAGCCGCGCGTGTGGGAGATCGTCCGGATTTTAGACGAAAGACTCAGCGACAGCCCCTATCTCGCGGGAGAAGAGTTCTCGGTCGCGGACATCACGGCCATGATTGCGACGGATTTCATGAAGGCGGCGCGACTTACTGTTCCCGACGAAGCCTTGTGCTTCAGGCGATGGTATGCACAAGTATCCTCCCGGCCTTCCCACAAAGCATGAGGCTTCATGCGACTGACAATTATTGGATGCGGCGACGCATTTAGTTCCGGCGGACGCTTTCATAGTTGCTATCTGCTCGATACGTCGAAGGGGCGTATCATGTTCGATTGCGGCGCAAACTCCCCCCTGGCCCTCAAACGCGCGGGCGTCGCGATCGCCTCCATCGATGCGTTCGTGGTCAGCCATTGCCACGGCGACCATTTCGGCGGCCTGCCCCTCCTCTTCCTCGACCGAATGTTCAACGAGCGCGGCCCGAAACCGATGGAAATCCTCGGGCCTCCCGGCATCGCCCGCCGCACCACCGAACTGTTCGAGGCGATGTATCCATCGCTCCCAAGTTTTCCGAGGGATTTCGAGATCCGTTACAGCGAGCTTGAGCCCGGCAAAACGAGCGCATGGCGCGGCCTGCCGATATCGGCCTACGAAATGGATCACTACTCGGGCTCGCCATCCCTTTCATTGAAGGTCGCCGATGGGGACAAGCGCTTCGCATTCTCTGGCGACACCGGCTGGTGCGACGGCGTGTGCGAGGCTGGCCGCGGCGCAGACCTATACCTTATCGAGTGCACAACGCTCAGCTCCCGGATCGATATACATCTGGATTATCAGACGCTTGCAACGAAATTCGACCAGATCGGCGCCAAGCGCTACCTGCTTACCCACATGGGTCCGGAAATGCTGGCGGCGACGGATAGGATCGACACCGGCCGTTGCATGGTGGCCAAGGACGGGCTGTCGATAGAGATCTGACCCCCGGGGTCTTCAAGGGGTAAATTTTTCTATACTTCCGGCAAAAATACCTGTAACTTGGGCTCAGATCGCTCTTGCCCCTCGCCCAATTGAAAGATTTTTCCGGACCTCCAATGCTCGACACGATGGACATCAAGATCCTTACAATCCTCCAGGAGGATAGCACTCTTCCCGTCGCCGAGATCGGAAAGAAGGTCGGCCTGTCCACCACGCCCTGCTGGCGGCGCATTCAGAAGCTGGAACAGGATGGCGTCATTCAGCGGCGGGTGGCGCTTCTCAACCCCAAAAGCGTAAGCGCCGGCGTCACCGTGTTCGTGGCCATCACCACCAATCAGCACAATGCGGCCTGGCTCGAACGTTTCCACTCCGTGGTCGCCAGCTTCTCCGAGATTGTCGAGGCTTACCGCATGAGCGGCCAGGTCGATTATCTCTTGCGCGTCGCCGTTCCGGACATCGCGAGCTACGACAAGTTTTATAAGTCATTCATCTCGCAGATCGATCTTACCGATGTGAGTTCGAGTTTCGCGATGGAGCAAATCAAGTTCACCACGGCGCTGCCGCTCGCCTTCGCCGCCAATGCCGCGGCCAAGCGTCCGCAGCAGGCTTGACGGGCCGGCCAAATCGGCGTTTTCAACGCATTATGACACTCGACAACCCTCATCTCGCGCGGCCCGAATGGCGCAGCGCCCGGCGCATCGCGGTCAAGATCGGCTCGGCCCTTCTGACCGACCGCGCCACAGGCATGCTGAAGCAATCCTGGCTTGAAGCCATCGGCGACGACGTTGCGGCGCTAAAGGCCGAGGGCCGCGACGTGATCCTTGTCTCATCGGGCGCCATCGCGCTCGGCCGGCGGGCGCTCGGCCTCAATCCAGGCGCGCTTCGCCTTGAGGAAGCGCAGGCCGCGGCCTCCGTGGGTCAGATCAATCTCGCACACGCCTACCAGACCGTTTTCCGCGAGCGCGGGCTCACCACGGCGCAAATTCTCGTCACGCTCGGCGACACCGAGGAGCGGCGGCGCTATCTGAACGCGCGCAACACCATCGAAACGCTCCTGAAGCTTGGCGCGGTTCCGGTTGTGAACGAGAACGACACGGTGGCGACCTCGGAAATACGCTACGGCGACAACGACAGGCTTGCCGCGCGCGTCGCCAGCATGATGACCGCCGATTGTCTCGTGCTCCTGTCCGATATCGACGGGCTCTATACGGCGCCGCCTGCCCAGGACCCTGACGCCAAACGGCTCGACGTGGTGACGGCGATCACGCCCGAAATCGAGGCGATGGCGGGCGAAGCCGCCACAGAACTGTCGCGCGGCGGCATGGTGACGAAGCTGACCGCAGCCAAGATCGCAGTTGCGGCGGGCACGCATATGGTGATCGCCTCGGGCAAGGACCTGCATCCGCTGCGCGCGCTCGGCGGCGGCGCGCCATGCACCTGGTTTCTGGCCGCGGCGAACCCGGTGACCGCGCGCAAGCGCTGGATCGCCGGCACGCTGGAGCCCAAGGGCGTGATCGTGATCGACGATGGCGCGCGCGCGGCGCTCCAATCGGGCCGAAGCCTGCTTCCCGCAGGCGTGAAAAGCATCATCGGCCAATTCGAGCGCGGCGAGGCCGTCATCATCCGCGACGCCTCGGGCCGGGAGATCGGGCGCGGTCTAACCGCCTACACTTCGGAGGAAGCCACGTTGATCGCAGGCCGCAATTCCATGGAAATCGAGGCCACGCTTGGCTATGCTGGGCGCGCCGCATTAATTCATCGCGACGATATGGCGCTTCACCGCGACTCTATTTGACAGCATCGCTCGCTCCCCAGGTTTGACCCCTATGACGCCTGCTCCAATCGCCAATTTGCAGCTCGACCGGCAGCTTTTGAAGCTCGAACTCCTCGCCCTCGGAAAGAAGGCCAAGGAAGCGGCGCGAACGCTGGCGCTTGCCCCAGCGGCGCGGAAAAACGAGGCGCTCCGGGCAGCAGCCTCGGCTTTGCGCGCCAACGCCGCAGACATCCTCAAGAAGAACGCCGTGGACCAGATGGCGGCTCGCGATGCGGGGCGGCCTGCATCCTTCATCGACCGGCTGACGCTCACAGAGGCGCGCGTGGAAGCCATGGCGCGCGGGCTTGACGACATCGCCGCCCTTCCCGATCCCGTCGGGGAAGCGATCGCGGCCTGGGAGCGGCCGAACGGCCTCAAGATTTCGCGCGTCCGCGTGCCGCTTGGCGCAATAGGCATCATCTATGAAAGCCGCCCCAACGTCACGGCGGACGCGGGCGGGCTCTGCCTGAAATCGGGCAACGCGGTGATCCTGCGCGGCGGGTCGGAATGTTTGCAAAGCAACCGCGCCATCCACGCCTGCCTCACCCAAGGTTTGAAGGCGGCCGGGCTGCCCGAGACAGCGACCCAGCTCGTGGAAACGACGGATCGCGATGCGGTCGGCTTCCTTCTCGAAGGCCTTGACGGCGCCATCGACGTGATCGTCCCGCGCGGCGGCAAGAGCCTTGTCGAGCGCGTGCAGAAGGAGGCGCGCGTTCCGGTCTTCGCGCATCTCGAAGGCATCTGCCATGTCTATGTGGACAAGGGCGCCGACCTTGAGAAGGCGCGCGCCATCGTGCTCAACGCCAAGCTTCGCCGGACTGGCATATGCGGCGCGGCCGAGACGCTTCTCGTCGACGAAGCGGGGGCGGACAGGCTGCTTCAGCCGCTCGTGGCTGCGCTCCTCGACGCCGGCTGCGAAGTCCGGGGCGACGCCGCGACCCGCGCCGCCGATGGGCGCTCGATCCCCGCTACGGAAGAGGACTGGGGGACCGAATATCTCGACGCCATCATTTCCGTGAAGGTTGTCCCCGGCGTGCGCGGCGCCATCGATCACATCGCCAGATACGGCTCGCAGCACACGGACTCCATCGTGACCGAAGACGCCGCCGCCGCGGAAGCCTTCCTCCGCGAGGTCGACAGCGCCATCGTTCTGCACAACGCCTCGACGCAGTTCGCCGATGGAGGCGAATTCGGCATGGGGGCGGAGATCGGCATCGCGACGGGGCGTTTTCACGCGCGCGGTCCGGTCGGCGTGGAGCAGCTCACGACGTTCAAATATATCGTCCGCGGCGACGGTCAGACGCGGCCGTCATGACGGCGCCCGGCTGGCTCATGGACTCCGATTTGCGGCCTCCTCCCGCCGGCGATGGAATGCGGATCGGGCTTCTTGGCGGCTCCTTCAATCCCCCGCACCGCGCGCACCGGCTCATCAGCGTGACCGCGCTGAAGCGGCTCAATCTCAGCCAAGTCTGGTGGATGGTGACGCCCGGCAACCCGCTCAAAGAGCATGCGGATCTCGCGCCGCTCGCCGAGCGCATTCGCCTGGCCCGGGGCGTTTCGAGCCACCCTCGCATCAAGGTCACCGCTTTCGAGGCTGCGCTCGGCACGGCTTACACCGCGCAAACGCTCGCCTGGTTGCGCCAGCGCTTCCCGCGTGTGCCGTTCGTCTGGCTCATGGGTGCAGACAACCTCGCCGGTTTCCATCGCTGGAACAATTGGCGGGCTATTTTCGAGGCGCTGCCGGTCGCCGTGGAAGACCGCCCCTCCTGGCGTTATCGGGCGCTCTCCTCACCGGCGGCGAACTATTTTGCCCGGTTCCGCATCCCTGAAAACGCGGCCACGGCGCTTCCCTTCCTTGCGCCGCCGGCGTGGTCCTACCTTTCGGGGCCTTTGTCGAACCTTTCCTCGACAGCCATTCGCAGCACTCGTTCCAGCCGGCCGTCCTGAGCTTCGAACGAGGAGCGCGGCTCACCTGACGCCGCCTCGGGGCAGGGCTGGGCGCACCGGAAAGTCCGTCACAATATGCGACATTGCTATGCATTTTAGGCATACCGGCTGGCCAGGGTCTTGCATCACTTTCGTCACAAATTAAATCTAGTGTCCCAATATCGCACGAGCGGGAAAAACTCGATCTCGATATAAACTCGGACAACTCGATTAAAGGAATGCAGCTATGGAGTTCATAAAAAATTTACCCGGCGAAATTCTCGGCCTATTTATTCTCATTACAGCTGAAATATCGGGAAAATACTTTTTGGAAGTCTCCGATTTTTGGCTCGCTCTTGCCACCGCGTTCTTCCTATTCTTGCTCATGCACATCCGGACGCATATGGGTTTGAGCAAGACCGCAAAAGAAAAGCCGTCGCCTTGAGGTTGGGTTGTCTCCAAAACGCCCATACTCATGCCGAAAGTTGCGCTCGCCATGCGATTTCTGCATACACCTATGGGTTATCAATAAAATGTCACACAACTTTTACTGCACCTTCCTCGAGATGGCGCCAATATCCCTCCGAATAGCGGCAAGCATCCGGGGCCGATACCATGCAAACGGTGCGAGACGTCACATACCGGCTTTTGCGAGAGGCCGGCCTGACAGCGTTCTTCGGCAATCCCGGCTCGACCGAAGCGCCCTTTCTGAGAAATTTTCCATCGGACTTCCACTATGTTCTCGCCCTTCATGAGGCGTCGGCCATCGCGATGGCGGACGGCTTCGCTCAGGCCACGAGCCGCCCGGCGCTGGTGAGCCTGCACACCGCCGCGGGCCTTGGCAACGCGATGGGCAACCTCATGACCGCGTCGCTGAACAAAACCCCTCTTATCGTGACCGCGGGCCAGCAAACGCGAGACTTTCTTCTGATGGAGCCTTGGCTGACGAACGTCGAGGCGACGATGCTTCCGCGCCCCTGGGTGAAGTGGGCCTATGAGCCCTCAAGAGCCGAGGACGTTCCCGCCGCCTTCATGCGCGCGATCGCGACGGCGCTGCAGCCGCCTCAAGGCCCCGTCTTCCTCTCCCTTCCCGCCGACGATTGGGACAAGCCATGCGAGGGGGACGCCACGCTGCGCACCGTGTCCCAAGTCTTCCCTCCCGACAGAAACCGGCTTGCGGACTTCGCCGGCGTGCTGGCGGCGGCGCAGTCGCCCGTTTTGGTTTACGGCGCAGCCATAGACCGGAGCGGCGGCTGGAACGAGGCCGTCGCCGTCGCCGAAGCGCTCGGCGCGCCGGTCTGGATCGCCCCGGCTTGCGAGCGGGCGCCATTTCCCGAAAACCACCCGCTCTATGCCGGCAGGCTGCCGTTCGCCGTAGGCCCGCTTTGCAAAAAGCTGGAGGGTCACGATGTTGCTCTCGTCGTAGGCGCCCCCGTTTTCCGCTATTACCTCCACACTCCAGGCAGCTTTCTACCGCCCGGCCTGAGGCTGTTGCACATTTCCGACGATCCGGCGGAAACTGCGCGCGCGCCCGTTGGCGACAGCCTGCTTGGAGACCCGGCCTTGTCTCTTGCTGCGCTTGTGGATTTCTTTGGCGGCCGAAGGATGACGCCGGAATTGCGCGCGCGAGACGAACATCGAACGGGGCCGCGTTCTTCAAAAGCGGCGAATGACGGCCTCCTCACACCTGCGCATGTGCTCGGCGCCTTGGCCGAAATCCGGCCTGCGAACGCCGTCCTGGTTGTGGAGAGCCCGTCAACGATGGGCGATCTTCACAATGCCTGGCGGATCACGGAACCGGCCAGCTTTTTCACTGCCGCGAGTGGAGGGCTCGGCTGGAGCCTTCCGGCATCCGTTGGCATCGCGCTCGCGGAACGCGAGACCGGCCGCAACCGCCCCGTGATCATGATCATCGGGGATGGATCGTTCCAGTATTCGCTGCAGGCGCTTTGGACCGCGGCCGGCCTGCATCTGCCGATCCTGGTGGTGGTTATGCGGAATGGGCACTACGGGGTTCTGAAGTCGTTCTTAGCCTTTGCCGGTCTCCCGGGCGTGCCCGGCCTCGATCTACCCGGCATCGACATCGTCTCCTTGGCCAAGGGATATGGTTGCGACGCCGTCCGCGTTCATGGGCTTGACGAGATCAAGGAATTTGCTGCGCGAGCCTTCGTCAAGTCGAAGCCAACCGTTCTCGAGATCCCGGTTTCGCCAGCGTTCCCGGATATTTCCGGCTGACGCGATACTCCGGAGCGTCCTCCATCAGACTTCCCCCTTTTGCCAGCCCTCCGGCCATTGAACATCGGAGCCCCACTTTTCACCGCCGGCAACGGCCGGAGCCGGCTCCGGACTTGGCTCGCTATAGGAACGCCGCCTCGGCCGGATTGGCTCGCTTTCGACGGCGGCATTCGTCGCCAGCACCGCACAGAAGAATGCAAATATTGCGCTCAGCGCAGTTGTTCTGAGCGGATAGTCGACCAGGGAATGAACGAGCAGGAGAGCGATGATGAGCGTCGAAGCGCGTTGCAGCATGAGCTGCGAACCGTGATCCTTTGCCGTTGTCTTCCACACGTGGTAGGCGCGCCGGGAGAACCAGACAAAAAACACCGAAAGCAGCAGAATCCCAATAATGCCTGTCTCCAGCAGAAACTCGGCAAGATCGTTATGCGCGCGATTTGCGTAACCGACGATGACGTCTGAAATCCTTTTCGACAGTCGCATAGACCGGCACAAACGATCCCAGCCCTGTGCCAAATGGCAATGCGGCCAAGGCGGTTTCGAATGTCGTCTGCGCGAGAGCCAGCCGGCTATCGGAAGCGGGATCCCTTCCGAACCGCTCCATGATCCCACCAAGCCCGAACTGCGCCGAGAAGAACACGGCGCAGAGCACGACGAGGATCCCGATCCGGGCTAATGTAACACGGCCGCGGCTCGAACGGGCCTCGTCTTGATAGCTTTGCTTGAGCACCAAAAAAACGATGCCTATCAGGGCCGCCAAGGCAAGAAAGATGCCGGCCCGCGACCGGGCCAACGCCAATCCGGCGACGACTGCGACGAGGAAAACCGACGCCGCGGTCAGCCAAACGATGGACCGTGATTGAAAACCCCGCAACTTCAGAACCTTCTTCGCGGTGCTCAGAAACCAGACGGCCCCCAGCAATAGCGTCACGTAAAGATGAGCTGCGAAATGATTCCGGTTCGCGAAAAACCCGACTGTCTCGCTCGGATTAGTGAATTTGTAAAAGCGAAAGCTGCTGGTCGGACCTTGGGCCATTTGCAGAAATCCAAGCGTCAAGGCCGTCGCGCCCAGAAAAAGAAGCAGCCAGGTCAGCTTAAGCCGCTGGCTGGCCGTGAACTGCACAGCCGCGGCGAACACGGCGGCCGGGACGATAAGGGAAGCCGCCGCCGCCCATGTCGCTTCGGGCGATACGGAAATTGATGCCCAGCCGCTCTTTTGGACAAGAAGATCGAGTTCGTGGGCGTTATCCGCCGGGGCGTCGCCGAGGGACGTAAACCGGAAGGGGAGCGGAATAAGCTGGATCGCTACAACGACTATTATAGCGCAGCAAACCGCCAAGATTATCCGCTGTTTATGCGCGTCCGTCCTTTCGTTGTCGAGCGCCCCCCACAAGGAGAGCGCGAGCAAAGGAATAGACAGAAGCTGAACAACGGCGTCGCCAAGAAAACCCGCATGCGTTCCCCCGCCGAAAAGCACGGCCGAGAGAAGAACAACTCCGCAAAACCAAGCGAGCACGCTTAAATTCACAATCCTGCTCCGCATTTATTCATGGGCAACCATTTGCCACACGCGATCGCGAACCCGATCCCCTCCGTGGTTGCCCTGGGCCTTCCAAAGCGCACTCGGGCACATACGCCGGACGATCTTGCTGACCGGAGGACCGTCTTTCCCGCAACATACTCCTGAGCGTTCCTGCCTGCCTCGGGTCCACGGCGAAAACCGGGGACGCCGCGTCGCCTGGCAGGTCCACGCCGCGCCTGCAAGGGGAGTCAATCCGCGCTGAAGAGCCCAACGCTTGAAATGTGGATATTTCTTGACACCGGCAGAGTCCCCGAACGGCGCCGCCCCGCAAATCGCTCGATTACCTGTGGAAGACGCTGGGCTTGGAACACGCCCTCGCCAACAGCGCGCTTTTCTTTTTCCGATGCTGCCGATATGAATTGGTTTAAGTCGCAGACGGCGGCGGGCTCCGCGAACGGGCAATGGGCGCCCCTCGGCGAGAGAGCAACAACATTCAGTTGCCGTCTGCCCGTCCCCTGTATCGGCGAATCGTCCGGCTGTTTACACCGGCGCCAAGATGAGGTCGCAAAAAAGTGCTTTTCAGGGTGCAGGACCATGAAGCCCGCTGCCAATCCGGCTCCGGCGTTTGCTTGCTGATGCGGAGATAGGAAACGGACACGCGAAACGGAGAAAGCACGCCTCCCTGGAAAATTAGGCTGATCCACAAGCAGAGACCGGCAGCCTTATTGCGTTTCCCATCTTCGGCGTGCAGGAAAGAATGCATCAACTTAGGGTTTGTTTTCGAAAGAAAGATCCGTTGCTCTCATGAACGCGAAGAAGTGCACCTTAACGGAACGCATGGAACAGTGAGCCACCCGCATGAATGACGCTGAAAAAGATGCGGCTCAAGGGCTTCCGGAAGCCGGCCGCTCGATCATGCCTGCGGGCGTCTACTCCGTTGGACCAGTTCGAAACTCCTATGGCCCCGCCGACTTCGGCGTATCGGAAGCCGAGGGAAACGACCTCGCGGTCTCAATCCGTCAATATTTGCACGTCGTTCTCAAGCACCGCTGGATCATCTTGAGCTGTGTGCTTGCGGCGACGGCGCTTGGAGCGGTCAAAGCCCTGATTACGACGCCGCTCTATTCGTCAACCGTGAGGATCCAAATCGACCGTGAGCCTTCGAAGTTTCTCGAACAAGCGTCAGCGGCGCCGCAGGAGGAAGGCGGCCTGGATTTTCTGAAGACGCAATTCGAGCTCCTGAAGAGCCGGGGGATGGCGGAGCGCGTCGCGTCGCAGCTAAGGCTCGGCGAGGACAAAAACTTTCTGAGGGAGGGGCTTTCTTTAAGCGGTTTTATCCGCAACCTCTTGAGTTCGTCCGAGACCAAGACACCCTCGCCGACGGAGCTGCAAGAGAAAGCCATTTCGATCATATCCTTGAATGTCGACATTAAGCCTATCCCAGGCTCGCGTCTTGTCGACGTCACCTATTTAGATCCCTATCCCGCCGATGCGCAAAGAATCGCCACAGCGTATGCGGATGCTTACGTAGCATCCACAGTCGATAAGAGATTTCAGGCGAATGCTTACGCCAAGACCTTCCTTGAGGATCAAATAAAGCAGCTTAAGCTTCGACTTGAAGAGTCGGAAAAGGCGGGGCTCGACTTTGCAGAAAGAGAAAAGATCGTCGAGGTTAACGATAAAGCGTCCATCGCGGAGAACAACCTCGCCGCGGGGAATACCGCCCTGGGGCAACTCATCTCCGAGCGGATCAAGAACGAGCAGCTTTGGCGCCAGATAGAAAGCACGAAGGGAATTAATCTTCCGCAATTCCTGGCGAACAAAGTTATCGAGGAATTGCGCACCAAGCGCAAGGAGTTGGATACCCAATATCAGGAGAACCTGGAGAATTTCAAGCCAGGATACCCTGTCATGGTGCAAATCTCCAACAAAATCAGAGAGATCGACAAGCAAATCGCTGCTGAGGTGGATGCCGTTCGCAAGTCGCACAAGGCAGCGTTTGAAGCCGCGCTCGGCCAAGAAAATGAAATGAAGGCGCGCGTTGAAAAGTTGCGGGAAGAGGTGCTCGAACTTCAGAAAAAAGGCATACAGTACAACATTCTGAAGCGCGAGGTGGAAACCAACCGGGGCCTCTACAACAATCTGCTTCAGCGTTTCAAGGAGGTCGACATTGCTGGAGGTTCCGCCGCAAGCAATGTCTTCATCGTAGACCGCGCTGTGCTGCCTCTTTATCCAGCCATACCGAATATACCCAAGACCATTTTCGTATCGCTGATCATCGGCCTCGTGCTCGGGATTGGCGCGTCGTATCTTATGGAGATGCTCGACGATCGCATAAGAGCTCCCGAAGAAATCGAGCAACTCTCCGGTCTTGCCACACTTGGGATCATACCGCGCGCGGAGTCCGACGACGAGGCCAGCGAGGCGCTCAGGGATCCTCGCTCCGCCCTGTCGGAAGCCTACCGGTCGTTTGCGACGGCTTTGCAATTCGCGACTGAGTCCGGTCTTCCTCGATCTGTCTCAGTGACAAGCGCGGGGCCGGGAGAGGGAAAATCGACGACAGTGCTCGCCATCGCGCGCCATTTCGCGCAAATGGGTCTAAAAGTTCTCCTGATCGACGGCGATCTTCGGAGGCCGTCTCTTCATCTCAAGCAAAGCCTGGACAATTCAGTCGGTCTGAGCAACCTTCTGACCGGCTCATCGCTTCCGCCGGAAGTCATTCAGAAAACAGACCTTCCCAATCTCGCATTCATAGCGTCAGGGCCTTTGCCGCCCAACGCTGCGGACCTTCTGTCCGGCACACGCATCTTCTCCCTCATTTCTCTCGGCTCCGAGGTGTTCGATCTTATCATTTTCGATTCGCCTCCCGTTCTCGGGCTTGCCGATGCCCAGCTTATCGGGAGCGCGACGTCGGCGACCGTCTTCGTTGTTGGCGCGGGGGACCAGCGTAAGGGGGTCATCCGTTCCGCGCTGCGCCGTCTGCAACTCGCGCGCGTGAAAGTCGTGGGCGCGGTCCTCACGAAATTCCACGCAAAGGCGGTCGGCTACGCTTACGCCTATAGCTACAAATACGGTTACAGCTACGAGGATGAGACTTATTCATACAAGTCGCCGGCGGCCGTCGCTTCGAAAGAGCATCGCAAACTTCCAGGCCGCACCTGACCCCGGAAGTGCTGCGCCCAAGTTCCCGGTGAACCGGGGTCCTCCCGGTCCATCCATTCACTTTGAGGAGATCGGCGTCACGGGTTTCGGCGGCTGCCACCGGGTTGCCGGACCTACGCGTTCGACGGCGCGCCTTGACAATCGGTCCAATCGCATCGACCCGGATGGCCTGTCCGTCTGAGGTCATGAACGCCGGGCAGGCTGCGGTAAGTTCGGGAATGGAGCGCAATGGCGGCGTTGTTGGCTTTGCGCCGCCACCAGGACTTATCGAGGTGCAACTCGAGTTTATTTCCCGGCAACGCCTCGCTACTGGACAGTTCCCCTCGGCGTCATCTTGTCAATTGCTTTCGGAAGCAGTTCCGATAGCTTCGCCGCCATTTCGTCGGGAGATATGCCAAGTTTGGCGCCAAGCTCCTGGAGCTTTTCGTACCCCACCACGCGGTGCACCTGGTCCGCGGTAATCGGGTGGTTCTCGCTGCCGCTCACCCACGACCGCACCGTGGAGCCAAGACCCTGCTTTTCGAACTGATTGACGACGCCTCTCACGCCGCCCTGCTTCTGAATAAAGCCGTTCACCACGCTGACCATTTCAGCGCCGACGGCGCCCCCGATGAGACCATCCAAAAGACCCATACGTACCTCCCTGCGCCCAACTAGAAACAACAAAACATCAACACCTGGAAAAGGTCCTGAAGATATAGTTTGCTCTCAGCCTGTGTTATCGTCAAACGCAAGCTGAGCGGGAGGAGACGCGGCGGCAGGAAGAAAGTTAATTTTGGGGTGAATAATCTGTGAAGCCTCCGCTTTCTTTAGGCTATGGCCTCGGCATGCGAACTCGCGTTCCACAGACCTCTTGTCTGAAACGTGATACTCTTACGCGCCGCGGCTGAAACTTCAAAGCGAGGCGCTATGCGCCATTCGCCATTTTGTTTTGAGAAGAAATGACGTCCAAACCCGGTCAGCACGCAGGCCGAGCAAGCTTCCAGCAGTTGCATATCATGAAGCGACGAATGAATCAGGAACTCATCCTCGGCTTGCTGCAAGGCGGCCTTGATTCCAAAGGTGGGCGTATAGGTTGAAAACGACCATGTATTATTCTTGAAGCAAAGGATAACCTCGAAACAGTCTTGGCTCAGGTCTCGATCGACAGGTTTCATGAAGGCCGTGCCTAATGCAGTCTCGCTAGAACCTTTGTGATTCGCACTTACAATCTTCGCTTGCCAGGCGGCATTGTGCAACCCAATAATTCAGAAGCTAACGCGTCTCAGTTCTGGATCGTGAATTGCTGAGGCTGTAAGCTGGGTGGTGGGATACGAGTCCTGGCGCCTTTGCCCGCCCTGAACTTCACGAAAGGCGGCGCGGCGCTGCGAGCAGGGCGCAAAAAACCTGCAAGAAGAGAAAGTCCCGGCCGGCGAACACGATTTTGCGGGCGCGTCGGGTAAAACCGGGCTATTGTCAAAGACACGTCCAAGCTGGGCGTTCCTTTCCGGTTTGCGTTCGCGGACTCACTTTTAAAGCGCCTCATTGAAGGGCGGCGTGCTATGGGTGATTTGCGCCGGCGCAGCGGGAGCAGCCGGATCGTTGACAAGAAATTGGAAGGCGCGTCAGAATTGGCTAAATCGTCAAACAAGAACAGACCGGTGGGGGGGAGATGACGACGTCCAAAATCGAGGGGCTCCGCGAACGCCGCCGCAGGATTATCCTCGGAGGCGGCGAGGACAAGATCAAGGCGCGGCACGAAAAAAGTCTCTTGACGGCGCGCGAGCGTCTCGGCGCCCTCTTTCAGCCCGATACATTTCAGGAAGCCGGCATGCATGTCCACCACAGCGGCCGGCATTTCGGCACTGCGGACAAGGACATACCCGCCGATGCCGTCGTCACCGGCACAGGCTATGTCCATGGGCAGCTTGTCGCCGCCGTCGCTCAGGATTTCACGGTCAACGGCGGCACGGTCGGAAAGATGCACGCAACGAAGATCGTCGAGCAGATGAAGTTCGCGCTCAAGTTCGGCATCCCCTTCGTCGCGTTCAAGGATTCCGGCGGCGCCCGCATCCATGAAGGCGTCGACTCGCTCGCGGGGTACGGCGAGGTCTTCTATCAAAATGTACTCCTGTCCGGCGTCGTGCCGCAGATCGCCGTCGTGTGCGGGCCATGCGCCGGGGGAGCAGCCTATTCACCGGCGCTCATGGATTTCGTGATCATGACCCGGAACGCCCACATGTTCATAACCGGCCCGGAGGTGATCAAGGCGGTTACGGGACGGACAACCACGATGGAGGATGTAGGCGGCGCCGCCATGCACGCCGCCGTGAGCGGAAACGTCCATTTCGTGGCCGAGGACGACGGTCACGCCATCCAGATCGTGCAGCGGCTGCTTTCTTATCTGCCGGCCAACAACACCGAGGATCCCCCGCACAACCTAAGCCCCGATATCGTGATGGACCGCAACGAAGCGATGAACGAGCTTGTTCCGTCCGATCCCTCGGAACCGATGAATGTGCGCCTCGTCATCGCGCAAGTTGTGGATGGCGGAGAGTTGCTTGAGGTTCACGCCGATTTCGCCAAGAATTTGATCGTCGGCTTCGCTCGGGTGGAGGGCCTTGTGGTGGGGCTGATCGCGAACCAGCCTACCCAGATGGCCGGGGCGCTCGATATCGACGCATCCGACAAGGGAGCGCGCTTTATCCGCTTCTGCAACATCTTCAATATCCCGCTCGTGACTTTGGTCGACGTGCCAGGCTTCTTCCCTGGGATCGATCAAGAGCGCGGCGGCATCATCCGGCATGGGGCGAAGCTTTTGTTCGCTTATGCGTCGTGCACGTCGCCGAAGATCACCATCATTCTGCGCAAAGCCTATGGCGGGTCCTACATGGCCATGTGCAGCAAAGAAATGGGCGCCGACTTCGTCTATGCTTGGCCTAATGCGGAGATCGCCGTCATGGGCGCCGAGGGAGCCGTCAACATCCTTTATCGCAAAGAGCTCGCCCAGGCCGCCAACCGCAAGGCGAAGGCGGCCGAACTCGCGGCCGATTACCGCGCCCAATTCGCCTCCCCTTATCTGTCGGCCGAGCATGGCTACATCACCGATGTGATCGAGCCTGCGGAGACGCGGGGCGTGCTGGCGCTTGCATTGCGCAAGACGCTTGCAAAGCGGGAGCAAAGGCCGGCCAAGAAGCACGGCAATATCCCCCTTTAGCGCAAGCCCCTGGGCCTGCAGAATGGCCTACGGGCGGAAACCACGAATGAAAGAAGGGGGATCGGGTGCTTGATCAGGTGGTCGCCTTGTTGAACGCACTGCTGGCGCAGATTGGCGCGTCGCACCTTACACTCGGTAACGGTGTCATGATCGCAGCAGGCGCCGGCATGATCGCGCTGGCGGCCGCCCGGCGGTTTGAGCCCTTGCTGCTGGTTGGCGCCGGCTTCGCCTGCATCGTCGCAAACCTGCCTGCAGCGCATGGAAACACCCTGTTTCAATATGCCTATCTTGGCGTCGATAATCTCATCGTCCCGTCATTGCTGGCGCTCGGCGTGGGCGCCATGACGGATTTCGGCCCGGTGATTGCAAATCCAAGGCTGCTCTTTCCCGGCGCCGCCGCCCAGCTCGGCATCGTGGTCGCTCTGGTCCTCGCCAAGTCGCTTGGTTTCACGCTGCAGGAGGCGGGCGCCATCGGCATTATAGGCGGCGGGGACGGCCCGCTGGCGCTCTTTGTAACCGCTCAGCTTGCGCCGCATCTGCTGGGCCCGGTGGCGCTGGCCGCATTCTCCTTTCTGGCGCTCATGTCCGTGATGCAGGAGCGATTGGCGCGACTGCTCCCGCCGGCTGGGGGGGAACACGCCGTCCCCATGGCGGCGCCCCGTAAAGCGACGAAGCAGGAGAAGATCGCGTTTGCTGTTTTCATCGCGATTATGTTCAACCTCGTCTTTCCCCCGATCGCGCCGTTGATCACCATGCTGATGCTTGGCAATCTGCTTCGTGAAATTGAGGCGACCGGGCGTCTCGCGAAAACCGCCGCCGGCGGCATAGCCAACGTGCTCATCATCGTTTTGACAGTCGCCATTGGATCGACGATGGCGGCGGACAAGTTCCTTACTGTCCAGACGGTGGAAATCGCCTTACTCGGCCTTGTCGCTTTCGTGTGCGGCATCGTGTCCACCCTGATGGTGGCGAGGCTGATGAATCTGTCTCTCGCGGTGGGCGCGCCGGTCAATCCGCTGTCGCCCATCGCAGAACCGGGCGCTCAAACGTTCGCAGACCATGAGCACTCCGGAAGTGTGTTGATCCAACCCTGGATGAGGCCGAACTTGGCCGGAGTGTTTGGCGCGGCCATGTTGGGCGGCATCATGCTGTTAGCTTTGGGCGTCAATTAAGCGCGGAATTACAGATATGGCTTTTACTATTCCCGATACACAGAACGGCGCTCTGGTTTTCGGTATCGCCGCCTACATCCTGATGCTGGCGTGCACCACTTTCATCGGCCTGGTCCTGGCGGCCTTGCCGATGGTCAACCGCCTTTGGTCCCCAGCGGCGGCGAAGGTTGTGCATCCCCAGCAAGCGATGCCTGCCTACGAGCAAGAGATTTCGGACGGCTATCACATCGCAGCCATCTCGGCGGCCGTCGCGGCGATTATTGGGCCACACCGCATCGTTCACATCGAGCCTGTTCACCACGGCTTTGGCTGGCAGACCGAGGGCCGGGCGGCGCATCATGGCTCTCATGCCATCTCCCATCCCAGCGCCAGCCGGACAACCACATAGGAAACAGCCATGGAACGGAAGTTCAAAATCACGGTCGACGGCCGGCAGTACGATGTGACTGTCGAGGATCTGAGCGACCTGAACAGCGGATCGGAGCCCATCGTTGCGATCATGCCGCCTGCCTTCACCCATTCGTTCGCGCCAGGGGTTGCGGCTCCCGCCGCCGCTCCGGCTCGTCCAAAGGCCGTTCGCGCGGCGGCTGAGGCTGGAGAGGTCGCATGTCCTCTCAACGGCGTGGTCGAGTCGGCGCCTGTCGCAGTTGGACAGGAAGTCAGCGAAGGCGATTGCGTCCTGGTCGTCGAGGCGATGAAAATGAAGACGCCAGTCACCACGCCGTGGTCCGGCAAAGTGACGGCTGTCCTTGTCAAAGCCGGAGATGGAGTGGAAGCCGGACAGATCGTGGTCACAGTGGGATGACGGCGAGAGCGGCGCCGCCGGCCGCGCCCGCGATCACGGCGACAAGCGGCGGCGCGCGCCAAACCGTGAGAAGAACAAAACAGGTTAGCGCAACCGCAAAATCGCGCTGGGTCTTCACGGAACCGGTCCAGACGGGGCTGTAAAGCGCCGCGCCAAGCAGGCCGGCGACAGCGGCGTTGACGCCGCGCATGGCGGCTTGCGCAGAGGCCCGTGTCCGAAGCGTTTCCCAGAACGGCAGCACGCCCGTCAAAATCAGCATCCCGGGGAGAAAGATGCCGATGAGGCCCAGAGCGGCGCCTGCGGCGCCGTGCGGGCCGGGGCTGACAATGGCGCCAAGATAAGCCGCAAAGGTGAACAGCGGCCCCGGTACGGCTTGGGCCGCGCCATAGCCCGCGAGAAACGCGTCGTCGCCGATCCAGCCCGGCGTTACGAACGCCTCGCGCAGGAGCGGCAGCACCACGTGGCCGCCGCCGAACACAAGCGCGCCCGAGCGGTAGAAAGCGTCGAACACGCCCAAGCCTTCCGAATGGATTACGCCGTTAAGGATCGGGAGCCCGAAGAGGAGAAGAAAAAACGCCGCGAGAGCCAAAAGCCCTGCCCGGCGCGTCACCGGCGCGGCCAGATGACCGCCGGTTGCGTCAACTCCTCCCCGGCAGAGCCAAAGCCCCGCCAGGCCGCCAACAGCAATCGCGCCAATTTGCGCAAGAGGCGACGCGCTGAAAAGGATGATGAGCGTGGCGATCAAGCCGATCGAGGCGCGCTCGCGATCGGGGCAGAGCGCGCGCGCCATGCCCCAAACCGCCTGGGCGACAATAGCGACGGCGACAAGCTTAAGACCGTGGAGAAGACCAGAGCCAAGCGGGCCAGCCAGGGCGCTCGCGCCATAGGCGAAAAGTACAAGCGCGATCGCCGAAGGAAGGGTGAAGCCCGTCCAGGCCGCAAGCGCGCCGCTAAAGCCAGCCCGCATAAGGCCGATCGAAAAGCCAACCTGGCTGCTCGCCGGACCGGGCAGGAACTGACATAGAGCGACGAGATCGGCGAAGGCCTGTTCGTCAAGCCAGCGGCGCCGGATGACGAATTCCTCGCGAAAATAGCCCAAATGCGCTATCGGGCCGCCGAAGGAGGTCAGGCCAAGCCTGAGAAAGGCCCACAAGACTTCAATGGGCGAGCCACACCCGGCGCTCTTGCCGGGACCGGCTGCGACCGCCGCGGCGCCGTTGTCTGTCAGATGGGCCATGTCACCGTCGTCGCGCGCTCCACGTCTCGATAGCGCAATGATAATAGAAAACATCGTGAAGCCAGCCGGGGGAACGCCTGCTCAGGGGCGCGGAAGCTAACGATTTCACTCGAAACGCCTTGGAATATCTGAAAAGCGCCCGATGCGGAGAACGTATCCTTGTCCCTGCTGAAGTTCTGAACAAAGAAATTTTGCTTGAGCCTTGGCGCGAGAAAGCCAACCGAATGCGAAGCTATGCGCCAGCAATGTCTCTCTGTGCGGTCCGGGAGGAGCTTCACGCCATTGCAGATATATGTGAAGGCATAGCAGAGTACGTTCGAAGCATAATAAGAGGGGTGAGCCTCCCCTGCGCCTATAAGTTTTTGAGCTCCGTCATGTCGCGCATAATACCGGCGAAGTAGCGCCTCCCCGTCACATGCCAGGTAGCGACACAAAGTTCGACAGGGAACTTCGAGCCATCTCTTCGGTATCCTTCGATCCTCCGGCGCGCGCGCGAAGCCCCGATTCCATTTAGGACGCCGTCTGGAGCCTCCTGAAAGATGTGATGCGGCTCGGCCATGATGAGCGAAACGCTGCCCCCCAACGCCTCGCCGCGGCCAAGACCGAAAATCCGTTCCGCTGCGCGATTGAGTGACTGAATTCGCCCCTCGCCGTCGAAGATAACGATGGCGTCGAGGGCGGCATCGACGAATTTTCTGAACCGCTCCTCGCTCTCCGCCAGAGCCCGGCTTGCCTCGAATCGCTCGTGAGCAAGCATCAACCGCCGCTCCGCCTCCGCATTCCCACGCTCCGCTTGGACGAGCTGCGTTATATCGGTGTGAGCAATGACGATATCGCTCCCGGCGGAGGCGCGGGTTACCGTCATGGTATACCAGCGTTCCTGTTCGCGTGAGTGGCAGGGGTATTTCTGCCCGAACTGCGGAAGCGCTCCGGCGCTGACTGCCTTGATACCATCCAGCGCTTCCCGCGCGAGCGTGTCGCCGGCTGAACTCGATCTAAGGCAGACATCGAGGTAATTCCGGCCCAAATGTGCTTCGGAATCGGTTGAGCCGTTTTCCGCTCCGAACTTCATCCATGCGGAGTTGACGTAGACAATAACGCCCGTTGTATTAAGAATCGCTATTTCGGGAGAAATTCCCCCTAGAGCCGCTGCCAATCTTTCATCGGAAATTGAGGAGCGCTTCCCGATCACACTGCTTAACCTAATAAATTGGCCGACGAGGGCGTCCGTTGTGGAGGCAACAGACTACCACTGGCGACCTGGAAAGTGTCAAGGAACTAGCTTGACCGAAGCCGCCGTTTCGATGCGATACGTGGACGCGGCGCGCTGGAATGCCCACCGTCCTCGTGCCGCCACCCTTCGCTGCCGCATGTTGCTCATGCCGTGCGCGGGCGTCCGGGATCGCTTCGAAGTGGCTTAGAGCGGCTTTGAGAAACGTCCTGGCGGCATCTTCACGCTCTGGCCATCACGCTTCTTCTCCACGATACGCACGATGGCGGCTGTAGCGGCTTGCGGAAGAAGCGCCTTGCCTGCCGTTACGGCGAAACAGCACGGCCCTGCAATTTTTTCTGCAGGGCCGTGCTATTAAAAAAAAACTGCGCGCAGTCGTGGCTGATCGGCTGCGCGCAGATAACGGCCCGCTAGGAGTTCGGGCGCTGCTGTGCGTAGACGATGGCTGAAGCGCCTGCACACAGTAATCGGGTCGCCAGGATGTTTCCCGGCACGAAGGCCAGTGCTACCTGACCTGCGGCGCGACGGCTGCAGGCGCGGGCGTCGAGATTGTAACCTTACCCTTGCCGCCTTCCCAGTAGGCCGGGAACCACTTCGTGTGGCCCACGAGCAATGCATGCACCACCACCGCTATGAGCGCGACGCTGCCAAGAAGCCAAATCAACCCTGTCTGGGGGGGCACCACCAACCAGATGCCATGTTCGCCATCGGTATAGGCCATGAGGGGTTCTCCTCTCTAAGATCTAGTGAAGCCAGGGTGTAAGAGCGTAAGCCAGAAAGTGCGCAAACACTGCAGCCGCGCCAAACACGCGGGTGCCGTTGATAACGTGGCTGTGCAACTCCTCAGCTTCTGCAAGCGTAAGGCCAGTCGGATATACTTTCTTTGGGTCTGCCATAATTCAAGCTCCTCCAAGGGATGTTCCAAGTCTTCGTGCTAAACCCGCACGAGAGGCGCTTACGCCTCCACACGCGGAAGTCACTGCGCAAGCAAGTCCAGAATATTACCCTCCTAATGTGTCAAATATATTTGAAGTATAGTTCATGTGTCACTCCGACACAATCGGTAAAACCTATCTTACAACATAGTATACTGTTCGTCATATCGCAGTTGTCATTGATTCGAGTTGTGCACCTATCGCCTGGACTTCTCGATAAATGGCACTTTGTACTCTTCACATGCGCCGGATTGCTTAATCGATGCGAATAGATCGATAACATGAAGCGTAAGTCGAAACGTCAGGAGAAACATCGCAAGTAAAGAACTCGCCCAGAATATCTCCCAACAAGCTGTGAAAGCCAAAATCCCGCGCACAAACCGCGCTTGAGGGGCGGCAGTACGCGGGAAGGCGCGGCCCGGAGTTTATCTCCAGGGCGCGAACTTCAGGCCCGCTGTTACGCGTTGTTGCCCGGCAGAACTTGGCTGATCGAAACCTTAGCCTTGCCGCCTTCCCAGTATTTGTTGAACCAGGTCGTATGACCAATAAGGCCCAAATGCACGGCCACCGCGATGTAGACGATGGCGCCGAGGAAATGCGGAAGTCCGAGCGAGGGTTTCACATACAGCCAAATGGCGGCTTGTCCATCAGTATCGGCCATGAGTCTTTCTCCTTATTACTGTGAGCTAGTGAAGCCAGGGGGTGTAAACATAGGCAAGAACGTGAGCGACGACGGCGACGGCGCCGAAAACGCGCGTACCGTTGATAACGTGGCCATGAAGTTCCTCGGCCTCAGCCAAGGTCAAACCAGTCGGATAAACTTTGTTTGGATCCGCCATAACGTACCTCCTTAGAACTCTCGTGCGGGACCTGCACGCAGGTGTGCCGGGGCTCCTTAGAATGACCAAGGGAGCCCTAGCGGCGATATTGCGACTTATTGGTTATGCGTGCGGAACGACGTGTTCGATCGCCACCTTCGCCTTGCCGCCTTCCCAGTAGGCCGGGAACCACTTCGTGTGGCCAACGAGCAATGCATGCACCACCACCGCTATGAGCGCGACGCTGCCAAGAAGCCAAATTAAGCCGGTCTGGGGAGGAACAACCAACCAGATCCCGTGTTCGCCATCAGTTTCCGCCATGGGTATTTCTCCTCTTTAATGCAGCCAGGGGGTGAGAACGTAGGCGAGCACATGCGCGACGACCGCGACGGCGCCGAAAGTCCGCGTTCCGTTAATGACATGACCGTGCAGTTCTTCGGCTTCGGCCAGCGTTAGACCTGTCGGATAGACCTTATTTGGATCTGCCATAGGTACCTCTCGTGAGATTTAATCGTGCTGAACCCGCACGTTGGGCTGTGCTAACGGCCCCAAGCGGAAACGGCGCCTTTAGCTTGTGTCAGCATAGGCATACTATTACATGTGTCAATTCGTATTGACAGAGTATTCTCTGTGTCAAGGCGACACAATCGTATTTTCCCTACTGTCTGTAGGGCCTAACACTTGCAATTATAGTGGTTTATCTGTAATGTATTGTAGGCTTTTGTAGTTCACTCTGTAGGTGTTTCTTATTTATTTGTAGGGCTTTGCCTTACACTGTAAGGCTTAACGGAAGCCCGGCGGCTTTGCCGCCTGCTTGCCGCCCGCTCGCGGCGCCTTGCTACGAATGTCCATGACCTTAGCGGGAAAAGACGGTAGTGTCCGGCTTTCCGGCGATTGCGGGGGCGGCGATCCTTGTTTGGGCGGGGCGATAGCGCGCATGACGACCAGGGCTCGCTTTGTCTTCGAGATCGAAGATGCGGCTCAGACAAAGGCAAAAGCGCGATGAGCGACACACGCGCTCCCGGTTCAAAGAATGGCTCGGCGAACGAAGCGCACTCCCTCGCCATCGACCTCACCAATTGCGACCGTGAGCCAATTCACATTTCGGGATCGGTGCAACCCCATGGCGTCCTGCTCGCGGTCGATCCCAAGGCGCTAAAAATTATTCAGGCAGGCGGCGATACGAATTGAATTTTTGGCGCGGAGCCTTTTGAACTGATCGGGGAGAGCATCGTGTCCCTGTTCCCGGCCGATCGTATGGCGCGCCTGCAAGCGATGCTGAACACCGAAGGCCCGGCGACGAGGCCGCTGCATATGTTCAGCATCATAGGCAAGCATGGCGACGCAACCTTCGACACGTTCGTATATCGAAGTGGCGAAACCCTGGTGGTGGAGTTGGAGCCTGCGTGCGAGAGCCAACCCGAAGATGCGCTTGGGCTCGTGCAGGCCATGCTGGCTCGTGTGCAGCAGGCCGGCGCCACGCAAGCATTTTGTCAGGGACTCGCCGATGAGGTGCGCCGGGTCTCCGGTTTCGACCGCGTCATGCTCTATCGCTTCCTGGAGGACGGCAGCGGCGTTGTGGATGCCGAGGCGCGCGGAGAGGACGTTGAGTCATTTCTGGGGCTCCACTACCCCGCCGCAGACATTCCCAGCCAGGCGCGCGAACTCTATCTCAATAGTTGGATTCGCCTGATTCCGAACGCGCGTTACACGCCGGCGCCCATTCTTCCCGCCGACGATCCCCGCACAGGCGCTCCGCTCGACCTGAGCCACAGCCTGATTCGCAGCGTCTCTCCGATGCACCTGGAGTATCTGGCCAACATGGGCGTCGTGGCTTCGATGTCGCTGTCGATCGTCGTGAGTGGGAAACTCTGGGGACTGATCGCCTGCCATCACAGGACGCCGCGTTTTCTTTCGCACCGTCTCAGAATGGCGTCCGAACTTTTCGCGCAAATGGCGTCCGCGAAGCTTGAAACGAGGGTCGAGGCCGATGAGTTCGAGGCTCAGCTCAGAAGCAAGCGCATCCATGAGGCGCTCGTCACGCGCATGAGCGGCGAGGCCTGCCTGGCGGAGGGGCTCACCCGCCATAAGCCGAACCTGCTCGATTACATCCCCGCGGAGGGAGTGGGGCTATGGCTGGATAATCGGTTTACCGGGCTTGGACAGACCCCGCGCCCCGAACAGGTCGCCAATCTGGTCGCCTGGCTGAACGAGACCGCGGCCGATGGCGTCTTTCACACAGACAGGTTGCCGCTGCTTTACCCCCCTGCCGCCGGGTTCGCGGACGTTGCGAGCGGACTTATCGCACTGTCGGTTTCGAAGACGCCGCGAGATTACGTGCTGTGGTTCCGGCCGGAGGCGATCCGCACGGTTACGTGGGCCGGCGATCCCAATAAGCCTGTCGAGGCCGTCAACGGAGGCCACCGTCTCTCCCCGCGCAAGAGCTTCGCTGCTTGGCGAGAGTCCGTAAGGTTGCATTCTCTTCCCTGGCGTAGCGTGCATGTGCAAGCGGCCATGACGCTGCGCCTCTCCCTGATGGATGTTATATTACGGCGAATTGATCGAAATCGCCCGCGAACGCGAGGAAGCGCGCGTCAGGCAGGCGGCGCTTAGCGCAGAGCTGGATCGGCGGCTTGAACAGTGGCAGGCTGTCGCCGCCGAACTCAAGGAAGAAGCTCAGCGGCGCGCTTTAGTGGAGACGGAGCTTTCGCAGGTGTTGCGATCGACGGTGGAGGACCAGGAGGCCGAGCGCCAAAGGATTTCCCGCGAACTCCACGATAGCCTCGGACAAACTCTCACGCTTCTTAAGCTTGGCCTCGACGATCTCGGCCGGGCCTTGCCGGCCAGCAGCAAGTTACGGGAGCGGCTTGCGGCTCTCAAAGGGCTTGCCGATGGCGTCGGCTCTGAAGTCAACCGGCTGGCGTGGGAAATCCGGCCAACCGCGCTGGACGATCTCGAACTCGAAACCGCCATTCGCCACCTTGTCGAGACATGGAGCGAGCGGTTGAATTTGCAGTTCGACCTGCGGCTCTCGCTCAACGACCGGCGTCTTAAGCCTTCGGTTGAAACTACACTGTACCGCGTGCTTCAGGAGGCCATCACCAATATCGCGAAGCATGCGGACGCGACGCGGGTCGCAGTGCTCCTGGAAGCGCGCGAAACGGAGGTGAGCATGATTGTGGAGGATAACGGACGCGGATTCTCTCCAGCTGGCCACGCCCCAGCCGGGGCGCCCTCAAGACATCTCGGTCTGCTTGGCATCCGCGAGCGCCTTTCCCTCGTCTCAGGCACTCTGGAGGTCGAGTCTGCTCCAGGCCAGGGCTGCACACTTTATATTCGGGCGCCACTATGACTGACCCTGCCTTCGCGCTCCTGCGCGTTTTCATCGCCGACGATCACCCCGTGGTGCTCGCCGGCGTCCGATCGCTGCTCAGTGGCGACCCCCAGTTGGAAATTGTTGGCGAGGCGCGAGAGGGCGAAACCGCTCTCCGGAGGGCTATCGAGCTGAAGCCCGCCATCATGGTGCTCGATTTGTCCATGCCAGGGCTCAATGGTGTCGAGGTTACGAGGCAGTTGCTCTCTGAGGTTCCTGACTGCAAGGTCGTTATCCTGACCGTGCACGAAGACCGCGCCTACCTGCGCAAGCTCATGGAGGTTGGCGCGTCGGGCTACGTGCTTAAGCGGTCCGTGGCGGAGGACCTGCTTCGGGCGATCCATGCCGTCGCCGCCGGCGGCGTCTATCTCGATCCTTCAATCGCCGCGCATGCAATCGACAGGACGCCGGGCAGACCTTCCGAAACCGCCGCGGGGGGGGCCGATCTGAGCGAGCGGGAAGTGGAGGTCTTGCGCTTGACCGCTGTCGGTCACAGCAATAAGGCGATCGCAAGCATATTGCAGATCAGCGTCAAGAGCATCGAAACATACAAAGCGCGCGCAATGGATAAGCTCGGCTTTCGTAGCCGCGTCGAGTTGGTCGGCTATGCAATCGAGAGGGGATGGTTGGCGGGAAGCTAAGACCCAGCCCGTCACCCGCAAGCCAGGACCGCCTTGGATCGGCGCGCCTCGCGCCGGGCCGGCTGGATCGCGTCGGGAAACTCCCGGCAAAGCTGCCAGCGGAAGCCCTGGTGAACTTTCGCTCCGCGCTCGACGTCCATTGAGATCGGGCGTGGCCTTTCGCGCCAGAAGCGGCCGCCGGCCGAATCGTCGCCATTCGGGAACGCCGGCCCTTGGCCGGCCTGCCCTCGGGTCCCGGCGCAAAATCAGATGGACAGTGCGGTGATGGCGAAAAAGCCCTGTTGCGAGGGCGTTGAGTGGAGGCAGCGGCGAATCGACGTGGCGAAATTGGCCTGCCGCTGCTCGCGCGCGACCCGTCAGAATCGAAAGGAGGCCGTCTAGACTAGACCCTATGTTCGCCACCTGAAAAAGCAGGTGGCCCATCCCACGGCAAGCTCCTATCGAGGGTTGCGCCGGATCGGCCGGCGCCGAGCCTCAAGCATGGGGGATGGGCCTGATGAACACTACCATATTCGTGGGTTTGGATGTGCATAAGGCGACGGTTGTCGTGGCCGTTGCAGAAGGGCTGCGTGGCGGCGAGGTGCGGCAAGTGGGACCGTTTCCGAACCGCGCCGATCAGATCGCCAAGGTGGTGGAAAGGCTCGCCAAGGGCGGGCGGCGGCTGAGTTTCTGCTACGAGGCGGGACCTTGCGGCTACGGTCTTTACCGGCAACTTACGGGTCTAGGGCATGACTGCATCGTCGTGGCGCCTTCGCTGATTCCGATGAAAGCCGGGGATCGTGTCAAGACGGACCGCGGCGACGCGGTGATGCTGGCCAAACTGCACCGGGCTGGCGAATTGACGGCGGTGTGGGTTCCCGATGCGGCCCATGAGGCGATGCGCGATCTGGTGCGGGCGCGCGCGACGGGGGTGCGGGTGCTTGGCAAGGCGCGTCAGCATCTGCAAGGTTTCCTCCTGCGGCATGGGCGTGTTTATGCCGGCAAGAAAGGTTGGACACAGGCCTACCGGCGTTGGCTGGCCACGGTGCGTTTTGATCACCCCGCTCAGCACATTGTACTGCAAGACTATATCCATGCCGTCGTCGATGCCGAGGAGCGCGTTGAACGGCTGACCAGGCAGATCGAGGAACTCATACCGCAGTGGTCGATGGCGCCTGTGGTGGAGGGGTTGCAGGCCATGCGCGGCGTAGGACTGATCGTTGCCGTGACTATGGCCGCCGAAGTCGGCGATTTCTCCCGTTTCGCCAATCCTCGTCAGTTGATGGCCTATCTCGGCCTCACCCCGTCGGAGCATTCGAGCGGCGCCACAGTGCGCCGAGGCGGCATCACCAAGGCCGGCAACGCCCTTGCCCGCCGCGCTCTGATCGAAGGGGCGTGGACCTATCGCATGCAGGCGCGCATCAGCCGCAAACTGCATGACCGCAATGAGAAATTGCCCCAGTGGTGGGGGGGCCCAGCTCAGGCTCTGCGCCCGTCATCGCCGGCTGGCGGCGGCAGGCAAGGCCAAGGCCATCGTCACCACCGCCATCGCCCGCGAGATGATCGGTTTCCTGTGGGCGATTGCTTGTCAGATACAAACCCGCCCAGCGGTCTAACACCTGCGAGGCGATCATAACGGCGCCCAAGGCGGGCGGCGGGGCGCGGTGAGGAAACCTCGCGGCCTGCTATGAGCCGGCTTTGCCGATGCTCGCCCTCTAGACCGAGGCAGCCTCAAGACGAAACCACGGTCATGCGGTAACCAACCCGCGCATGAGAGCTTGCTCAACCGTCGTCTTTGGCTCCGCCTCCCGCCTTGGGCGTCTCTCCGAAATCGGCGCCTGGGCAAAGCCAGGATGATGAACTGCGCTCAAACTCTTGACAGCGAACATGAGAGCAGGACGGTGAAAAACCGTGCGGCCCACGGTTCGACAAGCTCACCATGAGGTCCAAACTGTTGATATTGCCCGACCTCATCCTGAGCTTGTCGAAGGATGAAGCAAGGTTTTCCATCCTGCTAGAGCCTATCCGCTTTTGATGGCCATTGATTTCGTGGCTTCGAGGCTCGGATGGACAGTTTCCAGCCTATGCCCATCATACGGATTGCCGGGGAGCGCCTTGACGCGGAGGATGAACTGGCCGCCTTTCGAGGGCGCGGCAGTCGTGGCGAGGCTCACCTTGACGCCGGACTCGTGAGGCTTGCGCGCTTCGCCCTTGCCAATGCACTCGCGCAAGCGTCCACCGGAGGAGACCGAGCAGGCGATCGCCGAAAAGGGGGCCACAGATTGGGCCTCGAACACGACGCTGAGAGCGTGGCTTAGGAAGCCCTGCGCTCTCAGCCGCGCCACGCTGCCCTTCTTCGAGATCCTGAAAGCCTCGCCGAGGCTCTTCGCCTATCGAGGACAGGAGAGCGTGTTTCGTTTCCTGTGCCTCCGATTGAAGCGCGTTGAGTTCGACCGCCACTTCCTGTGCACCTTTCGACGCATCTTCCTCCGCATCGGCCGCCAGGCGGAAATCTAGAGTAAAAGTCACGAGGGCCAGAATGAAGATGAAAGACACGCCGGCCATCATTTCGATCGCGACGACGAAATAGTTTTCGCCTTCCGCTGCGGCGCCTGCGCGTTCCTCTTCGGCAATCATGCCGCTGCTCTCGCTTCTTTGAGGATATGCCTGAGTTTGCCGACCGCGTCGAAGAGGTCTTTCGCTCCGTCCTCGACCCCTTGGACTGGCCCAGCGAACTTATCGGCGGCGCCCGCCACTCCTTTATCAACCGTCTGGTTGGCGCCCTCAGCGAGTTGTCGAGGATGCGTCCCCCTTAACTGCGCGAGCTTCTCGAAGGCCCGCTCTAAATTCTCATCGGTATTGTCGAACCGGCTCTCGTAATTCTCCCATAGGCCAGTAACGCGGTCGACTTGCGTGGCCAAGCCTTGTCTCGAATTGCCCGCTGCGTCCTGGCCCATAACCACCGCGTCCATCGCCTGCTTGACCGCCTCGTCAACCGCAGGCTCCAGAGCCGACGCAACCTCCTCGCCAAAGCGCGCGAGAAACTGTTCGCTGTGGATCTTCTCCAGCTCAGCGAGGCTGTCGCGCATCTCGATCGAGACCGACTGGGACGAAAGGTAACTTAGCTTGCTTTCCACCGCTTCGCAGAAATCGCGGAGAGATACTTCCATCCTGATCGTATAGAGCCGGAAGGCGAAAGCGAGAATGATCGAGGACGAAAGCCCTGCAATGGACGTGGCGAACTGGAAAGTCGCCGCCTGAGTCAGCTCCCGCAAGGCTGCCTGCGTCGCCGCGGCGCCTGCGCCGCCCGTTGCAAGCTGCACCGCTTGCATCCCCTCGGCCGCCTTGTAAAGGGCGATGAGCAGACCGATGAAAGTGAGGAGCAGACCGGCGCCGACGAAATAGCTCGGCGTAGCGGGCATGATTTTAAGGCCGATCAGCTTTTCGCGAAGCATCGCGGTGTTGAAAAAGTTTTGCGGGCGCTGCGTAGTGCGGAGCGGAGCCCCGCCTGTTAGCAGGCTATCCTCGAACGCTTTCCAGGCGTGTCCAAGGAGTGGATCCGCCGCCATTCTTCTTCGGATCTGGTCGAAGTCGCTGGCGAAAATCCTTTTGGATGGGAAGCTCTCTATGAAGACGCGCGCGCCCCGGATGGAAATTGATGTCATGGCGGCGTGCATGACGCCAAAGGCGATCAGCAGGCCGAAGGCCACCGACACCAGAGCCTTGGCGAGCGAAAATGAGAACGCGGCTGTCGTGACCCGGCTGAGTTCCCCGCTGAACCCTTCTAGCGAGATCTCCAAAAGAATCGGCAAGGACAGAGAAGCCCAGACCACATAAAGGGCCATCGCGGACGCGACTGCGATGAACCAGAAGGCGATGCAGCGGGCGGACCTGTTCCAAAGATAGCGTGTCAAATTTTTCATCATCGCACATGCCTTGAAGCCTAAGTGTCGAGCAAACAATGCTGCGCAACTGAACGTATTGATACTCGGTCAAGCGAGTTCAAGTCTCGCGACAACCATATCGGACTCAAAATCTGATAGTTTGCGCCGAACCACGGGAAGACCGCATGACACAACCTTTACTTCAGCTTCCAGTTCATGCATCAGCCGATTGACGACTTGCTCCGCCAAGTCAAGCTCCTGAGCTTCATGCTGTAAACGCTGCTGTTCTCGATCGATATCGCGCAAGAGCTCAAGAATCTTCGCCTGCTGAGATTCCAGGCGCGCTCTTCCTCGTTGAATAAGTGCTTTAGCTTCCAGCTTGACCACAAAACAATCTCCGATTGAATCCCGCCAAGATTGATTCAACTTGAACGATTCCAATCTGGAACGAAATGAAGAAATAGTTTCTCTTCCAACGGTGTGACAGTACGTCGCATCAGGGCCGCAACTGCACAATGCCGCCGTCGCGCAAAGCTTCGGCCCGGCTGGGGCGCCGGTTAAAGGCATGCCGCGCCGGCGCCAGAATATCGGCAATATTTTTCTATATTCAGGATGCGTTAAAGGCGCATCTGTAATGCAGCGCCTTGTCATCTGAGCTAACCCCTGTCGATTTTTCTGAATGAAATAATATTATGGGGTTTCGCCTGCTCTATTACATTTGTGAGTTCAGTTTACACGAATACTGCAAATACGTTATTTCCTTTATCAGGCAAACCGTTGACCGCGCTTGCATTTTGGCCATCAGCTTGCCTCTATATATATCGATCGATTTGATACTTAGCTTCAGGTTCGCCGCAATCTCTTTGCTGGAAAGCCCTTCCAATAAACCGTCCAGCACGTCGCGTTCCCGTCCCGTCAGCGTCGCCAGCCTCCTTTGCGCGTCAAGACATTTTTGGAGCTTCGCTCTTTCCTCCCGGTCTGCAGCGATCCATTGCCTTGTAAGGCAGACAAGCAGGCCGGCCGGCACAGGCTCCTCAAGAAATTCCGCCGCGCCGAGCTTTATCGCCTGGACGGCGGCTTTCACATCCCCGTAAGCCGCAACGACAATAACAGGCACCCGAGTTGGCCATTGCCGGAGGCGCTTGATGAGCTCCATGTCATCCGGGTTGAGCGCAGTGATGCATGAGACGGCGCAACACGGGCGCGCGAACGCGTTCGCCTTCAGGAGGTCTAATGGATGACTGTGCGCCTCGACCCGTAGGCCCGCGGAGGCAAAGAGTTGGGCCTTCGCCTCAGCATCCAGGCTGCTGGAATTGATCAGGTAAACTGTGCCTTCGGAGGACATCGGTGGCGAGCGCATCATTTGCAACCTTAAGCATAGGTCACGCGAGGCTACAATCCAATAAGTTGCAAAATGCATAATAAACCATAAATTGATACTACTACAGCCTGAGGCAAGTTCGCGCCCCAATGGCTGCGAGCGCCGAGGCGAACTTGCCTCGGATAAGTTGTACTAAAATCAGAGAGTTGAGAGCGCGCAGTGGGCGCCGATAGGACTTTCGCGGGGGCGTGCGACTTGCCTCAATTAGGCGCGAAGCGTGGCGTCGAGCGGGCGCTGCTCTCGAACCCGCCGCCAAATCGAGGCTTTTCACGAAAGCCTACGTATCATCGCGGAGCGATTCGAGATTGAGGTCGAGGCCGAGGCCGAGGTCTTCGTCCGGCACACCGAAATAGGTTTTCAACTCTTGCATCCGTTCCTCCAGCCCCATCAAGGTGAGGCCGATCAATTCTATCTGTTCGTCGGTGAGCTTTCCGTCCTCGACGCGGCGCAAGGCCTGCCGCTCAATCAACTGACGGATAACCTCGACGAGCCCAAGAACCAGACGGGCAAGGTCGTTCCGAACGTTATCTGGATTGAGGTCCAGGCGGGGACTCGATGTTGTGACGGGCGCTCCGGCGAAATCCCAGCCTGGTCCAGCGGCGTCACTGGCATCGGCGAGCGTTGACTTACACTTTGGCATCAGTGCGCACCAAGGCGCGAGTCCGGCGCAGGTGGAGTGACAAAAGAATAGGGCGGCCAAGGCCCTGTGCAGGAAATGGAGAGCTTCGGGCAGGCCGCCATTAGGATGCTGAGGCGCGCGCTGAAGCAGGCGATACGCCGCATTGGGACGAGAAATGCAATGGAGACCGCGAGCTTTCCGCCAGCAGGATCGGGCCTTGGCGTATCCGTCTCAAACTTGGGCCCTAGCGCGGAGGTGATAATATGAGCAACTTTTTGCGCCTGGGATTGGCGGTTGCGTGTCTCCAGGGCCATGGCGAGCCTCCCGGAAAGGTAGCGCGCCCCAGGGCCCGCAAATTCATTCGTAGCCCCGATCAGTGGGGTTTCCTCGAACTCTTCCCCGCAAGGCGAAACGGCCACGTTGAACTCGGCTTTACCGTGCAGTTTTTGAAGCTGCGCTTCGTATTCGTCTCGTCGGCTCTCGATATGGCTGCGCAGGTGAGCCACACTTGTAAAGGCGGCGCCAAACCGGAGTGGCAGAATGGCACCCAGATCCATGAAGGACTGCAAAACTTCGAAATGAAGCACGGCATTCATCCGATCGGCGACGGGCCAGCCGCTGCTCAGCCTGCTTACTGCCGCCGCAAGCTTGCCGCATTCGATGAGGAAGACCGGCTCGCTCTCGAGCCCGGTCACCCGCGGAGCCGGCGTCATTTCCGTATCTACGAGGCCGTAGAGATAGAGCATGAAGGATCAATCCTTTGGGCGGCTTGCGCTTTCTCCGGCTACTAGCGGCGTGAGACGCAAGCGCTCAGCGGTTCCCGCGGAACTCAGGAACAGCTTGAGACCGATATAGATCAAGTCAACGCCTGCGATGGAGATCGTCGCATCGCCTAGAACAAACACGCCTTTGTTGAGAACCCTGTCGAGGATCTCCGCCAGCGCGAGGCTGCGTTGAGGGCGAACAATCTCAACCATCCCCTGCCCTCGCAGACACCGACACGAAATTATAGGGAGGCCAAGGCCCGGTGACGCGCGCGGATATACACAGGGCTTCCAAGCGAGCTTGAGGAAGCGACAGCGCTTCCAGGAATTGCTGTTTCCGGGAGTCCTCGACAAGATACGCGCTTTCGCAGAGCAGGACGCTTTCATGGCCCCCGGCGCGGCCGTCCGTGCTGTTAACTTGTCTGTGGGCGCGCGCCAAGCCCGCGAGTTCGTCGCAAAGGCCGCCAATCGCTTCCGTCAGCGCAGATTGCGCCGCGTCCTCGATCGCTTGTGTTAATTTCCTGCGGAGAATAAACGCCTTGCCCGCCGATGCTTCATGGATTTCCCGCTCGCGCGCTTCGAATTCGGCGCCCCTGCAAACAGCAGCGCGAGCCCGTTCGAGACTTCCGGTGAATTTCACGCCCCATTCCCGGCAGCCCTCCACCTGGCTGAGATTGGCGCGGAAACGGGTCTCATTTTCAGCGATATAGGCGAGCAGACGATCCATGCTGCTGAAAACGGCGCCAAACTTGGCTGGAAGCAGGGGCATCCGCGCGGACACCGCATCGAGAACGCGATGATGCGCAAGGACGCGGCTCTGATCCCACTCTATGCCGCCGGCTCCCTGCTCCGTCAGTTCAGGCTCCTCGCCGAAGGCGCTGACGATGGCGGTCACCGCTCCGGCCGGCTTGAGTTCAACGGTCATCCTGGGAATGACGCCCTCCTCGATTCCGAGGGCCGGCGGGGCCGCGCCCCAAACCGGGGCCACTCCGTAAAAATAGATCAGCGAGGGTTGCGGCTCCGCTGCCATCAGGCGGCATCCCTTTGTTCACTCGGCGGTCTCCGTTGACCCGCTCCCGTCACTTTGATCACAACCTGCCCGCTATCGCCGCCGGAACAGGCCTCCGGGCGCGCTTCGAGACACGATATGAGAAGTTTTTGCGCCGCTTTGATCTCGGACAGGCGCCGGGCGCCTTCGGCCTCTTCGCCCGCACTGTCAGGATGAATTTCCCGGGCTTTCGATCGGAACGCCCCCATGATCGCCTCGTGGCTCAGAGCGCCGGAGAGCCCAAGCATCTCTTTGGCGCTCTCGATTTGGGCCGCCGAAAGAAAATCGATATGCACCGTCGCAAAGCTCGCAGGCGGCAAAGGCCCGACCATCCGGAATGTGAGCCGGCCGCCCAAATCGCGGTCGAGCGCGTCAATCGCCGCATGGAGCTGCGTCACTTCTGCGTTGCGGACAAGAACCGCGATGTTCGCCGCCATGCGGTCGTTCATGATGGCGTTTGGCGTGGCGTTCATCGCCACCGATCCAAGCCGGTGGAGCAGCTGCGCCTGAACGGCATCGCGCCTGCGCGCCAGCGATGCCGCCACGGCCTGCCCGAGCCGCATCGCCGCCTCTTGTCCGCCCGCCAGCCCGGCCGACTCGCGCCCTTCGACGATCGCGGGCTCGGCGGCGATCTCAGCCATGACCCCCTCGAGGGGCCAAGTGACGGCGATTTCGTATTGCGAGCAGTTGGCGAAGCCCGCAAGCAGCTTCGAAAAAATCTCGCGGCCGGCATGCAACGCCCGGAAGACAGCGCTCTCGTCTTGGGCGACGGCGCCGAACCTGATCGGAAGTATGCTCGTGACACTGTGCGCCGCTTCCATCACCTCCTGGTGAGAGAGGAGCAGACGCAAGGCCGTTTCCCGCGACAGGTCCGCTAACGCCGCCTTTGGGGGCGCGCCAACGACAGCGCCAACCGCGCCCGATTGGAGGGTTCTAACGTCGCCGCCCACGCCGGCCACTTCCGGCAGCGGGGCGCAGGGAGCGGCCAAAATGCCATAAAGATAGAGCCCGTCCGTCATCTGGTCTCTCCCACTCGGGCGATCGCGTGCCGCAGGTCCGCGGGCGTAACTTCGAGCGGCCCAGGCTGGGACGCCACGCTTCCCGCCTTGCCATTTGAGGCGTGCGCGACGGCGCGCCGGATTGCGGCGTAGGCCGCCTCCCTGCACACCGCTTCCATCTCGGCTCCTGAAAAGCCCTCGCTTTCTTCCGCAATCGCGGCGAGAGTTTCTTCGCAAGGAGTGAGCGGCATCCGCCGGGTGTGAACCTTCAAGATTGCAAGCCGCGCCTCCCGGCAGGGAGGCTTAAGTTCCACCACGGCGTCGAAGCGGCCCGGCCGGAGCAGCGCGGGATCCACCCTGTCAATCCGGTTGGTGGCCGCAAGTACGAAGACGCCTTTCAGATCCTCGATGCCATCGAGTTCCGTGAGAAGTTGCGAGACCGTGCGTTCGCTGACTTGAACTCGATGCGCCGCCACCGCGCTCTGGCGCAAGTGCATCAATCTCGTCGAAAAAGATGATCGCGGGGGCGGCGAGCCGCGCTTTCCGGAAGATTTCGCGGATGGCCCGCTCGCTTTCACCCGCCCACAAACTTATCAGTTGCGGCCCCTTGACCGAAATGAAGTTGGCCTCGCTTTCGCCCGCCAGCGCTCGGGCCAACAGGGTTTTCCCAAGTCCCGGCGCCCCGTAAAGCACCATCCCGCGCGGGGGACGCACGCCCGCGGCGGCAAAGGTCTCGCTGTGATGCAGCGGCCAGATCACAGCCTCCGTCAGGGCCGCCTTGATATCGTCGAGGCCACCGACATCGTCCCATTTCGTCTCTGGAATCTCGACTGATATCTCTCGCAGCGCCGAGGGCTGTATTTGAGCGAGGCAGTTTTCGAAATCCGCAGCCTCCACTCTCAAGGCTTCGATTTTGTCCAGCGGCAGACTTGAAGCGTTGAAATCGATTTCGGGCAGGAGGCGGCGAAGCGCCGCCATCGCCGCCTCACGGCATAGCGCCGACAGATCCGCGCCGACATAGCCATGGGTGCGGCGGGCAAGCGCGCCCAGATTCACATCCTCCGCGAGCGGCATCGACCGGCTGTGAATTTCGAGGACTTCAAGCCGGCCCTCAGCGTCCGGCACTCCAATCTCGATCTCCCGGTCGAAGCGGCCGGGCCTCCGCAATGCGGGGTCCAACTCGTCCGGAAGGTTTGTCGCCGCGATAACCGTGATGCGGCCGCGTGATTTGAGGCCGTCCATGAGCGCCAGAAGTTGCGCCACAATTCGCCGCTCGACCTGCCGGTCTCCGGAAAGGCCGCCTCGCTTCTGGGCGATCGCATCGATCTCGTCGATGAAGATGATCGCGGGGGCGGCTGCTTCCGCCTCCTTGAACATGTTGCGAAGGTGGGCTTCGCTCTGGCCGTAAAGCTTGTCGACGATTTCCGGGCCATTCACATGGAAAAACTTTACGCCAACCTCGTGCGCAATCGCGCGGGCGATAAGCGTCTTGCCCGTGCCGGGAGGCCCGTAAAGCAGCACGCCTTTTGGAGCTTCGATTCCCAGGTGATGGAATGCCTCTGGATATTTGAGCGGCAGCTCGATCATTTCCCGGACGCGGCGCAGCTGACGTCCGAGTCCTCCGATGTCCTCGTAGGTCATGGCGCTGTCGCGGGCGGCCGCGCCCTCGATCCGGATAACAGTCGAAGCGCCGGCAATGACGACGCCCGGAGGGTCCGTGCGGCCGACGGTAAAGCTATGCGCCTGGCCGGCCACGGAATTCACGCGCACGGTATCCTTGGCTGTGATGGGCAGCCCCTGGAGCAGCTTCGCCAGATAGCGGCGGTGAAGCGGTGACGCAGAGCCGGCTGGGCGGTCCGGGATAAGCACAATCCCTTTCGCCGTCTCCGCGGCTCCCCCTCGAAGCAACGCCTGCTGACCGATGCTGACCCCTGCGTTCTGGCGCACAATACCGTCCATTTGCACGGCTCCGCGCTCCCGCCCGTCCGCCGGCGCCGGCATTGTGCGAGCCGCCGTGACCCGTTTGCCGGAAATGAGCACGATGTCGCCAACCGAGAGCCCGAGACGCTCCATATCCTTTGGATCGAGGCGGACAATGCCACGGCCAACGTCGCGCAGGGGCGCTTCGCATACTCGAAAACCTACGCCTTCCTTGTTGTCCAGCCTGCTTGGCGCATCGCCTGCTTCGGCGACAGTTGCGGTTCTCATGACTTCACCAATGCGGCTAGGCGCTCCGAGATGTCGATAAGCGCCCGGTTCTGGGTTTCCAATGCCTGCGTCCTCGCGCACAGCATGGGATCGGTTTCCCACCAATTGATTCCCATCTCCCTGGCTTTATCGACGGAAGCAATCACCAGACGCAGCTTGATGGTTAAGAGTTCGATATCGACCAGCGAAATCTTGACATCGCCCGCGATCACGATCCCTTTGTCGAGAACGCGCTCGAGAATATCAGCGAGATTGGTGGCTTGCAGCGACTGGTTCAGTGCCATGGGGTTCCCTTCCGCCCAGCCATTGCAAGCCGAGGCGGGTGCGCGAGCTAGAAATCAGCTCCGGTTTGGCTGCGAAGATAACGGTTTACCCGGCGGTAGCTGTCGAGGTTTCCCTCCGAATCGAGTTCCACCTCATAGGCTGCGAGCACATCGGTGGATGACGGAACGCGTCTCAGCTCGACCATGGTGGCGACGATATGCCAGCCGTCGCCTTTTTTCTCTACGTTTGAGATATTATCGAACTTGAGACCCGTAAGCGCCTTCAGCTGCTTTCCAGCCTCAAGGGCAGCCTCCGGCGCCGAGCAACGGCGCCTTTTCCGCTCGTGGTCCGCCGCTTCCATATCGCTCTCGTGATCTGAAATATGGATCTCGTGATCGGCATCCTGGATCGTAATTTTGTGCATCAGCTCTTCAGCCCGGCCAATCAGTTCAGCGAGGTCGGCTTTGTAGCCGGGATTGCCGATCTCGGCTGGACCCGGCCTGTTTTCTTTGTGAACGTGTGTCATTCGTTGTTTGCCTCCACCCTTCTCCGGCTTTCCCTCAACCTCTCCATGAGGGCATCTTCAGCTCGGAGGAAATCTTCCTCCGAGATCTCACCCATGTCCTGCCGGAGTTCGAGTTCACCCAGCTCCCGGCGGATATTGTTCTCATCGTAAAGTTCAGCGTCCGCGCGCTCCGCGATCGTCCGAAGAATCCACAACGACAGTCGGGCCGGACCAGAGACGGGAAAGGAGAGGATGTCCGTTAACATAGCGAGCCTGCCAGTTTTTCGATTCGCCTTTTGGATGCCGCCATGACCGCGCTTTCCTCAAAGAAGTGTCATCCGCACGAAGTTGTAGAGGGGCGTCGGCCCAACGCATTTGAAACTCAGCCGCCCGGTTTCCCGGCGATCCAGCGCATCGAGCTGCTTATCGAAAGCGGCCCGCATGCTGGCTTTCAGAAGGAGCGCCGCATCCAAAGCGACGCGCTCGCTCGCCGGTTCACGCATTTTGGCGTCCTCGACGTGCGGCCGGAGATGATCGAGAAGGCGCTCAGCTTCTACCTGCCGCTTGGAAACGAGGGCTTTCTCCACCATCTCGCCAAGCTTGATGCGCTCGTGATACATAGCCGCCGGCGGCCTCCGCGCGATGCGATCGCGAAGGTCCTGGATGGCGCTGTTTTCGGCGGCGATCTCCTCGAAGAGAACATTGTCGCGCCAGAAGGCTTTCAGACCCAGTTCAATGCGTCCCTTGACGCAGTTGAGCTGATCCAGCAGGCTGTCATAGGAGCCCTTCAAAACCTTGTCGCGAACCGCTTCCGCAAATTCGCAGCGGCTGTTGAATCGCAGCGGCAGGACGGTCCGGTCAACCATCAGAGCTTCGAGCACACGCATATGCGCCGTCATGTTCCGGCGATTGTTCTCATAACCTTCGGCCGCGCAGTCGCTTGCAATCGCCGCAAGGCCACGGAATTCTATTGCGTAAAGCGGATGATCTGGGCCAGCGACGCCGCTGGCCGGGAGGTTAAGCGCCTCCGGCGCGCTCACTACTCCGTACAGGTATTTGCGCGAAGTCTCGCCCCCATCCCTGCCGGTCACCGCCGAATGCTGCTCTTGACGCATTGCGAATCCTCCTCGGCGACAACATGCATCTTGCAGCTAATGCCAAGCTTACGCACTGGACCCGCAAGCAAATCGAACGCCGAACTCATCCACTCCTGCACCTCCGGGATCGTGAATTTAGGGAACAGCGCGGCGCAGTGCTCGCGCAGGGGGCCATAGATATTACCCACCTCAGGCTCGATGCGCCGCAGCACCTGCTCTTCCATATAGGCGTCGAGTTCTGCGGCCCTTTGCAGATCTCCTGCACGCGCCAAACCGGCGCTCTCCAGGACGAATCTCAGGTGCGCTTCCATGGAGGCGAGCAGCGCGAGAAGGGCTGGGGCAGCCGGGCCGATGCGTCCCGCTTCCCCCTCGGCCCGAAGCTTCTCAATAAGTATCTGGCGCTCGCAAAGCCCTTCCCGGCCCTCCGAAAGCGACAGCTTGTTCAAGTGGAAAAGCGCCTCTGCAAAGCCAGACCGCGCCGCCAACTCGTTTGTGAAGATTTCATGGGGAGCGTGAAGGCAGAGTTCATTGACAATTCTTTCCAGCGCTTGCCGGATCGTTTCCAAATCGGCTGGAAGAAAATCCTCTGGCGGTCCGTCAACCTTAAGCGCAACACCCGTTTTCCGGGCAGCCCTTGTGCAAGGGTTTTCCGCAAGCGGGTGCGCGTGCTCGTGAGCCAGCATCCCCTGGACCGCCAGCGAATCGGACCACAGTCCAAGCTTGATCATCTGACTGCGGCTTACGAATATGTCCGTTTCCGCCGAGTTGGCCGTATTGTAGATATGGATCATCGGCTTGCCGCCGAGCTGCTGAACGAAAGCGGCGCTCTTGCCCGATGCGGCGAAGGCATTCTCGATTTGACCGAGGAGCGGCTGCAGCGACTCGAAAACAAACACATTGACCTGCGTATGCGGCCAGCCGCCCGATCGCTGGAAGCCGCGAATGACCTTCATCTCCGCCTGCGCCAAAACATCGGCCCCGCTGGGAGCGTCGCAGACGATCCGCAGCTTTGTCGCCCCGATCCTATGCCAGGTGGTATGCTGAACAGCTCGTGCCATCATGGGACGGTCGAAATCGCTTGGGAGACCACGCCTGAGAATGGGTCGCCAGACCCAGGCGGCGGTCCGCGCCCGGAGTCTAATCTGCTGCTTTCGTCAAGCGGATCTCCAGGAGGCCATTGCGGTAAACTTTCTTGGCTGACGCCGCTTGAACTCTTGCCGGAAGCTCGACCTTTTTAGCGTAGCGGATTTCGCCGTTCGCCTCGATCTTGAGGAGCCGGTCTTCCACGGCGATCGAGATCTCTTCTTCGCTCGCTCCCGGAAGCTCGACGACCACGACAACCTCGGTCTCCTCGTCGAAAACATCGGCCAAAGGCTCCCGGACGTCTGTCACCGCCGGCCCCTTTTCGGTCGGCTGGATGTTGCCGAACCGCTGAAACGAAGGCGCCCCGCCAAGCCCCATCTTGACGCTCACGCCATAAACGCCGCGAGCGTTCCCGCCAGCGCCCTTGACGCCAAACTCGCCCTCCTTCTCATAGACGCCGTCCTTGCCTTTTTCAGCAAGTTCTTGCAGCTGCCCGGCAACGCCGCCCAGCCAGGACAAAAGCGAGCCGATGCCGGTAAGCCCCGCGTCGATGCTGGCGCCGCTATCCTGCCGCTCCCCTTCGCCTGGGTTCCCCCGGGACAAGTCAAGGACGGTACGCGGAATTCTGCTCCGGCGCGGGCCAGTGTAGCCGCCGCTGCTTTGTGGCTTGTCCTTCATGGCTTCCTCTCAATATTTGTAGTTCAAAGCGGTCCGCTGGCTGGTTTGCGCCGATGTCTCCGGGCGGGCCCGTGGAACAGGAGATGGGTTCAAGCTTTGGCACACCGCCGCGATTTGCGCGTCAATCGCGGCAAGCCGCTCCTCGGTTTTCTGCTTCTGCTTGCGCCAGACCTTGAGCTGTTTTTCGAGCATGGTCCGTTGCCGCTCCAGACGGGCAAGCTGCGTCGCGGTCTCGACCCGTGCGCTCTCCCTCCCGCCGCTACCCGATCGGCTGATTGATTTGGCTGCCGGCAATCCGGCGTGCGCCGCGGTCATGGATGCGCCTCCCCTAGCGTGTTGAAAGCGCCATGTGCGCTTCCGTTGAGTTTTGCGGACGCGGGCCGCGCCTTGGCCGCCGTATCCCCTTCGGCCTTCTCGGAGCAGTGTTCCGGGATCGGGTCCTTGGCGCTGTGCTCCGAGATCGGGTCCTCGGCGCTGTGCTCCGAGATCGGGTCCTCGGCGCACTGCTCTGGGATCGGGTCCTCGGAGCAGTGTTCCGAGATCAGCTCCATGAGCCGGGCGGGTAGCGCAGAGTCGGCATAACCGCACTTGCCGTCGAGGATATCGAGGCAAAGCTGCACAAACCGCGGATCGTTCGACGACGGCTTCAAGTCTTGCGCCGCCATCATGCGCGTAATCGCAATGCTCGCCCGGGGCGTAGGAATTTGCCGGAATTCGCCAGACGCGCGATAGGAGCGCACAAGTTTCACGACAGGCGCCGCCATCTCCTCCGGCAAGCCGGAGCGAGCCGCGGCGATGCTCGTCTCCGCAGCCTCGTCGAAATAATCGATGTCGAGCGTAATCATCCGGTCGTTGAGCGCGTCCTGGGCCGCATGAACCCCCGCATATTCCTTAGGATTGCTCGTAAATATGACCCTGAAGTCGGGGTGAACGGGCACATACTCCCCGCCGCCGCCAGATGGCAGCGTCAAAAGTTTTTCCTCGAGCACTGCGAGCAGGACGTTATTGGCCTCCGGGCGCGAGCGGGTGAACTCATCGTAGATTAGCGTGTAGCCTTCCCGGCATGCAACTGTAAGGCGGCTATCGGACCACTCCTGATTGACGTTTTCCTCGTATTTCGTGACAGAATGGATGAAGCGGTCCACGACCTTCTTGTGATGGATCCGGGTTTGCCGGCCAATCAAGTCGCCGGTCGTCAAGGACTCGTCGCCCTCGATAAGCATCGCGGGACGGTTGAGCGCAGCGGCCAGCCGGAAGGCCAGGGTCGTTTTCCCGGTTCCCGCGGGACCGCGCAGGTGCAGCGGGAAACCGGCCCTAAGATAGGACAGCGCGCGCTCACCCAGCGCCTTGATTTCCGCCGTTTCAACGTAGTCTTTTCCCGGATGCAACGCCAAGGTCGCGATGGCGTCTGCAGCGGAATGTTTTCTTCCACTCATGGTATCTCTCGTCTTCCCGCCGTCTTTGTTGCAGCCCGCGCCCCCGCGCGGGCTTCAGGCGGCCCCGCGAATGGATTTGCCGCCTCCGAATGGACCATCCGCTTTGCGCCCGGTGATCCTATCCGTTATTCCACCTGACTCTCTTGCCTCTATGCGGCCGGCCGGCGCGCCTTCCCGATGGTATAGTCCACCGCGGCGAGCGCTCCTGTCCCTGCCTGACGTTTCGCCGCCGAAGGGCAGCTCCTGTGAAATCGGGGTTCGTCGGAGCCCAGGGCGCTCCGCCTCGCCGCCGTAGCCGCGTCATGCTCCTTGTGAAGCATGTCGGAGAAATCGCGCAGTTCCTTCAGAAGACTTTGGGCGTCGGCGAGCCGGGCCTCCGAAATCGATTTGAGCTGAATTCGAGCGTCATGACGAGCGAGCGCGGCGTCGCGCTGGATTTCGGCTGCATAGCGGGCCAAACCCTCGCGTGTCGAGCGTGCTTCGTTGGAGAGTGCAGATCTAAGCCCATGCAGGCGATCCCGCGCCGATTGACGAAGCTCCTTGACGAAGGCGGCGGCTTCGTCCCTGCGGACGCTCGCGCCACGCGTCAACTCCGCCTGGCAGTCGCCCAGAAACTCTTCCGTCATTTGCATAATATTCGAAACAGCCGATCGTGTTGACTCGGTCTGATTATCAGTCGGCATGGTGTGATCCTTCTTTGAAGCCGGTCTCCGGATGGGAGGAAGGCGGGCTTCGCAGCCCGCCTTTTCGACAGCAAGATCACGCTTACGCTTCCGCGCGAGCGGTCAATCCTACGGCTTCCGCATATTTCAAATAGGTGTCGACGCCCGCGATCACGATACGGGCTTCGATGGCGAGGAGTTCAATCCCGACCAGAGAAACGCGCGCCCATGCGTCGATGACGATGCCCTTGTCCAAAATGCGATCCACGACCTCAGCAAGGCTCGATGATGCCATAGTTTTTTCGACAGCCATCTGAGTTTCCTTTCGTTGATGGGTGACGGCCTACACTGACATTTGTAGATCAGCTCACGATTTAATGAAATCAGGTTGATCGCCATCGTATCCTGGGGTAGTTCCTAGCGATATTTACTATGAATTAATATTCATTATTACCGTCATATGAGTTATTTTAAATTCGCTTATACTTTTAAACAACTTTGCGATTGCTATCACACAGGGCGCCATAGACAGACGTTCTTGGGCCGGTCAGCCGAATCGTGTTTCGCTGGGTCTTGCGCCCAGGCGCGCAGAGGGTACGCGCCAGCCCACCCATGGCGACCGCCATCCGTTTCGCATAAGAACGCATATCAACCGAGGTCTCAAAAATGTGTTGAGATATTCTTTAAAGCTTTATGGCTTTCTCGAAAAAGGCAAAGGTTAAGTTGCAGCGGAGCGACGGACCGCGAATGCGAGTTTTCGCCCGTGCCGCCGTCGCAGGGCGGTTGCCCGGCGCTCTGGTGATCATCGGGGCGAAAGGATGAAGTCAGGCGCCCGGTCCGGCTGCGTGGTGACGGTCGGCTTCGGCATCACTTCCCGCTCATCGGCCAGAGCGATGCGGAACGATTGGACCAAGGCGGCGAGCGCCAGCGTCGCTTCCGCCATAGCGAACTGGGCGCCAACGCAAATACGGGGGCCTGCCCCGAAGGGAAGGTATGCAAGGCGCGGCGGAGGCGGCGCACCGGGCAGGAAACGCGATGGGTCGAAGGCATCGGGGTCGCGCCAAAGGCGGCGGTGGCGGTGCAACACCCAAGGGCTGATCATGACCACGGCGCGACGCGGGATCTCAAAATCCCCTGCGCGGTCGGGCCCAATGGCTACGCGGACGATCGTGAAGGCAGGCGGATAAAGCCGCAACGCCTCGCTGACAACGGCGCGGGTCCTAACCAGCGCGCCCAGCGCGCCGGGTCCACCCGCGGGACCGAGGTCCAGGCCAGTTGTCTCGGCGGCGATCGCGTCCTGCCAGTGGGGTACGCGGGCGAGCAGGTAGAGCGACCAGAACAGCGTGAGCGCGGTCGTCTCGTGACCGGCGACGATCATTGTCGCGACCTGGTCCCGCAATTGCTTTCGGGTGAAGGCGGCGCCGGTCTCGGGATCGCGCGCAGCCTGAAGCAGGTCGAAGAGGTCGCGCGGCGCCCCACTTTCACCTGACTCCAGGCGGGCGTCGATGATGCTGTCTATCAGGGCCATCCAGCGGCGCTGGAAGCGCCAGCGGGCAAAATCGCCCGGGGCGGGAATGGACGCGGGCAGCAGCATGTCCAGCACATGCGGCCGGGAGAGCCGCGCGCCGTAGCCGGTCAGCATCGCGCGCATCTCGGAGCCGAAGGCGCCCATCTCCAACGAAAACATCGAACGGCCCGCGATCTCAAGCGCAGCGAACTGCATCTCTTCCAGCAGATTCAGTGGACTATTGATGCGCCAATTCAACGAGGCGGCTGTCTCCTCCGCGACAGCGGCGATGTGGCGGGCGAGCATGGGGATCTGCCGCGGCGTCATGGACGGCGCGATGGTGCGCCGCTGGTATCTCCAATCATCGCCCTCGCTGAGCAGCACCCCATTTCCTGTGATTGGCCGGACGATACGGATCGAAGCTGGCGTGCGGCGATAATTGCCGGGGTTCTCCACCAGAACCCGATGAATCACCTCTGGATTATTGACGAGTATCTGCGTGCGGCCGAGCGGGCGATTGATGATCATGTCGCTTTCATAGGCGGCGTCGGGCCAGATCAGCAGTGCGTTGGTGCGCAAGGCTCGAAGGAACTGGCGCAGACCGGGCCGCTCAGCCGGGTACACAGGGTGCGGCGGCGTGTAAAGCTCGCTCTCAAGAGCCCCTGTGTTCATTCGAAAGTCTGCCTGCGTGTTCAAAGATTTCACTCCGTAGGGGCAATTCCACCCTGGCTCAGGTCCAAGGCCGCCTGCGGGGCGTGAGGCGGTGCAGTCCTTCAGCTTCATAACCACGTTGAGACAGCTGAACCGCGCCTTGGAACTATCGCTCCGGCTTGCTCGGCAAAGAACACAAATAAAATTGAGCGCCATATAAGAAGGGCCACAGAGAGAGACACCTCCACGGCCTTTCCTCTTGTACGCGTACTCTGCACGCGAGAATTGTTTGAGACGTCGCGCATCCGGGAACGCAAAATCGTGAAGTAAATTTTGACAGCGAATGAGAACCCGCTCAAATCGCAACATATGTTCGTAGAAATCACCATCCTCGTAATATTATTCTAAATACGGAGAAGATTTTGATTCCATAGTTACCCGCCGCCGTCGGCCATTAAATCCAAAATCGAATGTCTACAGCACGTGCTGCGCTTCCCTCACTCACTCGAGTGACGCCGAAAGGACAGGGCTCAGATACTCCTTGATCTAGATCAAATATGCTCCAGTTCCGGAGCTCATCCGCTGAGGAAGCTACCATGCTTAAGCATGCTCTTGCGATTTTCGTCGCCACCACCGTCCCCGCGCTCGCAGCAGACAATATCGTGTCAAGCCACGAAGTTCGCTTCGAGCACGTCTCCTTTGTTTGCGAGGAGAAAAATGAGTCGGGAAAGCTTGTTCGCTTCATCCATGCGACGCCCGGAGCACGATACATCCCGGGACATGAACTGGGCGCCGATGACCCGCTGGCTAAGAGCTGGGACATCACCTACCGCATCATTTGCGAAGGAGGTTACAAGCAAAATGCTTCAGCTCGGCTGGGCGCCCAACGCTCCGTTCGCTAGCGTAGCTCGCGCAAAACGAAGGTGAGGATAGTTCGTTTACCATCGTGGCCGGTGCAAACGGACTATCCGCCTCCGCCGGCGGAGACGAGTAAGAGGCATGCGAGCCGTTCGAGAAAACGACAGCGGAATCAGAGCCTGCCGTCATAATGTTTCGGCGGCTGGCCGCGCTCGGGGGTGGATCGTAATTGCTGAAGCGAGCTCTAATCACTTCTCTGCCGTATTTCGGACGGGGCGGCTGGAAAGCATGATCAGACGCATGAGTTCTCCTTGCCGGGTTACTCCTGTCTTGGCAAATATGTGCTTGAGATGAGTTTTTACCGTGTTCATTGTGATGCCTAATGTATCGGCAATATCCTGAAGTGTTTGTCCCCGAGCGATCTCAAGCGCTACTCGCAATTCGGTGGGCGTTAGACGATAAAGTCTGGCCAGCGCCTCGCCCTCAAATTGCGGCGGTTGCGAAGCGTCTTGAATCAAGACGGCGGCAGTCCCAGACATAGCAGCAAGGGGATTGGTGCCATCGCGCCAAGACAGGGGGAGCACGTTGGCCAACACACCGGCTGCATCCGTTCTGTGAATCGCCACGGCATAGGACCCGGTCGTAGGGGAAGCGATTCCGTTGAGGCTTTGAGAGAGGGCTTGCTCAAGCGCCCCGCCATCGCGAGCCTTAGCGAGGCAAAGCTTGTTATCCTTGATGCGCATTGCATCGCCGCTATCGATCAAGGCCTTAGCTGAGCTATTCATATATGTGACGCCGCGCTTATCAGTCAGGATCACGCCCGTCGCGAGCGAATCGACAGTGCGCTCCAAATTATTGAGCATCACAGACTGCATTTCCAGGGTGTCGGCCAGCATGAATGCGCGGCAAAGATGTGGTGTGATGGTCTCAATCAGGTTCACATCATCATCGCCGTATCGAGGTTGGACCTCCGTGCGAGCGATGGAAAACCAAGCCACTCTTTTTCCTGACTTGAGGACGAGCACACCGATCATGTCACGGAAGCCGGAAGGCTTGACCCACCGAATATAGAAATCATGTTCGAGGGATTCGTCGTCTCCGCAAAGCATGGTCAGCGTGGCGACATCGCCTACGGTTCGCAGATGAGGCCGGCCGCCCGGCATGAGCTTCATGGATGCAAGTTTTTCGAAGTACAATCGCAAATGCGATTGGTCCTTCCCATACTCGAAAACAAGCCCGTGTTCTTCTCCGGCTCTTGGGTTCACCACGATAGAACTGCAAGCGTTCTGACCGGCAGAGGAAATTGAATGCAGAAAGTGCGGCCAGTTATTCGGCTGCAGAACGAAATCATAGATTTGGCCGATGATTCTGCTGAGGCTCTCCGGTCTCAAGTCAGTCCTCTCCTTGGCGAACGATGGTCAATCAGTCCCAGCCCGGGGGTGAAGCGAAGCTCTGGAAGTGGCGCTCCAGGAATTGGGCGATCGCCAAGCACGTGTTATCGCCGTATTCAGGGCCTATGATTTGCATGCCGACAGGGAGGCCAGCTGGGGTAAGCCCGGCCGGAGCAATGGTGGCAGGGAGATGAGCGAGTGTCGCCATTGCCCCCCAAAAGGTCGCATCGACGACCGAAAGGGGCCGCCCTGCCACTTGAAGCTGCATTTGATGCCAGCATCGCTCGTCATCATGCAGTGGAGCTGCATACGCCGCAGCGGGACAAAGGAACAGGTCGAAGTCATTGAAGAACTCTTCCCAGGCGCGCCGGACCATGTGCCTGGCATTGTCCATGACCAGCCATTCGGCATGGCTGTATCCGACGGGGTCTTTACGAATTTGATCTTCGCCGAAGCAATAAGCAGTAAGATGAGACAGCTTGGTCCAGAACTGCTCATCTTTTCGGCGGGTGGCCAAAGGCGCCACCAATAGGCCTATGAAGACGCGAAATGCCGCGTGCATGTCCAAGGCCGGGCGCGCCGCTTCGTCCACCTCGGCCCCATTCCGCCTCAGAAACTCCCCAACTGCAAGAATGCGTTCCTTTACCTCCGGCTCAACGGGAAAGCCGGGATGATCGAGCATGACCGCCACCTTGAGCCCTTTTGCGGTGTCGCGGCGGGGCGGAGGGAGGTTAAGCGTCCAGGCAGTGGCGTCGGTCGGGGCCGGGCCTATCATAAGCGAAAGGGCGAGCTTGAGATCCTCTGCACTCCGGGCCATTGGGCCGATGACTGCAAGGTCGGGCCGCGCTCCGATGCCAGGCATGACATTGCCGATAAGGTTTGTGATTCCGTAGGTCGGCTTATGGCACCAAATGCCGCAAAAATGCGCGACATTGCGAAAACCTCCAAAATCCACGCCGAGATCGAGCGCCGTCAGCCCGGCGGCGAGCGCCGCCCCTGCGCCCCCTGAGGGACCTCCTGGAGCACGCCTCACATCCCATGGGTTGTTCGTTTGGCCGTAAAGGTCGTTTTTCGTCACCCAGCCTATGAGGTATGCCGCAACGTTGGTCTTTCCTAAAGCGATTGCCCCTGCATCCATAAAGCGTTCGACAACCAGCGCGTGGCGGGCGGGATAGTTCTCCTTCAGTTCCGGCACGCCCCAGGTCGAGGGCATGCCGACCACATCGAAGCTATCCTTGATCGTGATAGGCACGCCGTGAAGCGGTCCCCAAAGTTCGTTCCGATTCAATGCTGCATCCGCCTCGCCAGCCCTTTTTCGAGCTGCCGGGATGTCGGTCGCAACAATCGCGTTCAATCTTGGATTGTGCTTCTCAATACGAGAAAGATAAAGGGTAAGCAACTCCTCGCAGCCGATTTCCCTTGTGCGGATCAAAGTGGCTAAAGCGGTTGCAGAATAGAACGCAGCATCTGGCATCGCGAAAAAACTCCCGCCTGCGATGAAACATAAACTTCGCGGAAACGCCAGTAACCTTGAAGTTATAATATAGGTTCTGGAATCTTTCGAATGGGGGCGGTTTAGCTGCTTGAATCGAGCGGCGAAGACAAAGCCATGATCTGGTTGGCCATTTCATCCTGAGATTTAAATCGGCTCCGGTCATAACAACCGAGCGGGAGAACCGCTGTGCGCGCACAACACTCCGAACAGTACGAGCATGGATTCGGCGGCTCGTTCACACCATCCTCGAACATTTGCACCAGGTTGGGATGCGCCAGTAACGCCCGGGCAATAGCCACCGCGTCGCATTTTTCCTCCGCGAGCGCGGCCTCGACCACGTTTCTCGCCTGGAATCCGCCATTGGCGATAACCGGAATGCCAACGGACCGTTTGAATGAAGCGGCGAAGTCAGCGTTTGCCGCCGGTTTGAAGCGCCAGCCATAGCCGATGAGCAAGCGAAGCAAAAACTCCGGCAAGGCGTCGGCAAGCACCGATCTTACCGCCGCTTTCGCGCTCAAGTGACGGGTGGCATTGTAGAAGAGCTTTATTCCTTGTGCAGGGAACCGTCCCGGACTGCCTTTTGGGTTTACGAAGCCAAATCCGCTGTCAATATGCAGATAATCAACCCCAAGCGATTTCAACTTGGCGCCATAGTCCAGCGTTTCCTTCAAGGTATTCCCGATGAAGAAGTGCCGCAAAGGAAAGACAATCGGGAGGCGAATGTTTACGGGGAGGTAATTGCAATCCTTGGCTGAAAGCCTGACACCAAGCAGGAAATCCCTGCCGACCTCTTCCCGCGCCGCACGAATGATTCTTTCAAGGAACAAGAACCGTTTGTCGGCCGACCCGCCGTAAGCGTCCTTCCTGCGGTTCGTCGCCGGATTCAGAAACTGGTGAATCAGATAGCCCTTGGATGCCGTGATTTCGACGCCGTCAGCGCCTGATTGCCTTACGCGGCGCGCGGCTGATGCGAACTCTTGCACGGATTCATCGACTTCAGCCTCTGTCATCGCGATCGTTCTGTTGCGATAGCCATAAAGAAGATTGAATGACCAAGAGGCGGATCTTGCGGCGTGAGCTTCGGAGAAAACCCCAGTGTGGGTGTGGCCGCCGGGATCGCCAATCTGGATGATATACCGGCAGTCATGCTGCTGAACGGCCCGAACGACATCCTTGAGCGGGCCAACATACCGATCATCGTGTAAGGCTGGGTATTCTAACGGCGACATGCGCCTCTTATTGACGCTGATTGTCGCTGTTATGATGCCGCCGACCCCTCCCCGTGCAAACCGCGTTTCGAAGGACTTGAAAGCGGAGCTTACCGTTCCGTCATAGAAAGCCATGCGGCCGCCGAGCGAAGATCGGAGGATGCGGTTCTTGAATTCTATGCCATTGATTGAGAACGGCTTTAGAAGCATGACAGCTCCCATCTGTTTTAATATTGCAACCGAGCTTCACTCCAGGCCCGAACGAACCAACACCCAAGCTCTGCCTCCCTATCCCACCGCGAATGCAGGGAACGGAGCCCCGCTGACGCCCTTGGTGTCCCAGCAACGAAGACGCCGATGAGCGGAGTATTGGTAAAGTTGACGTTCTGAACATAACAAAAAACCGCCGCCAAAGCGCGCTTGGCGCGTCTGATCATTTTGCGCAGGTCTTCACAAAAGGTAGCTTCGCAACCCATATTCTGAGTTGACGGCGCGTCCGGCTCGCGCCCGGTGTATTCTGCGGGGGCTGTATTGCCGGGGTCGGTTATGCTTGCGGCGCCATGCACTTCCAAGAACCGCTACGCCAGCGCGCCTCGCAACGCGGACTGGACAATCGAGCAGAACTGGCGGTCCTATACCGAGGAAGAACATGGCCGATGGAACAGGCTCTTCGCACGTCAATCGCGGCTTTTGGCGGGACGCGCATGCGACGAAGCCCTAGACGCCATAACGAGGCTTGCGCTCTCCCATTCCGGCATCCCCGATTTCGCCGTGCTTAGCGAAAGGCTGGCCGGCATCACCGGCTGGCGCGTTATCCCCGTTGCAGGGCTGATCCCCGACAGCGTCTTTTTCACCCACCTCGCCAACCGCTGCTTTCCCGCCGGCGCATTTATACGGCCGGAGCGCGAACTCGATTATCTTGAAGAGCCCGATATCTTCCACGACATCTTCGGTCACGTCCCTCTGCTCGCCAACCCGGCTTACGCGGAGTTCATGGAGGCCTATGGCAAGGCTGGCGGCCGCGCTCTGGAGCGCGGCCAGCTTCACAACCTCGCCCGCCTATACTGGTATACGGTCGAATTCGGCCTTATTCGCTCGCCGGGAGGCTTGCGCATTTTCGGCGCAGGCATCCTCTCTTCGCCAGCCGAGACCGTTTTTTCGCTTGATGACAGCTCCCCAAACCGGGTCGCCTTCGATCTTGAGCGCATCATGCGCACCAACTACATCATCGATGACTTCCAGCAGACATATTTTGTGATCGAGAGTTTCGAGCAGCTGCTTCAGGACTGTCACCAGGATTTCCGGCCGGCCTACGACCGTTTGCGCGGCGCGGCCGATATTGCAGCTCATGAACTAACCGAGGCCGACGTCATTCTCACCCGAGGCGATTTTCATTATTTCCGGGCGAAGGCCAAGGGGGCCGCCGGACCGGCGTAGGCGGCGGAGGAAGGGCTCACGCCAAGACCATTTGCTCGATCGCGCCGAAGATCGATGCTCCGCCGTCATCGAGCATCTCGATGCGCAACCGGTCGCCGGGTTTGAGAAAGGCGGTGCGCGGGGCGCCAAGCAGAAGCGTTTCGACAACTCTCTGCTCGGCAAGGCAAGAGTAGCCTGCTCCACCCTCGGCGATGGGCTTGCCAGGACCGCCATCGCGGCCGCGGTTCGAGACAGTGCCCGAGCCGACGATCGAACCTGCAGAAAGCGGCCGCGTGCGCGCGGCATGCGCGATGAGAACGCCGAAATCGAAAGTCATGTCCTCGCCTGCGTTTGGCCGGCCGAGCGGGACGCCGTTAACAGAGGACAAGAGCGGCAAATGCAGTTTGCCGCCGCGCCAGGCGGGGCCGAGTTCGTCAGGCGTGACGGCCACGGGCGAAAAGGCGGTGGGAGGTTTGGATTGGAAGAAGCCGAAGCCCTTGGCGAGTTCGGGCGCGACGAGCCCTCGCAACGTGACGTCGTTGGCGAGCATCACGAGGCGGATGACCTCGCGGGCGGCCTCGGGCGCGATCCCCATCGGCGCGTCATCGGTGATGACAGCGATCTCGGCTTCGAGATCGAGCCCCAGGCTTTCGCAGCCCGGCAGGGAAATGACATCGCGCGGCCCCAGGAAGGCGTCCGACCCGCCCTGGTACATGAGCGGATCGGTCCAGAACGAGGCCGGCATTTCTGCGCCGCGCGCCTTGCGCACGAGTTGCACGTGGTTCACATAAGCCGAGCCGTCCGCCCATTGAAAGGCGCGCGGCAAGGGCGCGGCGCAATCTTCGGCGCGAAATCGGAATCCTGCGACCACGCCAAGTTCCAGCTCGCCGGCAAGCGCAGCGAGTTGCGGACCCAAATCCCGCCAATCATCGAGCGCCGCTTGCAAAGTTTGCGCGATGCCGCCGGTATGGACGGCGCGGGTAAGATCGCGCGAGACGACGGCGAGTTGGCCGTCCCTGCCTCCTTTTAGCGAAGCGAGTTTCATTCCCGGCCTCAGGGCTTTCCGTTGAAGCGCTTATTGAGCCCGGCCCAGCAACCGGGATACTCTTCGTCGAGAGTCTCAAGATTCGCGGCGTAGCGGGTGAGGTGTTGGGGAAACCGCGTCTCGAACATAAAGGCCAGCGTGTTGGCGAGCTTAACGGGCTCAAGCGCCATCGTGGAGGCCTTTTCGAAGGACTCCGCGTCGGGCCCATGCGGGAGCATGCAATTGTGCAGCGACATGCCGCCGGGGCGGAAGCCTTGGGGCTTGGCCTCGTACTGCCCGTAGATGAGACCCATGAATTCGCTCATGATGTTCATGTGATACCAAGGCGGCCGGAAAGAATGCTCGGCGACGGCCCAGCGCTCAGGGAAAATCAGGAAGTCGACATTGGCGGCGCCCGGTTCGCCGGAGGGCGCGGTCAGGACCGAGAAAATCGATGGATCGGGGTGATCGAATAGCAACGCGCCAACCGGTGCGAAGGTTCTCAGATCGTATTTGTAAGGCGCGTAGTTGCCATGCCAGGCTACCACATCCAGCGGGGAATGATCGAGATCGCAGGCATAAAACCCGCCGCACCATTTGACGGTCAGCCGGCAAGGCGCGTCCTCATCCTCGAAGGCGGCAATCGGGGTCTTGAAATCGCGGGTGTTGGCCAGGCAATTGGCGCCAATGGGGCCGCGCTCGGGCAGGGTGAATTTGGCGCCGTAATTCTCACAGAAATAGCCGCGCGCCGGGGCGCCATTGATCGCCACCTTGAATTTCACGCCGCGCGGGATGACGCAGATTTCGCCGGGAGAGAGCGCGATCCTGCCGAACTCGGTGAAAAAATGCAGCTCGCCTTGCTGCGGGACGATCAGCAGCTCCCCATCGGCGTTGTAGAAAACCTCTGCCTCCATGGACCGCGTGACGAAATAGATGCCGGCCGCCATGCCGGTTCGCGTGTTCACGTCGCCCGCCGTGGTGACCGTCCGGACGCCTTCGACAAAGGTAAGCTTTTCCGCCGGAACCGGAACCGGACCCCATCGGAGCTGGCCAATGGGCCGCTCCGCCTCTCCCGTCGCGGGCGCGGTCGTCCAATAGGGCGCGGCGCTCTTTCTAAAGCGGCCCGTATGCCGGACCGATGGCCGGATGCGATAGAGCCACGAGCGCTCATTTGCGCCGCGCGGCGCGGTAAAAGGCGAGCCAGACAGCTGTTCGGCGTAAAGACCGTAGGCGCAACGCTGCGGCGAGTTCTGCCCCGCGGGCAAAGCGCCCGGCAAGGCCTCGGTCTCGAAGGTGTTGCCGAAACCCGGCATGTAGCCTTCTGGTGTGGCGGGCATAGAGCTACTCCACGAGGCTGGGCTTCAAAACCCCGCGCTGAATCTGATCCTCCTCAATAGACTCGAAGAGAGCGCGGAAATTGCCTTCGCCAAATCCTTCATCGCCCTTCCGCTCGATGAACTCGAAAAAGATCGGGCCGATCATGGTCTTGGAAAAGATCTGCAGGAGCGTCTTGGTCTGGCCGCCTCCGGCGACGGCTTCGCCGTCGATCAGAATGCCGAGCTCTTTCAGTTTCCCGACGGGTTCGCCATGCCCCGGCAGGCGTTCGTCAATCCTGGCGTGATAAGCGGCCGGTGGCGGCGGCATGAACTCAAGCCCGGCCGCGCGCAAGGTTGCGACGGTTTCGTAAATATTCCGGCAGCCGCAAGCGATGTGCTGGATGCCCTCGCCCCGATAGTCGCGCAGATACTCCTCGATCTGGCTCTTTTCGTCCGCGCTCTCGTTGATCGGAATGCGTATTTTGCCGCAGGGGCTCGTCATGGCGCGCGAGTGCAGCCCGGTGAGCTTGCCTTCGATATCGAAATAGCGGATCTGGCGGAAATTGAAGAAACGCCGGTACCAGTCCGCCCACCAGTTCATACGCCCGCGCTCAACATTATGGGTCAGATGGTCGATGTAATAGAGCCCGGCGCCTTCGGGCGACGCCTCGCGGACATCTGTCCAGCGGAAATCCACGTCCCAGATCGAGCCATCTTCGCCGTATCGGTCGACGAGGTAGACCGGCGCGCCGCCGATGCCCTCGATGGCTGGAATATTCAGCTCCATGGGTCCGATCGGCGTTTGAACGGGCTTCGCTCCGAGCTTGATTGCGCGGGCGTAAGCGTGGGGTGCGTCCACCACGCGAAAGCCCATGGCGCAGGCGCAAGGCCCGTGGCTCTTGGCGAAGCCGGCGGCAAAGCTGTCCGGCTCGGCGTTGACAACGTAATTGACGCCGCCCTGCCGGTAGAGAGTGACGTCTTTCGAGCGGTGCCGCGCAACGGCGGCGAACCCCATCCGCTCAAACAACGCTGCAAGGCTGGCGGGTTCGGGATGGGCGAATTCGACGAATTCGAAACCGTCGGTTCCCATCGGATTTTCGTCCGAGATGACGGCTTTGGGCGAGTTGTGCGGAAAGGGCCCCATGGCAAAAACCTCGCTCGCAGCCCCCTCCTGAGCTAAAAACAAAATATTGGGTGGCGCGCGCGCGTTTAAAGGATAGATTTCGCTGGCGATGCGCGCTTCTGGACCGGTGTCCTTTTGGAATGCACAAGATGAAGCTTTACGGCTACTTTCGCTCATCGGCGGCTTACAGAGTGCGGATTGCACTCAACCTTAAAGGGGTTGCGGTAGAGCATGCGCCGCTTCACCTCTTGCGCGGTGGCGGGGAGCATTCCTCGCCCGCTTATTTGGCGAAGAATCCGCAAGGGCTCGTTCCTGCGCTCGAACTCGATGACGGCGTCGTACTTACGCAATCGCTTGCGATCATCGAGTATCTGGAGGCGATCCGGCCCGAGCCGCGGCTGGTTCCCGTAGACCCGATTCTCGCTGCCCGCGTTCGGGCGCTTGCGCTCGCCATTGCTTGCGACATTCATCCCCTCAACAATCTGCGCGTACAGAATTATCTCCGGGCCGAGCTTGCGCAGGATCAGAGCGGCGTTGACGCCTGGGTGCGTCACTGGCTGCTCAAGGGGCTTGCAGCGATCGAGACTCTGATCGAGCCTGCTCCTTATTCGCTCGGCCCACTTCCGACGCTCGCCGACGTGTGTCTCATACCGCAAGTCTTCAATGCGCGGCGAGCCGGACTCGCGCTGGATCGATTCCCAAAGATTTTGGCCGTCGAAGCAGTGTGCGCCAATCTGCCGGCCTTCCAGGGCGCCCACCCCTCCCAGCAGGCTGACGCGAAATAGGCGCGGCGCAGGCTCAGGCGTTAGACAGGACCGCAACTCCTTGGACTGCAGACACGCCAGAGGCGCGTTCCTGGCGACGCCTTGAGGAAAACTCTTTATTCTTGCTGAAGTTCTCTTGCGGGATGGCAGGGACCGCAGCCAAAGAGTTGGTTGATCAAAGCCGCGGAGAGCAACTTGAAATGCCAAACGAACCCGAAAAAGCATCGCTCCTTGCTCATATATGGGCCGATAGGCGTTATGCGGCCATGCTGGGGCTCGGCTTTAGCTCGGGCATTCCTTTTCTTCTTGTGTATGTGACGCAGTCCGCGTGGCTGTCGGAGGCTAAAGTTCCGATCGAGACGATCGGGCTGATGAGCGAGCTCACCATCGCTTACAAGTTCAAATTTGTCTGGGCGCCCTTCCTCGAAAAATATGACGCGCCGATTTTCAGCGCGCTTCTTGGGCGCCGCCGCGGCTGGATCGTTGTCTCGCAGATCGCCGTCATGCTCGCGCTCGCCGGCATCGCTTTCGGCGATCCGGCTCAATGGCTGAGCTACACGGTGGCTTTCTCGCTCGCCCTCGGCCTCGCCGGGGCTACCCAGGACGTTACAATCGACGGGTGGCGCATCACGTCCGTGCCCGTCCAAAAGCAATCGGTCATGACAGCCATTGCCGAGATGGGATACCGCTTCGGGACGCTTGCCGCCGGCGCGGGCGCGCTTATTCTCGCCGATCGATATGGCTGGCGCTCCGCCTATCTCTGCATGGGGGCGCTGATGACGGTCGGAGCGATATCCGCATTCATCGCCCCTGAGCCTGAGTTCGATCTCACCGTGAAGCGTGAGCATCCGGGGTTCGTTGCCGCCATTGTTGCGCCGATCAAGGAAATCGTAACCCGGCTCGGCCCGCTCGCCCTTCCCATCTTCCTCCTGATAGCGGGCTTTCGCATGCCCGGCTACATCTCGACCGCCATGGCCTTCCCATTATTCAAGCACCTGAACTACTCCGACACCGACATCGCGACGGTCACCAAACTGTTTGGATTTTGGATTGCGCTTGCAGCCACGTTATTCAGCGCCTTCATTATTCGGAAGATCGGACTGATGCGCAGTCTGTTGGTCGGCACGATCGCCGGATCGGCCTCGCATCTGAGCCTCGCCTGGCTCTCCGCGGACGGCGGCAATGACTTCTATATCTTCGCCATCGCGACTGGCATCGAAGGTTTCGCCTATGCCTTCGCGCAGATGGTGCTGATCAACTACATGTCCGCTCTCACCGCAACGGAACTCGCCGCGAGCCAGTTTGCCCTTCTGACCTCGGTCTGCGCCCTACCGGGCAGCCTGCTTGCGGGAGGCTCCGGCTTTATTATTCACTACACCGGATTCACGATGTTCTTCGTGCTCACCTCGCTGATCGGAATTCCGGTCGCGGCTCTGTGCTGGTATGTCGTGCGTCAGCATCCTGAAGTGATGCCAGATCCCGGGCGGCATGGATCGATCTAAAGTGGTCACACTATCTGTTGAGTTGCATTTGCGGACATCCATAGGCGGAGTGGATCGGGACATAACGAAATGATCACCTTATATTCCTACCCGGAGCTTTTCGGGGTTGCCGACAATAATCCGTACGGGCTCAAGATCTTCGCCTTCCTCAAGCTGTGCAAACTGCCATTCAGGCAGGAGCATATCCTTGACCCAAAGGACGCCCCGCGCGGCCAGCTTCCCTATATCGTGGACGACGATGCGCATGTCGGCGACAGCGACGCGATCGTCGTCCATCTCATCAAGAAATATGGCCTCGAAATCGACGGCGGCCTGACCCCGGCCCAGCGGGACACGCACCTCATGATCCGGCGCATGCTCGACGATCTTTATTGGGTGATGTCCTATTCGCGCTGGAGCGATGAGCGGTTCTGGCCGCTGTTTCGCGACGCGTTTATGAAGGCGCATCCGGCTGTTTCGCCGGACGTCCTTGAGGCCGCGCGAAAATACAATTTCCAGAGATATCATTACCAGGGAATTGGCCGCTACGAGCCCGCCGCCGTGTATGAAAGAGGTATCGCAGACATAGAGATGCTGGCGAGCATAAAGCCGGCGGGCGGCTATTTCTTCGGACCAACGCCGACCAGCATTGACGCGGCCATTTACGGGTTTATCGCGAACATCTACTTCTATGCGATCGACACGCCGCTGAAGGCATGTGTGCTTTCACACCCCGGTCTCGAGAAGCACTGCGTCGACATGCATTCGGCGGTTTCCCGATAGCTGCCAGCCCAGGCCTGCGCGCCGGCGCCGGCTTCAATGAGACGGCGTGAAGTTCAGAGCGACGCCGTTGATGCAGTAGCGCAGATGGGTCGGCGGAGGGCCGTCCTCGAAAACGTGACCGAGATGACTGCCGCAATTCGCGCAATGAACTTCGGTGCGCACCAACCCGTAGCTGCGATCCGTCGAGGTTTCAACGGCGCCAGCGACCGGGTCGTTGAAGCTGGGCCAGCCCGTGCCGCTTTCAAACTTGACCTTGGACTCGAAGAGAGGCTGACCGCAACCGGCGCAGGAAAATGTGCCGGCGCGCTTTTCGCGGAGGAGCGCGCAGCTGCCCGGCGCTTCCGTCCCATGACCGCGCATGATGTCATATTGTTCGGGCGTCAGGACTTGGCGCCATTCCGCTTCGGTGCGCGTGAAGGGAAACGTTTTGTCGGCCATGTCGATCAGCTCCGGATGCATTTAAGTTCTTGCGGCGATACGGGCGCCCCGCCTGAGGTATGCCTCACGCGGGGCGCCTTCAAGTGCGGCTCTCTATTCAGCATTTCATCAATCGGAAATATCCAGGCTGACTTCGATCCGATCGGCCTTGCGAAACGGGGCGTTGACGAAATCGTGGGTAATGTCCGGCAGCCAGCGGCGGCGCTTTGCGGGAGGCGCATCATCCTTGCGCGGCTTGGATCATGAGCAGGGGTCACACCGCCCGCCACGAATGCTATCCTAAAAGGTAGGAAGCCTTGACCATAGCGCCGATCAAGCGACTTTTTCGAACCCTATCCGTTAATGCTCCTGTCAACCTTGCGGATCTCATTCATGATGGCGCTCAGTTACCTTGCCCTCGCATTTGCCCTGGCGTTCAGCCTCAATGCGGCGAACCGGTTTGTCAGAGCGTCGGGAACGCTCCTTGCCGCCCTCGTTCTTGTCATGCTCGTTGTCTCAATCGTCATGGCCGATTTCGACGGAACGTTCAGGGACATGGCCCCGGCGGCATCACCCCTCGACCCGTTTAAGCCCCTGATCCTCAACATCCAGGCCGCGGTGGCTACAGCGGCTGCGGTTTTTCTGTTTTGGGCCTCGTGGCTCCAGCTTAAGCGGAATCCGATCAAAGCCGCGCCGCTGCTCAATACGGCGTCCACCTTCGGTCTCCTGTCCCGCTCTGCGCATTGGATCACGGCGACGCTGATCCTGTGCCTTATACCCATGGGGTTGTTCATCTCGGTGCTGAAGGAGGGCTCCCCGGACCATGCCGAGTTTCTCGCCGCCCATCAATCGCTCGGCCTGACGGTGCTCGGGATCGCGGCCCTGCGCCTGCTTTGGCTCGTCCTCAGCCTTCCGCCTGCGCCCGCGGCTGGGTTAACGCCACGGGAACGCCGCCTCGCCCGCGCAGCGCACATCGGTCTTTACGGTCTGATTTTGACGTTTCCCGTCAGCGGCTTCCTGGTGAGCGCTTATGGCGGGGAAACAGCGCAGTTCTTTGGGTGGACTGTGCCATCCCCCGTGGCGCCGGCCAAAAGCGCCGCGTCATTTTGGATGGCAGCCCACGACATTGTTCTGCCGTTCCTGTTCTACGCTTTGATTTTTGCGCATGTGGGCGCGGTCTTGAAGCATCATGTCCTGGACGGCCGCAAGGACGACATTCGCCGGATGCTGGCGTAGCCCGTGAACCCTGAGCCGAGGCGCTGCGCGAGCGCGCCGGCGGGGATCAGCCGTTCTGAAGCTTCGTCGCAGAGGTTCTCCCGTCGCCGAGACGCCAGAAAAGGATAGCCAGGACAACGAAGGCCGCCCCGGCAAGAACGAGGATCAGCGCCGACTCCTCCATCCAGGCGATGGCCGGAACCGCAAGCGCCATGACCACGCCGAGCACGCATGTTTGCCAGGAGAGACTGAACTCAAGTTCGAGCGGTAACAACGACCTCATTGCCGGGGCCAAGATACGCAAGAGAGTCAAATGAAAAAGCGCGCGTTGTTGCAATGCCGCGTCCATGGATATCTGTAGCGCGTTCCGGCGAAAACTCTATGTAGCTTTGCCAATTGAACCCGCAACCCTTATCCACTATGTGAATTTTAAACTCGTTTTGCGACGCCGTTAGAATCAAAGTCCCATATTTGTGAAGGTTCTCCGCAAGACCAAGTCGGCGTTCAATTTCAGTGCGCCAGTTGCCGGTAGACAGCAGTTCAGTTTTCTCAGCATAGCTAACGCCAAGGTTCCCATGTTCAACGGCATTGATCAAGAGTTCATGTAAGCCATAAACAGCCTTCACCGGATCAGGAAAACAAGCCGCGACGTAATACGCAAGGTTTCTTGCATCTTCAAGCGTTCGAAAGTGAAAGCGAGATTCATCCAATAAACCAATAACGCTGCGATACTTCTGAACCTCTTCCTTGAGTTGTTTTTTGCTATCCGCGTCGTTCAGCGCCGATTTTACGACACCCGCAAGCATCGCCTGGTCGTAAGGCTTTGTGAGATAGTAATAAACGCCGGCTTCAATCCCTTGCAACACTTCTTCGGTGCGTGCGGCGGCGGTCTGCATGACAACGGGGATATCGCTGAAGCGGGGATCTTTTTTGATGGCGGTCAAGAATTGCATGCCATCCAGATTGGGCATCATGCGATCGAGCACAATGATGGCGGCATCCAGGTTCTCTTCCAGCTTCCGTAGACCCGCCAAGCCGTCCTCGGCGCAGACAACATCGAAGCCACTCCGCGACAATATAAATCGGATGATATCAAGATTAAAATCCTCATCGTCCACAGCCAGCACTTTAGCCTTGTGATACATGGCTATCCCCTTACACGAGTATGCCGATTCTGGTGGACAAACGCATCAGTCCGCCCGGATCTGCGATAGGGAGGAAAGATCGAACCTACAGATTACTTTGTTGCCGTCACCAATATATTCCAGGTCTGAGAATGAGTATTCCCGCGCCAAAGCGATCGACCGCCCGTGCGGGTCGCAGGCCCGATCGGGGCTCACAAACAAATATTTAGGCCAATCGAATCCACGGCCTTGGTCTTCGATGTAGACCGATGCAACACCTTCTTGTAACTCGAAATGAATTATTCCGAACTTATTCGCATAGTTTTTTTGAGAAAGTCTTCGCTCAATTTCTGCATTCAGCGTACCGCTCATTATTAGATCGGTTTTTTCTTCATAGCTGATACCAAGATTTCCGTGCTCTACGGCGTTCCGAAGCAGCTCATGCAAGCCATAAACCGCTTTGGAAGGGTACGGCAAGCAGTTTGCTATGTAACAGGCGAGAGTTCCCGGCTTCCTTTATTGTTTTGAAGCGAAAGGCAGACTTCTGCATTAAGCCGGGAATCGGTTTGCGCCGCAGCACTTCCTTCTCAAGATGCTGCTTATTTTTCGCGTCCTGAACGGCGCAATCGACGATGGCGAGTAAGGTCCGCTGATCATAAGGTTTGGTCAGATAGTAGTAAACCCCAGCATTGATGCCCTCGATCACTTGCTCGGCGAGCGCGGCCGCAGTTTGCATAACCACCGGTATATGGCGGTAGCATGGGTTGTCTTTGATCGCGTTGAAGAACTGCATGCCATCCATATTCGGCATCATGCGATCGAGCACGATCACGGCCACATCCCGGTGCTCTTCGAGCCGTTCCAGGGCGATCAGACCGTCAGTCGCCGGGATGACCTCAGAGCCGGCCCGGGCAAAATGAAATCGCAGAATATCGAGGTTGAAGGCGTCGTCCTCGACGACCAGGATCTTAGGCTTGGAGAACATGGTCTTCTCCTGCTGTTGGAAGAGGGATGTCGAAGAGGAACGCCGCGCCATTCGGCTCGATGTTTTCAGCCCAAATCGTGCCGCCATGGGCTTCGACAATCTCACGGCAGATGGCCAGGCCAAGGCCAGTGCCTCCGGCGCCTGTCTTGGTTTTGCTGCTCTGCACAAACTTACCGAAGATCGACTGTAGCTCGCCCTTGGGAATACCCGGTCCTTCATCGGCTACACGGCAGCGAAGGACTTCAGCGCCGTTTCCAGCCATCCGATGATTGACGCCAATCGAGATCTTCTTGCCAGTCGTGGAGAACTTTATCGCGTTCGAGAGGAGATTTACCAGCACCTGGATCAGGCGAGTTGCGTCAATGTGGACCTTGGCCGGGGAGCCGTGTTCGTCTTGTTGGACCTCTATGCATTTCTGAGCAAGGAGAGGCTTAACTTCCATGAGCGCGTGACGGATCACATCGGCGAAATTGGCGTCCGCGCGCTTGTAAATCATTTTTCCCGATTGCATCTTGGCAAGATCGAGCAAATCGTTCAGGAGTTCGAGCAGGCGCGATCCTGCAATTTTGATATTGCCCAGATATTCCTTGGCGGTTTCAGTTTCCGATTCCTCCAGAACGATCAACCCCATGTCGGAATAGCTTAAAATCGCGTGCATCGGCGTGCGAAGCTCATGCGACATGTTGGATAGGAACTCGGATTTGGCCTTGGCTGCCCTTTCCACTGCTTCTTTCTGGTTCACTCTCTCTGTAATGTCTTGGATTAAGCCCCCTATGAACTGCCTGCCGGAAACAGACCGGCGCTCAGCTCGTGCATCGAGCCATTGGATCGAGCCGTCTGAAAGCTGTCTGCGGAACTCGATCCTAAGCGGCTGCCCCGTTTCAGCGGTGCGCTGGAGAGATTGATCCACGGCCAGCCGGTCATCCGGATGCAAACAGGCGATCAAGTCTTCCAAGCTCGGCTGCATTCCAGGGGGGAGACCGAAAAAGGACAGAGCCCGATCCGAGGCCGTATGCTTTCTTGTCTCCAGCGACATTTCCAAACTTCCTACCTCGCCGGCATCGAGCGCAAATTTCAGGCGGTCCTCGCTATCCCGCAAAGCCTGCGAGACCCGTCCCCGCTCAACAGCCTCCCACGTGCGCTCCGCGACCTCCTGCGCCAGCGCAATCTCATCCTTTTTCCAGGAATGGGGATTGCGCTTATGAACCCCCAGAACACCTGCCAGCCGTTGATTCTTCACGAATGGCACAGTGATGATCGCCGCCACCGAACCTCGTTCGAAAATCGCCAACGCTTCCGGACTACAGGAGCGCGGATCCGAGCGCACGTCGCTCACAGCGACAGTTTTGCCATTCCTGAGGTCTTCGATGAAAGACGCATGGAAATCGTCAAGCCGGTGGACGGCAAAGGCGCCAGCGGCTTCGCCATCGTTCCAATCGTGCGTAATGGCCGCGCACTCTCCCGTCGCGTCTATCTTGGCGTAAACAACCTGGCCGGCGCCGAGTTTTCGCCCGAGCATCTTGGCGGCGACTGCGATCGCTTCAACGGGTTCGTCGATCGTGCGAAGAGCGTCGTTGAGCGATAGCAAGAAGGATTGCCGCTTCTTGCTCTCGCGCAACGCGCGCACGGCCAGGACCCTGTCGGTCACGTCCTCGGTCATGATCGTGATCCCGCCGATGGTCTGGTCGCTCATCGCCCAGGGGCGAACTTCCCAGCGGAACCATTGCTTTCCGCCGTCCGGGCGCCCGAACTCCTCTTCATCCGCGCTAACGGTTTCACCAGCCAGGCCTCTGCGGTGCGCCTCTTTCCAGTGTTCCGGGACTTGCGGGAAGAGGTCATAATGGTAGCGGCCAATGCCCGCATCGGTCCCATGAAGTTCAACCCAGCGGCGGCTGCACGCCAGATGGACCATGTTGCGGTCGAGCACGAGCATGGCGACGGGCGCCTGATCCACGAATTGCCGCCAGCGCAACGCTTCACACGCTTTTGGCTGCGCGATGCATCGTACAGTCGTCGCGGCGCCGATGATCTTCCCCTTCTGGTCCCAAAGGGGCGAGATCGTTAAGCAAACATCGATGGGACGCTGCTCTTTGTTCCAAAGGACGGTGATATAGGATTCAACCCGCTCTCCAGCTCTTATTCTTGCCAGAATCCGATCTTCTTCATCATGCCGGTCGCTGGGGACGAGACGGCGGATCGATTCGCCAATCATCTCTTCAGGGTGGTAGCCGAACAGATTGCTAGCCGCCGGGTTCCAGCTTGTTACCGTTCCGTCGAGCGATTGGCTCAGGATCGCGTCGCAGGACGAGTTGACAATTGCGGCCCACAGGCCGGCGGCGCCGGCGGTCCCGTTCGAACCATTTGCGGATCTATCAAAAACAGCAAGGTCCATGGCGTTGCTCTTTTACGCGGCTGGCAATGTCGAGCATTCGCTCCAAGCATAAAGAACGCGCCCGTAACCATTAATCTCGCAGGCGTAGCGCGCTTGTTCCTGGATGACAGGCCGTGAACGCCATTACGCCTGGCCAAAGGTTTTTGGTCATGGGTTGCACAACAGGACGCCGCCAAGACAGAGCTTCCCATCGCTGCAACGACCCTTCTAAACTAGAAAAGTTTGTTTCTCCCCAAGCCGCGGCTTGTTCTTCGCTCACTATTGGGAACTGTCTATTAAGATCCCTGGCTCGCGGACCAATTCCGGCGTTTGCATGCGCTTGTAGCAGGCCCGAGAGCAGATGCCGGAATTGAAGGAGGGCCAGCAACTCTCAGATGGCGCCTTTGAATTGGACGCCGCTTCGCACCATGCTTATCCCCCCAAAACGGGTTCCAACGGCCGCTCGCGATGACCGGGGAAAGCCTAATGGCGCGATGACTTGGGGCGCCCCTGCAAGGGCATTGCCGCCCAGGGCAGGCTGATGACGAGCCCGGCGAAGAGGCCGGGCCGTCCGTGTTATCAGCCCATATAGGGATTATGCCCGCTCTGAATCCGGCGCAACGCGGCGGCCAGCGCGTCGATGTCGGCGTAGGTGTTGTAGAGCGCGAACGACGGGCGCACCGTGCTTTCGAGCCCGAAGCGGCGCAGGATCGGCTGGGCGCAGTGATGGCCTGAGCGCACAGCGATGCCTTCCTGGTTGAGCGCGCCGCCTACCCCTTCGCTCTCCTTGCCGTTGAGCACGAAGGAGACGACGCCGGCTTTCTCGGCCGCCGTTCCGATGATGCGCAACCCCGGCACATCGGACAGAAGCTTCGTCGCATAGGCGATGAGCCCTTGCTCGTGTGCGGCGATCTTCTCCATGCCGATCCGGCCGAGATAGTCGATCGCCGCGCCAAGCCCCACCGCATCCGCGATGTTGCCGGTGCCGGCCTCGAAGCGCCCCGGCGCATCGTGGTACTCGGTGCGCTCGAAGGTCACATCCCGGATCATGTTGCCGCCGCCCTGCCAGGGCGGCATCGAGTTGAGCAGTTCCTTTTTGCCGTAGAGAACGCCGATGCCGGTCGGCGCGAACACCTTGTGGCCTGAGAAGGCGTACCAGTCGGCCCCAAGTTCCTGCACATTCACAGGCATGTGCGACACGGCCTGCGCCCCATCGATGAGAACGCGCGCGCCGTAGCGGTGGGCCATTTCCGCCATCTGCCTGGCGGGCGTAACCGTGCCGAGCGCGTTCGACACCTCGGTGAAGGAGACGAGCTTCGTGCGCGGCCCGAGCAGCTTCTCATACGCATCGAGCCGAACCTGCCCGTGATCGTCGACCGGAACCACTTTCAGCACCGCGCCCGTCTCCGTGCAGAGCTGCTGCCAGGGCACGATATTGGCGTGATGCTCGAGCCAGGTGATGACGATCTCGTCGTCCTTGCCGATGTTCTGGCGGCCCCAGCTCTGCGCCACGAGGTTAATCGCCTCAGTGGCCCCGCGGACGAACACGATCTCGTCCGAGGAGGACGCTCCAAGAAAGCCGCTCACCTTCTTGCGCGCGTCTTCGTAGGCGTCGGTCGAGCGCGCGGCCAGCTCATGCGCGCCGCGATGCACGTTGGAGTTCTCGAAGCTGTAGAAATGCACGAGCCGGTCGATGACGGCTTGCGGCTTTTGCGTTGTGGCGGCGTTGTCGAGCCAGATCAGCGGACGGCCGTTGATCTGCTGGTCGAGGATCGGAAAGTCGCGCCGCACGGCATAGACGTCGTAGCCCGGCTGCGGCGCCGGCGATCCCCGTTCAGCCCCGCGCGGCAGCCTGCTTTCGTCCAGAAAGTAGTGGCGGGAGCCGGGCGAACCGCCGAAACCGCTGGCCGATGGAGGAACAGTCAGTGGAGCCTCTTTCGAGGCGGCGTCTGGCATGGGCGCGCCGTGCGCCGAGGGGCGCACGTTCGAGTTGGTCCGGGACCCAAGAGCGCCTAATCCGGGGATATCGCCGCCAGACAAGGCAAGGGCTTCGGCGTCAGCGGGCTGAAAGCCGGGCAAAGGCTGAGCCGGCGCCGGCGAAGACAGACGCGGCGCCAGAAGCGCGCGCAGCTCGGCCTCACCCGGCAGCGGTATCGCTGACGGCGCGCTTCTTGAAGCGGCCATGCCCGGCACGGAAGCGCCGTGCCCGGAAGGCCGAAGGTTCGAGTTGCTCCTTGCTCCCACCGCACCAAGACCTGGGGCATCCGTGCCGGACAAGGCCAGGGCTTCCGCATTGGCAGGCTCTGCACCTGACAGAGAGGGAATGCCGCCCGGCGACGGCAAGCGCGGCGCGAGAACAGCGCGCCACTCCGCCTCGCCCGGAAGGGGAATGGCCGAGGGCACACCCCTTGGAGCCGCCATGCCTGGAATGGAAGCGCCGTGCGCCGAAGGACGCAGGTTCGAGTTGCCCATCATCCCAACCGCGCCAAGGCCAGGAGCATCCGCCGCCAGCGATGGGTTGGAGGGAGCGCCGCCTTGCATCCCGGAAGGCTGAAAGCCGCCAAGGTTCAAGCCGCCAGGAGCGCCCCCCGGCGTTTGAGCGAACATCTCGTTGGCGAGGCGCGTGAGATACGCCTCGTCCGGCAAGGAGGCGGGAAGCCCGCCTCCTAACCCCTCGGCAGGGTCGCCGCCCTTTACGCCGTGGGGAGAAAGCCCAGGCGAAAAGGCATTAGCTGTAGTCATGGTATTTATCCACTACGACGTTATCGAGCACGCCGAGCGCATCGTCGGTCAGGACCGCCAGCGAGCAATAAAGCGACACGAGATAGGAGGCGATGGCCTTGTTGTTGATGCCCATGAAGCGCACGGAAAGGCCCATGCTTTGCTCGCCGGGCAGCCCAGGCTGATAGAGGCCGACGACGCCTTGCTTTGCTTCTCCCGTTCTCATCAGGAGGATGCTCGTCTTGGCGCCATCGGTGCCGATCTTATTGGTCGGAATGAGCGGAATGCCTCTCCAGGTCAAGAACGGCGAGCCGAACATGGTGACGGTCGGAGGCGGAACGCCGCGGCGCGTGCATTCGCGCCCGAAGGCCGCGATGGCGGCGGGGTGGGCGAGGAAGAACCCAGGCTCTTTCCAGACGCGGGAGATCAACTCATCAAGATCGTCGGGAGTGGGCGCGCCTGTGCGTGTGCTGATGCGCATCGATGGCGCCACATTGGCCAGGAGACCGTACTCGCCATTGTTGATGAGTTCGCTCTCCTGCTTCTCCTTCACGCTTTCGATGCTGAGGCGCAGTTGCTCGGCGATCTGATTGTGGGGGACGCTATAGAGGTCGGAGACCCGCGTATGCACTTCGACCACGGTGTTGACCGCGCTCAATAAATATTCGCGAGGGTTTTCCACGTAATCGACGAATGTCTGCGGGAGCATCCGTTCGTCGTGAGCTGAGCAGTCGACGGCCACGGCTGCGGGATCTTTCACGCGGTTGAGCCGGTAGATACCGGCCTCGACGGGCGACCATTGCAAGCAATGGACCAGCCATCGCGGCGTGATGGTGGACATCATCGGCACGGACTTGGTGGCGTTCGCCAGTTGCCGGGCGGCTGCGTCGCCAAGGGCCGTGGGAATTATTGGATCTGCCATTGAGTTTCTCTTCTTTGGCTTGCTGTGTGCGCCGGATAGCGCCGGCATTCAGCTCTCTACGAATGCGCAAGCCCTTCCACTGCCCCGCGGCGGCGGGGAGCGGTTCGAAGAGCCAGAACATCTGAAAGAGTGGCGCATTGATAGGCTCAAGGCGGAACAATGTCTATCGGAAACCTAGGACAAAGGGCATGACTTTGCAAAAAAGCAAATATCTTCGATGATAAGATTCCAAAACACCCGGCGGAAAAAAAAATTTGCGCCCGTCCCTTTCTAGCCTGCCCCGGAATTTCACCCCCACCCGAATTTCGCGGAGACCGGAGCGTATCGCACCGCTTATCACGCATGCCGATCGTGTCCCGATGAAAGCCTTGAAAACAAATTTTGGGATTGGAGGGGTCATGCGTTTGGCAGAATAAACAGCACTACTGCATCTCCTGCTTCAACATTCGAAAAATTCCAGCAACTAGCAGAAAGACAGCACGTCATTTCTAATGCTTTCGCGATAGACAAAATTTTGCCATTACATGTAGCGAACTTGCAGATTCTGTTTTCTTTTTTGTAGAGTAATTCTGACTTCTTGAGAAAAATCATCCCGCTCTCCCGCTAAAGAACTACGATGCACTACAAACGCGTTCCCGATGAGACCCGCCCGATGTCCGAATGCGCATCGTCGAATGTGCACACGCCTTCACATGAACCGGTAAGCCCAGAGGGTGGCGCCGCAAACGATCCGGTATGGCTGAACTTGCGCGCCGAGGCGGAACAGGCGCTGAGCGCGGAACCGGTTCTCGCACGGCTCTATGGGAGAGTTCTCGACTGCGAGAGCTTTGAGGAAGCGCTTGCGTGGAGCCTCGCCAAGAAACTGAGCCAGCAGTCTTTTCCGGCCTCTGACCTCAAGACCATCTTCATGGAGCCGCTGCTGGCTGAAAGCGGTATCGGACAAGCAGCGCGGGCGGACATCTCAGCCGTTGTCGATCGCGACCCCGCGTCCAGCCGTCTTCTGGAGCCGTTCCTGTTCTTCAAAGGCTATTCAGCGATCCAGACCCACCGGCTCGCTCACTGGTTTTGGAACGCGGGGAGGCAGCGCATCGCCCTTCACTTGCAAGTAAGGGCTTCGGAAATTTTTCAGACGGACCTTCATCCCGGCGCGAAAATCGGTAATGGCGTATTCCTGGACCATGCGACCGGCTTTGTGGCTGGCGAGACGGTCGTGATCGAGGACAATGTCTCGATCCTGCATGGCGTCACGCTTGGAGGATCCGGAACGGAGAAAACAGACCGCCACCCTAAGATCCGGACCGGCGTTCTTCTGGGCGCGGGCGCGCAGATCGTCGGCAACATCGAGATCGGAGCCTATTCCAGGGTCGCCGCGGGATCGTTTGTCACTCAGCCCGTTCCGCCCCGGTGTACAGCGGTGGGCGTTCCAGCGCGCATAATCAAAGGAGCCGGAACGGACAATCCGGCCAAGACCATGGATGAACATCTCTCGCAAGCAACCTACGAATTTTTCACCTACGTCATATAGCAGCAGATGCGGGCGTGCATTCCGCGAATTCAGAAGGGTTCCCACCTCGGGGTACGGACATTCTTTGCGCTGCGCCAGTCGCGCCTGAAAGCAAGGTGCTGTTCGAGGGGCTGGCTTGAGGACTCCCGCCTTCTCTTCAGTTTGAATTTGCGGAGAGCGCCCGGATGCTTTGGATGAGCGCTTCGGGCGCATTTTTCATGAGTTGCCCGGTGAAGTAGCCGCATATCAGTCTGGCTTTGACGCTTATTTGCGCAAGCGTGTGGCGCCCCAGTAGAATGGATTCGCTAAAAAGGAACAGACAATAGAAATTCAGCGGAATCAGGGGCTTGCGAAAGAAAAACAAACACACTGTGACCGATTTGCACTGGCGTCCCGCCTAGCCCGCGCTTAAGCTTCCCAATGTTTATAAACTGAGTCGACTTTTAACCGGCGCTACAGCGAGCCGACGCGCTATCAGTTCGGCTTAAGCCAGTTCTCTCGCCTGGGCGTTTACGGATGGGGACCATGAAAATAATCAAGACGAGTGTCGCCGCCCTAGCGGTGGGCGCCATGGCTTTCGGCGCGGCGGGCGCCGCCATTGCAGGGTCGCAAGAACCTCCCGGCTGGACGGCGGGCCTCGCGCTTGGCGCACCGCTTCCGGAAGGCCTCTATTTCATCAACAACGCCTCGGTGGGCGGCTGGCGCGGCATCGACGACAGCAAATCGACGCTCGGGATCAACATCCCGCTCATCGCGTGGTCCTCGCCTTGGACCATCGCCGGCGCGCGAATTGAGGTCCTCGCTGCGCTTCCTGAAATCAGCGGCGGAATTCCGGATCCCGTCTTCGCTGCTGATGGCGCCGCCCATCACTTCTCCTGGTCGGGCCGCGACTACACCGAGCTTTATAATCCGGTCGGCTATATCGGCGCGGCTTGGGACCTCGGCCATGGCTTCGGCTTCAGCGCGTTCATCGGCGGCTGGGCTGGCGTTGACAACCAGCTCGCGCGTTTTGGCTTCAATAGCAGCGTGCTCAGCGAGCGCGTGAATTTGAGTTATGTTGCCGATGGCTGGAAGCTGGCTGCGAATGTGAGCTTCGGACAGCCTGGGACGTCGGGCTCAACGACTGTGTGGAACAACCCGCTGCCTTACGTAGGAAACCAGATTCTCCCCAGCTACGTCAATTACGACCTCACGGCCACGAAGACGATCGGCAAGTGGGAAGTGGGCGTTGTCGGTTTCGGATCGTCGGATACGAGCCACGCGCCCTATAACAGCTTGGCGAACATCGTCCATGGCGTTCCCGCGGGCGAGCAGTCTCAGTTTGCCGTGGGTGGTCTTGTCGGCTACAGCTTCCCCGGCATTACGCTGCAAACCTATATAACGCAGGACGTGTACAGCAGCGGCTACTACAATTTCACCGACGCCCTCCCCAGCAAGTCCTACGAGACGCGCCTCTGGACCCGCGCCATCATCCCGCTGTGGAACCCGCCGGCGCCCCTACCGTATAAGTAGCGTAGCGTAAACTTTGGTAATCCCTCAAAGAGGGCCGGCCGGGGAGTCAAGCCTCCGGCCGGCGCGACAGAAAAAGCATAGAAGGCGTCCCGATGCTCGCGCCAGAACAACTGGCGCGGCATTCCGGAAGGCTACGCGAGGCGCTCGATCAGCGCCGCGAAGCTCGCCGGGCCGGATCGCCGCAAGGGGAAATAGCTTTTTCCCAACTGCTTGCAAATGCGCTTCACCTTTGCGGCGGCGCTATGACTGACGCAGTCGACCGGAAACAGAACCGCGTCGGCGCGCGAGGCCAGGGCCGTAAGGCTGTGGGCGCTCTCCGCCAGCCCCCCATCGTGATGCAGGAGATCCGCTCCCTGTTCCTCCGCCAGCTTCCTGAGTTTGGGAACCTGCTGGGTGCGGCCTCCGACGTAGAGCAGCGTCTTGCCGCTCAGATAACCTTTAGGCCCAGCGTCTCGCGGCGCACTCGAGAAACCGATGGCGCCTGTCTTTGCAAGGAGTTGCGATGTCATGATCTCACTGCCCAATACGTAAGCGTTCTGCCCGAGCGCGGGCGGCCATATGACCCGCCATAAAATTGAACCAGATCTCAGAAAATTTTTCTATTGGAAAGCATGTGATCCTATACAAATAGGTACGGCGTTCTCCTCTGTATGATTTCTTGAGACTTCGCTTTGCTTATTGCCAAGGCTTCTACAAGGGCTTTTTCCGCTTACTGGCTCAGGGCGCAACGTTGATCCGCACCGGAATCGGTTTCGTGTCTGAGACCGTCATAAATCATGGCATTATATTTTCAGGCTGAGAGACTTTACGGGCAAGGCCGCGCCAAGGATCTCGCCTCAACTACGAGATCACCAGATTCTCGCCTGCCGTCCGTGACGTTCCGATCCGGACATTCAGGAACTCCGGCATTTCAGACCGGGTTGCTGTGCTCATTAGGCCTTGGGTTATTTCGTGTACGGGCTTTGTAAACACATCGAGTGGGCGCGGCCATCCAATGGCGCCGCCAGCAGCACGGCCGCCGCGCCCGTGACAGGAAACGGGGTTCTCCTGTCGATAGGCCTCAAACATGAGGACGCGGTCGTTTGCGGTGCTGTTTTTCATCCTTTCCGGTTGCTCTCTTGCGGGCGGCATGGAATTGTTGATCTTAGAATTGGCGAACGCTTGGAGCGAAGCCACTCTCCCTCCAGGCTTTTCATAATATCCGCACATGCCGCCTCCCCCGCCCGATGATCGCTCCGTTACGCCGCTGGCCCGAAAACTGGCCGGGCGCATCTCCGCGAGCGGGCCAATCTCTCTTCACGATTTCATGCAAGCGTGCCTTTACGATCCTGAGCATGGCTATTACCGGAACAGGGATCCGTTTGGGGAGGCCGGCGATTTCATCACCGCCCCGGAAATTTCGCAGGTTTTCGGCGAGTTGATCGGCTTGTGGGCGGGCGCGGTCTGGCGGCAGATGGGCGAGCCGCCCGCCATACGGCTCATCGAACTCGGCCCCGGCCGTGGCACGCTGATGTCGGATGCGCTTCGCGCGCTCAAGGTGCTGCCGCGCTTTTTCCAGAGCGCCAGCCTTCACCTCGTCGAAACGTCGGACCCTCTCAGGGAGGCGCAAAGGGTGGCGCTCGGCGGCGCGCCGGTTCCTGTCTTCTGGCACGAAGACCTGAGACAAGCGCCAACCGGCCCGGCGATCGTGATCGCGAACGAGTTCTTCGATTGCCTGCCTGTGCGACAGTTCGTCTTCGACGCCGGTCAGGAACGATGGCGGGAGCGCATGGTTGCTTTCGAGGATGGCGCCTTCCGGTTCACGCTGAGCGGCGAGGACGAAGCGCCGCCCGGCGTCGCCCTTTGCCGGGACTTTATTGAGGATGGCGAGATCCTGGAGCGGCGGTCCGTCCACCCCATCATGGAATCTTTCGCGGCCAATACACCGTTCGCCGCGCTTATTATTGACTACGGCTATGCCCTGCCCTCGTTCGGCGACACGGTCCAGGCTGTGAGGCGGCACCGCTTTGCGGGCCTGTTCGACGCTCCAGGCGAAGCCGACCTCACCGCGCATGTGGACTTCCTGCACCTGGAGCAGGCCGCCGCCCAAGTGAATCTCAAGACTTTCGGCCCCATGCCGATGGGAGAATGGCTGCTGCGGCTTGGCCTGGAGGCGCGTCTTGGCCAACTCCTCAGCCGCGCCTCGCACGAGGAAGCCATGGACATGCATAGCCGGGTTGCGCGCCTCATCGATCCGGCTCAAATGGGAGCGCTGTTCAAGGTCCTCGCCTTGACCAATGGCATGTCCACGCCGCCGCCCCCATTTGCAGAAAGGTTCAGGTGACGCCAGAGGATGTTATGACGGACGCATCGATGCACGGCGGAGAGACAGGCGCCAAAGCGCGCGGCGGGGCGCGCTGCATGAGGGCGGCCAGCCTTGAATCCAGCAGTGTCGCTCACGGCTTCTTCCTTCGCGCCGGGGGGGTTTCGAAAGGGATTTACGCGTCCCTCAACTGCGGCAGGGGGTCAGGGGACGACCGCGCCGATGTCGAGCAAAACCGCTCGCGCGCCGCCGCGGCGCTGGGCGTGCCATCGGAAGCGCTGATCGGCCCGCATCAAGTTCACTCCGCGAAGGCCGTCATCGCCACTGCCGCCTGGAGTCCGTCAGACGCGCCGAAAGCGGACGCGATCGTCACGGCCACGCCGAACCTTGGCATCGGCGTCCTGACCGCCGATTGCATTCCGCTGCTCATGGCCGACCCCGTCGCGGGCGTCATCGCCGCGGTGCACGCCGGGTGGAGGGGCGCGAGGGACGGCGTCGTCGAGAACGCCATCGAGGCCATGGAGAGCCTCGGAGCCCGCGCGTCCCGCATCTCGGCCGCCATCGGTCCGGCCATCTCGGAAGCCGCCTACGAAGTCGGCCCGGAGTTCAAGGCGTCATTCGTGACGGGCCAGGACGGTAACGGAAAATTTTTCTCGGACGGCCAACGCGGCCATTTTCATTTCAACCTGCCGGGCTATGTGCGCGAAAGACTAACGACTCTCGGCCTCGCCGATATTCACGGACTTGCTGTTTGCACCTATGAGAACGAATCGATTCTTTTCAGTTACCGGCGTTCCTGTCACCGCTCAGAGCCCGATTACGGACGCCAAATTTCCGCCATTGTACTCCGATGATGTGGATAAGTGGGTCGGCAACCCCCGATTTTAGCCATCTTTCTACAGAGCGGACCGCGTGTAACGCTCCTTCGGCTGGACGGCTTTTGCCGCTAGGGCTAGATTTAAGCCGTTAAGAGATTCGGCGGAAGAATAAGTGCCGGTATAGTCAAGTACCGCCGTCCTGGACCCATAAATTCTAAGGAGTGGAAAAGTGACGCGCGAGAACAAACCGGCCGCGCAGAGCGCAGCTCGCCGTGCCGCGTCGCTCTTGACTGGAGCACTTCTGCTTTCCGGCTTGGCCGGCTGCAGCGGTGATTTCTTTCAAAACAGCGACACCGCCAGTACAAGCCTGAAGGCCAAGCCCGCTGTCGCCCTGACGCCCGCTCAGGGCGTTCCCCAGAAATATGCCAGCAAGGTCAACGATCAGCTTGCTGCATCGATCAAGGCCAAGGGCGTCGCAATCGTCGACGCCAAGGACGCCATGTACGTCGTGAAGCCGTCGTATCTCGCGCTGCCGGAGCCGAAGAAAGGCACCAAGCTCGCCTATACGATCGACGTGACCGACAAGGCAGGCAACAAGGTTCGCAGCATCGCCGGCGAGGAGCTTGTCTCCAAGAAACACGGGGGCGATGCCTGGAATCACGTCACCGAAGACGGTGTCCAACAGGTTGCCTTGAAATCCGCAATGGATTTGACGGCCTGGATCGAAAACCCCAATGCGCCGCCTCCCGCGGCGGCCGTCGCGAGCAATCAGCCCGCAGCCGCTCCCGTGAAGGCCGCTGCAGACCCGGCTCCCGCTCAGAAGACTGCGGCCAACACGGCGCCGAAGGCTTCTCGCGCCAAGCCTCAACCGGATGCCTCGCTCGCCGCCGCGGTCGATACCCAGGCGCAGGCGCGTCCTGTCCAAACGGCTGCCGTTTCCCCAGCTGAGATGATCGCCGTCGTCCCAGCCGTGAACGGAGCGCCCGGCGATGGCAAAACCTCGCTTGCAGACGCCATGAGGCGCGCGCTCGGCCAGGAGGGAATCAAGACTGCCTCTTCAGGCGGATCTGGATCTTATAAAATCCAAGGCCATGTCGAATTGGGCGCCGTGTCGAATGGGCAGCAGCCCATCACGATCCGCTGGGTTGTGATCGACCCATCCGGCAAGCAATTGGAAAAGACCGTCGTGCAGAACAACAAGATCTCCGCTGGCAGCCTCGACGGCGCGTGGGGTCAGGTCGCGGACCTTGCGGCCGGCTCGGCGGCTCCCGAAGTTGCGAAGCTGATCAGCAAGAGCTCAGGCCAAGCAGCGGCTTCGAACGGTTCGGCGGGGTAATACCATCGTCGCCTGCTTCAACGTGCGGGTGGCTTTTGCACACTCGCAGGTTTACAGATAGGGAGCGCGCAGCAATGCGCGCTCCTTGCTGTTTCTGTGAACCTACTGTCACCATGGACTCGCCCGCTCATGAAACTGGTCGCCGGCAATAGCAATCGGCCCCTGGCCCACGCCATCGCTGCCTACATGAAGACACCGCTCACGCAGTGCTTTGCGCGGCGCTTCTCTGACATGGAGATTTTCGTCGAGATCCGGGAGAATGTCAGGGGTGAGGACGTTTTCATCATTCAATCGACCTCCTACCCCGCCAACGACAACCTGATGGAGCTGCTCATCATCATCGACGCGCTCCGGCGCGCGTCGGCCCGGCGCATCACGGCGGTGATCCCTTACTTCGGTTACGCGCGCCAGGACCGTAAGACTGCGCCTCGCACGCCGATATCCGCCAAGCTCGTCGCGAACATGATCACTCATGCCGGCGCGGACAGGGTGCTGACGGTCGATCTCCACGCCGGTCAGATCCAGGGCTTCTTCGACATCCCGACCGACAACCTTTACGCAGCGCCGGTCATGGTGCGCGACATCCGCAAGCGCTTCAAGGATGGCGGCGTCACAGTGGTTTCGCCCGACGTCGGCGGCGTGGTGCGCGCCCGCAGCCTCGCAAGCCGGATCGACGCTCCGCTCGCCATCATCGACAAGCGGCGCGACCGGCCGGGCGAATCCGAGGTCATGAATGTAATCGGCTCCGTCGCCGGCCAGCATTGCATTCTCATCGACGACATCATCGATTCCGGCGGCACGCTCTGCAATGCCGCGGTCGCGCTTTTGGAGAAAGGCGCCAATTCGGTCGTCGCCTACATCACGCATGGCGTTTTCTCCGGCGGCGCGGTGGCCCGAATCATGGCCTCGAAGATCGAGACGCTTGTCATCACGGATACGATCGTGCCGACGGAAGCCGTGCGGGTGGCGAGCAACATCGAGGTGCTTTCGCTGGCCGGGCTGATCGGCGAGGCGATCCAGCGCACATCGGGCGAGGAATTGGTTTCGAGCCTGTTTTTCGATTAAACGTGTACGCATGGCCGCGCATCCCCGGTAACGATGCAGAGGACCAGGATCCTGGCGAAAAGCGCCTTACTGGGGCGTTAATTGCACTAAGCCATTGATATTAAACAGAAAAAAGCGGAGGGCGCTTGCAACTTTTCTTCGATTGATATTACGCTAAGCTATTCCGAGAACCTGTAAAATTGGCAATCGCTCTGATGCAAAACTCATCGCCCAGCTGCGCAACTTAGCCTTATTTTCATCGGGCGATTCTATAACCTTGCCATCCATCATGAGCTTTTGCCCTTGGGAATCCAGCGCGTCCCACGCGTAGGATGCCCAGGCTTTTGTATCTGTATGGCCCTTTTGGCGGGCGAGAATGAACAGCTGATCCAACCTTTCGACTGGAACGCCCGATCCAATTAAAGGCGAAGCCAAAAATCCAATTTCCTCTTTGTAACGGCTGCGCTCGCAAATGTACGTGTTCAACCCTTTGCACCGGCTTTTCGCTTGTTCGATAATGCTGTCGGGCTGGACTGGCGCAGCCTGTCCGCTCGCAGTCAGAAAAATAAGCGCTTCGATGGCGGCGTCGAGCGGCAGGCGCTTCCAAGCACGATGCGCTACGATTTCCGCAATCGACTTCGGTGCGCAGCGGCCTTCGGCCATGATCTCGATCAGCGGTCTAAAAGCCCCCTCGTTCATCGAGATTTCACCAGCAGGGCCAGAGGCGTTAAAGGAAATCCTTTCGGGAGCGTTCAGAAGCACAAACCTTTCGGAGCGCAAACGCTCAATTCTCTGAAGCGCATACATAGGACGGCAGCCCCGGATGAACACATCCTTCCGAAACTGCTGATTGAACAAGTAATCCCGAACAAACTCCCGAAGAACGGGATTGGCGATCCGAGCTAGCAGCGCCCGTCCCTCCTCTCCCACATTGATATACGCCATGTGCGCAAGCAGATCCGCCGACACTGCAAAATCAAGTTTCGCGTCACTAAGCTTCTGCGCAACTTCCGAAAATGGCAGCGGGTCCCAATCGCTGTTGAAGTACTCGTGGGCAAGATAGGCTCGGTTCTGTTGCATGAGCCACTGCAAGCGTTCGGAAACGCCGGGGTTGGATCGAAAATAGAGCGCGCCGGCGTCGGCAATCTGCTTTGCAAATCCGAGCGCTCCATCGATCTTGCGCATGAGGCCTTGATCATCGGAACCGGCGAACTCGATGTGGAGGTTCATGAGATGCCGGAGCGGCATCCCTGCAGACCAGCCCGGAGTGCAGTTGTAGCTGATATAGACCGTCCCGCCGACAGCAAGCTTTCGCCGCATTAAGTCGACAATCACGGCCCGATTTTCCTCCGAAACCCAGGACCAGATTCCATGCAAAACGATCACGTTGAACTCGGGAAGTTCATCCAATGCCGCGAGTTCCTGGAAAGACATGTCAAATAGTCTTGCATCGGCGCCTGAAGCACTTGCAAGCTCCCTGGCGTTAGCCGCATGGGAAGGAATGAAATCCGTTCCCCAAAATTCGCCGGCGCATGCTGCGGCGTGAATATTGAGAGAGAGGCCTTGTCCAAATCCGAGCTCAAGATAGCGTAAAGGCTGTTTGGTGTCTTGCCTCACGCCGCCATGAAGAAGAGCCAGGGACAAAAAGACGGGCGATAAGTCCCGGTTATACCCATGGGTATACTCGATTTCGGCCGTGTAACCCGAAGTCCAGCTTTTCATGGACTGTCCTCTTTTGAAAAATGCGCCAAACAGAATGGCGAGGCACAATATATCGGGTTTCTAGCTTAAGCGGCGCTTGCGGACCATGTCTCATCGCCGCCAATCATCCACGCAATAGGTGTTGTCAAAAGCAGATGTCCCGGCACAGCCTTTGGTGCGCGGAGCCGCGCATTTTCCGGATGGAACCGTGCCTCAGGCATTACTCGGCCCGCTCCGCGCCGCCCAGCAAATCCGCGTCCGGATCGGTCTGCTTTGAACGAATGGGAAGGTTCGGTCCAAGGCCCAGGCGGGACAAGAACACCTGCTTATTGTCTTTCTCCGCGCTTGCCCTTATAGAGAGGGTTTGAAACACCCCCGAGTGCCGAAGGTCCGCGCGCCCGTTCGCCGCACAATCGCGCTCAGCTAACACAATAGAGATGAACATGGCGGAGCTTATTGAACTCAAGGCAACCGCGCGCGAAGGAACCGGCAAACTCGCCAATCGCGCGCTCAGGGCGCAAAAACTGGTCCCCGGCGTCGTTTACGGCGGCGACAAGGGGCCCGCGAACGTGGCGCTGGAATACAAACTTGTTCGGCTGCACCATCAGACCGGCCACTTCCTTTCGACCGTCTACCTGCTCGATGTCGACGGCAAGAAGGAGCGCGTGATCCCGCGCGACGTGCAGGTCGATCCGGTGCGCGATTTCCCGATCCACGTGGATTTCCTGCGCGTCAGCCGCACCTCGCGCATCGACGTCGATGTGCCCGTGCTGTTCATCAACGAAGACGCCTCGCCCGGCCTGAAGCGCGGCGGCGTCCTGAACATCGTGCGCCATACGATCGAGTGCACCTGCCCCGCCGACGCGATCCCGGAAAATATCAGCGTCGATCTAGCGGGCCTCGACATCGGTGACGCCGTTCACATCTCGGCCGTGGCATTGCCGAAGGGAATCACGCCGACGATCGATCGCGACTTCACCATCGCGTCGATTGCAGGCGCGGCGGCGGCGCGGTCTGAGACCGAAACCGAAGCCGTTGTCGAAGAGGAAAAAAGCGAATAGTCCGTCCCGGACCTCGCTGCCCATTACCGGCGGCATTCATCGATAATAAGAGATTAAAATCATGAAACTGATCGTCGGACTGGGCAATCCGGGTGACCGGTATTCGCGCAATCGTCATAATATCGGATTCATGGCTGTCGACGAAATCGCTCGCGGCTATGGCTTCGCGCCCTGGAAGAAGCGCTTCCAGGGCGCCACGGCGGAAGGCCAGATCGGGCTTGAGAAGTGCATTCTTCTGAAGCCATCCACCTACATGAACGAAAGCGGGCGTGCGGTCGGCGAAGCCATGCGCTTCTACAAGCTGCAGCCCGGCGACGTGATCGTCATTCATGACGAGATCGACCTGAAGCCCGGCGCGATCCGCGTCAAAAAGGGCGGCGGCAATGCTGGCCATAATGGGCTGAAATCGATTTCCGCCCATGTCGGCAATGATTATGTGCGCGTGCGTCTCGGCATCGACCATCCCGGTGACAAGGCGCTGGTCGCCAATTATGTCTTGCAGGATTTCGCGAAATCCGATCGCGAGTGGCTTCCGACTTTGCTCGAAGGCGTGGCGCGAGGGATGGCGAAGCTCGTCGAAGGAAGCGAGGCCGCTTTTTTGAGTGAAGCCGCCCGTGGACGCAAGGCGGCCACGCCGGCGGCAAAATTGAATGGCTCCACGCATCCGGCGAGCGCTTCGCCTGCTGCAGCGGTGAAGATCGAAAGCTCACCGGCGGCCGGCGCCTTGGCCTCTCTCGCCGCCGCCGTGAAACAGGTCGAGCCAGGCTTCCGCCGTCCTCGCGGTTTCACCGGCCGAAGTCGTGCTTAAGGCCAAGCCAGCGCCTGCTGCGGCCGCGGAACGGCAGGAAATCGCCGAGCGCCTTGGCGAGGCTGTCTTCGAGCCTGCTTTCGCTCGCGATGGAGTTATTTTTGAGCCGGAAGCGGCGCCAAAGCCGGTCCACCCGGTGGATGCCGCCACACATGCCGCACATGCGGCGCGGACCGCGTCTGCGGCGGAGCAACCGCCGGCGCCCTCAGTCGAAAAAGCCGGGCCAGCGCCCGGCGCGAGAACCGCTGCGGCCAAGCCGGCGCCTCAGAAGAAGCCTGGCTTCTTCGCCCGATGGTTCCGGAAGCGCGTTCGCGGTTTGGACTAGAAACGAAGGGATCGCGAACTTTCCATGGGTTTCAAGTGTGGCATCGTCGGATTGCCCAATGTCGGCAAATCCACGCTTTTCAACGCGCTTACACAGACCGCCGCCGCGCAGGCGGCGAATTATCCGTTCTGCACCATCGAGCCGAACGTCGGCGAGGTGTCGGTCCCGGACGAGCGTCTTGAGGCGATCGCCCGTATCGCCGGGTCCAAGGCGACCATCCCGACGCGGCTCACCTTCGTCGACATCGCAGGCCTGGTCCGCGGCGCCTCCAAAGGGTGAGGGCCTCGGCAATCAGTTTCTGGCGAACATTCGCGAGGTCGATGCGATCGCGTATGTGCTGCGCTGCTTCGAAGACGACGATGTAACCCATGTCGAGGGCCGCGTCGATCCCATCGCCGACGCCGAAACCGTCGAGACGGAACTCATGCTCGCCGACCTCGACAGCCTGGAACGCCGGCGGCCGGCGCTTGAGAAGAAGGCGAAAGGCCAGGACAAAGAGGCGAAAGCGGCGCTTGCGGCCGTCGATGTCGCGTTGAAATATCGTTTCCGCGGGAAAACCGGCGCGGCTTGCTCTCCCCAGCCTTTCGGAGAGCGAGCAGCGCGCGTTCCGCCAGTTGCAGCTTCTGACGGCGAAACCCGCCCTGTACGTCTGCAATGTGGACGAGGCGAGCGCCGCAGACGGCAACGCCTACTCAAACATCGTGGCGGACCGGTTCGCCGGAGCCGAGTCCGAGATCGTGGTCATTTCGGCGAAAATCGAAGCCGAGCTTGCGCATCTGGATGAGAGCGAACGCGCGCTTTATCTGAACGAGCTTGGGCTGGAAGAACCCGGCCTCAACCGCCTGATCGCCGCAGGCTATCGCCTTCTTGGCCTGATCACCTATTTCACGGCTGGGCCGCAAGAAACGCGCGCCTGGACGATCACCAAGGGCACCACTGCGCCAGGGGCCGCGGGCGTGATCCATTCCGACTTCGAAAAAGGCTTCATCAGGGCCGAAACGATCGCCTATCGCGACTTCGTGGCGCTCGGCGGGGAGTCGGGAGCGAAGGAAGCGGGCAAGATGCGCCTCGAAGGCAAGGATTATTTGGTGCATGATGGCGATGTCATGCATTTCCGCTTCGCGACCTGACCTCCGGCGGAAATCGAGACCGAACCCTCGGCCGCTACGGCCGCGTAATCCACGCAGAACGGCGCGGCTCCGGCACGGGCCGCATCCGAATGAATGAGGCCGGCATGCAAAAACCAAGCGAGGCTGAGATAGAGCGCCGCCGGAAGGAAGCAGCCAAGCGCGCTTTGCAGGAAGTTCGGGAGCGTCAGGCTCGCGACGCGGGCGCGGCCTTGCCGAACGAAGTGGGCGGCCGCAAGGGGCCGGAGCCTACACGATACGGCGATTGGGAAAAAAAAGGGATCGCCTCCGACTTTTAGCCCCGCGGCGAGACAGCGCGCGCAGGATCGCCGGGAGCGTCAGCGCCCAAACAACCCCGCAAACCCGCCAAACAACCCTTCGCCCCGCGAACCATGCCGCCGAGGCCTCTGTCCCTGGCTCACAATCTTCGCCTTCTTCGCGGCGCCTCCCTCGACGGCCGCAGACCGCTGGCTTGGCTCCGCGGCGCCATTGCCGGGCGCGTTCGCATTTTCGGCGCCGCCCTGCCCTTGCATCCAGGGAGGCAGATAGGATCTGTCGTCCGGCTGCGCTTGCGCCGCAGGCTTTTCAGGGGCGGGATCCTCAGCCGCCGCAAACGCAGCCGGGCTCACGATCAAAGACAAAATGATGAATGACGCGCCCATTCGCCCGCGCGTGATTGTCCATGTGGTCCTCTTGAAGTGCTTCCAGACGCCGGCATGCTTGCCCTGGAGCGGGATGTACGGTGATTCTTTTGCCGGGCGCGTTTTGCCCTGCGAAAGAATTCGTCCGTAACTCAAACTCCACACCGGCACCATATCAGGAGGCGGCGCGCTTTCGCTTAAGATCGCGGCTAAACCTTTAGGCATCGGCCCGATCGCCCGCCCTCAGCGTCAGCGCGCGCCGAAAGCATTCAAGAAGGTCGTGGCCTCCGCCGAGTTGCGCGGGTCGCCGCCGGACGCCAGGCGCCGGGCTACGCCATCGAATATTCTCGCAAATTGCTGGGCCCCCGCCTTCTGCACGTTCCGGTCCATGATTTCGTCGAGCTTGACAAGCAACTGAGCCCCGGTTTTGTCATGGACGACAGGATTGCGCTCATAGCCCCCGCGCTCGAAAAAGTTCGAAGTCGGCATATCGCGGCCCGGCGATTGAAGCATCTCAAAACCGCTTCCCGGCCCGGCGAGATTCATCAGCTCAAGCTGCGCTCCCGTGAGCCGCCCCTGCCCCCTTTTCGAAGCATAGTCCATGATGCCCTTCAGCTTGACCACCTGCATCCATGGCCCGACATGCCCATCGAGATTGAGCGCATGCATCGCGAGCCCATTGGGCGTTTTCGCATAGGCCACATGGGCCGGCCACGACTCCGGCACTTTCCGCGCGTCCGCGATCATGCGCCGGATGATCGCCGCCTTGATCCTCATCGACTCTGCTTGGGCGACCGTTGCGCCCGGCTCCGCGGCCAGCCGTTCGAGCCGGGCCGCGAAGTCAGCCCCATCTTTTCGCACCTGCTCGACGGAGTTGGCCGCCAGGAGCTGCGCATAGCCGAGAGCGGTGGAGGCGGCGCGTCCGGTCCTTGGATTGAAACCGGATTGCAGATCGTGCGTGCCCATGCCGCCGGTTTCAAGCGCATAAAGCCGCACGACCTGATCTCTCGACAGACCGAGCCTGATGGCTTCGACCGCATAATAGATCATGAAATCGTCTTCGCCGATCCGGTCGGGCTTGAAGCTGTAAACCGTCTCCGCCTCGCGCAGAAAATCGGCGATGACGGCGACCGGCTCGTGCGCGGCGACAGGAGGCTTCGGCGGCTTTGGCAGCTGCGCCATGATCTCATCCGGCCGCTTCGGCCCTATGTAGACCGGGGGCTGCTCCTTGACGTAGTCCTCGACCGTGAGGGCCTTTCCCGCCGCGATTTTCGCCTTGCGCTTATGGCGCTTCAGCTCTGCCTGCCGCCAGTATTGGTCGACGCGGCGGGCGTGCATAGCGCGTGCGCTTTCAAATGCCTTGAGCGTCGCCTGCTGCTCGGGCGTCAGCTTCGCAATAGCATCTTGCAGCGGCGTGCCCGCCAGCGCTTTCCCAGGCGCAAGCGCCGGCGTAGCGAGCAACGCCGCTGCGAATAGGGACAACACGTATAAACTTCTAGACATTCACCCGCACTCTAACCGAAAGGACCAACTGAGACATCCCAAAATTGACGCCGGCCTAAGGTAAATCCTTAAGACTAACCAATGATTGCCGAACCTGCTCAGCGCCACATTTCTGACGAGTCCATGAGGCACCTGAATCGCCAGGGCAATCTCTTTTTCGTGCGGGTTCGTGAGCGTAGCGTCGTTGGCAGGAGATTGGGGCCGTCACTCGGCTGTTGGAACGGCAGCCGCCTTGCGATGCGAGAGGGTAGCATCTTGGACAAACAATTTGGGTTCGCTCGGCGATCCTGGCGTCTCGCGGCAGCCGCTGGTTGTCTCGCAACCACGCTGGCGCTCACGGCCTGCGCCGGATTCGGCCTCCGAAACGCACCCATCAATTCCGCGATCACCGATGAGGCCTCGGCGGCGCCGGAGACCGGAGCGGGACCCGCTCCCCTTCAGGAAGACTCGGAGACCGTCATCGGGCTCAGTTTCTCAGGCGGCGGCACGCGCGCGAGCGCCTTCGCCTTCGGCGTGCTGCAGGAACTGGGCAGGACAGACGCGACCGCGCGTTCCGGATCGCGGGGCGCGCTCATCGATCAGGTCTCGCTGGTGTCCGGCGTGTCGGGCGGCTCGGTCACTGCGGCCTATTTCGCCTTGCGCGGACGCGATACGCTCGCCGATTTCCGCCGCAGGTTTCTCATTCAGGACGCCGAGGCCTCTCTCAGCACCTCGGTCAACGTCACGAACCTGATGCTGCTTGCGAAGGGCGGCGTGAACGACCGTAGCGGCCTGCCCACGTGGCTGGACCAGAACCTGTTTCATGGCGCCACCTATGCCGATGTGCTGAAGCCGGGCCGTCCGCAGCTTTGGATCAACGCATCCGATATCTTCAACCGCACGACTTTCATCTACAACACGGTCAATTTCGGCGCGCTGTGCAGCGATCTGAGGCGCTATCCTTTGTCCGAGGCCGTCTCCGCCTCCGCCGCCGTGCCGCTGGTCTTCGCTCCGATCGTGATCGAGAACTACGCAGACCGCTGCCAGTTCACCATGCCCGATTGGGTGTATTCGGCGGACCGCCCGGGCGCTCCCTCGATCCTGCGCGCCTCGGCCGGCGCCATCCAGCGCTATCGCGAGAAATCCGACGTCCAATTCGTGAAGCTCCTCGATGGCGGCATGACCGACAATCTGGGCTTGAGCGGCTTCGTGCTTGAACTCGCTGCCGCGACGAAGCCTTACCAGCCGCTCACGCCGCGGCAGGTGGTCAACCTGAGGCGCTTCCTTTTCATTGTCGTCGACGCCGGGCGGCCTCCGGGCGGCGATATCGCCAAGAACGCCGAGTTGCCCGAACTCATGGATTTGATCCAGGCCGTCTCCGACACCGCCGTGGACGCCAATGTGCGCGCGGCCTACGACGCCTTCGTCACGGAGATGGAGAAGTGGCGCGAGCGGATGATCGAGTACCGCTGCGGCTTGACCCCGCCGGAGGTCGTCACGCTTCGCGGCTCGACGGATGGCTGGGATTGCCGGGAGCTTTCGCTCCAGGTCGCGAAAGTGAGCTTCGAGCAGATGCGCGAGCCGAGCGTCAAGGCGCGCCTCGACAAAATCCCGACGCGCTTCAAGCTTCCGAAGGACGATGTCGACCTGCTTATCTCCTCGGCGGGCAGCCTGCTCAGGCAGAACCCGAACTACAAGGAATTTCTCGCGACGTTCTGAGTCGTGAAGCGGCAAACGGAGGGACCGGGCGCAGCGGTGGAAGGCTCATAAACGGGATTCCGTTTCGTCGGCGAACTGTGATTCAAGCTCCGGGAGGAGCTCGCCATGATGCGCGCGCCGTTACGAACTGAGTGATTTCGAGTGGTCGATCATCGCGCCGCTGTTGCCGAACAAGCCGCGCGGCGTTGCCGCGTGCCGACGACCGCAAGGTTCTGAACGGGATCTACTGGCGGCTGAGGACGGGCTCGCCCTGGGCGGACATCCCCGAGCGCTATGGACCGGCGACGACCTGCTACAACCGCTTTGTCCGGTGGCGGAAGCTGGGGGTCTGGGATCGGATCTTCGAGCGGTTTCGGCGGCTTACGAGGGCGATCTGCAGATGATCGACAGCTCGTCCATCCGGGTTCATCAGCACGGCAGCCAACGTAAAAAAGGGGGTGCGAGAAAGAAGCGGCAAGCCGCCTCTGGGGACGAACGCTGGAACCCGATGCATGGGGCGCTCGCGGGGCGGGCTGACCACCAAGATCCACGCTCTGGTCGACGCCAACGGACTGCCGATCATGCTGAAGCTCACCGAAGGCCAGGCTCATGATGGCCGTAGCGCTCGGGACATGCTCGCCGGCCTCGGCAGGCGACATCCTGCTCGCCGACCGCGCCTACGACAGCGAGCGCTGCGTCAGAGTGGATCGCAGCGCAGGGAGCTTGGGCCAATATCAAGCCGATGCCCAACCGGGTGAACGTTCCCGCTTTCAGCGCTTCCTCTACCGATACCGAAACCTCGTCGAGCGCTTCTTCAGCAAACTGAAACACTTCCGCGCCATCGCCACCGCTTCGAGAAGCACGCCGCCAATTATCTCGCCTTGGTCAAACTCGGTGCAGAGCATCGCCGTTGATTGAAGAGATTGAAATATCCACGTCTTTCGTCTTCCTTGCTGTGTAAAAAACTCTGCGTTTTCCGAATACTCACATTTCACAATCGGTTTATATATCATATTTATGGGGTGCTTTGCTGCTGGATATGTAATGCTTTGAGTACGCCGTTGTCTTGAGCGGAGAGGTACGAAACGTTTCCGTCACTCAGTTGAGTTGACACGGCACAGGCGGCGAAAACAATCCACAGCATAGCTGCGATGCCCAGGCGGATATCCACTAACCAACTCATATTGTTTTCGGCGCTAATTTTACGCTCGCCGCCCCTTCGACGCAAACAGCAGCAATCAAAAGACAAGTTAGATAAATGAAAAAGCGCGCCGACCCTCAGACCAGTTCTCGGCGCGCACACCGGGCATTCGGGCGAACTCGCGCATATCGTTCGTCACGACAATCAATCCCTCACTGCGGGCATGCCCCGCCGATCTGCATGTCGTGCGGACCACAGGGCGTTCCCGCGCGTTCCAGTTCCGCCCGCAACTGGCCGTAATGCGCGGCGGCCTTGCCCCCGAACGCCAGCACCTCAAGGCGCGCCGCGAAATGCTCGATCGCACAGGTTTTACGCGGCGGCGTCTCTCCGCGCCATAGTGCAGTTCGCCCAGCGTGATGCTCGATATGCAGAGCTGTTCGGCGAGCGCATTGAACTTATCCCGCAGTTCGAGCGGATAGGTCTTCATAACGTAGATGCAGATATTGGTGTCGAGCATATAGGCGAGCATCAGAGCGTCTCGCGCTCCTCGGCTTCGGGCTGTTCGCGCTCGGGCATGAAGTCTTCGCTCGCGCGCGGGCCGCTCAGAAACAGGTCGTCCCATCGCTTGCCCAGGGGCACGATCACGCGGCTGCGGCCGATCTTCAGGATGTCGACCTGGCGCACATCCTCGGGAAAGGCGACGGCTTTGGGAAGGAGCACGCTTGGCGCGGTTGCTGATGAACACGGTGGAACTGGTCATGGCGCATCCCTTGCATATCCAATTGGGATATACATAATTTGTAGCGGCCGGAATAGCAAGGAGCCGATCCTGCATGCGCGGGTTGGCGAAGCCGCGAACTCCGCATAGATTAAAGGGCGGCAGAGAAGCAATCGGCATGAGCAAGGATCGGAAGACCGCCCCTCCTTACCCCGGAGGAGGTCACGCGATACAAGCGGCACCTTTTGGTCAAGGACATCGGCGGGCAAGGCCAGCAGCGGCTGAAGGCGGCCCGCGTGCTTGTCGTCGGCGCGGGCGGGCTTGGCTCCCCGGTCCTCATGTATCTTGCGGCGGCGGGCGTGGGCCAGATCGGCATCATCGACGACGACTGCGTCTCGGTCGACAACCTCCAGCGGCAGATCGCGTTCACGACGACCGATGTCGGGGCGCTCAAGGCGGAACGCGCCGCGGCGCTGTGCCGGAGCCTCAATCCTCATGTATCGGTCGAGGCGATGCCCTTCCGGCTGACGGCTGACAACGCCCTTTCGATCATTTCGAACTACGACGTTGTGGCGGACGGGTCCGACAACTTCAAAACGCGCTATCTCGTTAACGACGCTTGCTTTTTTGCGAGGAAGCCGCTCGTTTTCGCGGCGCTCGGCCAACTCGACGGCTATCTCTCAACGTTTCGCGCTTATGAGAAGGATGAGGCGGGGCAGCCCTTGCCGAACTACAGGTGCCTGTTTCCCGAGGCGCCGCCACCCGGCGCTGTCGCAAACTGCGAGGAGGCCGGCGTGCTGGGTCCGGTCGCAGGCGTGATCGGCACGCTCCAGGCCGTGGAGGTCATCAAGGTCGTCCTTCAATTCAGCGATACGCTCGTTGGCAAGCTCCTGATCTACGATGCGCTTTCCACGCGCTTCCAGACCATCGCGCTGAAGTGGGATCCGGAAAACCCGCTTACCGGCCGGCACCCGACGATCCGCGATCTCTCGATCCACGCCGGCGCGGCCTGAACGATAAGGAATGTCTTGAATTCGCCCTATTTTCGGGCGTGATCCCGCCCACCCCCTTGGAACTCGATTCCCGAACAGACGACTGGAGGCAGTCATGAGAAGGCCCTTCTCTTGCGCAGTTTTCGTAAGCCTCGCTCTGGCCGCCGCCGCCGGAGATGGCGCTGCGTGCACCAATTCCGGCAGCTTCGAACGATGGCTTTCAGAGTTCCGCGCCGAAGCGCGCGCCAAAGGCATTTCGCCGCGCGCGCTGTCCGCACTCGATGGCGTCACCTTCGATCAGGGCGTGATCAATAGCGACCGCGGGCAGAAGGTGTTCTCGCAAACCTTCCTCGACTTCTCGGACCGCATGGCCGCGAAATACCGCATCGAGAGAGGCCGCCAGCTCATCAAAAAATATAAGGCCATCTTCGACCAGATCGACCAGCGCTTCGGCGTGCCTGCGCCCGTCATTGTCGGTTACTGGGCGCTGGAGACGGATTTCGGCGCCAATGTCGGCAACCTTCCCACGCTTCGCTCGCTGGCGACGCTCGCCTATGACTGCCGGCGTCCGGACAGGTTTCGCGAAGAGTTGCTTGACGCGCTTCGCATCGTCGAGCGCGGCGATCTGAGGCCGGAGGAGATGCACGGCCCCTGGGCGGGTGAGATGGGGCAGACGCAGTTCGTGCCCTCGATCTACTACAAGTATGGCATCGACGGCGACGGCGACGGCAGGGCCGACCTGATCCACAGCGTGCCCGACGCGCTTGTGTCTTCGGCCAACTATCTTCATGGCCTTGGCTGGCGGCGTGACGAGCCTTGGCTGCAGGAGGTTCGCGTTCCCGAGAGCATGGACTGGTCCCAGGCCGACCTCAACATCCAGCACACCGTGAACGAATGGGCGCGCATGGGCGTGAGGCTTGCGGATGCCGGCGCGGCGTTCCCGGCGATTTGCGGGCGTCGCTGCTCCTGCCGATGGGGCGGAATGGCCCGGCTTTCCTCGCCTTCGATAATTTCAAAGTCTATCTGGAGTGGAACCAGTCGCTCGTCTATTCGACCACGGTTGCGTATCTGGCGACGCGCATCGACGGCGCGCCCGCCATGTCGAGAGGCCGCGGGGTCGCGCCGTTCGGCTATGAGCAGACGAAGGAGCTGCAGGGCTTGCTTAAGGCGCGCGGCTACGATGTCGGCGAGGTTGACGGCAAGCTTGGGCTGGCGACACGCGCGAGCATCAAGAAGGTCCAGGAAAAGCTGGGCCTGCCTGCGAATTCCTATCCAAGCCCTGAGCTTATCGCGCGCCTGCGGCCTCCGTTAGGCTTTTCAGCCGTCCGCCGAGGCAGCCGGCAAGCTGCAACGAAAGGAAAATGGCTAGGTCAGTTGTAATATCGTCATGGCCGGGCTAGATCAGCGCGCCATCATATGTTAGAAGCAAGTAATATGACTGAGTAATATTCTGGATCGCCAGGCGGACAAAGTCGCCTCGCATGACATTTGAACCCGGCGCTTTAACATGCGGCACATGCGTCCGGCGGGCTATTCCGCCGCCGCGGATGCGATCGCGCCGTGGCAGTGCTTGAACTTCTTGCCGGAACCGCAGGGGCACGGCGCGTTGCGCGCAACCTTGCCCCAGCTTGAAGGATTGCCCGGATCGATCGACGGCCCCGACGCGCGCTGGCCGCGCCCCTTCGGCTGCTGTCCCTTGCTTCCGGGCGCAGCAGCGTCCCTGCCGCCTCCCTTACGGGCCGTCGGGAGCGGCGCTCCGCTTCCGGTTTTCGCGGCGGCGCGGCGTTCTTGCCTCGATTGCGGCGCGGCCAACTCTTCTTCGCCCTGAAACTCGTCCTCGCCCGTCACCGGATCGAAATGGTGCGCCTGCATCTGCGGCAACTCCATGTCCGCAAACTCCTCCGGCGCCCTTTGCGTAAGGACGACATGCATCAGCTGTCCCGTCACGTCCTTGCGCAAACGGCCGAGCATGTGCTCGAACAGCTGGAAGGCCTCGCTCTTGTACTCGTGCAAAGGATCGCGCTGGGCATATCCACGCAGGCCGACGGCCTGACGCAAATGCTCAAGGCTTACAAGATGCTCGCGCCAGAGATGGTCGAGCGTCTGCAGCAGAAACGGCTTTCTCGATTTCGCGCATAGTCTCGGGGCCGACTTCCGCCGCTTTGCGCGCCGCCGCCTTGTCGGCCAGATCCTGCAGCCGCTCCTCGATCTCCCGATCCGCGATGCCTTCTTCCGCGGCCCAGTCCTCGACAGGCGCATCCACGCCGAAAATCGTCTTGAACTCCTCCTGCAAACCCTTCGTGTCCCACTGCTCGGCGAAAGCCTTGGGCGGGATGTGGGCCGCAACGAGTTCCTGAACGACCTCCTGGCGCATATCGGCGACAGTATCCTCCACTGTCTCGTCCTGCATGAGGCCGATGCGCTGCTCGAAGATCGCCTTGCGCTGATCGTTCATCACGTCGTCGAATTTGAGCACGTTCTTGCGCATGTCGAAGTTGCGCGCTTCGACCTTCTTCTGCGCGTTCGCAAGCGCCTTGTTGATCCAGGGATGGGTGATGGCTTCGCCTTCCTTGATGCCAAGCTTGCGTAAGACCAGGTCCATCCGTTCCGCGCCGAAGATGCGCATGAGGTCGTCTTCGAGCGACAGATAGAATTTCGATACCCCCGGGTCGCCCTGGCGGCCCGAGCGGCCGCGAAGCTGGTTGTCGATGCGGCGGCTTTCGTGACGTTCGGTGCCAAGCACGCCGAGGCCGCCGGCCTTGAGCGCCCGCTCCTTCTTCTCATCGACATCGGCGGCGATTTTGGCGCGCTCCGCCTCGATCTCCTCTGCGGTCGGCGGATTGCCAGCGGCTTCGCGCTCTCTTTTCCAATCGTCGAGCCGCATCACCGGGTTGCCGCCAAGCTGAATATCCGTGCCGCGTCCCGCCATGTTGGTGGCGATGGTCACGGCGCCGGGCACGCCGGCCTGCGCGATGATATGCGCCTCCTGTTCGTGGTAGCGCGCATTCAGCACCTGATGCGGGATTTCTTCAGAGGCTTCAGCATTTCCGAGAGAGTTTCGGATTTCTCGATCGACACGGTGCCGACGAGAATGGGCTGGCCGCGTTGGGCGCAGTCGCGGATCACCTCGATGATCGCGTTGTATTTTTCCTGCGCCGTCCGGTAGACCTCGTCGTCCTGATCCTTGCGGATCATCGGCATATTGGTGGGAACCTCGATCGATTTCGAGTTTGTAAATGTCGAGGAACTCGGCGGCCTCGGTCAAGCGCCGTGCCGGTCATGCCGGCAAGCTTATCGTAAAGGCGGAAGTAATTCTGGAAGGTGATCGAGGCGAGCGTCTGGTTTTCAGGCTGCACCTCCACGCCTTCCTTGGCTTCCAGCGCCTGATGCAGCCCTTCCGAATAGCGGCGGCCTTCCATCATGCGGCCGGTGAACTCGTCGACGATGACGACCTGGCCCTTGCGAACCATGTAGTCGCGGTCCATGAGGAAGAGCTTGTGCGCGCGAAGCGCCTGATTCACGTGATGAACGATGCTGACATTCTCGACATCGTAGAGGGACGTGTCGGGCGTGAGGAAGCCGGCCTGCTCCAGCATCTCCTCCATGCGCTGGTTGCCCTCTTCGGTGAGCGTGACGGTGCGCATCTTCTCGTCCAGATCGAAATGCTCCTTCGCGAGGCGCGGGATGAACTTGTCGATCGTGTTGTAAAGGTCGGACTTGTCGTCGATGGCGCCCGAGATGATGAGCGGCGTGCGCGCCTCGTCGATCAGGATCGAGTCGACCTCGTCGACGATGGCGTAGGCATGCCCCTGAAGCTCCGGCGGCCGGCCGCCGAACTGCACCATGTCGGAAATGGAATACTTCATATTATCGCGCAGATAATCGAAGCCGAACTCGTTGTTGGTGCCGTAGGTGATGTCGCAGGCGTAGGCTTGGCGGCGCTCGTAGTCGTCCAGATCGTGCACAATGCAGCCGACTGTCAGGCCGAGAAACTTGTAGATCTGCGCCCATCCACTCCGAGTCGCGCTTGGCGAGGTAGTCGTTCACCGTGACGATATGCACGCCGCGGCCCGGTAGCGCGTTGAGATAGGCGGAAAGCGTCGACACCAGCGTTTTGCCCTCGCCCGTTTTCATTTCCGCGATCTTGCCTTCATGGAGCACCATGCCGCCGACGAGCTGAACGTCGAAGTGCCGCTGGCCGAGCGTGCGTTTCGCGCCCTCGCGCACCGTCGCGAAGGCTTCGGGCAGAAGATCCTCGAGGCTCTCGCCGTTCTCAAGCCGCTGGCGGAACTCCACGGTCTTGCCGCGCAGTTCCTCATCGGTGAGAGCCGCGAACTGAGGCTCAAGCGCGTTGATTGGCGCTACCTTAGCATTGTAACTCCTCAAGCGTCTTTCATTGGAACTGCCGAAGACCTTGGTTGCGAGCGAGCGCGCCAAGAGAAATCATGATAGCCGAGCCTCACTGCCTCGCTGAGAAATGTTCCGCCAAAATTCAGCGAACCGCCGCCAGAGCGCCTCTTCATTCTTGGCGGTGGCTTTTTTCTCGGGGCTTTTTCGAAATGACCGAGGGAAAGCGTCCTTCCCCTCCATGGCAGGAGAAATAAGCAGACGCGTCGCCGCTGTCAACGCGAGGTTCCTGCGTCCGGGCCTCGCCTCCACCACGAAAATCGGCCGCAGGAGCCTCTTGAGCCCGCGGCCAAGGCCAAGACATACGAAATCGGCTTGCCTTCCTCGCTTTGCGCCGCCGTGCCGAGGGAAGCTATCCACAGGCTTCGAGGGTCCGGCGAGGCGCTTCTGTTGAGCCATCCCGCTGAAAACGCGAAGATGCGCAGGCGGAGCGAGACCGGGCGTTTTCCGAAATCGTCCACCACTGGCGCTTGCATGAGTGACAAAGTATCCTGCCGGCCCAATTTCAGTCAGGGATTTCCGAATGCGCTTCTTTCTCATCTGGATCGGATTGGCGTTATGGACCTGCGGGCCAAGCGCCGCCGCCCCCAAAAGCGAAGTGAGCGACTGCAGCCAGGTCGCCGACCTCGATGCGCGAATCCGCCGCTGCTCGCAGCTGATCGAATCGCAAAATCAGGCGGAGCGCGCCCTTTCCTATTATTCCCGAGCCAATGCCTACACTCTGAAGAAGGACTACGATCGCGCCATCGCCGATCTGGACCAGGCCATCCGTCTCGACCCGAAATTCGCCTATGCCTATTGGGCTCGCGGCGTCGCCTATGCCTGGAAGAGTGACGAAGGTTGGAGCAATAGCGGACTATACACAGGCCATCGCGCCTCGATCCCAAGACGTCCGGTCCCTATTTCGAACGGGGCAAATCCTATTACAGAACGCGCGATTACGACCGCGCGATCACGGATTTCGATCAGGCCATTCGCCTCGATCCGAGTTCGGCGGACGCCTACTTCGAACGCGCCAAATGCCGCACCTGGAAGAGCGACGAAGACGGCGCCATCGCGGATTTCGACCAAGCGCTTCGCCTCAAACCGAACTACGCGCCCGGCTACTTCGAACGCGGCAAATGCTATTCGAGAAAGCACGATTATGATCGCGCCCTCGTGGATCTCAGCCTGGCGATCCGCCTCGATTCCACATATCAGAGCGCCTTCTTCGAGCGTGGCAAGGCCCATACCTGGAGGGCCGAATACGATCAGGCCATCGCCGATTTCGATGAGGCCATCCGTCTCGATCCGAAATCCGCTTCCAGCTACTTCGAACGCGGCAAAGCCTATGCCTGGAAGAGCGACGAAGTCCGTGCTCAAGCCGATTTCAGTCAAGCGATCCGCTTCGACCCGATGTCGGCGTCGGTGTATTACGAACGCGGCAAGTCCTATTCCAGACAGCGCGACACTCAGCGCGCCAAAGCCGAGTACGATCAGGCCCTCCGCCTCGATCCGAAGCATGAGGGCGCCAGGGAGAACCGGGGCTACATCCTCCTGGCGCTGGGCGACGCAAAGGGCGCGCTGGAAGACTTCAACGAAGCTGTGCGCCTCAAAGAGGACGCCATATCAGCCTTTTGGGGCCGGGGGCAGGCCTATGAAGCGCAGAAGGCTCGCTCGCTCGCGCTTGCGGACTATAAAAGAGCGACGGAGCTGAAGGCCTCCAGCGCCGACGATATCGAAGCTCAGAACAACGCGCGGGCCAGGGCCGCGGCTTTGGAGTCGTCAGTCCCCGCCGCGCCGCTGCCGCTTCCAAGCGAGGCCTCGATCGCAGCGAAATCACAGGTTGAAACGCCTGAAGGCCGGCGCGTCGCCCTCGTCATCGGCAATGCGGCTTACGTCTCCGTCGACACGCTGACAAACCCGAAAAGCGACGCGGCAGCCGTCGCCGAGGAACTCAGACACCTGGGCTTCGAGGTGATCGAGAAGCATGATCTCGGCGTGACGGACATGCGCCGCGCGCTGGCCGATTTCGAGAACAAGGCGGCAGGGGCCGACTGGGCGCTCGTCTACTATGCGGGCCATGGAATGGAATTGTCTGGACAGAACTGGCTCGTCCCGACCGACGCCGTCCTGGAGCGCTCCACCGACGTACCCGACGAAACGATACCCCTCGACCGGGTTCTCGATCGCGTGCACGGCGCGAAAAAGCTTCGCATCGTGATCCTCGATGCGTGCCGCAATAATCCGTTCCTCTCCCATATGATCGTAACGGGGGGCCGGTCGAGGTCGCTCTCTCGCGGACTTGCGGCCATTGAGCCTGAGCACGGCGAGGTGGTGTTTTTCGCGGCCCGCGACGGGAACGTCGCCGCGGACGGCGAGGGCGACCACAGCCCCTTCGCCGCTGCGCTCTTGAAGCACATGGGTGAGCGGGGCGTGGAGCTCGGTCGCTTCTTCCGCAAGGTGACGAGCACGGTGCTGAACAACACTCACCCGCAGCAGGAGCCGTTTGTGTATGGCCGCCTGCCCGACGAGGACTTTTACTTCGTTCCGCCCAGCGGTACGCCCTGATCGATAGCGCTTTCAGGAAAAGTGTGTGCGGTTTTCCGCCTGGAAAGCGCGCCAAGCTAAAAACTTATAGACCCGGCCCGTGAATGTCCTTGATGACCGTTGCTACGCAGTTCATCAAAACTCACGAGCGAAGCGTGCCCGAATCGAGACTTCATCGGCCACTTCAATTGAGCGCATTCGGCAACTCGGAGATTGCCCAATGAGCTTGGGACACGAAACGGCGCCGTCCGCTCCGGGCTGGGGAAAACCTACGCCCAGAGCCTAGCCAGGCGCAAGCGAAGTCGCCGGGATTGATCGTATCGACGCGAGAGACCCGGAGAGCGCATGACTGACATATGCCAGCCGTTTACAGAGACGGCCGCGACGATCCAGCCGCCGCCATTCCGGCCGTGGAAGCCGCATCGCTGGACCCGCAAGAACACGCCGCATCGCTTCGCCTGGTCATGGATAGGACCGGAACGCCCGTGATCCCTCGCGATGACCTCGCCTTCCTTCTCAACGCGAGCCCTGCCGCCATCCAGGCATGGCGGCGCGACCTGGACTTCCCTGAAGAACGGCGCTATCAATGCGAATATCGACGCGGTTGGATATGCTCCCGGTGAACTTATACTCTTCCTGAAAACTCTGCCCCGCGAAGATCAGTCTCGCGTCTGCCCTTCCCTGCCGCTCGGCCCCGTGAACGCGCTTCGGAGCGGGCTGGACCTCAGAGTGAGGAGCCTCGCGTTCCAGCCGACGCTCAGGGAACTGCTCGTCGCAGGAGGCGTCATGATGCTCACTGCGGCGGTCTTGTTTCTTGGGATCATGGCCGCCGCCGGTTAACGACCGACGCGACCGCCGCCCGTGGCGAAGCCTCAAGATGCTGAAAGTCGCCGCGCTATCAATCGCTCTTGCTTATGCGATCTCGGTCTGCGCGTCCGTCCACGCCGGTGCAGCGGGGCGCGCTCTGCCCGATGGGTTCGTCTACCTTCGCGATGTCGCGCCTTCAATCGTGCAGGACATGCGGTACGCGACGGACCATAACTTCACGGGCCGCCCCGTTCCGGGCTACGAAGCGCCCGAATGCGTTTTGAAGCGCGAAGCCGCCGAAGCGTTGAGGCGGGCGCAGGAGAATGCGCAGGCGCGGGGGCTTTCCCTGAGGGTCTACGATTGCTATCGCCCCGAGCGCGCCGTCCGCGCCTTCATGGCATGGGCCGCGTCGGCGGAAGACGGCCGCACGAAAGGCTATTACCCCCATCTCTCGAAATCCCAGCTTGTGCCCCAGTACATCGCCGCCCAATCCACCCACTCGACCGGCCTGGCTGTAGACATCACGCTGGTCCCCGCAGGCGCGCAGCCGGCAGACGCTTCTGCTGACGCAGGGAAAGACTGCACCGAGACAGATGATGAGAAGCCGGCCGACACCAGACTCGACATGGGCGCCGCCTTCGACTGCTTCGATCCGAAGGCGAATACTTCCTCATCGCTGGCGAGTTCGGAGCAACACAAAGCTCGCGCGATCTTGATTAGCATCCTGGAGCAGGTTGGGTTCAATAATTACCCCAGCGAATGGTGGCATTTTACCTTCAACGGAGCGAAGGATCGCCGGCGTTTCGATTTTCCAATCGAGCCGCGTTAGCATGAATTGGAAAATCTTGCCCTAGCATGGCGGTTCTTGTCCCCTTTTTGCCATACTTCCGGCATAAAGTCGCCCACCTGGGACAACAGTCAAAAATGTGCGTTTGAGGAACTCAAGGCATGGTTGAGCCGCGTCAACAGGTTGAATGCAACGGGATCCAGTACTCCCCGGTCGCGTTCGAGGAATTCGCAGGACACACGAAGTACTCTCTTTTCGGCGTGCCGCGCTACCGCTGGTCCGATAAGCCGGTGGCGATCCTCGCAACGTTCAGCACCCGCAATCTGACTTTCACTCGGAAGGACTTCGCAAGAATAGACAGGCTGACGGGCAACTTCGCCTATTTGAAGCCGCCTGTCGGAGGGGAAGCCGGACCGATGATGGCGCTTGGGCCAGCCTTCGATGACGCGGCCTGGAGCAAGTGCAAGACGCTCTGGCAGGTCTATAGGACCGGTATTGAGGGACACGAGGATCCAATTCCGCGTTTCTTTTCCTTGGGACGATCATTTTCGACAGGAAGGTGTTCCGGTCGCATTATCTTGCGCTCGACTCGATCTTGTTCGCCAACAGCCATGCTGGCGATCCCGCCCTGCCGGACCCGCTTGCCATTTCAACGCCACGCGCAACGGAAAGCACACTCCACCCCGCTCCTCTCACAGTATCGGAACTGAAAAGCGCGGGCGAGCCGGCCGGCCTCGATCCAGGCATATAGTAGCCGAGCCTCCATCCTCTGTCATGGCCGCACTTGATGCGGCCATCCAACAAAACTCAGCTTTATAAGAAGATATGGATGGCCGGGTCAGGAGCCCGGCCATCCATCTTTTCGCGGAACCGGCGCCGCCTGCTGCTTCTCGCCGAAGAACTCCGTCAGCTTTCCCATCATCGCGCCGGCAAGCTCCTCGGCAGGCGACAAGAAAACGCAAAGGCGCGACATCGAGCGCGCGAAAGTGCTCGCGGAAGAGTTGGAGGACTGATGGTAAAAACTGAACCGTTCGACGCGGCGCGCTATCTCAATACCGAGGAAGCGCAGGCCGAACTGCTGAACGACGCGCTCGCCAGCGGCGACGCGGAGTACGTCGCGCAGGCGCTCGGCGTGATTGCGCGAGCGCGGGGAATGACGGCGGTGGCGCGCGACCCCGGCGTGACGCGCGAAGCGCTCTACAGATCCCTGAGCGAGGATGGCGATCCGCGCCTCACAACTCTGCTGGGCGTGACGCTGCACGCTGAAATCAAACCTGCCGCTTAAGCGCAACCCGAAACCTAATAGGAAGGTATGGTTCAACGCTTGTGGCATCTACCATGTTGGGACTAGCTGCGGTAGTTGGCCTGCTTGAGCAAATTTTGGCTTCCTTAAAAAAGTAGAGAAGCTCAGGTGGGCGACGTTAAGGGGGCGTGGCGCTTTCAATGCACCCGCCGCCTCGGCCTGCGGCCGCCGCCCTGCTGCTTCTCGCTGAACAACTCCGCGAGCTTCTCCGTCATCGCGCCGGCAAGTTCCTCGGCGTCGGTGATCGTGACGGCGCGGCGGTAGTATCGGGTCACGTCATGGCCGATCCCGATCGCTATCAGCTCCACGGGCGAATAGGTCTCGATCTCGTGGATCACCTGGCGCAGATGCTTTTCGAGATAGACGCCCGAGTTCACCGATAGCGTCGAGTCGTCCACCGGCGCCCCGTCGGAAATCATCATGATGATCCGCCGCTGCTCCGGCCGCGCCAGCACGCGCGCATGCGCCCAGGCCAGCGCCTCGCCGTCGATATTCTCCTTGAGAAGGCCCTCGCGCATCATGAGGCCGAGATTGCGCCTTGCGCGCCGCCACGGCATGTCCGCGGATTTGTAGACGATGTGGCGCAGGTCGTTGAGGCGGCCCGGATTGCGGGGCTTGCCCGCCGCCAGCCACTGCTCGCGCGACTGTCCGCCCTTCCACTGCCGCGTCGTGAAGCCAAGGATTTCGACCTTCACGCCGCACCGCTCCAGCGTCCGGGCGAGGATGTCCGCGCAACACGCCGCAACCATGATCGGGCGGCCGCGCATCGAGCCCGAATTGTCGAGAAGAAGGGTCACAACGGTATCGCGGAAGTTGGTGTCGCGCTCGCGCTTGAACGATGAGCGGGTGGAACCGGTCGGTGACGACGCGCGAAAGCCGCGCCGCGTCCAGGATCCCCTCATCGAGATCGAAGTCCCAGGCCCGGTTCTGCTGTGCGAGCAGGCGGCGCTGCAGGCGGTTCGCAAGCCGGCTGATGGCGACATGCAGAACCGAAAGCTGCTTGTCGAGAAAACTGCGGAGCCGTTCGAGTTCGTCGATGTCGCAAAGAGCCTCGGCGCTGACGAACTCGTCGAACTGGCGCGTGAAGACGTTATAGCCGAAGTCCTCGGGGGCATCGAAGACCGACGAGTTCGGACGCCGCGGAGGAGCGTAGGGCTGCTCCTTGCCCTGCTGATCGCCCGGTGTGAACTCCATTTCCTGAATTCCCGCCGGGCTCGGCGTCCTCGTCTCCTTCCGAGCCCTCGGTCTCTTCGGTCTCGGCGCCGCCGAGGCTCGGTCTTGTCGTCCTTTTCTTCCTCGGACCCTTGTCCGGGCGCGTCTTCTTTCTCGTCCGCCTCGGCTTTGCTGTCCTCCTGCGCGTTCTCGACGGGGCCTTCCATCAGTTCGAGCGCCACGAGAACGTCGCGCATGAGCTTCGCGAACGCAGCCTGATCGTCGATGGCGCCGTCCAGGCGCTGAAGGATCGAACCGGCCCGGCCCTCGATCCACTCGCGCCAGACATCCACGATGCCGTTGGCGCCGCGGGGCGGTTTGGCTCCGGTCAGCCTTTCGCGCACGATCAGGGCCACAGCGTCATCGAGCGGAGCGTTCTGACGATCGATGTCGCGGTCGGGCAGCCGCTCATATTGGCTTGCGAGTTTGGCGCTCAGGTTCTTGGCCACCCCGCGCATGCGAAGGGAGCCGAGCGCTTCCACGCGCGCGCGCTCGACCGCGTCGAACACCGCCTTTGCGTCGCCCGCAGCCGGGGAGAGGGAGGCATGCAGCGCCGTGTCATGCTGGGCGATCAGGAGCGCGATGGAATCGGCGAACCCCCGGACGACGGCGATTTCCTTGCGCGTCACCGCCCGGCTGAGCTGCGGCAGGCGGATCGTCTTCCCGTCGAAACCGGGCGTGTCTGGCCCGAACACGACATTGACCGATTTGTTCTGGGCCAGCGTCCGGGTCGCAAGCGAAAGGGAACGCTTGAAAGGCGACAGCGGGTCGGTCTTCTTTTTCGCGGCTTGCGGCATCGGCCTCGATATCGGTTTAGCTGAACGCAACGTTTGCCGGGGACTCCCGCAACTCTTCACCGAAGCAGCGCTGGTAGAACTCGGCCACCAGCCCGCGCTCCAGCTCATCGCATTTATTGAGGAAGCTCAACGTGAAAGCGAAACCCGTATCGCCGAAAATCTGGGCGTTCTCAGCCCAGGTGATCACGGTTCGGGGGCTCATCACGGTGGACAGGTCGCCGTTCACGAAGGCGGTGCGCGTCAACTCCGCCACCCTCACCATATTGCCGACCATGCGGCGGCCCGCCTCGGTCAGATTTCCCTTCACCTTCGCCAGCACGATGTTGACCTCGTCCTGGTAGGGCAGATAGTTCAGCGTGACCACGATCGACCACCGATCCATCTGGCCCTGGTTGATCTGCTGCGTGCCGTGGTAGAGGCCGGAGGTGTCGCCGAGGCCGATGGTGTTCGTCGTCGAGAACAGGCGGAAGGCGGGGTGCGGGCGTATCACCCGGCTCTGATCGAGCAGCGTCAGCTTGCCGGACACTTCCAGCACGCGCTGGATGACGAACATCACGTCGGGGCGGCCCGCGTCGTACTCGTCGAACACCAGCGCCGTATTCGACTGCAGCGCCCAAGGCAGGATGCCCTCGCGGAACTCGGTGATCTGCTGGCCCTCGCGGATCACGATGGCGTCCTTGCCGACAAGATCGATGCGGCTCACATGGCTGTCGAGGTTGATGCGCACGCACGGCCAGTTCAGCCTCGCGGCGACCTGCTCGATATGGGTGGACTTGCCCGTTCCGTGATAACCCTGGATCATGACGCGGCGGTTGTGGGCGAAGCCTGCGAGGATCGCCAGCGTCGTGTCCCGGTTGAACAGATAGTCGGGATCGAGTTCCGGCACGAATTCGCTCGACAGGGAATAAGCGGGAACCTCCATGGCGCTGTCGATGCCGAACAGCTGGCGCACAGACACTTTCATATCTGGCAGGCCGGCGCGGCCCGCTTCACCATTCATCATTCATCCCCTCGGGGTTTGATACCTGCGTTGCGATCCTTATGAACGCAGATCGGAGGCCTCTTATCTCACCAATCCAGCCTGCTTGAGATAGTTATAAGCAGCGAGGACTTCCCTGAAACGCTCTTCGGAACTGCGGTCACCCCCGTTGTGATCGGGATGATGCATTTTCACAAGCGCTTTGAATTGAACCTTGATTTCGTCAGGGGTGGCGTTGTCGTCAAGATTGAGAGCTTGCAGATGTTTGCGCGCTCCTTTCGAGACCATGCGGCGCTTGGCGTCTGCGGGATTCACATTTTCGTGGCCGCGCCCGCGTATGCCTTTCAGGATTTCGAACGGATCGCGCGCCGCGCCTGCATCCTTGGCCTGCCGCAAGGTTTCCCAGGCGGCGGGGTCGTCCCCATGGACGCCCATTGACCATGTGGGGCGGTGCCCGGTGGCGGCGGACTTCTGGAAGTCTGTCACCTGGCTCTCGTTCATGCCGGCGAAGTAGTTATAAGACTTGTTGTATTCCGTCACATGCTCGCGGCAAAAATAGTAATACTCCCCTTCGCAGTCGCGCCCCTTCGGCGCGCGGTGAAGGCCGCGCTTCGAGCAGTTCCGCCACTGGCAGGCCGGCGCGCTCGGTTGCTGCTGCTTCTCGGTTTTGCTGCGGCCTCGCGACCGGCTCACGCGGATGCTGTCGAAATATTTCGAGTCAAGTTTCACGAACAGGCTTCCTATGCGGATGCGCTTTGACTGCAAGCGCCCCCAAGGGACACAGTATGCTGCGAGGAAGGTCCCCTTACAAGGTCTTGACAGAACGCCAAATTGTGCTCCCACAATTGGCCGGATGCAGGACGAGTGTGGCGTCTCGCAATTGCCTGCCAACTTCGTAGCACGCTCTCATAGGCAATTGCGAGACATGAGCCACACTAGAAATTTGTTTTTGCTCGTGTCCCTTATGGTCTCCGAGTTGCCGTGCGAGCGCGCTGCAATTTGGGCGGCAATTCGGAGACATAAGGGACACTCGTCACGTTAGCGCCTGGAGGTTGAATGTCCGTTGAAAAATGTATCAGGGATAAGTTGGAGAAGGCGTTCCAGCCTTCGCATCTGGTGGTGGAAAATGAATTCGGAGAAGCATGCCGGCCATACCGGCGCCCGCGACCATCTCGGCCGCGTGACCGGAGAAACGCACTTCCGGGTGCGGATCGTTTCCGCTTTTTTCGAGGGCAAGAGCCTTGTAGAACGGCACCGGGAAGTGAATGCGGCGCTGAAGGAGGAACTGTCCGGCCCCGTTCATGCGCTCGCAATCAAAGCACTGACGCCCGCCGAGGCGGCGAAATAGTTATCCACATCTGAATCATCCGAGGAACGACCCGATGGCAGAGCAACTCGACGGACCGCGCCTTGCGCCCGCATCCGGCAACGCGGCGAAGCAGCTTGTGATTCTGCTGCATGGCTACGGCGCGGACGGAAACGATCTCATCGGGCTCGGCTACGAGTGGGCGCACTACCTTCCGGACGCCGCTTTTATTTCGCCGCACGCGCCGGAGGGGTTGCCCGGCCCGTTCTTCGGAGGACGGCAATGGTTCAACCTGGAAACGCGAAACGAGCGGGAGTGGGAGGAGGGCGTGCGAAGAGCCCACCCCGTTCTCTGCGCCTTCATCCAGGAGGAAGCGAAAAAAGCGAACCTCCCCTTGAGCGCCGTCGCTCTTGTCGGATTCAGCCAGGGCACCATGATGGCTCTGCAAACCGGCCTGCGTTTGCCGGCGGCGCCCGCTGCCATTGTGGGGTTCTCGGGACATCTGGCCGGAGCGGAGCGTCTTGCCGCCGAAATCACGGTGAAGCCGCCCGTTCTTCTGATCCACGGCTCGGCCGACGAAGTGATCCCCCATCAAGCCATCCACCTCGCCCGCAATGCCCTTGCCGCGGCTGGCGTCGCCGTCCAGTGGCAGATCAGGCCGGGCCTCGGGCATGGCATCGATCCGGAGGGTTTGCGTGCGGCGGGGCTTTTCCTGCGCGACGCCTTCGGCTTGACGGGCCACGACTGAGCAGGAATTCCAGGTCGATCCTGTTTCCGCCCGAGGTTCATGGCCCGCTTCATTCCGGGATCTACCCCCCGATTTTCTTGAGGGTTCCTTCGGGACACCAATCCGGGTCCTGGCCGCGGTCTGCCGGCGTCAGCTCAAGCGTGTTCCCTCCGTCCGCAAACGCGATACGATAGGAGCAGCGCGTCGAGCCCAGCTCGTAGAAGACCTTGAGATCGGCGTCGTCTCCGGCCCGCCGGATCGTGGCGGCGCCATGGGACGGATGAAACCAGCGCCCGCCCTCGGCGATGCGCAGAATTTCGCCGCTGCCGGCGATTATCCATTGCCCGGCCAAGGGCGTGGTCCCCGCCGTCGTTGCGGAAGCGGGTTTTACGCTCGGGCCTTCCTCCTTGGCCATGGCTGCGGCGGCTCCTTTTTTTACGGCATCCACGGCGGCGGCTGCATCGGCGATGCCCGCGCCGCAAATATCCCGCGTGCATATGAACTCCCGCAGGCGGGGAAAAGGCTGCGCTGTGCTTTGCAACACGTTCACAACTTCATCGGACGTGATGCCTGGCTTGAGTTGAGCGATCAGCGCCACAACCCCCGCCACATGCGGCGCCGCCATGCTCGTGCCCTGGTAGTACTCGTAGGTGTCTTCCGCTGGCTCGGTTTTGCCGGCATTGAGGGTCGAGTAGATGCCATTGTCCTTCAAGTCCGTGAAAACCTCGCCGCCCGGCGCCGCGATCGTGACGGCGCCTCCAAAGTTGGAGTACTGGGCGCGGCCGCCGGCGCGGCTTGTGGCGGCGACCGAAATCGCGCCTGGGCAGTTCGATGGAGTATGCAAGTTAGCATCGAACTTTTCATTTCCAGCAGCGGCCACGATAATCACGCCGCGCGCGATGGCCTGCTTGATGACATCCACGTAACGGGGCGGGCACCGTCCCAGGCTGCCCAGGCTGAGATTGATGACTTTCGCCGGATTGGGATTGTCGGGGACTCCCGCGACAGGCAGGCCGGCAGCCCAAAGTATGGCGTCCGCTATATCGAGGCCGTTTCCATTGCAGTGACCGAGCACACGAACGGGCAGAATTTTAGCGTCTGGCGCAGCGCCCGCTATACCCTTGCCGTTGTTGGTCTCCGCGGCGATCGTGCCAGCCACATGCGTCCCATGCCAGGAGCTTGGCTTGCTTTTCTCGGGGCACCAATCGCCGGGATCGCTCCCATCCGGCCCCCGGCCGGGCTCCATATCCCGTTTGCTTACGAAGTTATAGCCGGGCAGGAGCTTCTTGACCAAATCCTCGTGCGGCCGGACCCCGGTATCCAGAACGGCCACGACGACGCCGCGGCCGGTCGAGCTTTGCCACGCCCTCTCCTGGTGAATGCTGATCTCCCTTTCATGAAGATCCCATTGTTTCGGGTAAAGCGGATCGTTCACCTGTTCGGCGAGCACGATCCAATCGGGCTGAGCATATTCCACATCGGGGTTGCTGCGCGCGATGCGATCCGCAATCGCCTGCAGCGTTTGCTGATCGGCCGGCGCGGGAACGGTCAGGACCAGTCCGTCTGGCCGCCGTTCGTACTTTACGACCGGCGCCCCAGCCGACTTGCCGAGCTGCTGCGCGAGGCTTGCCGCGGACGCCTCCGTGACCGCAACGGTGCTGGCGCGATACTTCACGTAAATGCGGCTCGGCATCGCCGCCGCTGACGGCTGATCCGATGGCTGGGGCTGGCCGGGGGGCGGGAGCGGAGGGACCTCGCCGGCATTTGCAATCGCTGAAACAAGGAAGATGACGGCAAAAAAATTCGACCCGAAACTCAAGACCCTCATCTCTCCAGCCCTTACTCTATTTTGAAATCGAAAAAATGCGAAAGGCTAAGGCGTCAAGGCTACGATTTCGCCTCTAAGCCAGATTTTCCATGAAAAAAATCAAACTTCGTAAACCGGAAAACACAGAGCTGGCTGCATTTGATTGAAAGTCCGCTCTCAAAGGCGCGGCGGTCCACATTCAGCCGGTCTCCCCCATGGCGCCTCTTTGGGGAAAACCGGCCTCAAGAAGGAGACCCCGCTCGTTTGCGAAACAAGGACTGCCTGCGTTGCTCCTCGCGAGGCTCCCGCCGTCGCTATTGCCCGTAACCGCCGCCGAAGAGCGAATCGAGGAAGCCGCCGCCTCTGGGGGCATAGGGCGCGCTCCGGCGGTAGACCGGAGCCTCGTAGTCGTCTTCCGCGTATTGCCGCGAATGCGCGCTGGACAGATTCGGTTCGACCGGGGCCAGATGGTCGCGGCCTTTGACAATCTGGCTCCACTTGCCTTCCAGCGCGAGCGTGATCCGGCGCTCATGCCCGTAAACATCGGGGAAGGTTTGCAACCTGCCGTCGTCGTCGACCAAGGCGGTGAGATAGGTGATGTGAACCATGATCTTGTGATCGATGGGGATCTCGTTGTTATTGCCGCCGGTATTCAGCGATTGCCGGACGTGCGCCGCGTCCCAGCCCTTGTCCTCGCGCAGCACGACTTCGGCGAGGCCTATCGGGTTGGCGACCCTCATGCAGCCGTGGCTGTAGGTCCGCCTGGAGGCGTTGAACATCCATCTGTCCCTATCCAGCGTATCGTGCATGAAAACGGTGTGCTGGCTGGGAAATGAGAACTTTACTTTTCCCATCACGCTTTTCGGACCGTTCGGCTGAATGACCTCGTAAGTGCGAATGTCCGTCGTCGACCAGTTGATCTTCCGCCAGTTGACAGGCGCGCCGTCCTTGCGAACTTCAAGCCCCCATTCGCGCATCAGACTGCCGCCCCTCATAAGGTTCGGCCACAACTCCTGCACCTTGATGGTGTCGGTCACGATCCAGGTCGGCTTGAAGGTGATTTTGCGCAAGGGACGGGAGAAGATGGGGGTCTGCTTGTCGAGCCGGCCCGCGACGATGCGCTCCTTTCTCACCACGGCGCCGTTCTTCACGGCGCGCTGCATATACTCGGGAATGTTGTTCCAGATGTAAACATCGCCCATGTCGGCGGGCATCCAGCGCCACTCCTCCATGTTGGCGAGCAGCTTTTTGCCTTCCGCGCTTTGCTGCTTGTTGCGGCCGGTAAGCGCGAGATATTTCTGACGAAGCCTCTCGAACTGGGGATGCTGCGGATGCAAGCCGCGTAGATAGGCGTCCGGCTGCGGAGCGGATGCAAGGCCGTCGAGGATCGCCGCTGGCTTGAGGAGCTGCGGCCGGCGGTCGAGATAGGAACTCAACTGCTCGGTCGGATTGATGATGCGCCCGCCGCGCGCATAGCGGCCATATTTCAGGACAGCGAGCGAGAGTTTGACCTCTGCTGCGGCCATGCTCTCAGGCGCCGCCTCCGCGCCAGCCAGCGCCGGGAGGGCGAAATCGCGAGGATCGAGTCCCCACTCTCCCGCGCGCTTGATCTCAGCGATAACCGAAGAGGCCTTGACGTTGGGGCTGGCAGGGGGATCGAACCAGAGCGGCGCGTAAGCGCGGGCCTCGTAGAAGGACAGAAGCGCGGCGCGTTCGGCCCGCTCCTCGTCGCTGTCGCCATCGGGAAGGCTGGATAGCGCCTTTTGCAGCGCCTGCGCTTCGGCGGAGGAAGCCGCGGGAAGATCGAGCCTTTTGAAAGATGGCTCGCTTGCGGCTTCTGGCGCGGCCTGTTTCTCCGGCGCTTGAGCAGCGGCCGCGAGGGCAGGCTCCTTTTCTGGCTCCGCTTCCTGCCTTGCATCGGCTTTCGCCTCCGCGGGTTCGGCCGCCTCGCTCGACGCCTCGGGCGCCACCGCGTTTGCGTCCCCCGGCTGTCCGCCTGCGGATTTTGAAGCGCCCGCGTCCTCCGGCTCCTGGGATGAAAGCGCGTTTGCAGCCCCGGGCTCTTCTGAGTGCGCGGGCTGAGCTGTGGCGGCGATCGCCACAAACCCAAACGCAAAGATAAGCCTGCAAAACATTTTCATGCTCCTTAAAGGCGGAAAAGCCGCAATCGATTGAAGCCCGTCCGGCGTCAGACTGGAACGATTAAGATCTAGACGATCATGGTAAAGATGTGGAAAACCAAAACTCACACCTTATTCAGGAAGATGCGTGCTTTCAGGACGCATGTCCCAGCTCAAAGGCTAGCCGGGCGCGGAATATTGGCGGGGCGTCACCGAAAAGCGACAAGGGGGAGGATCGATGAGAGCGAAAGCGCGTCCTCAGCCTCGGCGCCGCGCAACAAGGGGCCGGTTTCGGCGGTTGCGAAATTGCGCCGGCGATTTCAGTCGGCTCAGATGCGGAAGGCGCGTCGCACAGAGCGGCGCGCCGTGAGTCTATGGCTCCAGCTCGGTATCCCAATAGAGGTAGTCGAGCCAGCTTTCGTGAAGGTAGTTAGGCGGAAAGAATCGCCCGTTCCGGTGCAGCTCATGCACCGTCGGCCTGTAGGGCTTCTGCGCCGGAAACATCTTCGCCTTCGCCGGCATCTTGCCGCCTTTGCGCAGGTTGCACGGCGCGCAGGCCGCCGTGACGTTATCCCAGCGCGTCTGGCCGCCTCGCGAACGCGGGATCACATGATCGAATGTCAAATCGTGGGGAGACCCGCAATATTGACATTGAAACCGATCCCGGAGAAAAACGTTAAAACGTGTGAACGCGGGATAAAGCGCTGGTTTTACGAAGGTTTTCAACGAGACGACGCTCGGAAGCTTCATCTCGAAAGTCGGGCTGCGCACGACGCGATCGTAGAAGGAAACGATATGCACACGGTCAAGGAACACCGCCTTGATCGTCTCTTGCCAGTTCCAGAGGGAGAGAGGGTAGTAGCTCAGCGGCTGGTAGTCCGCATTGAGCACAAGAGCCGGAAAATTGTCCGGCGGAGATGCTAATGACGTTGCTGATGCCGTCACGTTCACCTTTCCTCAACGCTTGCCGTTAAGTCAGGAACCACGCTCGCACCACGTCGCTCTTACTCGCATGGCATACTACATGCACGTGTCAATTCTGTGAAGGCCCCCCGAAGACGCACCTCTTAACTCTTTTGGTTCAGACCTTCGCGACCCTGGGTGGTCCGCCGGCATTTGCATCCGCTTGCAGCACACTCGTGAGCAAATGCCGGAATCAAAGGACCACGAGCAAGCTTTTGAACTAGCGCAGCTTTTGAATTTGACATTTGAATGCGAGCTTGCGGCAGGCGGGACTCAAATGTCAAATTCGCCCCACCTGGGCTGCGCCGGCTCCGGAGCCAAGGGAAAAGACACGATGGGCTGCTACTCAGATGGAGTTTGGCAAGCCCGGCGCAAGGCTGAGCGGTTTTTAACAGGACGATGGCCGTGGTAGCTTGTCGAATCATCGGCATCGCTTCCCCTGTCCAGCACGCTGCGAGAGGTCCGTCCTGGCTAAACGAGCAGACATAGAAACCGCGCTTCGCCATCTGGCGCCCGATATTCCCGACCACGAATACGGCGCCATCGCCGACCACGCCATGGACAGCCCCGGCCTTAACAACGCCTCCCCTGAAACGGCGGCGTGGCTTTCGATGGTGAGCTTCATCCGGCACGTGCTGACCGAATACAATTCGCTCCTCGAAGAAGGCTACGACCAGGACAGCGCCCGTCATTTCGTGGCGGCCGGCATGCAGGCCGTTTTGAAGGAATGGGGGGTCAGGCGACCCCTAACGTCAAGCGATTGAGCCCGCTCCTCTAACCGCCCGCGCCCATGGAACCACGCTCAGACTCTCGCCACGCCGGCTTTCGACAGGAGACCCCACGCCGGCGCCACTCGGGGATTGAGCGGCGTTTCGCAGAGAAGCGCCGCTTGCGGCGGTTGCCGCTCTCGCCGCGTTCGCTATCGTCCTGTTCGCGCCGCAAGTCCTGAATGACGGCGACACCTACCTGCATATCGCGGCTGGGAACTGGATCGTCCGGCATCGGAGCGCGCCCTATACCGACCCGTTCTCCTACACCTTCTCCGGCGCGCCCTGGATCGCGCACGAATGGCTGTCCGAAACGCTCATGGCGCTCGCCTACCGGGCGGGCGGCTGGGACGGATTGCTCTTGCTGTTCGGCTGCACGACGGCGCTTGCCTTTTTCTTCTTCGCCCGGCATCTCCAGCGCTGGCTCCCTCCCCTGCCCGCCGCCGTGGTTCTATTGCTGGGCGGCGCTTGCGTTTCCGGGTCCTTGCTCGCCCGCCCGCATCTCCTCGTTCTCCCCATTGTTGAGGCATGGGCGGCCGGGCTCCTCATCGCGCGGGAAAAGGACCGCGTTCCCTGGGCGCTCCTGCCGCTCATGATGCTCTGGGCGAACCTGCATGGGAGCTTCATTTTCGGGATCGCGCTCGCCGGTCCCTTCGCGCTTGAAGCGGCGCTTGCCAGCGGAGGCGCACGGACGAAGGCAGCGCGGAATTGGGCAGGCTTCCTGATCTGCGCCGTGCTGGCGGCCCTTCTCACCCCGCATGGCTGGCAAGGGCTGATTTTTCCGTTCCAGCTTGTAAGCTTGAGCAGCCTCGGAGGCATAAGCGAGTGGCGAAGCGCCGATTTCAGCCGCCTATCGCCCTTCGAAATGGCGTTGCTGGCGGCGATCTATATCTCGCTCTCGCGCGGCGTGCGCATGCCGATGCTGCGGCTGCTTGTGCTGCTCGGCCTTGTGCATCTCGCCTTGCACCACGCGCGCCATCAGATGCTGTTCGGCATCGTGGGTTCGCTCATCTTCGCGGCGCCGCTTGGCCGCGCGCTGGGAAACGGCGCCGAGACATCGAGAAAGGGCCTTGGCCCGGCCTGGGCGCTTGCGCCGGCCGGAATGCTCGCGGGCGCGCTGGCCCTGACTTTCCTCCGCTTCAGCGATCCGGCCGCCCGCCCCGACAGCCCCGCCTCGCCGGGCGCGGCCTTCGCTCACGTGCCCCCCGAGCTTGCCGCTGAGCCGGTGCTGAACGATTACAGCTTCGGCGGCTATCTCATCTTCCGCGGCGTTCGCCCGTTCATCGACAGCCGCGTCGAAGTGTATGGCGAGATGTTTCTTGCGGACTACGCGGAGCTTATGCGCCCCAATCCCGCGCGCCTTGCGGAAACGGTCAGCCGCCATGGCGTCGCGTGGATGATGCTGGCCGCGCACTCGCCCGCGGCGGAAGCCGTGGAGGCGATGCCCGGCTGGCGGCGGCTTTACGGCGACGATATTGCTGTTGTCTTTTCGCGGGCGGGAACGCGCTGACGCCATTGCGCTTGCGCCGCTCGTGCGGCATTGTGCTGAAATTAGACAGTTGAGCCTGCGCTTCGGGGGGCAAAGGGCATGTTGCGGGTTGCGGCGCGCATATTTCTCGCCGTGTTTTTGATCGCGGGGGCGGCCCATGCCGCGCTCGCCGAGAAGCGCGTGGCGCTCGTCATCGGCAACGGCGCATACACGAACGCGCCGCCGCTAACCAATCCGAAGAACGATGCCGAGGACATGGCCGCCGCGCTGAAAGCGCTCGGCTTCACCGTCATTCTTGGCATCAACCTCGACAAGCGCGACACGGACCGCAAAATCCGGCAGTTCGCCAGCGAACTCGCTGGCGCCGACGCGGCCGTGTTCCATTATTCCGGCCATGGCTTGCAAGTAGCGGGCATAAATTATCTCGTGCCCGTCGATGCGGAACTCGCGACGGCGGATGCACTCGACTTCGAGGCTGTGCGGCTCGATCTCGTCCAACGAACGATGGAGCGCGAGGCGAAGACGAACATCTTGCTCCTCGACGCCTGCCGCAACAATCCGCTTTCGCGCAACCTCGCCCGTGCGCTGGGCACGCGCTCCGCCGACATCGGGCAGGGCTTCGCCGCCACCGAAGCGGGGCTTGGGACGCTGATCGCCTTCTCGACGCAGCCCGGCAATGTGGCGCTGGACGGCAAAGGCCGGAACTCGCCTTTCTCCGGGCCGCTCGCCAAGGCGATCCTGTCGCCGGGCAAGGACCTGTTCGCGATCCTGATCGACGTGCGCAAGGAGGTGCTTGCGGTCACGGGCGGCAAGCAGGTGACGTGGGACCACTCGGCTTTGAGCGCGCCGTTCTTCTTTCAACCTCAGGAATCGACGCCCGCGAAGGCGCAATCGCCGGATGAAGTGTCGGCGCTCAAGGAGCGGCTGGCGCGGCTCGAAGCGGAATTGCAGAAGAAGCAAACGCCGCCGGAAGCGCCAAAGCCTCCGCAGCCGCAGGTGGCGGTCGCCGCGCCGCAAAAGCCGATTGTGAGCGAGGACGCCTGCGACGGCTTGCTTGTGTCGGTGGCGACTGGCGCGCGGCCTTGCATCAAGCCCGGCTCCGGCGAGAGCTTCAAGGATTGCCCGGAGTGCCCGGAGATGGTGATCGCGCCCTCGGGAGCATTCACGATGGGTTCGCCAGAGAGCGAGCCGCAGAACGAATCGAATGAGGGGCCTCAACACAAGGTCACGATTTCCAAGCCATTTGCCGTGGGCAAGTTTGCGGTGACCTTCACGGAATGGGACGCTTGTGTTGCAGCGGGGGGCTGCGGCAGTTACCGGCCGGGGGACGAAGGTTGGGGTCGGGGCGACCGCCCAGTCATCAATGTGAACTGGAACGACGCGAAGGCCTATGTGGCGTGGCTTTCGAAGAAGACGGGCAAGAGCTACCGGCTCTTGTCGGAGGCGGAGCGAGAATATGTGACGCGGGCCGGGACGGCGACTCCATTCTGGTGGGGCTCTTCAATTACGCCGGATCAGGCAAATTACTGGGGGAGCACGGTTCCCTATAGGGGCGGCGGCAGGAAGGGCGAATTTCGGGGAAAGACTCTTTCTGTGAAGTCGTTCAAGCCCAATCCGTGGGGCCTCTATCAGGTCCATGGCAATGTCGAGGAGTGGGTGGAGGATTGCTGGCATCGCGACTATAACGGCGCACCCAGCGATGGTTCGGCGTGGACAAGCGGAGATTGCACTTCCCGTGTCCTTCGCGGCGGCTCGTGGAACGCCAGTCCGACGTATCTCCGCGCGGCCCAACGCAACGGCATCATCGGCTACCCCCAGCACCGGCGCAACAAGTGGAGTTTCCGTGTGGCGTTGGGTTGGCAGGACTTAACTCGTTAATCTTTACAGGGGCTGCCAGGCGCCGCGAGCCGGAAGGCGTCCCGCCGAAGGCAATTTTACGCAGCGCCGGGGGTCGCCCTTCGCTCGCCGATGGCGCCGATGATGCTCGCCAGGATGACGGCGAAAATGCCGGTCACGAAAATGCCGTCGAAGGTTCCCGCGCCGCCGATCGAGGCGACGGGCGTGCCGAGATTGCGGATGCTGTCCAGGTTCATGAGATCCGCGCCGATCAGCGTGCCGAGGCTGCCGCTCACATAGGCGACCGGCGCGGCCTCTCTCCAGGCGACGATGCAGGACACGGCGCAGGCCACAAGCGGCGGAATGAAGAGCGGAATGACGATGCCCGCCCCCTGCACCGGCGTCGCCACCGAATAACAAACCGCGCTCACAACCACCGTCGCGACGATGGCGGGAAGCCAGATGGCGTTCTTGAAGAGCAGATAAAGCGACAGCGCGATGGGAATGACGGCGCCGCCGAGATTGATGGCGAGGATCGTGCCCGGCCAGTCCACCTCCCTCGGCACGACATACTCGAAGCCGAAGAAGTCGATGCGCTCTCCCACCACCTCGGTCTCGCCCGGGAAGTGAGCGATGGGAATATTGACGTAGGCCCCGAACAGGCTTGCGAGAAGCAGAAGCAGCGCCGTCAGGGGCGTGATCCCCAGGCGGGAATACACATAGCGGATGAGGCCGATCTGGATCAGCGCCGCGACGATCGCGAGCGCGCCGAGAAGCAGGGCATAGAGCGGCCAGGGGATCGGCAGATACTGCAGATGGCTTGACGGCATGCGGCTTTCTCCACCCGTGTTGCGCTGCGAGGCGCGGCAAAGCTTTTCTACGCCGGGCGCAGCCTGTAAGAGATAAGCGAGATGCAGCCGCAGCCCCGGCCTGACAAATGCGGCGGCTTCGGCATTATATGAGACATCGGGCTGACAAACCACCAAGGAGGAGATCGAAGATGAAGCGTTCCGCAAAGGCCGTCTGGAGCGGCGATCTGAGATCGGGCAATGGGACGATAAGCACGGAAAGCGGCGTCCTTTCGGACACGCCTTATTCGTTCAAGACGCGCTTCGAGCACGGGGCCGGCACGAACCCGGAAGAATTGATCGGCGCGGCGCATGCCGGCTGCTTTTCGATGGCGTTGTCGGTCGAACTGCAGAAGCTGGGGCTCATCGCCGAAAAAATCGAAACGAAGGCCGATGTCACGCTCGAGCAGAAGGTGGGCGGGTTCACGATCACAGCCGTTCATCTGACGGTGCGCGCGAAGGTTCCCGGCGCGAGCCAGTCCGATTTCGAAGAGGCCGCCGAGGCGACAAAAACCGGTTGCCCCGTCTCCAAGCTTCTCAAAGCCGACATCACGCTTGACGCGCAGCTCGAAACTTAGGGATAGTCCCGGCTTCATACTTAGGTCTAAAGCCGCCTGGCTTTAGGCGGAGAGAAATATCTTGAGGCTCGCGGGATGGTTCATCGCGCGGCAGGAGAGGCGTGTCTCATGGCGCAAGCCGAGGTGAGCGAGAATCCCGACAGCTCTGCGAATTCCTGGCTTGAGCGCAAAGGGATCGCCGAACTGCAAAGAGAAGCCGAGGGGGTTCATCTCAAGCGCGCCCTCGGCCCCTGGAGCCTGATTGCGCTCGGCATCGGCGCGATCATCGGCGCCGGCCTTTTTTCGCTGACCGGCATCGCGGCGGCGGACAATGCCGGGCCTGCCGTTGTCATCAGTTTCATGATCGCCGCTTTGGGCTGCGCGTTTGCGGGCATGTGCTACTCGGAACTCTCGAGCATGATCCCGGTCGCGGGCAGCGCCTACACCTATGCCTACGCCACGCTCGGCGAACTCATGGGCTGGGTCATCGGCTGGACGCTCGTGCTCGAATACGCGGTCGGCGCGGGCACCGTGTCGGTGAGCTGGTCGCGCTATGTGATCTCTCTTTTCCGGGACTTCGGGATCAATCTTCCCGCCCAGTGGACCTTGTCGCCCTTCGAGACCGCGACGCTCGCCGACGGAAGCACGGTTCACGGCATCGTCAATCTGCCTGCCCTTTTTATCGTCGTCATGGTCTCGGCGCTTCTCATCCGCGGCATCCAGGAATCGGCGCGCGTCAACTCCATCATCGTCGTCATCAAGTTGGCTGTCGTTCTAGCCGTCGTCGGGACCGGAATTTTCTACATCAAATCGCAGAACTATGTGCCGTTCATCCCCGAAAATACGGGCGAGTTCGGCCACTATGGGTGGTCGGGAATCTTGCGCGGCGCGGGCGTCATCTTCTTCGCCTATATCGGCTTCGACGCGGTTTCGACGGCTGCGCAGGAAGCAAAAAATCCGCAGCGCGACATGCCGATCGGCATCCTCGGCTCGCTCGTCATTTGCACGGTGCTCTATATCGCCTTCGGCTTCGTGCTGACGGGACTCGTCTACTACAAGGACCTGCACAACGACGCGCACCCCGTGGTGACAGCCATCAACCAGACGCCCTTCCCGTGGCTTCGGACCGCGACCACCATCGGCGTCATCTGCGGCTTCACGACCGTCATCCTCGTCATGCTTCTGGGACAGAGCCGCGTGTTTTACGCAATGTCGCACGACGGCTTCTTGCCAAAGGTCTTCTCCACGCTCCATCCAAGGTGGAGGACGCCGTGGATCTCGAACGTCATCTTCATGTTCGGCACCGGCCTGATGGGCGCGCTCGTGCCCATTCAGGTCCTGGGGCACATGACGTCGATCGGCACGCTGCTCGCCTTCATTATCGTTTGCGCGGGCGTCATGGTGCTTGCGCAAAACGCATCCCGGGCTGGAACGGAGCTATCGCGTGCCGCTTGTGCCGTTGGTGCCTCTCGCCGGCATCCTGGTTTGTTTCGCCATGATGGTCTCCCTCGACATCGATACCTGGTACAGGCTTATCGGCTGGCTGGCGGTGGGCATGCTGATTTATTTCGGCTACAGCCGGACGAACGCCCGGATCGCGCGGCGCGCGGCCGTGGTGAGAGTGGAGTAAGAGCCGGGCGGGCCGGGCTGCCCACGTCGCCGATTACTCCGGATTGCAGCGAAGCGCGCTCGGGTTCGCCGTTTTACAATCCCAGATTTGGGTGGAAGCGGCGCCGCTGGCGTGGCTCGAACACGCGACCCCATCATTACGAAGGGCGTGTTTTTGGCTTAAGTCTCTGTTTTCGCGAGGGATGATTGTTGTAATGAGGCTCTCCCCGTCCGCCAATTCGGGAATTATATACTTGACTTATGGCGCCTGCGCCCTGCCAAAAGGAGGATCGATCTGCCATGCGAGCTCGAAGTCATCGTCTATTTGTTGGGGTTGCTTGCCATAGGTATCGCCACACCGCCGCCAGCGTCGGCCGCCGACATCGAGCACGGCAAGATGCTCGTGCAAGGGCACTGCGCCAAGTGCCACGATAGCCGGGTCTTTACCCGGCCAGACCACAAGATACGTTCGCTGGAGGCCCTCAAGAACCAGGTGGAGCGCTGCGAGCTCAATGCGTCCGTGGATTGGCCCCAGCAAGACTTTGATGATGTGGTCGCGTATCTCGACGCCACTTTCTACAAGTTCGGCGGCGCCACGGGCACGGCGCAGAAATAACTGCGACGTAGCAACAGCAGGCGCCCTGTCTGCCTGCGGCGCTGGCCGCAAACCACCACAATTTTGGACGGCGGCGTCACGAATTTTGCAAGCCGAGGTCTCGAATTTTGGACGACGCCCCACACCCTCCCCTAGCCGAGCGATAAGCCTCTGACGCAGCTACACCCATCATCCGCCTACGGGTGTTTTCCCTGCACCTATTCCCTGCGATCTCAAGCTGCACACGCCTTAGCTGTTGCCCCGCGCCTATGCAGCGAATAACTTTCTCTGCAGCAGGCCACCGAACACAGGCGCTGCAGGGTTTTTTTTCAAGGCGTATTACCTGCGCATTTGATCTCACGAACGCCCCTAGCCCCACATGGCTAGGGGCTTTTGCTTTTTTGCGTCGAAAAAAGAAGCCGCAAGCGATGGCGTCAAGCGGCTTAGGCAGATCCAGGGAGAAACCCTGTATTGGAATGATGCCGCCGATTCTCGGCATAAGACACACCTTCTTAAGTCTTAGATCGGCGGCCGCGCGCTCATCAGTCTCTTGCGGGCACTATCTCATTTCCCGCACGCCCTTGCTCCCTCACACGCGTCTTCGCGCCGTCGTTGACGTCCTCATTGGGTTCCCCCCGCCTCTGATACCAACCGCCATAAGTCATGACGCTTTTGCCCAGCTTCTAGCGGCAATGGATGCGATGCGGTCAGGCATCGCTGTCTCGCAGATAAGCGCCGTGTGGAAAAAGCGCAGAACCTTGCGCGAGGCTTGACGCTGCGTATATTCAACAATATGTTGAAACTCCTGCAACAGACCACGCAGATCCCTAGCAGCTCCCCGCGCTGCTAGGGCGTCTCCTTATCGATGTAACGCGTACGATGTGGAAATTCGCAGCCAGGCTCTCACTTGCAATCTTCGCTGGCGTACTTATGGCAGCGCTACTCCTCACGCCTGCTCATCAGAAGATCGCAGCAACGATCAATGGCCCGACCCTGAAGGCGGCCGCCGCAGTCGCGGATGCAGCACACTCAAATCCTTTCCGATCATTCAATTCGTTAGTTCAGGTCGAGCACGTCGCTCACTGTTGTTCGCTAGACTAGCCGCAACGTATTCGACGCAGTTACATTGAAGTTAAATCCGGAAAAGCCCGTCTGAACCACAACGAGCGCAACCTCAAAGTGGCGATCGAAAACAAGCGCGCCGGACGCGAGACCTACCGCCTCCCTGCCGCGATCCCGTCAAAAACCTAGACTGCTTGCTGACGATGTTTTTTGCGCCGTCCCGTATACATCTGCGCCGTGGGACACGGCACATCGCCATACGAACAGAAGACGCAGCAATCTTGATGTATCGGCTTCAGCACTCTGCCGCAGCCCTTGCACTTATAAAAGTATTGGCACGCGTCCTCGTGCATGGTCTCGCTTTCGTGATGCCCGCACCCCGGACACACTACCGTGGATATGAACTCAACCATGATTGGCCCCGCACCGGCAAAGCAGAAGAACACACCAGAGGCAGCCGCGGCTTCAGATTTACCGTATGAAGTCAAACAAGCGAGAGCCGAGCTTGTTCCCTCCAAAAAGATAGTTGGTTTTGACTTTTGTCATTGAAGAAGGTTGCGCGCGCACGAGAACGTAAATCCCAGTTGATGTGCGATCTTCAACGCCCAGAGTTTCAGAACACGAACTGCTACAAGGGAGAAATTCTATGGATCCTGTCGGAATTATCGTCATGTTAGTGATAGGCGCAGTTGCGGGATGGCTTGCCGGGGTCGTCTATAGCGGCGCGGGATTCGGGCTCCTCGGCAACATCATCGTGGGCATTCTCGGCGCTATCGTCGCGGGCGCTTTGTTGCCGGGCTTCTTGCATTTTTCGGGCATCGCCGGTCAGATCATCAGCTCCGCGATCGGCGCCGTTATCTTGTTGGCCCTTGTGAGTTTCGTTTCCCGAAGAGCGGCTTGAGCCGATGGCCTAAAGGGTTTGATGCCGGGCTCGCGCGCTTCGCTCGATCGCGGCCGTCACAAGCTTATCCAGATGGAGCGCGTCGCGGAGAAGCTCCAGAAGCCTGATCTCCTCGTCGGGAACTTTGAGATCGGCCGCCGCGATCTCGACAGCCAGCGCATAAGCTGTTTCGTACAGTTTCTTCGGGAGAGCCCCGGCGACCGCGTCGAGCAGGTCTTCGAGCCCGCCCTCCTCATTGCTGAGATAGTCGCCGCACCTTTCCGCGGCTTTGGCCAGATTGGCCATGTCAAAGCCCATGAACACGGGAAGCTGCTGCACAATTTGCGCAATGCGATCCAGTTCGCGGTCCGAAATCTGGCGGTCGGCCGCGGACGTGGTGATCATGATATAGATGAGCGCTTCGTGGGGCGTGATCTTCGGCATTGTGCAGTCCCGTCGATACTTTTCGCTAAGGGTTTAGGCCGCCTCTCCCCGCGGTGCAAGCGCCGATCTTAAAATCCGTCGAACTCAAGGGGAGCCGTGGAGCCTCCGATGGATCGTCACTTGGTCAGGACCGCTCCTTGCGCTCTCCTCACAGCGAAAAACCCCGCCAGCAAGACGGGGTTTCCGGAAGCCGCGCGAGCGCTTCAGCTCAAGTCCGTGGGCAGCGCAACATAAACCTGTAAGCCGCCGCGCTGCACGAGGGCGAGCGCATGCTTCTTGCCTGCGGCCTTTGCGGACCGGAGCGCGGCTTCGAGCGCACCGGCGCTGCGAAGATCGGCGCCATTGGCCGTAAGAAGGATGTCGCCTTTAACGAGGCCCACGTCCGCCGCCCTGCCGTCAGGTCTGATCCCCGTGATGGCGAGCCCGCCGGCCGGCGCCGATCCTTCGGCCGCAGGCGCGACGCTCAAGCCGAGAGCTCCGATGTCCGACTGCGCAATCGGGTTGTCGCCGGGGGGCGCAGCCTTGCTCTCGTCTTGCAATTCGGCAAGCTTCACATCCATCGTTTCGTTTTTGCCGTCGCGGAAAAGAGCGAGCCGCACCGTCGTCTCGGGGGCGATCGCAGCAATCCTCCTGGCCATGTCGCGGCTGTCTTTCACATCGCCGCCGTTGATGTTGAGAATGACATCGCCTCGCCTGACGCCAGCCGCCTCGGCAGGCCCTCCCGGCGCAGGGATCGAGACCAGCGCGCCCCTCGCCCGTTTCAAACCGAGACCATCGGCAAGCTCCGGCGTGACCGTCTGAACCTGCACGCCGAGCCAGCCGCGGGTGACATGGCCCTTGTCCTTGAGTTGCGCGATGACAGTTCCCACCATCTTGGCTGGAATGGCGAAAGCGATGCCCACCGATCCGCCCGATGGCGAGAAGATGGCCGTGTTCACGCCGATGACTTCGCCGGCCTGATTGAAGGTGGGGCCGCCGGAGTTGCCGCGATTGACCGGCGCGTCGATCTGAATGAAGTTGTCGTACGACCCCATCCCGATGTCCCTGCCCTGCCCCGAGACGATCCCTGCCGTCACAGTGCCTTCAAGCCCGAACGGGTTGCCAAGCGCGATCACCCAGTCGCCGACTTTCGCCTCCGCGTGGCCCAGCGGGACGGACGGGAACGTTTTGCCCGCGTCCACCTTGAGAAGCGCGAGGTCCGTCCCGGGGTCCGTCCCGATCACCTTCGCTTCCAGGATCTCGCCGTCATCGGTCACAACCTCGACCTTGATCGCGCCTTCGACCACGTGATTGTTGGTCACAATGTAGCCGTCGGATGTGATGAAGAACCCCGACCCCTGACCCTGAACGGGCTGTACGGGCTCCTTCTCCTTGCCGGGATCGCCGCGGCCATGCGGCGCGCCCTTCGGGCCGAAAAAGCGCTCAAGCGGGGTGCCCTCGAACGGATTGTCCTTGTCCGCCCGATCTTCCCCCTCATCGTCATGAGCAGCTATCGCCAACGGATTTGCTTTGACGCGGATGGACACGACGGCCGGAGCCACTCTCTCGACGAGCGCCGAAAAACTCGGAAGCGCAGCCGCCTGCGCGGCCCGGACTTCGCGGTCTGGGGTTGCGGCTGCATGGCGAAACTCCGACGCCTCCGCCCCCAGGAGGGCGACAACCACTAGGGGGGCGAAGCTCACGGCGCGGCTGTGCATGATCGAAGACGCACAGCTGCGAAGCTTCTTGACGGGATTTCTGGAACGCAAGTCTTCTTTGGCAGGCGTATTCAACGTGAAACCTTCCATCTTCGGGCGCAAAAACACGGAACGGCGTTTAGTCTCTGTCAAGATTAAGACTTAAATACCGCAAGATTGCATTATGTAAAAGCTATTTCCCATGAAATTATTTTAACAAGAGAATGATAATGGAAGAATTTTATTCAAAGTTGCTTCCAGATTCGAATGTTTAACCCGATCTTCATTCTGACTACGCACGACTTGCAACAGCGCCCGCTATCGGCGTCCCTCGACCAGCCTTGAGCGGCGGTTTGCATCCGCTTGTTCCATAAATCGAGGTGATGACATCCTTATACAAATATAGATGTAATATTAACGCAGGGGAGCTTGACCGCATGCCAGTCTGGACTTTTATGGAAGCCGGGACTTACGCGGAGGATTCCATGAGAAAGACAATCATTACAGGACTGACTGCCCTCGCCCTTCTTAGCCCTTCATTGAGCTATGCGCAGGAAGCGTTCGCCGCGCAGGCTCCCGGCGAGCATGAACGCTGGCGGCCGGGGCCTGAAGACTTCAAGGCGTTTACGGAGGCAAAAATCGCAGGCCTGAAGGCTGGCCTGCAGCTTACGCCGGACCAGGAAAAGAAGTGGCCCGCGGTTGAGGAGGCCATTCGAGCCACGGCCAAGAGCCGCCAAGAACGCTGGGCCGCATGGCGCGAGCGAGACAAAGGAGAGGCGAAGGAAGAGAATGCAATTGAGCGTCTCAGGGCGCGCGCCGACGCCATGACTCAGCGCGCGGCGGACCTCAGGAAGCTGGCCGATGCGGCAGAGCCCCTCTACCAGTCCCTGACTGACGACCAGAAACACCGCCTCCGTGTTCTGATCCCTGCTACGCTGGGCCACCACCAGGGCGGCGGCTGGCGTCATCACCATCACGGCGGCTGGAACGACTGAGGCGCTGAGAATTCCCCTGGCGTGGCGCCGCTCGCTCAACGCGGCGCCGCGCTATTCCTTGTCGCGGGGGCTGTCGACGGGCTGCAGGCGAATCGGTTTCCCGCTGCCCTCCACCTTCTGCGACGCGGTGACGATATCGCCGGCCTTGACGATGAGGTCGCGCACCGCCGCGACGCTTTCCGCCACCTGAACCCACCCCTCAAGCTCGTTCATGAAGATGTCCGATCCTCCATGAGCGCCTTTGCGTACGCGTTGAACATCCTCGACGCAGATGAGCGTGATATTCCCAGCGGTGTCGTGAAGCTCGATGAACATGAATTTTGATCCTCCCGAACAGGCATAACAGCTCGCTTGCCAGGCTCGCTCCGCCGAAGGCCACGACTTATATCACTCCCACGAAAAAGTGGGCGCATTATTTTGCGGGCGCCAGGCGGGTCCGCTCCGTTGATCCGCGGCAGCTCAGGTATCCCCGGGGGACAACACTTCCATACACCCGCTCCAATATTCCCGCGCTTCGCCAAGGATTAATCACCAGACATCGCGCGGAATACATTTTAGAATCGCTCTAATTAAAAAAGAAAAAGATTGCAGTCCTCATCCCCTGCCAATACAAATAAGAGCGGCGGCGTTCTTTTATTCTATTTCTCTCCCCAGAGTCAGAATAGGAAAAAAAAGATATGTAAGCTGGATGGGCTCGGAAACATGCAGTTGACACAGGTTTTGGCACCTCTTCTCGCGGCGGCTTGCATCGCATTCCCTTCAGGGGCGCGCGCGGACAATCCTTATCCGCTGGCCCTCATACTGAAGAACCATGTGTTCGATCCGCCAGAGCTGAGAGCGCCTGCCGGAAGAGATATCGCGATCACGCTCAAGAACGAAGACGACAGCTTCGAGGAATTTGACAGCGACTCGCTTCGCACCGAAAAGATTGTAACCGCCAGAGGAAAGGTTACGATTAAGCTGAGGCCGCTGGCCGCGGGCCGCTACCCCTTCCGGGGAGAATTTCACGACGCCACCGCTCAAGGCGTTCTCATAATCGAATAGGGAGCGAAGCATGCTGGCAGCCGCAATCATTGTGTTCCGCGAGGTTATCGAAGCAGGCCTCATTGTCGGCATCGTGCTCGCGGCGACCAGGGGCGTGCGGTCGCGAACCGTTCACATTCTCGGCGGCATTGCCGCCGGCATCATCGGGGCTTCCCTGCTCGCCGCCTTCGCCGGCACGATGTCGAACGCTTTCGAGGGCATGGGTCGCGAGATTTTCAACGCCTCGATCCTTGGCGTCGCGGTGGTGATGCTCGGATGGCACAATGTCTGGATGGCGCAGCACGGGCGCGAGCTCGCCATTGAGCTGACAGAGGCCGGGCAGGCTGTCGTCGCAGGCAGGAAGACGCTCACCGCTCTGGCCATCGTCGTTGCGGTGGCGGTGATGCGCGAAGGCTTCGAAGTCGTGCTTTTTCTTTATGGAATCGTAATCGCCAATGGAGACAGCGCCTGGAATCTCTTCCTCGGGGGCATGCTAGGGCTGGCGGCGGGGGCGGCGGTCAGCGCGCTGACCTATGCTGGCCTCGTGAAAATTCCGGCGCGCTATCTTTTCAGCGTCACGAGCTATCTCATCGCCTTCCTGGCCGCGGGCATGGCGTCGCAATGCGTCGCCTTGCTTCAGCAGGCCGATCTCCTCGATTTTTGGAGCGCGACGCTTTGGGACACGTCATGGCTGCTGCCGTCAAAGAGCCTCGCCGGCCGGGTCCTGCATACGCTCGCCGGCTATGACGACCGGCCATCGGTGCTGCAGGCCGTCGTCTATCTCGCGACGCTGACCACGATCCTGGCTGCCATGCGCGTCCTGGCGCCCGCCAAGTCAAAGCCGAAGCCCAACCTCGAAGCGGAAGCTTCCGCGCCGGCAAAACCGCGGGTCACGGCTTAGCACTTACGCGAGGCTTGCAAAGCGGCGCGCGCGCAGCAAACTTAAGCTTATGCCCGAACTACCCGAAGTCGAGATCATCCGGCGCGGCCTCGTCCCTGCCATGGAAGGCGCGTCATTCGACGCCGTCACGCTCAACCGCGCGGACCTGCGCTTTCCGTTTGAGGCGGATTTCGCGAAGCGGCTTCTCGCGGAGCGCGTTATCCGGCTGACGCGCCGGGCCAAATACATCGTCGCCGAGACCGGCAGCGGGCTCGGGCTGGCGATGCATCTCGGCATGACGGGCCGCTTCACCATCCAGCGCAGGGCGGCAGGCGGCGAAGAGGCGCCCGGATCCTTCTACTACGATTACGATGCCGATCCGCGCCACGACCACGTCGTTTTCGGCATGAGCAATGGCGATGTCATCCGCTACAACGACGTCCGGCGTTTCGGCTATATGACGCTGGTTTCGCCGAACGACATGGCTCGCCACCCGCTTTTCAGAAATCTCGGCGTGGAGCCGCTTTCGGACGATTTGTCGCCCGCCTATCTCGCCGAACGGGCATCGGGCAAAGCGCAGCCGCTGAAGGCGTTCCTCCTCGATCAGCGCGCGATCGCCGGCCTTGGCAATATCTATGTTTGCGAAGCCCTGTTCCGGGCCGGACTGCCGCCGGATGCGGAGGCTGGCGCGCTCGCCAAAGGGAAAAAGGGCGCCGCCGCCGCCCGGCGCCTCTGCGCGAGCATCAGGGCGGTACTCAACGATGCGCTCCTCGCCGGCGGCTCCTCGATCCGCGATTACCGCCATGCGGATGGAGGGAGCGGCGGGTTCCAGGAAAAGTTTGACGTTTATGGCCGCGGCGGGCAGCCTTGTCATAACGACTGCGGAGCATTTGTTGAACGCAAGGCGCAACAAGGCCGCTCGACCTTCTTCTGCCCGCGCTGCCAAGCCAAGCTGTGAAAGGAAACACCATGGCCTTTGAGACCGTGCTTTTCGAAAAGAGGGGGAAAGTGGCGCTTATTACGCTCAATCGCCCCAAGGCGCTCAACGCGATCAACGCCCAGCTCATTTCAGAATTGAACCAGGTCCTGGATGAATGCGACGCGGACGCCGAGATCGGCGCGATCGTTCTCACCGGCTCGGAGAAAGCCTTTGCGGCGGGAGCCGACATCAAGGAGATGAAGGACAAGTCGTTTTCCGACGTCGCCTTGAACGATTTCATCGCACCTTGGGAGCATCTCAGCCGCTGCCGCAAGCCTGTCATCGCCGCCGTTTCCGGCTATGCGCTTGGCGGAGGCTGTGAAATGGCGATGATGTGCGATTTCATCATCGCAAGCGACACCGCGCAATTCGGGCAGCCCGAAATCATGCTGGGCGTCATTCCCGGAGCGGGCGGAACGCAGCGGCTTGCCCGCGCCGTCGGCAAATCCAAGGCGATGGACCTGTGCCTGACCGGGCGGCACATGGACGCAGCGGAAGCAGAGAGGAGCGGGCTCGTCGCGCGCGTCGTGCCCACCGCCGACCTGGTGAGCGAGGCCCTGAAGGCGGCGGAGAAGATCGCAAGCTTCTCGCTTCCCGCCGTCATGATGGCGAAGGATGCCGTCAATCGGGCCTTCGAAAGCACGCTGGCCGAAGGAATCCGCTTCGAACGCCGCATCTTTCATTCGCTGTTTGCGACCGAGGATCAGAAGGAAGGGATGGCCGCCTTCTCCGAAAAGCGCCCGGCCCAGTTCAAGCATAGATGATTTGATTTTTCGCAAAGGTATTGGACAGGCGGATCGGCAAACGCTAGGCTTTAGAAGACCATGGACTCTGATACTTCGAGGCCCGCACTTGAAGAACATGCCGATCCATCCCGCCGAACGCACTCATTTCTCGCCGGGGAGGTGCGAAAGCTGCTTCATCCGGCACCGCGGCATCTGCGCCGCACTGTCGGGGGACGCGCTTGAGAAGCTCAGCTCGATTGCGCGCCGCCGCACCATTCCCGTCAATCACTACATCTTCCGGGATGGCGACGAGGCGATTTCTTTCGCAGCGATCGTTTCCGGGGTCGTGAAGCTCATCAAGACGACGGCCGAGGGCGAGCGACACATTGTCGGCCTGGTCTATGCGCCGGAGTTCCTGGGCCACACGTTCTCGGAACAGCACCGCTTTTCCGCAGCGGCGGCCACCGAAGTCGACATGTGCACCTTTCCGCGCACGTCCTTCAACCGGCTCCTGGTCGAAGTTCCCGAAATGGAGCGCTGGCTTTTCGCATTCACGGTTCGTGAACTGGACATAAGCCGCGATTGGACTGTGATGCTTGGCCGCAAGTCGTCCTATGAGCGCGTCGCAAGTCTCCTGCTGATCATGGCGAAGCGCTCCCGGAACGCCGGCTGCGCGCCCGCTCCCGAAAATAGCGCCCAGTTCGATCTTCCCCTCACGCGCTCAGAGCTTGCGGACTATCTGGGGCTCACGCTCGAGACCGTCAGCCGCAAAATCAGCGGCCTCAAGCGGAAGGGCCTGATCGAGCTTCGCTCCACGCGCGAAATCGTTGTGCCCGATATCGAGCTTCTGGCTGAAGTGGCGAATATGGACCACATTGAAGACTTCGCGCCCCGCTATCCGATGACGCAAAGCGGTTGACCGACCGCAAAGTCCGGGCGCTGAAAGCGACGCTTGACTAAAAATCCCGGCGTCGCCGGAGAGAAACACCGGGAGGCGCCGCAGCAGGCTCGCCCGCGCACCTCTTGGCGTCCCCAATCCTATTTCTCCGCTGCGGCCCCGGCGGCTCCGGCTCCTCGGTGCTGCAAGTTTCCCGCGTCAAATGACGAAGCGCTCATCCTCGCGCTTTTATGAGTTTGTGCCGGACGCCGCGTGGCGCTACACCAGGGCCACGAGAAAGGAAATCAGCCATGATCCGCGAGAAGATCTCTCAGGCCCTGAAGGATTCCATGCGGGCCAAAGACGAGGCCAGAACGACAACCCTGCGTATGATCAACGCCGCCATCAAGCAAAAGGATATCGACGTGGCGCGACCCCGCGGCGACCAGCAGATCGGCGTGGACGAGACGCTCATTCTCCTGCAGTCCCTGGTGAAATCCCGGCGCGAGTTGATCGGGCTCTATGAGCAAGGCGGCAGGCAGGACCTCGTCGACAAGGAAAGCGCGGAGATCGCGATCATCGAGGGATTCCTGCCGAAGCCGTTGAGCGAGGACGAGACGAAAGCCGCCATCCGCGAGATCGTCGCCGCAACAGGCGCGAGCAGCGTCAAGGACATGGGGAAGGTGATGGCGGGCCTTAAGTCCAAATACGCCGGGCAGCTCGACATGACGAAGGCGAGCGCGGCCGTCAAGCAGGTCCTTTCAGGCCAGTGACCGCTGGCTGAAGAAGCTGCACGCTGAATCCATGCTCGACGTTGCGACGCTGAACGAGCTTCTCGGAAAAAACTTCTGAGAAGCAAGCCGGTGCATTTACTCATGGCTCGATAAAGAGCTTTCGATTTTCCACAATTCTCCTATGGTCGAGCCATGCCGCATGATTGCTCGACAGCATGGTTTCGCATACACAAGCTGAACACTTAGATCAAAACCTTGTGGTTGGCGGTGGCTGATACCTTGACCGGTTCATTCAGGAGAATATTCATGAGTACATTAGGGATCCTAGGTCGCTATTTTTCGACTCACCCGCTCACGCGCGATGCGCCTTTGGAAGCTTGGGCTCGGTTTGTGTCGTGGCAAGTTCGTAGCCGGATACAGGACGAGGTTATATTTTTCTGGGTTGCAGGGCAAAAGCTGGTCGTGCGCCGTGGTATGTGCGGGGCGACATGCAACATATATGCAGGGCTTCATGAGTTTACCGACATGATGCTGCCGCTGCATTTTTTGCGCGAAGGCGACCTGTTCTTGGACATCGGCTCTAACATCGGTAGTTATACGGTCCTAGCTTCGGGGGCGTGCCGGGCGACGACCTGGGCATTTGAGCCCGACCCCGACGCTGGTCACTTTCTGAAGCGGAACATTGAGCTTAATGGGCTCAATGGGCTTGCTACAGTTTATGAACTTGCGCTGGGTGATACCGACGGCGAAGTTTCCTTTACCCAGGGTTTAGGCACGGTGAACAGGGTGGCGACAGATGCCGAAACTCACGGCAAGACCCGAACAGTCCCTGTTCGTAGGCTTGATACTTTGATCGGTTCAAATCAGCCTGCAATGATCAAGATGGACGTGGAAGGCTACGAAGAAGCCGTAGTTCGAGGCGCAAAGAACCTAATTGCAGGCGACAGCCTGAAGGTAGTTGAGATTGAAACCCTTACTCCACAGATTGCAGACATATTCGATAACCATGGTTTCAAGCGAGCTTACTACGAACCGTTCCGCCGTGCTTTGACTACATCTCCTAACGATTTACCAGCATCGAACTCGGTTTTTGTCAGGGATTGGGATTTCGTTGCCACTCGCCTCATGACAGCGCCTGCAATCCACGTTCTCGGCAGATCGATCTAACCGCGCTTGAGCGCGCATCTAGAGCGTTATCCCAGCTAAATGAATCGCAAGGTATTCCCAAAGCCTCGCGGACCTGATTTCAGACTGCGGAGCGGGGCCGGGGAACCGGCATGGTTCGCTATAGCGTTCAGACGGCCGTCGAGACCAAGCATCACCTGATCGTGGCGGATGAGGTCGCCAACACAGCCGCAGCCGGATACGATGCAATCTGATCGGATTTGCTCTAGCGGCGCGCGGGTTCAGTGCACCTGCGCGAGCGCTCCTTCGGGCCAGGCGCGGCCTCGCGCCGGCACGGCATCCGGCATCTGCGCGACGATTTCGATCAGAAGCAGCACCTCCTGCCGCAAGCGGGGGTCTGTGATCTTATTGAAGGCGGATAGGAGCTGCCCCGACTGATCGCTTGCGTTCTTCTTGACTTCCTGGGGCGCGGGGGGACCTGCAAGCAAGCGGCGGAAAAACTCGTCGACCTCTTCAGGTTTCACCATCACAAACGCTCCAACGCAACAACTGTCCAGTAGAGTTGTATAACTAAATTATTGATATTTGAAATCAAAAATCTTCAGTTTGGCGAAAAGCGCCGCAGGCCGGCGCTCCCAGCCTGCCTCGCTATCCCGCCCGCCAGCGATCCATGAGGCCTTCGTCATGTCCTCGAACCGGCGATTAGACCGCGTGGAATAATCTTGGCAAACTTAGAAAATAGGTTACACTTTGAGATGAGGGGAAAGGTTTCGTATCGCCGGCCAGGTCTGACGAGGAAACAACGATGAGGTTTTTGCCTCTTGCTCTCGCTATTTATTTTCGTATTCGTAATCAAGCCGGCCTACTCGCAAGCTGAAGATTTGTTCCACGACAATATTGAATCTGTGGCTGCTAGATTTTCCTCTTTGAACATACCCGGCTTGGAGAAGATTCAGCTTCCCCAGGCTCAGCCAGACGGCTCCCTCATTTTCATCTACATTTGGCGTCCAACGACGCACAAGCCGACCACGGCTTCGTTCGAAGCCAATGTGGGCGACTATTTCGATATCATGGGCGCACAAAGCAAAGCCTTCGACGGATGGTGCTATGTGCGCAAGCCCGAAATGATCGTCGTGAAGTCGGAGACCGGCGAGACCGGCGTGATGCGCATCTGGGCGCTGGGCTTCAACGGACGCGCGCCGCGGCATAAATGCCTGGGCGGGCCGCCAAGCGCGGCCGGACGGCTGGGGCAAACGCAGGTCATCAAGGACCCCAGGTCCGGGCTTCTCAGCATGGTGCGCTCCGGGCATCCCACGCGCTTTCCGCCTGCCGATGAGCGGGTTCAATAATCGCCGAGCCTGATCGCTCAATCGATAAGGTCCGGGCGTCTCTCTCTTGTGAGGATTTCCGCCTGATCCCGGCGCCATCGCGCGATGCGGGCATGATCGCCCGACAGAAGCGCATCGGGGATCTCGCGCCCTTCCCAAACCCTCGGCCTCGTGTAGTGCGGATATTCGAGAAGGCCGTTCTCGAAGCTCTCCTCGTTTAGCGAAGCCTCGGCTCCCATCACGCCCGGCAAGAGACGCACGCAGGCGTCGATCAGAACCATGGCGGCGATTTCTCCGCCGGAAAGCACATAATCGCCAATCGAGATTTCTTCGAGCCGGCGCGCTTCGATGACGCGCTGGTCGAGCCCTTCGAAGCGCCCGCAAAATAGGATGACGCCGGCGCCTGTGGCGAGATGGCGGACGCGCTCCTGGGTGAGCGGCGAACCACGCGGCGAAAGATAGATCCGCGGAACATCGGGATGCGCCGCAACAGCCTCATCGATGGCGGCGGCGGCGACATCGGCGCGCATGACCATGCCCGCGCCCCCGCCGGCGGGCGTATCGTCGACGGAGCGGTGCTTGTCATGAGCGAAATCGCGGATATTCGCGGCCGACAGCCGCCAGACCCCGTCGCGCAGCGCGCGTCCCGAAAGGCTGAGCCCCAGCGGGCCGGGAAACATCTCGGGAAAGAGCGTTAGAACGGCTGCCTGCCAGGACATTGCAGCCTACGCATCCAGCGTTCTTAGCCACGCCTCTATCGGCGCGGTCTTCGACAATCGCAGGAACCCGATCGAGACCGGAAGCGAAAACCGGCGCGGACCGGCGCTGCCGGGGTTCACGTAGAGAACGTCATCGCGCTTTTCGATCAACGCCTCATGCGTGTGCCCGGAGACGACGGCCGCAATGTTCGCGGCCTGCGGATCGATGGTCAAATCACGCAAGTTATGCACGAGGTAGATGCTGTGCCCTTCGATCGAGACGACAGTATCGATCGGAAGAGATTCCGCCCAGCCGTCGCTATCGACATTGCCTCGCACGGCCGTGAGGGGCGCGATGTTTCGAAGCGCGTTGAGGACTTCGCGCTTCCCGGCATCGCCGGCGTGAAGGATATGATCGACGCCGGCAAGCGCGGCGGCAACCTCGCGCCGCAGCATGCCGTGTGTGTCCGAGATAAGTCCAATAAGCGTCATGTGTCGTCCTGGCCATCGCCTCGTTCGTAGACGGGCCTCACGATTGTAACCTGCCGGGCCGCAAGATTCACGCGCGGCACGTAAGTATTTTCGAACGGGATGAGCACAGGCTCGCGTTCATGCTCGAAGCGGATTTCCAGAAGGTCCCCCGCTCCGAAATTATGAACCGCAAGGACCGTTCCGATCGCCGCGCCATCCGGGGAGACGGCGTCGAGGCCGATGAGGTCCGAATGATAATATTCGTCCTCGTCCTCCGTGGGAGGCAGCGCGGAGCGCGCGACATAGAGATCGGCGCCGCGAAGCGCCTCCGCCGCGTTGCGATCGGAAACGCCGGCAAGATGAGCGATGACTGAGCCGCCCTTCACGCTGCGAACGGTAATCTTAAACTTCCGTCCGCCGTCGCCGCTCGTAAGCGGGCCATAAGCCGCGATGTCCGCGGGATCGCCCGTGAACGCCGCGATCTTCACCTCGCCCTTGAGCCCATGGGCACCCGTGATGCGGCCAAGGAGCACTTTGTCTTCCGCGGTCATGACAGCCGTACCCTTTCGCCATGAGCCGACCGCCGCCGCCATCGCGCGACGGCCACCCAGGCCCATATCAACTCGACAACGCCGAAAGGCCATGCTCCCTGCATGAAGCCATAGGCGCTGGCAAGCAAACAAGACCCCGCGAAGGCGAGGACGAACCAGGCGCTCCGATCTTCAAGAGCGTAGAAGACAAGCATCAACGAGACGGCGATCAGCCCAAACGACGTCAGCAGGTCCGTCCTTGCTGCTCTCATAAGCGCATCGAACGGGAGTGATTGCTAAGCGGCCGCGTCTTCAGCCTTCTTGCGCTTCTCTTCGGCGCGCTCTTTCGCCTTCGTGCCCGGCTCGGACTTCTTCGGATTGTTCCGCTCGGGACGCTTCGCCAGTCCGCGCGCATCAAGGAAGCGGAGCACGCGATCCGTCGGCTGTGCGCCAACCGAGAGCCAATGCTTCACGCGGTCTTCGAGGAGCGTAATGCGGTCGGCGTGATCCCTCGGCAGAAGCGGATTGTACGTGCCTACCTTCTCGATGAAGCGGCCATCGCGCGGCGCTGTGGCTTCGGCGACGACGATCCGGTAATACGGGCGCTTTTTTGCTCCGCCCCGTGAGAGTCTGATTTTCAGCGGCATTTTTTCTCTTTCCTATTTGAGGGTCATGTTCCGAGTATAAGTTTCCAATTGATAAAGTTGAGAAGCCTCAGTCTACTCGATCCCGAGCGTCTTAAGCTCAGCCTCTATTTCTTCTTTTCTGTCTTCTATTCTCTTAGTGACCTCTTTCAGTATTTCATCAAATAACCTATCGCCTTTATAAAAGGTCAGATATTCGGAAGCGTCCTGCAACTCTTCCAGTCGAGGCGCTTGATTGCCATAGGGGCTTTTTTCAGAGCCCACCCTGACGAAAAATTTCACTTCGATGTGTTCGAGCTTCAGTCCCCGGAACTGATCGAGATTGGCAAGCTCGGCGGCAAGCCCATTCACCGCATCTAAGTCTGTCAGCTTCATCTCAGCCTACTTCTTTTTCCCAGGAAGGCCAGGAAGACCGCCAAAGCCGCGCGGCGCTCCCGGAAAGCCCGGCAACCCCGGCAAAGAACCGCCGCCAAGCGCGCCCGGCAGCTTCATTCCTTGCGGAAGCTGGCACTTTTTCATGGCCGCTCCTTGAGAGCCTGATTGTCATTGGCATTTGTACTTCCAGCTCCTTTAGAGATTCGGATTAAAATAAAGTGCAGATTACATCCCCTTCAAATTTCTAATTGCTTATGTTTTAGCAAAATATAACTTGTAAATAATAGTAATCAGTAAGGCTACTGTCGTATATATAGTCATATTAAGACAGCGCCTGTAATTAATCGCCTTCCGAATCGCAAAACCTCCATCTACCGCCTTAACATAATCCAAGAACTGATCTGCGATGGTCGATTTTTCAGCAGGATAATTACTTGATGAATTTTCTAATCGACTATCTGGATACTTCACTTTCATCCAAGAAATCGAGTCCGAAAGCCAAATATTCATCATTTCAACATCGTTTATTTGAATTATAGTGCTCGCCAAAGAAGACGATATCGGCATGTACAGCCTCAAGAGAAGCAAACATCCAAGAGTTATTAGTATATAAACAATTGTTTCGGCGGCTAGAACATATTTAATATTACTAGCCTCGACATTCCCCATCAAGAAACTGCAAACAGCGATCATTATCGACACATGGGTTAATAGCGAAGATAGCTTTGCGTCTAAGTCGCTTCTTTTTTGGTAATACTGCCCCGTCGCTCCGAGACGCTCCGCCAGAACGGTTTTCAACCCCTTAAATTGGTCGGGCTCAATCTCGGCCAGCTTCATCTCAGCCTACTTCTTTTTCCCAGGAAGGCCCGGAAGACCGCCAAAGCCGCGCGGCCCTCCCGGAAAGCCCGGCAGCCCCGGCAAAGAACCGCCGCCAAGCGCGCCCGGCAGCTTCATTCCTTGCGGAAGCTGGCCCTTTTTCATGGCTTCGAGCATTTCCGGCGTCGGCTCCGGCATCTTGTTCAAGCCGAAAAGCTTCGCAAGGCCGCCCTTGCCCTTGCCGACAACCTTCATCATGTCGGCCATCTGCCGGTGCATCTTCAGAAGCGTGTTCACTTCCTGCACGCTCGCGCCCGAACCTGCAGCGATGCGCCGCTTGCGGCTCGCCTGCAGGATCTTCGGGTTGCGCCGCTCCTTCGGAGTCATCGACGAGATGATGGCCGTCTGCCGCTTAAAGACTTTATCGTCGAGGTTCGCCGCATCGATCTGCTTCTTGATTTTGCCAATGCCGGGGAGCATTCCGAGCACGCTCGACATGCCGCCGATCTTTTGCATCTGCTTAAGCTGATCGGACAGATCCTCCAGGTCGAACTGGCCCTTGGCGAGCTTCTTCGCCATGGCTTCGGCTTTTTGCTGATCGATCGTTTCGGCGGCTTTTTCGACGAGGCTGACAACGTCGCCCATGCCGAGGATGCGTCCGGCGACGCGTTCGGGGTGGAAATCTTCAAGGCCATCGAGCTTTTCGCCCGTGCCGAGCAGCTTGATCGGCTTGCCGGTGACGGCGCGCATGGACAAGGCGGCGCCGCCGCGCCCGTCGCCGTCGATGCGGGTGAGCACGATGCCGCTGATGCCGATGCGCTCATTAAAGGTTCGGGCGAGGTTAACGGCGTCCTGACCCGTGAGGCTGTCCGCGACAAGCAGCGTTTCATGCGGGTTGGCGATGTCGCGCACCTCCTCGGTTTCGCGCATCAGCTCGTCGTCGATGTGGAGGCGGCCCGCCGTGTCGAGGATGACGACATCGTAACCGCCGAGCCGCGCCGCCTGCATCGCCCGCGACGTGATTTGCTGGGGCGTCTGGCCCTTGACGATGGGCAGCGTGTCGACGCCGACCTGTTCGCCGAGAATCTTGAGCTGCTCCTGCGCGGCGGGACGGCGCGTGTCGAGCGACGCCATCAGCACTTTCTTCTTGTCGCGCTCATTCAGCCGTTTCGCAATCTTGGCCGTTGTCGTCGTCTTACCGGAGCCCTGCAAGCCGACCATCATGATCGGCACAGGCGCAGGCGCATACAGGTCGATGGGCTCGGCCTCGGCGCCAAGCGTGCGCACAAGTTCGTCGTGCACGATCTTCACGACCATCTGGCCGGGGGTGACCGAGCGCACCACTTCCTGGCCGACGGCCTTTTCGCGAACCCGGTCCGTGAAGGACTTCACCACGTCCAGCGCCACGTCCGCCTCGATCAGCGCACGGCGCACCTCGCGCATGGCTTCGGCTACGTCGCTGTCGGTCAGCGCGCCGCGGCGAGTCAGCTTGTCGAAAATGCCGGACAGGCGGTCGGAGAGGGATTCGAACATTTTGGGGCTTTCGAGTTTCCAACACGAAATGCACCCGCGGGCGAACCTTCGCTGGCGGGCGCTACTGCATGGGTTGCATATAATCGAAGATGACAGGGGTGACAATTCAGAAATTTCAGGCGCCGCGCCACAACATCATTGAGAATGCGGCAGCTCCACATCAGGCGCCGCCTTATGCGTCATCAGCCGGAACTTCTCCGTAATCAGGACCGTGATCAACGTCGCGATGAACAGGAGCGTGATCCCGATGGTGAGCGGGCGAACCGTGCCGTCGAACGAGCGCCCGATCGCCGTGCCGAAGATCGCGCCGGCGACCGTTGAGTGGAAACCGGCGAGCGACGCCGCCGTGCCAGCGAGATGGCCCATCGGCTCCATCGACAAGGCGCTGAAGTTCGGCATGATCACGCCGAAGCAAAAGAAGACCGCTCCCATGAAAACGCCGAATAAGAGCAGCGGCGGCTTCTCAGGAAAGCCTGCGGCCGCCATGATCGCGCACACGGCAAGCCCGGCGAGAATCGCGCGATGCGAAACGCCGCGCATGCCGGCGCGGCGAACAAACAAAGCATTCAGCACGGACGCCGCAACCAGGAAGCAAGCGATTGCGCCGAAGACAACCGGAAAGCGGGAGCCTAGCCCATAAACGTCGACGAAGATCTGCTCAGCGCTGACGATGTACGCCAAAAGCAGGCCGAACACGAACCCCGTGCCGATCGTGTAGCCGGCGGTTTGGCGGGTCGTCGCGACAAGTTTCGTCGCCTGCCAGATGGACGCCGCCGATAATGGCAGCCGGTCTTCCTCACGCCGCGTCTCGGGCAGGCGGAGCCAGGCCCAAAGCATCGAGGCCGCCGCCACGGCGAGGAGAGAGTAGAAGATGATCCGCCAGCCCGAGAATTGAAGCATGATCTCGCCGGCGCCGGGAGCGAGGATTGGAACCACGATGAAAACCATCATGACGAACGACATGACGCGCGCCATTTCGCGTCCGCCAAACCGGTCGCGCACGATGGCGAGCGCGATGACGCGCGGAGCCGAAGCGCCGAAACCCTGGAAGACGCGAGCGATGAGCAGGCCAGCGAAAGAACTGGAAGACAGCGCAAGAAACGTCGCTGCAATATAGAGCGCGAGGCCAGCCAGGAGCGGCGGCCTGCGCCCATAGTGGTCCGAAACCGGGCCGAACAGGAACTGCCCCGCGGCGAACCCAATGAAATAAACGCTGATGACAAGCTGGCGGTCGTTCTCATCGCGAACGCCGAGGGCGCCGCCGATTTGCGGCAGCGCCGGCAGCATCACGTCGATGGATAGGGCCGTGAGCGCCATGAGCAGCGCAATCAGCGAGACGAATTCCAGGAACGGAAGCGGAAACCGAGCCGTTTGGGGGGCGGCTCTTTCTTGGGACTTTACGAGCATGCAGGAGGCTTGATCCGAACGGTGGTTCCCGCCCCCTTACACCCGGATCAGAACGGGTTCAAGCTGGCGTGTTCCGTGAACTTCAAATAAGCGACGCTCGCGCCCAGCCGGAGGCCGATGCCTGTCCTGATCGGAACGATGGCCATGTGCTTGCTCCGGTATACGGTCAGGCCGAAGCCTCCCGCTACATAGGCCGCGCCGTCGATGCCCGGGAAGCGCCTGTACAACGATGATGCGTCATCGAGGTTATAAACCAGGAACAGAGTTCGCGATCCCGTTGCGCCGATGTCGGCGCCCAGCGATGGCCCCTGCCAGTAGATGCTCGTGGGCCCAGTCTCAACGCCATTGACGCGCGTATAAAGCCTTCCCTCGCCATATCTGATGCCGGCAAGGAAAGCGCCGCCTCCTTCATCGCCGACAATGTAGGCGTTGGGCGCGCCGAAGGTCGTGAACGCGTGGTTCACGACAATCGCAAATTCGGATGTCAGCTTGCCGAACACGCCTTGCCCGGCGTCACGGATCTCCTCCATGGAATAGCCGCCGCCAGACGAAGGCGGAAGCGTGTCGCCCACGGGAGGCGTCAGAGACGCAATCTCCTGCTGCTGCTGCGGCGGCGCAGGCCGAAGCTGAAGAGGCGCCTGCGCTGCCGTTGCGGACGGCGCAGCCTTCGCCAGCTGCGGCTGCTGCGCATTGGCGGGCGCTGGCGGACGAAGCGCCTTCGCGACATTCGCCGACCAGGACACGTTGGAAGAAGGGGCCTGCTCAGGAGCAGCGGCCGCCATTTGCGGCGCATCGCCCGGCTTTTGCAAGGGAGCGGCTTGCGAATAAGGAGAAATCGGAGGGCTCGCTGCTTGGCTTTCGAGTTCCGCCAGGATGAAGCCCGCCTTCTGCCGCATGACGGCGACGAGCCTGTCGTTGACGGTCCTGAGTTCGTTCAGACGCGCGCAAGACACGTCATTTTTGGGGATGACATTGAGAGCGTCGAGCTGTCCGACAAGCTGCTCGATCTCGGCGTTGAACGTTTCGAGCTTGCTGTCGTCCATGGCGGCGGCCGCCTTGTCGGCCTTCTGCGCCTCGCTCCAGCTGTTGGTTTTCGCGAGAGCGGCAAGGCGCTCCTGGAAACGGTTCTCACTTTCGCGATTGAGCGTGCGCAAGACACGAGCCGTCTGATCGATCTGAACTCCGAAAGCACGGACGTCGCATTGCTCCGCCGCCTCCGCCAGATGCGGAAAAGCTGCGATTATAAAAGCCATGACGGCCGCCGATCCGATCTTCATGGTCAGGCCCCTGCGCTTGTATACCACCCCAGCTCACCTGTCATGCCGTGATTCGCGCTCCGATTGTAGATCGCAAAAAACTATGCACACTTGTCAATAGCCCCTTCATCCCCCGGTTGCAATGGCGAGAGGCTCGAATCGCACAACATCGACATACGCCGGCACACTCACCTTCCCCGACGGCGGATTCATGGCATGAAGAAGGCGAGCTTAGGCCCCTTGGGGGAAACGGTCGCCGCCCGCAGGAGGCTCATCGGGGATCCAGCTACCGTGGAACCCCTGCGGAACGCGTCCCGGCAGCCTGATTCTCGCAAGCGGGCCGCCCGTCATGGATTGCGCATCGAAAATGACAAAGTCGCTTGCATCGCGCGCGCGATCATAGACAAACCCGATGAGCCATCCCTCGTCGTCCGCCCCATCGGGGCGTGCGGCCACCATTGTAAACTCGCTCGGCACCCCGGCGCCGCCGAAGGCGTTCGTCTCCACGCGGCCGCTTTGCAGGTCGTATTTGAGAAGCTCCGTGAAAACCCCGCTTGCAAGGGTCCCGCCGGTCGCGAGCGCGAAGACCGCGTTGTGGGGACGGCCCGTGCGGCGATCGTCGATCTTCGGGAACTCGATCGTGCGGTCGTCGAGCTGCTGCTCCCCGGCTTTCGTGGCGCCCGGTTTTATGGTCCACCGCGTCAGTGTCGCCGTGTCGAACGAATAGCTGTGAGCCGAGGGGCCGCCGCGCCAGTGCTCATCGTAGCGGGCGACGTCCATCACGATCGAGCCATCCGCCGTCTCGAAGGCGTTTGCGACATGGTAGACGTAGCAAGGCTCGACCTCGACCCAGCGCAGCTTGCCGGCGCCGGCGCCGCGGGGCAGGATCCCGAGGCGCGCGCCGTATTTTTCGCTCCAGCGGAAGGGCATCGAGCCGCCCTTCATCGCGGTTTCAAGATCGAAAACCACGGGCAGGTCCATGAAGATGACATGGCCAGAGGTGAGCGCGAAGTCGTGAACCATCGTCGCGCCCTTGACCGGAATTTCCATGCTGCGAAGGAGCGCGCCCGATGCGTCGGCCACATGGTAGGTCAAGAAGGGAGGCAGAACCCTGTAGCCGAAGAAATGTATCTCGCCGGTCGCGGGACATATCTTCGGATGGGCCGTGCAAGGCGTTTTCAGCGCGCCGCCGTAGTCGTTGAAATCGCCGGTTTCGAGATCGCGATTAAGCTCGATCGGCAGCGCGTTCTCCACGAGAGCCATGATCCGGCCCGCGTGCGCGATGACATTGGTGTTCGCGAGGCTGTACCGGATATCGAAGGGTGAAAGCAGCGTGCGCGGCTGCCCGTTGAAGATGGGCGTTCGCACCCAGCGGTTGCGGTACCATTCGGCCTTGCCGCCCCTCAGCGACACGCCGTGAACCATGCCGTCGCCGAGAAACCAATGACCCGATTGCCCCCGCCGGGGATTGGCGCCGTTCCGGACATAAAGGCCGCACAACTCGGGCGGAATGGCGCCCTCGAAGGGTAGATCGATCGCCGTCACCTCCCGAGTCACGGGCGCGAAACTGCCCAGCATCCAGAAAGGTGTATGGGCGGCTCTTTCCTGCATATCCGATTATCTCCGTGAAATCATGCCTGGGATTAAGAACAGCGCTATGCTGCGGCGTCTGTTCCGCCATGACTGCGCCGCAACTTATGACGCGGACGGGGACCGGCGTTCACGGATGAAGCTGCTAGAATACTGACTAGCCAGTGGCGTTCTTTTAAGCGCTCCGATCAGGCTCTTGTTCCCACTGCAAGTCTTTTCTGGCGGCGCTTCCCGGACTGTTGATAATTACTTGAGAATTGCGAACAAATACGTGACTGCGGTAGGCTTCTAAAAAATATTTGGCAGAAAGATCGGGCCGGAACGGCGCCGGTAAGCCTAAGCTTCCCGGCGCGCTACGCGCATTAAATGGTATTTATGTCATCATTAATGACATGGGATATTGCCCTTTGTTGAATTTACATCCTTTTCATTTTGCTGCACGCTCCGTGGCTGAAGAATTGGATGTTCAATGCTTATCAATGCTTGCCAAGGCCACGCTCGGCCGCAACAAAAATCCCCGCCCATCAGATGGCTCCAGTGCTCACGGCCAAAGATCGGGGCCGCCTCTCCCGCGCGGCTGGTCCCCTTCCGCCCTACTGCGCCGCATGGCGCTTTGCTCACGCCCTTGAAGGAAATCCTGTTATGAAAGAGGCCTTGTTCGTCGCCAAGTCCTTGTTTAATAATAGGGCCGCAGACTTAGCAGCATACCGGTATTGCCTGTAACATGAGGACATTCATGGAGCGCGGCGGCCTTGGGATAGCGCTGTCGAACTTGAGATCCTCCCGATCCGGGTACGCCTGGGCGATCGCAACGACGGCCGCGGCCGCTGCTTCCTGCCGGTTGTTCCCTGAAGCCTTCTCTGCGGCGCCCTATCTTGCCTTCTATCCTGCGGTCGTGGTCTCGGCCTTGCTGGGCGGCGCGGGGCCCGGATTGGCGGCCGCCCTCGGCGCGCTCATTGTTATGAATTTCGTTCTTGGCGCTTTCGCCGATGCGGGCGGCGTCGCGCAGCAAGCCGTCTGGATCGCAGCGAGCGCGGGTGTGAGTCTCGCTGGGCGGCATCCGCCGCGAAGCGCCTGTGCGCGAGCTCGCCAGCCTGGCGTCTCTCTCTCCCGGCGACGGCGATGCCGCCGGCGCCGATCGTCTCAAAGGCATTGTGGACTCGGCGATGGACGCCATCATCAGCGTCGACGCCCGGCAGAATGTGGTCCTCTTTAACGAAACCGCCGAAAAGATGTTTCAGCGCCGGGCGGCGGATGTTCTGGGAAAGCCGCTCGGTCAGCTCATGCCTCAGCGATTTTCCGGCATGCATAGGCTGCATGTGGAGGTTTTCGCCAAGACCGGCGTCAGCAACCGCGCAATGGGCAATCTCGGCGCTCTCAGCGCGCTTCGGGCGGACGGCGCGGAATTTCCAATCGAGGTCTCCATCTCGCAAACCTCATCCGGCGGGGAGAAGCTCTTCACAGCCATCGTCCGCGACATCACCGAGCGGAAGCAAGCCGAAAACATGCACCGCATGTTGCTGGCCGAGCTCGATCACCGCGTCAAGAACACGCTCGCCACCGTGCAAGCCATCGCCATGCAGACGCTCGATGCAGAGATGGAGCCAGCCGTTTTTGTCGAAGCTTTCAGCGGACGCATCCAGGCCTTGGGATGCGCCCACGGCTTGCTCAGCCGGTCGGGATGGAAAGGCGCGGACCTCGCTCAACTCGTCGATGAGCAGCTGAAGCTCGACGGTCGAAGCCAGGACGCGCGCATCTCCGCGATGGGACCGCACATTATGCTCGAGCCGCAAGCGGCGCTGCATTTAGGTTTGATCTTACACGAACTGGGGTCCAACGCGCGAAAGCATGGCTCTCTCTCGCAGCCAACGGGCCGGCTCGCCGCCAATTGGGGCGTGCATGGCAATTCTGGACATCCTTCGCTGCGCTTCATCTGGTCGGAAAGCGACGGTCCGCCGGTGGCGGCGCCTGAGAAACGCGGCTTTGGCACGACCCTCATCGAGCGAAGCCTGAGCTACGCGCTTGGCGGTGACGCGCGGCTCGACTTTGCGCCAGGCGGCCTTACGTGTATCATCCGCCTCCCGCTGCCCCGCGGGGGACGAGGAGCCTACAGCTTCAAACCTCCGGAGAGCCTGTCATGACGCCCGCCGCGAGAATCCTTGTCGTCGAGGACGAATTTCTCGTCGCCATGCAGATTGAGTCCATCTTATCGGGAAGGGGCTGGAAAGTGATCGGGTCGGCTGGCACGCTTGCCAGCGCCGTAAGCCTCGCGCGGACATGCGCCTGCGACGCCGCCGTGCTCGATGTCAACCTCAGAGGCGAGCGCGTCGATGAGGTCGCGTCCATCCTTTCCGAGCGTGGCATCCCCTTTTTGTTCGTATCCGGTTACGGCCGCGGCAATCTTCCGGCGGCTTTTCGCCAGAACGCGGAGTTCCTCGCAAAGCCCTTCAGCGACCAGATGCTCGTGGAGACGGTGAGGAACATCCTGACGAAGGAGCAGAAGGCAGGGCGCTGCTAAGCGCTGGAGGCGGTGGGAGACTCTATCCGCTGTAGAGGGGCCGCTCCGTAATGCGGTCTTTGAGGCGGCGCTCAAGCCGGGTGACAGGTTCCCGAGCTATGAGAAGGCGATATAAAAATAACAGGATACGATCGCCTATGCATCGATTGCGCCCGCAGCTTGCCGCCGTATTCATGTTCGCGTCGATCGTGAGCGCCGCAGCTGCAGTCTCTTCGCTCACCTTTTGGCCCGATACCGCGAATCGCCCGCTTATAGACCAGACGCCCCTTGCGATGCCGGAGTACCTCCAACCGATTACGGACCCTGCGTTGGGGAACAATCTGATGCGGATTTCCGATGCCGCGGCGTTCGGCGGCTATAGGACCTCGAATACGGGTCTGAAACTGCTCAAACACCATTATGCGAAAGATTCGGCATGGAACGCCGACGAATCCCTCATCTACCTCCGAGAGGCGAAAAATCCCGGCGTGCTACTCGATGGCGGCAGCTACAAGTTCATAGGCTATCTCCCCGAAAATCCGTTCAACAAGGAGCGCGTGTGGTCCAACGCCGATCCGAATCTGATGGTCGGCGTTCGCGACAAGCCTGCTGAGATCGGCAGGCTCAATGTGCGCACCGGTTCTTCGACGATCATAGCCACATTCCCGCAATACAAATCGCTCAGTCTCGGCGCGTACGAAGGCAACCTCAGCAACGACGATCGTCTGGCGTGTCTGATAGGCGAGCGCGGCGCCGGCCTCGACATCGTCTCCTACGACCTGAAAGCCAAGAGAGTGCTGGGCAGGCTGACGTTGCCGAACGCGACCACGGATTTCGACATCGACTTCTGCACCGCCACGCCGTCGGGCAAATACATCGCGGTCGCATTTTCCGATGGTTCGGCGTTCGGATTTCCCGGCCGCTCGCTGCAGATCTACGACACCGCCATGCATCATCTGCGGCAGATGCCAGGCACATCCTCGCATGTGGATTTCACCTACGATATGAGTGGCCACGAGGTGGTGGTCGGGTCCACGTCGGACACCAATATCTCACATCAATATGTCTATTCGGCTCGTCTCAGCGATGGCCAGCTCACGGTCCAGCTGCCTCCCGGCAGCGTCGGCAATCCGACCCACACCTCGTGCCGGGCGACCAAGCGGCCGGGCTGGTGCTATATCAGCGAATTCGCTTCGACCGACGCTTCCCATCCGGTGACGTGGTACAACACCTACTTCAACTACAACGAGATTGTCGCGGTGAAGCTCGACGGAAGCGGCACGATCGAACGTGTCGCGAAGGAGCGTCATGTCACCGATCCGTCCTTCGATTACAATACGAACGACGGCTATGACCGGTCCGCGATGGCCGTGCCGAGCCGCAAAGGCGACCGGGTTCTGTTCGCGAGCGACTGGGGAGATGCATCGGCGACGGCGTTCGTGCATGCATTCGTAAGCTGGTGTGGCGCGGCGGCGGTTTCTCGAAAAGCGGCTGTTTCCGCATCGCCCCATCCGTAACGGCCAGCCATTACGGTGTTGTCTTCCAGTCATGACTGCCCATACATTGGAACCATGAGCCTTCTTGAGGACAACGATGCGTTCGAGGCTTGGCTGCGCACTCAGTGCGACGTCTACGAGCCGGACCTCAAACATAAGCACAAGCGCATGAAGCGCGATGCGTTCACCTTCTTGCGCGCTACCTATTTTCGCTGGGCCAAAGGCATTGAAACCGTCTGCGAGGCCTTGAAGGATGCCCCCCCGGTCTTTGCCGTGGGCGATATTCATCTCGAAAACTTCGGCTCCTGGCGGGATGGCGAAGGCCGGCTCGTCTGGGGCGTCAACGACTTCGACGAGGCGGCGGCCGTCCCATACGCCTATGATCTTGTCCGCCTTGCCGCCAGCGCCTTCCTGGCGCGAGACGCGAAACCGGAGGACGGCAGGCTTGCTCCGTTCAAGGAATTAAGCGAAGGCGGCGCCGCGGATTCGATCCTTGCCGGTTACGGCGCAGGACTGAAGGCTCCGAGGCCGGCCTTGCTGGACGAGCAGGAAACGTGGCTACGGCCTTATGTCGCCTGCTCCGACGGCGAGCGCGTCGAGTTCTGGACGTCCGAGATCGATCCCCTTCCGGACGAAAGGCCGCCGGACGAGGTCATGGCGGGCTTCGCCGCTTCGCTACCCCCAGAAGCGTCTCTTGTCAGGACGGCGCGGCGGCCAAAACAGGGTGGCGGAAGCCTGGGACGGCCTCGCTTCGTCGCCATCGCAAATTGGCGTGGCGGCCGGATTGTCCGGGAAGCAAAAGCGATTGCGCCGTCCGCCTGGGATTGGGCGCATAACGTTGCCCCGAAGGCTCCTCGTTACAAAGACATGTCCAACGGCGCATATCGCTCGCCGGATCCGTGGCTTCGTGTTGACGGCCGTTACGTCTTCCGCCGCGTCGCCGCCGATGCCCGCAAAGCGAATCTTTCGCAAGGCGAAGACCACGACGCACAAGGCGCAGGGATTGCTCAGGCGCTCAAACTCCTGCAGGCGATGGGTTTCGATCTGGGCGCCATCCACGCCGCGGAACCCGGTCAGCCTCAGACAATCGCTCACGATCTCGAAAAGCGCGGCTCAGACTGGCTTTGCGATGCGGCCCAGGCTGCCGCCCAATGGGTTCGGGATGATTTTGACGCGTGGCGCCAACAGGCGTAGCCGCATCCGGAGCTCGCGGTCCGCAGGGCGGCAGGGCATGTCCGTCATGGCGCGTCTGATGGGAGTGAGCGAGACCCCGCTCGGCTAACGGGGTCTCTTAACTTTGGGGAACTTCATCACGGTGAATGATTCTGGCCCTTGCGAACAAGTCACATTTCGTTACGTTAAGTTTCAAAGGCTATTAATGCGTGTTTTTATTCTTAAGCGCCCAAACATGATGCGGCCTCAACCTATGAATGCAGTAATCCTGCGCGTTGAGAATAAACAGCCGGTTACTTCCAGCGCCACGTTCCTGGGTGGAAGATATGCGATCAAATCAACCCTAGTCTAGCGGAGCTGGTGGCATGAACCTTGGCTGGATCTGCCCAAGTCACCCATCGCTCAGTGAGCCTTATGGTTGCGCGCATCGCATGTCACCCGATTGAGCGGACGGATTAGCCGTCAATGGCCGCAGGCGCATTGGCGTAGCTCAAGATCTTACCGATAGAGATTTCAATCGAGTTGAAATGCGAGGCGCAATTGAACCCAGGCAAGCGAACGGTCCGTTATGGCGCCGGCGTTACTAAATCATTGCTGCAGCGTGCAAACATCCTACCAGAAACGCATCGCTCTGTTAATGCTCCTGGCCCCTCCGGCCATCCCGCGTGGAGATTGCGAGCAGCATCGGCACTTGCCAGCGGATCGCCGCGGCCACGTTGCGGTCGAGCTTGGACAACCAGCGCACCGGAACGGCGGCGAGGCCATAGGTGGCGCCGGCAAGCATCCCCGCGATAGCGCCTGTCGTGTCGGCATCCCCGCCCTGATTGACGGTTCGGATGACGCAATCGGAGAACGTGTCCGTGCCGAAGTAGAAGTTCAGCACAGTCTGGATCGTGTCGCCGATGAAGGGCGAAGATGCGCCAGGATAGGGCTCGTAACGGAACGCTTCGTATTGCTGGGCAAGGCCGCCGGCGATCGTGCGAACCTCTTCCTTGCCTTGCCCCGCAAAAAGACTGTGCACCATTGAGACGAGCGCGAGGCAAGCCGCATCCGAGAGCGGATGATGATGAGTGATGTGCGCCTGCGACAGCGACCATTGCTCCGCCTTCCCGGGCTTGCCCACAGTCGCGAGCGCCACAGGAAGAACGCGCATGGCCGCCCCATTGCCGGCGTCGCCCTCCGAGAAGTCGCCTTCGACGGCGCCGCTCAAGATGTAGCGGCGGATCCCTCGGCGGCAGGTATGCCCTACGTCGGCCGGCCCGGATTTCATCCAGGTCACGAACTCATCGCACGCATCTTGCGCGTTGAACTCTCCACGGCGAATGATCGAGCGGCCGAGCGCGAGGGACATTTGCGTATCGTCCGTCACCTGCCCCGGCTTGAGCTGCAGCCAGCCGCCGCCTTTCAATTCACGGTGCACGCCGTGCCGGATGGCGATCTCGCCGCTGGTCATGAACTCGACCGTGGCGCCGAGGGCGTCGCCGATGGCGAAGCCTAGAAACGCGGCCAAGGCCCGGTTTTCAACAGTCAGGGTGGTCATGCGGAGCCCCCTTAACACAGCCTGCGGTCACGCGGCGCTCTTGGCCGGCGGCCGTCCGTTGCTGTCACAGCCCCTGCCCTTGGTCGAACTCAGGAAGGGCGCCATACTGCTTCCGTTCATGCGAGGACACGTTTGCCTCGCGCTGCTCTAAGTCTAGGCTTCTATCATAGATGAGTTGAGCATTTCACCGCCTGGACAAATCGTCCATCTCAGGGAATCTTCGGCGCCAAGTGTGGCGTCTTGCAATTGCCTATACCCTTTGCGGCAGGCGCTCATAGGCGATTGCGAGACATAAGCCACACGAGCCACTTGTTTTTGCGAGTGTCCCTTTGTCTCCGAATTGCCGTACGAGCCAGCTGCGAGCCCGAGCGGCAATTCGGAGACGGGCTGCTAGCGGTGAGCCGCCCGGTCAGAAATCGTATGTCAGGATGTCATGGGTGCGCCGTGCGAGTTCGCGGCCATACTCGGTCCAGATCCCGCTGCCCCAGTAGCGGTAGCAACTCGTCTGTGTGGTCAAGAGATAGAACAGCGCGTTACGGTATCGGTGATCGGACGAGGCTGCGCCTTGTGTTTTCTCGGCGAACAGCGCGCTCACCTGCTCCATTGGGCCAAGCAGGTTCTCGTACCCGCGCACCCAGGATATGGAGTTCGTCCAGCTTCCGCCTTCCATGTGGAAGCGGCTGTCCTCATTTCGCAGGGTCTCGATCAACCTCTCAAGCGCCTCGGGGCCGGCCGGCCGGTAAAATCTTTCCCAGATGCGGTTTTGCATGACGGGCTGGATTTGCGGCAGGTCCTCCTCGCGCACTCCGATGGCGTCAAGGTATTCCAGATATTCGCTCACATTGACCGCGGGAGTTTCGGACCCGGAAGCTTCCCGAATAACATCCATATATTTCGACGGGAACTCGTTCATCATCACGCCGCCGTTCTCGCCATCGGCGATCTGGGTGACGAGCGGCGGCGCGGAAAAGCCGCCAAGGTCGGTTCGCGAAAGCCCCTTCGCTTCGTAGTAGGGCTGCATCTGCCCGACGAGCTTCGTGTCGCTGCCCTTGGTCTTGATAATGGCGATGATGGATTGCGTCTCGCCGCGCGAGTTCCGAGCCACCAGCCGATGGGGCGCGTGAGGGCGGCGGATGCCCGAGCCGTCCGGATTCTCCACCGAATGCTCCTGGACCAGCACCCAGCGAAAGCCGCAATCCTTCAGCGTGCGCACGAACTCGCAGGCGACATCGGGATGGTTCGGCAGCGCCATCTCCGGCGGAGAAAAGCCGCGCACGCGTGCGAGCGCGTCCAAGCCGAAAATCGCAGCGAAATGATGCTGCCACGCCCTCACATGCAGCCGGAAATCCTGCGTGGGCGTGGACGGCGCCACGGCGTGCCCCCAGGCCGTGCCAAGCCACTCCACCGCGTTCGAATAGGCCGGATCGAGCGTAATCCGCTTCAGATTATCGAGGACGCCGTCGAGCCCCATCGCCCTGAGGCCATGAAAAAGCTCGCCCGAGTAATCCAGCATCACGCGCGGCTGCTTTCCGTCTTCGATCAGTTGCGGGATGAACTCGCCCATCCGCTGATAGCACCAGGCGAACACGGACGCGTTGTGATTATCGCCAATGCCGGGATTGTCCATCATGTGCTTGAGATTGCCGATGACGGCGGCGGTGCGGAGATCGCCGCCTCCCGCCGGAATCAGCGGCTGGTGCATGTGGAGCGCGATCGCGAACGCGCTGCGAGCTTTCCCAAAGTCGATGCCGGATTGAGGCAGGTAGAAGGGGCCGCTTCGGGCCATCGCCTCGGCGAGAAGGTCCTCCGAGCCGCAGATGTTTGGAAGGCCTTCGATTGTTTCGGGAAGGGTCTCTGGGCTCATAAAGCGGCTACTCCCTTGATTAAATCTGGCGTTGAACCCCGAGGCAATGCCCCGGGGGTGATGGAGCGCAAATGTGGCGGGTAACGAGGCCATGCGCTCCGGCCAGAAAGTCCGCCGGGACCGGCCCCACTACGGTACCTCGCAGAGCGGCATTCCGTCCAGGGTTAGGGGGACCCTCGGCGACGGTTGCGGTTTCGGAAACCGCGTCAGGTGCGCCAAACAGCTTGTAGAGGGAGCGTCGGTCATGGTGCTGCCTTCTCACATGGCTGAAGTCGGTGTTTGGCGTCGGAGCGCCAGATTTGGTCGGGCCTTACGATACGAACGGCCTTCTCTTGGCGGAACAATTACCCCGCGTCTAACACACGTTTCCGCTTTTGCCGCTCAGGGTACTTATATGCTCTTCCGCTGCTTGTTGGGTAAAAAGCAGATGCAGATGCCGGACCCGGACCGCTACCCGAGACCTTGCTTGTTGGCGATGGCTTGCGCGTAGGCCGCCTCATAGTGGCCCGTGCTGCGCTCCCAGGAGAAATCCTCGGCCATGGCCGCTTGGATCAGCGTCGCCATGTGGTGCGGCCGGTCGTAGTAGGTGCTGACCGCCCAGCCGACGGTATCGTAGACAGCCTGCGCTGTGATCTCATGGAACTTGAAGCCAGTGCCCTCGCCGGTGGCCTCTTCGTACTGACGCACCGTGTCGTTCAACCCGCCGGTGGCCCGGACGATCGGCAGGGTGCCGTACTTTAAAGAATAAATCTGATTAAGGCCGCACGGCTCGTAGCGTGACGGCATCAGGAAGAAATCGGCCCCCGCCTCGATCCAGTGGGCGAGCGTCTCATCGTAGCCGATGTAGCTGCCGACGCGTCCGGGATAGCGCCCAGGCAACGGCCCGAAATACCATTCGAGACCCTTGTCGCCGGCGCCGAGGATCGCGAACTGAACGCGCATCGTCCCCAGAATTTTCTCGATGGAGGCCGCGAGCAGATCGAGCCCTTTCTGGGCGACAAAGCGTGCGATGACGCCAATCAGCGGGATGCCGGGGTCTGCATCCAGCCCCATGCGCGCCTGCAACGCGGCCTTGCAGGCGGCCTTCCCTTCTATCGATTGGGCGTTGAAGCGCTGAGGGATGAGTGCGTCCTTATCCGGGTTCCACTCGCCGGCGTCGACGCCGTTGAGAATACCCCAATAACTGTCCCCCTTGTCGTTGAGCGTCATCGCAAGCCCGGCGCCGCCGATGTCGGTGCGCGTCTCGGCCGCATAGGTGGGGCTCACCGTCGTCACCAGGTCGGCGTAGGCGATGCCGCCTTTCAGCATGTTGATGGCGCCGAAGTCCTCGAAACGGGCCGCCGTGAAATTCTCGCGATGCAGCCCGAGGTAGTCGTAATCCGATGCCGGATACTTGCCCTGATGACCGATGTTGTGAATGGTCAGCACGCTCGCCGCGCCGCCCAGGAACGCGTCGTTCCAATGCCAGATCTTGAGGTAGGCCGGGGCCAGCGCGGTCTGCCAGTCGTGGGCGTGCACAACGTCGGGCTTGAAACCCATGTCGCGGCAGAGTTGAAGCGCCGCACGGGCGAAGAAACCGAACCGGCGCGCATTATCCCGGTAATCCTCCATCTCGGGATCGTGGTAGATGCCGGCTCGATGGAAATACTTATCTGATTCTATGAAGAAGAATCGTACTCCCGCAAACGCCGCCATATAGGTGGCGCACCATTCTTCGGCGCCGCCCATCCAGACCCCGAGCGGCGCCAGGAATGGCTCGATCCCCCAGCGGCGTGTATCGATCGATGCGTATTTCGGCAGGACCACGATAACGTCGTGACCGCGCGCGCTGAGATATTTCGGCAGGGCGCCGGCGACATCGGCGAGCCCCCCTGTCTTGATGAACGGGACCGCTTCGGATGCGAGAAAAGCAATTTTTAGAGGGGAAACCATGCGAATTCCTGCCGGGATGAACGTCGCCGGATCATCCGCCGGTTAGCCTTTGCCGTCTAGTCCGATTCTCAAGCTTGAGCGCTATCGCTGAACGCCTGCGCCATTCTCGGGTATCCGCGGGGGAACGTCAGAACCTGCTTTGTCGCCGAGATTGCGCCGTAAATTGGCTGACATCGTCACCCCAGAATTCGCGGGCGCCCCTGCGGCGCCCTCCGCGCCCGCCAAAGTCAATATTAGTCCCGCTGGCGATCGCATTCTCGACATCTTAGCGAAGTCGGGTGGCATCTCTAACGCCGGCTTTGAGACATTCGTAACTCTCCAAAGAGGGAGAAGGAAAGCAACGATCTATTTTATGAACCTGCTCAAAGGCGCCGAGGAAAACGTCTTCGTGCAACCCGACGACATCATCTACATTTATCAAGAAAAGAGGTCTTTTACTGCATTCGGTGCTTCTGGAAACGTTAATCAGTTCTTCTTTGAACAAGAACATCTGATGTTAAGCGATGCGGTCGGCAAAGCTGGAGGGATTGTCGATGGCGCAGGCGATCCTGGTCAGGTCTTCTTGTATCGCATGGAAAGACGTGAGCGGCTGAGAAGGATGAACATTGATCTCTCCAACTTCGCACGCCAGCAGGAGATTATACCGACCGTCTATCGACTAAACTTGAGAGATCCCGCCGGCTTCTTCATCGCTCGTAAGCTTTACGTACAAGACCGCGATATATTATATACAGCGAATGCTGATAAAGTTGAACTCTTCAAGTTTCTCGATCTGGTCAACGGTGTTACCGGAACTGTCTCAGGCCTAACGTCAAACACCGTAACAACCTATAACGGCGTCAGAGTATTACGATAGTGACCGGTGGTTCGACCTGAAGGTTTAGAGCGCAACCTCCGGCCTGAGGCGATGGAATAGCAAGCACGGTTACATAAATTAGCTGATATTGAATGAGGACTCTATGCTTCCGGCACAAAACCACCTTCGGGCCGCAATGTTTGCCGCTTTTTGTTGCGCCTGCCTTCCATGGCCCGCAGCGGCGGAAAAACCTACCCCGTCAGCCCTCGACATTGCGTCGAGCAAGGCCAGCGAGAAGCAAGTTGCTGAGTTCAAAGCTGACGAAGCCCTTCTGCTGAGGGCCAATCCGATCGGTGGAATGCAACTGAGCTTGATCGTAAAGGCCCTGGTTCTCGCAGACCCTTCCTTGGTTGACGACCTGATTTCGCTTAGCAAGAAGGCCAACAGCCCCCAGGCGGCTTCAATCGGCGCCGGCATCGGACAGGCCGTTCACGCGTTAGAGGCGATCGACAAGGCGCTTGCCGATCGAATCGCGACCAAGGTCGCCTCCGACGGCAGCCCGGACCTTCTTGCTGGTTACACCATCGGAGCAAGCCAAACTCCGACTTACGCCGTCGGAGGCGGAGGCGGTACTGGAGGATCTATCAATTCATCCAATGGGAGCGCGGGGGGTGGGTCACGCGCTTATCAACAAGGGACAAGTTCTTACATAAGTTCCATACCGCCAAACTACTCCTTCGGCGGCGCGACCGTCACCTGTTCCGGCTCGGTTAGCCCATCCCGGTCGTGTAACTAATTACTCCTTGTGGATGCGCCATGGCCGGTCCGGAGATGGCCGGCCGCCTTCGATGGGGCGGCCCCCGCACCGGACGTGTGGCGGCGTCACGTCGCGTGTCGCAGAAAGCCCCGGCGCCGGGGTGAAATAGCGTCGATGACTCGCCCGCTGCTCACCGGCCCATCGCGTGGATTGCTCGAAAGCTTGTCCTCAGGTCTCGGGCTTACCGCTTTTGGGCTCGCCGATGGAGAGTTGCTGAAATCCCTTGCCGAGCATGACCGGCTTCCGGCTGGAAATAATCCGGTTGTTGACGCCGGCCCAGCCAATTTCTCCCGAAAGCCGCCCATATTCGATCTTGGGGCAGCGGTTCATGACCACCTTCAGGCCCGCATCCTCGGCAAGGCCGGCGGCTTCGTCGTTGCGAACGCCGAGTTGCATCCAGATCGCCTTGATTTGCAGCTTGTCCTTCAGCGCAATCGCGTCGCGGACGATGCCGAGCGCCGCCTCCGAATTCCGGAAGATGTCGACGGCGTCCGCCGGCTCCTCCAGGCCGCCGAGCTTCGCAAAAACCTTCTGGCCCAGGATTTCGCTTCCCGCCTGGCCCGGATTGACCGGGAACACCCGATAGCCTTTCGCAAGCAGATATTTCAGCACGAAATAGCTGGGACGGCGGATGTTCGCGCTCGCGCCCACCATGGCGAAGCTCTTGGCCTCGTGCAGAATTCCCGCGATATAACTATCCGGATAAGTGTCGTGATTCATGATCGCCCCTGTCGGCCTCCTCGCGTCTCATACCGGAAAACACGGCGTTGCGCATCCTTAGCCGCGCTATCACATGGATACAATTCGCCAATTTTGAAAGCGCCCGGCCCGCGTTGGGCCGGAGGCGGCATTGGAGAGATAGTCATGCGCGATAAGCTGCAGCACCAGATACGAATCAACCTTAGCGACGCCTTCGCGGAGGCCGCCCGGCGCAATCCCGGCGACCCGTCCCTGGAGCCGCTGGCGAACATCCTCAAGAGGCATCGCGCCGTCATGAAATCGGTGTTCGACGCCTTCTCGGACTATGTGGCGCTGGCCGAACGGGAGGGGGCCGACCTCTATCCCCTCTATAAATGGACGAAGGCGGCCATCGAAGACCCGGCAAAGAAGGCAAAGCACACCAAGGTCTTCACGCTCTATGTGGACGGCGAAGAGGTTTATGATAAAGAGATTGCGGACGCGCTCGAAAGCGATCTCAAGCCTCTCGCAGGCGGCGAGATCGTAACGCGCCTTTCGCGGCACGACACCGATCCGGCCAACAATCCGCAAATGCCCGAACGCTTCCGCTGAGGGTCCGCGAGGCCGAAAAACCGGCTCGGACTGATGCCGCCGCCTCCACGCTCAGCCGGAGCAGGACCATCTTACCATGCCCTTAAAGAAGAGAGGCGGAACGCAGTCAGTCGCAAACTACTTCCGGCGCTGCGAGGCGGCGATTGCCGGAGGCTATCGTACGAACAGGCGCGCGATCGCTAGGAAGACGCCGGCATGGCTGAAACGGCGGCTTATGGTGCTGGCGGAGCATTTCGATCTTTATTGTGTGGATCACGGCATAGTCCGCTCGATCTACTCGAACACCCACCAGGTGACGCCTTATCTGTGGCGCTCAAGCCAGCCCGCGCCCTACCAGATACGGCGGATGGCAGGCAAGGGAATCCGGACGGTCATCAATATGCGGGGCGAGCGCGATTGCGGCAGCTACCGGCTCGAAGCGGCGGCCTGCGCTCGCCACGGCCTAACGCTCGTCAATTTTCCCTTGTTGCGGTCCCGGATGGCGCCCGAGGCCGAGGCCATTCGCGATCTGCAACAGATCCTTGAAGACATCGAGTATCCCGCCCTTGTTCACTGCAAGTCGGGCGCCGACCGCGCGGGCCTCTTCTGCGCCCTCACCCTGATCTTCCGCGAGGGCGCGCCCGTGGAGCAGGCCATCGGCCAGCTCGGCCTCCGGTATGGCCACATCAAACAGGCCCGCACCGGCATTCTCGATCATTTCTTCGAGCGCTACATCGCCTACAACAGGGAGATTCCCACGCCGTTCTTGACCTGGCTCGATTCGGTGTACGACCGGCAGGAATTGAGACGCTCGTTCCGCGCCCAGTCGTGGGCCAATGTGGCGGTCGATTGGATTTTGCGCCGCGAGTGAGGGGCGGGCGGGGCTTGGCGCCGCGAACAGTCGCCTGAACCACGAAAACCGCCCAAACCACTTCATTGCTTGAGTGAGAAGATCCCGTTCCAATCGTTTTTCAGGCAGACTTTGCCAAAGATGATGCGGATAGCCGCCGCTGCTTCGCATCAAGTGTGGGCCGCGCCGCCGGACCGGAAATTCCAGCCCGGCGTCGAACCTTGCGATCCCTGACGTAGCGGAACAAACACACCATTCGGCCTTGACGCGAAGGTCCCTCGCACGGCACAGGCCAGCTTGGCCAGCGCTACAACGCGTGGTCGTGCATAAGAGCGCGCAAACCAACTTGGTGACCAAAAAATGTCTCATTGATAAGGCCGTCTGAAACCGCCGCTAAGGATCGTTCGACGCCTAGGGTATGCATCTGCAATTCGGTCGCGGCCGATGCATCGCGCCGGGCATTGAGGGAGCTGCAACTCGGCTTAATGATCAGAGCTTTTGTCGAATTTATTTTGTGGGGCGGAGTTCGATGCTAAACAACATTGCTCATCCTTGTGCAAATTGGATTGTCCTAACAACTCATCCTAATCGCGAAGAGTTTGCTATCGAGAATTTGATGCGCCAGGCTTATGAAACCTATTGTCCAATGATCCTGAAACGCATCAAGCATGCGCGCCGGGCCTATGAAGCGAAACGGCCTCTTTTTCCGGGCTATATTTTTGCAAAACACCCGGCTCAGCGCCACCTCTGGCGGCCTATGCTTGGCACGTTCGGCGTGCGCGGCATTGTCCGCAATGGAGAAACGCCCGCTGTGCTTCCAGCTGGTTTCGTAGAAAATTTGAAGGCGCGTGAAATAGACGGCGCAATAGATAGGCTCGAAACGCCGTTCAAACCTGGTCAGGCTGTGATCGTTTCTAGCGGCGCATTCGATGGCTTCATAGGCCAGGTCCTTGAGATCCGGGAAAGCGACCGGGTTTTGCTGCTCCTTAATATGCTTAATCAACAGACCAGAGTGAATGTCAGCGCCGATATCCTTCGATCAGCCTAATAAAAAAAGATAACGCTGACCCGTGACGTTGATTTGGACCATCACGACCTTGCGAGAGTCGATGCTGCGAACGTCCTCGCTGAAAGACACATAACTTGCTTCCTTCATGAGCAAATTATACTTGCTCAGGATGGCGACGCCTTCGCGGTAGCGGTCAAATCCGATGTGCGACCAGTCCGTGTAAAGATCATAGCAGCTGGCGCAGCCGGTCGCGGATGAGCGAGGACTTTCAGCCGCCGCCGGCAGGCCATGGAATTGCTACCGAAATTGTTCCCAAATCGTCTGGCTGGGCGTTTCGCAGCCGATTGCGTACTGAACCCGAAAGGCATTGATTGGGATTTCGCGCATTGCTCTAGTGGGTCCTGTCCCAGAACATCCTGCTGAAGCAGCAGGGCGTTTCCTGAGTGCTGCGCCAATTGTCTGTGGTCGAACGGATAAAAACCCGCCTGACTTGCAGGGACTGGCGCACAGCAACCAGGACGGGATAATGACGTTGCCCGTCCTGAAGGGAGGACGCGCAATCATGCAGGCGTGAGTAACACTGCGATGCCTTGCCCCACGCCGATGCACATGGCGCCCACGGCGGCGCCTGCGTTTCGCTCCTTGAGTTCCAGCGCGGCGGTCCCAACAAGGCGGGCGCCCGACATGCCAAGCGGATGTCCGAGCGCAATGGCGCCGCCGTTCGGATTAACGCGTCCATCGCCGTCTTGAATGCCGACAGCGCGAAGAGTTGCGAGAACCTGGGCGGCGAAGGCTTCGTTCAGCTCCAGGATGTCGATATCTGCTGCCCGCGATTTTGGCGCGCTGGCAGAGCTTCTCAATGGCGGGGGCCGCTCCATAACCCATAATCCTCGGGGCGACGCCCGCCGTCGCGCCTCCGGCGAACCTCGCGATGGGCGTCAGCCCATGCCGCTTGACCGCCGCTGCGGAGGCCACGATCAGCGCCGCCGCGCCATCGTTAACTCCAGAAGCGTTGCCTGCCGTTATCGATCCCCCTTTGCGGAATGGCGCGGGCAGCTGCGCAAGCTCATCGAGCGTGGTCTCCGGGCGCGTGTGCTCGTCCGCCGCTGCCACTTTCGGCTCGCCCCGGCGTTGAGGGATGTTGACGGGCGCGATCTCGCGCGCAAGCCTGCCCGAATCCTGCGCCCGCTTGGCCTTTCGCTGCGACTCGCACGCGAACCGGTCCTGATCCTCCCGCGATATCGCGAACTCGGCCGCGACGTTCTCCGCCGTCTCGGGCATCGATTCCGTGCCGTAGACGCGATTGCATGACCGGATTGACAAACCTCCAGCCGATGGTGGTGTCGAAAATCGCGCTGTTGCGGGAAAACGCCGTCTCGGCCTTCGGCATGACGAAAGGCGCGCGCGACATGGATTCCACGCCGCCCACGATCGCGAAATCGATTTCGCCGCACATGATGGCGCGCGCGCCCAAAATGACGGCATCCATACCCGAACCGCAAAGCCGGTTTACGGTCGAGCCGGGCACGGCAACCGGCAGCCCTGCGAGCAGAAGCGCATGCGCGCCACATTGCGGCTATCTTCGCCGGCCTGATTGGCGCAGCCGAGGCACACCTCATCGAGCGCCTCCCAATCGGCGGAGGGGTTGCGCTCAATCAGCGCCTTGATCGGAATGGCCGCCAGATCGTCGGTGCGGACGCTCGACAGCGCGCCGCCATAACGGCCTATCGGGGTGCGAACGTAGTCGCAGATGAAGGCCTCGATCATTGTTTCGCCCCGGCCGCGCTGCTTAGGCCTGCCGCCGTTTATCGCAGCACCATCGTTCCGCCGCGCCGCGCGTGGTTCTTAACTTGAAACGCTGGATTTTTCCCGTTGCGGTTTTGGGGAGTTCCTCGACGAACTCGATCCAGCGCGGGTATTTCCATTTCCCGATTTTATCTTTCACATGGTCCTTGAGGGCTTCCGCAAGGCCCTCCCGGTTCACCCCATTCTTGAGAACCACGTAAGCCTTCGGCTTTTCGAGGCCATCCTCGTCCTGCTCGGGCACAACCGCCGCTTCCAGCACCGACGGGTGCGAAATCAGCGCTTGCTCGACTTCGAACGGCGCCACCCAGATGCCGCTCACCTTGAAAATGTCGTCGGTGCGCCCGCAGTAAACCAGCCGCCCGTCTTCGCGGAGGAGATACTTATCGCCGGTGCGCGTCCACAGGCCCTCGAACGTCGCGCGGGTTTGCTCGCGCTGGTTCCAATAATCCGCCGCAGCCGAGCCGCCGTTCACAAGCAATTCTCCAATGCCGCCGGGGCTGACGGGATTTCCCTGCTCGTCAACCAGCCGGAGTTCGTAGCCAGGCACAGCCGTGCCCGATGTGCCGAGCACGACATCGCCCGGGCGGTTGGAGAGGAAAATGTGCAAAAGCTCCGTCGAGCCCACCCCATCCAGGATATCGACTCCGAAAATCTTCGCCCAGCGCGCGCCCACATCGGCGGGAAGGGCCTCGCCCGCGGAGATGCAGCGCCTCAGCCGCCCGGCGCCATCCGGGCGCGCGCCTTCGAGCGCAGCCGCCATGGCGGCGTAAAGCGTCGGAACGGCGCAAAAGACGGTCGGGCTCGTCTCCCGGATGACCGCCGTCACGCTTTCGGCTGTCGGGCGGCCGGGAAGCAGGATCGTCGTCGCTCCAACCGACATCGGGAACGTCATGGCGTTGCCAAGACCGTAGGCGAAGAACATCTTCGCCGCCGAGAACACGATATCGTCGCGCTGGATGCCGAGAACCTGACGCCCGTAAGTGTCCGCGGTGAACCGGAGGCTTCCATGCACGTGCCGCACGCCTTTCGGCGCGCCTGTCGAGCCGGAAGAATAAAGCCAGAAGGCGCATTCGTCGGGACTGGCGGCAAAGGCTTCGCGCCGCTCCGAAGCCGCCAGCTCCGCGCCGAAGTCCAAAACTTGCGCGTGGCTGCAGCCTAATCTTCCGCCGGACTGGGCAGCGACCGAGCCGTTGCGCGCGTCCGCCGCCGCGATCACAAAAATCGCCTTCAGATAGGGATTTCCGTCGAGAGCGGGCTCGATCGCGGGCAAGAGCTGGCCCGATACGAACAGCGCGCGCGCCCGGCAATCCATCAGGATTACCTTGTACGCATCGGCGGAAAGGAGCGTGTTGATGGGTATGGGAATAACGCCCGCTTTCAGGCTGCCCCAGAAAATGACCGGAAACTCGATCTGATCCAGAACCAGCATCGCCGCGCGGTCTTCCGGCTGCAGGCCGTAACGCTCGTAAAGAGCGGCCATCCGGTCCGATTGCAGCGCGAGGCTTTCATAAGTGAGGGTGCGGCCGGCCGGTCCTGCTTCGACGAAAGCCGCTTTCGCGCTCGCTCCGCCGGATCGATGGCGGTCCACAAAATAGCTCGCGGCGTTGCCGCATGTCTCTGGCACCGATAACCCCCCCGTTGCGGCCCTTATTTTCTGGGCGCTTATTTGCCAGTGAACTCAATCGCTCCATCAGGCAAGAAATAAAGTATGTAAGCCTCTCCCCCAACGACGGTTGGGCGGTGGCTCGAACCCGGCGGATAGACGTACCAGCCCTTAGGTCTACCATCGAACCTGGGCTCGCCGCTGACCGGCATGATGGCGCCGATCTCGCCGGTCGTGTGAACATGATGCGGCCCCGCGATGTCCTTCATGCGGACCACGTCAACGCTGAAGCGGCCGGCCTCTTTACCCGGCTTGACGGGCCGGCTGAATTTGATGCCGCCTGCCTCGCGGTTCAGCAGCCAGCCTTCCGCCTCGCCCTCGGCGCACAATGCCGATAAGCGCGAGAACCTGCCGCCGGCGGCGGGAAACCGCTCATTAAGCCGCGCCTCCAGGCTGGCATCCAGTTCGCGACCGCCAATCTCACCTGCGACCGCCGAAACGATCTCAAGAAATTCGGACTGTCCCGCCATAGCGCTGCCTCATCGGTTTTTTGGGCGACGCCCTGAATTCTTAACGCCGCATCATGAAGAAACAAATAGATTTATACAATTATGCACCGCGCCGTGAGAGCGGCCGCTTCCAGCCGGTTAATGTCTTCCTGGCCTCGCGAACGCCGAGGGTGTTTGCGCAATCGCCGCTTCACTCCCGCCAAGGCCTCCCTCGGACCTCCAACGCAACCGGGCGACTGCCGAGGCCGCCTAGGCGCCGGCCCACGCGCGGAAAAGGCCGCCAAGAGGTATTGACCGAAAAACCTCATCACCCTATGGTCCATTCGGACTTGAATGCGCACATACGCGCTTTCTCGTACGTTTGTCTTGTGAAAGAGCCCATAGCTCAGCCGGTAGAGCATCTGACTTTTAATCAGAGGGTCGATGGTTCGAATCCATCTGGGCTCACCAATAACCCAAGGAAACATAAAGCCTTTTATTGTTGAGCCGATATTCATAACGCTTCTTGGTGGCCCATCGGTGGCCCAAACCGGACAGCATTCTCAGGAGAGGAGCAGTCTTCGCCACGCGGGCTCGGAAGCGTTTGGGGCGGTAAGATTTGCCGCCCTGATAGGCGTCCACCACTTTCGCTTTGGCTTTTCCGCAGCCCCAACCGCTGTTCCATTCGGGTTGCCAATTTCGCATTGGGGGTCGGCGTCTATGACGACCGCACTGCAGAGAGAGCCGATATCGGCCGTGCGGCTGATTAAGTGCCCATTGAGCGTGGAGTATGGTTGGCTCCACCTCAGCTAACAGACGAGGCGGCCACGAAGCGCGGCGTCGACCAAGCGCTCGCCAGGCAGGTAGCTCAGCAGCTGAAGCGCGTGCTCTTTATGGGCTGGCTTAGGTGGAAAAGCCGTGTTCTGGTCCTGAATCCCCTGACGGAATATATTTTTGCGTCCGGCAAGACGGCGGCTTGTTTGTACACCAATCTGCGCAATCCGTATTCCAACTGCTGTTATGCGAAAATCGGCTTCAAGCCGGTTTGTCCGTCCTGGCATTATCACAGGAACCAGCAGCGAAGCGCCTGACAACTCTAAGCGAGCCGGCACCGGCGAACCTCACGCTGCCAAGTTTGAAGAAGGCCGATCTCGGACTTTCTGTGACCTGCTCCCCTAAAATGCCCCCTGCTTTTAAGTTAGGGTCCGCTTTCCGTGATCTGCTCCCCAAAAACTCCCTCGTTTCCGGTTAGAGGTTTCCGGCAGATTTTCACGGGGCTGGGACGGAACGGGAGCAATGAAAGCGTCGAAATTTTCGGATGCGCAGAAGGCCTTCATCATCAAGCAGGGGGAAGATGGGATGTCGGTCGCCGAGATTTGCCGGAAGGCTGGGATCAGCCAGGCGACCTTTTTCAACTGGAAAAAGAGATACGCCGGTATGATGCCGTCAGAGATAAAGCGGCTTCGCGAGCTTGAAGCGGAAAATGCACGTCTGAAAAAGATCGTCGCCGATTTGTCGCTCGACAAAGAGATGTTGCAGGACGTGATCAAGCGAAAGCTCTAAAGCCTGTTCGGAAGCGCGAGCTGGCTGACGGGATGCGTTGCGATTGGCAGGTCTCGATCCGCAGAGCGTGTTCAACGCTCAGGTTTGATCCGAAAAGCTATCGCTACAAATCCCGCCGCCCCGATCAGGCTTAGACCGAGCCTATGACCGCGTGAAAGCCGTCGAAGCGGCCGGGTACGGCGATCAGGCTCGCCCGCTCCGCCTCGAACACTTGCCAGATGGTCTGATCCTTGAACTCGGGGTGCTTGTTGGCTTTGGCGTAAGCCACACAACGATCGAGGAGCCAGTCATTCAACTCGTCGAAGCTCTTCACTCGCAGTCTTGGCGTGAAGAAGCGCTCGCGTATCAGGCCGACCTGGTTCTCGACTTGCCCCTTTCCCAACCCGACGCCGGCGTACAGGCCGTCGGCTCAACCAGATAATGGCTGCACATCTGCATAAAGCGCCGGTTGAACTGGCGCTCCTTGCCAAGGAACACCGTCTCCACTGCCGTCTTCATGTTGTCGTAGATGCCGCGCGTGCAGGCGCCCTTAAAGAACGCGAAGGCGCTGGAATGGGCGTCGAACACCATCTCTTGGCTCTCGCGCGGATAGACCCGCACGAACAGCATGCGGCTATGGCACAGCCGCATATGAGCGGCCTTCACCACCATCGTCACGCCGTTCATCAGAACGGTCTCGTGGCTCCAGTCGAACTGGTAGGCTTCGCCGGGCGCAAAGGTCAGCGGAATATAGGCTTGCGCCGCGGCTGTCCCGCGCGCTTTGCGCCAGCTCTTGGCGTAGCGCCGTACAGCATCGTAACCGCCGTCGAACCCAAGATCGCGCAGCGTCTCGAAAATCCGCACCAGCGTCAGCCGCTCCCGCCGCGGCTTGGCCTCGTTCGCAGCCAAAAGCTCATCCAGCTGCTCCCGCCAGGCGCCAAGCTTCGGCATCGGCTGAACGCTGCGTTCGTAGCGGAACTCCGTCGCCTCGGCGCGGATCGCTCTGCGCACCGCTGTCCGCGACCGCTTCAGCTCCCGGCAAATCGCCTTGATCGGCTTCTTCTGAACAAAAAACGCCCGCCGGATCTTTGCAATCGTATCCACGATCAGCATCCAAAACGAAGCCCCCAGTTCCCACCGGAGGCTTTGTGGACCCAAGCGTCAGAGGGGTCCCGTTTGCACGCCGATTACCCCGCCAACGGGGATCCGCATTGCCTCACTAAGAATGTTACCGGACGAATGACCGCCAGGACTGTGGCAGGGACACCGAATCGGATCGGTGTCGCCAATGGCGGGACGGATCAGCATGAGCGCACGGCGCGAGATTACAGCGGCGGTGGCGGAACGCTACCGATTGGCGGTGCGGGTAGAAAAGGGCCGCATCCTCGATGAGCTGTGCAAGGTAACGGGCTGGCATCGCAAGCACGCGGTGCGAGCGTTGGCGGGGGAGTCAGCAATTGATCCCGGCGGGCCACGCCAGCGAAAGCCGGCCTACGGCGCCATCATCAAGGACGCGCTGGTGGCACTGTGGGAGGCGTCCGACCGGATCTGTGGTAAGCGGCTTAAGGTGATGATCCCGACGCTGCTACCGGCGCTGGAGCGACATGGCCGGCTCAAGCTCGACAAGGCGCAACGCGCTCTGGTGCTGGGCGTCAGCGCGGCGACGATCGACCGCTTGCTAATCGACACCAAGATCGCGGCGGCGGGCGGCAAACGCCGGCGGGTTGGCTTTTACTCTGCCGTTCGACGCGAGGTTCCAGTCCGAACGTTCAATGACTGGAACGATCCGGTGCCCGGCTTCTGCGAGGTGGACATGGTGGCACACGGAGGAACCTCCGTAGCCGGCTCGTTCATCCAGACGCTGACGATGGTCGATGTGGCGACAGGCTGGACCGAGTGCATGCCTCTGGTGACGCGCGAGAGCGGGCTGGTTGTCCAGGCTATGGAACGTGCACAAAGCCTGTTCCCGTGGCTGGTGCTAGGCGCGGACTTCGACAATGACAGCGCGTTCATGAACGAGGTCGTCGTGCCCTGGTGCCGCGCGCAGAAGATCGAGGTCACGCGATCGCGCGCCTACAAGAAAAACGATCAGGCGTTCGTCGAGCAGAAGAATGGCGCGGTTGTCCGGCGGCTGGTCGGATACGGCCGCTTCGAGGGGATCGAGACGGCACGCATCCTTGTCCGTCTGTATGCGGCGTCTCGACTGCACACGAACTTCTTCCAGCCGTCGTTCAAGTTGAAGGACAAGCGGCGCGAGGGCGCGAAGGTGATCAAGCGCTATCATGCTCCGGCCACGCCCTATGCGCGCGCATTGGCGCATCCGAAGCTGAGCAAGGCCGTCAAGAAGCGCCTGCGCGAGCTCTATCGCACGCTCGATCCGGTGGCGCTGCTTGCCGAGATAAGGGAGGCCCAGACCGAGCTTGGCACGCGCGTCGATGCCCGCGCCGGCAAGATCGCGGCAAAATCAGTGTGTGCACTATCACCGGCACCGGACGCGGCAGCGTTTGCAAAGGGGCTTGGCAAGAACGTGTTTTGCGGCGAGCAGCGCGCCATCCACCGGCGACTGCGCAAACCCTACAAGAAACGGGTTCGCATGCCGTCCATGCTCGATCCGCACATCGAGGACATCGAGCGCTGGCTTGCGGCCGAGCCACGCCTGACCGCGCTCGTCATCCTCGGGCGTCTCGCCGAGCGCTGCCCCGGTCAGTTCGGGCCGCCGCAACACACCATCGTGCAGCGCCTGCTGAAGGCACTGCGAAGGATGGCGGCAGGCCAGCTGATCGCCGCCGCGGAGGTCGGTCAGACGACCTCAACAGACACAATGCAGGGAACGATCGAAGCCAGCAGCACCTCGGCGGTCACTCCATCAGCGGCTCGGATCGCGGCCACCTTGGCGTGGGGTGGAGCCGCTCTCGGTAACATTGTCAGATGAGGCAATACGCTAAGAATGTTACCGGACGAATGACCGCCAGGACTGTGGCAGGGACACCGAATCGGATCGGTGTCGCCAATGGCGGGACGGATGAGCATGAGCGCACGGCGCGAGATTACAGCGGCGGTGGCGGAACGCTACCGATTGGCGGTGCGGGTAGAAAAGGGCCGCATCCTCGATGAGCTGTGCAAGGTAACGGGCTGGCATCGCAAGCACGCGGTGCGAGCGTTGGCGGGGGAGTCAGCAATTGATCCCGGCGGGCCACGCCAGCGAAAGCCGGCCTACGGCGCCATCATCAAGGACGCGCTGGTGGCACTGTGGGAGGCGTCCGACCGGATCTGTGGTAAGCGGCTTAAGGTGATGATCCCGACGCTGCTACCGGCGCTGGAGCGACATGGCCGGCTCAAGCTCGACAAGGCGCAACGCGCTCTGGTGCTGGGCGTCAGCGCGGCGACGATCGACCGCTTGCTAATCGACACCAAGATCGCGGCGGCGGCGGCAAACGCCGGCGGGTTGGCTTTTACTCTGCCGTTCGACGCGAGGTTCCAGTCCGAACGTTCAATGACTGGAACGATCCGGTGCCCGGCTTCTGCGAGGTGGACATGGTGGCACACGGAGGAACCTCCGTAGCCGGCTCGTTCATCCAGACGCTGACGATGGTCGATGTGGCGACAGGCTGGACCGAGTGCATGCCTCTGGTGACGCGCGAGAGCGGGCTGGTTGTCCAGGCTATGGAACGTGCACAAAGCCTGTTCCCGTGGCTGGTGCGAGGCGCGGACTTCGACAACGACAGCGCCTTCATGAACGAGGTCGTCGTGCCCTGGTGTCGTTCTCAGAAGATCGAGGTGACGCGCTCGCGGGCCTACAAGAAGAACGACCAGGCGTTCGTCGAGCAGAAGAATGGCGCGGTGGTGCGGCGGCTGGTCGGATACGGCCGGTTCGAGGGGATCGAGACGGCACGCATGATTGCCCGGCTCTATGCGGCGGCTCGGCTGCACACGAACTACTTCCAGCCGTCGTTGAATTTGAAGGACAAGCGGCGCGAGGGTGCGAAAGTAATCAAGCGATATCACTGCTCCGGCGACGCCCTATGCGCGCGCATTGGCGCATCCGAAGCTGACCAAGGCCGTCAAGCGGCGCCTGCGCGAGACCTATCGTTCGCTCGATCCGGTAGCGCTGCTGGCCGAGATAAGGGGGAACAAGACCGAGCTTGGCACGCGCGTCGATGCCCGCGCCGGCAAGATCGCGGCAAAATCAGTGTGTGCACTATCACCGGCACCGGACGCGGCAGCGTTTGCAAAGGGGCTTGGCAAGAACGTGCTTTGCGGCGAGCAGCGCGCCATCCACCGGCGACTGCGCAAACCCTACAAGAAACGGGTTCGCATGCCGTCCATGCTCGATCCGCACATCGAGGACATCGAGCGCTGGCTTGCGGCCGAGCCACGCCTGACCGCGCTCGTCATCCTCGGGCGTCTCGCCGAGCGCTGCCCCGGTCAGTTCGGGCCGCCGCAACACACCATCGTGCAGCGCCTGCTGAAGGCACTGCGAAGGATGGCGGCAGGCCAGCTGATCGCCGCCGCGGAGGTCGGTCAGACGACCTCAACAGACACAATGCAGGGAACGATCGAAGCCAGCAGCACCTCGGCGGTCACTCCATCAGCGGCTCGGATCGCGGCCACCTTGGCGTGGGGTGGAGCCGCTCTCGGTAACATTGTCAGATGAGGCAATACGCGGGGTCTTTCT
>CAVSHC010000004.1:0-40359 GCA_963727795.1 uncultured Alphaproteobacteria bacterium
CCCCACGTTGGCAAGGATTTTCTGAAGCTTCTGCACAGCGCTGGTCGGAGCGGCCATGTGTCCGGCCTGTTGGTGCGGCCTTTCTTGTGCCGCTGGCCATAATGCCATTCGCGCGTCTCAGGTCCCGATCGAAAGCTCGCACTCGGAGTGCTCCGGCCTTAGTGGGTTTTCCTGAGCCGGCGGTTTCAACCGGCTTTGTGCATTCACTCCTGTCCGCCCTTCCCAACCTCAGAGGCGCTTAACCTTGGCGCCTATTTCTATGCCGCCATCGCGGCCGCAGGTTCGCGATAGCGTTCGCCACTCGTCATCAGCGCCCAGATGATGCGTGCTGTTTTGTTTGCCAGCGCAACCGCCGCCACCTTTGTCGAGCGCCGCTGCATCAACTGAACGAGCCAGGGCCGGCGTGTTCCATGCCGCTCTGCATAGCGGATCACCGCCATGGACCCAACTACAAGCATCTGCCTGAGATAGCGGTTTCCAGCCTTTGAGATACTGCCAAGCCGTTCTTTTCCCCCGCTTGAGTTCTGTTTGGGGACCAAGCCAATCCAGGCGGCGAGGTCGCGGCCTGTTTTGAAGGCTGCTGGATCGGAGATCGTGGCGGTGAGGGCGCTTGCGAGCAGCGGACCAACTCCCGGAACCTCCATGAGGCGGCGGCCAAGCTCGGTTGCTCGCGCGTTTGCGCGGACGCGCCTATCGTTCTCAAGGATTTGTTCCTTCACCACGGCGAGCTGCGCTGCCAGCATCTGCAAGCAAAGGCGCGCATCGGTGGGTACACGTGTGTCTTCCTCATCCGCGACGACGGCAAGAAGCTGATCAAGCCCGCGACGCCCGATGGATGCAACGATCCCGAACTCGGAAAGGTGCGCGCGGATTGAATTTGAAAGCTGGGTGCGCTGGCGGTTGAGCATCAGCCTCACCCGATGCAGCATCATCACGCTTTGCTGCTCGGGCGACTTGACGGGCACAAAGCGCATTGTTGGCCGCGTCACGGCCTCGCAAATCGCCTCGGCATCCGCCGCATCGTTCTTCCCCCGCTTGACATACGGTTTGACGTATTGCGCCGGCATCAAGCGGACCTCGTGCCCGCGCGCCATGAGTTCTCGCGCCCAGTAATGCGAGCTGCTGCAGGCCTCGATCCCAACGAGACAGGGCGGCAGCTTCTCGAAAAACGGCAAGACCCGCCGGCGCATCAAGCGCCGGCGGACGACGACTTGCCCTGCAGCATCAACCCCGTGCACTTGGAAGACTGACTTCGCTATATCGAGACCTATTGTTGCGACTGATGTCATGGCGCCCACCCTCCCGGCTTTCCGCCGATAGAGTACCCGGGTTCGGGTGGAAGGGTGGAAAGCCGTCCACAGCATCATGAGCTGACGCGCGGGTTCGCTCGCGATCCAATGCGCGCCAAGGCGGCTTCGGGATCCTAATTGTATGGACCGGCGGTGTGTCCAAAACAATCCCGCACCTGACCCATCTTTGCCATTTCCGGGTTCGCAAAGGGTGGGAAGCGGTCGTTTCTGCGCCTTTTCAGGCTTATCTCGACCGGCAGGTTCATACTCCCGCAAAGTTCAGATCAAGTGCGTGCTGGCCCTGCTGAAAGATGGTCCTGGAAGCGAACCGCCCGCCTGTCGTTAGCTTGCCCCCGGTTGGAACGGAACCAAAGCCGGAGGAACTGGTTGCAAACTCCCGAATGCCCTTGTGCGCCAGGAGAGCTTCGATGGCATGCGTGAAAGAGCTGGCGCCAAAAAAGCACATCACGCCGTGCGCCCACAAAGCAGCCACGGCTTTCGTTGTCTTGTCAGGTCTTACTGCATTCTGTTGCGCGATTTTCCCTATCCCGGCCGGAGGCGAAGACGGAGCCGTTCCCCTCGCGCCCCATGAGGCTCCGCCACTCCCGAAGCGGGGGCCGTTGGCGCAACCCCGGTCGAATGATCAAGCCGGTTTTCCTGCGTCCCTGACGGCTTCCGTCATTCCGCCCGACAACCCGATCACGCCGGACGCGGCTGCGCTGGGCGAGAGGCTATTTTTCGAAAGCAGGCTTTCGGCCGACGGCGCGGTTGCCTGCGCCACATGCCACGATCCCGCGCGCGCCTTCGCCGATGGGAGAGGGACCTCCGTCGGCATTCACGGCCGAGTTGGCCAGCGCAATGCGCCGACGGTGCTGAACGCCCTCTACAACAAGACGCAGTTCTGGGACGGAAGGGTCCAGACGCTTGAGGAGCAGGCGGCATTGCCGATCACGAATCCCTTCGAAATGGGATCGGCCACAATCGGCGACGCCGTCTCGAAGCTTGCCGGCGACAAAGATTATGAGGCGCAGTTCATGAAGGCGTTCCGACGCGGCGTGAACGAGAAGGACATGCTGCGCGCCATCGCGACTTACGAACGGACGCTTGTTTCATTCGATTCTCCCTTCGATCGTTTCATCGGAGGAGATAAGAATGCGATTAGCGATTCCGCGGTTCGCGGCTGGGAGCTTTTCAACGGCAAGGCTCGCTGCAATTTGTGTCATGCCTTGTCGGACAAAGAGCGGGATACGACGCTGTTCACCGACAACGATTTTCACAACATCGGCATCGGGATACTCCGTCATCGCGTCGCGCCTTTGGCGAGGCAGGCGCAGCGCGACCTTGCGCAGGGGAATCTGACGGCTATCGACGATGCTGCGGTGGAAAGCGAGCTATCCGCGCTTGGTCGCTTCCTCGTCACCAGGTCGCAGAAGGACATCGCGTCGTTCAAAACGCCCGGCCTACGCAACGTTCTGGTAACGGCGCCCTATTTTCACGATGGCTCGCAGCAAACCTTGTGGGATGCCATGGACCACTACAACAAGGGCGACGGCCTCAACAATCCATGGCTCGACGAGGACATTCAGCCTTTGGCGCTGACCGAGCCCGAGATCGACGATGTCGTGGCGTTTCTCGCTTCGCTGACGAGCCCGCAATATAAAGATTTCGGCGACAGGGAATATGCGCGGCAGCTTGCTCTGTCAAAGGTCAGCCGCCCGCAGAGGGACACGGCGCGAGCCTTCGGGCCAAAGCCCGTTCAGCCAGCGCCGGAACGGTTTTGAAGGCCGGCCGCCGAGTCTCTTATGGCGGGCGCCTGCGCATCACGAAAAGGGTTCCGGCGGCGGTCGTTGGCTGCAGCGAGCTTGGTTTTTAAATTTCGGAGCCTGGGTCGATCTGCTCCAGCTTGGGGCGACATCGCCCCTTCCTATGCGGCTAGACTAAGCATGCGCTGGCTGTCGATATCGGCCAATTTGAGCGCAACCAACCCCATCGCCCGCTCTCGGATCCAAAAGCACGCATCCGCAATCGGCCTAACGCGTCGAAATGGACCCTCAGCTTTCGCTGGGAAGGTCCTGCTTGGCGCCGCCGGCCGTCTGCCGATGATGGGGATGAGGCGGATGACCGCGCCTACGCCGCCCATAAACCTCATCCGCCCTTGCCTCGAAGGCGTCGGCAAACTTGCGGAAAGCGCGGTCGAAAACCGCGCCCATCAGAACCTGCAAGGGCTTGGCGCGGAACTCGTAGTCGAGAAAGAACTTGATCCTGCTCTCGGTTTCGCTCACCGGCACGAACGTCCATCGGTTGTCCAGCCGCCGGAACGGGCCATCGAGATAAGTCACCACGATTACGCCCTCCGCAGGTTTCAGGCGCACGCGGCTCGTGAAGCTCTCGCTGAAAAGCTTATAGGCGACCGTCATATAGGCGGTGATCACCTCGCCGTCCTCTTCGGCCTGCCGCTTCAGCACGCGAAGCCCTCCGCAGAGCGGCACGAACTTCGGATATTGTTCCACATCGGCGACAAGCGCGAACATGTCGGCCGCGGAGTGAGCTATGCGGCGGGTCGTTTCGAAAGAGGGCATCGGCGGCTCAGAGTTTGGATGAACGTCGGCTTCCCGTCGGCTCAGTCAGCGGCTTATGGAGCGCGAACTTGCCTCCGGCCCAAGCATGGGGCGCATGCGTTGCGAGCGCGACACGGTATTTCGCCGCATGGATTTATAAAGGGTCCACGTCACTTTCAAAAAGTCAAGATCGAGCCGTTCCGGACAGCCTGAGCTGCGTTTCGTCGAACCGTCCAGAATGGACAATCGGACGTGACCGGCAAACCGCGGGTCCCATTCATCATCACGATCTTGCGTTCTGCGCCGAGCCTGAGTTCACGCTCTTCTTGGTTTTTCGTGATCGCCAAATACCTTAGCTTGGTTGTCAGGAATAGAGCGACACAGGAGACTTCACATGGCAACGATCCGAAACCTCGGCATCATGGAATGGACGGCGATCGCATTGGCTACCGTCATCACGCTCCTGCCGCTCGTGCCGTACGGCGTCTGACCCCGAGGGCAGCGCGCGGTTACGGCCAGTACCTTAGCTTTACAGTCAGAAATAACGCGACACAGGAGACTTCAAATGGCAATGATCCGCAACCTCGGCATCATGGAATGGACGGCGATCGCATTGGCTATCGCCATCACGCTTGCGCCGCTGGTTCCCTACGGCGTCTAACGCCCGGGCATCTGCATATCAAACGGCCGTGGAGTTGCGAAACGCTCCGCGGCCCTTCTTAATAGGCGCCGCAATCACACGGTTGGAGCGCCGAGGGTCAAGCCAAGGCCAGCCGCGTCGCCCTCAGTTTCGCAAAGTCCTCGCCCGCATGATAGGACGACCGCGTGAGCGGGCTCGCCGCCACCATCAGGAAGCCTTTCGAGTACGCGATGCTCTTGTAGCTCTCGAACTCCGCCGGCTCGACGAAGCGGTCCACGGCGGCATGTTTGCGCGTGGGCTGGAGATACTGGCCGATGGTGAGGAAATCCACATCCGCCGACCGCAGGTCGTCCATGAGCTGGAGAACCTCGTTCCGCTTCTCGCCGAGCCCCGCCATGATGCCCGACTTCGTGAACATGGTCGTGTCGAGTTCCTTCGCGCGCTGCAAGAGGCGTAGCGAATGGAAGTACCGCGCGCCGGGCCGGATCGCGAGGTAGAGCCCCGGCACGGTTTCGAGATTGTGATTGAAGACATCGGGCTTCGCCGCGATCACAGTTTCGAGCGCGCCGACGCCTTTCTTAAGGAAGTCGGGCGTCAGCACCTCGATGGTGGCGGCAGGCGCGGCGGCGCGGATGGCGCGTATCGTCGACGCAAAATGCCCTGCCCCGCCGTCCGCCAGATCGTCACGGTCCACGGAGGTGATCACCACATGTTCAAGGCCGAGCGCCGCGACAGCCTGGGCGACGTTCTCCGGCTCTGCCGCGTCCAGGGGACCGGGAAGCCCGGTCTTCACATTGCAAAAGGCGCAGGCGCGCGTGCAGGTATCGCCCATGATCATCATGGTGGCGTGCTTTTTTTCCCAGCACTCGCCGATATTCGGACAGCCCGCCTCCTCGCACACCGTATGCAAACGGTTCGTGCGCACAATCGCCGCCGTGTTCGCATAGCCGCGCGAGCCGGGCGCTTTCACACGGATCCAGGCGGGCTTGCGCTGAACAGGCGTGTCGGGATTGCGCGCCTTCTCGGGGTGGCGCGGCGCGCCGCCTTCGCGTTTGTCGATCAGAGTGACCACGCTGCCCTCTCTCCGTTCGGTTCTCGTGCGAACATAATGCCCTGATGCTTTGTTTGCCAAGACACCTCCAAAGCCCTAGCCTGAAGAAGCCTCATGAAGCGCGCCCTACAAATCGCCATCGCCGCAGGCGGACTTGTCCCGGTCTCTGCGGGCCTTGCCGGACTCATATTGGGAGCGTCGTTGGCAGGGCAAAGCCATCCGGCGGCTGATCTCGACAGCCATTTCCGTTACCTTTCGGGATTGCTGCTCGGAATCGGGCTCGCCTTCTGGAGCACCATCCCGGGCATCGAGCGCAAGGGCCGGATGTTTCAGCTCTTAACCGCAATCGTCTTTATCGGGGGCCTGGCCCGGCTTTATGGCGTTCTCATCGACGGATGGCCCGGCTTGCCAATGATCGGCGGCCTTGTGATGGAGCTGGTTGTGACGCCCCTGCTCTGCTTATGGCAAGCGCTGCTCGCTCGCCGCATCAAGTAGCGCCGGGTTTGCCTATGACAGGTTCGTCCCCTCTTCGCTGGGCTTTGGGTAATTTCACCTCGCGCGGCCGCTACTTCCGGGACGAGGTGGAGCGCACCGCCGAGATGAAGACGCCGTTCGAATTCGCCATTTGACTGAGGCGGCGGAAGATGCGTGCGCCCTCAATTCATGCAGCACTTCTTGTATTTCTTGCCGGAGCCGCAGGGGCAGGGATCGTTCCGGCCGATTTTGCTATCCGAGCGCCGGGAGACCTCCGCCTGCTCCCCCCGAATTTGGTATAATGCTTGAATGCACTCCGGGACCGCATCGAGCGCGTCCTCGAAAATCTCCTTCGGGTCCACGCCGATTTCGACCATCTTGGCGTCGATCTTTTCATCCTGAAGAAGCGCGGCGAGCATGGCGAAGAAACTCTGCGCTTCATTCTGACGAAGTTGCTCCCAAACATCTTGCCGCAAGCGCATGCCGGCAAAAAATCCGTCAGCCCAGTCGCTCGTGATCAAGCGCCCCTCCCCGTCCTCCCAGAAGAAGGGCTTATAATGCTTGGAGCGCGACCTCAGGCTCTTGATTATGTTGTCATATTCGAGCAGAAGCATGCCCGTTAAAAGACGGGCGTCTTCGTCGTCCACGTCCGCATCCTGGGAGGTTAGAAGCAGCGGAAGCCACTCGGTCCGCACAATGGGCTCGGGGCCGGCGATGACCGCAGTCATGAGGCCATTGCCATAGGACAAGCTGGACATCCCTCCCTCGAATGCCTCCTTCGAGGAGGCGAAACCCTGAAGGTCCTTCTCCAATGCTTCGGGGTCTTTCAGTAAAGCCGATATACTCATGGCTCCCTCCTCGCGTCCCGTCTCTCTGCCGAATCGAACCGATCCCCAGCAAGGCTATCAGCCGCCGGAGACGGGCAACAAGAGTTGGCCAATGAAGTTTTCGCCTTAGATGTGGATGGCGCGGCCATAGGCGTCGAGCACGCTTTCGCCCATCATCTCCGATAGCGTCGGGTGCGGGAAAATCGCCTGCATCAGCTCGGCTTCCGTCGTCTCCAGCGTCTTCGCGATGCTGAAGCCCTGGATCAGCTCCGTCACCTCCGCGCCGATCATATGCGCGCCGAGAAGCTCGCCGGTCTTGGCGTCGAAGATCGTCTTGACGAAGCCTTCCGGCTCGCCAAGCGCAATCGCCTTGCCGTTGCCGCGATAGGGGAAGCGGCCGACCTTGATCTCGCGCCCGTTTGCGCTTTCGCCGCCGCTTCGGTCAGCCCGATGGAGGCGACCTGCGGATGGGAATAGGTGCAGCCCGGAATGTTGCGCACGTTCAGCGGATGCACGTCGTTGCTTCCCCGCGATCTTCTCCACGCAGATGATGCCTTCATGGCTCGCCTTGTGCGCGAGCCAGGGCGGGCCGGCCACATCGCCGATGGCGTAAATGCCCGGCGCGGCGGTGCGGCAATACTCGTCGATCACGATGTGCGTCTTCTCGACTTTCACGCCCAGTTCTTCGAGGCCGAGGTTCTCGACATTGCCCACGATGCCGACGGCGGAGATGACGCGGTCGAAGTCCGCGGTGTGCTGCTTGCCGTCTTTCAGGGTCAGCGTGGCCTTCACGCTGTTCGCGTTCTTCGTCGAGCTTCTCGACCTTCGCGCCCGTGTGGATCGTCATGCCCTGCTTCTCGAAGGACTTTCTGCGCGAAGGCCGAGACCTCCTCGTCCTCCACCGGCAGAATGCGGTCCATGATTTCGACCACGGTCACTTTCACGCCGAGCGCGTTGTAGAAGCTTGCGAACTCGACGCCGATCGCGCCCGAGCCGACCACGAGCAGCGATTTCGGCGTCATGTCCGGAACCATCGCCTGCTTGTAGGTCCAGACGAGCTTGCCGTCCGCTTCAAGCCCCGGCAGGTTCCGCGCCCGCGCGCCGGTGGCGATGATGATATGCTTCGCCTCGACATCGGCGAGCGGCTTGCCGTCCTTGCCCTTCACCGCGACGACGCCTCTCGCCTTCAGCCGCGCCGTCCCATCGATGACGGCGACCTTGTGCTTCTTCAGAAGAAAGGCGACGCCGGACGACAGCTTCCCGGCCACCTGCCGGGAGCGGCTCACCACCTTCGCGAGGTCGAAGGTGACGCCGTTCGTCTTGAGCCCGAACTCCTCCGCATGGCGCACCAGCGTCAGCACCTCCGCTGTGCGGAGCAGCGCCTTTGTGGGAATGCAGCCCCAGTTGAGGCAAATGCCGCCCAGATGCTCGCGCTCGATGACAACCGTCTTCAGGCCAAGCTGCGCGGCGCGGATCGCCGCGACGTACCCGCCAGGACCGCCGCCGATCACCGCGACATCGAATGCTTCCGCCATCGTCCCCCACTTTCTTGTTCGGGCTTCGATATAGTCGCTACACAAGCATCGTGACAGGCTCCTCAACGAAACCCTTGAAGGCCGCAAGAAGCTGCGCGCCGAGCGCGCCGTCGACGGCGCGGTGATCGCAGGACAGCGTGCAGCCCATCATGGTGGCGATGGCGATCTGGCCGTTTTTCACCACCGCGCGCTGCTCGCCGCGTCCGACGGCCAGGATCGTGGCGTGCGGCGGATTGATGACCGCATCGAAATGATCGATGCCGAACATGCCGAGGTTCGAGATCGCCGTCGTGCCACCCTGGTATTCGTGCGGCGCGAGGCGGCGGCGGCGCGCGCGCTCGGCAAGCTCCTTCATCTCATTGGAGATCTGTGAAAGCGTCTTGCGCTCCACGCCCTTGATGACCGGCGTGAACAGTCCGCCTTCGATGGCGACGGCGACGCCGACGTCGGAGCCCTTGTGAATGAGAATGCCCTGCCCGGTGAAGGTGGCGTTGGCTTCGGGGACGCGCTGCAGCGCCAGCCCCATCGCCTTGATCAGGAAGTCGTTGACCGAAAGCTTGTAGGCGCCCGCGCCATCCTTCGGCGAGAGCGCATTCAGCTTTTGCCGGGCTTCCAGCAGCGCATCGATCTCGCAGTCGACGGTCAGGCGGAAATGGGGGATCGACGCCGCCGCCAGCTGTGAGCCGCGCGGCGATGGTTTTGCGCATATTGTCGAGGGGGCGGATCTCGTACCCGCCCTTTTCGTACAGCGCAAGGATCTGATCGTCCGGCATGGCGGCGGGAAGGCCGCGCGCATGGCGCGAGCGCGCCGGCATTTTGCGCTGGCATTGCCGCCGCCGGGGCGGCAGCCTTGGGCGAAGGAACCGCGACGCCGGATCGCGCCGCCTCGTCGATATCGCGCTTCACGATCCGGCCATGCGGGCCGGACCCGCGAAGCTGAGTAAGATCGAGGCCGGACTGCGCGGCGAGCCTGCGGGCCAAGGGCGATGCGAAGATGCGGCCATGGCCATTCGCCTTGCTCTGAACGCCACTCCCCTCACCCTGTCCCTCTCCCCGTGGGAGAGGGAACGGCGCTGCTACGGCTGCGCCCGACCCTCCTCTCCCATCCGCATCCGCCTGTGGATGCGGATGCTCCTTAGTGGCGGGCTCGGCTTGGCGAGCCTGCGCAGGTGAGGGGCTGCTCACTTCCGTAATGGCGGACGCATCCTCGCCCTCGGCCAGAAGCACCGCAATGGGCGTGTTGACCGCGACGCCCTCCGTGCCTTCCGGGACCATGATCTTGCCGATCGTGCCCTCGTCGACGGCCTCGACCTCCATCGTCGCCTTGTCGGTCTCGATCTCGGCGATGGCGTCGCCCGAGGCGACCTTGTCGCCTTCCTTCTTCAGCCACTTCAAAAGCTTGCCCTGCTCCATTGTTGGCGAAAGCGCGGGCATGAGGATGGGGGTGGGCATCGTCTTATCCTTGAGGCGGGCGACGGTGAAAATCAGGCATCCTTGGCGTCGATCACGATATGGGGCGCGCGCCGGCCCAAAGGCTGAAACTGGCCCCCGCTGGCAAGCTTCCTCTGAGCGATGTGTGCGATTTCATCCTCGATGTCCTCGATCAGGCATTTGCGGTCGACGGGCCGGTCCGCGCTCATTCGATAGCGCGTATTGAGATAGCCATCCGTCACGATCACGAGATAGGCCTGGCCATCGGCCTGGTAATCGGCGGCGTGTCCGTCGCTATAGCGCTGCCAGGGAGATTGCTTTTGCATCGGCGCGCCGCTTCCCGCTAGCAGGTTGGTGAAATCCGATGCAGCCCATGGTTCGACAAGCTCACCATGAGGTCCAAGCTGTCGAAATCACGCGACCTCATCCTGAGCTTGTCGAAGGATGTGGCCTGGTCCTCCACCTTTTTCGGCATCCTGCTAGCTCCGGTAACAAACGGCTTTGACGGCGGCGACGACCCTCGCGGCGTCCGGCAGCGCCAGCTTTTCGAGGTTCGCGGCGTAGGGCATCGGCACGTCCTCGCCGGACACCTTCGTGGGCGGGGCGTCGAGATAATCGAACGCATGCTGCACCACTTGCGCGCAGATCTCCGAGCCGACCGAGCAGACAGGCCACAACTCCTCGACCGTGACGATCCGGTTCGTCTTCCTCACCGAGGCCAGCACCGTCTCGATGTCGAGCGGACGCAGCGTCCTCAAGTCGATGACCTCGGCCTCGATCCCTTCGGCCGCCAGTTGCTTCGCCGCGTCGAGCGCATACATCATGCCGCGCGACCACGAGACGATGGTCACGTCCTTGCCTACCCTGGCGACCTTTGCCTTGCCGATAGGGACCACCCAGTCGTCGAGCTTCGGAACCTGGCCGGTCGCGCCGTAGAGGATTTCATTCTCCAGGAACACGACCGGATTCGGGTCGCGGATGGCGGCCTTCAGAAGGCCCTTCGCGTCGGCGGCGGTCGACGGCGCGATCACCTTGAGGCCCGGAACATGAGCGTACCAGGCCGAGAACTCCTGGCTGTGCTGGGCGGCGACGCGGGCGGCCGCGCCGTTCGGACCGCGGAACACGATCGGACAGCCCATCTGGCCGCCGGACATATAGAGCGTCTTGGCCGCCGAGTTGATGATCTGGTCGATGGCCTGCATCGAGAAATTGAAGGTCATGAACTCGACGATGGGCCGGAGCCCGCCGAAAGCGGCTCCGACGCCGAGCCCCGCGAAGCCGGCTTCCGTGATCGGCGTGTCGACCACCCTGCGCGGGCCGAACTCGTCGAGAAGGCCTTGCGTGATCTTGTAAGCGCCTTGATATTCGGCGACCTCCTCGCCCATGACGAACACCGAGCCGTCGCGGCGCATCTCCTCCGCCATGGCGTCGCGCAAGGCTTCGCGCACGGTCATCTGGATCATTTCCGCGCCCTCGGGGATTTCGGCGGCGCTGTCATAGCCGGCGGGGAACTGATCCGGCGCGGTCTTACGCACCCGCGCATTGACGGCGGCCGGCGCCTCGTGCAAGTCGAAGACTGACATTGGCGCGGACGCCGCGGCGCCGTTGGCGTTGGACGCGGGTCCGTTCGCCATCGCCGATGCATCTTCGCCATCCGTGAAGATGACGGCGATCGGCGTGTTCACCTTCACGCCCTCCGTGCCTGCCGGGACCAGGATCTTGCCGAGCTTGCCCTCATCGACGGCTTCGACCTCCATCGTAGCCTTGTCCGTCTCGATTTCGGCGATGACATCGCCGGACCGGACCTCGTCGCCCTCGGTCTTGACCCATTTGGCGAGCTTGCCCTCTTCCATCGTCGGCGACAGGGCTGGCATCAGGACTTGTGTCGGCATGTCATCCTCTATGTCTCGGCCGCCCCGAGGAAAAAATCGAGGGCGCGAAGCGATCTGAACGGCCCGGGCCGGGCACAGCATCCAAAAAAGACTATCTCAGAACATCCGTATAAAGCTCGGCCGGCTGCGGCTCGGGATCGGCTTGCGCGAAGTCCGCCGCCTCGTTCACGATGCCTCTGATCTCCTTGTCGATGCCCTTGAGCTGGTCCTCGGTCGCGCGGCCCGTTTCGAGGAGGCGCGCGCGCACCTGCTCGATGGGATCGTGCTCGTGGCGCATCTTTTCGACCTCCTCCCTGGTCCGGTACTTGGCCGGATCGGACATCGAATGGCCGCGATAGCGATAGGTCATCATTTCGAGGATGTACGGGCCGTTGCCCTCGCGCACCCACGCCACAGCCTGATCGCCCGCCGCCTTCACCGCGCGCACGTCCATGCCGTCGACCTGCTCGCCCGGAATATTGAAGCTGCAGCCGCGATGCGAAAGCTGGGTTACGGCCGAGACGCGGTCGACGCGCGTTCCCATGCCGTATTTGTTGTTCTCGACGACATAGACCACCGGTAGACGCCACAGCGAGGCCATGTTGAACGCCTCGTAGACCTGTCCCTGGTTGGCGGCGCCATCGCCGTAATAGGTCAGGCAGACGTGGCCGTCGCCCTTGTACTTGTTCGCGAAAGCGAGCCCTGTCCCCAGCGGCACCTGCGCGCCGACGATGCCGTGCCCGCCATAGAAGGCCTTCTCTACGGAGAACATGTGCATCGAGCCGCCCTTCCCCTTGGAATAGCCGCCCCGCCTGCCTGTCAGCTCCGCCATGACGCCTTTCGGGTCCATGCCGCAGACAAGCATATGGCCGTGATCGCGGTAGGCGGTGATGACCTGATCGCCCTCGCGGATCGCCATCTGCATGCCGGTGACGACCGCCTCCTGCCCGATATAGAGGTGACAGAAGCCGCCGATCTGGCCCATGCCGTAGAGCTGTCCCGCCTTTTCCTCGAAGCGGCGGATCAGGAGCATCTCGCGGTAGGCCCGCAGTTCATCTTCTGTGCTGAGTTCGGGCGGAGCTTGCTTGTGGCTGTTCTCTGCCGGGAGACGGTCGTCGAGCATTCACACGGCCTTTTTTTGGAACGCAGCTATCGGAACAGCTACTCATACCCCCAGGAAGGTTGCGGCCTGGAGTTCGCATTTTCTTAATACGTGTTTTTTGGCGTCTAAACCACGGGGTAGTCTCGCACTAGCGAAGGCTCGCAGGCTGCCGGAAAGCCTCCGGACGTGGCTCCCTCGCTCGATAGGCTCGGGGATGAAGTCGAGTTTTTTCAATGGATTGACCCTGATGGCGAGTTTGTCGAACCATGGGCTGCATCGGCCGCCATCTAGCGCCCGCCCTTGTCGCTATTGACGATCACGATGTCGGTAGGCCGGGCGAGATCGAGAAGCGCGCGGGCCTGCTCGTCGAGGAGGACGGGCTGGCTGGCCGCTTTCGCGCCGAGGAGTTCGGCGTCGCGCTCCAGCCTGGCGCGTTGCGTCTTGAGCGCCGCCAGTTCTTTCTTCATGGCGGCGATTCTTGAACTCAGCAGCTGATTGGCGGCCAAGCCATGAGGTCCGCGAATCGCGTCGGTGGCGACATAGACGATCATGGCGGCAATCACGGCAAAAAGGACGGCCCGGCGCAGAGTTTGCTGTTTCCGCCCGTTCATCGTGTGACCTCCCAATCTAGCCTGGCGGTCCGGTTCCGGCGTTTGCATCCAGGGCGCCGCACGCTCAAGAGCAAGTCCTGAAATGGAAAAACCGCTGGCCACCTCATGATTCTAGGAGAGCAAAAACAAAGTCCTAGTGTGGCTCATGTCTCGCAATCTCCTATGAGAGCTTGCCACAAAGCTGGCGGGCGATTGCGAGACTCCACACTACGACTATGAACGGCGTCGCATACCGGACCGTTAACGCGGCGGCGGAAGACCGGCTGAAAGTCATTCGCTGGCTGCCGGAAATTTTTGCGCAGTTAGGAGTAGGTTTACCTAACAGACCTACACTCCTGGGTTGTAGCGCAATTCATTCCAAGATGCGGCGGCAAGCAGGCCGTCATGGAAGCTATTATCCTAATAAAGGGGAAGGACAATGACTGAAAGTAACGTGCGGACACTCAGTGTCCTCTTGCCGAGCCTTGTGGCGTTGGTATTCGTTGTTCAGTTTACAAATAAAATCGGCGCTCCGACGCCCGCAACCTATAAAACGTCTGCAATCATGGTCGCCAGCGCGCCGTTCGACATAACCGCGGCAGGCAAGGCGGCGAATCCCCTGATGCAGTTAGCGGCGGAGACGTGCAGCATTTCGTGGGTCAATGGCGGAAACTATGTCTTGGCCAAGGCCAGCGCGTGCAAGGGCGCCAAGGCCGTCTCGATGACGATCGCCGTTTCGGCGAAACCCTGCGCGCAAAGCGCCAAAGGCGATTTTCGCTCCCTGACCAACAGCACTTTCTTTAAGGGCGATTTTGGATTCTACCTTGGCCAGGACAAGCCCGCCAGCTGCCTTCTGGTCGAGCAGATCTGGGGCAGGAACGTCTGATTACCGGACTGCTAAAACAGCCCTCGGAGAGCTGAGCCGCGGCGGCGTGTTGCCCCGGCCCGCTCTCCGGCTCACTTAAATACCGCACTGCGACATTTTTTTCGCGGCCGCGAAGCCCCGAAGCCACAACGGTCTTTTTCCGCTGCCCCGGGCGGCGCCGCCCATCCTCAGCCCGCCTAGATGGGCGCTGTCACATTTTAACCAATATTGAACGAATGCTGCAACCGCTGGGTGCGTTTGAATTTTCGACGCCGCAACCGGCGACATGTATCTTTCAAACAGATAACGCAGCGAGTTCGATTATCGATGAAGCGGAAGATCCTTACTCTCTTTTTGGCCGCAGCGCCGCTCACATTAGCCCACGCGGGAGAAGAAGCGCTCACCGGGGCTGCCTTGCAAAGCACGGTCGCGGGCCGGACGGTATACATCAACACGCCGATGGGCGAGGTTCCGATCCGCTATTTGAAGAATGGCAGCGTGCGCGGCAACACCGAACTCGCCCTCCTCGACGGCGAGTCCACCGCCGTGGATCATGGCCGCTGGTGGGTGTCCGACAATAAGCTCTGCATTCGCTGGAAGAACTGGATGGAGGGGGCGACGCACTGCTTCACCATGCATCGCATAGGCCCGACCCACGTTCGCTGGCGCCGCGAGGATGGCAAGAGCGGGATCGCCCGGATAGGCTGACGCCCGCCTGAAGCGCGCGCCTTAGAGCGTATTGCGATGAGTTGGAACTGATGTCATGGCCGGGCTTGACCCGGCCATCCAGTTTCGAAAATCCAAGGGGTGCAATTTGTCATCCTGGATGGCCGCCCATGTCCTCGGACTTGATCCGGGGATCGTAGGGCGGCCATGACAATAACGGGATTCCGAATAAATTCCGCATGCTCTAAGGCGCGCGTTCCCGTCACAAAATGCGGACGCCGCCCGTCACTGCGCGAAGCGCCGCTCGTGCTTGCCTTCCCGGAGCTCTTCGATAATTTTCGCGGAGAAGGCGTCGAGGTCCGACGGCTGGCGGCTCGTGACGAGCCCCTCGTCGGCCACAACCTCCTGATCCAGCCATTGCGCTCCCGCGTTGATCAGGTCGGTCTTGATCGACTTGTAGGACGTGGCGCGGCGGCCCTTGATGATGCCGGCCTCGATCAGCAGCCAGGGCGCGTGGCAGATCGCCGCCACGGTTTTCCCCGCCGAATAGAAGTCCTTGATGAAGGCGATCGCATGCTGGTCGACCCTGAGATAATCCGGGTTGAGCTGCCCGCCGGGCAGAACGATCGCGTCGTAATCATCCGCGGTGACCTCGCCGAGCGTCCTGTCCACTTTGACGGGGTGGCCCCAATCCTTCATGTCCCATCCCTTGATCTCGCCGCTTTCGGGCGACACCACATCGACGGTCGCCCCTGCCTCGCGCAGTTTTTTTAGAGGGGCTTCGAGCTCCGATTGTTCGAAGCCGTTCGTCGCCAGGATGGCTATCTTTTTTCCTGCGATATCGGCCATGTGTCTCTCCTCGTTCAACTCTCAAGAGCCGAACGGGATAGACCGCGGGCGGTTCCAAGACTGCCCGCTTTACTGGGCCGGAGCCCAGGCGTTGAGCGTCTTCGGCGGCGCCGCCGCCGGCGCCGGCGCCGCTACGGGGGCGAGCTTCGGGAAGAGCGTTTGCGACGAGACCGTTTTCGGCGAGAGCAGATCGACGATCCTCTTGAGTTCGCAACTGTTGCGGTTCGCAATCGAGACGGCGGTATCGCTTCTGTCGGCCGCAGTAACGCAGCGGGAGGGGTCCCCGATCGTGAGCCGGATGATGTCGCTCGAAAGCCCGGACAGCTTCCACCCGAGCGGCAAAGGGAACGATGCCTGGTCGAGTTGAACTACGATCATCTTGTCGCGGAGTTGCGTCCTGGCCTCCGTCACAGCCTTGCGCGACTGGAGGTCTCGCACGGACAAAAGCGTCGTCACCGGAGAGATGAAATCGTAGAGCCAGCTTTCCATGGGCTTCAGCCCGACAGGCTCGACGACCGCCGCGGCGGTGAGCGACTTCGATTTATCGGTGAGCACGATCATATAGATATCGGCCTGGTCGCCGCCCAACTCCTTCAGCCTGTTGTAAAGCTGCAAGGCGGTCGCCGTTCCGGAGCTGTCGGCGTAGCCGCCGTCGACAAAGGTCAGGCGCGAGCCTTTGTCCAGCTTGAAGGTCCATGGCGGCATCAAAACAGGGAAGCGCGCGCTGATCACAGCCGCCTGGATCAAGGGCGGATCCGCCGGCTTCTTGTAGAGATTGTCGAACGAATACAGCGTACCGCCGCCCAATGGCCCCAGGGCGAAGGGCGAGAACGCGACCCTGTATCCGGTTTCGACCCAGGTTGCATTGAGAATCAGCGCCGGCACGTCGCCCTTTTCGGACCAGCCCGCCGAGAACGGGCGCAGCAGCGGGTCGTCCCGATCCTTCTGACTTGAGCAGGCGGCGCCGGAAGGCCCCGTGCGCGACGGTCCCCATTGCCTGAAGCTTCTCATAAAGCTCCGTTCCAGGATCTGATCTCTTCCGCTCCAGCCGGAGTCACCGCACCCCAGAGCGCGGTCGGCCCGCCTACTGACCCAAAGGCCTCCGGATACGAGGCCGCCGAGAAAATCGGGCGTCAGATAGGCCAGCACGGGGCTGATATGATCGTCCTGCGTGATTTTGCGCAAGCGCCTCGTAAGCTCCCCTTGCCTGGCGAAAAAGCTGTCGCAGCCCGGCTCGACGTCGACAGCCGCCTTCCGGTTGGTGCCGCGTTCGATGCTTTCGGCGAAGGCGGCGTTGAACAAGCTGGCGCCGACGCTGCCGCCAGAAACCGCGCTTATCCCAAAAATATGCCGGGCGAACGCCGGGCAGTGGTCCTGCATGGTTGCGAGGAACGCCGCCGCGGTCGACGCCGCGTAAATGCCGCCGCCCTGCGCCGCCACAACGAAAACAGGATACCGGCCGGAACCGGTTTTCCGCTCGGCGAGCCAGGCCTGAAAGGTCGGCGCCAGATCGGCCCCGGCCCGCGCTGAGAAATCCTCCTGTTGTTCGACCCGGCTGTTTCCGCTGAGGATAATTCCGGCGGAGATGAGCGCGACGGCGATAAGCGGAAGCATGACGATGGCCGCCTGCCGGGCGCGAAGCGGCAGCCAATCCATCACCATGAGCATCGCGGACGGCGCCGCCAAAATCAGGCGGAGGAGTTTCCTCATAAGCCATAACGAAAGCCGCGCCCCGACGGCCAGTTCGATCAGGACGAAGGCGGTGCTTGCCAGCGGCCCGGCAAAGCGCGAGGCCATCAACACCGTTTCGGAAGCGAAAATGGGCAGGGCGATCAAGAGCAGCGCCAGCGCGTAGCACAGATAGAGAAATGCCTTCTGGCACTTGGTCCTTTTCCTGAACTGGTAGAAAAAGGCGAGCATCGCGAAGTAGGTCAGGAGCGTCGCCGCCCCCGCTCCGATAATCGCATCCGGAAGTCCGGGAAGGGATTTGAGAGCGTCGCTCTTAAACCCAGTATCGGCGGCGTCAAGCACGTGCCGGTAGACCTGCGCGAGCCCGATCAGGAGCCCGAAGAAGGGCAGGCTTGCAAGAAACGCCGTCTTGAGGTCCCTCACGTCGAAAACACGGCGATCGAAATAAATGTCGGCGTGATCCGGATAAATGGCGTCGATGCGCCCCGTAACCTCGGTGTGGTTCCAGGCGTAGAGGAGAGCGCTGAAGAGAGAGACGGCGGCGAGACCCGCGAGACCGCGTCCATAGTCGGCATCTTCGACGAGGCCGAGATAAATCTCCTGCATCTGAGGAACCATCGCGAAGACATAGGCCGACGCGACGCCCATGATCAGCGGCGTCACATAGATCGTGTGCGCGAGATAGCGGAGATACTGGGTCTTGGAAACGCCGAAACCGCCGCGCCCCGCCCGTGCGAACCCGCCCATTGCTCTCTCAATCCTATTCCAGAAATTGTTCAGATCGAGCAACCTCTTCCCTCCCCAAGCGAATGCTCGCTATCACGAGACCGGCCTTTCCTCCTCGACCGGCTCAACAGCCGAAAATTCCTTAATCGCACTTCTCAACATATCCAGATCGCCCGCCGAATAGGCGAGGAAATAAACCTCGCGAAGCGAGGACTTCGGATTCTCGCGGAAATAAGCAAGAGTCCGCTTCACAAGCAAGGGTGCTACGCGCCCGACCGGAAAGCCGCCCTGCCCTGTCCCGAAAATCGGAACCAGCGCCGACCGGTAGCGTTTCGCGGCCGAAATCGCTCTCAGAACATTATCCATCGACAGCTCGATATTGGACAGCGACGTCGAGAGCCCGGACCCGATGCTTCCGGCGACGCTCGCGACGTGAAAAATGCGGCGGACGTTGTGCGTTCTCTCCAACTCGCCAGCATGCGTCTGCATAACCGTGCCCGGCCTGACAAAGCTTCGCGGCCTGAGTTCGGCTGCGAGCGCCTTGCCGATGGTGTCCTCGACGATGGCGCGCCCATCCTCGGTCTTCCGGGCCCCCAGCGAGCGGATGGCCGCCGACACGGAGCGCCCGAAAAACCTGTCCATCATCATGTCCGTGTTCTCGGAGTTTACCCAGACATCGGCATCCCTTATGGCTCTTATGTCGCCCGTTTTGATGCCGATGACCTGACGATCACTGAGACGGGCGGCGAAGGTCCGCGAGCGGTCGTCGCCAAGCTCCGCCGGAGCGCCCATTGCGTCGCGCCTGGCCATCAGCCATTGCCCTGCGACGATGAGCTTGGGGTCTTCGAACTCGCCTGCGATCAGCCTTCTGAAGAAATCGTCGACGGCGAACTCGACAATCTGGATATCTTCGCCGTCCGAGGCGACGCCGCCGCCTTTGGCTGTCCGGTCGGTGCTGCGGACCTCGGCATAAAAAAGATGGATAAGCTCGCTGCTGCCGCCCGGCGAGGAGAAGAATTTCGTAATCGGCCTCGCATGCGTAAGCTGATAACCGGTTTCCTCATGAACCTCCCTGATAAGGCACTGCTGAGGCGTCTCTTTCTGCACGCCCTCTTCGTCGGTGGCGATCATGCCTGCAACCGCCTCGATAAGCCACCCCCCGCCGCGGCCCTTCTCACGCGTCGGAAGCCGGAACTGGTTGATTGTAATAACCACCCGGCGCTCCGGATCGTAAAGAAGGGCGGCGACGGCGTCGCCGCGCTCGAAGACAAGAACCGAATGCGGCGGGCTCATCGAGCCGTCGAACCGCTCGTGCGAAACCGTATATTCGTCAACCTTGAAAAACGCGTCGAGCAGACGGTGTTTGGCCGAAATCACGAACTGCGACGGCTCTTTCTTTTCCGGCATGATGTCTTGCACCTGGAAACCAACGGAATAAAGCTAATCAATTCTACCGCCAGTCCAGCCGGAATCTGCGCAAATCTTGGCAGCATGAGGACGCTGGGCCGCCCCTCGCAGGACTTACCCGGAACATACGCAAGCAGTCCGCCTTGGCGAACCCGCATTCGCCTGAACCGGGCTCGAGCGCTTGACAACACCCATTGTCAACGATATGGAACAGGTGTTTCCCATCCTGGCGCCCGCTCCCCGTGACGAAAGCCAGGAGCCCTGAGACAGCCCCTGGCGGAAATCTCACCCCCCGTTAGGGGCTGTTGGTTTGGGAGCGGCGTTTGGGCCGTGAATCCAAGATCGTCCGGTCTATATGCTCCGGCCTGAAGCCGAGGCCGATGATCCGGGCGGGGATTCGCGCGAGCCAGGGAAACCAATGCATCAAGCGCATCGCCATCGGCGGCTTTGGCGCTTCGGTTTTCGCAAGCACACCTTTTATAATGGTGTTTTGAATTCGCACCTGAAGCCACTGCGTAAGCCGCACGGCTCTCTCACGCCGCTCTTGAACGCGCGCGAGATCCTTCTCCGTGACGCAGCCCGAGCGAAGGGGGCCTATCAGCGCATTCGCGGCTGCAACCGCATCCTGAATAGCAAGATTTATTCCGACGCCGCCGACCGGCGACATGGCGTGGGCTGCGTCGCCGATGCACAAGAGGCCGGGCCTATGCCATTTCTTCAGCCGGTCCACACCCACCGTGAGAAGCTTGATGTCATCGAAGCTCGCCACCTCTTCAGTTCGGCCTTTGAGAAACGGCGCCAGACTTTCGAGTTCGTCGCGGAAGGCGCGGAGGCCCTTTTCACGAACCCGGTCGAAAGACCCCTTCGCAATCACATATCCGCACTGCCAATAGTCGCCGCGTTCGATCATGATGACGATGCGGCCGCGGCCGAAATTGCCGACCGGCTCTTCGGGGTCGGTCTTGCGGCGTGAGAGACGGAACCACAGGACATCCATGGGCGCGCCCACGTCCTCGACGGCGAACCCGCCTTGTCGTCTCGTCATGGCGTGGCGGCCATCGCATCCGATCACAAGCTGCGCATGCACCTGCACCGGGCCAGAGGCCGACTTTGCTGCGACGCCGGTCACGTCGCCCGCATGGTCAATGAGTTCCGCCGCATCGGTTTCCATGAGGAGCCGGAAGCCGGGATAGGCTTTGGCCTCCTCCGCCAGGAAATTCAGAAAGTCCCATTGCGGCATGAAGGCGATGAACCTGGCGCGCGTCGGCAAATGCGAAAAATCGGCGAATGTGGTTTCAAAATCGCCGACCCGGCCTTTCAGGCAATAGGCCTTGTGATGAGTCCGCTGCAAGAGGCGGTCGTAGAGGCCGAGTTCATCCATCACTTGCAGCGTGGATGGGTGAATGGTGTCGCCCCTGAAGTCGCGCAGGAAATCGGCGTGCTTTTCGAGGACCGCCACCGAAAGGCCGGCTCGCGCGAGAAGATAGCCGCTCATCATTCCGGCTGGACCGCCGCCAACCACGCAACATGATACCGAAAGATCGGGCACGGCCTGAACACGCTCCAAACTTCTGACCCTTCAGGAACCTGAATTTCCAGAGCTGCGCATTGTTCCTTGGCCAAGGCCGCCCGACTTCGCCTGGATCTTCGCAATCGACGTCACGCCGGCATCGTGAATGCCGCAGGGCACGATGCCGTCGAAATGCGACAGGTCCGGGCAGATGTTGACGGACGCCCCGTGATACGTCACCCATCGCCGCACCCGCACGCCGATGGCGGCGATCTTCTCATCGCGACCGCCTTCGCCCTTGACCCAAATCCCCGGCCGCCCTTCCCTGCGCTCGCCCCCGATGCCGTACTCGCCGAGCGCTGCGATGATCCAGCCCTCAAGCCGATGCACATGGCGGCGAACGTCGCGCCCGCGCTTGTTGAGATCGAGGAGAACGTAGGCCACGAGCTGCCCAGGTCCGTGATAGGTGTGCTGGCCTCCGCGCCCGGTGCGATGAACGGGAAAGCGAACCGGTTCCAGGAGATCTTCCGCCTTGGCGCTTGCGCCTGCCGTGTAAAGCGGCGGGTGCTCCAGAAGCCAGACAAGTTCGGAAGCCTCCCCTGCGAAAATGGCGCCGGCGCGATCCTCCATGACCTGGACGGCAAGCTCGTAAGGAATGGGCTCCTCGCTCAGCCGCCAATCGGCGCCGTCCATCGCATCCAGCGCACTGGCGCAACGGCGCAACTCACCGGCGAAGGCGAAAAGACTCTCATCCATATTTTTTTGTGCTGTTACAGCCTCCCGCGAGATTGCCTTTACTGAAGCGTAACCCGTCGCGGTCATACTGCAAAGGTCTCGCGTTGCTGCGGGGCTGGGGCGTTGTCCCGCGTCCGCCCTGGCGCCCCGCAGCGCAGAGACAGGCCGCCAAGCGGCCTTGTAACGCGCCCGAAAAATTCGCGCCATTCAGGATTTTCTCTTTAGCAGGCCGCTGAAAAAAGCCGGAAATCCTCGCTCCATCCTTCGACAGGCTCAGGATGAGGTCGAACGATATCAGCGGCTTGGTCCTCATGGTGAGCTTGTCGAACCATGGGCCGCATGGTTTTTCAGCCTCCTGTTAGAGCCTTCCGGCGATAACACACAGTACAAAGCCCCGTTTCAGATCGGGATTTGCACGTCACTCACACGTTGAGCTTTCGATGGCGGTATCGTGGCTCATCGGACCTTGTCACCTTGTGAGCAGTTCGTGTTATGAGAAGGCCAGGGCAGACGGCCGTCGCAGGCCGCCCCGCTGGCGAACGCCGCGGCGAATGCGCCCACGGCCCGGCCGGCCCTTCTCCGCCCGGCGCGCCTTGGCCGCGAGCCCGAACTAATTGGCGCGGCCGCACTCAGAACTGATTCAAATCAAATCTCGCCGAGAAGCGAATGCTATGATGGGTGCCCTTGGTATTTGGTGCGCCAAGATTTTGTCCACGAAAGCATGACAATCGTGGACCACGATAGGCTGGCGCAGCTTTCATGCTAAGTCCATGTTGTATGCAACGGCGCACCGGACCGTCCGCGTTCCCGGCCGGATGGCCTGGGAACAGACGGTCTTATCTTCGCAAACGCTGAAAGAGCAGAGCCAATGACAGGGAGTGCAAGCGTAGCGCAAGCGGCAAAAAAGCAGCCGGAGTTGAGGGTCGTGCCCCTGGAGGCGAGCACAAGCCTGCGCACCCTGGCTTACGGCGCTCTAAAGCGCGCCATCACGGAAATGGATGTTTACGGTCAGATCGAGCCCATCCGCCTCGACGAAAGGCAGCTTTCGCAGAAGCTCGGAGTCAGCCGAACGCCGATCCGGGAGGCGCTCACCCTTCTGGAGCAGGAGGGCTTTGTGCGCGCGGTGCCAAGGCGCGGCATCTATGTCGTCCGGAAAACAAAACAAGAGATCTGCGAGATGATCATGGTTTGGGCCGCGCTCGAAGGCATGGCGGCCCGGCTTGCGGCCCAGAATGCGACGGACGAGCAAATCGCCGAACTCGCCGCGTTTTTCGAAAAGTTCCAGGATGCGCCCCCCTGCGATCAGTTCGACGAGTATTCGGAAGCGAACATCGCGTTCCACCAGGCTATCATCAAGCTTGGCGGCGCCGGCCTGATCCAGGATATGACGCAGAACCTGTTCATCCACATCCGCGCGATCCGCGCCGTGTCCTTGAAGCATGACCACGGCGCGGCGAATTCGATCAACGATCACAAAGCGATCTTTGCAGCGATCAAGGCCCGCGATGGCGAACTGGCAGAGAAGCTCGTGCGCGATCACACTCTTGCGCTCGCAGCGCATGTGGACAAGCATTGCGTTTTTGGCGAGTAACGGCAAGACTGGGCCGGATCGGGCCGCCGCCGAGGCGCTGCCTGGCAATCAGGACGGCAAACGCTGCTCCCCTCTCACAGCGAGGACGCCGCCGATGAAAGCGGCGACCATGCAGATGGCTACGGGCGTCAAGCTCAAGACGGCGCCCGCCAGCGTATTGACAAGCAAGAGGCGCGCCGGCCTTCTCGATGGTGAGACGAGGCAGGCTGCGCCGAGAAGCGCCGCAGAGAGCGAAAAAAGCACGCCGCTCCATCCAAGCCAAACCGCGAAGTCATCGAACCTTGCCGCCGCTCCTATCCCTCCCACCACGATCAAGGTCAGAAAAGCCACGACCGTTCCGTAGAGGCCCGCAATCAGAGCGACCAATGCTCCCGCTTTTCTCATAGGGGCGTCCAGGCCTTATATGAACGTCAGTCTTTTACAATTATAATTTTAACTGAAAAAAGTAAATACAACCTTCAATCAGTGGTGGAGGGTCTTTTAAGCTTCAGCTCAACCTGACGTCGCGACCGCGGCGGCATCGGAGCGGTGTGCTTTTTCTCCGGCAATTCGTGCTCCCGAGGCTGCTCATGCTTAACTGGCTCGGCGCCTTGGATGCAGGGGTCCATAAGCCTGCTGTTCGACTCTCGGGAGGAGAAACAGCAGGAGACGGTGGAATGCCCGCCGCATGTTTTCGCCGTCACCATGCAGGAGCAGCCATGATCGAAATTACGGACAGGATCGCGCTCGACGAGGCCGAGATCGCCGTGACCTTCATCCGGGCGAGCGGCCCTGGCGGGCAGAACGTCAACAAGGTTTCGAGCGCCGCGCAATTGCGCTTCGATGTGCGCCGCTCGCCGAGCCTGCCGGACGCGGTTCGCCTGCGCCTGGAGCGCATTGCCGGCGCGCGGATGACGAAGGACGGCGTGATCGTGCTCACGGCCGGAAACTTCCGCACGCAGGAGGCCAATCGCAGAGACGCCATTGGCCGGCTGGTCCGCATGATCAGGCAGGCGGCCGTCGAGCGCGCCGTGCGCACGCCGACGCGGCCAACCTTTGGCTCGAAGCAGCGGCGGCTGGCCGGTAAGACCAAGCGCGGCGACGTGAAGCGGCAACGGCGTCCGCCGGGTACAGGCGATTAGCCATTGCGAGATGATGGCTCAAGGGCCGCGGGAGAGGAATAGCCCACCCTCACCTCAGGCTGAACTGTTTGACCGCGGTGAGCCCCAAAAGTAAGCTCGAACTCTGGACGTCAAACACGAGGAAAAAGTGAAACCGCAATTTGCGCCCGATTTCGGGAAAGCCGGAGGCCTTATCACCGCGGTAACCGTCGATGCAGAGGACGGAGAGGTGCTGATGGTCGCATACATGAACGAGGAGGCCTTCCTGCTCACGCTCGAGACCGGCAAGGTCCACTACTTCTCGCGTTCGCGCGGAAAGCTGTGGAAGAAAGGCGAGCAAAGCGGCAACATGCAGGAGCTGGTTGAAATGCGGATCGATTGCGACCTCGACGCCGTGGTGGTGCGCGTGCGCACAGAAGGGTCCCGCCTGCCACGAAGGATATCGGACCTGCTTTTTCCGGACGGTCGAGAGTGACGGCAAGCTCGGGGTTCGAGGTGAGCGTCTCATGACCTCGGAAGAGATGTATGGGGTGAAGCCGTGAGCGTGCTCAAACTCGGACTGCCCAAGGGCAGCTTGCAGGACGCGACCGTGAAGCTTTTCGACAAGGCGGGCTTTACGGTCACCATATCGAGCCGCAGCTATTTCCCGGCGATCGACGACGCCGAAATCGAATGCATGCTCATCCGGCCGCAGGAAATGTCTCGATACGTGGAGCACGGCGTGCTCGACGCGGCGATCACCGGCCTCGATTGGATTCTAAACCGCGATGTCGTGAGGGTGGCCGAACTGGTCTACTCGAAGCAGCTCAGGAGTCCCGTGCGCTGGGTGGTGGCGGTTCCGAAGGATTCGCCGATCCAGACCATTGGGGACCTCGCCGGCAAGCGCATCGCCACCGAAGCGGTCGACCTCACGAAGCAATTCCTCGACGAAAACCAGATCGAGGCCGAGGTAGAGTTCTCCTGGGGAGCGACCGAGGTCAAGCCGCCGTATCTTGCGGACGCCATTGTCGAACTCACCGAGACCGGCAGTTCGCTGCGCGCCAACAATCTGCGCATCGTCCACGAGATCATGCATTCGACGACCCAACTCATCGCCAATCGCCAGTCTTGGGAAGACGATTGGAAGCGGAAGAAGATCGGCCGGATCGCGATGCTGCTCCGGGCCGCGCTGGAGGCCCGCGGCAAGGTCGGTCTGATGCTGAACGTTCACGAGGCGAACCTGACGAAAGTGGAGGACATGCTCCCCTCGCTCAAGTCGCCCACCGTCTCGAAGCTGCAAGCCGAAGGCTGGTACGCCATCAACACGATCGTCGACGAAGTCCTTGTCCGGGACCTGATACCCGAGTTGAAGGACGCTGGGGCGGAAGGGATCGTGGAGTTCCCGCTGAACAAGATCGTCGACTGAACGCGTCCGCATCGGCCGGTGGAGGGCCGGGTTGAGGCCTCAAGCGCAAGGCCGTTCTGGAACTGTCGAGCCGGCCGGCTTCCCGCAGGCGGCAAGCCTCCTCATTTCAAGGCTGCACGCCATTTGATCGAGCAGCCGATACTCGGGATCTGTTCGGCGGGGGCCGCGCCGGTTTCCGCGACCTGCCGCATGGCTTCGAAAAGCTCGCGCTTGCCGCCCTCAATCTGGTTCCTGCCCGAAGCATCGAGCCTTCCGCGATAGCGCAAGGTCAGACCGGCATCGAAACCGAAAAAGTCGGGCGTGCAAACCGCATCGTAGGCTTTGGCGACCTCCTGCGTCGCGTCGAAGAGGTAGGGAAACGGGAAGCCGTGTTTCTCTTTGAAACGCACCATGTTCTCGAAGGAGTCATCGGGATACGCCGCCGTGTCGTTGGACATGATCGCGACGCTGCCAATACCGATCGCCGCCAGGTCTTTGGCGTCGCGCGTCAGCTTGGGAGCTATGGCCTGAACGAAAGGGCAATGGTTGCAGATGAACATGACAAGAAGGCCCCTCGGCCCTTTCACGTCCGCGAGCGTGCAGACCTTTCCATCTGTGCCCTTGAGATGGAAATCGACAGCCTTCCATCCAGGCGTGACCTGAGGTGTTTCGAGAGCAGCCATGAGTTTTTCTCCGGTTGTAACGTTATGGCGCGCTGCGGCGCAGTACAAGGAGACACCCGAAAACTACCACAGTTCGGGACCACTTTCATCCCGGCAGGCGGAGCATCAGCCTGTTTCTGCTGACAGGGGAGCGCTTCGCAGCCCCCTGTCCCTCTTGGCGGCGGTCGAGACCGGACTCCCTCTCCCGGGGGAAGAGGGCTGGGGCAAGGGGTTCGAACCATCGGTCGAACCGGCGAACTCTGCTTGAAGGTGTTCCCAATCAAAAGGCCCACCAGGGGCCTTTTGAGAGATCCTTTGGAGGTGGGATCTCGTCATCCTCCCCCTTGCCCAGTTTAAGGGCAATTCACGTTTTATTGTGATAGCACGCTAGAGCCTATCCGCTTCTGCGGGAATCAAAAGCGGGCTCTAAGTTTTTGTTTTATCGTTGCGTCCTATCGGAAAACCGCTGGGCGCTTTCCGGACGCACCTAGGCTAGTTATTCGGGGTATAGGGTTTCGGGCTGGCGCCGAAGCCGCCGCCCTTCAGCAGCGTTGCCTTCGCCCTGAGCCGGAAGGGCGCCTTTGCATCGGCCCTCACGCTTCGGCAGAGAAAGGGTGGCTACCGCACTTTCTGCGTGTCCTGGGGATGCAGAGCGACCCAGCGATTGCGAGAGCGACGATTGTCCTGGAATCTGAAAAATATGCCTTGGATTAAGTGAAGTCTTTACTATAAATTTCACGCATGTTCACAGCCGCACCCAGCCCTTGTTGGTTGTCAAAGCTGCGAACCGTAACGGAGTCCGGACCTGGGCAAGAATTCCATCCGCGCAGGGAAGCGATACTATGACAAGGAGCTGACCTATCGGGAAACTCATCCGCAGAGACTAGCCGGCAAACCCGAAAGGCAATGCAGGCAGGAGTCGTGTTAAGGCAAGAGAATCAGAATGATAAAGTGGCCTTCTTACATGATATTTGAGCGAAACTTCATCGCAAGGAAGATGACAGACGCCGCCCTGCTGTTGTTTTGCTCGACCCTCTTCGTCCTCGTCATGAGTTCGACGCAGCTCTATTCGCAAGACGGGCCACCTTCGGCCCAGCTGGCGGCGGCTGTCCCCAATAGCAAGCTTTCGCCGGGCCGGCCGATGGTCCTTGTCCAGGAATTGCCTTATTGCGAGCTCGGCTACGGCCCTTGTGGCGGCCGGTGCAGCAGCGAAGAAGGCAAGAAACAATGGGCCTGCCCCGCGGATGCTCTGCCCTGTTTCCAAGCAGGCCAGCGCTGCACCTGCGAAGCTGCGGAAATGTGCAAGCCGAAGAAGAAAAAAACCACTCCCGGTCCATGAAGTTCGCGCCGTTCGCCTGGCTTGTCTCGCGAACCGTTCGAGACTTCGATCTCAGCGGCGATTTGAATCCCGCAGTATCATGCAGCCCATAGAGCTGCATTCCTTGAAGCTCGCGCGCTCAAGGTCATCCGCCCTGTAATTTCCGCGATCTGAGCGATGGCGCCCAAATGCCAAAAGCGAGAATCGGGCTCGGCTGGATTAATAACTAAATAATGACATCAGTATTTTCTTCGCTGTTATGGTAATATATATTTGACGCCTTTGTTTATGAATACGCAGAAGTCAGAAATAGCACATATAAACGCATATTTATACATGGCGTTAACCACGATAAGCGTAAACGTAGCTGGCCCGCACCACCGCTAACAAGGTCTCCTTCCATGGCGCTAGCAAAAAGAAATGGCGTATCTCCGTCGCCGGTCCCTCCCCCGATGGCCATCAAGATCCCCGAAAAGCATGACGAGGTCTCGATCGGCGGCCGCAAGCTGCTCGCCGAGGCTCAAAAACGCAAAGCCAAAACCTACGCCCGCCAGCAAAAGGCCGCCGAAAGGGTGGCCGCGGCCACGGGTCAGCTCGCGAGCGGCATCGCCGAAGCCGCATCTGCGGCCGAGGAATTGCGCAAGGCTGTCGAGCAGATCGGCGTCGGCGCCGAGGAATCCTCGGGCGCGTCGCAACAATCGTTGAAGGCGATCAATCTCGGCGCCGGCCTCATCCAGAAAGCCAAGGAGAACGCCGAAGCCTCCGCCACCAAGACGCAAGCCTTGCAGAACCAGATCGGCGAGGTTACCGGCCAGATCTCGAATTCCATCCTCGCCATCAGCAAGGCCGCGGAGCGCCAGGAAGGCTCCGTGAAGATGGTGGCCGAACTGGAAACGCAAGCCGCCGCGATTGGCGAGGTCGTGAAGGCCGTGGCCCGCATCGCGGACCAGACCAACCTGCTGGCTCTGAACGCCGCCATCGAAGCCGCCCGCGCCGGCCAGCACGGCAAGGGTTTCGCCGTCGTCGCCGACGAGGTTCGCACACTCGCCGAAACCTCTGAGAAGTCGGCGCGCGACATCCAGGATCTGATCGTGCAGATCCAGTCGGACGTGAAGGTGATTTCGGAAGGAATCGACGAATCGGCCCAGACCGCGAAACGTGAGGTGGAGAAGGGCCGGGAGACCACCGAGGCTCTCACCCAGGTTCGCGCCGACATGCAGGCGATTCTCGATGGCTCCGCCGAAATCACGCGCGCCAACGAAGAATCCAACAGAGCGGCCATCGAGGTCCAGAAAGGCGCGGAAATCATCGCGGCGGCCGCCGAGGAGCAAAGCTCGGCCTGCCAGGAGTCGCTGAAAACCATCGACCAGCAAACGGTCGCGCTCAATCAATGCGAACAGGCCGCCCAGGAATTGTCCGAACTCGCCGAGGAGCTGAAGAACAGCACCAATATCGGCAAGAGCGCCGAGGAAGTGGCGTCCGCCGCGGAGGAACTGTCGAGCGCGGTCGAAGAGATCAACCGCGCGTCGGCGGAAATCATGACGGCCCTCGAGCAGATCACGAGGGGCGCGCAGCAGCAGGGCGCGGCGACCCAGCAATCGGCCGCGGCCATCGCGCAGATCGAGCGCGGAGCGATCGCGTCCCAGAAGCAGGCCGAGGCCGCCTTCGATAAATGCCAGGCCATCTCCCAGCTTGTTGGGACGACCAGGACGACGGTCGAGGCTCTGGTGGAAGGCGTTCTGGCCTCCGTTACGGCTGGCAAGAAGAGCGCGGAGCAAATGTCGGCGCTGGAACAGGTCAGCCGCCGCATCGACAAGATCGTCGACGCGATCACGACAGTCTCCATCCAGACCAACATGCTGGCCGTGAACGGTTCGGTCGAAGCCGCCCGCGCCGGCGAGTTCGGCAAGGGGTTCGCCGTCGTTTCGACGGATATCCGCAACCTCGCGCGCGACAGCGCCGAGAATGCCGAACGCATCAAGGACACGGTCAAGGCCATCCAGGATCAGATCGTGCGAGTTCGTGGCGATCTCGCCATGATCGCCGACGCCGCGGCCCTCGAAGGCGAGAAGAACAAGGTCATCGCGGCGAACCTTGTCGCCATCGCCAGCGACATGAACTTCGTCCTCGCCGGCAACAAGGACATCCTGACCAGTTCCGGTGAGATCGTTCGCGTCGTGAAGGAAGTTCAGACCGGCGTCGAACAAGTCTCCGCGGCGGCTCAGGAAGCTACCCGCGCGTCCGGCGAAGCCTCGGGCGCGGCGCGCGAACAGGCCAAGGGCGCCGAGCAGCTTGCGGCCGCCATCGAGGAGATCGCTTCGCTCGCCGACGAACTGCAGGCCGCGAACTAAACGCCGCAACCGGGGAGGCAGCCATGTCTGTCGCTAGCCACGAGGAGGTTGCCTCCGCAACCTCCGGCGCCATCGCCGACACTTCCGGCGGGCCGAAAAGTCTCGAGTCGGATGTCGTGCGTCAGTTCGTAATCTTCCACGTTGGCAAGGAAGTCTTCGCTGTCCGGCTCTCCGCCGTGCAGGAAATCATCCGCATGCCGAATGTGGTCAAGGTTCCCATGAGCCCGCCGGCGCTCGAGGGGCTCGCCAACCTCCGGGGTTCGGTGCTGCCGATCCTGAACTTGCGCGAGATCTTCCACTTTCCGGAGGCGCTCCACGACAATTCGACGCGCGTCGTGGTCCTCGATCACGGGCGGCCCGTGGGTCTCGTGGTCGACCGCATGGCCAATGTTGTGACGGTCGATCCCGATCGCATCGAGGCGGCTTCCAATATCGGGGCCGCCGTCGATACGGGTCTCTTGACCGGCATGATCAAGGGCGAGAAGGGCGGGTCCATGGTGATGATCCTGGACACGGCCAAAACCGTCGAGCGCGAGTTCCAAGGCGCCATGAAGAACGCGGCGGAGCGTCTGGCCCAGGGCGTGCGCGAAGTTCAGGCCGAGAACAAAGCGTCGCAACAGGCCGTTCTGGACGAGGACCATCTGGTGAGCTTCGAGGTGGCCGATCAGGAATATGCGTTCCCGATCGAGCGCGTCGAGGAGATCATCCAGCTTCCGAGCCAGATCACCCAGCTTCCGAACAGCCACGGGCATGTTTTGGGAGTTATTACGCTTCGCAACCGGCTGCTGCCTTTGGTAAGCCTTCGTAACATGTTCGGCCTGCCGCAGGTGGAGATGACCGACGCCAACAAGGTCGTGGTTATTTCGCTGGGGGAAGGCGTATCGGTCGGCGTGGTTATGGATGGCGTCAAGGAAGTCCTGCGTGTCGCGCGCAACATTGTCGATCCCATGCCCGCCCTTCTGTCGCAAGGGCAGGCCATGCACGACATCCAGTCCATTTGCCGGCTGCAGGACGGCCGGCGTCTGGTCTCTGTCCTTTCGGCGGAGCGGATGTTCAGAGCGGACGATATGCGCAAGGCCGTAGGCGAAGCTGACAAGGTCGGGACGATGGCGGGTTCGGAAACGCGCAATTCTGGCGCCGACAGTGAGCAGGAGGAACAGTTCGTCGTGTTCCGCCTGATGGAGGAGGAGTACGGCGTGCCGATCGAGGCGGTGCAGGAGATCGTCCGTGTGCCGGACGAGCTGACGCGCATCCCGAAGACGCCTCAGTTCATCGAGGGCGTCGTGAACCTGCGCGGCGTGGTTCTGCCGGTCCTCGATCAGCGGAGCCGCTTCGGCCTCCCTGGCGCAACGCGCAACGACCGCCAGCGCATCATGGTGTTCACCATCAACGGGGTGCGCACCGGCTTCATCGTGGACTCCGTCTCCGAAGTGATGCGCATCCGCCTGAAGCATGTCGGCCCGGCGCCGGCGCTTTCCGCGAAGCAGCAGCGTCTTATCAATCGCGTCGCCAACCTCGAAGACCAGAAGCGCATGATCCTGCTTCTGAAGGTTGAGCAATTGTTGAATTTCGACGAGTTGGATGAGCTGAAATTAGTTGCTTAAAGCGTGCTGGGATCAGCCGGAATCGTCATTGCGAGCGAAGCGAAGCAATCCAGGAGGAGGCCGCCGGGCTTTCTCTGGATCGCCACGGCGGCGAGGGCCGCCTCGCGATGACGATGGGTCCGGGTTATCGCATCGCGCTTCAGTTTTGCGGGAGGGCGCGCGCCCTCCCTCTATCCATTTTTCGAGACCAGGCATAATGGCATGATCAAGGTGCTGATCGTCGATGATTCCGCGCTGATGCGGAAGCATCTGGTGACGCTGCTGGAGAGCACAGGGGGATTTCAGGTCCGCGTCGCCCGGAACGGCGTGGAGGCGCTTTCCCTTCTCCAGAGCTTCGATCCCGATGTCATAACGCTCGACATCAACATGCCCGAGATGGACGGGATCACCTGCCTCTCCCGCATCATGGTGGAGAAGCCGAAGCCGGTCCTGATGGTGTCGTCGCTGACCGAAAAGGGCGCCGAGGCCACCTTGCAGGCGCTGAGCCTCGGCGCGGTCGATTTCGTGCATAAGCCCGACGGCACCATCTCGCTCTCCATCGACCGCGTGCAGCGCGAGTTGCTCGCCAAGGTCAAGGCCGCCGCCACCGCGAAGGTGCGGCGCAGCATGGGCTTACGCGATCGCCTGATCCAGGATCGAAGCCGCGCGCAGAAGCCGGATCGCGGGCTTTCGGCCCCGGCCGCCGGAGAGCTCGGGCTTGTGCTCGTGGGCGTGTCCACGGGAGGCCCTGGCATCCTGGAGGAAATCCTTCCCTGCTTGCCGGCGGACTTCCCTTGGGCCGTTCTCGTGGCGCAGCACATGCCCGGCAGCTTCACCGGCGTCTTCGCCAAGCGCATGGACACCATCTGCACGATGCAGGTCCAGGAAGCATCCCATCAAACGCCCATAGAAGCAGGGAAAATCTATATCGCCAAGGGTGACGCCGATCTCGTCGTTCTGGGGCGCAATACAGCGTGGCTTGCGGCGCCAGTTCCGTCCAGCCAGCAGCATTTGTGGCATCCGAGCGTCGCCCGCCTTGTCAGGAGCGCCTTGGACGCTATGCCCGCCAACAGGCTTATCGGCGTTCAGTTGACTGGCATGGGCGACGATGGCGCGGCGGAGATGACCGAGCTGAAACGCATGGGCGGACGCACCATCGCGCAGGACGAGGCCACTTCGGTCGTCTTCGGCATGCCCTGCGAGCTGATCCGGCGCGGCGGCGCCGATCTTGTCCTGCCCAGCAACCGGATCGGCCGCCAGCTGATCGCCTGGACTTCTTCCGCCAACTCACCGAACAGGAGCCGTGCCTATGGCGCTGGTTAAGGCGACAAAAAGACAAGCGGACCCCCAGCCGGAAGCCGGGCGCCCGAAAAGCGCCTCCGCGGCCGAGCTTGCGGCCGCCCTGCAGTCGAATGAGCCCGCGCTGAGGCGGCAGGCGGCGCGAGAGCTGGCGCATCTTGCTGAAGGCATACCCATCCTGTGCGATCACCTGGAGCGCGAGTCCGCGGTGAGCGTACGCAGCGTCATCATGACATCGCTCATCCAAAGCCGCTCGCGCGAAGCCGCTGAAGGCCTGATCCGCTACTTGCGCAGCGAAAACACCGCGCTTCGGAACGCGGCGATCGAGGCGCTGCAGGAGATGCCCGGTGAGGTCGCGCCCTTTATGGAAGCGCTTTTGGAAGACCCTGAAAGCGACGTGCGCATCTTCGCCGTCAATATTCTTGCGGTGCTTCCAAATCCGCACGCGCCGGAATGGCTTCAGAAGGTCATCCTCGAAGACGGGCATGTGAATGTCTGCGCCGCCGCCGTCGATTGTCTCGCGGAGGTGGGCACGCCCGCTTCGATCCCTGCGCTTAAGCAGTTGCGGCTCCGTTTCGGAGATCAGCCGTTCATGACGTTCGCCATCGAAGCGGCGCTCAAACGCATAGGCGAAGCGCAATGAAAACGGCCATGACCACAGCGAACTCGCCGGACCCGCCCGTCATTACGCCGCAGGAGTTCGCAAAGTTCTGCGAATTCTTCTACCGCAAGACGGGCATCATCTTCTCGGAAAGCAAGAGGTACTTTGTAGAGCGGCGCGTTCTGGAAAGAATGGCCGCAACGCAAAGCCCGACCTTCCGCGAATATTTCGCGATGGTGCGGTTCGAAACCGGCGGGCAGGAGATGCAGCATCTCGTCAACGCGATGACCGTGAACGAGACCTACTTTTTCCGGGAGGACTATCAATTCGACGCCCTCGTCGGCGGCATCCTGCCGGAGGTATCCGATAATAAAGACCCTGGAGACACGATCCGGCTCTGGTCGCTGCCGTGCTCGACCGGCGAGGAGCCTTACTCCATCGCGATTTATATTCTGGAAGGATGGAAGAGAGCCGACGACTTCAACATCGAGATCCTCGCCTCCGACATCGATTCGCGCGCGCTGCGCGAGGCGCGAAAGGGCGTCTATGGCGAGCGCGCGCTGTCCCGTGTTCCACCGAAGCTTCGGGAGAAATATTTTTCCCCCATGGCGGACGGTTTCCAGATCCTGGAGGCGCTCCGCGAGTTCATCGACTTCTCGACGGTCAACATCGTCGAAGCCGCGCAGATGCGCGGCTTTTCCAACATCGATGTGATTTTTTGTAGAAACCTCCTGATCTATTTCGACGATCTGGCGCGCCGCCAGGCCATGGAGACGCTGTACGAGTGCCTGGCCCCCGGCGGCTTCATCTGCCTCGGCCATTCGGAGAGCATGAGCCGCATGTCCTCGCTCTTCAGGCCGCGCAAGATTTCCGACGCCATCGTCTACCAGAAACCGTAAGGACGAAGGCGATGCTGATGAACGCTGAAGAAGCCGGCGCGGCGGATAAGAAAAGGGTGCTCATCGTCGACGATGGCATCACCATGAGGATGTTCTACCGCGACGTACTCGAAAAGGCCGGTTTCGCCGTCGAGGAAGCGGCGAACGGGGTCGAAGGCCTGGAGCGCATGCTTGGCGGCCGCTTCGACCTGATCGTCGTCGATATCAACATGCCCAAGATGGACGGCTACGAATTCGTCAACCAGCTGCGAAAGGATCCGGATTGCCTCGCCATTCCGGTCATGACCGTCAGCACGGAGGACAAGGAGCACGACAAGCTCCGGGCCTATGAGGCGGGCGCGAACTTCTACATGGTCAAGCCCGTTCGCCCCGAAGAATTCACGAACGCGGCCATTCTCTTTACTGGGCTGGCGTCATGAACCCGCTTCTCGCCCGGTTCATTTCCGAAGCGCAGGAGCTGATCCAGCAGTCGGCGTCCGCCATCTTGCGCCTCGAGAAAGACCCAGAGAACGAGGCCGCCATCAACGAGGTCTTTCGCGCGATCCATACGCTGAAAGGCTCCTCCGGGCTGTTCGACGCCCAGCCGCTGACGAAACTGTTGCATGCGGGCGAGGACGTGCTTTCGGCGGTGCGTTCGGGCGGGCTTCGCTTAAGCCCGGATATCGCAGATCATATTCTGGACATGCTGGATCAGGCCGGCGTCTGGCTCGGCGAACTTGAGAAGCATGAGGAGCTGCCCACCGCGGCGGCCGAAGTCTCCCGAAGGCTTGCGCATGCCCTGCGGGACTTTCTGCCCGCCGCTGAAGGTGACTCCGCAGACCCGGAGATCCAGCCGGAGAACGAGGCCGGCGGCTTCGATTGGCTGAACGGCATCCGCCGCGCGCCCGGCTACGAGGCTTTCGCCGCCGCCGCGGCCGCTTCGTCGAAGGCCATCGTCGCGGTCGAGTACCGCCCGCACGAGGCTTGCTTCTATAGCGGCGAAGACCCCATGAATTTGATGCGCCAGACTCCTGAGCTTGGCGTTCTGTCGGTTTCGCTCCGCGCGCCCTGGCCATCGCTCGACGATCTCGACCCCTATCGCTCCAATCTCATCTTCCGCGCGCTCACGCTGGCGCCGAGCCAAGACGTGGCGCACCTGTTTCGCTATGTGCCGGATCATGTCTCGATCATGGCGCTTCCGCCCGGCTCGCTGCTTCGCGAAGAAACCCCGGAGGCCTCCAACCCCATGCGGGATCTCGCGGTCCGCATCGCGCAAACACAAAAGCAAGTGCTGTCGCTGAACGGCGGCGAGGAGAAGCAGAAGAAACGTCTCGCTTCAGTCAAGGCGACGTTGTCGAACGTTGTCGCCGCTCTCGGTGACGCGCGCTTGTCACGCGATTTCGCAGCCGCCGCCGAGGCGAATACATCCGCCGCGCTCGCCGCCTTCCTTCAGAACTGGGAGAGGCGCTCCGAGGAGGAGCCCGCCAACGGCGGCGCCCAGCCGCGCGAGGCCTTGCAGGCTCCCGCCCCCCAAGAAGCAGAAAGCGCGCGTTCGAATGGCGCGGCCCATAAGCCGCAAGCGCAGAAGGTGCTGAAAGTCGACCAGGGAAGGCTCGATACGCTGATGAACCTCATCGGCGAACTCGTGGTTTGCAAGAACAGCCTGCCGTTCCTCGCCCGCCGCGCCGAGGAGATCTACGGTTCCCGCGATATGTCGCGCGAGATCAAGGATCAGTACGGCGTGATCGACCGGATCGCACAGGAGATGCAGACCGCCATCATGGCCGTGCGTATGCAGCCCATTTCGGAGGCGTTCGATCGCTTCCCGAGGCTCGTGCGCGATCTCGCGCGCAAGCTCGACAAACAGATCGAGCTTAAGATGGAGGGCGAGGACACGGCGGCCGACAAGGCGATCATCGCTTCGCTTGGAGAGCCGCTCCTCCATATCGTGCGCAACAGCATCGATCATGGCGTGGAAGCGCCCGGCGAGCGCGCCGCCGCCGGCAAGCCGGGCCTGGCCTCGATCTTGCTTCGCGCCTATCAGGAATCCGACCAGATCGTGATCGAAGTGGAGGATGACGGACGCGGCATCGATCCGGGCAAGATCAAGGCCAGCGCGCTCACCAAGGGCGTGATCTCGAACGACGAGGCGGCGCGGCTTTCGGACCAGGAGGCGATCAACCTCGTTTTCCAGCCTGGTTTCTCGACGGCGTCGCAGGTGTCCGACCTGTCCGGACGCGGCGTTGGCATGGACGTCGTGCGCAGCAATATTGAGAAGCTGGGCGGCCAGGTCGCCTTATTTTCGGCGGCCGGAAAGGGCGCGACGGTGCGCCTCTCGCTTCCGCTCTCCATGGCGGTGACTCGCGTCATGATGGTCGAGGCGGGCGGCAGCCTTGTCGGCATCCCCATGGACGTGATCGTCGAGACAGTGCGGCTATCGCAAAGCCAGATCCACTCGATCAAGCAGTCGGAAACCTTCGTTCTGCGCGACATGATCGTCCCCCTGGTGCGCACGAGCCGCCTACTCGGCATACCCGATGGCGCTGGCAGGCCGAGCGAACTTGGCCTGGCGGTCCTCGTCGTCCGCGTGAAGGGCGCGCTGGTGGGCCTCGCCGTCGATCAATTGAGAGAAAGCATCGACGTCATTTTGAAACCCTTCGACGGCTTCCTATCGGGGCTCCGGGGCTATGCGGGAACCGCGCTCCTGGGCGACGGACGGGTTCTTCTGGTTCTCAACCTGAAAGAGATACTTTGATGCCAATTCGCTATGACGCCTCAACAATTCTTTGCAAGGGCGAGTGTATGGTCGAGGAAGCTCTGCCTCTGCTGGAATTCATGCGCGTCAATCCCGGCGCGAGCATCGACATGACGGACTGCGTCTACGTTCATACGGCGGTCCTGCAGGTTCTGTCGGCGGCGGCGCCAAAAAGCCTGATGCTGCCCGCCTCGCCCGCAATAGCGAGGTGGGTCGGCGCTGTCCTGGCGGCGGAGCATGCTTATTGAAAAGTCAACGAGTGGCCTTTGTGGTCCGTAAGAGTTGGAGGCGCCAGTATGGCCAAGACAATCATGATTGTGGACGATTCACCGACCATGCTGATGAGCATGGAGGGCATGTTGTCAAAAGCGGGCCTCGGCGTCTCCAAAGCCAACAATGCGGAGGAAGCACTTGTCATTCTTAAGGGCGGCGGCAAGCCAGACATGATCATAACGGACCTGAACATGGCGGCCATGAACGGCATACAGTTGATCCGCGAAGTTCGCCGGCTTCCCGGCTACGCATTCATGCCCATCGTGATGCTGACGACGGAATCCCAGCAGCAAAAGCGGGAAGAGGCCAAGTCTGCGGGCGCCACGGGTTGGATGGTGAAGCCCGTTCAGCCTCAAGCCATGCTGCAGGTCGTCAAGCAACTTGTCCCAGGAGCCTGACAGGGTGCTGCCGCGGCGCGAAATCGCTGCCATCGCAGCCTATGCTTCCACGGCGGCGGTCCTGACCGCGCTCAGCGACTATGCCTTGGGCTTTGCAGATAACATCGGCGCCGTAAGTCTTCGAATGGCGGCGGTCTTTCTCATTACAGCCCTTCTGCTTTCAGCTTGGCGCCGGCAGGGCGGCGATGACCGTGTCGCGTCTTCGGCGGCGGGGGAGCAGGAGCAAATGGCCCCACCCCGTAACGGCCCGTCTCTGACCCCCGCCGTTCTGACGCGGCTCGGCGAGGAGATTTCGGCGTGCAATCCCATCATTCATACGTTGTGCGATCACGTCCAGACCGTCGCGGCGAATACCGAAGACGTCGCGATGAACGTCATGAAGGAGTTGAAGAAGGTCGATGACACGATCACCGGCCTCATAACTTTCCTCAGGGTCAGTTCGACGGACAAGATTCTGCCGGTTGTGGAGCAGACGGAAAACCGCCTTCACATCAACAAGCAGCTCCTGTCCGTTTTCCAGGCCAACAGGATTGCGGCGATGGAAAATGGCCGCAGCCAGCTCTGTTGCATCGCCGATCTTGCACGCCAGCTCGACCTCATCGCCCAGGGCGTTCGCAGGCTGTCCCGGCAAACCAATATGCTGGCGCTCAACGCCAGTATCGAAGCTGCGCGGGCTGGAGAGGCCGGCAAGAGCTTTGCTGTCGTGGCCTCCGAGGTGAAAGCGCTATCCCGGCAGACGGATCAGGCGGCGGAAGACATCAGCAAAGGTCTACAGTCATTAAATCGTGCGATCGCCGAAAGCGTGGAATCCCTTGACGCAAGGCGAGATTGCGAGCGGACGGACTTGAACGGCATTACGTCTGCAATCGGCGAGCTTGAAGAAAAAATGAGGTTCTTGATCGACCAGCAGCGCGGCGCCCTCGCCAAGATTTTGGAAGATAGCGAAAGCATTGCGCATACCGTCATCGAACTCAACGGCACCATTCAGTTTCAGGACATAGTGCGCCAAAGATTGAATGGCGTAATCGGAGTGCTCCACCAGATCGTCGATCACGCAATAAGTTTAAGGAATATTCTGAGTTCGCATCCCCTTGACGGGGAGGCTGTGGAAGGCGCTTTAGGCCATGTAGAAATGCAGCGGCGCTCAGCGCTAAACGCTAGTAAAATTTCCCATGTCGCAAGCTCGGATACTCAAATTCTAGAGCTATTCTAGTGTCCCGTCTCGCAATTGACTGAGTGCTTCCCAGATGGACAGCCGAGGGGCGGCGTCGACCGGGTTCGTTTGCAAAAGCACCCGGGTTCGGGCCGGAAAGCCCCGCGAGAAGGTCGAGTTCCTGGCCTCGAATTGCCTAAAATCCGGTCCACTGCGGCTTGCGCTTTTCGAGAAATGCGCCGATGCCTTCCTCCGCATCGCGGGCCAGCATGTTCTCCACCATGACGGCGCTCGTATAGGCGTACGCTTCGGCGAGCGGCATATCGGCTTGGCTGTAGAATGACCTCTTGCCGATGGCGAGCGTAAGCGGCGACTTGCTGGCGATCTTCTCCGCGGCCTCGATCGCGGCGGAGAGAACGTTCGCGTCCGGCGCCACCCAGTTGACAAGGCCGAGTTCCTTGGCCTTGACGGCCGATTTCATCTCGCCGAGAAGCAGCATTTCCATCGCGGCCTTGCGCGAGATATTGCGCGACAGCGCCACCATCGGCGTCGAGCAGAACAGGCCGATGTTGACGCCGGGGGTGGCGAACTGTGCGCTCTCGCCCGCGACGGCCAGATCGCAGCTTGCCACGAGTTGGCAGCCAGCCGCCGTCGCGATGCCGTTCACGGCGGCGATCACCGGCTTATGACAGGCCACGATGGACTGCATGAGCGCCGAGCAACTGCGCATTGTGTGCTCGAAGAATGCGCGGCCGCCATCCGGATCCAGCCGCCGCGCCGTCAACTCTTTCAGGTCGTGACCCGAGCAGAAAGCCGGAGGCGCGCCGGTGATGACGATCGCGGCTATGTCCCGGATTGCGCCAGCCCGCTCGATGGCTCCGTCCAGCGCCGCGATGAGGCCGAGGGAAAGGCTGTTGCGCGCGGACGGCCTGTTCATCGTAAGCACCAAGACCGCGCCGCGGCGCTCTTCGATCAACAGGCCAGGGTCATGAGGGGTTTCGTGCGGCGTCACGCGATCCATTGCGGCCTCCCTTCGGGTTAGTTTGGCGTCTCGCAATTGCCTACACCCTTTGCGGGTCCAGCGTTGATGTCAAGGCGCAGTCACGAGGCTGCGGGCCAAACCGCGATCGGCGCGAATTCAGGGCGAGCGGCCTCCCGCCCCAAAAGCCCGCCGCCTCTGCAATCGACCCAAAGGGTT
>CAVSHC010000005.1:0-105622 GCA_963727795.1 uncultured Alphaproteobacteria bacterium
TAGCAGAGACTTAGTCGCCGTCCCTCCCTGGCAAGCTTTTGCGCCAGACTGGCGATCCGATCGGAAGCCGAATTTGCGCTACTGCAAGCGGAGTAAGGACTGATGAACAACTCAAGGAATACTGTGCTCGTAACCGGTGGCGCTGGCTATATAGGGTCTCATGCCTGTAAAGCGCTAAGCCGTGCGGGTTATTTACCTGTGGCTTATGATAATCTTGCTTATGGCCATGAACAGGCCGTCAAATGGGGGCCGTTCGAACAGGGCGATATCCTCGACCGAAACCGGCTCGACGACGTCATCAGGCGTCACAGGCCGGAAGCCATAGTGCACTTTGCCGCCTTCACCTATGTCGGCGAGTCTGTGAGTGACCCAGGGAAGTATTACCGCAACAATGTCATGGGATCTCTTACGCTTTTGGAAGCCGCTCGCGACTACGGCATCAAGCGCTTCGTGTTTTCCAGCACTTGTGCGACGTATGAAATCCCCAAGCTGCTTCCAATCCGTGAAGATTGCCCTCAGGAACCCATCAATCCCTACGGGGGATCGAAGCTTTTTGTCGAGCGGATACTGAAAGATTTCGACGTGGCGCATGGTATCCGATCGATATCGCTGCGATATTTCAATGCATCCGGCGCGGACCCGGATAATGAAATTGGCGAAACCCACGATCCCGAAACGCATCTCATTCCTCTTGTCTTGGATGCCGCTTCTGGGCGAAGACCAACTCTTACAATCTTTGGCGCCGATTACGATACGCCCGATGGCACTTGCATTCGCGACTATATTCACGTTTCTGACCTGGCGGATGCGCACGTAAAAGCTCTTCAGGCGCTGGAAGCGCAAGCCGTTTCCGGCGCATACAACCTCGGCATAGGCAGGGGCTTTTCTGTCCGTGAGGTGATAGCGACAGCAGAGCGCATTACCGGCTCGACCGTTCCGGCAGTATTGGGGCCGCGGCGGGCGGGGGATCCCGCAAGGCTCATCGCCGATGCGTCAAAAGCCCGGGAACATCTGGGATGGACGCCGGAAATCTGCGATCTCGACGCGATTGTGGAAACTGCCTGGGCATGGCATCAACGGCAGGACACCTCGATGAGATTGCCCCGCCGAGGGTGAAGAAATTGCCTTGAGCGGGTGTCCCGCCTTAGAGTGCGTCTGGAAAAGTGCGCAGCGGTTTTCCGATCAGACGCACGAAAACAAAACGTTAGAGCCCGCTTTTTGATTCCATCAAAAGCGGATAGGCTGTAGCTCGGCAAGGTCAAGCTGTTTAGCGCGATCAACTCGACCGTCCGCTCGGCGAGGCCTCCGGTTGCGTCCTGAAGCGCCCCAGACGCTGACCCCGCTCTTGGAGCGGATTGCGAGGAAGCACGCCGGTCGATATGGCGGTGAAGCTCGCTCATTCGGATTTTCCGTGACCTTGCGGGATTTGGCCCCACAGCGCAGCCTTCCGCCAGCGACGCCGGAGGAAGAGCGGGCAGCCATCTTCCACACCTCAAATCCGCTTCGCCAAGCTGTAAGGCGTCGAGCCCGAGGCTTGCCTGCGCGAAGTGCTGACCCTTCCCGCCAGCGACGCGGAGTCGTCGCAGCTTAACCTATGCCTTGTCAAGAGGGCAAAGCCGCATCCTTCGATAGTGGACGGGCGCAACTCGGATGTCCCGTGTCCAGCCGCCAGCGCACGATCCACGTTCGCTTTGCCTCATAGGGGGCTTTTGAGTACTCCCCATAATCGAAGAATTAGCATTATCGCGCTGGTCGAAATTAAAGATTGCGCCAAGATCGGTTTAGATAGCCTCTTAGAAACGCTAATTGGAGCAGCACGCTGGCCTAAAATAGGGACGGCTGAAAACCCGCCACCTTCAATATGCTGGAAATACACCTACTCCGTGACAGATATTGAAAGCCGCTGAAACAGGCTTTAACCATCAGAGCAACGGTGGGAAGTCGCCTCTTCGTTCAGGGTCACTGTGCGATTGGCTTGAGACGCTTAGCTGGATGCTTCAAGCGATGGCGAGGCTTATGCGTTAGCTTCATCTTTGGGTGCGCTTTCACCCGGAGTGCGGTAGCTTTTGCAGTGCCGCATATGCAAGAACGGGTTGCGTGCATGCAGTTTGCCCGGCTGCAGCGACCGCTTTTGTTCGTCTGCTTCATGGAAGCCAACGGCGCTTACGAATTGGCGAGGCGGGCGCACCGCTTAACTGATCGGGCTTGTATTTCGCCAGTTGCGACATGGTTCTCAACTGACCCCGGCCTCTGGTGGATCGCGGGCTGAACACGATGATGACAATGCTAATTTATTGCACCGCAATCCTGGGTCTTCTTGTCTTCATTCCAATAGGTTGTTTTTTAATTGCATCATTCGCTTTAAATCGTGCAATTGAGAATGGCTTGGTGTTTGACTACGATGAAGGCGACGGCGCCAGCCGTCGGGAAGCCTGCTACGGCTCGGCAGCGGTCGCCCTGTAAGTCAGGGGGCGGGCGCGCCAATTCTGGTTAATATGACAGACGAAGGCGGTGTATTCGGGGGTTCGTGCATCGCTGCTTACGCCTTACCGATTTCCGAGCGGGAGACGATTCCACCCTCAGAATGCCGTTCCGCCAGGGAAGGCAGAAAAGGCTCTGTTCCTGAAGATCACACGCCAAGGGGACATGCCGCGCAGGCCTGAAAGGCCCATCCCGTGCTCCATCGCGACGCTCAAACGCAAGATCGCCGCCGCCTTGGCGAAAACCCCGCTCGCGAACAAAGACCTTATCCCAAGGCACATATTTCCGATAGCCAGAAGGTAAACAGTCAAATGATTGATTCGGGCGATAGAAATATAGAAGACTATTGCAAAGCCTATATTCAGGACTATGGCTTTGAAAGAATAATGATTGAGTATCGGCAACGGCTTGTTATTGACCGGTTGAAAGCAAGAAAGCCGAGAACAGTTATCGAGGTTGGATGCGGCTCGGAGCTCGTATACGAAAAATACCTGAGGAGTTCTGAGCCGGCGGATTTCTGGGTAATTGTGGAGCCTTCCGAGGTCTTTGCAAGACTGTGACAGCTACCGTTATCCAGGGAGGAGCAAGCACAGGAGCGGGAGCAGTAATCAACCGGCCGAAGCGATGGTGGGAGCTGTAGTCGTTCCCTATGTAGAGCCGGCGATGATCGTCCTCGGAAACTTGCTCGGGAACCGCGTCACGTTTCCAAGATAGTTCCCGTCCACCTGTGCTTCAAAAAGGAATTGATAGTGAGAATGTTAATATCTTGCAAGAGAGGCAGGAAGCTATGAGCAGCGACAGCCGTCCGCTAGCCAAAACGTTCGATGATTATCGCAGGCTGGCAGTAGACCCGACGCTCGACAACAGCATAAAAAGCGGGGATCCGACCGGCCTCAGGATAGAGGCCTACGAACGGATTGTGCGGGATATAATCGCGAAGGTACCGGCCTTGGGGCATAAGGGCAAGACCATCGTCGATATCGGAGTTGGGTGTGGCGACGTAGGGCGGACGCTAATTGAGCATAGTCGCAAGATGGAACACAAGTTGGTTGTAAGCGACGCCGTCGAAGTTCTCGATCAATTGCCTCAAAATGACAGCATATTTAAAGTTGCCGGCAATTTTCCTGCTCAATGCGCAGATATGATCGAACGATATGCGGGTAAGGTTGATGGGGTCGTAATCTACAGCGTCTTGCACTACGTGTTTCCCGGATATGATGTGATCTCGTTCTTGGATCGCGCCATGGGGCTGCTCGCCGAGGGCGGGACGCTGCTGGTCGGGGATATTCCTAATGCTTCCATGCGCCGCCGCTTCCTGGCCTCGGGAGCTGGTGCTCAATTTCATAAAGCGTATATGAAAACTTCGGATAATCCGGTCGTAAAATTCAATGCATTGGAACCCGATACAATCGACGATGCGCTGGTACTTGGTTTGCTGATGAGGGCCCGGAATTCGGGCTTTCACGCCTACATCGTGCCACAACCCATGGACCTGCCTTTTGCCAACAGGCGCGAGGATCTGTTGGTGGTGAGGCCCTGAGCAGCAAGTCTGTTCTGCGGGAGGTAGCGGTGGGCGATAGGCACTCGATTGGCGGTTATCTCGAACTCGAACTCGGGCCGGAGCATCCGATGCCTTCCTGGCTGGCGGATGGCGTGGGCTATCAATCGGCGCGTAGCGCGCTGGCGGCCCTCATCCATCACGACGGCGTGCGGCGGGTATGGGCACCTGGATACACCTGCCCGGTTGTGCACGAAGCGTTAAGATGGAGCGGAGCGGATCTACGGATCTACCAATTACAGCCGGACCTGCTTCCGCCCAGATCAATCGAACTCGGCGACGGGGATAGATTACTGATCACTGCCTACTTTGGGGTGTGCTCTCGCGTTGTCGCGGAAGCCGCACGCATCTGGCCGGCGTCGCGGTTGATTATTGACGCAGCGCAATCTCTGTTCTTGCCACCCATCGAAGGGGCGGCGATGATTTATTCGCCGCGCAAGCACGTCGGCGTAGCGGATGGTGGATTTCTATATCGCGCCAGCGGATTACCGCAGCCGCCAGCGCAGGTTGATACGGGAAGTGTGGAGCGCCTTAGGCCCGCGATAGGGCGGCTCGATGCGGGACCGGAAGCCTATTACCAGGAATTTCAGCGGGTCGAAGAAAGCTTATTGGCGATTGCGCCCAAGCGTATATCGGCCTTGACCTCCCGGTTGTTGCGCAGCATTGACTGGGAGAGGATTTGCAGCGGCGCCGTGAGAACTTTCGCTGCCTTGAGCGCTGTGCCCCTTCTTCCTCTTCCCGCTAGCACCTTTGCGACCGCTGCAAGAGATGGCTGACGATGTACCGTTGTGCTTTCCATTGATGTTTCGGGGCGCTGAAGCGATGCGAAAAGTGTTGGCTGAGAATAAAATCTATACGCAGAAATATTGGAGGGCATTGGACCCTTCACGGCTTGGGGATTTCGAGCGCGCGCTGTTCGAAGAAACCGTCTTCATTCCGTGTGATCAAAGGTACTCAGAGGATGATATGCGCTTTATAGCCCAATTCTTTGGAGCGTTTGAAGTGACAGTGCCGTTTGAACGGTATGCTAATCCTGCTCAATTTTCTACAGATGCTGATCGCCTAACCTAATGGAATTGATCCCTTTCACATCAGGTGATGCGGAAAGATGGGACGCTTTCGTTCCCAAGACGGCGCAAGGTGTGTTTTTGCATACCCGGCGTTTTCTTTCTTATCATGGGGACCGATTCTATGACATGTCCCTTCTCTTTGAGGATGATAAAGGGCAGTTGCGTGCTCTTTTGCCGGCGGCGCTATCGCCGGGAAATCCTGAGCTCGCCATTAGCCACCCCGGAATAACTTTTGGCGGCCTTCTTCACGAGCCGAACTGCACGCCAGAGGAAATCCATGATTATGTGGCGGCGACGCTTGATCGTTTCAGGTCCACTGGCCTCAAGCGCTTTCTTTGTCGGATGACCCCCGCCCACCTTCGACGGGCGCCTGTGGCGCTGAATGAGCATGCGTTCTGGCTCTTTGGCGGAAAGATTGTTCGGCGAGACTTATGGAATGTTCTTTACCTCGGAGAGCAGCGCAGCGTTCGCTCCGGGCACAAATATTGCTTTAAGCACGCAAGAAAGAACGGCGTCGTCTGTTTCCGAGGGAATACAGAGCACTATTCAGCTTTGCACGCCATATTAACCGAGAACTTGAGGAAGAGATACGGAGTTTCTCCAGTTCACTCAATCTCCGAGCTCCTTGCGATTCAGGCGCTTGTCCCATCTGACGTCGACCTATGGATCGCCAGTGATGCAAATGGAGAGGTATTAGCTGGCGTGTGGCTTTTCCGTTACAGTGCGTCGGTTTGGCATACACAATACATAGCAGCCGCTGATGCGGGCAGAGAGAAATCTGCAAGTCACCTGCTGCTCGAAACTATCATTCAAGAAGCTCTGACCCAGCGCGTGCTATATTTTTCCTTCGGAGCTAGCACTGAAGCCTCGGGCCGAGAAATTAACTCAGGCCTCTACGCATTTAAATCGGGGTTCGGGGCAGGCTCCGAAACGCAAGACTTTTACGAATTTGAACTTTGATTAGGACTGCGCGTTAGCAGCCGGCTACCTATCCAACATCGCGAATATTGGCCATGGGACTTTTGTCGTCGTGTCAAATCGTTGAGTTGCCCCGGATCCACGACCCCCGTGGCAATCTCACCGTTATCGAAGGTGGAAAGCATGTCCCTTTCGATATCAAGCGCGTTTATTATCTTTACGACGTCCCCGGCGGCGCCGAGCGCGGCGGGCATGCTCACAAGGAACTGGAGCAGTTGATCGTCGCTATGTCAGGCAGCTTCGATGTCGTTCTGCGCGACGGGAGCGAAACCAAGCGGTTTCACCTGAATCGATCTTATTTTGGGCTCTACATTTGCCGGATGATATGGCGGGAAATCGATAATTTTTCGTCCGGATCTGTGTGTATGTCCGTCGCATCACGCCCATACGATGAGACCGACTATTACCGGAACTACAATGACTACCTGGCAGCACAGGGGTCGCCCGTTGAGCGTCCCTTTCCTCGATCTCAAAGCGGCCTATGTCGAGCTTCAAGGCGAGATCGATGAAGCCTTGAAGCGCGTTCTGCACAGCGGCTGGTACATACTGGGGCCGGAGGTTGAGGCGTTTGAGATAGAATTCGCAGATTATTCCGCTGCGAATTTTTGCATTGGCGTCGCCAATGGCCTCGACGCCTTGACCCTTGCTCTGCGCGCTGTCGGAGTTAGGCCGGGTGATGAGGTCATCGTGCCTTCTCACACCTATATCGCAACCTGGCTCGCTGTAAGCCAATGTGGCGCCACACCAGTTCCAGTGGAACCGGGCGCGGGGACCTATAATATCGATCCCGAGCGCATCTCAGAAAGCATCACGCCTCGCACCAAAGTCATTCTGCCTGTCCATCTTTACGGGCAACCTGCCGATCTAGATCCGATCGTCGCGATCGCCCGCCAATACAACTTAAAGGTTGTTGAAGATGCTGCTCAGGCTCATGGCGCGCGGTATAAGGGGCGGCGTATTGGCGGGCATGGCGATGCGGTCGCGTGGAGCTTCTACTCGGGCAAGAATCTGGGCGCCATGGGTGACGCGGGCGCTGTAACGACTAATGATCCCGTTATCGCGGACAAGATACGCGTTCTGCGAAATTATGGCTCCCGCGCGAAGTACGTGAACGAGGTTCCCGGTGTGAACAGCCGCCTCGACCCCATTCAGGCCGCCGTACTCCGCGTGAAGCTCGCTCACCTCGATACCTGGAACGAACGGCGAAGGACCATCGCGAGCCTCTATAACGACGCGTTGAAGAACTGCGGTATCGTCCTGCCCCATGCGCCTGAATGGGCCGAGCCCGTTTGGCATCTCTATGTCGTGCGGTCGCGGGAGCGTGACGCCTTGCAAAATCGCCTGACCTTGGCTGGCGTAGGATCACTCATTCACTACCCTATCCCCCCTCATATGCAAGCGGCCTACGCAAATCTCGGTTTAGCGCCGGAGGCCCTCCCGCTTGCCAGACGCTTCGCCGCGGAGGTGCTGAGTCTGCCCATGGGACCCCAGCTGACATTGGAGCAGGCGGGCATGGTGGCTCGGAACACCCGGAGGGCCGCATGACGGCAGCAAACTCTTATCGAACTATCTTGCGCTCGTCATCCATCATGGGCGCCGCGTCGGTGGCCAACGTCGTCATCAGCTTGGTTCGGATGAAGATCGTGGCCATCCTGCTCGGTCCCGCGGGCATCGGCTTGGTGGGCCTGCTGCAGCACCTGATGCAGGCGGGGGCGAGCGTCGCGGCCATGGGGCTCGGTAAGCGGGAAGGTGACCAATAGAGGAGCCTCCAAATAGCTTTCCGCCCCACTCGTACCATTTTACCGCAGATCAAGTCAGGATAAGCACGACGAAAGGAAATGTGGCCGATGCTGATCAGCATTCCGATGGCGGTCTACAACGGAGCAGAACTTCTTGATCGCTCGATACAATCAGTCATTTCCCAGACCTGCGGTAATTGGGAGTTGATATGTGTTGACGATGGATCTACTGACAACACTGCACAAATAATTTCGAAGTATGTAAAGCTGGATAGTAGGGTTAAGTATATTTGGCAAGAAAATGCAGGCCCCGCTAGTGCTCGGGTCCGTGCATATCGTGCTAGCAGCGGTGATTTTGTGTTGCGTTGCCTTGACCACGATGACTACATCGAGCCAGATTTCGTCAAGTCGTTAACCGAAGACGCTCAAAAATCCAACGCGGATGTCGTCCTTTGCGACTGGTTAGTAGAAAAGGCGCCAAATCAATTCTCTTCCTTTGTATTAGATAACGGACTTAAGATTGGCCAAGAAATGACCGGCCGGGAGGCCTTTGAGTTGACTTTTCCGTGGACGGTGCACGGAAATGGCTTGGTGAGTCGTGAACTAATAGATGCAATAGCTATCGACGACCAGTATGCTTTCAATTCCTATGACGCTGATGAGTTTTTAACTCGCGTTATTTTCTTGGCCTCGAAAAGTGTCTTCATCGGGTCAGCGAAATATTTCCATTGCCTAAATCAGTCAAGCATAACCAGGACGCCATCTTTCCGGAAGATACAGAGCCTGGACACCAATGAGAGGCTCATCGAGTTGGCGCGGAAACATGGGATGCCCGAACGCGTTGTTTGGAAAATAATACTGTCCCAACGGCACTATCTCTGGACTATATTCAAAATGTTGGCTGCGGTGAAGGGTCTTCAGATGGACAGGGGCAAATTCAGTGAGGCTGTTCGATTGACAGGGCATCACTTTGCGCGGTTCAAGCGGGAAGTGCGCAAGTCCTATGCGGACGCGGGGATTGGCAGGGCTGCTGCTGAGTTAATTATCCTAAAGCTAGGGGCTCGGCACTTAGAAATGCGTCTCAAGACCCTGATCTGAAGCTCAGTGCCTCCCCTTTCGCCACTAGATATCGACAACGGAGCAGTCCCGGATGGTTGCACGATCCGCAGCGAACTCTTATCGGACCATACTGCGCTCGTCATCCATCATGGGTGCGACGTCGGTGGCCAGCATCGTCATCAGCTTGGCTCGGATGAAGATCGTGGCCATCCTGCTCGGTCCCGCTGGTGTCGGCTTGTTAGGCCTGCTGCAGAACCTGATGCAGGCGGGGGCAGGCGTTGCCGCCATGGGGCTCGGCACCGTTGCAGTGCGGCAAGTCGCCAAAGCGCACGGCGACGGTCGCACCGAAGAGGTTGTAATTGCCCGGCGAGCGGTGTTGCGAGGCACCCTCATCCTCGCGCCGCTGGGCGCAGCAGCCGTTTTCCTTCTAAGGGAACCGATAGCGCGCCTAGTGCTCGCCGATGCGGGCCAAACCGCGAATGTCGGCTGGCTTGCCGTCGGAGTGGCTCTCACGGTTGCTTGCGGCTCCCAGGGGGCATTGCTCAACGGCATGCGCCGGATCGGCGATTTGGCGCGGTTGCAGATCGCATCGGCGTTGGTCTCGAGCGCTCTCGGCGTCGGCGCTCTTCTGCTGTGGGGGGGAGCCGGGCTGATTTGGTTTGTGCTCGCGGCACCCTTGGCGAGCTTTGTGCTTGGCCGTCACTTCCTGGCACATTCAGGAGCCGTTCAAGCGCCGCCGACGCCATGGCGACAGATCGTGGCCCAATGGCGCATCATGCTCCCGCTAGGTACCGCCTTTATGATCGCTGCACTGGTGGGGGATGGCAGCTTACTTGTGGCGCGAAGCCTTGTGCAGCGTGAACTCGGCGCCGAGAATTTAGGCTATTTCCAGGCTGCATGGGCTATTGGCATGACCTATCTCGGCCTTGTGCTGGGTGCCATGGGCACTGAGTACTATCCAAGGCTCAGCGCCTGTATCAACGATCCATCTGCCGCCTGCCGGCTGGTCAACGAGCAGACGGAGGTAGCCCTTCTGCTGGCGGCGCCCGCAGTGATCGCATTGCTTGCGCTTTCGCCCTGGGTTGTGCGCCTGCTTTACACGAATGAGTTCGTTCCCGCGGTGGATATCCTCCGCTGGCAATTGTTGGGCGACGTGCTGAAGGTGATGAGTTGGCCACTCGGGTTCGTCATCGTTGCCGCGGGCGCTGGCCGGACATTCATCTTGTCCGAAAGCATCGGGCCAGCCGTCTATATCGCGGGCGTCGCATTAGGGTTGGCGCTGGTGGGCGTAGTGGCCACCGGCATCGCATTCCTCGCCATGTATGCCGTCTACCTGCCAGTCGTCTACTGGGTCGCGAGATGGCGGATCGGCTTCCGCTGGGCGCCGTCGGTTGCGGCGCATGGCGCGATTTTCTTCCTTATTGCCTGCGGCGTCTCCGCCCTGGGCCATTGGTCGCAGCCATTGGCTGCCCTGATCGGGCTGCCGGCTGCGGGCCTCATCGGCATCTACGCTCTCGGCCGGCTTGGGCAGATGGCGGAACTCTCCGGGCTTGCCGGGCACTTGGCCGCGCTCGCGCGATCTTCAACCGAACGACTGGGAATCCGGCATGGATAACGAAGCGAAAATCGAAACTCCTGATAAAGGCCGGCCCGCCGCAGAACAGCGCGAACGCCCGCTTGTAAGCTTCGTGCTGTTTGCCTACAATCACGAGAAATACATCCGCGAGGCGGTTGAGGGCGCGTTTTCCCAGACCTATGAACCGCTCGAAATCATCCTGTCGGACGACTGCTCGATGGATCGCACCTTCGAGATCATGCAGGAGATGGTCGCCGCGTACCGCGGGCCGCACAAGGTGAGGGCAGTTCAAACCCAAAAAAATCTGGGTGTGGTGCCACACGTGCTTTTACGAGGTCGCGAGGCTGTTAGCGACATAGTTGTGATGGCAGCCGGAGATGATGTCTCATTGCCAAGCCGTGTAGTCGAGCATGTAGCCGAGTATGACGACCCCTCCGTTTTTGGTGTGTGCGGAGCATTTGACCTAATAGATGAGCGCGGTAACTTGATTGCTTCCGGCGTCAAAGAACCCATCCTAGCTAGTAAGATCCAGTCCTACTTTAAGCAAACCAACGAAAAATATGTGGTTATTCAGGGATCAACGGAATCTTTTCGCAAGGACGTATTCTTGTACCCCTTGCCGGCATGGAGCATTCTTTTCTCTGAGGACAACTTGTTCAATTTTCTAATTTATGCTCATGGTGGACGGGTCAGTTTTATCTCTAACGCACTTATTCGCTACCGAGTTCATGAAAGGGCGCTGAGTAACAAAGGTCAAGGCCGTAGGCCTGCTTTAGAGATTGAGGCGGAATCGCTTCACGAGGCGGAAGTACATGCAAACAAAATGAAGACTTTTATGTGGATTGCTGAACGCTCGGAAGGTGCTATTGTTGATACGCGCGCGATCTGTAAGTCTATGCGGTACTGTCAGGAGGTGCTGAACTGGCCAAGCTATTCTTTCATCACGCGGCTGCAATCAATAATAGCCGAGGTTGTATTGCACAGGGCTAAGTTTCTCAAATGGAAAATTGCGCGGCTAATCGGTAATTTCCCTCGGTATCAACCGAAGTTATTCATTTCTCGATTTCAGAAGCAATACAGATCAGAGCCTCGGCAAGAACTAGCGTAGCGTTAGCGACATCGAGCAAACTCCGGGGGCGATCTGGACCCACCCTCGCCGCTCTTTGAACCGCCTGGCAGGCGGGAGCTGATTCCATTTCGTATAAACTCTAATGCCCTCGGCCTCAACATCAAGGTTTTTATCGCACTCGCTAGCTACAACGTGGAGCATCCATACTCACACAGTTGATGAGCTTCTTGGCGCAGACGCGGCTTCCCGGATGAGTTCATATGCGGTAATGCCTCTTCAGACGGAATCAGGGAGATTTCGGAGCGCCTTGCGCGGCATTCGCGTCCTGCCCCGTTCATTTACACGTTAACCCACAAAGTCTCGATTAGCCCCGGAATTTCCGAGAAAGCGCTGTTGCTTTACAAGGGCGATGAACAGGAAACCCCGCCCCCGTCCATCCTTCAGGCCACGGCCCAGAAGCCCCCTGCTCCGCCGATGGACGCTGCACGGGGCCTCCCGACCAAATGTAATGAATCGACGAACATCGAGACGGCCAATCTTTATGGCCGCGAAACGCTCCCTGCCGAGGACCTCATGCAGCGTTACCATCTACTCGCCCCATACGCCAACGCCACGAACCAGGAACGCGTGGAGGCCGTTGGCCGAAATGCATCGCGGGAGGCTCCTGAATGCGAGGCCGCGCGCGGGCTGTCGATCGTCATCCTCAACCTCAACAAGGCGGAGCTGATCGTCCCGCTGGTCGAAAGCCTGATCGCCATCGAACCTGGTTTCCGCGGGGCCGGAATGGGGTTCGAGGTGCTGATCGGCGACACGGGATCGACCGACCCGGCCGTGCTGGCCCTGTACGGCCGCGCGCCTTCGATGGTGAAGGTCATGCACGGCCTGAAGTACCAGTTCTCGCGCTGCAACAATCAGGTGTTCTTCGCGCACGCCCGTTACGACACCACGCTGTTCCTCAACAACGACGTGATCCTTCGCGACCATCCCGATTGCCTGATGCGGATGTTCCGGTTGCTGGAACGGCGGCCGGACCTTGGGATGACCGGGCTGTGCCTGTTCTTCCCCGGCGGCACGGTGCAACACGCCGGGATCGACGTGTTCCGCGGCGGGCCGCTGCGCGGCTTCTGTTTCCACCCCCACGCGCGGGAAACCATGCCCGCGACGGCGGCGGAAACCTGGGACTGCCTCGCCGTCACCGCCGCATGCGTTATGATCCGCTCCGCCCTGTTCCGGCAGATCGGCGGGTTCGACGAAGCCTATCGCACCGAATGCCAAGACGTGGATCTGTGCCTTGCAGCGCGGCGTCTTGGTCAGGGGGTGGCCATTCTCAACGCTGGACAAGTGCTGCATCTGGAAAACGCAACCCGCCCCAAGGGATCGGAAGATTGGGCCGACCGCCAACTCTTCATGCGCCGTTGGGGGGCCTTCATCGAAGCCTTCGCGCTGTAGGATCATTCCATGTCCGCACTCCTTTTCCTATGCCAACGCATGAGCCGCGGTTACGGGGTATCGGTGGTGATCGAAAATCTGTCGCGCGGGCTGGCCGCCCGCGGCGTCCAGGCCGTCATCGGCTGCATGGAGCATGACGGCACCGTGCACGGTCTCGACATCCGCCAGGTGAAGCCGCGCCCGGCTGACGTCGCTGCCCTGGCGCGTGAGACCGGCGCGACGGTTGTGGTCGCCCACACCACCCCGTTCTTTGAAGCCTTGCCGGAGTTGCGCGGCGAATTTTCCTGCTGGGCGTGGGAGCATGGCGACCCCAGCCCTTCCTTCTTCGAAGAGGATCGTGAAGTGCGCGAGCGGATCATCCGCAACAAGCAGGCGAATGTCTATCCCGCGATAGACGGGGTGATTTCCATTTCGGAATTCATCAGCGGCGATATCGGTTGGCCGCAAGCCCATCTGGTCTCGAACGGCTGCGACCATGTCCCGGATCGCGGCGGCAAGGGGTTGCAGGATTTCTCCTTGGGCGACGGCGCGCCCTTGCGCATAGGTGCCCTGATGCGCATAGGCGCCGGCGAGGCTAGGTACAAGGGGACGAGCAACTTCCTCGACCTGACGGCGGCGGTGCGCGCGTCGGGGATCAACGCCGAGATCCACATCATGGGACGCGGCGCGCCCCAGGACGCAGAGGGATTCCGCGCCGCCGGGATCATCACCCGCCTGAACGCAACGGACGAGGAGCGGGCGGAGTATCTACGCATGCTCGACGTCTTCGTGTCGCCCAGCCTGTGGGAAGGCTGCAACCTGCCGCTTCTGGAGGCGCAGGCCCTGGGCACCGTCGGGCTGGCTTACGACACCGGCGCGCACCCGGAAATGACCCCCTTCCTGGCCGCCGACAGCGCTAGCATGCTGGCGCTGCTGAAAGCCTACGCGCGCAACCGCGACCTGCTGCGCCAGCATTCGATCATGGGCTACCGGTTCGTGCGCGGGAAATACCGCTGGAGCATCGCGGCGGACCGGACGATTGCCCTGCTCGGTCTCACGATGGGGACGGCCCCAATCACCATCGCCCAATCGGCCCCGGCGTTCCGGCGCGGCTGGGCTTCCACCTATGTGACGAAGTTCTGGCAAATCCTGCACGCCGAGGGGCTGCCGAGCGCCAGGCGCCGGACCGTGCGCTACCTCTCCCATCAATTGAGGCGGCGCCAGCGCTGACGGCCGGACAACATGTCGCACCGCTCGCGATTGCCCTGGCCGGTGTGGCAACCGGCATGCGGTCCTCGCGTGGCGGCAGGGGTCCTCTGCCGAAGAGGTGCCTGTCACCGCTTGGCCTTCCAAACCGTTGTCCCGGCCATGACCTAAAGTTCAGTTGATTATGAAAGACTTCCATTGTGCCAAGTTGTGGCAGAACCTGCAAGTCGATACGCGAGCAGGATAAGCAGCCGACAACGGGAAGTCATCGTTACTTAGGAGCTGCAACTGCCAGACCAACCCAATGCCCAGCTAGATTTTTTTTAGCTGACATCCGGTGCTGACGGCGGCGACGCTCGCCAGAACGAATGCCTCATTGTTGCAAAGTAAAGGAACCTGCTCAATGCACGTTGTGAGGGGCGCGGTGAGGTCAGGAGCCATGAATGCACGAGCCAAGTTCGACGGTGGTGCTGAAGCGAGGGAGAACGATTTCCTTTGCGTTCGGCTCCCTCCTTAGCCCGCCGGCCTAACCCAAAAGCCTTCGACACCCACCCAGAGCGCTAAAATCTAGAGCAAGTTCAATCATCGTTGGTGCGTTGATCGCTATTTTACTAGGCATCGCAGCCGGCTATCGCGAGTTTGGTATAGGTGCCGACTTTGACGCATATCTGGATTTCTACAACAAACTTACGGGGGATATTAGTGTTGACAATTCCCGGTTCGAGCTGGGCTTCGTTCTCACTGCAATCTTCGCTAAATTCATTCTCGGGGTGGACTACATGGCCTTCGCAGCCATGCTGATGACAGCGTCGCTGCTCGTCAAGTTCTGGACCTTCGGCACTCCACCGCCCCCTGCTGGCGATGCTCTTTTACATCGCGAACTGGTATCCTGTTCATGAGTACACGCAGGTGCGGGCCGCGTTCGCCATTTCGTTACTTTTCCTGTCGATGGAATATCTGCAACAAGAAAGATGGATCATATTCTTGGGTCTCGCCTTCCTCGCGATAATGTTTCACTCATCCGCGATTATGGCCGTAGGCATCCTGGTTTTGGCGCATTTCCTCAGCAGGTACCGTCTGCTTGTCGGGTTGCTCATCATGTGCGCGGCGACTTCCGCCATCCCAAAAACTCTGATCTGGGGATTGTCATTTCTGGTTCAGTTGAATCCGGTTCTGGAAAAATATATGGCGGAAGCGGCGACAGCGAAAGCGTCATACATTGATATCTTGATCGTTATGTTTCTGGTGCTTGTTGCTATTTCGGGTACGTTGAAGGACCGGATAACTCGCACCACGTTCCTTATTTCTTGCTCCGCGCTCGCAGTTCTCATTGGATTTGCGGATATTCCCGTTGTGGCTGATCGACTGAAGGAGCTTCTGCTGGTGTTCATGACCATGCTGGCTTTTGAGTATCGGGTCACACCGCATACGCTTCCGCAGGCAGTGGTAGCAACGGCGCTTTGCGGATACGTCTTCTATACCTCAGTCTCGCAAGGACTTTTCGAGTGATTGAGATGAGAACGATATCGCCAGGTTCACTCGCATTCTGGCGCTTAGTTGCACGGATCATTAAGTCTGCTTCTAGGAGGATGTGGCAACGATGATATCGGTGGAGTTCCGCTTCCGTTATTTCTGCCCCCGGGCTTGACGCCCGCGACGTGGCGATTGTTCTATCGACGTTCAACGGTGAACGATATCTGGCGGGACAGCTCGAGAGCTTCAACGCTCAGTTGGACGTCAGTTGGCGGCTATTCTGGCGTGATGACGGGTCGACAGACGCAACGATTGAGATCATGGAACTCGTTTGCCAGATCGCTGCCGCCGAGCCAGGTGATTCAAGTGCCCGGGTCCGGACGCAATGTGGGCGTGTTCCTGAGTTTCATGGCCGGCACTTGCGGCCGCGCTGGAGGCACCGGCAGTGGCGTTCGCCGATCAGGACGATGTCTGGCTGCCAGACAAGCTGCAGCGGGCGCTCGCGTTTTTGAACTCGGTGGAGGATGGGCGGCCGGCGCTGTATTGCGGGCGGCAGCGCTTGGTGGATGAATCGTTGCAGCCTTTAGGGTTTTCACCGTCGTTCCGGGCATCGGGTATTCCGGGCCTTGTGCTGCAGAACGTGGGAACCGGTTGCACGATGGTTATGAATCGCGCGGCGGCGGCGGCTGTCCATGTCTCGGAGAAGCCGTCCGCTCGGGCACGACTGGTGGGCCTGCATGTATGTCGCGGCGATCGGCGGGGCCGTGTTTTTCGACGATACGCCAACGATTTTGTACCGGCAGCACGGGCGGAACACGATCGGCGCGAAATCTTCCCGATGGGGTGGCCTGAAAGCGGCCCTCGCGCGCGGAGCAACTGCGCACAATCGGGTAATTTGGGATCAGGTGGAGGCTTTGTTACGAAATGGGCATCACCTGACGCCCGAGGCCCTGCGGGTTCTGCAACAAATCCGTGACGGCTGGACCGGCGGCCGTTGGCGCCGCCTGAAACTGTTTCAAATCCCCGGCTTTCGCCGGCAAACGCGGCTGGAGACGGCCTTGCTGGCTGTGTGGGTGTTATGTGGCGAGGCGATCGAGTGACGCGGCTGACGCGGTTTTGAGCAGCGGCTTTTCGGGGCATCATGCGGGAAGCTGAGGCTGCAGAAACCACGAACACAGATCATTTTTTGAATGCCTGCGAGTGGATTTCTCAGGGTTTTGTACAGGCTTAACACACGAAAAAGGACTTTATTTTGCATATACGGCATGTTAAACAGTATTCCGCGCTCACTGTTTGTGGCTGGGCGTATCGTCAAAGCTGTTCTAGAAGTTAACTTGCTTGTCTGCCTTTTTATTAGTCTTCCGTTAACGTCGTTTGCCGATGTATTGGGCCATGGCAAGAAGAAAATCATTGAGTGGGGCCTGGATATGCCCACAACCGGCTTCATTAGGGAAAACATAGAAAAAGTTGAAAACATGCCATTTGACGGTATTGTATTTCCAGTAATTGCAAAAGACGGCGCCAATCTAGGCCTCAAGATGTGGAGTGCAGAGAAGATCGAATTTGATAGCCTGAAATACATGGTCGACGATCTAAATCAAACGCCTTTTGTTCATCTAACAGACAATTTCATAAATGTTGGTGTTACCCCGGGAGGGGTAGACTGGTTCGACGATGATTCATGGAATACAGTCCTGTCCAACTTCGCAGTTGCTGCGAGGATTGCTAAAGATGGTAACTGCAAAGGATTCATGTTCGACCTTGAGCAGTATATAGACTCACCATTCAGCCTTGCGTGGTCTGACGAGAAGCACGCTGCGACACGCGGCGAATATCGCAAAAAGCTCAACCAGCGGGGAGCCGAGTTAGTCAAAACGATATCTTCGATTTTCCCAGACATGATTATCATCTTTCCGTATACGTATCACATAGCTGAAATAGTAAAGCCTGAATACGAGTTGTTACCCGATTTCTTGGATGGGATATTTTCGGCTGCGCCGAAAAGTATGCGTCTTATAGACGGCTGGGAGGGAGCCTATCTTTACAAGAGCTTGAGGAAATTTCAGATCGCCTATGGGACGATCAAAGAACATCTCCCCATGCTATCCAGGGCGCCAGAGGCGTTCAGGGAAAGAATTGAGGTGGGCTTCGGAATTCGGGTCGATGGGGATGCGGAAAGGCGCGGATGGCATCCGGACGATTATAGCAAGAACTACTTTAGCCCAGAAGAATTTGGAGAAGTCAGTTGGCTACGCCGTCCAGGCTAGTGACGAATATGTTTGGATTTGGTCTCAGGAACTGAACTGGTGGACAGGCAAAGATTTACCAAAGGATTACTTGGATGCGCTGAGAAATGCAAGAAGTAAGAAGTGACAAACGCTGCTTTTGGAGACTCAAAGCCGTTTCCGGGCAATAGCGAGAATGCAGGGGAACAGAGGGGAGTTTGAGAGAGCCGCATGTCAAGCAAGTTTCAGCGCGTCTTTTGCGGTCTATCTTAAGAGGGGCAAGCTGCGTGTGGAACTCATGAGACGCGGGTTCGCCTAGCTCAATACTGGCTCGCACGAATCCCTCATCGACGCAAGCCAATTCCGGCGGGGCTTGAAGAGCTGCTGCCCAAAAGAGATCGCGCTTCGCAAGAGATATATCACGCCCGAGGAGTTCTTTGTTTCCGTGAAAGTCTGCGAGAAGAGCGGCTATGGGCAATACTTGCCGGGTTTGCCGAAGATGGCGCCCGAACTTTCCCCGGACAACGTTGCGCCGCTGACCCAGGCCGCCTGACATGACAGCAAAGAAGAAAATCGCCGTGACTGGCGGCTGCGGTTTCATCGGCTCGAATTCTCATCATCGATAAGCGCACGTATGCCGCCGATCTGGCGTCCATTCCGGGAGCCGATGACAATCCGCGACGTTGCGGATGCGACGGCGATGCGTAAGGTCCCGATGCTCTCCACAACACTGCTCAGTAGGATTGGAACGTGAGCTGCGCGGCCATGGAACAGGCTGTATGAGGTTAAACCATCGTTCAGGAAAGAGTTTGTTCAATGATCCATCATTGCCAACCAAGTCCTCCCGAAAATCTGTTGGGTTTTGTGATTTTGACTCACGAAAAACCTCCGCAAATCCTGCGGCTGATCAACAGATTAGTGGCAATGTTCGGAGAAACACCGATTGTCTGCCACCATGATTTTAGCAAATGTGATCTTGATTTGGGCCTTTTCCCCCGAAATGTCAGCTTTGTGCGGCCTCACATCGTCACGTACCGAGCCGGATGGTCCCTAGTCACGGCAACGATCGCCGGACTGCGAGCGCTTTACGACCGCAAGGACGCCCCAGAATGGTTCACGTTGCTCAGCGGGGCCGACTACCCGATCAAACCGGCCGAAGTGATCCTTGGCGAGTTGCAGGAGAGTTCTTATGACGCTTTCCTTGAATATGGGCTAATCGATCCGGAAAGCGCTAAAAATGATCATGAGAAGAGGTGCGTGTGGCGATACTTCCGGAGGCATGTGCAGCTTCCTGGTTTTGCCCAACGGTTCATGCCGTTCTCCGAAAACCGGGCGCTTCCTGCGTGGTTTCCTATGGCGCCCATTCCTTTCTCCAGTCAGTTCCGGTGCTATGCGGGCTCGCAGTTTTTTACGGCAAATCGAAAGAGCGCTCAGTATATACTTGAGTGGCACTCTCGGGGGAACGCGTTGGCGAAACATTATGAGCGGTCAAGAGTCCCAGTTCCAGATAAGTCCTATTTCCTTTGTGGCTTGTGTAATGAACCGGGGTTGCGGATTTTGAACGACAACAGGAGGTATATAATCTGGAGGCCGGGGATAGGCCATCCAAAGACATTAACCATGGCCGACCTGCCGTTGTTATTGAAGAGTCCGGCTCATTTCGCTAGGAAATTCGATCTAAATGACCCAGTCCTGGACGAAATCGACAAAGTCATCGATAGGACTTTCGCGGGTCAGTTAGTTGGGCGCCAGGGGATCCAGGGCTAACGTGATCTCCCCGGCCAGAAACTTCAAAGCAATTCTTTTCAACAAGGACAGGGTGTAAATCATGAAGGGAATTATACTCGCCGGCGGCAGCGGGACCCGGCTCTATCCCAGCACGATGGCTGTCTCTAAGCAACTGCTGCCGGTCTTTGACAAGCCAATGATCTATTATCCCCTTTCCACGCTGATGTTGGCAGGCGTGCGGGATATCCTGTTGATTTCAACGCCAAGGGATCTCCCCGCCTTCAGGCACCTCCTTCAGGACGGTTCGCAATTTGGACTCAACATCAGCTATGCGGAGCAGCCTCAGCCCAATGGGATCGCTCAGGCGTTCCTTATCGGCGAATCTTTCATAAGAGGCGATCGGGCCTGCCTCGTCCTCGGGGATAATATCTTTTACGGCCACGGATTGCCGGAGCTTCTTTTTAAGGCTACCGCCCGCAAGGAAGGCGCAACGGTGTTTGGGTACCGCGTAAACGATGCCGCACGTTATGGCGTCGTGGAGGTCGATAGCAGAGGGAGCGCGATTTCTATCGAAGAGAAGCCCAAGCACCCGAAATCCAACTTCGCCGTCACGGGACTTTATTTCTATGACGATGACGTTGTAGAGATCGCAAAGGCGCTGCGTCCATCGGCGAGAGGCGAACTCGAAATCACCGATCTGAACGCCGTTTATCTCAGCAGGGGCAGGCTGCGTGTCGAACTCATGGGACGCGGGTTCGCCTGGCTCGATACCGGCACCCACGAATCCCTTATCGACGCAAGCCAGTTCGTGCAGGTCATCGAGCACCGGCAGGGCCTGAAAATTTGTTGTCCGGAAGAGATCGCGCTCCGCATGGGATACATCACACCGGACGAGTTCTTTTCCTCCGTGAAACGCTGCGAGAAGAGCACCTACGGGCAGTATCTGCTCGATTTGCCGCAGATGGCCCCGGAACTTTTTCGGGCCGGCATCGCGCCGCTGACGCAGGTCGCCTGACTATGACGGCTAAGAAAAAAATCGCCGTAACCGGCGGCTGCGGTTTCATCGGCTCGGCATTGGTTCGCCTCCTGCTGGCGGAAACCGATCATGAAATCCTCGACATCGATAAGCTGACCTACGCCGCCAATCAGGCTTCCATTCCAGGCGCCGGCGGCAATCCGCGCTATCGTCTCGTTAAGGCCGATATTGCGGACGCAGCGGCAATGCGGAAAATCTTCGAGGATTTTCAGCCCGACGCGGTGATGCATCTGGCGGCCGAAAGCCATGTCGACCGCTCCATCGACGGCCCGCAGGAATTCATAACCACGAACATTGTCGGGACATTCACTTTGCTGCAGGAGGCGCTCCGCTATTGGAGAGGCCTTCCCAAAGAGAAAGCGGAGCGGTTCCGCTTTCAGCATATCTCGACTGACGAGGTGTTCGGATCGCTTGGGCCAACGGGTCTTTTCACCGAAGAGAGTCCCTATCAGCCGAACTCGCCCTATTCCGCGAGCAAGGCTGCGTCGGATCATCTCGTCCGGGCGTGGCGTCATACCTATGGGCTTCCGGTTCTCATCACGAACTGCTCGAACAATTACGGGCCGTACCAGTTTCCTGAAAAACTCATCCCCCACATGATCATCAAGGGCATCTTCGCCGAACCTATGCCCGTTTATGGGGATGGCCTGAATGTCCGCGACTGGCTTTACGTCGAGGATCACGCCCGCGCGCTCCTTCTCGTCCTTGAGCGGGGCGTCCTCGGCGAGACATATAACATCGGCGGGAGAAACGAGCGCGCCAACCTGCATATCGTCGAGACGATCTGCGATCATCTTGACCGCCTCTCACCCCGCGAAGGACAGTCGAGACGCGCGCTGATAACGTTCGTGCGTGACCGGCCCGGCCACGACCGGCGCTACGCCATCGACGCGACGAAGATCGAAACCGAGCTTGGCTGGCGCGCCCGGGAGTGCTTCGAAACCGGCATCGAAAAGACCATTGCGTGGTATCTCAAGAACGAGGATTGGTGGCGTTCAATCCTTGAGCGCGGTTACGAGGCAAAGCGGATCGGGATCGCTTCCACAGCTCCGATAAAGACGGTGAGAGTGAATTAGGCCTCTTATCGGCTCATGATCTTACGCTCGCTGGCTGATCTCAGCGCTTGCATAAAGTCAAGTCCCTCAAGACCTGCGACCATCATGTTTCAAAGCTCGCAACAGGGCGGAGTTCGCGCTGTGTTCCTTTGGTTTAGCAGTTAAGCTGGGGTTCGTTTCCGTTATCGATGCATGCGCCGGACGCAAGGCAAGAATTACTGACTTCGTTTCAGGGGGCCAGGGTGCGCATTTCAAATACAGAGCTAGACGGCGTAAAAATTCTTGAGCCAGCAATATTTAAAGACCCCAGGGGATATTTTCTTGAAATCCTTCAGCTCTGAACGCTACAGGAAAGCCGGCTTAAATAATGATTTCGTTCAAGATAATTTATCCATATCCCGAAAGGATACCTTGAGAGGACTTCATCTCCAGAATCCAAACTCCCAGGGCAAGCTGGTCATGGTCTTGAGTGGAGCCGTTCTCGATGTCGCCGTCGATGTCAGGGTAGGAAGCCCAACGTTTGCGCATCACGTTTCCATTATCCTCGATGACCGGGCACATCGGCAGCTCTGGGTGCCGCGTGGTTTTGCACATGGATTTCTGGTGCTGTCCGACGAAGCAATCTTCCTCTACAAGTGCGATGCGCTCTACGACCGCGGAAGCGAGATTGGCATTCGCTGGGATGACCCCGAAATCTCTATCGATTGGGGTGTTAAGTCTCCCTTGCTGTCAGAGAAGGATGCGGCCGCGCCACTCCTTCGCGATCTGACCGATAGACTTCCTCGCTACAGAGATTGACTCATGAACATCCTTCTAACCGGCGCTTCAGGCCAAGTCGGGCTCGCTATCAGCCGGCGTCTCAATGACCTGGGCAATCTTCGCCTGGCAACGAGGCGGGATCTCGATCTGGCTAAACCTTCTTCTATCCGCGAGCGTTTGGAGGAGATAGGGCCGGATCTCATCATAAACGCTGCCGCCTACACCGCTGTTGACAAAGCCAAATCTGAGCCTGAGATCGCCTATGCCGTCAATGCGGCCGCCGTCGGCGCCTTGGGCGAATGGGCGGCGCGCAATGACGTGCCGGTGATCCATTTCTCGACCGACTACGTTTTCGACGGCCGGACCTCCGAGCCTTATGACGAGGACCATTCCATCAATCCGCTGTCCGTCTACGGCAAGAGCAAAGCGGAGGGCGAAAGGCTCCTTCTTCGCACAGGAGCGCCGTGTCTTATCGTAAGAACGGCGTGGGTTTATTCCGCAACCGGAAAGAATTTCCTCAAGACGATCGTCAGACTCGCCTCCGAAAAGGATGAGCTTGCGATTGTAAGCGACCAGATCGGAACCCCGACGTCCGCGGATCAGATCGCGGAATTCATTCGTCATGTGGTTGGCGAAGATCCAGACGCGCTTCCGGCACACTTCAAGAAAGCTTCTCAGCTTGTCCACTTTACGGCGTCAGGTTGGACGTCCTGGCACGGTTTTGCGAGCGCGATAGTCGCCGGAATGCCTCGTCATGGCTTTTCAGTCAAAGCGAAGAGGATCAGGGCGATACCAAGCAGCGACTATCCAACGCCGGCCGCGCGGCCTCGATTCTCGCGCCTGTCGACGGCCCGCATGGAGCGCGTTTTCGGTCTTTATTCCGAGTCCTGGGAGCAGATCTTAAACGAAGTTCTTGAGCAGCTATCTCGTGAAGAGCGCAGGTGATGGCGGCAGTGAGCGTGCAGACAGGACGCCGCCCGGCCTTGCTCCCATTGGCAGCCAGAGGACCGCGCAAATCCGCGCCCGCGCGAAGGGCCGGGCTGGGCGTTGAGCTGCTGCGACAGCCCGGCGAGCGTCTCCCCCTTCACAGCGGGGCCAAAGCCGCCCTCGCCTTGAAGACGGGGGTGTAGTTCCGGCGCGGTCTCTCATCGTCTCTCCTAAATCGCGGGCGCAAGCGTGCCCGTGTCGGCAGAAATTCCACTTACCGGGCCGCTTTTGAAAAGGCGCAAGCCGCACAAGTTCTTGGGGCAATTGAGGGTCAGGATACCGGCATCAAATGCAAAACACGTTGAAGCCTAAAATCGCAATAATTTCGACCAACGCGGATTTAGCTGGAGCGCCACGTCATGTCTCGGACATTGTGCGCCACATGCGAGATCATTATGAAATATTGACTATCTTCGGAGAAGAGGGGCCAATCGCCGAAGAATGCAGGAAGTCAGGCGCAACCGTTTTGGTGCTTAACGACCTCCGCAGTAAGATATCCCCGATCACTGACACCCGTACCGTTTTTCGGCTCGCTAAGCTCCTCATGAAGGAGAAAGTCGATCTCGTTCATGCCCACAGTTCAAAGGCGGGCTTGGTTGGAAGGCTTGCCGCCCGCATGGCGGGCGTGCCGTTCATCTTTACTGTGCATGGCTGGGGATTTGGCGAGCAACGTAGTCCTCTCCAATCTGCAGTCGTTCGTGTCAGCGAATTGTGCACCCGGCCATTCGTCAGTCATTACGTTGCGGTATCGGAAGCGGATAGGCGGCAGGGCATCCTGGAAATTGGCATTGATCCCGCGCGTATCATAACAATCAGGAATGGGCGGGAAAGGTCGCGTGAGACTGCGGAGCCTGACAAGAGTACAGCAATTGTAATGGTGGCTCGGGCGGAGAATAAGCAGAAGGACTTCGATACACTAGCCCGCGCAGTGGCGGTTAAAAATTTTCCCGGCGAGATTTGGCTTGTAGGTGCTGGAACTGATTCCGAGGATTTCAAGGCTGCGTTTTCGCAAGCAGCTGGCCCGGCGGCTGAGAAAGTGCGTTTCATGGGTGAATCAGATAATGTTCCGCATATTCTGTCTCAGGCGGGAATATTTTGTTTGAGCAGCCTTTATGAGGGTATGCCGTTATCCATTATTGAAGCCATGGCCGCAGGGTTGCCTGTCGTTGCAACGGATGTGGGCGGTGTCGCAGAATTGGTCGCGCCGGGCGAAAACGGTTATGTTGTGCCTGTGCGCGACGAATTTGCTCTAAGAGATAGACTATTAGAGCTGTTAGCCGATGCTCCGAAAAGGCTCAGGTTCGGTCAGGAGGGGATGCGGCGATTCATAAAGGATCACACGGTCGATAAAATGATAAGCGAGATTGATCTCATTTATGATCGCGTTCTCTTGCGTGCTTCCGCGAACAACGGGCTTGGTCGTTCTCGGAGTTTGACTCTCGAGACGAGCGGTTAGCGGTTTTTTCTTTCAGGCGGACCGGCGGCTTCGCCGCGATGACAGGGTCCTTCCCGCCTTGCCGAGCGCAGCGACAATCCGCTGCGTTGTGCGCTTATTGCCAATGTTTCCACACAAGTTTTCTTTCGCGGATAACCTGCGGACGAGGGGGATTTTGCATTCTAAGAGCAGTAAGGTGATCAAATGAACATGATCTTAATTGCTGGAGGTTCTGGTTTTATCGGTTCACATTTTCATGAGCTCATGGATGATCGTCGAATTGTGAATCTCGATCTTAAACCGCCAGAATTCGCGACCGAAGCCGTCTACTTGGCAGGCGATGTCAGAAAAAGAGAGGATATCGACATCGCTCTCGATAAGTATCCTTGTAGCGCTATTGTCTGCCTCGCTGCTGAGCATCGGGATTTCGGAATTACTCGGGAAGCATATTTTGCCACTAACGAGCATGGCACCCGCAATATCTGCGATATGGCGACCAAATACGGCGTCGAGAAGATTGTATTTTACTCCTCGGTTGCCGTTTACGGAAATGTCGTGGGCGCCTCAAGCGAAGACATGCCCCCGTTGCCCGTATCCCCGTATGGCGGCTCGAAGCTCGCCGGTGAAAAAGTCATTCGCGAGTGGGCCAGTTTAGATCCAAAGCGCAGCGCTGTTATTCTCCGGCCCACAGTGGTGATCGGCGAACGCAATCGAGCCAATATGTTACGCCTTATTCGCCAAATCGATTCGGGGCGTTACGCCAATATCGGCCGCGGGGACAACATCAAGTCCATCGCATATGTAAAAAATGTCGTCGAGGCGACGCTATACCTTTACGAGCGAATGAACTCCGGTGTGCATATTTTTAACTATGCAGATGAACCACAGTTAACGGTTGCCGAGATTGCAAACACAATCGCCGTAGAGTTGGGAAGGCGGCCTCCTATATCGTTGCCTTACGCGCTGGCGTATACAGCAGCGCTTCCATTCGATGCGGTAAGCCTTCTTACCAGGAAAGACCTTTCAGTTTCGACAAATCGAATAAGGAAGATATGCGGCTCGACGATACACGGCGCAAGCAAGTTATTCCGGTCCGGTTTCACGCCCAGGTGGTCGAGTGAGGAAGGGCTGCGCCGCATGTTGGCCTGGTATATTGAGCAAAAGGCGGCTGGCAGTATGCCAACCGTAGTTACCTCAAGTGGCTGATGCCCTCAATTAGCTGGAAGGCTTGATCGGCAAAGCAGTGAGCTGGTCATGTTCGGCAGCTTCTTCGAGCGTTATTCCCCAGCGTTCGGCGCGTTCCCCCTCGCGGTATACCGAGACTTGATTACCCTCACGTTTCCGCCATCTGTGGTAGAGCAAAGACTTAAGCGAGGACGATGGCGCAATCCGGTTCAGTTTCAGAAGGGGATGAGCCTGGCGGCCTTTCAAGCAGGCTATGGCAGCAAAGAGAGCTGTGAGGGGCGCCCAGGGCGCAGCGCTGGCCGCAGAGTTTTGGTTGTCCAAATGCCAGGGCCGCAAGCACAGCTATTGCGTCAGGAGGCGGCTTTCCAGTGCTCGGCGTGCCGGACACAAACCTCGCTCAAAGCAGGCACCATCGCTCACAAGTCCAAGGTCCCGCGGACGAAATGGTTCCTCGCCATTTATCTTCTGACGCAAAGCAAAAACGATATTTCGGCGCTTGGGCTGTCGCGCCAGCTTGGCGTGGCGTTTCCGACGTTTCTCACCGGCGTGACGTTGATTCCACCAGGCAGGGACAATGCTTTCGCGCTGATGATGCCCTACGCCGATACTGGCGGCGAAGCAAGCCTTCCTCGACCGCTTTTCCGAGACGCTTGCTGACGATGAGCATGCCGTGATGGTGCTTGATCAGGCGGGCTGGCATGGCGCGAACGCGCTTGCGGTTCCAGCCAACGTCACGTGTCAATCGGCTTCCAAAAGGGACCCCGGATTGGCGCGCAAAAGGCTTATTCCACGCCGAAACACAGCGCTGAGCAGCGAGATGTTATCGCTCTACCGGAATCGCTCAGATCCGGCGTGAAATGCTTAGGAAGCAGGGAGGGGTGGATGGCCGCCATGAAAGCTGACTGGTATATGAACAATCACTCAAAAGAAGCATCGATGTGAGGGGTCAAAATAGATTTCCCGTTGACTCCTGCCAGAAGCGTTACTATTAGCGCTGCGAAGCGTGCCGCTCGGCTACCTGCACCGGCTGGTCAACTCCTGCAAGGATCTCATGTAGTTCGAAGGCCGACGAATGTCGAGACGTATATTCGCCGGCACGTGGAGATCAGCCGCGACCTCGTTCGAGTCGGCTCACGTCAACTCGTCGAGGCATCGCAATGCTAAGACCAGTCCGGCCCTTCCGTCACGGCCCGCTCGCACTATGGAGATCGAAGGTGAATTCAGATCTTGTGTATGACTTTGGCCTGCATCGAGGCGAGGATACCGAATTTTACCTGCGAAAGGGCTATCGGGTCATCGCCGTCGAAGCCAATCCGCAGCTCATTGAGGAATGCAAGCTGAAGTACTGTGACAATCTCGCGGCCGGTCGCCTTCAGATCGTCGAAGGAGCGATCGCGCCGCCCTCTTCCGGCGACTACGTGACGTTCTACCGAAACACGCGGGCCTCCATCTGGGGCACCATCGAACAAGACTGGGCCGATCGCAATGCGGCCCGGGGCTTCGAAAGCGAAGCTATCGAACTGCCGAGGATTGACATGCCGGCGCTCTTCGCGCGCTTTGGCATCCCGCACTACGTCAAAATCGATATCGAAGGGGCCGATGTACTGGTCCTGAACGCCCTGAAAGAATTCCCCGAGCGGCCGCATTATCTCTCGATCGAAGCGGAGAAGGTCGACTTTGACGAACTCATCAACGAATTCGACCTGCTAGAGCAGCTAGGCTACACCAAGTTCAAGGTCGTCCAGCAGCAGAACATCCCGGGGCGGACGATCCGCGTCCGTGCTATCGACGGCAGCCCGGTCGAATATACCTTCAAGGAGTGCGCCTCGGGTCCCTTCGGGGAGGACATCCCCCAGCCATGGCTCAGTCGGACGGAGGCCATCAAGCTCTATGAGGGAATCTTCGCCCGATACAGGATGTTCGGCGACAGAACGACCTATTATCGCCTCCCGCGCGTTGCGAAGGGCGTGATATCGACGGCCTACAAGGCCGCGACCGGCTATCGAGGCCCGCTGCCTGGCTGGTTTGACACTCACGCGTCGCTGTAAGCCTCGCTTGGGTTCCAATGGCGAGGGCGTCATCCGGTCCGAAGACTACTCGACGTGCCGCGCGGCAGGAATAGCTGCTGGCGACCCAAACTTCTTGCGTTGTCAGCGCAGCATATCACAGCCTCCCGGCGCGGCGGCGTGAAGATCAAGGCGTTTCTGTTCGTCGCTACGCTCGGCTACTCGCGCCGGATCCATGTTCGCGCCTTTCATAACGAGCGCCAGGAGAGCTGGTTCGACAGGCTGGAAAGCGCGTTTGCGAAGTTTGGGGGCGTGACGGAGGAGGTGCTTTTCGACAACGCCAGGGCGCTCGTTGACCGGCATGACAGAATGACGGGCGAGGTTGCCTTCAACGCGAAGCTGTCGGCTTTCGCCAAGCATTGGGGCTTCCGGCCAAGAGCCTGCGCTCCATATCGGGCTCGCACGAAAGGCAAGACGGAGAACGGCGTCGGCTATGTAAAAAAGAACGCGATCGCCGGGCGGGCGTTTGCAACATGGGATGCGTTCGAGGCGCATCTTGAGGCTTGGTGTCGCGAGACTGCCGATGCACGCATTCATGGCACGACCGGCGAAAGTCCCGCCACGCGCTTTGCGCGTGGACGAGGCCGGGGCGTTGAAGCCGGTCTCCGGTATTGCACCGTTTCGAGCGGCGCGCGATCTCATGCGCACTGTCCAGGGCGACTGCTCGATCGAGGTTGACGCCAACGCCGGTTCCGTGGCGGCTGGTGGGCGAGCGGGTGCGCGTCACCGTCACGGCGGGGATGGTGCGCGTGTTCCATGGCGGCCGGGAGGTGGCCGCGCATCGCGCCTGCGATGCGCCGGCGTCAACGCATCCTCGAACCCTTGCACTTCGAGGGCCTGGCCGGCGCCCGGCGTGTGAGCTTTCCAGACGATGCGGTGCGACGACGGCCCCAAAATCCTGCCTTGCTGCGACCGCTCGCTGAGTACGAAGCTCATGTCGGGGGAGGCTTCTGACCATGTCCTCCTACGATGACCGGCTGTCAGAAATGCTTAGCAAGCTCAAGCTGTTCGGCATCCGCGATCAGCTCGACAGCCTGCTCGACGAGGCTTCCCGTTCGGACTTCGACATGCGCCAGACGCTGACCTTGCTCTTTGAGCGCGAGATTGCGCGCAAAGACGCGCGGCGCATCGAGATGGCTCTGAAGCTCGCCCACTTCCCCATGGTCCGGGACCTTACGGGCTTCGACTTTGCGGCACAGCCTTCCGTCGACGCGTTTCGTGGGGAAGTGAGCAGCTGCAATTCGTGCGGCGTTATCCTGTCTCTGATTAGGCTCAACCGTAACCACCGGTTTGACCGTGAGCTGTGGCATTGGCCGCAACAGCCATCCGCGACGCATCAAAGTCGCCGCCGGGGAAATGGCGGAAATCGAACATCGAGCGCCATGCTTTCCACGGCGAGTGAAATTACACAATAAGGCCGCTCCCGGCGCCGCGTTGAAGCGATAATTTTTCATCGGGCCTTTGGGTGTTAACTTTCCCTGTTTTGGCGGGGACGCATTTCCGTGTTATCGCATATGCCTTCCCTGTTATCTTTTTGTGAGCGAACGGACCAGAAGGCCCAAGACATCCGCGTCGGCGAGGCCCGAGCCGCGGCTTTTTATCCGTAAATCCAAGTTTCCCTGTATTTTTCCCTGTTCTTTACCCAACCCTTTAGCGAGCGTCTTTTTGGGCCCCCCGTCAGAGAGGGGGCTGAAGGTTAGTGGCCGGTTTTCAGCATGGTGCAAGGCGACATTAAGCAGTCGCGGTCAGCGACCCGATCTCAAAGGCGCCATGGCTGTGACCCCGGCTGCATATTTGGCGCGGCTTCTCGCATCGTGCTGCACGGCGAACCCGCGCCCAATGGTACATGGCGTTGGCGAGCCGGTCGTTGGCAGTCTCTTGGTGACGGGCGTGACTTCGGTCAAGGCTATGCAACGCGGCGTAATCGCGCCGTTGCAAGGCATCGCAAGCCTCTGCGAGCAGCGTGGCAAGGATGCGAGGATCTTCTCCACGTCATGCTGCTTTGTCTGCCCTGGCTCGACCTCTGCGGAAGGAATGAGTTTTGCTGTCACGACCTGTGGGAACTTGTGCCCACACCTGCCAAAGCGAGGCGCATCCGGGAAGCGACGGTCGCCAAGGTCTTGAAACGCAATCGCATCCGGCGCTTCGACGCCGCGCATTTTCTGGACGTGTTGCGCAAACCGCCTTTGGAAGTCGCCGCCGGCGCTCACATCGCAAGCCTTATTGCGCGCATCCGCCTTGTGGATCGGCAACTCAAGGAAGCGTATCGCCAGCTCGACGCCCTGAGCAGCAGCCAGGCGGCGCCAAGGTCGCTTTCAAGGCCGAGCATGGTGGGAAAGTAGCGCCAAAGCTGCTCGCGCATGCGGTTGGCGAGCCGGTTGCGCTCGTCTCCGAGTACCTCGGCGATCCGCGACCACTCCCGCAGTTCGATAACAACGGGGTTGGCATTGGCGAGCAGCCGAAAGCAATGCGGATCGGTGCGCAAGGCGGACGCCATTGTCTCGGCGTCGCGGCTGTCATCCTTGGCGCCAGCCATTGTGAAGCGGTCGCGAAAGCGATCCATCTGCTTCGGGTTGATGGCTTGAACCTTGAAGCCGCGGTCGATCAGCGTCTCACTCCCCACGGGCATCGATTGCAGCCAATCAGGCAGGGCGCGCGTCCCCCCAGGTGATCAAGTCACAGGGGCATTTCAAAGTCATTCGGCCTGGATCGCGGCCGGATTGCGGGAAGCTTCGTCAGCGCCAGCTTGCAGGCGCGCCGTGCGTCGCGCGGCCGGCGCGTTGACATAGCTCCCTGACCTCGGACGCCGTCCTTCCCGACGCCCGGAGCGCTCGCAGCGTGATGTCCTTATCTCTCTTTGCGAAACGCCGCCCCGCGCCGTCCGTGAGCAACTCATGATGGTGATAGTCCGGCGTGGCGTACTTCAGGAGCGCCTGCAGCAGCCGGTGAACGTCCGTGGCGCGGAAGAGATCCTTGCCGCGCGTGACCAGAGTGACGTGTTGCAGTTCATCGTCTACGGTGACGCTGAGATGATAGCTTGTGGGCGCATCCTTGCGGGCCAGCACCACATCGCCGAAATCGAGCGGAGCAGCCTCAACCCGTCCCATTGCGCGGTCGCTCCAGTATAACGGGCCTGTCATTTCCAGGGCCTTGGCGACATCGAGCCGCCAGCTTGCCGGTCCCTTCAGGCGCGCTCTTTGCGCGCGCTCCTCCGGATCGAGCTCTTTGCATGTTCCCGGATAGGCCGGGCCGTCTGGTCCCTGAGGAGCCAGATGCGGCGCCGCCGCCGAGGCCATAACCTCTTTCTCGATCTCGCTGCGGGTGCAAAAGCAGGGGTACAGCAACCCCATGGCGCGGAGCTTCGCGAGCGCCGCCGCATAATCCTCCATGTGCTCCGACTGCCGCCGCACCGGCTCTTCCCATATCAGTCCCAGCCAGCGCAAATCCTCAAGCAGCGCCTCGGTAAACTCCGGCCGGCGCCGCACGGGATCGATGTCTTCAATCCTCAGCAAAAACTTGCCCCCTTCAGCCCGCGCCGCCTCATAAGCGAAGAGCGCGGAATAGGCGTGGCCGGGATGCAGATAACCGGTCGGGCTGGGAGCGAAGCGTGTGACGAGCTGCATGGACAGAGAATGGTCAATCCGGCGCGGAGCAACAAGAACATGGGCGCTTCTTGCCGTCGAATATCCTGACGCGGCAGGCGATCTGCGGACGGGCAGGGCGGACTATCTGCTGACGGGCAGGACGCAATCGGCGCAAGCCGGCTTTGCGCCCCGATCTCCTCGATCGGCTGCGGGAGGCGAAAGCACGATCACAGCGAGACACGCATAGATGACCATGAATGCCCAGGGCACCAACTGCTCGATATGGGTCATCGGGTTGTACAGCGTCTTGTTCCTGCCTTCGCCGACGAGCTTCCACTCGCTGTCATAGATCGAAAGCGGAAGGCGTTTTTCGATCTTGCCGATGATGATGTATTTCGCCGTGTTGAGGTTTTTGTATGAGGTAATGATCTGCCACCAGAGCAGACACAGAAGCATGACGCCTGCAAAGGCGACGACAGTGGCCCAAGGTATCGTAAAGAGGTGCTCTTTCGCGAGGAAAGCGATGGCTGCGACGATGGCGGTGTGGATCGCGACGAAGAAGGAGTTCGCGACCATGCGCCGGGCGCTTACGCGGTCGGCCATCTCAACGGCGAGCTTGTATTGCTCGATGACGTGCGCCTCATAGGGAACGGTCGAGGGGTAGCTGCTGCGCGGCACGCGCCAGACCGACTCCTCAATTGGGTCGGTTTCGCTCTCAATCTGCTTCTGCATGTGAACCCCCCTGCCCGTAACAACTACTTTTTTTTGGGTCCCGGCGCCAGTATCTTCCGGATTTCCGCCATTTGCGGATGGGTCACACCGGCCTTTTCCAGCTTGTCGAAATCCTTGAAAACCTCTTCTTCCCAAAGCCCCATGTCTTCGGCGACGCGCTGCCCCTTGTATTTCAGATAAAGGTCTTGTGCTTCCTTGGCTCGCCCCAGAAACATGAGCGCATGCGCCTTGTTGGTGGTTGGGGCGAGATTATTGAACCGGTCGTAGGCTGCGTAATATTCCGGCAATTGCCATTGCCCGATGGATTTTCCGACGAGGATGATAAAAGCGTCAGCCTCGGCAAGAGCCCCGGAAAGTTGCGGCTGCCAATAGGCTCCGTGGCGTTGACTTTGATGCGCGACGAAAACGGAAATCTGCGGCTCTTTCGCCTCAATGGCGGCTTTCAGCGCCTCCGCCTTCCGCGCATCGGGCGCGTGGTAGCTCAGAAACACGCGCATCGTATGCGGCCCCCAAATACTCTAAAGAATGCGTGGATCAAATCTATCTGACGCCAGTTATGCGCCGATCGCAGCCCCGGCTGTTTCGGCATGATAGCAGCAGATAAAAAAGCTTGATAACTAATAAAACTGACGCAGCCATCCGATCCGGATTTCAGGCGTCGCATTGCCACAGCCAAGTCACAGGCCTATATTCCGTAATCCTCTTTGCCGGAGGGGCGAATGCTATTGCGGCGAGCGGTTGCAACGTCTGTTTTTCTTCTTTGCGCTATCGCCGCCGCCGGCGGAAGCGCGCTGGCGCAGGGCGCCGACGACATCGCCGCGCTCAACCGGCAGGTTGTCCAACTCTACGGGCAAGGCAAATATGCCGAGGCGATCGCTCTCGGACAAAAGACGCTTGCACTTGCCGAGCGCACACTGGGGGCCGGGCATCCGGGCGCCCTCAAGAGCGCCACGAATCTTGCGTCTTTGTATCAGGCCCAGGGCTACTATCGCGAGGCGGAGCCGCTTTTCAGGCGCGCCTTGGAAGGGTTCGAGCGCGCGGGCGGACCCCAAAGTCCGGACGCGCTCGCGGCAGCCGTCAGATTGGCCTCCGCATACGAATCGCTGGGCCACTACGCCGATGCCGAGCCCCTTCTCAAGCGCGCCGTGGCAGGCTTCGAAGAGACGCTCGGGAAAGACGATCCGCAGACGCTTGTCAGCCTCAGCAACCTCGCGTCGCTTTATTTCCAGCAGAGCCGCTTCGGCGAAGCGGAGCCCCTCTATAAGCGCGCGCTCGACGGCTCCGAGCGCGTGCTTGGCCGGGACCATCCGGACACGCTCACCTCCGTGAGCACATTGGGGACGCTTTATCATGGCCAGGGCCGCTACGATGAAGCGGAGCTTCTTCACAAGCGGGCTCTTGAGGGGCGTGAGCGCGTGCTTGGCAAGGAGCATTTCAGAACGCTCAAAAGCGTCACCGGGCTCGCGGCGGCGTACTACGCGCAAGGCCGCTACGCCGAGGCCGAGCCGCTTTACAGGCGCGCGCTGGCGGGGTTCGAGCGCGTGCTTGGCAAGGAGCATCCCGAGACGCTTCTTGCGGTCAGGGATTTGGCCGATAATTTTCGGGAGCAGGGCCGGTACGCCGACGCCGAACCCCTGTTTAAGCGGGGGTTCGCCGCTTCCGAGCGCCTGCTTGGCAGGGACCACCCGGAGACGGCCACCGCGGCCGACGATCTGGCGGCGATGTATGAAAGCCAGGGGCGTTATGCCGAGGCCGAGCCGCTTTTCAAGCGGGCCCTCGATACGCGGGAGCGCGTGCTTGGCCGGGAGCATAAGCTGACGCTGATCAGCGTCAGCAATCTAGGGCGGGTCTATCTCTGGCAAGGCCGTTATGCGCAAGCTGAGCCGCTTTTTCTGCGAGCGCTGGATGCCCGCGAGAGGGTGCTGAGCGCGGATCATCCGGATACGCTCGTCAGTCTCAACGTGCTGGGACTCCTTTATTTTGCGGAGGGGGATTGGGCCCGCGCCGCGGACTACTGGAGGCGCGCCGCCGCCGCGATCGCCCGCCGCGAGCAGCGTGGCGTCCAGAACGCCGGTCCGGCGCTGACAGGAAAAAGAAAAAGCGAGGCGGAGCAGCTGAACTGGGCGTTCTGGGGACTCGTCAAGGCCGTCAATCGCCTTCCCCCGGATGAGAAAGCGTCGCGCGAGACGTTTCAGGCCGCTCAATGGGCGCTCAACTCGGAGGCGGCGCAATCGCTCGCGCAAATGGCCGCCCGCGGCGCCGCCGGAGATCCAGCGCTTGCTTCGCTGGCCCGCGAGCGCCAGGATCTGGTGGCGGAATGGCAGAAACGCGATGGCTTGCGCAACGCCGCGCTCGGTCAGGTGGCGGGCAAGCGCGATGCGAACGCCGAGGCGGAGAATCAGGCGCGGCTTCTGGCCATCGAGGCGCGCATCGCCGGGATCGACAAGGACCTGACGGCGAAGTTTCCAGATTACGCCGCGCTTGCGAGCCCCGCGCCGCTCGCGCTGGAAGAGGCGCAGGCGCAGCTCGGCGTGGACGAGGCGCTGGTTCTCTTCCTCGACGTCGATGCGCGATTCAAGCCGACGCCGGAAGAAACTTTCATCTGGGTCGTGACGCGCAAGGACATGCGCTGGGTGCGGTCGGATCTCGGCACGGCGGCCCTTGCCAGAGAGGTGCAGGCCTTGCGCTGCGGCCTCGACGAGGCGGCCTGGGACGGGCCGCGCTGCGCGGAACTCACCGGCCAGCGCTACACCGATGCGGATCGGGCCGCCGGCAAGCCGCTGCCTTTCGATCATGCCCGCGCCTACAAGCTGTATCGGGCGCTGTTCGGGCAGGTCGAAGACCTGATCAAAGGAAAGCAGCTTCTTCTCGCGCTGTCCGGCCCGCTCACGCAACTGCCGTTCCAGGTGCTGGTGACGGCGCCGCCCGCCGGGGATGGATCGGCGGCATGGCTCATCCGCGAGCACGCGCTCACCGTGCTGCCCGCGGTTTCCTCGCTGAAGGCGCTGCGCCGCGTCGCGCGGCCGAGCGCCGCGCCGAAGCCCCTGATCGGCTTCGGAAACCCGCTGCTCGACGGCTCCGGCCCAGCCGATGCGAGGCCTTGCTCTCCTCGCTCGCGCCAACAAGACCTGCGCCGCTCTGCCGAACATGCAGGTCGCGTCCGCCGCCGGGCAGCGCGGCGTCGCGCGCGTCAAGAAGCGGGGCGCATTCGCGGACATCGCCTTCCTGCGCCAACAGGCGCCGCTCCCCGAGACTGCGGATGAGCTGTGCGCCGTGGCCCGCGATGTGCATGCAGACGCCGGCGACATCTACCTCGGCGCACGGGCGACGGAACGCGAAGTCAAGCGCTTGAGCGAAAGCGGCCAGCTCGCAAGATACCGCATCGTTCATTTCGCAACCCACGGCGCGCTCGCCGGACAGGTCTCCGGCAGCGCCGAGCCGGGACTACTTTTGACCCCGCCCGACGCCCCGACCGAGGAAGACGACGGCTATCTCACCGCCTCCGAGATCGCGGGCCTGAAGCTCGACGCGGACTGGGTGATCCTGTCGGCCTGCAACACGGCGGCGGGCGGCGCGCAGGGCGCCAAAGCGTTGTCCGGGCTGGCTCGCGCTTTCCTTTACGCGCAGGCGCGCGCGTTGCTCGTCTCGCACTGGGCCGTGAATTCGGACGCGACCGTTACGCTGATCGCGGGCGCCGTAAGCCGCCTTGCCGCCGACAGGTCGATGGGCCGCGCTGAGGCCATGCGCCAGTCGATGCTGGCGCAGATCGGCAAGGGCGGCCCGGAGGCGCATCCGGCCTACTGGGCGCCTTTCGTGGTGGCCGGCGAAGGCGGCGCTGCAAAGTAATCAATTTCTGTTGCTAAGCAGGAGTGGCCGCTTTGGCTTATCAATTCAATTTTAGAAGAAATGCGAGAGTTTGAAGCAGACTATTTACCGCAGCCTGGATTCAAAACCGGGACTGCCATTGAAAAGGCGCATTGAAGGGCAAGCTAGAACTTCGGTTGCAACAGTATCGAAGAGCAGAGTATGCGCGTTCCAGTCCTCCTAGTCTTTTTCTTCTATGCAATAACTGCGCATGCTGCGCCTGTAACAAGTGAAGCTCTTCTCCGCGCCGGCCCGCTCAGCGGGGTCATGCTTCGCCCGGACGCCAGCAGCGTCGCCGTCCTGATCATCCCCGGCTCTGGACCCACCGACCGCGACGGCAACAACCGTCTCGGCGTGAAAGGCTCTCCCTACAAGCTTCTTGCCGAAGGCCTTGGCCGCAGGGGCGTCACCAGCATCCGGGTGGACAAACGCGGCATGTTCGGCAGCTCGCGCGCCGTCGCCGATCCGAACGCAGTCACGATCAAGGATTACGCGGGCGACGTTCACGCCTGGATCAAGGTCATTCGCGAACGGACCAATGTCTCCTGCGTGTGGGTGGCGGGCCATAGCGAGGGCGGCCTGGTGGCGCTCGCGGCGAGCGGGAATGACGAAGGCCTGTGCGGCCTCGTTTTGCTCGCCACGCCGGGCCGGCCCGTGGGGCAGGTGCTGCGCGATCAACTGAAGCTCTCCATGGGCGGCGGCCCGATGCTTCGGCAAGCCGTATCCGCGATCGAAGCGCTGGAAGCCGGCCGCCATCTCAATGTCTACTCCTTGCATCCCGCGCTTCAGGATCTGTTCGCTCCCCCCGTGCAGGGCCTTTTGATCAGCGCGTTCTCCTACGATCCCGCCCGGCTGATCGCGCGTTTTCACAAGCCGGTTCTGATCCTGCAGGGTGAACGGGATCTTCAGGTGAGCGTTGCCGACGCAAAGCGGTTAAAAGAGGCGTCGCCCGCGGCGAAGCTCGTCCTTGTGCCCGAGGCCAATCATTTCTTCAAAACAGTGAAATCCGCGGACATGGCGGCCAACGAGGCCTCTTATATTAAGGCGGTCCCCCTGGCGCCTCGCACTGCCGACGAGATCGCCGATTTCGTTCTGGCCGCCAATAACTCGCCCCTGGTTGAACAACCCTGATTTCCGTGGCGTCGGGGCGATCCCAGTCATCCGAGAGGGTGATTGGGGTTTCATGCGGAATCCGGTTGATCGGTTCCGCGATTGTCGCCCCGGAAAGCGCCTTGGCGCTTATCCGGGGCCTTCTTGCGCAATCGTCAAAAGGGTCCCGTGTCCGCACAGCAGCATTTCACGCCGCAGTGCGCACGGGACGACAACAACTGGCGACGAACGGATCAACCGGATAGGGCATCATTGACTCCGGCTGGAGTTCGGCGGCCGTCCCGCCTTGAGGGGATGCATAACGCAAATCAATCAGCTATATTAATATGGCGAGAAACGCTTCGAAGGCGGTTCACGACGATTCTTTACGATGGCCGCGCCGATTATAGCCGGCGATACGGACCCAGGCGAGTTCCCTCATCCGGGATGTGGGTTGCTTTGCTGGCCGCCCTTTTGGCTCTTGGAGCCTTGCTTTGGGTGGCCGCCGGCCCCAGAACGCCTTCCGAACCCGACCGCTCCTTTGAGCAGCTCTTCTCCTGGGGTTGAGGCGGCTGCTTCACCGGTCATGCTCGCGTGGGCTCATGTCTCGCAATCGCCTATGAGAGCCTGCCGCAACGGGTATAGGCAAGTGCGAGACGCCACACTAGTGCTTCGCCTGCCGTTTCACGGGACAGGAATAAACGAGCCGCCGCCAGCCTTTCCGGTGGAAAGGCTTCCATTGGCCCTCTGGCTGGGCGAGCCGGTCTGCGATGGCGTAGAGCGTCGCGGGATGGGCGCCCAGGCCGAGATGGCTCGAACTCGAGCACGATGTTTTCGGCGAGGTCCCGCCGGGTCTCCACGCTGCAGCGCCATGACACGACGCCGTCGGTCGAACTCCAGATCGAGGTCGTGGGGACCGGCGGAGCCGATGTCAGCCGCCCATGGAAATCGTGCAAATCGATGCGATGGCCGCTGGCGAACTCGTAGAGGCGCCAGGCGTTTGTCGCGCGCGGATGGCCGGTGAACGGCGAGCCGAGCGTGATGACGCACCGCACGAGTTCCGGAGACCGTTTGGCGAGTTCGCGGGCGTAAAGGCCGCCGAGGCTCCAGCCGACGATGCTGACCGACCGGCCATGGTCGATCCAGAGTTGAGCGAGCTTTTCGTGGGCGCGATCGAGAACGCCCTGCCGGAGCCCGAGATTGACGCCTTGGCCCCAGCCATGAGCGGAGTAGCCGCGCGAGCGCAGAAAATGGCGCATGAGAGCGGTGCTTCCGTCGCCCGCCGCCAGCCCCGGCAGGACCAGGACCGGATGGCCGTCGCCCTCGGCAGCCGCGCCCCACACGGGGCGCATCGCGACGGCCGCGTAATGCTCCCAAAACGCCCGGACCTCCAAGAACCGAAACAGCAGCCCGGGCGCAGCCCCGTGACGGCGCTGGCAATGCGCGCCTGTCTCCAATTTGACGTTTCCTCACATCTTTTCGTTGTTGTTAGCTTTAGTGTATGGCCCTTCCGATCACGGTCAAGGCCATTGTCAAGCTTCACCTGTGCAGCAGACAAAACTTTTGCGTGAAGTCTCGCCGTTCGCGCCCGACGCGCCGTCGCTTAAGATGAGCGTGACGCCATCGAACCCCACGCCCACCGGTGGACTTAGCTTAGCTCGATGATCGCGCAGGCGCCGCCTTGCCCGAGGTTCGTTTTCGGGCGCCGGGCTTCGAGGCCGCGGGCTTTCGCGGCTCTTTGGCCTTGGTCTTCCGCACGGGCGGCTGAAGCTCCTTCACCCGGTGGAGCAAAGCCTCGGTCACTTCCCCCAGCACGTCGATTTGTTGCGCGAGTGTGCCGGTCTTTTCCACTTTCCGGGGGCGCTGCCCGGTTTCTGCGTCGGCGATTCCGGCCGGCTTGTGCGCGGCTGGCGGAGCCAGTCTCTTCACGGCGATGGTCTCGATCGCCTGGGGGTGGCCCGCCTCAGCGGCGGCCTCGCACATCGCGGCGAAGTCTTCGGCGATGAAACCGGCGATGCGCTCTATGCCGGGCACGGTTTCGCTGCAAGCCACGAGGCCGAAATCGAGCTGGTCGAGGTAGCTCTGGGCCGTGATGTTGAGCGCGCACCCATGATAGGGAATCGACACTGGGAAGCTGTGCGTGGCTGGCGCTCCGGCGCAATACAGGGTTTGTCTCGGCCCCGGCACGTTCGAGATGACGATATTGAAGAACGGCCCGAGGTAGTTCGCGGCGCGCGCGTGCCCCCACAATCTGGCCAGCCCCGTCACGGCGAGGGGCGCGCCGAGGATCGAGATGTCGGTCGTAAGCAGGCCGCGCATATCGGCGAACAGGTTCTTCGCCTCCTGCCCGGCGGCCTGCGCCGCGGCAAGGCGGGGCAGGGGGGCGGGGACATCGGTCGGCAGGCGGGAGAGGGTGAACACGACCTGGTTGTTGAGATGCGCGTCTCCGGGAGGCCTGAGCGACGCGGGCACGCCTGCTGTCAGCGGTTTGTCCGGCAGCGCGTCGCGTTCGATGAGGTAGCGCCGCAGCGCTCCGGCCGAGAGCGCCAGCACGATGTCGTTGATGGTTGCGCCGCGGGACTTGGCGAGCGCCTTGACATGCGCGAGCGGCAGCGACGCGGTCGCGAAGGCGCGCTTGCCCGTGATCGCCGAATTGAGCGGCGTTCGCGGCATGTCCCTCACATAGCGGTAGAGGAAGCGCGCGTCGCGGCCGAAATGCGGCGCGGCCTTGGCCAGCGCACGGACGAAGCCCGGCAGCGAGGTGACGGCGCGCCAGCCCTGGCGGATGAAATCGCCAATCGCCGTGCTGGTCAGTTCGATGAAGTCGGACGGCTCCGCGTCGAGGGGGACGATCCTTTGAGGCGGGCTTTCGTGCTCCGCGCCGGGCGCAAGATCGTAAACGACGCTGAGGGTGGCGGCGCCCGCGACGCCGTCCATCGCACAGTGATGCACCTTGGCGTAAACGGCGAACGCGCCGCCCGCGAGCCCCTCGATGAAGGTGTACTCCCAAAGCGGGCGCGAACGGTCGAGGGGCGCGGCGTGCAGCTCTGCGACCAGCGCCTGAAGCTCCTTCATGCCGCCGGGCTTCGGTAGCGCCGCGCGGCGGATATGTTTGTCGAGGTCCAGCATCTCCTCGATCGCCCAGACCGGATGGTCGATGCCGAGAGGCGTCGGCTCAAGGCGGCGGCGATACGAGGGCAGGAGATCGAGCTGCGCCGCCGTGTGCTCGCGGAAGCGGGCGAAAAGATCGCGCTCGCCCGGCTGCGGCTTGAAAATCGTTACGCTCGCGACATGCATCGGCGTCTCGGGCGTCTCCAGATAAAGGAAGAGCGCATCGAGCAGGGAAAGACGTTTCATGGCGAGCCTCCGTCAGCGCGCGCAGCCATGGTTTGCGCCGCATCCTCGGCGGCGAGGCAGTGCCCGGCGATTTCATCGACGAGAAGCGGAACCAGCGCTTCGGGCAGAAAGTGCCCCATGCCGGGGACGATGCGCAAGCGCGCGCCCGGAATGGCGGCGGCCGTGTCCTCGCCCCCGGCCAGCGGCACGAGCGGATCGTCGGACCCGTGCAGAACGAGCGTTGGCGCGCGCACGCGCCGAAGCGCCCGCACGCGGCTCGGCGCGGTCTGAATGGCGATGAGCTGGCGCACCACGCCGCCCGGCCGGTAGCTGCGTTGCACCGCCTTCTCGCACAGGTCTCGAAGTTCGGCGTCGGAAGGCGGATAGCCCGAGCCTCCGATCAGCCGGAACAGCTCAATTCCGCGCCGGACGGCGACAGCCTTGTTGCGCGGGCGGGGCCGCAAAAGCGCGCGCAGCACCTTGCCCTCCGGGCGCGGCAGCTTGCGATTTCCGGTGGTGGACATGATCGAGGTCAGGCTCTTGACGCGGTCCGGGTGCTCAATGGCCATGATCTGCGCGATCATGCCGCCCATGGAAGCGCCAACGATATGAGCCCGCCCGATCCTGAGCGCATCCAGGAGGCCGAGCGCGTCGCGCGCCATGTCGTTCAGCGTATAGGGCGGCTTGACAGGCAGGCCGAAAAAGGCGCGCGCCATCATGGCTGTGGTCGCGAGCGGCCGGGCCGGCATGGGGGTCGAGAGGCCAATGTCGCGATTATCGAAGCGGATGACGCGAAAGCCGCGCGCGGCGAGGCCCTCGCAGAGCGATTGCCGCCATGCGATCAGCTGCATGCCGAGGCCCATGATGAGAAGAATCACGGGCGCATCGCGCGCGCCTGTTTCTTGGAATTCGATGCTGATGCCGTTGGCCTGGACGGAGGTCATTCGCCAGCTCCTCCGCCGGAGACGGCGCGCCCGTAAAGCGCGCTCGCAATTCTGCCCCAGCCGCGGACGTTCACCATTCCGCCGAGTCCCCGCACAAGCTTCCGGGGAAGAAGCTGCGCGCCTTCGGCCAGCAGGCGGTTGGAGCGGCCGGGGATGCAGATCGTTTCGCCCTTGAGGCAAGCCTCGCACCCGAGTTCGGCAACGTCCCTCGCCGGCATGATCAGCCTTGCGGGCATCGCTTTCATGAGTTGCGACGCGCGAACCATCGCCGTGTCGGTGAAGCCCGGGCACAGCGCCGTCGCCGTGACGCCCGTCCCGCGCAGCTCCTCGGAGAGCGCCTCCGTCAGCGACAGGACATAGGCCTTGGCGGCGGCGTAGGCCGCGATGCGCGGGATCGGCATGAACGCCGCCAGCGAGGCGACATTGAGAATGCGCCCCGAGCCTCGCTCGAGCATCGGCGGGAGGCAGAGACGCGTCAGCGCTGTGAGCGCGACGACGTCGATCTGCAGAAGCCTCAAATGATCGTCGAGGCCGATGGCGGCGAAATCGCCCTCGCAGATGACGCCCGCGTTATTGACGAGGATGGCGGGCTCGACGCCCGCTCCCTCCATCGCGGCGGCGATCGCCTCGGCCGCGCCCGGAAGGCTGAGATCGGCCGGCATCGTCTTCGCCCGCACGCCGTGGGCCGCCGCCAGCTCGCGGGCGAGCGCCCCTATCGCCTCCTCGTTGCGCGCCGACAGAATGAGGTTGAACCCGCGAGATGCAAACGCCCTCGCAAGCTCGCGGCCGATCCCGGCGGACGCGCCCGTGACGAGAACCCACTCGCCCGGCCGGCCCGCTCCTTTGGCCTTTGCTCGCTGCAAGATATGCCCCTCCCGAATGCGAAACTTGGAACTATACAGCCACTTAACCCGAGAGGCGGCGTTGATCTTCGTCAAGGGCGGCGAGCGGGAAAGAGTTTCCGTTGACGGATTTGTTTCTGGCATGGCGGCCGCCTCGAACTTATCTTTTCCACATATCGGTCTTATGGAGGTGGCTCCACCCGCTCATCATGCTCCCGATGTCCCCCGCATCGGACCGCTCGTCGCAGTCCCCCACGAACAGCTTGAGGAAGAAAATCATCATGACGTCCAGGTCAATTGGCGTTGCAATGGCTCTCACGGTGCTTCTTGGCGCGAGCCTTGCCTCTGCTGCCGGCGATCCGATCAAGGACAGGCAGGAACTCATGAAGGGCAACGGAAAATCCGTGAAAGGCGTTGTCGCCATGATAAAGGGCGAGAAGCCTTACGATGGCGCTGCTGCTGCAAAGGCAATGAAAGACATCAACGGATCGCTCGCCACATTCGTCACCCTCTTCCCCAAGGGGTCGGAGACCGGCGAAGAAACGGAAGCCAAGGCTGAAATCTGGCAGGACATCGCCGATTTCGAAGTCGAAGGCCAAGGACCTCGAAGCGGCGACCGCCAAGGCCGCCTCTGTCGCCGCTTCGGAGGGGCTCGCTGATTTCAAGGTGGTGTTCGGCGACGTAGCCAAGGCCTGCAAAGCCTGCCATGAAAAGTATCGCGAAGAGAAAAAGGAGTAGGCTTGCAATGATGACCGCCCGTGCGCTTCTGCTTCTATGCTGTCTGCTTGCTTGGTCGCTTACGCCGCTCGCCAGCGCGCGGGCGAGGAACGTGGAGAACGGGCGGTATCTCTTCTACGCCGGCGGCTGCGCGTCCTGTCATGCCGCCCCGGCTTCCGCAAAATGCGACGATCCGAATTACAAGGACGCCCTGACGCTGACGGGCGGCCGATGCCTGAAATCGGCGTTTGGCACTTTCTACGTGCCGAACATCACCCCCGACAAGAAAACCGGCATCGGCGCATGGAGCGGCGAAGACTTCATCAAGGCCATGACCGAAGGGGTTTCGCCCGCGGGTAAACATTACTATCCGGCCTTTCCCTACGCCTCCTACCGTCACATGACGCGCGACGATCTCCTCGACCTGAAGGCGTTCCTCGACACGTGCCCGCCGTGTCCTGGACGGCGCCTCCGCACGAACTCTCCTTCCCGTACAATGTCCGGTCCGGCCTCGATCTCGTGGGACTGGCTCAATCTCGGCGGCGGAACCTTCGTTCCCGATCCCTCGAAAAGCGAGAAGATCAATCGCGGCGCTTATCTCGTCCAAGGTCCTGGCCATTGCGGCGAGTGCCATACGCCGCGCGATTGGCTGGGTGGGACGATCAAGGACAAGAAGCTCTCGGGCGCGCCCAGCCCGGAAGGCAAGGGCTTCGTTCCCAATATCACGCCCGACGCCACGGGCCTCAAATCCTGGAGCGAGCAGGACATCGCCTACGCGCTGGAAACGGGCTTCACCCCCGATGGCGACTCGCTCGGCGGCTCGATGACGAAGGTGCAGGAGAACATGGCTAAGCTCACGCCGGAAGACCGGGAAGCGATCGCCGCCTATTTGAAGTCGATCCCGCCGATTGCGAACGCGCGCCCAAGGAAGAAGGGTGGGGCGGCCGGTTTGGATTGAACGCCGGCGGGCCGCGGCGCTCGCAACTGCCCACTAACTTCACTGAAAAGTCCAATGGGCAATTGCGAGGTATTGGCCACACTGGAGGCGATAACGCCGCCAGCTCAGGGGAAGATAAGCCGCCGAATGAAGCTGTCCGGCGTATGCGCTTAACGGAGAGAGCCTCTGCTGCCTGCACGGGCGCTGATCGGCTGCTGGTAACCGCCTTCGCAGATAATCCGATAGGTAATGTCCCAACTCTTCGCCAACGGGTCATCCGCTGCAGGCTGGGTTTCCTGGATAAATTTGGCGCCGGGGTCGGTATGAATGAAGCGCACAACCTTGCCGCCCTGGTTCATCTCTCCGCAGGTGAAGGAGACCTGGTCGAACCGGACGTCATGGCTGGAGACGATATTGTCGGCCGCCATGGCCGGAACTGTCGATATGGCTAAGACCGCAAGCGAATGTTTCAACATGGGAGCCTCTCTCTCCGTCTCGCTTTAGCCGGGTTTAGGTCTCGCGAGCCGCACCTAACTCGGGGCCGAAACTCAAGCCAGACCGAGACCTGACCGTATTTCAATGATGCCACACTTCCTGTTTGACTTAAGGCAAACTGAATGTTGACTTAAATCAATCTTAATGCTGGAGGGGGCTCGGCAGAAATCACATGCTCGTGAAGGAAACTCGTATCTGCCGGATTCGCTCAGACGAGAGCGGAGTCTTAAGGCAAACTGAATGGTGACTTCAGCCAAACTTAATCGACAGGGCGCTCGAAGCCGGTCACTCTAAAGAATGCTGAAATTCTCTCTTTCGCGCGAAAAAGGCTGGAAATTAATGCGTAAACGCGCGTTTGGGGCCTTCATCCTGTTGCTTGCCGCAGCCAGCGGTTTTATCGACCCGCCTTCGCTTGGGCAGGGGAGGGCCGAAGCGGCGGGGACCGATACCAATAAGCATTTCGACGTTTTCAGTGACGCGCTCGCGAAGGTGCGCGCCAATTATGTCGTAGAGCCCGACGAGTCGAAACTCCTCGAAGACGCAATTAAGGGAGTGCTGACATGGCTTGACCGGGGGCGCGGCGGCGGTCTTATCGCTCCGCCCTCGCCAAGGCAGGGGAAGGCTGTAGCTTTCGAAGATGTTCTCAAGCAGATACGCGCTCATTATGCCGTGAAGACCGATAATTCGGGGCTGGTCGAATACGCAATTAGAGGCGCAGTGGCCGGGCTAGACCCGCATTCGCTCTACCTCTCGCCAAAAGAAGTCGAACAAGAGCTGGAGGAGGAGCGCGGCGGTTTTGGCGGTCTTGGCGTCGACGTAAATATGGAGGGCGGCGGAGCCAAAGTTATCGAAGCCCTCAACACGATGCCTGCGGACCGGGCTGGCGTGCTTGCAGGCGATACCATAACCGCTATCGACGGGAAATCGATCAAAGGCCTCAGCATGAGCGCCGCCGGTGATAAAATGCGCGGGCCTGTGGGGTCTTCGGTGACGTTGACGCTCGCCAGAAATGGCGTTGTCATGCCGGTCACCGTCAAGGTCGTCCGCGACATTATCCGTGTTAATCCCGTACAGTACAGCGTCGAAGGAGACGTGGGCTGGATCAAGGTCAAGTCATTTGAACATAGATACACCGCCGATCGTGTCCGGTGGGCGGTGGAGGACATAAAAAAGGTTCTCGGTTCCAAGGTTTCCGGCTACGTGCTTGACCTTAGGAACAACCCAGGCGGCCTTCTCGATCAGGCCATCGCGGTCGCGGACGCTTTTCTTGACGGCGGCGCTATCGTCATGACGAAAGGCCGCAGCGCCTCCGACATTCATCGCGCCTATGCGAAGCCCGGAGACATCACGGATGGAAAGCCGCTCGTTGTGCTGATCAACGGCGGATCGGCCTCCGCTTCAGAAGTCGTCGCAGGCGCGCTGCAGGACAACAACCGGGCTACACTCCTCGGCACCAGGTCTTATGGAAAGGGCTCGGTCCAGGCGCTCATCCCGCTCGTGAACAAGGGGGCTATACGTCTGACGACCGCGAGGTATTACACCCCTTCCGGCCGCTCCATCCAGGCGACAGGCATCGAGCCGGATTACGATCTCGAGCCCGGAATTCCGCAACTCCTGATGCTAGAGCTTGCATCGATGCCGATCGAATCCGAGGCGCAACTGCGCGGGCATCTGAAGAATGACGGCGCCCAGGAAAGAACCGGCAGCAGTACTTATGTACCGAAAGAAAAGGCGACGGACGACCAGCTTAATGCGGCCATCGCGCTTATTCATGCCCAGCTCCCGGATACGGACCAGAGTGCGGATGGATCGAACTCGCTCGGCTCTATTGAGCAGAGCGGCTTTGCTCCCGGGCGGGCCCGCAGTTGACGCCGGGGTTTCCGTCGCAGAGAGGCGTCACGAACAGAATATACGCCGATCCTTCATCGTCGAGGCGCCGGCCAACTTTCGCCTTCCGCAACAAAAGGAACTGTGAAGCACCCTTTGAACGCGGTTGCGGAACGGCAACGCATTTTCGCTCATTGCGGCGATTTAACATTTAGTTTCAACTTCTTGAATGTCTCCTCGCGGCCCGCTACACCCATGCGTGCTTGCCGAAAAGAGGCCACAAAGCACAGAGGCATTCGTTGGCGAACCCGAGCGCAATCGCCTGGGACGCACCCAAGAGGATCACTCCTCGCTCGCGTTCCCGTCCCCGCCGGCCTCGTCGTCCGACCCCGCATGAAGCTCCTTCAGCACCCTCGCCGCAAACGCGCGCGTAACCGCGCGATGCTCCGCCAGCGCGAGCCTGTCGAGGCGCTCCGCAACCGCTTGCGCGGCCGCCATGGAGCGCTCGATCCGGTCTACGAGGTAGGAGATCACGTCGGGCGCGATTTCGATCTGGCGGTCGCTGAAATGCTTGAGCAGCAGCGCCGCCAGATGTTCCTCGTCGGGGGGATGGATTTCGGCGGCGGGGTAGGAGCGGATGCGCGAGCGCAGATCGGGGAGGGACACCTCCCATTGACCGGGCGGCGTTTCCGCCGTGAGCAGGATCGACGATCCATGCTCGCGCGCGAGGTTGAGATGATGGAAAAGCGCCGTCTCGCAAAACGCTGACGAGTTCGCATCCTCGACGATCAGGGGCGTGAAGGGAGCCGACCACACATGCCCGGCGAGGTCCGCGGGCTCGACGAATTCCGCGTTCGAGCGGTTTCGCCAAATATTGGCGAGATAGGTTTTTCCAGACTGAGGCGGACCGAAAATGACCACGGCCGGGGCATGCCACTCGGGCCACGCCGTGACCAGGCGCAGCGCGTGCTCGTTCCGCGACGTCACGAAAAAGTCCGCTTCGTCCCAGCTTTGCCGCTGCGGAAGGTCGAACACAAGTTGCGAAGCCTTCACGCGGCGCTACCTGCCGATGATTCCGGTCTTAAGCTCATGCTGCACCTGGCCTTCGTACATGGGACTCCCATAATACTTTCGCACGGCGAAACGCACCAGCACCCCGATAGCCGCGGCCATGGGCACCGAGATGAGAAGGCCGGTGAAGCCGAGGATATAGCCGGAAGCGATCAAGGCGAACAGCATCCAGACGGGGTGCAGCCTCACTTTGTCTCCGACGATTTTGGGCGTGAGCACATTGCCCTCGACCACCTGGCCGAGAACGAACACGGAGCAGACAAGCGCGATCTGGGTGTAGTTGGGCCAGAACTGGGCGATCGCGACGCCGCCCGAGATCAGGAAGCCGCTTGTCGAGCCAAGATAAGGCACAAAGCTGATGAGGCCCGCGCCGAGCCCGATGACCAGCCCGTAATTCAGTCCGATCGCCCCAAGCGCCACCATGTAGAAGCCTGAAACAATCAGGAGCACGATCAGCGTGCCTCTCAAATAGCCGGAAATGGTCCAATCCATCTCCTGCGCGATCTCCTTGATGGCGGGCGCATCCTGCCGGGGAAGCAGGTCCTCGATCCCGGCAATCATTTTGTCCCAGTCGCGCAGAAGAAAGAAGGTCACGACAGGCGTCAGGAACATCAGCGCCAGCGAATTGAAAACCGCCAGCCCGCCTTTCAGCAGGTTCTGAAGCTGGGTAAGGAACCAGGACGCCAGCCCCTCCGTAACCTGTGGAGGCAGTGGGCCGGGGCCCTGGGGACCGCCTTGCGGCAGGTTGAGCTGCTTCTGGAGCGGCAGCAAATAATGCCCGTAATTGCGTAGGAGATAGGTTCGCGCCTCCTGGTAATACCGGGGAAGGGCCTCGATGAGCTGCCCGAACTGCTCAATGACCGGCGGCAGGATTAGCGCGAGAACGATGGCGAAGACCAGCGCCACCACCGCGATGATCGCAAAGGCGGACACTCCCCGGCTCAAGCCTATGCGGCCCAGCCGATCCACGATTGGGTTGAACAGGTAGGCGAGCACGAAGCCGGCCACGAACGGCAGGAGAATGTCGGCGAAGACCAGGAGCGCCACAAGCGACCCGCACAGGAACAGAACCCAGAACGTTGCGTTGGGCGAAAGGCGGATGGTGCTGTCGGTCATGACGCGCAAGTCTCCCTCGTGTGGCGTCTCGCAATTGCCTACACCCTTTGCGGCAGGCTCGTAGAGGCAATTGCGAGACATACGAGCCTAATATTTTTTTCTAGCGTCCCTTTTGTCTCCGAATTGCCGTAGGAGCTAGCTCTAAGCCCAGGCGGCGATTCGGAGACGGACAGCGCATCGCCAGTAAACGCGCGAGCATATGCTTAGTTTCGGGTTCCGATGTCATATCGTGAGCGGCGAAGGAGATAAAGTAGGGATTCGGCCTTATTCCTGGCGGGATGACGCTCGATGAACCGTCCTTTCATGCCAGGGCGCCCATGGAGATCGGGTTGAAAAGCATTCGCTTAAGCTTCGCCGAAACGGCTGGCTGGCTCCGGCGGCCCGGCCCCCTTGGCGCGGCGATTATCGTCCTCGGAGGCGCCGCTTCCGTCGCCGTCAACAGTCCCGGCCACCTTTCCTACAATTCGGTGCTCCAGCTTCTGGAGGGCAGGCAGGGCGTCTACGACAATTGGCATCCGCCCGTCATGTCCTTCATCCTCGGCGTTTGCGACCAGCTCGCTACGGGCGCGACGCTCTTCCTCGTCTTCAACGCGGCGCTGGCTTACGGCGCGCTCGCGTCCATCATGGCCACGGCCTCCAGATCAGCCTGGATCGCGCCCCTGGCCGCCGCCGTCTGCATCTCGCTGCCGCAGCTTTTCATCATGCAGGGCATCGTCTGGAAGGACGTTCTCTTCGCCAATGCATCGCTCGCGGGCTTCACGCTCATCTTTCATTCCGCCCGGCAATGGGAGCGAACACGCGTCCGCGCGATCCTGCTGACGGCGTCCGTGGCCTGTCTCACCTTGGCGGCGCTGACCCGGCAGAACGGCGTCCTGGTCCTTCTGCCCGCCGGGGCGGCGGTCGGGGCCATCGCTTACGCCAAGGCGAAGAGCGCGCGCCTTCTGAAAGCGGCGCTGAGCGCGTTCATGGTCGCGGCGAGCTGCGCCTTGGTCGCGGCTGGCGGCAAAGCCTGGCTTGAGCTGCGCGCGGTCAAGCAGCCCGGCGCCTACACGATGTTCCGCCAACTGCAAATCTACGACATCGTCGGCGCGGCGAAGAACGATCCGGCTTTCGAGCCCGTCATTCTTGAACGGGAAGCGCCCAGCGTCGCCAAATTGATCGACGGCGGCAAAAGCCTTTTCACCCCGCGTTCGTCCGATCCGGTCTGGGATTGGCCGGAGCTGGCGGCTGCGGTTTCGGCGTCGCCGGACGCCGTTTCGCGGCAGTGGCGCGACCTGATCGTCCATCACCCGCTGGATTATGTGTCGACGCGCGGCGAAGTCTTCCGCTGGCTCTTCGCCCCGCCGGACCCCAGACGAGTCTATTTCTATGGGGTTGGCGTCGACGGCCCGCAGCCTCAGCTGGGCAAGCTCAACATGGAGCTTCGTTCGGACGCCCGCGACAAAGCCCTCGATCGCTATTCCCGCTGGTTCGTCGACGCGGGCCTGACGCACCCCGTCTTCGCGCTCATCAACGCCGCATGCTTCATTTTCCTGTGGCTCCGGCGGCGGCCGGAAGACTACGCCTTCCTGGCGCTCATCTCATCCGCCGCCCTGTTCGCGGCGAGCTTCTTCGTCATCTCCATCGCCAGCGATTACCGCTACCTGTACTTCCTCGACCTCGCCGCTATCGGATCGGGGCTTTATGTGCTTGCGGGAGCGCCGTGGCGCAGATTGGCCGATGAACCCGCGCTCCGCCGCCCCGCGATGGAGATGGCGCATCCGGCTTGATGCCGCGCGCCTGTCATCCCGGAAGCCGCTTGCGGCTATTCGGGATCGTTCCGGACCGTGACGGCGGGGGAATCGGACCAGATCGCTGAAAAACCATGCGGCCCATGGTTCGACAAGCTCACCATGAGGTTCAAGCTGTTGATATCGTTCGACCTCATCCTGAGACTTGTCGAAGGATGGAGCGCGGATTTCCGACCTTTTCAGCGACCTACTAAGCAGATACATATAGATTAAAAATGCCCGGTCTGCGATTGTGGAGGCATTCAGCTCCGCGAGCGCCAATGATTCATCCAGCCGATTTCAAGTATCGCGCCTTTCTCTCCTACAGCCACGCCGACACTCCTTTGGCGAAGGGACTGCACGCGCGGCTCGAAAGCTTCCCCCTGCGCGGGCTTTCCGGCCGCGAAACCGCGCTCGGGCCTGTGCCGAAGTCGCTGCGGCCCATCTTCCGCGAGACCTTGAACGATCAGTCAATGGCCGCGCTCGACGCCTTCGCGCGCTCGTCGTGCTGCGCTCGCCGCGGTGAGCAAATAACGCTTGCAGCTCCAGGCGATGTGTATATATTCATTACTTTATACACATGAGCGGGATATGCGCACGAACATCGAAATCGACGATGAGCTGATCGGCAAGGCGATGAGCCTGTCCGGCCTCACAACGAAACGCGAAACCGTCGAAGAGGCGCTTCGCCTGCTCGTGCGCCTGAAGTCGCAAGAGGCGATCCGAAACTATCGCGGCAAGCTGCCGTGGGAGGGCGATCTCGAAGCCATGCGGGCCGGCCGTGATCCTGGCCGATAGCTCCGTCTGGATCGATTATTTCAACGGGCGGCTCTCTTCGGAGACGGATATGCTGGACGCGCTTCTGGGCCGGCAGCTCGTCCTGGCGGGCGATCTCATTCTCGCTGAGGTCCTTCAAGGCTTTCGGCGGGAGAAGGACTACCGCATTGCTTTGGAGCTGTTCGAGGCGATCGAGATCCGCAACCTTGGGGGACGCGACATCGCCTTGCAGGCGGCGAAGAACTATCGGGCCTTGCGGGCGAAAGGGATCACGCCGCGCAAGACCATCGACATGATCATCGGCACATATTGCATCGCGCATGAGATTCCGCTCTTGCATGCGGACCGGGATTTCGATGTGCTTGAGGCCGAACTCGGGTTGAGGTCTCTGAAATGCGGGTAGCTGTTGGCGTCGAAAAGCAGGAAGCGAAGTGGGCGCGGTGCGGCTGCGCTCATCGATGGCGAGGAAAGCAGCGGGTGAAACAGCGCGAGGGCAGCGCCTTTCGCTCCAAAGTTGCCGCCCCGATGGCAAGGCCTTTTTCTTAAGATCCGGCCCCAAGGCGATGCCGGCACAAGCGCACGTCAGCCACGAGGATCGAGCGGCATACCGCCTTTCGCGCAGCGCATACAAAAAGCCGCTTGGCCGGACCGCTATTCGCCGGCCATGGCGGCGGCGCTTTCCCAGGCCGGGATGCCGAGCTCCAGGCTGGCCAGCGCTCGCCGGCGCGCGTTCCACTCCTCTTTCGTCACTTCCCAGATTTCCGCCATGGTGGGACCCATGCGGAAGGTGCGGTCCTCGATGACGACGAGGCGCGCGCCCTCACGTTCCGAAATGCGCCGCGACGCGATGTTGCCCACGGCCTTCGCAACCCTCAGCTTCTCCCGGTTCAGCACATTGAACCAGAAATCCGTGACCGCCACGCAGGCCTCCTGCATGACGCCGTGGCGCTGCCAGGGCTGGGCGAGCCAGAAGCTTCTGTGGTTGTCGCGGAAGGGATGGAGGCCGATGCAGCCGATCAGGTGCGAGGGGCCATCTTTCAAACGGATCGCCCACAGCCACATGTCGCCGCGCTCCATCGCAGGCAAGGCGACATCGCGATAGAACTGAAGGGCGCCGTCCTCGGGGTAGGGCCAGGGGATGTTATAGCCCAGATAGCGGACGATCTCCCAATGCGGAAAAAGCCGCTGGGTGGCGGGCGCGTCGTCCAGGGTTACCGGGCGAAGCGTCAGCCGTTTGGTTTCAAAAACTAGGGTCATGAGCAAGACCAACTCGGGCAACAAAGCGTTGCTATAGCCGCTCTGCGCTTCAAAGACTACGGTTCCGGAAAAAGCAAGGCGCTCTATCAACAGGAGAAATTGTGAATCGGGCGCGGGAAGGGCGATTTCTTTTTGGAAAGCCCGTTTCGTGCGTAGGGAAGGGGAGTTCAGGCCCGCTGTGCAGCCAGCGCGCGAGATGGGATCCGGGTCAGACCTGCGCTGACCGGCAGCACAGTGGGGACGAGGCCGGCGCAGGCCATCGCCAGCCGTTGCCCGCCGTGGCTCACAAGCATCCGCGAGAGAAGCGTGGCGCGGCGGACTTGCGCCGACAGGTCCTTTGCGAGCGCCTGCTGATAGGCTTGCGCGCTTTCGCCTCTGAGATAGCTTTCCGCCGCGCGATGGGCGCTGTGGAGCGCGATCGACATGCCGTCGCCGGAGAAGGACGGAATGGCGGCGGCCTGGTCGCCGAGACGCCAGACGCCTCCGCTTTCCATCGCGACATGGCCATAGGGAAGGCCGGTGATGGCGAGCGGCTTTTCCATGAGGCAGGCGGCGCCATCGAGGCGCATCGAAAGATGCGGGCAGCGCTCCAGCATCGCGCTCAGGAGGGTCTCCCATGAGCCGTACCGTGCGGCATAGGCGTCCTTGCGCACGATGAGGCAGAGATTGGCGCGGCGGCCTTCGACAGCCTGCAGCCCGGCATAGCCGCCAGGGAACAGGATGAGTTCGACATGGCGCGCAAGTGCGGCTGCCTGGTCCGGCCTCAAGCGCCAGTAGGACTTGAAGGCAAGGCATTCGGGGTGCTGGCCGCGCTGGCGCTTCCAGTCCTTCAAGTCATGCTTCCCCGTAGCGAGGAACACGTCCTTCGCTTGGCCTTGATCCCCGCTGTCGAGACGGACGGTCCAGCCGCCTTTGTACCTCTCCACGCCCTTGACCCGGACCCCGCGCCTGATCTCGGCTCCCGTCTCGGCGGCGAGATCGAGCAGCGCCTCGTCGAGGGCGCGGCGCGACAGGCTCAGCGCTTCGAACGGAAGCGGCGCCGCGATCGCCGCGCCGCGCCGGGCGAGCCGCACATGGTCGATGGGAACCGCGCCGAGCAGCCCGGCGGAAACGCCAAGATCGGCGAGATAGCGCACGCCTTCGTGGCTGATGAACTCGCCGCAGACCTTGTCGTGCGCCGTCTTTTCTTTCTCGAACAGAACGGCAGGCCGGCCCGCGCGCGCCAATGCAATCGCGACCGCCGATCCCGCCACGCCTCCTCCGATGATGACTGCGCCGTAATCCGTCATGCGCCGCCTTTCACGCGTGAAACGCAAAGCCTGTAGGGCGTCCAAGCCTCGATTGTCGCGGCGCCCGCGGGCAGGCCCGCCTCTTTCAGCAGGGAAACCCAGTCCTGTCTCTTGAACGCGCTCGCGAACGAGACCGGACCGTCATGGCGCATGAAGCGATGCCGCCGCGTCGCCCAGAACGCGAATTTCAGGAAGTAGTATGGGACGGGATGGCGTTCGATATCGTTGATGAACCAGCCAATGCGCGCGGTTTTTTCCATCCAGCGGATGAAGCGCACAAGCTCGGGATTTGGCAGATGGTGCGTGAAGAGCGAGGACATGACGATGTCGGCCCCGCCTTCGGGGTTGAAGTAGAACAGGTTCGCGGTCGCCCAGCCGATGGGGCGGCCGGGCGGCGTCGCCTCCGCTGCGGCGCGCGCGGCCCAGGGGTTCATGTCCACGCCGATGAACTTGAGATCGAGGCCGCGCTTTTCCGCCCAACGGTCGACTTTCCGGCTCATGTCGCCATAGCCGCTCGCCGCATCGATGACGAGGATGGGCCGGTCGGCTGAAAGCCGTCCCTCTCGCGCCAGCCGCCTGAAAAAAGCAAGCGTCGGCCTGTAGGCCAGGGAAAGCTCGTTCGCCTGCGTCAGCTCTTCCAGGACGCCGCGCAGTTCCTCGAAGCTCACAACCTCGGTGTCCATCAACTCGGGAGTCGTGTCCCGCTTGGAAAAATCGGGCATCGGCTCCTCAGACGGCCTTGAACAGCATCGTCTCCGCAGTAAGTCCGGGGCCGAAAGACATGGCGCAGCCGTTTGCGCCGGACCTGTTCTCTTCGAGAAGTGATTTCAGCACGAACAGGACGGTGGCCGAGGACATGTTGCCGAAGTCGCGAAGCACGCGCCGCGAGGCGTTGAGCGCGGTGATCGGCAGCCGGAACGCGGCCTCCACCGCATCCAGCACCGCCCGGCCACCTGGGTGAACGGCCCAAAGCTCGATGTCCTTCGGTTTCAATCCGGCCAGAATGGCATCGGATGCGCGATGGATGGCCTCGCCAACCGACGTAGGAATGCGGCTTGACAGAACCATGTTGAAGCCGAGATCGCGGATATGCCAGGCCATCTGGCTCGCCGCTTCGGGGAAGACGGTGGCGTAGAAGCGCTCCATGGAAAGCCCCTTCGGCTCGGCGCTGATGAGGGCCGCCGCGCAGCCATCGGCAAAGAGCAGGAAGGGCATCATCTCTTCAAGTTCGAACGTCTCCTGAAAATGCAGCGTACACAGCTCGATGCTCACGACCAGAACCTTCGCTTCCGGTTCCGAGCGCACGATATGGCGGGCGGCCTTCAACGCGTTGACGGCGGCGTAGCAGCCCATGAAGCCGATGATGGTGCGCTCGATTGTGGGGTTGAGGCCGATGCGATGGATCATCTCCAGATCGATCCCCGGCGCCGAGAAACCGGTGCAGGAGGTGACAATGAGATGGGTGATCTCGCTCTTGCGCTCGCCAAGGTTCAGCTTGGCTACGGCGCGCTGGGCGAGCACGGGCGCCTCGATTTCATACTGGCGCATGCGCGCGCCCGTGGACGGAAACTCTCCGGGAACGTAGAAGCGCTCGCCATTGATCGAGGCGCCTAAGCCATCTTCCGCCGGCGCCACGCAGGACCAGCGCTTTTCGATCTGCCCCTTCTCGACCAGACGGTCGAAAATCGAGCATTTCCGGCGGTCGCTGAGCATATGCCTTTGGAATTGTACGAAGGCGTTATGAACCTGATGGGGAGGGACCGCAGTCGCGATCTGATTGATATATGCTCCGGACAAGGCAAGACCTTTCTACGCTAGTGGAGCGAATTCTGACATTTGAGGCCGGCCTGCCGCGAGTTCGCTCTCAAATGTCAAATTCAAAAGCTCCACGAGAGTCATAAAGTTGCTAGTGGTCCTTGATTCCGGCGAGCATGCTGCAAGCGAATGCAAATGCCGGAATTGGACCGCTCGGCCGTTTAACCAGCGCGGGCAAATTCAAATCTGTGAAGGCGCCGTTCGTAATCCCGCCCAACTTTGAGGATAAGCGGAACACCCGGGCGTGTTCAAGCACTGCTCCAGTTTTGCGCACTTTGAGCACCAACAAGTGAACGAACACTCTCCGCCCAGGCCGATACGCTGCCGTCAAGGCAAACGGGCGCGTTCGCTCCATCGATCCTTGTTTCCGGGAACTCCGAACTCATGAAAAGCAGTAGACAGCATCGTTTGTTAACAAGGGCTGGAATTCTCGGAGCGCTTTTGTCTCTCATGCTCATCGGGCCAGCCTTCGCCGCATCGCCAACGCTCGCGGGGTTTCGAGGCTGGATCGCTTCCTTCCGGGCGACGGCGCTGGAAAATGGGATCCACGCGGACGTTTTCAACTCCGTCGCCCCTGCGCTTGTCCCCGATTTCTCCCTGCCGGACCTGGACATCCCCTCGACAAAACAGCCCGAGCAGCCGGAATTCGTCCGCACGCCCGAGCAGTATTTGAGCGAAAAGACGCTCGCAAGCCTCGGCGAACAGGGCAGGCGGCTGTTCGCCCAGCATAAGAATACGCTCCTGGCGCTCCAAAAAACCTATCGGATCGACCCCTATATCCTGCTCGCGGTCTGGGGCCGCGAGACGGCGTTCGGGACTTATATCCGCGATCTTCGCTACAACGCGCTCGAAGTGCTCGCGACGGAGGCTTACATCGGCAAGAGGCCGGAGTTTTTTCAGCGGCAGTTCATCTACGCGCTGCGCATGGTGCAGGAGGGCGTGATCGCGCCCAAGGACATGAAGAGTTCCTGGGCCGGCGCCATGGGCCTCGTTCAGTTCATGCCTGAAGATTACTTCAAATACGCGGCCGATCAGGATGGCGACGGCAAGAAGGATATCTGGCGGTCCGTGCCCGACGCGCTGGCGTCGCTCGCCAGGAACCTCAAGGGCATCAACTGGAATCATGAGCATCCTTGGGGTTTCGAGGTCCGCGCGCCCTCTACGGTCGATTGCTCGCTCGGCTATCTCGACATCCGCAAGCCCGTCAGCGAATGGGCCAAAATGGGGATTGCCCCGCTCAACGGCGCGGAATTTCCGCCAGAGGCGCTGACGTGGGAGGCGTCTCTTCTGCAACCGGCCGGCATGTACGGCCCGGCCTTCCTCACCTTCGACAATTTCCAGGTGATCCGCGAATACAACAAGTCCGATCTTTACGCGCTTTTCGTCGGCAATCTCGCCGACCGCATCCGGGGCGGCGGGACTTTCGCAAAGCCTTGGCAGCGCATCGTGCAGATCCCGACCTCCGACGTCGAATTCATGCAGAAGAGGCTGACAGGCCTCGGTTTCTATAGCGACACGGTCGACGGTAAGGCAGGGGGGCGCACGAGAAGCGCAGTCGGCGCCTACCAGAAGCGGGCCGGCCTTCCGCAGACCTGTTGGCCCACGGCTGAAATCGTGGCGCATCTCAAGGCGCAGCCGGGCGCGCAGACAATGAACCACGGCGGCCGGTAGGCGCCGGTCGCGGCAGGAGACTATTTAGCGGCAATCTTCCTGTGTAAGCGGTTGCCCCGATAGCCGCCTGTCGCGGGTTCGGCGGCTCACGGGGTGAGGCTATTTGGCGTTGCTTTTCAGTATACGGTTAGACCTCATTTCCAACATCAAGCGGGAATAGGCACGGCCCGCGCCCGTTGTCGCAATACCGTAACTCTAGTGTGGCGTTTCGCAGTCGCCTACCAACTTCGTTGCACGCTCTCCTAGGCGATTGCGAGACATGAGCCACACTAGGAACCTGTTTTTGCTAGTGTCCCGTCTCCGAATTGCCGTGCGAGAGCGCTGCAATTTGGGCGGCAATTCGGGACGGGACATTAGCTTCGCCATGGACACCGCCGATGCCCCGCCTGCGAGCCGCCCTTTCGTCTGCGCGCTTGAAGAGTGCGCCGGTCATCCTGATTGCCGGAGCTGTCTTGTGCGCAGGGAGCGGATCTTTCCGCCTTGAAATATCCGGCCAGGCCTCCGGACCCGCCTTTTCGTTCATCGCCCTCGCTGCCGCAGGCGAGAACGACGAGGACCATCATGCCAAGAATCGAAACGGCGGCGATGACGGCGCCGGAAAGGGCGGCAGCCGTGACAGTGGACCGAAGGGCGGTTCTAACGGCGGTTCGGGCGGCGGCGAGCACAAGCGCAATGCGCCGGCGCAAGGCGAGGCCGGGCAAGCTGAGGGGCGCCGCAGCCTTTCCTACGACGCCAACCACAACATGATAAAGCTGCATCTCAAGCTCGACGCTGGACGGGAGCGCAACGGAGAGCACCACGACGCAGTGCATTCCATCATGCGTGAGCGGGGGCGCCACGAAAGTCCGGCGTGGACCATCGGACGCGGCCATCTTGGCGACGAGAGACATGAGTTCAACGGCCTCCGTCTTCATGATTCTGCTCAGGAGGGCTGGAAAGAGAGGCATTCGCTGGAAGCGTTCGACAGGTCCATCAAGCCAGTGGAGACGCGCTACCGGACTTCGGTCTTCGAGAAAGACCCCGCGACGACGATCATGGCGAAGACGCGGCTTCCGATCGGAGACTTGCCGCACATGCCCAATGAAGTCCTTGAAGTCGGCATGGACCAGGCGTCGATGGATCGCGCCGCAGCCCTGGGATTCAAGGCCGGTCAATCGTTGATATCGGATTCGAGCGAGCACACCATCGTTAGCTTCACGGTTCCCAAAGAACTGGATGCGGTTCGGGGGCAGGAGCTTCTCAGCAGGGAGCTTCCAGGCCAGCGATTCGAGTTGAACAAGGTCTATCGCTTGTATCGCGCGTCCGCGCGCGAAGATCCTGTAACGTTCGACAAGGACCAGCCTCCGCCAAGCCCCGGCAGCGGTTCCGCATGCGCCGCGAGCACTTGTTTCGCAAGAGAGGCTATCGGCTGGAAAGATGCGCTCGCGCCATGCGCGCGGGGGCTGAAGGTCGGCGTGATCGACACCGACATCGATCAAAGCCACCCTGCTTTTGCAGGCCGCAACATTCACCGTTTCGATTTTGTCCCCGAGGGAAGGCGGCTTGCGCCCAATTGGCATGGGACGGCGGTTATTTCTCTGCTGGCCGGCAACCCGACGACCAATACGCCCGGGCTCATTCCGGAGGCGGAGTTCTTCGCCGCCAATGTCTTTTTTTCGGATGAGCACGATGAGATGAAGGCGGATACGAAAAGCCTCTTGAATGCGCTCGATTGGATGCAGGCTTTCGGCGTTGGAATCATCAATATGAGCTTCTCCGGCCCCCACGACGGCCTTGTGGCGGACGCGATCGAGCGAATGAGCGAAAAAGGGGTCGTCTTCGTCGCGGCGGCTGGAAATGAAGGGCCGGCAGCCGCGCCGGCCTACCCCGCCGCCTATCCGCAGGTCGTTGCGGTGACGGCGGTCACCAAGGACATGCGCAATTACCGCTATGCCAATCGAGGCGAGCATATCGATGTTGCGGCGCCAGGCGTCGATATCTGGACGGCGGCGCCCGGCGGCCGTGGAGCATTCCATTCGGGAACGTCATTCGCGGCGCCCTATGTCACGGCCGTGCTGGCCGTTGAGCCGTCCGATGCGCTCAAGCAGGACAAAGCCGATTTACTCGATGGCCTGCCCGTTCTCGATTTGGGAGGGCAAGGGCGCGATCCTGTTTATGGAAGGGGGTTGTTGCTTGCGCCCTCAGAATGCAAAACGCCCGCAGACACCGTCGCCAGCGCCGCCGAATAGGCGGCGCGCACCGTTCGACGGCCGCTATTTCCAGCCGCCGCCCATCACCACCAATTCCTGATCGGGACTGAAGACATCTCCATCGATGGTGCGGTCAACGAGCGCGTCGATTGCGGGATTGTCGCCGCCTCCTGCGGTCTGGATTCCGCCCTTGGCCGCGCCTTTGGCCGGCATGTGAACTTCAAGCGCCCATTTCCCGTCGCCGTCCCTGCATCCAAGCCCGCCGAAATTGCGTTCGCCCGGCGTCTCGATCTCATACTCTCTGCAATAGGTCTGCTGCTTGGTCTTGAAGGTGAGAGTGGCGCGCATCGTGACGGCGTCGCCTGCAACGCCGGCGATCCTTGTCTCCCGCCCGCTCGGCTGCCGTTCGAGCACATCGCGCAAAACGCCGCTTGCGTAGATGTGGCCGCCGCTGAAGGCGACGAGATCGCTGGACGAGCTTTGCCCGCCGCCATGCATCAGAAGGCCTGCGGTCGTGCCGGCGGCGAGAATCGCGGCAGACGCGGCGGCAAGCTGCCAGCGCGCCGTCTGCGGCGCGGGCGTTGCAGCCCATTCCGCGACGTCAGTTGCGAAATTGCGGCCGCCCGACTGAAGCCCGCCGGCCCATTCGGCCAAGCGCTTTTTGAAGAGCTGGACCTTTGAAACCGGCGGCTCCGCGCTGTAATTCAAAACGAAATCTCTCAGCTTTTCCGGAACCGGCTCAAGCATCGGCTGGCTGTAGAGGTTCGAAAGCGGCGCCCCTGTGGCCCGGAAGGCTTCGACGAGGGAGCGGGCTTCGTGGTCCGACTTCAGCACGGCCTCCACCTTTGCCCGAGCGGAGGGGGCGAGGGCGCCATCGGCGTAAGCCATCAGCATTTCAACGGGTACTTTGGCCACGGCGGGTCTCCAACTTGACAGGCGGCGCAGTTTCAATTTCCGGATTGGCTTGATCGTAAAGAACGCGGCGCGCGCGGGCGAGCCTGCTCATGACGGTGCCAATGGGAATGTCCAGAACTTCCGCCGCTTCCTTGTAGGAGAGACCGTCCACGCAAACGAGAGCGATGAAATCTGCTGGTCGCCAGGAAGTTTCGCGATGCCCTTCGAGACCTCTTTCAAGGTCAGGCGATTTTCGACGACCTCGCGGCCGTCTGCGCCTGCGATGTCGAAGACTTCGTCTATATCGACGGTGTCGCCGCGAACCTTGCGGGCGCGCCGCTGATCGAGCCATATGTTCTGGGCGATGCGAAACATCCAGCTATCGAGCCTAGTCCCTGGTTCCCATTGATGCAGCCGCGATAAAGCTCGCGCGCAGGTTTCCTGTACGAGGTCGTCGCCCTTGTCGGGATCTCCTGTCAAAGCGTAGGAAAACCGGCGCAGGCGCGGCAGAAAGTCCACAATGAGAAGGCGAGGATCGCTCTTCACGTCTCCGTCTCCCCAAAGCAAAGGAATAACGGCTGGGCCGTCCGCTTAATCCGGCCGGAGACGAAAGATTTGGGCGAGGCCACACTGCGTGTGGCAAAAAGATGACAGGTTGGCCCGATGGACGCCTTGAGCCTGCCCCTGACCTGGGTGATCGTGTCTCGCATTCTTTCCAGCGCTTTGCCGAATTCCCTCGATAAATCGTGTCACCGGTGTGACGGAAGGCCCTTATCCCCCGTAAGGCTGATTTTTTGGCGTTCTTTTCACGATGGCGCGACGAGCGAGTCAAGCGGTCGCGCGTATTCGTCAACGGAAAGCGATGTTTTCACTGAGAAGAAAGCCCGATTGCATTCATTCGCAGGTATTATTGCATATGGCGGGCCGGCCCTTCGATCAGGTCCGCGCAGCAAGCGAGAATGGGCAAAACAGCCCTTTTGATGGCGGGGGAGACGAGCGGACCGCGGCAAAGCGCGAAGCCGCAGCCGCCTTTCCGCTTGATCGAAGAGGCGGCGCACTTTATGGTGGCTTTTCGCTCGCCCCGTTCGTCTAGCGGTCAGGACGCGGCCCTCTCACGGCTGAAACAGGAGTTCGATTCTCCTACGGGGCGCCATTTCCGGCAAATCCGGGCGTAAGTCTGCCAATTCAAGTTCATCGGCGCGTCTGTATGGCGGAGCCCGCACAAGGTTATTTGAATTTGGGCAGTAGTCGGAAGATTCAGCTTGAGCTTCCAGTGTGAAGTGATTATTGGTAACATAACAGCTAATAACGTTAGGGTTGGCCCATGTTTTCGAAGCATTTTTTTTACCGGGCGGTTCCACGGTGCTGCGTTGCTTTGTTATCTGCGGCGACGCTTTCCGGAATGATGACTTTGGGGTCTAAGCCCGCTTCCGCTATCGACATCCGCGACCTGGTCGGCGACTGGTCTATTCCGGATACGAATGAGAGGCTCACCATCAGGCGGAACGGTGACTGGTATCATCCCAAATATGGCCGCGCAAGAATCAGGGTCGGCCAGGATGCATCGGATATCGCTGTGTTCTACGAGGGCATCGAGACCAAGTGCTCGTATCGCGTCTCTGTCGCCGACGCCGGGAATACTTTGATCCTTACGACCGCGGACACGCGGCAGGATGGCGACCGCTGCCCCGCGGGACGTTTCAAGAGCGTTGATCGGTAATCGGCATTTTCTAAGAGGCTTCTTCAAATGGCTACACGTCTCGCAACCTGCATTGTGGCTTCCATGATGGCTGTCGCCACACAATCGCACGCGCAAACTCATAGTGACAAGGCGCTCAACTATATCCAGGGCCAGTGGTATAACAGCGAGGGGCGCACGATCGACTTCTATGTCTCGCGCGACATCCCGAAGTTCACCGATTCCGCCGGGCCTTCAGAGCAGTGGGTTGGCAGCTACAGAGCTGGTGAGGGCGGCGCCGATTACGTCTTGGAGTATCCCTTCGGCCTGAAGTGCTACTACAACGTGAACATCGGATCGGGCTCGGATCAGAAGGAACTCGTGTTCGCTCTCAGGAGAGCGACGCCGGAGAAGGACGAACGGCTCTGCATTCGGGGCGCACTGCGGCGGCAGGCCGACCGGAAGTAGCGGCAAACGCCGCTTACAGCAGCGTTTGGCGGAAACGAACAACGGTCTTCTAGATGTTAGCGCTCCTGCAGCGTGTTGTGCTGTTTGGCCTCCTTCTCGCCGGAAGCGGGCCTTTTACAGCGGCATTCGGGCAAAACACAGATCCCATTCAGGACTTCCTTGGCGAGTGGGATCTTCCTGGATCTCCGATTTCGATCGCGATCTCCAGGAACCATGTGGTGATGCATACAAAACTGGGGCGCGGCGATATCAAGTGGGATAATGCGGATTATTTCATTATCTCCTACCGCGACCGGTCGATGACCTGCCACTACATCATGAAGCTCTATTCGCAGAACGAACTCTCGGTCGTCAGGGCGGAGAATATGGACCCGTCCGAGTGCGATCTCGGCGAACTGCGGCGGGCTCGCGGGGGAGGAGCGCAGGAACCGCCAAGGAAGCAGCCGAAAGCTTATTCTCAGGACGAAAAGCCCGAAAGCGGCTCAGGCAGCGCCGCCAAATCCCCGAAGGACATCATTCGCGATTGTGACGAATGTCCCGAAATGGTGCTGCTTCCCGCCGGCTCTTTCGCAATGGGATCTCCCGATAGCGAGCCCGGACGCCAGTCCGAGGAAGGGCCGCTACATGGAGTCAAGATCAAGCCGTTCGCGATGGGGCGTTACTCCATCACCAGAAAGCAATATTTGGCGTTCGTGACGGACACCGGTTACAACGAACCGAAAGGCTGCACCGTCAATATCGACGGCAGGTTTGAGGATCGCGCCGGGTATTCCTTCCTAAATCCGGGGTTCCAGCAGGACGATACGCACCCGGTTGTTTGCGTAAGCTGGTACGACGCGCTGGCCTTTGTGAGCTGGCTGTCGAAGAAATCCGGCAAGCCCTACCGGCTTCCGAGCGAGGCCGAGCGCGAGTACGCGGCGCGCGCAAATACGACGACGCCGTACTCTGTCGATGCGATTTCACCGGCGGTTGCGAATTACGATCCGAACACGGGGCCTTCGACCGCCGCCCTCAAAGGAACGGCGCCCGTCGCGGCCTACAAGGCGAATGGCTTTGGTCTCCATCAAATGCATGGTAATGTAGCCGAGTGGACGCAGGACTGCTGGAACCGCTCCTATGACCGTGCGCCCGCCGACGGCGCGGCTTTTTCGAACGGAGAATGCGCCAAGCGCGTTGTCAGGGGCGGCGCCTGGGGATACAGGCCTGCAGATATACGCTCAGCCTACCGGGAGGCGGCGCTCGCCTCGGACCGCTATTCCCAGGTTGGGTTTCGCGTTGCGCGTGATGATGCTCGAAACTGAGCGGGAAGAAGTCCGTGACGCACAATGATGTTAGCGACAGGGCGACGTCGCCGGGCGGGACATCCAGCGCGGCATGCTCTTGCGGCAGTTGTTTTCCCGGGCTGAGTTCGACCCGCCGGCAGGTCCTGTTTACGATCGCTTCCCTGTTCATGCCGGTTGTCGCCTATGCTCAGAAAAAGCTTACTTTCGATGTGAAGGCGTCCTGCAGCTTCTATCCGGGAGATAAGATCAAAGACCCCGTTTATAATTTCCAATCTTCGCAAGAGGCTTTGGATACCGTTAAGCGCATTACTCATAGCGTTGGCCTGGAGCCTAATTTCGAACTCCTGCAAGCCAACATCCCCAACGCCGCCGCCGTCATCCACGAACAGAAACGGTACATTCTCTATAGCCTCGTCTTCATGGAAAAAATCCGGGAGTTGACGGCGACGGACTGGGCTTCGCTGACCATCCTCGCTCACGAAATTGGACACCATCTCAACGGCCACACGCTGACGGATGGCGGAAGCAGGCCCACGCTGGAATTGCAGGCCGATACGTTTGCCGGTCATGTCGTAAAGCGGATTGGCGGCTCGCTGGATCAGGCTTTGGCCGCCTATCAGATCATGTCCGCCGCCGGAACCGATACGCATCCGCCGCGAAGCGCCCGGCTCGAGGCGGTGACGAGGGGCTGGACCGAGGCCTCGGCCGTTGCGTCATCGTCCCAGCAACCGCAGGCGGCGGCTGTTTCCAAGGATAGCGATGCGCTTGCAAGGGAGATCATCGAGACGATCCGGTCCGGGCCGCCGCCCTACTCGAGGCTCTCTCCAAGCCTCAGCGCCGAGATCAAAGAAGACGCCAATGCCGCCTTCAGAAAGTTAAGGCTAGCGGGCCCCGCGGCGACGGTTAGTGAACAAGGGAAGCACCTGTCGTCCGACGGCAACTTCTACTATCTTTACGACATCAGATATGGCGCCGAAAAGTTGAGCTGCGTTATGGGGCTCGACGAGCATGGGATTTTGAACGTCCTTCACTGCCAATGAGAATCTTGGGTCTCAGCCCAAGGGAAGGCTGCAATGGACCTGAAATGCTCAAGGAGCGGCAGATTTCTGCCGATAGCACTGTTTCTGCTTGCTGGCCAGGCGGCCTTTACGGGCGAGGTTTACAGCGCCGACAGGGTTGAGTTGAGCGGCCTTCAGAGTCAGTTCGCGCCAACAATAACCGACAAGCCCCCGGAGGAGCTCGGAAAGGCGATCGGGTTCGCCGCGGGCTTGGATCAGGGCAGCGAGCTGAGTTTCCAGCAGAAAACGAGTTCGTCGTCGAACATCGATCATTTGCATTACGAGCAACTCTATCGCGGCGTTCCGGTCTGGGGCGAGCGGATTACGATCAGCCGTAATAAGTCGAATGAAATCGTGCGCTATTCCGGCGCGATATTACGCGGACTGAGTTTCGATGTCCCCGACAACAAGGCCGCCCTCACGCCGCAGGCGGCGCTGGATCGCGCGAAATCGGTTGTGAGCCAGGGCGCCAATTTTGCGCCCAGCCAGCTCAAATCGGAAAATGACAATGTCAGGCTCGTTGTCTATGTCAGGCCGTCCGACAAGAAGGCCTTTCTCGGCTACGAGGTGTCTTTCTTTGCGGTTCCGGTCAGCAAAACGGCGAAGCCGAGCCGTCCATTTTTTATCATCGACGCAAAGACCGGCGATGTCCTTTATCGCTACGAAGGGCTGACCAACGAAAAGGGAACCGGTCCCGGAGGCAATGAGCGGACAGGGAAATATTTCTATGGCAAGGGCAATCTGCCGGCGCTGGACGTGGAATCCTCCGGGGCGAAGTGCCGGATGGCGACCAAGGATGTCACCACAATAAATTTCAACAATCAGGTCGCCGCGCCGGAAACTCCTTTCGAGTTCAAGTGCAGCGAAAATACTTACAGGGAAAGCAATGGCGGATATGCGCCGCTGAACGACGCGCATTACTTCGCCACCATCACGGTGAAGATGTACCGCGATTGGTTTGGGACGGACCCGCTACAGGGTAAAGTCCTTCTCCGCGTTCACTATGGCGAAAACTATGAAAACGCGTTCTGGAACGGGAAGTGCCTGACCTTCGGAGATGGCGCGGATTCGTTCTACCCGCTGGTAAGCCTCGATATCGTGGCGCATGAACTGAGCCACGGTTTCACGGAGCAGCATTCCAATCTGATCTATGCGGGCGAATCCGGCGCGATCAACGAGGCTTTCTCCGATATGGCCGCGGAAGCCGCGAAGTCTTATGCGGCGAAGGGCGCGCAGACGGATTTCCGGATTGGAACGAACATCGTGAAGGGGGCCGGAGACAAGTCCTTGCGTTACCTCTGCGAACCGCGGCGCGATGGGCAATCCATCGACAATGTCAGCGATTATAAGCCTGAATTGGACGTGCATCTTGCCAGCGGGGTTTATAATAAAGTCTTTTGTGTGCTGGCGAAGACGGGCGGATGGGACGTCCGCAAGACATTCGGCGTGTTCCTGGCCGCCAACCGGGATTACTGGGCGCCGGGCGCGACCTTCGTTTCCGGAGCGAGAGATGTCGTGCATGCCGCCCAAGACGCGGGGTATCCGGTCGAGGACGTCAAGGCGGCGTTCAAGTCGGCCGGTATCGTCTTGGACGAGTCCGCAGCTCCGGCGCCAGCTTCCAAGGCGATACCCCAAGTTTCATCGTTGAAATCCGACACGTCCCAAGCGTCTCTGAAAGCCCGCGAAGCCAATCCGGCAAGCTCGCAGCAAGCCGCCATCAAGGACGCGGCGCCGGTCAAGGAAGCCCAGGAGCAGAGCGTTATTGTCGGCGACTGGGCCATCCCCGACAGCGGCCAGGTGCTGACCATCAAGGACGGCGGCCGATGGTTTCACCCAAAACACGGTCTTGCCAGAATTCGTGAAGGGAACAGCGCCGCAGATCTAAAAATCTATTACGCCAACGCAAACGCACAATGTTCCTATCGTATTTCTTTCGGCGACGATGGAAAAACCCTAAATCTGACAGCGGCGGATCCCACACAGGACCCCGACTTTTGCCCCGCCGGCGCCCTGCGCAGCTTGGGCCGCAATCAGTGACATGAGTTGGCGGCCCTGACCTTCGCGCCTCGCCCGGCTCGCGCCTGCGCTCCCATGACGAAAACATAACGCTTCTCTGATCGCGCGGGGGCATGCCGCGAAAGCTTGGACGTGCGCAAGCACGCCGCCTTGCCGGGGTGAGGCGTGAGGAGAGCGCCGCGCACAATGGCCAAGCTTTTTTGACGCAGCTGCCCTTTTCCTATTCAACAGCGCCGAATTCCGGAGTAGACGGGTGCGCATGGATGGCAAATTCTCAATCCCCGCCGATGACGCGGAGGCTTATAGTCTCATGCGTACGTACGGCATCTCAGACGATGAGCTGAAGGACTACATCTCAAACATGCTCCGTGAGATGAAAGTCCTGGCGGACTACGCCAAGCTCTCCGATGTGTCGGGCCATGTGCGTGCGGCGCTCACGGCGCTCGAAGCCGCGAAATCGCGATCTTCATAGCGGCGAGACGCGGAACGCGCTGCGGCCAGCCTCCAGCCTACAGCTTTCCGAAAGGCCAAAGACCCAGGATTTACTCGACCGCTATGTTGAGCGTGAAGGTTTCCACGGGATGCCCCGGCTGCTCCCAGGGCCGGACGTTCACCAGCGTGAGCGTTCCGTCGCCCTTCTTCACCGAACGGAAGCGGAAGACTTGCAGTTCGCTCCCGCCGGGCTTCCCCCCCTCGCCCTTGAAATAGACGCTCTCCTGTTCGAGCACGTCCGGCAGGGACGCAACTTTCCAGCTGTAGCCTGTGCCCATTTGAACGGGAAGACGGACCGAGGTGACATCGTGAAGTTCCAGCTTCACAGCCGCTTTGTTATCGTCCTTGGTGTATTCGCACTTCCTGTCCATAGCAGCGACCTGAGACGCCATGATCGTCGCGAAAGCGCATGCGAAGAATAAGGCCGGGTCTATCACCCGGCTTAAGGAAGAAGGCCTAAGAAAAGAGCGCCCCATTTTTGATTAACTCCGTCTGGCCGATCGCTTGCGAACTTGGCGCCCGTGCTACGGCTTCGCCATAATCCCGTATTTGCGGGCGAGATCGGCGATCCCAGCTGAAACAGACGCTGTTGGACTTGCAGCGCGAACCCACGCGGCGGCCGTGCCGATGCTGTTGCTGTCATAGGCGATCCACATATACCCGTCGTCGCCCCAACTGGTCGCCCATGAGTTCTTCATCAGCCAAGCGCCCTTGCTGTCATCCCAGCCAACGAGAAGCACGGCGTGATTGATCTCGCCGGGATCCTTTTCATTGAAGACGCCGCCTTTGTAGGCCTGGAAGGCGGGCGTCGCGCGAACGGCCACAGCAACGGGTCCATGCTGGCAGATCGCCTGCTTGATCTGCTCCACCGATGGAATGGCTGCTTCCTCGTTCACAAACCCTGAAACAAGGGCCCTATAGGGGGTTTGTAGCGCCGGCGAGCACTCCGCCTGCTGAGCGTTGTACGGCGCGAGCGACTCATCCGGCACGCCATGCGATATCATCCGATTGAAAACCCAATGATACCAGCCGCCCTTGCAGGAGCCGGGCTCGGCGCAGTTAAGCGCATGCTGCTCGGAGGCGCGGATCTGCCGGTCGTTCACAATGTCGTAGCTGGATTCATAGGCGGCGATCGCGGCGAAAGCCCAACAGCTTCCGCAGTTTCGCTGGTTGCGGATCGGCGTGACCTTGTTCATGCTGCGCCAGTCGAACTTCTCCCTCGCGGGCGAACACGCTTTTGCCATCGCGAATTGCGGGAGGAGCTTCGTAGCCTCGCGCGCGAACTTGTTCTGCTTCTTCGCGATTTCAAGGAAGTTGGCTGGAATCCTCGTGCCAGCGAGGTCCTCCAACGGAGTTTCGAGTGCGCTCGTGTAGCCGACGGTGAACGTCCACTTCTTGGCCTGCGCTTCGTTCTTGAGCGACTTCACCGCAGCCTGAATTGCGGGCGCGGCAGCCGCCAGCCGGGCATCGGAAGACTGAAGTTCCTTTGCGTTTGGCCGCTTCGCAGCGTCGCTTTTCGCGGCCGCTTCATTCGCGGGGCTCGCCGGATTTGCTGGAGCTGCTTTGTCCTCCGCGCCGGCTTTCCGCTCAACCGCGCGAAGGCTGCCGGCCGGACAGTATTCGGGGTCTTGTGCGGGGTCGGCGGCGCTGAGGATCGCTGTCTTGCCGCCATCGCTGAAAGACACGCGATAGGAGCAGCGGACGCCGCCATCGCCATAAAAGACCTGGATGTCCGCCTCGTCGTTCGCCTCGCGCACCTTGGCGCGGCCGTATTTTGGGTGCAGCCACCGTCCGCCTTCTTCGATGATCAGCGTATCCGGACTGCCCGGCAATATCCACTCGCCGGTGAGCCCTTTCAGTGTTTCGCCTTCGGAAGCCGCGCTCGCCGCGGAGATCAGAAAGACCGAACTTAGGATGCCGATAAGAAAACCGCGTAACATCTCAACACCGCAAACTAGTAAGCCGGCTGACGAAATCCCTGGCAGAATGCGCCCCTTCGTTTGGTGAATCAAGGGCGTTTGGACTATAGAGGCCGGCCCGCGGCATTCACAGTAAGGAATGCCGGAGCCGTCCCCGAACCGCGCTTATTTCTTCGCGCTTTTCAACTCGCCTGCAGGGCAATAGCTGCTGTCCTGGGTGTTATCGGCAGCCATCAGGACGAGCGTCTTGCCGCCGTCTGTGAAGCTTGTCCGGTAGCTGCAGCGAAAGCCTCCATTGTTGTAGAAGACCTTTGTATCGGCCTCGTCATTCGCCTCGCGCAGGCGGCCAACGCCGTGTCGCGGATGGATCCATTCCCCTTTGACGCTGATGATCAGGACGCCATCTCCCTCGGGCAGGAACCATTCCCCGGCAAGCGGATGGCCGGAAGCCTGGGCGGGCGCTGTGCCGCTGGCCTGCTCGCTCGACGGAACTTTTGCCGGAATGGAGGCTGAGGATGACGCCGATGCGGGTGCGCTTGAGTTCGTATTGGCGTTAGGATTCGAACTTGTCTTAGCGTTTGCGTTCGAACTTGTATTGGCGTTTACATTCGAATTGGCTGCTTTGTTCGCCGTGTTGCTCGAACTTTCACTCGCGCTGGCGCTGACGCTTGTCGCGCAAGCGCCTTCCCCATCCACAAGCTTCGCCGCGTCAAGCTGGCCCGCGCCGCATCCCTTGGGACAGGCCGAGGCTGAGGCTGGGACGGCGCACGCGCGGAGCTTCTGCTCGATCAAATCCGGTTTGCCCCGCCAATCGGGGTGCTGAGCCAGGGCCAGCGCAATGGCGCCGGAAACGTGCGCAGCCGCCGTATCCGTTCCGAACCACAGCGCGATGCCTTGCTGATTTTGTGAATTCGGACGGCCTACGCTCCAGACGGCTTCCTTGGCGAGGTCGTCGGCGGTTTTGGGATCGCCGCCCGGCGCAAGCAGAGTGACATTGCCGAAATTCGAGTAGGAGGCGAATTGCCCCTTGCCGCTGCTCGCCGCCACGGAAATTACGCCCGGGCAACTCGCCGGGAAGGCGTCCTTGACGTCGGCTGCCTGATCGCCGGCCGGAGCGACAATAACGGCTCCTTTTGCGCGGATGGCCTCGATGGCTTTGATCCAGGGGCCGAACTTGTCGGGCGTGCATGCTCCCGAGGACTGGACATCGACGAAGATGATATGAGCCGGGTTCTGATTGGCGGGAACGCCGTCAACCGGATAGCCTGCCGCCCAAAGCATCGCCTGAAACAAGTCGACGGCCGAAATCTGGCATTTTGAGGTGATTCTGATCGGGAGAACCGAAACCTCCCAGTTCAGGCCTGCGATGGCGACGCCGTTGTTCGTGCGAACGGCGCCGATTGTGCCGGCGAACTGAGTGCCCTGAAAAGCGGCTTTCTGCTCTTGCGAGCAATCCTGGCCCGGATCGGTGGCGTCGGCTTTTCGCTTTTCGCCGTTCGCGGAGACAAAGCTGTAGCCTGGAAGGAGGTTTGGAGAGCCGGCGATATCGGGCTGTTTCGGAAGAATGCCGGTACTGAGAACGGCGACGACGACTTCCTTGGAGCCTTTGGTTTTGTCCCAAGCGCCTATCGCATTCATGCCCCCGGGCAGGGCGGCGTAATCCCACTGGTAGTTGGCCTTGAAGAAGGGATCGTTCGGCGCTTCCGCGGAGGGCGCAAAGGACTTCGGCGCCTCACGCGCGAGCTTGGCCGCGGCCGGCTCGCCGGGCGCCCGGTTGAGCCGGAACGTTTCGATGCGGGCGCCTTTGTCTTTCCAAGCTTTCGGGAAATCGGGCGGCGCATCCTGTCCCTGTGCGGATGTATGAGACAGGAGCATCATCGCGAAGGCAGGCAGCAAACAGCTGCCGAAGCGTAAGGGCGTCAGCATATTCTTTCTCCTACAAAATCGGCGAAGGTGGGGGGAAGGGCATCGCGACTTTCGCGGTCGCGGTTACTGCTTTTCCTGGACGCCAGTGAAAATGGCGGGAAAATCGGAAGGACAGGCGGGCGCGACAGAGCTTTCAGGCCTGAAATTGAGTGTGGGCGCGGCTTGCAGGCGCTTCCGGCTTTCGTCTGAGCAAACACCATCGCCGCAAGAGCGGCCCTCGCCGCCGCCAGCAAGCAGAAGCCATACGCCCACAATCGCATCGCTCGCCCCAATCAAACTAGATGCCAGACAAAATACGCGTGCAGATCAATTTATAGCAAGGCCGAACTTCGATTAGCACTTTCAAGGCCGTGTGAAAGCCGTCGGCTTGCGCCGCAGCGGTCCGGTTCCGGCATTTTCATCCCTCCCGCAGCGCGCTTGAGAGCAAATGCCTGCAAATTTGACGGCGCCTGCCTCTTGCCGTACTTACGGCGATTGAAGCTTTAACACTGGCAAGATACGCGGTCATGAGACGGGTGCTGCTTTCAATCTGGACTTGGTTCGAAATCGCGCTTTGTGCAGTCGCGGTCTTCTTCGTGCTGCTCGTGCTCGCTCCAATCACGCTGCCATTCGACCGGCGCCGTCTCATTGTGGGGCGCTGCTTCCGGCTGGCGGCCGTCGCCGCGGCTCACCTGACGCCGTTCTGGCGGTTCGGCATTTACGGCGATATTCCGCGCCGTTTCGACCGGCCCACGGTCTTCATATCCAACCACGAGTCCCATGCCGACCCGTTCCTGATCTCGTTCCTGCCCTGGGAGATGAAATGGCTGGGGAAGGCCTCGCTCTTTCGAGTCCCGATCGTGGGCTGGAGCATGGCGCTGGCGGGGGACATCCCGGTTCATCGCGGCGACGAACACTCGGCAAAGGGAGCTATGGAGCAGTGCAAGCGCTGGCTTGAACGCGGCGTGCCGGTGATCATCTTCCCCGAGGGGACGCGCTCGCCCGATGGATCCATGGGGCGGTTCAAGAATGGCGCCTTCCGGCTCGCCATCGAGAGCAAAGCCCAGATTGTGCCCATAGCGGTGTGCGGCACCCGCAAGGCTCTCCCGAAGCATTCCTGGAAGTTCGGCTTCACCCGCGCCCTTGTGGCGGTGGGTACGCCCATCGCCACAACCGGGGGCGGCCCCGGCGAGCTCGAGGCCATCAAGGCCGAGGCCCGCGCGCAGATCGAGGCCTTGCGGGCGAAAATGCTACCGCTCACTCGCATCGGGGAAGGGGACGCGCTCGATCCCGGCCGCGAGGATCTCGATCCGGAAACCGTTGGCGCTCGCCTGCCGGGCGGTGAACCGGATTAAGCTTTCCCCGGCCCGAACGGCGGCTCCTCCGGAGGACCTTGGGGTTCTTCCGCAGGCTCTTGTTGCGGCGTGGCTGGAGTCGGGGAACTGCTCATGGGTGGCCTCCGGAAAGGAAAACAACCCTATAGTCCCCGTCCTTGGAGTGAACCTTGCAGCCATTTCCGGCCGGCTTTTTGGAGATGCTTTATGCCGCCCCGTCCGGATCGCCGCTAATTTCTCGCTGCGGTGTGTCGTGGGATGGCGGCGAAGAACGCCCGATCAATCGCCGCTCTCAAGCCCGCCGATGTGATACTGCGAGTAAAGCTGGATGCCGAGCTTGTCCACGAGGTCGAGTTGGGTTTCGAGGAAGTCGATATGCTCCTCTTCGTCGTGCATCAGCTTCTCGAAAATATCGCGCGTGACGTAATCCTTCACGGCGTGACAGTGGGTGGCCGCCTCCTGGTAAAGGTTGCGCGCATGGATCTCGGCGGCGAGGTCGGCGTCGAACACCTCCTTCACGGTCTGCCCGATGTGCAACGGATCGAGCACCTGCATGTTCGGAAAGCCTTCGAGGAAGATGATTCGCGTTGTGAGCTTGTCCGCATGTTCCATCTCTTCGATGGATTCTTGCGCCAGAACTTGGCGAGCGACTTGTAGCCCCAATTATCCAGCAAGCGGTAATGCAGCCAGTATTGATTGATCGCCGTCAGCTCGTGGCGCAGACCGGCGTTAAGGTATTCAATGACTTTGGGATCGCCCTTCATGAAAATCTCCGGCGTGGGGTGAACGCGGCAGGGCGAGTGTGGATCGCCCGTGAGGAAATACTGACGAGCAAGTTTGATGGATTCGTCAAAATTTCAAGGGTTAGGCGACTCTAAACTCCCGCTCTTGCGCTGGGCTTTCGGGCTTCGCCTCGTCAAATATCCTGCGCATCGAGCAAACGCATCGCCCGCATTGCGGCTTGCAGCCGAGTTGCCGATGCACCTGCGCCGGCGTGCGCGGCGGGTTCGGCCCTGCAAGGGCGTTTCGCACTTGCTTGTCGCTCAGAACGTTGCAGGAGCAGATGATCATTCGCCGGAAACTTGTTTCGTTGCGGAACAAAACAAATATAGAGGCGTTTCGCCCAGGAGGGCAAGAAAAAATCTTTTTTATAATCATTCTAACAAGTCGAGTAATGGGAAAGTAACGTCAAAAAATCTTCGCCCCTGCTATACTCTTCCTATAACGAATCCAAGGCCGCCGCTTCCTCATAAGCGAGCGACGCCTCGAACCATTCATCCTCTGCGATCTTAAGCTCTTTCGTCAGTGTTGCGCGTTCAAGAGTGAGTGATCGCGCCTTGTCGGGCTGCTTCTCGTAAAGACTGTGATCGCCGAGGCTGAAATCGATGGCTGCGATCTTCTTCTGGAGGGCTTCGACTCGCTTTTCGCGCTCGGCGAGCTGCTTTCGAAGCGGGGCGAGCTCCGGCTCGGCGCTGCGCTGTCTGGCGGCGTTCCTCTTCGCGCGAACGCTTTGCGTCAGTCGCCGTCCCGCCGTTCGCTTTCGACGCCGAGGCCTGCTTTCGCCGCTCGGCGAGGCTATCTTCGCGATAGCTTTCGAGGTCGCCATCATAGGATGCGACGCCGCCGCCGCGCACCACCCAGAGCCGGTCGACGGTTGCTTGCAGCAGGTGGCGGTCATGGCTGATCAGGATGACGGCTCCTTCATAGTCGTTCAGCGCGTGGATCAGCGCCTCGCGGCTGTCGACATCGAGATGGTTCGTCGGTTCGTCGAAGATGAGAAGATGGGGCGCGTGAAAGGTAGCGAGCGCGAAAAGCAGCCGCGCCTTCTCGCCGCCCGACAGGTTCTCCGACGGCGTGTCGGCTTTGTCCGCCCCGAAGCCGATGCCGGCGACCTTGGCGCGCTTTTGCGCCTCCGTCGCGTTGGGCATCAGCCCGGCGATATGGCCGTAAGCCGAAAGCGCCGGGTGCAACTCGTCCATCTGGTGCTGGGCGAAGTAGCCATATTCGAGTTTCTTCGAGGCGCGGCGGACGCCGGCGAGCGGCTCGAGCTTGCCGCAGAGCAGCTTGGCGAGGGTGGACTTGCCGTTGCCGTTTGCGCCGAGAAGGCCGACGCGGTCGTCGCAATCGAGGCGCAGGTCGAGCTTCTTCAGCACCGGCTTGTCCGGATCGTAGCCGGCGCTCGCACCCTCGATGCGGATCAGCGGATTGCCGAGCGGCTGCTTGGGCGATGGAAAGCGGAAGGGAATCACTTCCGAGTCGATCTCGGCCGCGATGGGCTTGAGCTTCGCCAGCGCCTTCAGGCGGCTCTGCGCCTGCCGGGCTTTTGTCGCCTTGGCCCGGAAGCGCTCGACGAAGGCTTCCATGCGGCGGCGCGCGTCGTCCTGCGTCTTCATCAGCTTCAATTGCAGGCGCTGCTGCTCGCGGCGCGTCTCCTCGAAACGGTCGTAGCCGCCCGTGTACAAGGTGAGCCGCCGTTCGTTCAGGTGCAGAATGCTGTCGACGGCGTTGTTGAGAAGGTCGCGGTCGTGGCTCACGATCAGGACGGTGTGCGGGTAGCTCTCGATGAAATCCTCGAGCCAGAGCGCGCCTTCGAGATCGAGATAGTTGGTGGGCTCGTCGAGGAGCAGGATATCGGGCGCAGCGAACAGCGCGCCGGCGAGCGCGACGCGCATGCGCCAGCCGCCGGAAAACTCGGAGCAGGGCCGGGCTTGCGCCTCCTCATCGAACCCAAGGCCGGACAGGATGCGGGCCGCGCGGGCAGGCGCGGAATGGGCGTCGATGTCGGTGAGCCTTGTGTGGATTTCGCCGATGCGATGGGGACAGTCGGCGGTTTCGGCTTCGGCCGTCAGCGCGGCGAGTTCGGTATGCGCCGCCATCACCGTTTCGAGGAGGCTTTCCGGTCCGCCGGGAGCTTCTTGCGCGACATGGGCGAGCCGCGCGTTCCTCGGATAGCCGATGGAGCCGTCGTCGGGATGGAGCTCGCCCGCGATCAGGCGCAGCAGCGTCGTCTTGCCCGTGCCGTTGCGGCCGACGAGGCCCACCTTGTGCCCTTCGGGAATGGCGGCCGTGGCGTGCTCGAACAGCGGCCGCCCTTCGATGCGGAAACTCAGATCGTTGATATGCAGCATGGGCGCACCATGCTTTGGAACATGCGCCCGCGCAAGGCCCTAAGCGAGTTCCACACGCAACCAAGACGCGCTTCGAGGGCGAAGACCTGCTCATGAGCGCGCCGTCCGAGGCTTCCGCGAAGCTTTGCGGGAGTAGGGCTTCCGGCCGAACATGCCGCAGAAGGATGCTTGATCGAAAGCGCTCACCTGTGATAGCTTTCAATCATGGTTACACCGGAACAGATTAAGGCCGCGCGCGCGCTCCTTCGCATGGAGCAGGAGGAGCTTGCGCGCCGCGCTGGCGTGTCCGTCACTACGATCCGCCGTCTCGAAGCCGTTGACCGCGAATATGCCGTGGCGGAGGAGACGGCGGAGGGCGTTCGGAACGCGCTGCAGGAGGCGGGCGTCGAGTTCATCCACGATGGCGTAAAGCGTGTGCGCAAGGAGGTTGACCGCGATCTGGTGGCGGATCTGATGAAGATCGCGGAGGAAAGCGCGCGGCTTCTGAAAAACTCGCCGCCCCTCACGGACGACGACCTTTACGATGAAAACGGCTTGCCCGCGTGATCGCTATCGATAGCTCGGCGTTGGTCGCGATTTTACGGAACGGACCTGACGCTCTTCTTTTCGCCGAGGCCATAGGCGCGGCGGATATGACGGTCTTGTCCGCGGTCACTTGTTTTGAAACGTCCATGGTGCTGGCAAGCCGCGCCGGGGATGCCTTGCGGCTCCTGGATGCGCTGATCGTCCGCGCCAGGATTGAAATCGTTTCCTTCGACGCGGAGCAGGCAAGCCTCGCCCGCACCGCCTTCTTGAAATATGGCAAGGGCCGGCACGCGGCCGCGCTCAACTTCGGCGATTGCGCGGCCTACGCGCTCGCCAAATCGAAAGGCGCGCCTCTGCTCTACAAGGGCGTGGACTTCGCTAAGACCGATATCGTCAGCGCTTTATAAGCGCGCGGCGGCTTCCGATATAAGACAGGCGTCAACGGCAAGGGACAGGGGAAGCGGCATGGTGCTTGAGTTTCTCTGGATTACGGCGGTGCTGACGGCGATCATCGCGGCGCGCTATCTCCTCTTGTCCGGGCTGTTTTATTGGCTGCTGTGGGGGCAGGGCGGCGCAAAGCTCAGGGCGAAGCGCCTGAACCGCAACCGCCCCCTGCGCGCCATCGTGACGGCCGAAATCCGCCTGTCGCTCATCTCATCCGCCGTTTACGCCATCCCAGCCGCCATCGCGCTCGTTGCGATCCTCCATGGCGGCACGGCTGTCTATTACGATTGGCGCGCGTATGGCGGCGCGCCCTATCTGTTCTTGAGCTTCTTTCTCTATCTCGCCGTGCAGGATGCTTATTATTACTGGGCGCACCGGCTCATGCATCATCCGAAGCTCTTCCGCTGGATGCATGCGGGGCATCACCGCTCGCGTCAGCCGACGCCGTTCGCGTCCTTCGCCTTCGATCCGGCGGAGGCGGCGCTGACGGGATGGCTGCTTCCGGCCATGGTTTTCATCATCCCGATCCACATCGTGCTTCTCGTCGTGCTTCTGCTTTTCATGAGCGTGGTGGCTGTCTTCAATCACGCAGGCTGGGAAATTCTGCCGCGCTGGCTCGTGCGCGGGCCTCTAGGCGGGCAACTCATCTCGGCCACCCACCACAGCTACCACCACATCCGCTTCGACAGGAATTACGGTCTCTATTTCCGCTTCTGGGACAAAATCATGGGCACCGACACCATGCCACGGGAAGCGGCGCCGGGGGCCGGGCACGGCATGCGGCCCGGTCAGGCTTGAGACCCGCTTTAAAACAGATAGCCCTGACGGCTGCCCCAAGGATCGACGTAGGAATCCTGCCGGGGATAGGCAGGCGCAACCTGGCTGCCGCTTCCTGATCCTTGGCTCTCCCAATACTCAAGCGTCTGCTTGCGCAGGATGTACTCGCAGGATAATTCGCAGGCGACCCAAGGCCCGCCGGGAAGAAGCACCTCGTCGCCAAGCGGCCCATGCCTGACCGGAGCCACAACCTTCTTGGCCCCGTACCAGCTCTCGGCATAGACATAGCGGTACGGTTGCTCGCAACAGCCGTCCGAAGGCTCGCCTGGACGCTGCTTGGCGGTGAGTTCCGCAGCCTGCACCCCGGCCGAGAAAGCGAGCGCTGCAACCACGATTGAGCGAAAGATCATGGGCTATCTCCTTCGGAGAAAGGTCTAAGGGCATCGATCCTTTCCGCCAAGGCCGGCCTCTTCGGCTGGATGCGAATTTGCCGGGAGTGCTGCAAAAATGTTCGCACCTTGCGCGCTCTCCACTAAGGTAGCAAACAAGGCAAGCAAACAGACAGATAGGCCCACTCGATGCCGTTACTCCAGGGAGCCACCATCTTCGATTATTGCGAGCGCGGTTTGAGTCCGGCCTTCTGGGCGGAGCCCCTGAATGCGGTTACGAATGGCGGATTCATCCTTGCCGCGCTGGCCGGGGCGGTGATGATTGCAAGGCGCGACCCCAGCCAGCGCTCGCTGTGGCAGGTCTTTTTCGTTCTGAACTTCATCGCCATCGGGGTTGGAAGCTTCCTCTTCCACACCGTGCCGAACATCGACACTGCGCTGGCCGACACAGGCCCCATCGGCATTTTCATGCTGACCTATCTCATTTTCGCGCTCCGGCGATTTCGCGGGCGCGGGCATTCTCGTGACGGCGCTCGCCATCGCGGCCTTCATCGGCCTGATGGTGATGGCGTTCCAAGTCCGCTGCTGGGACGGCCAAATGGGCTTCGGGCTGGATGTTCCGCCTGGGGCGCAAGCAAAATGCTTTAACGGCAGCCTCGGCTACGGCCCCGCGCTTCTAGCCATGTGGCTTATTGCGGCCTGGCTCGGTTTCAAGCGGCGCCCCGCGGCGGGACTCCTCTTCGCGGCGGCGTTCACCTTCCTGGCATCCCTCACCTTCCGCTCCCTCGATCAGCGTCTGTGCGCCGACTGGATCGTTCTCGGGCACCGGATGGGCACACACTTTGTCTGGCACCTTCTGAACTCGCTGACGCTGTTCCTGCTTCTCGTCGCGGCGATCCGGTACGCCCGCCCCGGAGAGGAACTTCTGCCGCCGCATCCAAAGCCTGGGCCATCCTCCTATGCCATGTCCTAGTGGTACTTTTGATTTCGGCATTTGCTCTTGAGAGTGCTGCGGGCGGATGCAAATGCCGAAATCGGACCACTCGTACAGCCGCAGACAAATCCACACTCCAGCGCCGCAAGCGCTCAAGCGAACTTACCTCCTAAAAAGCTGTGCGAGAGTCAATAAGCCACGCGTACGCCTCATCCGCGGGAAATCCTGGGAAGCCCCGCGGCAAGCGGGGCAGGATTTCCCGCAGGGCGTACGAGCCGGAGACGAAGCCAGGCCCGGACGCGACCGATGCCTATAGATTGAGCATCGCCATCAAGGCGCCGAACAAAACACCAAGACAGATCACAAGAATGATTGCACTCATCATATTCTTTATCTCCCGGTTCGCCTGTGCCGTCAGGCGCTATTGACCTCTTGAACGCAAAAAGATTCCCGGCGAACAACCCCAATCCCTAACGCATTTGCAATGCTCGCTGAGCCGGAAGCTGCGCCTTGAACCCACGATGCTATCATCCTCCTCTTGCTCGTTGACGCAAGGCAAAAGAACGCTAATGTGCCTGGGCAAAATGTCATGCTAGGGTCCCGTCTCCGAATTGCCGCCAACTTGCAGCGCCTGCGCACGGCAATTCGGAGACAAAGGAACACTAGCAAATTCAGTGTTGCTTATGTCTAGCAATTGTCTATGAGAGCTCGATGCAAAGTTGGGTGGCGATTGCGAGACGCGACACTAGCGGACGTGGCGAAACGGTAGACGCAAGGGACTTAAAATCCCTCGGCTGAAAGGCTGTGCGGGTTCAAGTCCCGCCGTCCGCACCATCGATTTTCGATGCTCGGGCAGGCCCCTTCGATGCGGCCGGCGCGTCAACTGTTTTCGATTCCCGCGAATTTGTGTACGGCCTAAGCGAATCTGCTGGAGGGAACCATGAAAGGCGGCTCTGACCATCGCGCCGCATTGCTGGCTTTCGCGGCGGCGGCGACAAGCTTCGAGACCAAGTGCGCGAAGGGCGCCGCCAGCAGGAAGTCCTGACGGCCCTATACCGCCGTCTCGGGTTTGAACTCGAAAATTTCGCCGCTGGTTTGGGTCTCTTCAGTAAGGAGTGAAAGCGCCAGCGGCACAAGCGCCTCCGGCGGAGGCAGCGTGTTCTCGTCTTCGCCGGGATAGGCCTGCCGCCGCATGCGGGTGCGGGCCTTGCCGGGATCGAGGAGATTCACGCGAACGGGTGTCGACTGCACTTCATGCGCATAGGTCTTCGCCAGCGCATCCAGCCCCGCTTTCGAGACCGAATATGGCCCCCAATAGGCCCTGCAGCGCTCCGCGGCGCCTGACGTGAGAAACAGCGCGCGGCCCGCCGCCGACAGCCGCAGGATCGGATCCAGCGTCCTGATCAGCCGCCAATTCGCGGTGAGGTTGACGGCAAGCGTGTCGGACCAGTCTTTTTCGCTGATATGCCCGAGGGGGCTCAGCGGGCCGAGCAGGCCGGCATTTCCGACGAAAATGTCGAGCCTTTGCCAGCGCTGGTAGAGCGTGGGGCCCAAAGCGTCGATCTCGGCGCCGTCCTTCAGATCGAGGCGAATGAGAGACATCTGCGCTCCCAGCGCCTTCACCTCGTCGTCGAGTTCCTCGAGGCCGCCCTTCGTGCGCGCGGTGGCGACGACGTGTGCGCCGCGAACGGCGAGCGCCTTGGCGATGGCGCGGCCAATGCCTCGCGATGCGCCGGTCACAAGCGCAACCTTGCCGTCGAAGCGGGGCAGAGCGTTATCCGAGGTCATGCTGCTTAGACCGCCATGAGCGAAAGCCGATGCTGCTGACCAGGCTCGGGCCCGTCCCAATCCCGCAAGGGCGTCGGATAATCGCCGGTAAAGCAGTGATCGGTGAATTGCGGCGCGTTGGGATCGCGCTTTGGACAGCCGAGCGCGCGGTACGTTCCATCGACGGAGAGGAAAGCGAGGCTATCGCATTCAAGAAGACGCCTCATGCCTTCGACATCGTGATTGGCCGCGAGGAGAGAGCCCACATCCGGCGTATCGATACCGTAGAAATCCGCGTATTTGATGGGCGGACACGCGATCCGCATGTGCACCTCGCGCGCGCCTCGCTCCCGCATCATGGACACGATCTTTGTCGACGTTGTGCCGCGCACGATGCTGTCGTCGATCAGAACGATTTGCTTGCCCTCGACGCTGATGCTTGGAGTTGGATTATGCTTGAGCTTTACGCCAAGCTTGCGAATTCGCTGCTCCGGCTCGATGAAGGTGCGCCCGACATAGTGATTGCGAATGATGCCGAGTTCGAAAGGCAGGCCGGATCGATGGGCGTAACCGATCGCGGCAGGAACGCCCGAATCGGGAACGGGGATGACGACATCCGCATCGGCGGGCGCTTCCAGGGCCAGCTCGCGGCCGAACGCCTTGCGAACGTCGTAAACGCAACGCCCGCCCATGACGGAGTTGGGGCGGGCGAAATAGATATATTCGAAGATGCAGGGCCTTGGCGGACATTTGGGGAATGCCCTGTGGCTCTCCAGCCCCTCATCGGAAACGACGACGACTTCGCCATTCTCGACCTCGCGGATGAAGCGAGCCCCGATGACGTCGAGCGCGCAGGTTTCCGACGCCAGAATCGTGGCGTCGCCGAGCTTTCCAATGATGAGCGGCCGGATGCCGAGCGGATCGCGAATGCCAATAAGCCGCTTGCGCGTCAGCGCGCCAAGCGCATAAGCGCCCTCGATTTGCTTCAAGGCATCGAAAAGCCGTCCCATGAAACCATCCCGGCGCTCACGGCTTCTGGCGATAAGATGCAGGATGACTTCGGTATCGGACGTCGATTGGAAGATCGCCCCCGATGAAACAAGTTCGCGCCTGATCTTGAGCGCATTCGTGAGGTTGCCGTTATGTGCGAGGGCGGCGCCGCCAACATCGAGATCCGCAAACAGAGGCTGCACGTTCCTCATCGCCGTCTCGCCGACGGTGGCGTAGCGAACATGGCCGAGCGCCATCGTGCCGGGGAGGCGGTCGATGACGGATTTCTGATTGAAGTGATCGCCCACGAGCCCAAGGCGGCGTTCCGCGTGGAACTGCACGCCGTCGAAGGAGACGATCCCGGCTGCTTCCTGGCCGCGATGTTGAAGGGCGTGTAGCCCGATCGCCGTCAGAGCGGCGGCTTCCGGATGGTTGAACACCCCGAAGACACCGCATTCCTCGTGTAACTTGTCGTCGCCGAAGTCAAATGGTTCGCTCATCGAAGCCGGCAGGCCAGCAGTCTCGTCCACTTCAGCGTCCTTCACCCAAAGTCCCGCTTCCAGCCCTTTGGAAGCGGCATAACCAAACCTATCACGTTCTGTCCGCTTCCGGGGGAGCCGCAGCCGGCCGGTCGCGCTTGAACAAAGAATCCGGGTTGTCTGGCAACAATGATTTAATCGTGTCGCCCGCGCTTTCAATGAGGGGAAGCGATCGCGCGTCTTTGACCCACCTCGGCAAATTCTGCCGGTCGACGATCTGGCCCACGATCAGATAGGCGATCACCACCAGGATCAGCCCGCGCACCAGCCCGTAAACGAAGCCAAGGGTGCGGTCGACCGCGCCGACGCGGCTGTCGAGCACACGCTCCGAGATATTGGCCGTGAGCAGGCTGAACACGATCAGGCTGGTTATGAAAACGACGGCGATCAGCGTGGCGTCGGCGAGCATCGGCGTATCGATCCAGCCGCGAACGTCGCCTTTGAAATTGGAATAGGCCAAAAGGGTCACGATGGCCGCCAGCGCCCACGACATGATGGACAGCATTTCCCTGGTCAGTCCTCGCAACATCGCGAGGAAGCCTGAAAATACCATTATGCCAACAAGTATTATATCGAGCCCTTGAATTGGCATGAGCCTTGCCCTTTCATGCGGATTTTCGACCGTCATGCAACGGCTTCCTCTTAAGCCCCTTTAAGCGAAAAAGGTAGCCAAATCTCTGAGCTGAGCCAGCCTTGTGAGCTTTACGGCAAAGCCATTGCCCGGGATTTCCCCGGCGGCGGGAAGGAAGGCGGAGCGGAAACCGAGCTTCTGAGCTTCCTTCAGCCGCACAGCCATCTGTTGGACAGGCCGCAGCGCCCCGGACAAACCGACCTCGCCGAAATAGACGCTATCTCGGGGAAGCGCAATTCCCGAAAAGGCTGAGAGCAGCGCGGCCGCGACGGCCATATCGGCGGCGGGCTCCGAGATTCGCAAGCCTCCCGCCACATTCAGATATACGTCTTGCGCGCCGATCTTCACGCCGCAGCGCGCTTCTAGGACCGCGAGGATCATGGCGAGCCTGTTCTGGTCCCATCCGACCACCGACCGGCGCGGCGCCGCATAAGGGGAGGGCGCCAGCAAGGCCTGGATTTCGACGAGGAGCGGGCGGGTGCCTTCGATGCCTGCGAACACGGCGCTGCCTGCGACCTCGCCGTCGCCCTGGTTCAGGAAAAGCTGCGAGGGATTTGCGACCTCCCGCAAGCCGTCCCCGTGCATGTCGAAAACGCCGATCTCGTTCGCCGGGCCGAAGCGGTTCTTCGTGGCCCTGAGAAGCCGCAGATTATGGGCATTGTCTCCGTCGAAGGTGAGCACGGTGTCGACCATGTGCTCGATGACTTTCGGTCCGGCGATCTGGCCGTCCTTTGTGACGTGCCCTACCACGACGATGACGGGGCCGCGGGATTTCGCAAGCGCAATCAGGGATTGCATGCTGGCGCGGACCTGGCTCACCGTGCCGGGCGCGGAGTTCGATGGCCTCGGTCCACAGCGTCTGGATCGAATTGATGACGATGAAGTCTGGGATGGCGCCCTGCTCGGCGGTTGCGAGAATGCGCTCCACGCAGGTCTCGGCGACAAGTCCGAGCGGAACCTTGGAAAGACCCAGCCTGGAGGCTCTCAGCCGGATTCTGATCGGTAGCCTCCTCGCCCGAAAAATAAAGAGCGCTGTGGCCCTGCCCGGCGATGGACGCCGCGGCCTGAAGCAGGAGGGTCGATTTGCCGATCCCCGGCTCGCCGCTCAAAAGCACGGCGGAGCCTTGGGCGAAGCCGTCGCCGACGGCGCGGTCCAGCTCCGCTATGCCCGACACGATGCGGCCGACATCGCGGCCTTCCTGGTCGAGGGTTTCGACGGCCGAGGCCTTCGCCTTTCGCTTGGCCCGGAGCCCCACGCCGCCGGGCGCGGAAAGCGCGCTCCCTTCCTGGGCGAGGCTGTTCCAGGCGCCGCAGGACGGGCATTTGCCCTGCCATTTGCTCGCCGCCGCGCCGCAGGATTGGCAGACATAATCCTGGACGATCTTCACCATGGGCAGCCCCCCTCATCCTGTCCTTCTCCCGCAAGGGGAGAAGGAACGGTGCTGCAAGGGCGAGCGAACTCCCTCTCCCCTCGCGTGAGAGGGCTTGGGTGAGGGGGCGTTATCCTACTCATCCACGTAGATCCGGTGATAGCGAGACCCGAGCGAGGTCAGCACCTCATAGCCGATGGTGCCGGCGTAGGAAGCGAGGTCGTCCACCGTGACGCGCTTGCCGAGAATGACCACCCATTCGCCGCGATGGAGGTCTTCGTCCGGAACGTCTGTTGCGTCGTAGGTGGTCAAGTCCATCGAGATGCGGCCCAGCAGCGGGAGCCGATGCCGCCCAATATGGCCCGGCGGGCCTTCGCGCGCGTCGCTCGACGACAACGCCCGGAAAAAACCGTCGGCGTAGCCGGTGCAAACGGTCGCGATTCGGGTCCGCCGCTTGAGCGTTTGCGTGGCGCCGTAACCGACGGTCTCGCCCGCGTCCGCCCAGCGCAGCTGCGCGATGCGTCCCATGAGGTAGACAGCCGGCTCCATAGGGTTCGGGGTATTCGAGATCGCCTGGCCGCCGTAAAGCGCGATCCCTGGCCGGGTCAGCTCGAAATGGAAGCCGGAACCGAGGAGAACGCCTGCTGAATTTGCGAGGCTGCGGGGCGCGCCGGGGAAAAGCGCCGACAATTCGCCGAAGGCCTGGCGCTGTGCGTCATTCTTAGTGTTGCCCGGGTCGTCGCCGCAGACGAGGTGGCTCATGATGAGGCTTGGCTCGAAGGCGGCCAGCAACTCGGGCTTTCCAGCGAGCGTGCGGGCGTCGAGAGGATCGAGCCCGAGCCGCGTCATGCCCGTGTCGAGATGGATCGCCGCCGGCAGGCGCACGCTTTTCCCGCTGCAATACGCGGCCCACTCCTCAATCTCCTCCAGGCTTCCGAGAACCGGGCGAACCTCGATCTTCTCGAACTCGGCGGCCGTGCGGGGAAAAAGGCCATCCAGCGCGTAGATCGTGCTGTCCGCCGCAAGCCTGCGAACGGCCTCAGCTTCGCCGAAGGTCGCGACGAAAAATGTGCGGCATCCCTCCTGCATGAGCGCCGGAACGCATCGGTCCGCGCCGAGCCCGTAGGCGTTCGCTTTGACGACCGCCGCCGTTCTCGATCCGCGGGCCGCCTGCTTCAGCTTCCGATAATTCCGCCGGATGGCGTCTAGGCGGACGATCAGCACGCCGGTTGCATGCGCAGGGACGTTCGCGAGCAGGGGGGCGGTCTTGTCTGCGAACGTCTCAGCCATCAATCGAACCTGTCGGGCACGCGGCTTTGGTCGGCAAGATCGCCGAACCGCGTGATCTCGGCCTGGAATTGCAGCCTGACGGTTCCCGTGGGGCCATGGCGCTGTTTGCCGATAACAACCTCGGCAAGCCCCTGCACCTGGTCCATTTCATCCTGCCACTTCTGATGCTCTTCAACTTTCGCCAGCGACGGTTCCTTTCGCGAAACATAATATTCCTCGCGGAAGACGAACATCACGACGTCGGCATCCTGCTCGATCGAGCCGGACTCACGCAAGTCCGAGAGCTGCGGGCGCTTGTCGTCGCGGTTTTCGACCTGGCGCGAGAGCTGCGACAGCGCGAGGATCGGCACGCATAGCTCCTTGGCCAGCGCCTTGAGCCCGACGGTGATTTCCGACACTTCCTGCACGCGGCCTTCCTGCGAGCGCTTCGCCGATCCCGTCAGAAGCTGCAAATAGTCGACGACAATAAGGCCGAGACCCTTCTGCCGCTTGAGACGGCGCGCGCGGGCTGCAAGCTGCGCGATGGAGATGCCGCCCGTGTGGTCGATGAACAGCGGCAAGGTCTGCAAGTGCGTGGCTGCTTCATGCAGGCGCTTGAACTCCTCGGACGAAATGTTGCCCCGCCTGATCTTTTCCGAGGGGATTTGCGACTGCTCCGCGAGAATACGCGTGGCGAGTTGTTCGGACGACATTTCGAGACTGAAAAACCCGACAACCGCGCCATCGGCCACTTCTTCGGCGCCGCCGTCTTTCGGCGCGGTGCGGAACGCGCGCGCGATGTTGAAGGCGATGTTGGTGGCGAGCGCGGTCTTGCCCATGGAGGGCCGGCCCGCGAGCACGATCAGGTCGGAGTTCTGCAAGCCGCCCATCATGCGGTCGAGGTCCACGAGGCCCGTGGAAAGGCCGGAGAGCCCGCCGTCGCGCTCATACGCGCGCGCCGCCATCTCGATGGCGTCTGCCGTGGCGTCGCCGAACGACATGAAGCCGGAGCCATATTTGCCCTTGTCGGCGAGATCGTAAAGCCGCGACTCGGCGGTCTCGATCTGCTGCTCGGGCGCGGCGTCGACGGGCGAATCGTAGGCGACGTTCACCATGTCCTCGCCGATCACGATCAGTTCGCGGCGCACGGCGAGGTCGTAGATCGTGCGGCCATAGGCCTGCGCGTTGATGATGGTGGTGGCCGCCGCCGCGAGCCGGCCGAGATATTGCGGGACCGTCAGCTCGCCGATGGGCGGCTCCGAATCGAAGAAGGTCTTGAGCGTGATGGGCGAGGCGTGTTTGCCCGCGCCGATCAGCTTGGACATCACCTCGAACAGCCGCCCATGCAGCGGCTCGAAGAAATGGTTCGGCTGGAGAAAGCCCGACACGCGGTCGAACGACTCGTTGTTGATGAGGATCGCGCCGAGCAGCGCCTGCTCGGCTTCGATGTTGTGCGGGGCCTGCCGGAAGGGGAGCGCGTCGAGGCTTTCTTCGAGCGATGGCTGACGAACGGCGGAAAGTGCGGGGGAGCGTCTCATGAGGGGCACTAGACCTGATTCCCTGCGGCTTCCGAAGGAGCCGCGGGCTGCGACGGTCCGCGCTTGCACAGGCTTCTGATTGCGTTGGACGAAACCTTAACGGCAAAAGCCGCGGCTTGACTGCGGCTCACGCGCCCGAGTGCATCTCCATGGCCGGCTACGCCCAATTGTCATGGTCGGGCTTGACCCGACTATGACAAGAACGCAAATGCGGCGGCGCCTTGGCGCGGCGCGCGTGAGCGCCGAAGCGGGAAGCGGCCTAGAGGGGTGAAGGAGGGCAAGATTAAGGATCTAACGTCCTGGCAACGCGGAAGCCGACATCGTGGTTACGAAAGTCTGGGTCGCCACTAACGACGAGCCGTATAAGCCAGGACTTGATCTGACAGTCAGTGTCTGGGAGGGTGGCTGGTATGGTTTGCTGCTGTTGAGGAGGCAACATTTTCTTCCGTAATCTGTTTTGCGTCAAGGAAGGTCTGCACGGGGTTGTGCCGAAGCACCAACGTCCCTGATGTGGCCTGCTGTGATTGAACTCTTCGAGACACTGATCGAGATCGGCCTGCAGTTCTGTGATCGAGCCATAGAGCTTTATTCGAAAGGCGATGCGGGAAAACTCATTGAGGATGGTTTTGCGGAACCGCTCCACGATCCCATTGGTCTGCGGGCTTTTGGCTTTCGTGCTGGAGTGGTCGATATCGTCGACGGCGAGGTAGAGCTTGTATTCGTGGCGCTCGGGATCGCCGCAATATTCGGTTCCGCGATCGGTCAACACGCGCCGCAGCTTGATGCCTCCTCGTCGAAGAAGGAAATGACGCGGTGGTTCAAGAGATCGGCGGCCGGAGCGGGGTCTTTCTGTCATAGAGCATGGCGAAGGCGACTTCGAGTGGGTATCCACGGAGGTCTGGTGAAAGATGCGGCCCACGCCCTTCATGTGCGACATAGAAGGTATCCTGGACGCCGCAATAGACGGGATGCCGCTTCGAACTCGCCATGGGCTTCTTTCGGATTGGCTTTCTCGAGGGCGGCAAGTTGCGCTCGGTGAGGATGACGCCGCCTGGGCGACGTGGCTTCGAGGGCCTTCAGCCGCTTCTTCATGGTTTCGAGACCGTGGCGCTGCCACACGCAGCGGAAACCGGCAGGCGAAACGGTGAGCGCGTTCTCAGCATTGCGGAGATGCGCACCTGCCGAACGCCGGCTGTTCGATCGCAAGCCACGATGGCGATCCCGATCTCGGCGACGCGGTCTGGAGTACCGGCTCGGCCGTGGATGTCGGGGGGCGCGACCGCTGCCTTTATCGTTCAGCACCTGGACGGACGATAGGGGCGTCCCGGCTAAGCCCATCATTGAAAGCGTGGCGCGAATGCCACGCTGCCGGCGAGTCAAGAAGCTGGCGCGGATAACTCTGAGGATGGTGTGTTTGAGAGAAAGACGGCGGAGGAAGAAGGCGCGCCGTTGGAGGCGTTGAAAAGCGGAGATCCCATCTAACCGTGTAGGTTAGCTAGACGAGCTGACCGAAGGCTTTCCGAATCGCTGCTCCAAGAGCCACCGCGAATAATGCGGCGGTCACCATATCCAGCTGTCCATGCGTTCCCCGTCGCCTTTAGCACCTCCGGCTTGCGATCATAAGCGTTATGCCACAGGTCTTCGGCACCACTCCCAGACATTGCCATGCATGTCATGGAGGCCGAACGCATTTGACTTCTTTTGACCTACAGGATGCGTTCCAACTCCTGCGTTTGCGGAATACCAAGCGTAGTTGCCGAATTCTTCTTCGCTGTGTAAAGCCGTCTCCTTGCTATCTGCCCGGCAGACATATTCCCATTCCGCTTCGCTCAGAAGCCGGTAGGGTTGGCCGGTCCTTGTCGATAGCCATTTGGCGTAGGCTTGGGCATCATTCCAAGAGATGTTGATGACAGGTCGCTGGCCACGCCCCCAGCCTTCGTCCTTCGGCTTAGGTGAAACGCCGCCCGAGGCGACCGCCGCATCCCACTCGGCGAATGTCACCGGATATTTGCCACCCGCGAACGCTTGCGGGATCGTGACCTTGTGGCGCGGGCGCTCTTAGTGGCTCTCCTTCACCTCTTGACCCCATAAGGAACTCGCCCGGCGGGATAGACCATGTCCGGCTCGATGTCGGATGTCGCGGAAGCTCTCGCCGCTTCGAGTAACGGCACTTTCACAAAGCGCTTTCAACCACGACGTGACGGCGCCGGGGTCATCCTGCCAAAGGGCAAACAGGTTCGCGAAGATTGGCGCGCCGATCTTCTCGCGGCGGCTATGGCCTGCGGCCCGGAAGATGGGCGGTTCCGGCGAAGCCTTGCTCGGAACGATGCCCCGGCGCGCCAGCGCCGCAAAGATCTTGGCGCGGTCTACGGACGGGCGGGATATTGCCGGACTTGAAGGGCAGGGGCACGCGGCGCGGGTCGAGCGATTCGTCGCGAACTTGCAGGAGCTTGCCTTGCTCGTCACCCTCGGTCGCCTCCGCAGTAGACCCAGCGCGAGGCGATCGAATGCTCGGCCCAGATCACGATCACGGCTTTCGCCGCCGCGATCTCGGCGCGGATCGCTCTCCGGGAAAAACACGTCGTCCGGCAGAAGCCCGGTATCCCACCAGGTCGTATAGCCCTCCGCCTCCAGATCGCGGGCGAGGTCGACCGTCGAGCTGCGCGTGCTTCTTGGAATAGGAAATGAAAATATCGGCCATGAGCGCCCCAGCGGTCTAAACGGAAAGATTGGCAAATTGCGGCGCGTTCGCAATCGCCCAAGCCTCAGCCAGCGGATTCGCGCTTTCTCGTTCGGATCGGGCAGTCAGAACTTCTTGCCATAGCTCAGGGTGGCGTAGGGGCGCCAAGACCTTTCGTCGCTCGCATTGGAGAAGCCTCCTGAGAGCGTGAGATCGTGAGACCAGTAGCGCATATTCAGAAGCGCGCCCTCCCTCACGAAGCCGTTGTAGAGATCGAGACGCCTGCCATCGCCGTACTTATCCGCATTGCTGATCATGGCCGAAGCCTCCATCCCTACGGACACCTTGAGGCCTTCCCAATCGTGGAGGAGTTCGTAGGCGACGCGTTCATAAAAGGAGCCGGTGTTGTCGAATTGCAGCCAGGACAGGTTTGCGGAGGCCCAGAAACGGCCGCCGCCATGCCAATAGGTTTCGATGGCGGCGATGGCGCCATAGCCCTGCTGTTGAGTGGTTTGCTCCACTTGCCAGAAGACCCGGTTTTGCGCCTGCATGGCGGCCCCGCCATAGAGCTTGATCGAAACATTATCCCACTTGATCTGGTAGCCGGCCATGACATCGCCCAGGCTCTTCAGATCCGCGGCCATGAACGCGCTGGAAAAGACATTGGCGTTGGTTTCGCCGTAGACGCTTGCGAAGCCGTCGATTTTGAGCCGGAAGCCAGACTGATCGAGGGGGCCGAAAGCGCTCCAGACGGTGCTGGACGCCAGCGCGCCTGAGCGCTGCCCATAATCCGCAGTCAGGTAAGTCTCAAATTGCTGGCCATCGCCGGCAAGGCAAAAGGACCATCCTGTTGAGATCGCAGCGCAGGCGATCGCCGATCGTAAAATCAATAAACGCAACACAACTCAAACTCACATGAACAAACTCAAGTCATTTGCTCTCGATCATGCTGCAAGCCTGAAAAACCATGCGGCCCATGGTTCGACAAGCTCACCATGAGGTGCAAGGCCTCATCCTTGTCGAAGGATGGAGCAAGGATTTCCGGCCTTTTCAGCACCCTGCTAGTGGAGCTTTGGAATTTTACATTTGAGAGTGGACTTCGCGGCGGGTGGAACTCAAATGTCAAATTTGCTCCACTAGCTCCGGCATGGTAGCGCCCGGCAGCCTCCCCGGCAAATCTTTTTTAATAAATTTGCAAAGAAGTTTCCCGATGAGGATGGTAATGCGCAAGCCGCTTTGAGCTTGACTTGGCCGCTCGCGCCAATGCACAAGCGAAGTCTCCGGGCGAGGTTAGTGGAGAGATGGTGCGCAGATTTTCGCTTTGTGTGGCGGCGTTCCTTTGCGCGGCGCTGGCCTCCTGCGCCCCGATGATGGCGCTGCACGACCAGGAGGTCGAGTTCAGGACCGTCCAGACGCCCGCGGGGCCGCTCCGCCTCGCCGTCATGGACCAGGGCAAGGGACGCCCCATCCTTCTACTCCACGGTTTTGCGACGTCGAGCTTCACCTGGCAGGCGGTCGCGCCCGAATTGGCGAAGAACCACAGGGTGATCGCCGTCGATCTTCGCGGCTTCGGCGCTTCCGACAAACCGCTGGACGATCATTACTCGATCTTCGATCAGGCGGACGCCATCGAGGCCTTCATCGAGCAGGAGAATCTGACGGACCTCACGATCGTCGGCCATTCTTTCGGGGGCGGCGTCACCTTGGCGCTTGCGATGAAAGCGGCGGGAGATCGCCATTCGCGCCTGCGCAATATCGTGCTGATCGACAGCATCGCCTACAAGCAGCCGATCCCGATTTTCTTCAAGCTGCTGCAGGTGCCCATGCTGGGCGAGGTCAGCATGACGCTTGTGCCGCCGGAGGTTCAAGCCGCGCAAGGCTTGCGCCTCGCCTATCACGATCGCGACAAGATCACGGCGCGCGCTGTGGCGGAATATGCGAACACGCTTTATTCGCCGGCCGCGAAGCACGCCCTTGTCAAGACGGTGGAGCAGATCATTCCTCCCAACATGGAGGAGGTCGCGAGCAAATATAAAACAATCAAAGTGCCTGCGCTTGTGCTCTGGTGCACCGACGACAAGGTCGTGCCGCCGTTCTTCGGCCATAGGCTGCGGGCCGATCTTCCTTTGGCGGAGCTGATTATTTTCTCCGATTGCGGGCACATGCCGCAGGAGGAGAAGCCCGCCGATACGGCCCGTGCGATCCAGAGTTTCCTCGCGCGCCACGAAAACTGAGCCGTCCGCTTTTTCCAAGCTGCGCTTCTCAGCGCGCGGCGGAAGCGATGACGCGGGAAATCACATTTGGGATGTAATGGCAGGGCAGACCCGGCGCCCGATGCCCGTTGGCGTATTCGACAATATCCCCGATCCGCACGGTGAAATGATCGGGGACGAGAACCGTCCGCAAGGCGCCGCGCACGTCCGCAACGCGCGCACGGCGCTGTCTCACGTAGTCCGGGCTGATGGCGCCGCGCATCCTCTTCTGAGTGAATTCAATCATGGCCGCGGATTCCTCTGCGCTTAGGAATCCGATAACGCGGCCAGACGAGCGCACTCCGTTCCCGGTCCGCAAAGCGCAGGCCGGTTCGGCCGGTTTCTCTTGCGCGGATAGCTGAGGAGGCGGTTGACGCGGGAAGCCGGGCCGCGGCGCTGGCGGAAGGGCCGCAAGCTCGTCCCTTTCCGGCGGAGGCGGGCTGTTCCGCCAGACGGCCGCCACGCCCGAAAGCTCCGGCCTCTGCACAAACATGACGCCGGTGGCGTAGGAGATCCAAAACCGGTTCGAAGACATGAAATCCCGCCCCAAGAGCATATCGGCTTCGGTTCGCGGGACGCCGATGACGCCGAGCCTGATCCTGTTCAGGCTTAGTCCCGCGGCGGAAAGCGTTTCGAATTCATAGGTTGGGAATTTGGCTGTGAAATTGCCGGCTCCGACATAGCTTGCGTGTCTTTCGCGCCGAAGGGCGTTCTCGCTTACGCCAGCCTTGTGGGCGGCCGCGCGGATGAGGACGCTGTTGGACGCGCCCGTATCGAATATCGCGGTGAGTTGGGCTCCGTTGAGCCGGACGGGGACGGAAATGCGGCGCTGCTCGGTGATCGATACCGGCGTCGTTGTGTAGAGACCCGTCCAGGGTGGGGCGATCGTCGCGCAGTCGCGCACGCTATAGAGCGTCAGCGTGGACTTCGAGAAATCGAAATCGAGATCGTAATGGGAGAGAACGTCGGCGCCGAGAAGACCGGCTATGGGCTCCCTTCCAAACGTGTTCGAGTTCAATAGCTTGATAGAAGCGGCGATTTTGTCCCTGTAATGAGCGTCCGCAAATTCGAAATCCCCCATGACCACGGTGTCGGTCGTGAAGGCGGCGACCGCGCCTTGAATACGGGCCTGGCCCCCGGCGTGGGGTAAACGCAGCCGCGCCGCCGTTTCCGGGGTGACGAACGTCTGGGCGCCCGTGTCGACGCCCATTGTCACGTCAACGCCGTTAATCCTGGCTGGGACCGTGAAATAGGAGCTTCGGCGCCCGAGCGGTATTGTCGCGGCCTTGCCGATGCGGCAAGGGCCGCAAAAAGCTTCGCCTGCCGAGGCCAGGACGAGCAGCAGGAAAAGAGGGAAAAGCAGGCGTTGCGTTCTCTTCTTATGCGATCCGGCGCGCGCTTCTGCGCCGCTGTCAGAACGCCAGAATGAGATCGCCATCTCCAGCCCCGCCACGCCCGATACTCCTACAAGCATAAGCTGAGATGCGCGGCGCAGCCAAGCTTTGTTGTGCGGCGAAGGTCCGGCGAGCATGCGTGATAGGGATGGGGGCTGCGGCCGTTCCTTTCGGATCGAAATTTTTCGCGCAGCAGCGCTTAAGCTTACGGAGTCGAACAGCGCCCGAAGACTGCGCCTGCGCTGCCGAAAGGGCGCTAATCGGGCGGCCCCTCCATCAAGACTGCCAGAGGCGGAGAACTTTACTCACAAATTCGTAACAAAGCGTATGCGTCTATATTGACGCCCGCCTTTACCCATGCTATCCCATATATGCCCGTTCGGAAGGGGGTGACTCGGAGGGAGAACGAAAGCTTTTGGCGCACACGGCCACTGTGCGTAAAGGTATCTCCCTCCGGTCCATTCCGAATGAGCCTAAAATGTACGTTTATTCATTGCCATTTGTAACTTTGTTTCGCCGTGTTCTCATTTTGGCATGCTTTCTATGCCCTAAAGTCCCGTTTTCGATATCTGGGATAATATGGGCAAGGCTGGGAACCGGTTAAAGGCTTGAGGTCGCGAGACAGTGCGCAGCCGTCCCGTGTGCGTTCTGACGGAGGCGTGGATTTGAGGAATGGATGAATTTGCATCGCGCATCGACAGTAAGGTGGACCAACGGGGGCGCGTCGCCATACCCGCTCAGTTCCGTGCTGTCCTGGCCCAAGAAGGCGCCGATGAAATTCATTGCTACCCGCATCTCGACTGCGAGGCGATCGAAGCTGGCGGCGCGCGTCTGGTCGATGAAATTAAGGGGATTTTGGGCCGCCAGCCAACAGGGTCGGCGCTCAGGGAAGCCCTCGAACTCGTCTATTTCGGCGAATGCGAAAAGCTCAAAGTCGACCCGGACGGCCGGACAGTCCTGCCAAAGCGGCTTCGCGATCATGCCGGAATCACCGAGACGGCGGTTTTCGTCGGCCTTGGCAACAAGTTTCAAATCTGGGAGCCTGAGGCTTACAACAAATTTCGCGAACGCGCGCGCGAACAAGCGCTCGCTCTTCGCAGGGAGCTCGGCGCGGGGAACCGCTGATGAAGCGGCGCAAACGAGGGGGCAAGAAGGGAGTGACGGACCGCGAAAGGCCGGTAGAGGGCCAGCCTTTCGATGGCGGACCGGTCCGTCACGTCCCTGTGCTATTGAGGGAAGTGCTGAGGGTGTTTGCCCCAAAGGCGGGCGAGCGGTACATTGACGGCACATTCGGCGCGGGCGGATATGCCCGCGCCCTTCTTTCTTCGGGGCCTTGCGAAGTTCTTGGGCTCGACCGCGATCCTTCGGCGATTGAGGCGGGGCGCGTACTCGAAGCGGCGTCTGACGGCCGCCTGACGCTCGCCGAAACATCGTTCTCTCACATGGTAGAGGCCGCCGCTGCGCTGAAGTGGGATCGCGTGGACGGCGTTGTGCTCGATCTCGGCGTCTCCTCGATGCAGCTCGACGAGGCGGAACGCGGCTTCTCTTTCATGCGGGACGGCCCGCTCGATATGCGCATGTCGGGCCAGGGCCTGAGTGCGGCCGATGTCGTGAACACGTTCGAGAAGGACGAGATCGCCGATATCCTCTATCAGCTCGGCGAGGAACGCCGCTCGCGCGCCATCGCGTCGGCCATCGTGGCGGCGCGGGCCGAGACGCCCTTCGAGCGCACCGGCCAGCTTGCCGATCTTGCTGGGCGCGTTCTGGGCCGCCGTCATGACGAGGCGAAGCATCCGGCGACGCGCACGTTCCAGGCGCTGCGGCTTTACGTGAACGATGAACTTGGCGAGCTGGAACGCGCCCTTTCCGCCGCGGAGCGCCTTCTGAAGCCGGGGGGACGGCTCGCCGTGGTCACGTTTCACTCGCTCGAAGACCGGATAGTGAAGCGCTTCCTGCAGATCCATGCGGGCAAACAGGCGAAATCGTCGCGATATCTCCCGCCAGAAGAGGCAGGCCCCGCGCCTTCCTTCGAGCTTCGGGATCGAAATGGGATCGAGCCCACGCAAGAGGAACTCGCCGCCAATCCGCGCGCGCGCTCGGCGCGGCTCCGCTGGGCGGTCCGTACCGATGCCCCGGCGATGCCTGCGTAAGCGATGCGGGCGGACGCCGCCATCGTTTGCCGGGATCGGGATCGTGTATAGTTCTCGCGATCAAACGAGAAGAGGAGTTTCATGCTCACTCTGACAGGCGCGCGCCTTGTTTCGGCGCAAGCATGCCGCGCCGAATTCGCCCTTAATTGCGGTTTTGGCCTCACGCTTTTCTTTCTGGACAGGCATCTCGTTCGCCTTCTCGTCACGCGCCCGGACGGCTTGCGCATGCCGCGCACATGGTCGCTGTCGCCGGAGTTGGCCGGCGGCGAGGATCCCATCGATGGGCGCGACCGCCTGGATCTGACGGGCTTTCCCGGCTCGCCGGTCAAAGCCGTCGCGGAGACGGACACCGGCATCGCAATCGAGACCGCTTGCATACGCGTGGAGGTGAGGCGTTCGCCGCTGGCTCTCAGCGTCTTTTACCGCGCAGACGAAACGGCGGCTTTTCAGCCGGTCCTGCAAGACCGGACGACCCAGGCGTATCTCTTCGATGGCGCCGGGCCGCGCTTCATTCATTATCTGGCTCGCGATCCGGCCGACCTCTACTACGGATTCGGCGAGAAAAGCGGCGACGCCAACAAGCACGGCCGCCGCCTTCGCATGGGCGCGACCGACGCCCTTGGCTACGATGCCGAAACGTCCGATCCGCTTTACAAGCACGTTCCGTTTTATATCGCCGTCCGTCCGGGATCGGGACTTCCGGCGGTGGGTCTCTACTACGATAATCTGTCGCGCGGCGCCTTCGATCTCGGCCAGGAGATCGACGCCTATCACGGCCCTTACCGAAGCTTCGAGGCAAGCGACGGCGATCTCGACCTCTACCTGATGTTCGGCGCAGGCGTTGGCGATGTTGTCTCCGCCTATGCCGCGCACACTGGCCGGACGGCGCTCCCGCCGCGCTGGAGCCTCAGCTATTCCGGGTCGACCATGCTCTATACCGAAGCGGCGGACCCGGAAGAGCAATTGGCGGGCTTTCTTGCAAAGCTCGACGAGCACGCCATCCCCTGCCAGTCATTCCATTTGTCTTCGGGCTACACGAAGCGCGGCGACAGGCGTTACGTTTTCACCTGGGATAAGAGCCGCTTCAGGGATCCGGGCGCGCTCAGCCGCCGGTTTTCGGATGCGGGCGTTCGCCTGATCGCCAATGTAAAGCCCGCAATGCTGCCCGATCACCCGCGCTTTGAGGAGGTCGAACGCTTCCGGGGATTCGTCCGTGACAGTGAGGACGAAGGCCGCCCGCATCGCACGCAATTCTGGGGGGGCGAAGCGGCGTATCTCGATTTCACGAACCCGCAATCCTCTTCGTGGTGGGCGTCCCAGGTCAAAGCGCAGCTTCTCGAGAAGGGCATCACATCGACCTGGAACGACAATAACGAGTTCGAGATATGGGATGACGGCGCGCGAGCCCATGTCAACGGGCGCGGCGGCGCAATGGCGTGCCTGAGGCCCGTGCAGACGAGCCTTATGCTGCGGGCTTCCGCGCTGGCTCAGGAGGAGCACGCGCCTACGAAGCGCGCCTTTCTCGTGACGCGCTCGGGCGGACCCGGCCTGCAGCGCTACGCCCAGACCTGGACCGGCGACAACCTCACCGCCTGGAAAACGCTCCGCTATAATCTGCGCATGGGGCATGGCTTGAGCCTTTCCGGCATTTTCAATTTCGGCCATGACGCAGGCGGCTTCGCGGGGCCTAAGCCCGAGCCTGAGCTTTTCATGCGCTGGATCGAGCAGGCCATCTACTGGCCGCGCTTCACCATTCACTCATGGAACGAAGACGGTGGCGCGAGCGAGCCCTGGATGTATCCGGAGATGCTGCCGGCCGTGCGCAAGGCGTTTGCATGGCGCGAGCGTCTCGTGCCGCTCATTTACACGCTGATGTGGCGCGCTCACGCCCATCACGAGCCCATCCTGCGTCCGCTGTTCTACGACTTTCCGGACGAGGCTGACAGCTATCGGGAGAACGACGCCTTTATGCTGGGTCGCGATCTCCTCGTGGCGCCCGTTGTTGAGAAGGGCGCGGAGGCCCGGACCGTCTGGCTGCCGAAAACGGAGGGCGGCTGGTTCGACATAAGAACAGGGGCGAAACTTCACTGCGGCGAAGCCCTCGTGGAAGCGCCGCTTGGAGCGGCGCCAGCTTTCATGCGCGCCGGAGCCATCCTTCCGCTCGGGCCATCGCCGTCATGGAGCGAGGGTGCGCTGACGCTGCGCCTGTTCCCGCTGGACCAGGGGCGGTCCGAGCTTGAAATCTACGACGACGACGGTGAAAGTATCGCCGATCGCGCCAAGCCGCCTTGCCTGATCAAAGTGGCCGTCACGTCGAGGCAGGGCGCTCCATCCTTGACTATTAGGAAACAAGGAGAACATGGGCCGAGGTGGAGCGAAACCCGGTTCGAGAATGCCTCAGGCCTGTCGTTTGCGGTCACGGTGAATGACAACGCGGTTCAGGGGGTGTTGATTTGACAATGAATAAAGGTTCTTCCTTCATGCATTAGTTTCGGGCATAGAGGAATTTCAAGATGCAACTGGTTCTTGAAATTTTGGTCATGATCGTAGCCGTTGCTTTGTTACTTGCAGCTGTTTTGTTGGTGGTGATCTTCTTTTCGAAAATGGGTGAATTAGGTGACATAGGGCAAGAAGGCTCGATTTCAGTCCAAAAAGACGAGTATCCAGAAATTGAACATTGGTTCATGCATGTATTTCAAACGTTAACAGACGAAGAAAAGGCGCAAAAAATTAATGAATACATGGATCGTTTTAAATATAGCCGCCAAGAATTAATGTTAAAGGCAGCACAGGATGGAACTAGACGATGGTTTGTGAACGTATTCTATATGAAAACAGAAGAACAAAGAGAAGAAATCATAAGAGACTATATGGAGCGTTTTAACTGTGATCGTTTCAAGGCTATGTATAAGTCTATCCTGGACAGCATTAACTCTTCACAATATAAGCTATAGGATATCGTGGATTATTTTTTTATTTGATTATTTTATTATTTCTAATACGGAATATTGATGCCATATAATCGGGTGCTTTGAGGTCCGTTCCCATCATCCACAAGGACGCAGCGTATCAGCGATCGATCACCGTGTCTTGCGGACTCGTCCTCAATCGGATCGAGCATGGGAAGGTGGGCGCAGTGACCTTCGTCGAACAAGCCAGGAGCGTCAGGCTACGCGGTCCACGGATCGATGACGTCGACGCCCAAATGCTCGAAATCGGCGATGTTGCGCGTGGCAATGGTAAGGCCGCGCTCTTTGGCGGTGGCGGCGATCAGCGCGTCCGGCAGATCAAGGATACGGCCCCGCCGCCGCTCATCGGCGCGAAGCAATGCCGACGCGTGGGCTTCGGCGCGGGTCACCGGAAGAATCCTGTCGCTGTATTGCGTCAGGGCATTGGTAAGGCGCGCCTCCAAGACGGCGCGCTTGCGCCCCGCCGGAAGAAGCGCAACGCCGTAATCGAGTTCGTGGATAGTGATCGCCGCGATCCATGCCGATTGCAGTCCCGAGACGAAATCGAGAACGTTCTCGTTCGGCGCTCCCTTGACGAGTTCCGAAATGACATTGGTGTCCAGAAGGACGTTCATTTCTCACCATCGCCTTCGAAGAAGGCTTCGTCTTGGAAGGGCGGCGGCCTGACGGGTTCATGGCGATCCGGCAGTTCGAGGTCGTAGCCTCTCGGCATGTTCTCGACGAGCCAGCGCCCGAGGGGAATGCGCGGCTCGGCGCGCTTCAGCCATTCGTCTTCCGGCACGATGACATAGCGACTTTTCGTGCCGATGCGCTGGGGGCCTTCCTCGCTCGCAAGCCGCAGGATTTCCGAAAGCCTCGCCTTAGCTTCGGCCACCGTCCAGATTTTTCGGGGTTCCATATCCATCGCGGCCATATCCGAGGATGAACTAGACTACACTAGTCTATATAGACCGGGAGCGCGATCATGGCAAGGGGGAGGGCCAGCGCCTTGCCCCGTCACGACGGGACGGGGAAAATCAGGCCGAAGTCTTTCCCCTATTCCCCGAGAGCGGCTAGAGTTCCTGCTTCATTGTAGCCGGGCCAGGGAGCACAGTTTGTCATCGCCTCAACTCAAGCGGGATACGGACGCCGCCGAACCGGCTGGAGCGGCGAACGCCACGCCTATGATGGCGCAATATCTCGAGGTGAAGGCGAAGCACCCGGATTTTCTCCTCTTCTACCGCATGGGCGACTTCTTCGAGTTGTTCTTCGACGACGCGGTCAAGGCCGCGAACGCGCTCGGCATTCAGCTGACGAAGCGCGGCAAGCACTCGGGCGAGGACATTCCGATGTGCGGCGTTCCCGTCGCCCGCGCCGACGATTATCTGCAAAAGCTCATCCGCAAGGGCTTCCGCGTGGCGGTCGCCGAGCAGCTCGAAGACCCGGAACTCGCCAAGAAGCGCGGGCCGAAAGCGGTGGTGCGGCGCGATGTGGTCCGGCTCGTGACGCCAGGCACGCTGACCGAGGACGCGCTGCTGACATCGGGCAGCAACAACTTCCTCGCGGCGATCGCGCGGAGCGGCAAGGGCAAGGGCGCGCTTTACAATATCGCGGCGGCCGACATCTCCACCGGCGAGTTCCTGCTCTCGGAGGCGGCCGCGGCCGATCTCGCGGGCGAGCTTCTGCGCTTGCGCCCAGCCGAGCTTCTCGTGCCGGAGGACGAAATCGGGGATGACGCGGTCAGCGCCGCGAGCGAGGCGGCGGGCGCGTCTCTGTCTCCTCTTCCCCGCGCCTGTTTCACGAAAGCGCGGGGCGAGCGCGCGCTGAAAGAGGCCTTCCAAGTTGCGGCGCTCGACGGGCTCGGCGATTTCGAGGACGGCGATCTCGTGGCGGCCGGCGCACTTCTCCATTATGTGAACCTGACGCAGATGGGAGAGCGGCCCGCGTTTTCGCCGCCGAAACGGGAGCCGCAAGCGGCGCTTCTCTCCATCGACGCGGCCACGCGGGCGAGCCTCGAACTCGTTCGCCCCAAGAACGAGGGCGCGCCGACGGTATTCTCGGCCATCGACCGGACCGTCACGGCGGCGGGCGCTCGCGAGCTGATGAGCCGCCTCGTTTCGCCGTCGGCGGATGTCGACGAGATCAACCGCCGGCTCGACGCGGCGGCGGCCCTGATCGAGGATTGGGCTTTGCGCGAGCGGGTGCGCGCGATCCTGAAGACCGCGCCGGACATGAGCCGGGCGCTTTCGCGGCTGAAGTTGAAGCGCGGCGGTCCGCGCGATCTGGGGGCGATCCGGGATGGGCTCGCCATGGCCGCGGCGTTGAGCGCGCTTCTGGCCGATGCTCCCGCGCAGCCCGCTCATCTTGCCGATGTTTGCCGTGCGTTCGCGCCTTTCTCAGACGCCGGCGCCGGCGGAGGCGCGGCCCTTGCGCAGACTCTTAGGCGGTCGCTCGGTGACTCCCTCCCGCACTTTTCGCGCGATGGCGGCTTCATCGCGAAGGGCTCCGACGCAAGCCTGGACGAGTTCAGAGAGCTGGCGTCCAGCACGAAAGCCGTCCTCGCAAAGCTGCAAATGTCCTACGCGGCGCAGACAGGCGTTAAGACGCTCAAAATCCAATATAATCAGGTGTTCGGCTATTTCGTCGAGGTTGGCCCGGCTTCGGCCGCGGCGCTTCAGGCCGAGCCGCATGCACACGTGTTCCGGCACAAGCAGACGCTCGCCAACGCCGTGCGCTTCACGACCGATGAGCTTGCGGCGCTCGAAAGCCGCATCCTCAACGCGACCGGCGATGCGCTCGCCCGCGAACTGGCGCTCTTCAATGAGCTGTCGGCCGCCGTCCTCGATGCCGAGGCGCCGATTTCGCGGGCCGCCGCGGCTCTCGCTGCGCTCGATTGCCTGGCGGCGCTCGCCGAACTAGCGCAGGCGCAGAACTACGTTCGGCCGAGGGTGGATGGCGGCGGTGCCTTCCTCATAGAGGGCGGGCGGCATCCGGCTGTCGAGCAGGCGCTCGCGCGGACGGGCGAGCCTTTCATCGCCAACGATTGCAAGCTCGACGGCGCGGGCGAGCGCGCGCCTGGCTTTCTCGTCGTGACCGGGCCGAACATGGCGGGCAAATCCACCTATCTGCGCCAGAATGCGCTGATCGCCGTGCTTGCGCAGATGGGCTCCTACGTGCCCGCGGCTTCGGCGCATATCGGCGTGGCCGACCGGCTGTTCGCGCGCATCGGCGCGGCGGACGATCTTTCGCGCGGGCGCTCCACTTTCATGGTGGAGATGACGGAGACCGCCGCGATCCTGAACCGCGCGAGCGCGCGGAGCCTTGTGATCCTGGACGAGATCGGGCGGGGCACGGCGACGTTCGACGGGCTTTCCATCGCCTGGGCGGTGCTGGAGCACCTGCACGACGTCCTTCGCTGCCGCGGCCTTATCGCCACGCATTATCACGAGTTGACGCGCCTTGCCGATGAGCTTCCGCGCGCAGGGAACGTGCGCATGGCCGTGACCGAATGGAAGGACACGATCGTGTTCCTGCATGCGGTGGAGGCGGGCGCGGCGAACCGCTCCTATGGCGTGCAGGTCGCCAAGCTTGCGGGCGTGCCGCGCCCGGTGCTGGCGCGCGCGAAGCAGATCCTCGCCCAGCTCGAAAGCGGGGCCGGGCCGCATGGCCCGCTGACGCTGCCGACGGATATGCCGCTGTTTTCCGCCCCGTCGCAAGCCGCGGCGCACGCGCCCGAGGATGCGCCGCATCCCGTGCTGGAGAAGCTCGCCGCGCTGGATTTAGACAGTCTCAGCCCGCGCGACGCGCTGGAGTTACTTTACAGTCTAAAAAAACAATTTTGACTTTTCAAGGTCACTTTGCTGACTTAAAGCGGTTCAGGAATTCACTGATAACCGGTGCCGGGATGAAGCGAATAAGATTAGTTCCCGCTCTCACGGTTATGCCCCTAAATTCTGCTAACCTATGTTTTGCATGAATACTAAATATCGGTCCCCCGCTGAACCCATCGAGGTCATTACTACATCTTTTACTTAGCACATCTCCGGCCACTATTGATAGGTAAGGCAGATCATTATTTTTCTCAGATCTTATGACACCATGAACACGAAGTTGATGCATATTAATCCTATCGGTGATAATCTCATCCTCAATATTGCCAATAGTGTATTCAACTAATTTATGGGGGTACCCCAACGCAAAAGCATGTTCTCGACCGTCTAACTCTGTTTGGAAATCAGGTATTTTTATAAAGACCGTGCTTACTTCTTTGTGTCGCGCGACCGTAGACGGCTCAATGAGTAATGCACACAGATCGCAGTAATCCGAGAACTCTTCACCTTCTTCGTAAAACAGGGCAGCCTTTCCGGTTACCAAAGGTCCGCCGATCTTGCCCAAGGAAAAATAGATTTCACGCGGGGTCCGTCTGCGTTTGTGGTCTTTGAGCTGGTGCGCCGTAAAAATGCAGTAGAACTCTCCATTCCGTTCGCAGAGAAAAGACGAACCCCTGAAGTGGCAGTTGAACCTCGGCAAAGCCGCTTGCGCCCAGACGGGGGTACAACATCCTCTCAGATAAGCAACAGCTTTATTTCCTGGCAGTTGGATTCCATTCACTGAAACGAAGGGGTGTTATTGTAATGCCCCCCATAAAAAGGAGTCCGGTCTTGCATGCCTGCTGGCTAAAACCCAGCCCAAGGCTGGCCTGCACCTGTCCAATTGACTAGATACTTAACCTTCGCATTTGTCGCTCCAAAACATCTCTTGCCGGGGGCGAAGCGGGAATGGTGGTTGAGGCCGGGAAGAGACGTCCAAAGAGGGGCAAAGGTGGTCTGCTCTTACGTGCGACGCGGGAGTCGATTTGGGCGGTGAAAACTAGCAGAATTAGTCCTCAGCAATAATCAATTATAGAGTGAGCTTGCTACTATCAATAGTATTTATAAATACGTCTCGTTGCTTTTCCTTATCCTCCTCGAAGTACCGCTCCCCACTCGAAGTGATCTCAAAATGAGTGCCCGCTCTGCCTACTTGTGCAGAGGCAGTGATATGTGATTTTACAAATTTTTTATCTATTTTCCAAAGCTCGTTCAAATATGTTCCATCTGGAGGATAGTCTAACTCTTGCCATGCTGAGCCAACACGCTGTATCAAATAATCGAGCCTTCTAAGGTGCTCATCAAAATCATCCAGGGCGTTTGCTCTCCATCTATCTGCATTCTTGGACTCGCCAAGGCCACGATACGATATGCAAATTAAAGCGGCCACTCGTGATATAATATCGTAAATTTTGGACTGCTCCTTCTTGCTAAATACATCTGCATTGTAAGAAAAAAATAGGAAGCGTTCTCTTTTTGTCTTAGGAATCACTATTTTATAAATGTTGTATGCGTCCCTAAGGTGAATTATCGCTGATCTGATTTCAGAATCAGGGCTTTTGCTATTAACCGCGGCTTGAAATGCTTGTCGAGCGGAATCGATATGCCCTTCCGATATGTCTTTATATATTTCGGTAATTCTTGTATGTAAGTTGTCTATCTCTTGGGATATCGTATAGGCATTGTACGTCTTTGCGCCCATTCGAAGAAGAAACTCTTCCAAAGCCAAGGCACGTTCCTCCGATAAGAATGCTTCTCGCTCAGATTATGCGCCTACTAGTGGTAAAAACCAGTCGGATGAGTCCGCCATAACCGCAGCCATACCATAGCAAAAACGTAACCCAACGTGATAGCTGTTGCAAGCGGAGCGACAGCAATCTGCTAACGAGGCCTAAACCATTTCCGCAGTCGCAAGTTAAGCGGGCGCGATTCAAAATCGAGTTAATGGCCGCTATCGACCCCGAACAGCCTCTCCGCTTGGCCGACATCATTGAAGGCCGCTCATGATCGCCTCTCTCATCCATTGCGCTGCCGCATCCAGCCTCGTTTGCGGTAGCAACTCAGCTGTTCGCTGCGCCACCACCGCAGCAAGCGGCGCATTAAGCCGAACGATGCCCTCCGGCGTCACCGGAAAATCAGCCCGCTTCCAGGTAACCGAAGCGACCCACGGCAAGATTGCGGCGTCAATGTCCGCCCGAAGCAGTTCAAGCGCATCATAAGAAAGAGAGTACCGGCCTTGGGCGTCCGCATGCAGGAACCCGCACGCAGGATCAAAGCCAACCATGGCGAGAGTCCGCGTGAGAAACGCTGCGGCGGTGCTGTAAGCGTAATTCAGGATTGCATTCACCGGATGCATCGCATGCCTTGGCCCGCCTGAGATGGGGCTGGCGCGGTAATGAAACTCCGTCCATTGATCGGGCCAATTCCGGCGGCGGTGCTTGAGCGAAAAGCGCCGGTTGGACCAGTAGTCGAGAGCAGCTTGCGCCTCGATGGCCAGAAGGTCATCGACCGATTTTGCTGTTTTCACTCGCGCGGTCGCCTTGTCATGAGCAGCCGGTGACAGCTTCCCCAAAACTGCGCCGCTGTTCAGCTTTTCCGTGAGAACGGCTCTTGCGACGCGAAGCCGGTCAGCCGAGAATTGAGCGCGGCGAAGCTCGATGCTTGCCGAGGAAGCAGGTTGAGAGACCGAAATCAGCTCCGAATACCAGCCGAGCACGAAAAGGCCGATGCCCTGCGCCTCAAGCCATTTGATGGCCTCGAAGGTCACAAGACCGCTCGAACCAAGGAAGATAATCGCAGAAAGGCCATGGGTGACTTTGGAAAACCGCCGGTTGGCGGTATCAGTCCGGCTGCCGTCCCAAGCCACAAGCTCGCCGCGTTCAACCTTCAGCGTGCAACCGTGCCCGTGGAGCACGAATATGCTTGAGCGTGGATCAATTCTTTTCTGCCATAGATCGCGCGACGTAATGAATTCTTCGGTGCTGAATTTGGGAAGGACCGGCGTCTCATCTGATGCCGGATCGTCTTCTTTCACGGTCAGCCCGGAACCCTCTGGGACTGTTTGCAGCCCGTCCGCCGTAGACTTTTGCGGCTTTGCCGTCTTGTTCTCATCCAGCCAGACACGGAACAGCGTTGAGAAATACTCATAGGAATAGGCTTTTGGTTGGTTACGGGCATAGTCCTGCCAGCAGTCTTTGACTGTCTTGCCCTTGAGCGTCAGTTTGGCGATACGCTCAAAATCGGGCAGTGCGTACTGTCCATTGCGGGGGCGCTTTGGAATACGAGGAAGCGAAGGAGGCAGGCAGCCGCCATTCTCCTCCATTTTGATAAGCCGCTGAACGCTGCCGTGCGATACCTTCAGATCGGCTGCTATACATCGTAGAGAATGCCCTTCCGCTCGCCGCGTCAAAATTGCTTGGCGGGTTTCAGCGGGCAGCCAGTTCAAGCGAATACGTTTCGCCGGAATTTTTTCACCCAGGAGACTGATGTTTTGAGACAAGATTTTTCTCCATCCGTTTTTTCTGGAGCTGCTTTCAGGCATCAAGCG
>CAVSHC010000006.1:0-560000 GCA_963727795.1 uncultured Alphaproteobacteria bacterium
GAAAGCCAGGACAAAACTTTTTTCGCTTGATGCCTGAAAGCAGCTCCAGAAAAAACGGATGGAGAAAAATCTTGTCTCAAAACATCAGTCTCCTGGGTGAAAAAATTCCGGCGAAACGTATTCGCTTGAACTGGCTGCCCGCTGAAACCCGCCAAGCAATTTTGACGCGGCGAGCGGAAGGGCATTCTCTACGATGTATAGCAGCCGATCTGAAGGTATCGCACGGCAGCGTTCAGCGGCTTATCAAAATGGAGGAGAATGGCGGCTGCCTGCCTCCTTCGCTTCCTCGTATTCCAAAGCGCCCCCGCAATGGACAGTACGCACTGCCCGATTTTGAGCGTATCGCCAAACTGACGCTCAAGGGCAAGACAGTCAAAGACTGCTGGCAGGACTATGCCCGTAACCAACCAAAAGCCTATTCCTATGAGTATTTCTCAACGCTGTTCCGTGTCTGGCTGGATGAGAACAAGACGGCAAAGCCGCAAAAGTCTACGGCGGACGGGCTGCAAACAGTCCCAGAGGGTTCCGGGCTGACCGTGAAAGAAGACGATCCGGCATCAGATGAGACGCCGGTCCTTCCCAAATTCAGCACCGAAGAATTCATTACGTCGCGCGATCTATGGCAGAAAAGAATTGATCCACGCTCAAGCATATTCGTGCTCCACGGGCACGGTTGCACGCTGAAGGTTGAACGCGGCGAGCTTGTGGCTTGGGACGGCAGCCGGACTGATACCGCCAACCGGCGGTTTTCCAAAGTCACCCATGGCCTTTCTGCGATTATCTTCCTTGGTTCGAGCGGTCTTGTGACCTTCGAGGCCATCAAATGGCTTGAGGCGCAGGGCATCGGCCTTTTCGTGCTCGGCTGGTATTCGGAGCTGATTTCGGTCTCTCAACCTGCTTCCTCGGCAAGCATCGAGCTTCGCCGCGCTCAATTCTCGGCTGACCGGCTTCGCGTCGCAAGAGCCGTTCTCACGGAAAAGCTGAACAGCGGCGCAGTTTTGGGGAAGCTGTCACCGGCTGCTCATGACAAGGCGACCGCGCGAGTGAAAACAGCAAAATCGGTCGATGACCTTCTGGCCATCGAGGCGCAAGCTGCTCTCGACTACTGGTCCAACCGGCGCTTTTCGCTCAAGCACCGCCGCCGGAATTGGCCCGATCAATGGACGGAGTTTCATTACCGCGCCAGCCCCATCTCAGGCGGGCCAAGGCATGCGATGCATCCGGTGAATGCAATCCTGAATTACGCTTACAGCACCGCCGCAGCGTTTCTCACGCGGACTCTCGCCATGGTTGGCTTTGATCCTGCGTGCGGGTTCCTGCATGCGGACGCCCAAGGCCGGTACTCTCTTTCTTATGATGCGCTTGAACTGCTTCGGGCTGACATTGACGCGGCGATTTTGCCTTGGGCGGCATCCGTCACTTGGAAGCGGGCTGATTTTCCGGTAACGCCAGAGGGCATTGTCCGGCTGAATGCGCCGCTTGCCACTATCGTCGCGCAGCGGACGGCAGCCATATTGCAGCAACGAAAGCTGGATGCAGCGGCAAACTGGATGAAGGACACAATCGGAGCAATTGATCGAAAGGTCAGTCGTGACCTGCATGACCTGTTTCAATCCTGATATTTTCGCGAGGCAGCCAGCGTCCGTCCCGCCTTCGGCTCGGCTTGAATGGCCGGGGATGCATGCTTAATCTTGCGGCGCAGTTTTGATTATGCCTTGCCGCGTCATCTGGGAACGTCGCATCCGCGCCATCGGTGGCGACGCTCAACGCAGAAAGAGCGGCGGCTATCCGGCTCAGCAGCCTTTCGTTTGGCGTTTGGCGCGCGTGTCCGCAAGCTGCGATGTAATCCCGCCCAAGGCTTCTCGTCAGTTCGTCAAAGGCTTGAGGGTGACGCTCAAGGAAAGGGACAAGGATGGTTACCCCCTCTTCGAAAGCTGCAACTGCTGCGGCATAATCCTTCGCGGAAGTAGAAACCTGGCCTAAAGCGCCGAGGCTCCTCGCCAGATCGGGCAGGAAGGCGTCCGGGCGGGTTTTGGCCAGCCGCCGATAAATGTCCGCCGCCTCCCGGCTCGCCGCAACCGCCGCCTCCCGGCGGCCGAGAGCGGAGAGCATCATCCCGAGACTATTCAGGCTCGTCGCCAGATCGGGCAGGACGGCGTCCGGGCGGGTTTCTGCCAGCCGCCGATAAATGTCCGCCGCCTCGCTCGACGCCGCCAGCGCCTCCTCACGGCGGCCGAGAGCGGAAAGGCGAAGCCCGAGATTAGTCAGGCTCCTCGCCAGATCGGGCAGGAAGGCGTCCGGGCGGGTTTCTGCCAGCCGCCGATAAATGTCCGCCGCCTCCCGGCTCGCCGCAAGCGCCTCCCCCCGGCGGCCGAGATTAGAGAGCATGACCCCAGTGTTGTTCAGGCTCATCGCCAGATCGGGCAGGAAGGCGTCCGGGCGGGTTTCTGCCAGCCGCCTTCGGATGTCCACCGCCTCCTGACTCTCTGCAAGCGCCTCCTCCCGGCGGCCGAGAGCGGAGAGCATCATCCCGAGATTATTCAGGCTCGTCGCCAGATCGGGCAGGACGGCGTCCGGGCGGGTTTCTGCCAGCCGCCGATAAATGTCCGCCGCCTCGCTCGACGCCGCCAGCGCCTCCTCACGGCGGCCGAGAGCGGAAAGGCGAAGCCCGAGATTAGTCAGGCTCCTCGCCAGATCGGGCAGGAAGGCGTCCGGGCGGGTTTCTGCCAGCCGCCGATAAATGTCCGCCGCCTCCCGGCTCGCCGCAAGCGCCTCCCCCCGGCGGCCGAGATTAGAGAGCATGACCCCAGTGTTGTTCAGGCTCATCGCCAGATCGGGCAGGAAGGCGTCCGGGCGGGTTTCTGCCAGCCGCCTTCGGATGTCCACCGCCTCCTGACTCTCTGCAAGCGCCTCCTCCCGGCGGCCGAGAGCGGAGAGCATCATCCCGAGATTATTCAGGCTCGTCGCCAGATCGGGCAGGACGGCGTCCGGGCGGGTTTCTGCCAGCCGCCGATAAATGTCCGTCGCCTCGCTCGACGCCGCCAGCGCCTCCTCACGGCGGCTGAGAGCGGAAAGGCGAAGCCCGAGATTATTCAGGCTCATCGCCAGATCGGGCAGGAAGGCGTCCGGGCGGGTATTGGCCAGCCGCCTTCGGATGTCCGCCGCCTCTTGGCTCGCCGCAAGCGCCTCCTCCCGGCGGCCGAGAGCGGAAAGGCGAATCCCGAGATTATTCAGGCTCGTCGCCAGGTCGGGCATGAAGGCGTCCGGGCGACTTTCTGCCATCCGCCGATATATGACCGCCGCCTCGCTCGACGCCGCCATCGCCTCCTCACGGCGGCCTACAGCGAAAAGGCGAATCCCGAGATTATTCAGGCTCATCGCCAGATCGGGCAGGACGGCGTCCGGGCGGGTTTCTGCCAGCCGCCTTCGGATGTCCGCCGCCTCCTGGCTCGCCGCAAGCGCCTCCTCCCGGCGGCCGAGAGCGGAGAGCATTACCCCGAGATTAGTCAGGCTCGTCGCCAGGTCGGGCAGGAAGGCGTCCGGGCGGGTTTCTGCCAGCCGCCGATAAATGTCCGCCGCCTCGCTCGACGCCGCCAGCGCTTCCTCACGGCGGCCGAGAGCGGAAAGGCGAAGCCCGAGATTGGTCAGGCTCATCGCCAGATCGGGCAGGAAGGCGTCCGGGCGGGTATTGGCCAGCCGCCTTCGGATGTCCGCCAACTCCCGGCTCGCCGCAAGCGCCTCCTCCCGGCGGCCGAGAGCGGAAAGGCGAATCCCGAGAGTCCCAAGCCGAGCAGCAAGATGGCCTAGCACGGCCAACTTCTGGTCTTGGGCAATGTCAGATTGATCGTCGGCGGCAACCGCAAGAATCCGAGCCAGTTGCGCCCGGCGTTCCGAGACCGCGAGCGACACATCCATCAAGGCCAGCGATTGGCGCGGCACCGCGCTGTCCAGCGCAGAGAGCGCCTCATCACCCGAAGCCGCGATCTGCTCGATGACGATCCCCTCAAGCGCGCCCGGCGTTTCGATCAGAACCGCGATGATGTCTGCCGCAAGAAACGCAAACCGCGTCTTGACCAGATGCTGGAGAAGCTGCCTCGCCCGTTCTTGTACCAGTGCGCCGTGGTCTTCAAAAGACGCCCGTTGCAGCACGGTGAGAAGATCGCGCCGTCTTTTCTCACGCTCCGTCTCCGGCTCGCTCTCGATCCAGTTCAGGGATCCATCGATCAATTCCTCGTCGCCGATGGTCGCAACCTGGTGCTCGCCGACAAGGTCCGGCTCAAGAGGAACAAGGCCGCCATCGCCCGCTGCATAAACAACAGAAAGATTGCGATAGACGGGATCGACATCGACACGCGCCGCCCGCTTGCCCTTATAAAACCCGTCCGCCATCAGCAGCCGCTCGGCTGCGGGGCGAGCTGCAACCCCGTTGATGGCCGTCACCTGCGCAACGCCTCGGTCCATGTCGCGTCGGCGTTCCCCATCGAGGGAGCCTAACAGCTTGGTCCAATGATCGTGTTCGAGGCCGAGCACCGCACGCAGCTGCGCGTGAATGCCTGGCGCTGCAGGCGTTGCCGAAGTGAGATGAAGAAGCGCCTCCATCTGGACGGCCAGCGGGCGGGAGAAGCCTTCGCCGCTGGCGATGCGCCGTAAGCGGTCTGCTCGCGGCTCGCCAGTTGCAGTTTCGACGCCTTGCGTGCGAAGCGCGCTTGCGAAATTTTCCAGGGAATGCCTGAAGAAGCGAAGCCGCTGCTCTGCGCTGACGATCCCAGGCAAGACCGAAGCGGCGATCCCACCTTCGCCGTCGCGGAACAGCCAATGGACTTCGGGCTTCTCATCGATGAGTTCATGCCACCACGCGCCCGCGCCTCGGGCAAGGAGAACAAATCGCATCCGGCGTTGCGCATGCGCTTCCTGCGTGAGGAGCAATTGCGTAAGTCGCACGACTTCTTCCCTGCGGCTTTCCGCATAATCAATAACAAGAAGAAGGCCGTTATCCTCTCCGTGCGCAATAATCTGTTCGATGGCCTGCCAGCGTTGTTTCAGAGTGGCTTCGTCTGCATTGACAGCGCGGTTGAGAAAGCCCGCAATCCAACCCTGCCGCCGCAGCTCCGCAGCCACGTCGATCATGAGGCGCGTTTTGCCAAGACCGCCTGCGCCGTGGATCAACCGTCCCGCCGAGACGCGCTGGGTGTCTGCACACCAATCCAGCAAAACCTCGCGCATTCCCGTCACATCGGAATATTGAACGGCAGCGAATTTCGCTTGCAAAAGCTCGGTGGGCCGCACGCTTCCCATTGCCACCGGCGGCGTCTGTTGCTTGGGATCGATGAGCCGCTCGCCGTGGTGACGGAAATAGATTTCGTGGAGCGGAACCGCCGTAGGCTGCTGCCTCCCTTCCCAGACGGCCTGAACGCTTCTGAGAATTCCAGGTATATCGCCTAACTCGTTGACATGATGCTGGTCGTAGGGCGAGGGCACATCCTCCCAAACCGTGTCTGGCGGCCGAACATTAACGAGTTTTCTTGCCCGATTGGCTCGTCCCGCTTCCGACTTCACCCAATCGGATTCGCCTGCAGCCTTCGACCAGATGACCACGACCACGCGCGCTTCATTGATCGCGTTGCGGATTTGAACCTCATAGTCGCCCCAGCTTTCAAGCTCATGGTCCCACCAGACCGAGCCTGCGCCGTATTGGCCTTCCAGCGCAGCCGCAAGCTGACGTGTCAAATCGCGATACTTCGAGGAATAACTGATGAATATCGGCTTCATGCAAAATGTCCCGCGCGCACAAGCTTTCGCTGGGATACCAGACGAAGACTTCTTTGGATAGTTATGTTTTGACGGCCGACGTTAAGCTGCATGAAAGATGTCAGAGATGTGCTTAGAGCCGCGGCACGCTCAATTGTCGCTGCAGGTTTGATGCGTTCTTTGGCTTGCATGAGAGCAAGGACGATGCTTTACGCAGTTTTCTAGCAGAAATCGAAGCGCGGCTCGACAGGCGCGGTTCGATCAAGCGAGGCATTTAACTAACTTATAAGTAAACCTCTGACCGGCTCACAAGACCGGACTCCTTCGAGACGGGGGCATTACAATAACACCCGTTCCCCAGCCAGCTAAAAAGCATAAAATTTCAAAGAGATAACGGCCTCCGCGCGATCTGGGGAGGCTGTTTGGCCGGTTAATCAAGGATTAACGGAAGCGGAGAGAGCGGCCCGTGCTGTTTGATTTGGCGGCATCCCGACTTGCAGATGCGCGGGAGACCCCATTCTCGGCTCCGCCGCTTCGATGAACACGCTGCTCATCAGCCTCCGGCCAGCCAGCCTTTCTCGACCGCATACCCTATCAAATCGACCCGGTTGTCAAAGCCGAGCTTATCCATTGCGCGCGCCTTGTAGGTTTCAACGCTCCTGACGCTGATCCCTAAGAGATTTGCGATCGCCTTATTGCTATGGCCCACCGAGGTCAGCCGCAGCACTTCCACTTCGCGCTCGCTGAGATCCGCTCCCGCCGTTGCGCCCTCGGAAGGCTCATCGGATGCCCTATCGAAGGCGTGTGCGGCTACTAATGGATCGAGGTACATACCGCCCGACGCCACAGCATGAATTGCTCGACGGAGGTCCTCCGGCGCCGAGCGCTTGAGCACGTAGCCTGCGGCGCCAACCTCGATCAGTTTGCGCAAGTAAGCGCGATCTTCGTGAACGGTCAGCACAATAACCTTGCAATTCGGGCATTGCGCCAGCAACTGCCTCGAGACTTCCACTCCGTTGAGATCAGGCATCGACAGGTCAAGCACCATGATGGCGGGATTAAGCTCAATGGCCATTCGAAGCGCGGTTTTGCCGTCTCCTGCCTCGCCAATGACTTCAACCCCCGGATCGCGATTGAGCACCTTTTTAACGCCAGCGAGCAGCATGGGATGATCGTCAGCGATAAGAACGCGCAGGCGAGAGGGGCTGGTCATAGCGGGACGCGGATGTAAAGAGTGCACCCTTTGCCTGGGGCGGACTCGACCTCAAGAGTGCCCGAAACAAGAGACAGGCGCTCGCGGATACCGAGCAAGCCTAGACGCTTGGTGGAGGTATAGGATGCTGCTGGTTCGTTTTGATGGAATCCCAGTCCATTGTCTTCGACAATCATGCTCACCTCCTTTTCGCGCGCCTCCAAAATCACAGCGACCCGCGTCGCATCCGCATGCCTTGCGATATTGGTTATGGCCTCCTGGAGCACACGGTAGAGCGTGGTCTCGACCGTGGGGCTCAGCCGCTGCTCCTTGATCGCCAAGCGCAGATTGAACCGAATGTTCAACCGCTCGCTCCATGTCTCGACAAGCTGGCGAATGGACGTTTCCAGGCCGAGGTCATCCAATGCGGTCGGGCGAATCTCCCAGGCGAGGCGGCTCACCTTAGAGCCAACGTCGTTGGCGAGGCCTTTCAGAGCCGCAAGCCGGTTCCTATTCTCATCGCTGTCGGACAAGGAATGGCCAAATTCATCGAGACCGAACGTGAGAAGAGTGAGCGTCTGCCCAAGGCTATCGTGCAGTTCGCGGGAGATCCTTTGGCGCTCCGCCTCTTGATCCTCTACGGTTGAGCGCAGGACGTGGGAAAGCTCCTCTTCGACAAGAGCGCGGCGCTGCGTCTCTTCCTTGAGTTCGGCCGCAACTGCCTGCCACTGCTCGGTAAGCGCGATCTGCTGGACCTGAGCTTCCGCACGCCCTCGTTCGGCGGCTGGCAAAAGACATCATCGTGATTTGGCCAGCGGTAATTGCGGCTCTCTTGTCATCTTATTGATTGCCATAAGCCGCTAAAAAAGCCGCTCATCAAGAGCGGCTTCTGCGTTCCATCCGATCGCGATGCAATCGGCGCTTCCTAGTCGGCCCGGAGATTGGTCGCGGCGACCTTGCCGTTGCGGCGATCTTCCTCGGTGTCAAACGACACCTTCTGGCCTTCCGCGAGATATCGTATACCTGCGCGCTCAAGCGCGGTTGCATGGACAAACACGTCTTTGCCGCCATCATCAGGCTGAATGAAGCCAAAGCCTTTTTGACCGTCGTAGAATTTAACTGTGCCCGTGTGCATGGACATTCCTTGTGGTAACTGGGTGCACATGAGCCATGGCGGCGCGGCGCCATGGCTCGCTTTGTCGATTTTTGGAAAGAGCTCAGAGTGCGCCCGGCTACGCCAAGGTCAAACTATCTGGCCAAATTCGATAATCGCATTATAGTCCGTCCCAGTATCGATAACAAGGCAATAGTCCGGAATACTGCCGTAAGAGTAACGTCCTTCCATAACTCAGCGCATTAGTTTGAATCAGTATCTTATACCAAAAAGGCGGCTCTTGGCCGCCTTTTCGCTTTTTACTATAATCTTCTGCCGAGCTACGCCTTGGGTGGCATAATAACCGCGTCGATAACGTGAATGACGCCATTCGACGCGCCCATATCGGCCGTGTTGATGTGAGCCTTGTTCACCTTGATGTTATCGTGCCCATCGATCGTCAACTCGACGCCGGCAAGGGATTTCCGGAGGAGCTTCTTGCCCCTGATCGCCTCCGACATGAGTTCGCCGGAAATCACGTGGTTCTTCAATAGATGGACAAGTTCGGCTCGATGCTCTGGCTTGAGCAAATGGTCCAGCGTCCCAGCTGAGAGGCTCTCGAAGGCCTTATCGGAGGGAGCGAAAACCGTAAAAGGGCCTGTCCCCTTTAGCATATCGGCAAGGGCTGCAGCTTCTACCGCAGCGACAAATGTCTTAAGAGAACCGGAATATTTCGCGGTATCGAGAATGTTTGATTGGCTCTTTTGCGTAGATTTTACAGATACATTCATAATTCAAACCTTTCTATATGTTTATTTTTTATCCAGTTTAATCAGAAAACATCTTATATCAGAAGAGCGCGTATTTCCCTTTTGTCATATTCTTCAAATATAGGGTGATTTTTATTTTACAAGAGGGGGGCCGCTACACCCGGTCTTTCCGCCTTCGTTCATCGCAATGAGGTTTGGCTGCGGCATTGTCAGCCTTCGTTCGAGCGCGATGTCCACCTTTAAGGACGCAGCAGCGGAAGGGGCGGCTAGTGGGACGTCTCGCAATTGCCTACACCCTTTGCGGCAGGCTCTCATAGACATTTGCGAGACTAAGCCGACACTAGCCTTTTGGAACTGTACCGATGCTGCGCAACTGTCCCGTCACGATTTCAGCCTGCCAATCTGGATCCAAGGACACGCCAAGAACAGTATGGCAGCGGCTGCAGAGAAACTGCAAACATGGGCAGGTCTTTCCGGTGACTTCGTCCCTCGCTCGGATAGCCTCGACGACGACGGTCGCGACTGTCTCGCATTTCGGGCACTTTCCTGTCATGACGTCCTCCGCGGCCGGCGATCGGCCAAAGCGTGTGTCAGAAATTATCACTCAATCCAGGCGTTATCCAAATTTATCTTCTAACTACTCCGTTTTCATCTGAAAATAGACGGCCATCGGCAGCCTGCTTTATATAACCAAGCCGGGCTTTAGTTAGATTTTGGCGGCGAATTGGCTCCTCAAATGGGGAGACAACTTGCACGATGCCGCAAATGGGCGCTTCACGAACCCGGCGAGGGGACCGCAGACGGCTTTTGAAGTTCGCAGGCTTTGACCACACGGACCTAACGTGTTGCGATGAGCTGGAACCGATGTCATGGCCGGGCTTGACCCGGCCATCCAGTTTCGAAAATCCAAGTGGCGCAATTTGTCATCCTGAATGGCCGCCCATGTCCTCGGACTTGATCCGGGGATCGTAGGGCGGCCATGACAATAACGGGATTCCGAATAAATTCCGCATGCTCTAACGAGCTGCCTTGGCGGAGCCGGCTTTGGCGGCGCCTCCGCCTTCGGTCAGCTTCTGCCCAAATCGCGCAGCGCCGTGCAACCCGTGCAGGTGTGCTCGACCTCCTGATGGGAGAAGCCTTCACCCCGCTCTAAACGCCCTTAAGAAGATCGCACAAGGCAGGGGTCATAGATGAAAATGAGACGCTGCAGCGTCTGCTCCGCACTCACATGAAATATGCTGAAGAATGCCGGTTTAGCTGAAACCACCCCGCCGCCCGATTATCGGACCCCAAGCAAACGGGTTTTCATGCAGTTAGTTGAGGGGCAAAATGACGGCGGGCGCGCTCCCGCTTCTTAGGTTCAGGCGGACTTGCTGGATTTGCTCGTGGCCTTTGCGAGTGCCTAGCCAGATTGCCGCGTCTTGCTCAGTGTGGAAGCAGTACGGAAGAACGTGTACGACGCCTCTGTCCAACGGGACCAAGAGTTCATAAGTCCCATCGCCTGCTGCTCTAAGATACGGAAGAGAAGCCATCGACGACAGTTTTTCCGCCACCTGATCAAGGATCGGGTGTTTGCTGGAGGTTACCATAGAAGATATATTGCAGGCCAAATCTAAATTTGCAACCCCTTTTATAAATTTTATTATTATTACGTCGTGAATGGATCGCAATAAATATTGCCTCAAGCGGCCGAATTAATTTACGTCCGATTCTATGAAAGCGTAAATCATTTTTAAAAACATCGACTTTCACTTCTGGGATAGCTATTTGCGAAGGCCCGGCGCCGAGCCGGAGGTTACCGCAAACCATCGCGAGATGAAGGACTTGGTCTGGGCCGAAAAGGCGGCGGCTGGCTTCGCGTAGCTCAAAACCAACTCTCCAAGTCAGCCAACTTCGGAGGCGGCGATCAGCCGAAGCCGCTCCGAGGATGGGCCTCGCCACTTATCGGTTGAGAAGGGTCGCCACAAGAAAGCCGACGCCAGCGGAAACAGCCTGGGTGCTCATCCTCTGTAAAGGGAACGCGCGAGTGCTGACAACGATCCCACCGGACGTGTCCTCGCGTGAAGCGAGACGGCAGTATTTCAGCGAGAGCAACCCGAGTTATCGAGCCTCCCTTCTGAGCAACAGCTTTTCAAAAATCGACCGCTTTGGATTTATTGAAGATTTTCGGCACGGTTCGCGCTGACTATTCTGAACTTGATATTTACCAAGAGCGTTGGCATCCCGACACTTTTCCTGATTCGACGGCAGCTCGGACAGACGCGAATATTTTTATGAAAAGCATTTCCGGCCTTTTGCTAGGGGTCAGGAGTCCCCACATACCTACGATGTAACGGGGCCATCAATCACGCCGTGGCGGATGTGTGCAGCTTCGAATTCCAAATGAACCTTGGAATGCAGCGAGGCTTGAATGTTAACGCGTTCGCACAGCAAAACGGTCTTCTTCAGCCACCCCTTCGAGATCGCGGGCGTCGATAGAGTGCTGCCGCCTGACTATCGGGTTGTGACCGATGAAGAGCTGATACAGGAACTGTCGTTTCCGGCCTATCGTCGCGTCTCGACTGTGTTTTTCGTGCCGGGGGGGGACTTATGATCCCTCAGTTGAAATGGTGACCATCGATCCTTGTGAGCTTCAAACCGCGCTGGATCGGGACAGCGCATTACTATCAGATACCGGACGCCTCCTTGATCGACCGGGCTCTTGCTAAGATCGATGCAGATTTGGTTTCTCCGATCGCCATCAAGGCTTAACGACAAATTGCAACCGGGAAAGGTTTCGAGAGATGTTCAGAAAAAACGCGGGATTGGCCAAAAGCAAGGGTAAGACTGACGTCGCGCCCAGCTGGTGCGTCCATTTCCGGTCGATGGCTCAACACGAAACATGCAAAGAGGGCATCGGCTACACGGCTCTCAATGGCGGATCGGAATACCGCCGCATGCATAGATTGCCCTGTTTTATCAAAACCGACAACAAGCCCGATCAGCGCGTCCATTGCGACGGCTTCAAGGCGCCAGCTGTCGAGGAAATTGCCCCTCACGAACAAGTGCCGGATGCAGTAATCGGCAACGGCTAACACTCGAGGGTAAGGCGGCTGCTTTTCGGCCCCGGTTATCGAGATAGACCTCAAGAGCACGAGGCGCCACCGGTTTAGCTCCCACTTCCGTAGCTATTAAAGGCGCCATTGGCGCTTGTCGGGAACTTAAAATGCACTTACGTTTGCTATTCGTGTGCTTGCTGGGAATTGCCTCGGGTATTGCATCTGAGGCATGGGCGATAGAAGGAGTGACGTGCACAAATACCTCATCCTATTATTGTGCCAGCTATTGTTCGCAATGCAGTTCGCTTGGCGGCTTTTCGTGTACAGGAGACAAATGCCAATTGCCAAAGGGCATTAAAAGCGGTGAGCTTCATTGGCGCCCTCGCCCAAAAAGCTAAATGCTTCCGGCAACCATGGTAGCGGCCTGGCCTTCCCGCGAAGAATGGGCGCGCGAGCGGCGCGCCCCTCATTCTGAGCGCTTCCCTGGCGTATCGAAATCGCTCGCGGAATACGCAACGCCAGAAGAGATTGTGGCGCTCAAAGCAGCCCTCCGCCAACGCTGGAAACAGCTGGGGAGAAAAATGCGAGAACTCCGCGGCAAAGAGGTAATCGACGTCATCTGCGATCTCAAGTCTGATCGCAGTTCCATGCAGTGGGCGCTCGCGCTTGTCGCACAAGGCGAATTGCCATGCCACAGTGAGACCTTCAGTGAAGCTGAGGACATTCTCGCGCCCTTTCACCGAAGGTACGAAGCCGCGAAATCCAAACTGCGCGAGCGCACATTACGAGAAATTGAGCGGACGCCAATCGATGATAATGCATGGAACGCTGAACTGTGCCGGCGAGCAAAGGTCGAGGCCGCCGCCGGTTTGAACTCCACAAAATAGAAGCGATAGCTCGCGGGTTCCGGGACGTTGCAATTTCCCGATGTCAAGGCGACAGCGCAGGCCCACTTCAGCTAATTCCGATGATTGCCCTCGCCCCAGACCGCCCTACGGTCGATGAGCCAGTAGACGATCCCAAGCGCCAAAACAACCGCCCCGGCGCCCAGGATCTCCATTCCGTCAATCTTGGCAAAATCGAAGACAATGAAGCGCCGCGGTCATGGGATATTCAACCATGTCTCGGAGGACGCCTATCTGCAAAAGACGGCCGTTCTGGTATAGTAGGTCTGGTGCTATCGGGCGGTTCGACCGATTTTGAAAACAATGAAAGAGGGTGCGCATGGACAGGTCTTCAGAGCGTCCTGCCAATGATCCAGACCTCGCGATCTCTACCAAAATCCGTAATCGCCTTCGCCTAGCCAAGCAGCGATTTCACGCCAATGACAACATTTCTTCCTTCATCGAGCCGGGAGAACTCGATCTCTTGCTCGAAGAAGTCGCCGAAAAGGTGAAGGGCGTGCTGGAAAGTTTAGTGATAGACATTGAAAGCGATCACAATACACAAGGCTCTGCGCGCCGTGTCGCCAAGATGTATCTGAATGAAGTGTTCCAGGGCCGATATTTGCCGCCTCCGCCTGTGACCGAATTCCCGAACTTTGCGAACCTGAGCGAATTAATGATTGTCGGCCCTGTTACGGTGCGAAGCGCGTGCAGTCACCATCTTTGTCCCATCATGGGCCGGCTCTGGATCGGCTTGATGCCCAACCAGCACTCGAATCTGATCGGATTGTCGAAATATGCGCGACTAGCCGAATGGATCATGGCCCGCCCGCAAATTCAGGAAGAAGCCATCATTCAGATGGCCGACCTTCTGATGGGAGTGGTCAAGCCCGATGGGCTGGCGATTGTCTTGGAGGCCGATCACTTCTGTATGCACTGGCGCGGCGTTAAAGACACGGCGTCAAAAATGACGAATAGCGTCATGCGGGGCTCTTTTCTCAAGGATCCCGCATTGCGCCGCGAATTCCTTTCGCTTGTCACTCTGAACAGTTGAGGTTTGCGATGCTCGTCCGTTGTCTCTATGCAAGCCGCGCCGTGAAGGCGCTCGGCCCGGCTGTGATCGATAATATCTTGGAGCAATCTCAAGCAGGCAACCCGCGCAAAGGGATCACGGGCCTCCTGTGTTTCACCGGCGACATTTTTGTTCAGGTTCTTGAAGGCGGCCGCGATGAAGTCTGCGAATTATTTAACGCAATCGTTCGGGATGATCGGCATGAGGATGTGAGACTCCTGGTTTATGAGGAAATCCTTGAGAGGCAATTTGCGAACTGGACGATGGGGCAGGTCAAGATCGAGAGCATCAATCCCGCGTTGTTGCTGAAATACTACGACAAAGCGGAACTCAATCCATTTGGCTGCTCTGGCAAAGCTACGATGGCCTTGCTGCTGGAACTCCTGGCGGCTGGGGTAATTTCACACCGCGGCAGTACTTAATCGCAGCCCTCTCCCGGTTCATGGAACTCCCTCCGCTGCGTCAAAGAATGAGGATGCGGTCGCGCCGTCTTGGCCGCGTGATTAGATTCGCAGGGTTTTTGCGCGCCCAGCAGCGGCAATAGTTCCGCGAGAATCCACGAACGTAAAACGGTCCCCGTTGAGCTTGTCAGTCATGTGAGGGGTGGCAATGATACTCAGCTAGGCGGCGGCCACGTTCAGCGTCCGGTGATCCAGGGCGGCGGCGATCAGCGCCTTCGTGTAGTCCGTCTGAGGAGTTCTCGAATATCCCGGCCGTTGGGCCTTCCTCGACGACGACGCCGTTCCTCATGACAATCACATAGCTCGCCAGCGCGCGCATGACCTTGAGATCGTGGCTGATGAAGAGGTAGGCGAGGCCGCGCTTGCGCTGAAGGTCGCGCAGGAGGTCGACAATCTGCGCCTGTACGGACACGTCGAGCGCGCTGGTTGGCTCATCGAGCATCAGGAAATGAGGCTGCAGGATGATTGCCCGCGCGATGGCGATGCGCTGACGCTGGCCGCCGGAAAACTCATGCGGATAGCGGTCCTGCCACTCCGGCTTGAGCCCGACTTCCTCCAGCGCGGCGGAAACGCGTTCGCGGCGCTCCGCCGGCGTGAGGCCGGGGCTTTGGATGAGAAGCCCCTCCTCGATGATCTGCCCGACGGAAAGCCGCGGACTGAGCGAACCGTACGGATCCTGGAAAACGACCTGCATCTCCTTGCGCAGCGGCCGCATTTCCGCGGATCTCAGGCCGTCGATGCGCTTTCCGACATAGACGATCGGCCCGTCGCTGGAGATAAGCCGAAGGATGGCGAGGCCAAGCGTGGTCTTGCCCGAACCGGATTCCCCAACGATGCCCAGCGTCTGCCCGCTTCGCAGCTTGAAGGAAACGCCGTTGACGGCTTTGATGTGATCCACGGTGCGCTTTAAGATGCCTTGCTTGATGGGGAACCACACCTTCAAGTCGTCTGTCTGCAAGACAACGGGGGCCGTTTCGTCGAGATCGGGCGCCCTGCCCTTGGGTTCGGCTTCCAGAAGCTTCTTGGTGTAGGGGTGCTGAGGAGCCGCAAAGATTTCCTCGGCCGGTCCGCGCTCGACGATCTCGCCGTCTTTCATGACGCAGGTGCGGTCGGCCATCTTCCGCACGATGCCGAGATCGTGCGTGATGAGCAGCAGCGCCATGCCAAGCTCGCGTTGCAGATCCTTCAGGAGGTCGAGGATTTGCGCCTGGATCGTCACGTCGAGCGCGGTCGTCGGCTCGTCTGCGATGAGAAGATCGGGCTCGTTCGCCAGCGCCATGGCGATCATGACGCGCTGGCGCTGTCCGCCCGACAACTGGTGCGGAAAGGCTGAAAGCCGGGATTCCGGATCGCGAATGCCAACCTTCGTCAGAAGCTCCAGCGTGCGCTTGCGGGCCGCCGTGTTCGACATGCCGTGATGGACCTTCAAGACCTCGCTGACCTGATTCTCGACCGAGTGGAGCGGATTGAGCGACGTCATCGGCTCCTGAAAGATGATCGAGATCCTGTTGCCGCGCACGCGCCTTATCTCGGACTTTTTCGCGCGGAGCAGGTCCTGCCCTTCGAACATGATCTGGCCGGAAGGATGCGACGCGTCGGGATAAGGCAGGAGGCGCAGGATGGAGAGGGCGGACACGGTCTTGCCGGACCCAGATTCGCCAACAAGGGCGAGCGTTTCGCCTTTCCTGATATCGAAGGACACGTTGCGCGCGGCATAGACGCCCGGCTCCGCTCCCGCAAAGCGGACGCTGAGATTGCGGACTTCGACAAGAGGCGCGGATTGAGTTTGAGGTGCTTCCGTCATGCGATCAGCCCACAACAACTTGAGGCGCCACCATGGTCTTCCTCGGATCGAGGGCGTCGCGGACAGCCTCGCCGGCGAAAACAAGCAGGCTCAGCATGAGGGCGATGACAAAGGAGGCGGTTAGCCCGAGCCAAGGCGCCTGCAGGTTCTGCTTGCCCTGCTGAAGCAACTCGCCCAGCGAAGGCGATCCGGGCGGCAGACCGAAGCCGAGATAATCGAGTGCTGTGAGTGCGGTAATGGCGCCGCCCAAGATGAGCGGCGCGAACGTCACCGTCGCAACCATGGCGTTCGGCAGGAGATGCTTGAACATGATCTGCGCGTTTGAAAGCCCCAGCGCTCTGGCCGCCCGCACATATTCGAAGTTGCGGCCGCGCAGGAATTCGGCGCGGACCGGCCCCACAAACGCGGTCCACTCGAAAAAGAGCATTATGGCGAGCAGCAGCCAGAAACTCGGCGACAGCATCGAGGACAGGATCAGCAGCAGATAAAGCTCGGGAAGCGACCTGAGGATTTCGATGAAGCGCTGAAAGAGCAGATCGACCCAGCCGCCGAAGAAGCCCTGGACCGCGCCAGCCGTCACGCCCACCAGCGCCGAGATCAAGGTCAGGATCAACCCGAACAGCACCGAAATACGGAATCCGTAGATCACGCGCGCGAGCACGTCGCGGCCTTGATCGTCGGTGCCTAGCCAATTGTCCCAGGACGGGGGCGAGGGCGCAGGCACGGGCAAGTCGAGCTTGATTGTGCGGTAGCTGTAGGGAATGAGCGGCCAAACCATCCAGCCGCCTTTCTCCTCGATGAGTCTCTTCACCTCAGGGTCGCGATAATCGGCCTCGGTCTCGAACTCGCCGCCGAACTGCTTCTCGGTGTACATCTTGAAGATCGGGGTGTAGTACGCGCCGTCATACTTCACGAGAAACGGCTTGTCGTTGGCGATGAACTCGGCGAACAGCGTGATGCAAAACAGAATCGTGAAGAGGATGAAACTGTAGTAGCCGCGCCGGTTGGCCTTGAAGGCGCGCAGGCGTCTTTTGTTGAGCGGCGAAAGCTTGAACAAGCCGCGGGATGGGGACGCTGTTTCAACGCCTCTCTCAAGGACATCGCCGGAAGGGGCGGATCTTTCGACTCTCGCGTCCATCCGTCAGACCTCCAGTTCGCAGGAGACACAAGAGACGTTTCGAGCGGCTGCGGCAAGTTCATGCTCACTGCCCCTCACCCCAGCCTTCTCCCTCTGGGAGAGGGCGCCCGGCAGAAGCCGTTGCAACATCGTCCCCTCTCCCCGAGGGAGAGGGAAAGGGTGAGGGGTGAGACCTTCGATCCTCCTGGCGCTCCTAGCCATGTCTCAGACCTCCCTTGTCTCGAAATCGATGCGCGGATCGACCCATGTGTAAATGAGGTCCGACAGAAGATTGAGCAGCAGGCCCATGCCCGAATAAATGTAAAGCGTGGCGAACACGACTGCGTAATCCCGGTTGAGAACGGATTCGAACGATAGGCGGCCAAGCCCGTCGAGCGAAAAGATCGTTTCGATGAGAATCGAGCCCGTGAAGAAGGCGCCGATGAACGCCGCGGGAAAACCCGAGATCACAAGCAGCATGGCGTTGCGGAAGACGTGCCCGTAAAGGACGCGTGTTTCGGTGAGCCCCTTCGCCCGCGCCGTTATGACATATTGCTTGCGGATTTCGTCGAGGAAGGAGTTCTTGGTGAGAAATGTGATGGAAGCGAAGGACGAAATCCCGAGCGCCGTTATAGGCAAGACGAGGTGCCAGAAATAGTCCGCGATTTTCGCGGGCCAGCTCAAGTCGTGAAAATTGTCCGAGACCAATCCGCGCAGCGGAAACCAATTGAGAAATGAACCGCCCGCGAAAATCACGATCAACAAAATCGCAAAGATGAAGTTCGGGATCGCATGCCCGATAATGACGACGGTGCTGGTCCAGATGTCGAACTTGGAGCCGTCCCTCACGGCCTTGCGCACGCCGAGCGGGATGGAAATCGTGTAGGTCAGGAGCGTGAGCCAAAGGCCGAGCGATATGGAAACCGGCAGCTTCTCCTTGATGAGCTGAAGCACGCTCACGTCGCGAAAATAGCTCTGGCCGAAGTTGAAGGTCAGGTAATTCTTCATCATCAGCAGGAAGCGCTCGACCGGCGGCTTGTCGAAGCCGAACTGCTTCTCAAGGCTTTTGATCAGCTCCGGGTCGAGGCCGCGCGCGCCGCGGTACCGGGAGTTGGCGCCGAGTCTTGCCCAGGCTGCGCCATGCGCGTGAAATCGCCCGTGGAGGAGCCGCCGATCCGCGAGGTGGCGTCGACATTCGTGCCGTTGAGCTGTGCGATGATGCGCTCGATGGGGCCGCCGGGCGCGAATTGGATGATGGTGAAGCTGATCAGCATGATGCCGAGCAGCGTTGGAATCATCAGGGCCAGACGTCGAACAAGATAGGCGGTCATGTCTTTCGCTTTTTCCGCGGCGCTTCCAGCGAGATTAGAGCCTATCCGCATTTGATGGAATCAAAAGCGGGCTCTAAGTTTTTGTTTTATCGTGCGTCTTATCGGAAAACCGCTTCGCGCTTTTCCGGACGCACTCCAGCAGGTTGCTGAAAAATCCGAATTTTTGGGCTCCATCCTTCGACAAGCTGAGGATGAGGCCGTCTATTAGTAACGCGCTAAGATTCGCGGTGAGCTTGCCGAACCACGGGCCACAGCGTTTTCAGCATCCTTTTAGCCTGTTCTTTGTGGCCTGCGTCAGGCCGGCGCGCATCATGGTAAAGGGACTCTCCCGGCCTTTCACAGATGAAAGCAGACTTAAGCAATCACCGCGCGAAAGCCAGTTACACATCGGAAATGTTGCCCCTCGCTTTGCGCGGGATGACGGCGTCAAATGTGTCATCCCCCAAGCTTGGCCGCCTTGTCAGCGTCGTACCACCAAGTGTCGAGGACGCCGTCATCATACGTAGCTTGAACCGGCGGACGGGAATATTTGTCCCAGGTCGCGATGTTGTGAACCGACTTGTGCCACTCCGGCACCCAGTAATAGCCGGCGCGCAATACCCGGTCGATCGCATGGCAGGCGGTTTTCAGCTCCTCGCGGCTTTTCGCAGTCAGGATCTTGTCGATGAGCGCGTCGACAACAGGGTCCGCAATGCCGGACAGGTTGTAGCTTCCATCCTGCTTGGCGGCGTCGCTGCTCCAATAGGCTCGCACTTCCGGGCCAGGCGTTGGCGAGAGCGAATAGCGCTGCGTCACCACATCGAACTCGTAGCGCCGCAGCCGCTCCTGCTCCTCGGTCGCGTCGATCCGGCGGAGCGAAGCCTTGACGCCGAGGTCGTTGAGTTTTCCCGCATAGGGACCGATGATCCGCTCGGTCACGGGATCGTCGATCAGAAATTCGATATCGAGCGTCTCGCCCTTGGCGTTCTTGCGAATTCCGTCCTGCAAGCGCCACCCCGCCTCGTCCAGGAGTTGCGACGCGACGCGGACGCTGGGCCGGAATCGTCCCGATGCGTCTGTGACGGGGGGCGTGTAGGGCTCGCCGAATGCCTCGGGCGGCAAACGGTCCCGGAACGGTTCAAGCAGCGCAAGCTCGGCGGGGCTTGGCGCGCCGGACGCTTTCAAGTCGGAGCCTTCGAAGTAGCTCGCGGTGCGCTTGTAGAGGCCGTAGAAGAGCGACTTGTTCATCCATTCGAAGTCGAAGGCGTAATCGAGAGCTTTGCGCACGCGCGGATCGGCGAACTTTTCGCGGCGCAGATTGATGAAGAGGCCCTGCGCGCCGGATGGCCTCCCGTCGGGAAGCGTCAGCTTGAGGATCTGCCCGGATCGCACTGCCGGAATATCGTACTCGGTCGCCCAGCTTTTCGAGGTGAACTCCTCGCGCAGGTCGTAGGCCTTGGCCTTGAAGGCTTCGAGGCCGACAGCCCGGTCGCGGTAATATTCGAAGCGGATCTCATCGAAATTATACCGACCCCGGTTCACCGGCAGGTTCGCCGCCCAATAGTCCTTGCGCCGCTTGTAGGTGACGTGAGTCCCCTGGCGGAAATCGCCGATTTCGTAGGGGCCGGAGCCGAGCGGCGGATCGAGGCTCTCCTTCAAGAAGTCGTTCGCCGTGTAATAGGCTTTGGAGAAGACGGGCAGCGTGGCCACGAGCGTGGGAAGATCGCGGAGGTTCTCGCCCTTGAATTCGTATTTGACTGTTCTCGGATCGAGGGCCGTTGCGCTCACCACATCCCGAAGCGCAAGTTGATAGCGGGGATGGCCTTTCTGCTTCAGCGTCTCAAGCGTAAACGCGACATCGTCCGCGGTCACTGGCGTTCCGTCCCGGAAGCGCGCCTCCGGCCGCAGATAGAACGTCACCGACTTTTTGTCATCGGCGATTTCGGCGGAATTCGGCGAGAAGCCCGTAGACGGCGTCCGGCTCGTCCTGCGCGCGCGCCATCAGCGAGTCGAACAAGAAGCTGACGCCTTCGGCCGGATCGCCGCGCAAGATATAGCCGTTAAACTCGTTGAAGGTGTTGATCGAACTCGCCGGCATCGTCGCCAACCGGCCGCCCTTGGGCGCATCCGGATTGACGTAATCGAAGTGCTTGAAGTCCGCCGGATATTTCAGGTCGCCGAAAGCGGAAAGCCCATGCCGGCGCTCAGACGCCTGGGACGCGGAGAACGGGAAGAAGAACGCGACTGCGAAGAGAAACGCAAACAGAGAAATCCCAAGCCTCAGCGCCGGGCTACGGCCGGGCCATCTATCGGCCGGATTTGGCATGGCGCCTCGATCCAACCCGCGAGTTCCTCGATGCTGTCTCATTTCAAACCGTTCTTCGCGGCGAGGGACGCATCGAACCACCAAACTTCGGGGAAGCCGACGCTGCGGTTCGGCAGAGGGTTCGGCGCTCCGAACTTGTTCCAATAAGCGACGCGGGCGTTTGCCGAGTGCCACTGCGGCACAACGTAGGCGTTCCAGAGAAGCACCCGGTCGAGCGCCCGGCAGGCGGCCACCAGAGCGTCGCGGTCCGATGCGAAAATGATCTTGTCGACAAGCGCATCGACGGCCGGGTTCTTGATGCCGATGATGTTCCGGCTTCCGGGCTGGTCCGCCGCGGCCGATCCCCAGAAGTCGCGTTGCTCATTTCCAGGCAACTCGGATTCGGCAAAAACCCCAGGGACGAGGATATCGAAATCGAAGGTATCCTCTCGCCTTTTTGCTTCCGTCGAATCCACCAGTCGCAGGGTGGCCTTGATCCCGAGCTTTTTCAGATTCTCGACAAAGGGGAGGATGACGCGCTGAAACTGCTCATTCTCGGTTAAAAACTCGACGGCGAATGGCTCGCCCGCGCTGGTTTGAAGCTCGCCATCGACAACGGCGTAGCCCGCTTCCTTTAACAGGCGCGCTGCCTCGCGCAGATGCGTCCGAAAGTCGGCCTCTGTCGCATTCACTGGATTTTTGTATTCCGCGGTGAAGACATCGGGCGGGATTTTGTCGCGCAGGGGCTCCAGCAGCGCCAGTTCGGCTTCCGAAGGCAGCCCTCTGGCCGCGAGTTCCTGCCCCTGGAAGAAACTCGAAGTCCTCGTGTATTGGCCGAAGAACAGGTTCTTGTTCGCCCATTCGAAGTCGTAGGCGAGATTGAAGGCGCGCCGCACGCGCGGATCCTGGAATTTCGCGCGCCGCAAGTTAAATGCGAACGCCTGCATCGGCTTCGGCGTATCGAGCACGATGTCGCCGCGCTTCACCACCTTGCCCTCGTTCAGCGCTGGGAAATCGTAGGCCGTGGCCCAGGCCTTGGCGCTGCCCTCGGTCCTGAAATCGTATTGCCCCGCCTTGAAGGCTTCCATCGAGACGCTGGTGTCGCCATAGTTTTGGAATTCGATGGCGTCGAAGTTGTTTTCTCCAACACGGGCGGGAAGATCCTTGCCCCAGTAATCCGGCACGCGCTCAAACGCGATCCAATCGCCCGGACGCACCCCCTTGATCTTGTACGGCCCGGACCCGAGCGGCGGCTCGAGCGTCGTCTTGGTGACGTCTCGGGGATTTCCATTGGCGTCTGTTCCGGTCCACCAATGCTTGGGCAAGATGTTCAATTCGCCTACGATGAATGGAAGCTCGCGGTTTCCAGTAACGTCGAAGGTGAACGTGACCTCATTGTCCCCTGTCTTTTCGCCTTTCACGACGTTCTTGTAATACAGCGCACGCATGGGATCGTGGGGAAGCCCGGTGTTCGGGTCCTTGCCCTTCGCGACCTCCATGCTGAATAACACATCCTCGGGCGTGATCGGCTTGCCATCATGCCAGCGCGCGCCCTCCCGGAGTTTGAAAGTGACTGACCCGTAGTTTTCGGGGTAGCTCACCCACTCGCACAGGAGGCAGTAAACAGTAGCGGCCTCCTCCCTGGAGGTGAGCATGAGCGGATCGAAAATGAGCGCAGCGCCAGTTGCAAGGCCGGCCGCCAGACTGCCCCGGAACACTGCCGGGTTCAGGTTGTCGTACTTGGCCGGCGAGGACAGCTTCGCCGTCCCGCCTTTCGGCGCATCGGGATTTGCGGAGTCGAAGTGCTTGAAGTCCGCTGGATATTTGGGCGCGCGGATCAGGGATAGGGCGTGATGCCGTTCCCGATCGGCGAGAGCCGGTTGGGTGGCGGCGATGGCGAACAGCAGCGCAAAAGCAATTCTGGTTTGAATAGACATTGACCAGCCGGGGAACGGTGTTTCAGCTGGCCAGAACTTAGTGCCGCATAAGACACCGTTCCACTTAAAGATTCTTCATGCTTAAAAAGGCCCGGCCTGGACAAACTTCGTCAAGAAGCGCCACGGCTCGTACTTCGTGGTGCGCGCTGCGCCATCAAATGACGCGGCGCAGGCACGGGATCACAAAAACGTAGGCGCTTCAATGAGCTAAATCCCGGACAAGGCTGCGCCTATCCGGGATGACGTGGCGAAAGCCGCCTTTACCACCTCGATCTCGGAAGAGAAACCGGGTTGTCGCTTTGCTTCGCGAGGAAAGCGATGACGTTCGCCCGCTGCTGCGGATCCTTCAAGCCGGCGAAACCCATCTTGGCCATGTTGTTGCCAGGCACCACGTCGCCCGGATCGCCGATCCACTCGTAGAACTCATTGAAGGACCAGCTTCCGCCCTTCTGCTGCAAGGCGGGGGAATAGGAAAATCCGGGGTCTCTCCCGATGTCGCGGCCCACGACGCCCCAAAGGTTCGGTCCAACCCTTGTGCCGCCGCCTTTTGTCCAGGTGTGGCAGATCGCACAGAGTTTCGCGGTTTCCTGTCCGGCCTCAGGGTCCGCCCTCGCGAGGAGCACGCTCAGGGAAGCGTCCGGTTTTTCCATCTCACGGGCCACAACGGGCACAATGGCTTTCAATCGCTCGCGAACGACGGCGGCCCGCACAACGGGAGTTGCTGTCACCTGAATTTGCCCTCCCCTGTCTGTGTTATCATCGCCTTTCGGATAAAATTTTTCTATGGCGCTTCCCACACCAACCATGAAGAGCGCGCTCACAACTACCAACCCAACAAAATAGACAGCTCTCATCATTCGAAACCCTCCCATATCCCGACATCGTCGGTGATTGTTTGTTTTTGCCGCTTTTTGCGGTCCTATTTTTGGAAACGCGTTCTCCCGATGCGCAAAGCGGAGGCGCGACTAAAGGATAGTAAGCGAAAAGAACGCAGTTGGCTACGTCAAGCCGGCGCAATTAATAAAAAAATTATTAACCTTGCAAAAACTTCTGCGTAATTCTCGCCTCGCGCGGGCGTTTAAGCCCAACGAGGCGAGATTAAGAGGACAAAAGTCAAGCTTAACAGATGAGACGCCGTCACTTCTTGGGGAGGGGGACGGGATTATCGCTTTGCTTGTCGAGATAGGCGATGATATTGGCCCGCTCCTGGGGATTCTTTATACCAGGGAAGGTCATTTTATTGCCCGGAATGAAGGCCTTGGGATTCTTAATCCATTCGTAAAGCTCTTGAAAGGTCCATTTCCCGCCTTTCTGCTGCAAGGCGTTTGAATAAGAGAAGCCGGGCTCCTTGCCTAAGTCGCGATCCACGATCCCATAGAGATCCGGACCGATCTTGGTCCCGGCCCCTTTTGCAAAGTTGTGGCAAGCGCCGCAGGCCTTGGCCGCGCTTTGTCCGGCTTCGGCGTTTGCGCTCGCCAAGACAGTTTCGACCGGTGGATCCTTTTCCTCAGGTTTTGCAGCAGCTGGCGCGGCGGACGGCGGCTGCGCAGCCTCGGGGGCGACGACGATGCGGCCTTTGGATAAGTTCGCCGTGCCTTTTGGGTAAAAGAGGTCGATCGCGGTATGAACGCCGACGAGGAGGAGCAGGCTTCCCAGCACCGCTCCGATGACTTGGTTCAAAGTGTAATTATCCATGGCTCTTCGATGAAATGAAATCGCGCCAAGGGCGCCGCCTTGATCGCTTCAAAGTTTTGGGCAGAACTGAACGCCTCAGCGGGAAACCGTAGTCAGGCATAGAAATGATGGGCGGCGGAATTGTTCCCTTCGAAGACGGAATTCAACCCTGTCGTACTCATCCCGGCGAGGCTTGGCGCGACGCGCCTGCCCGGCAAACCGCTTCTCGTCATTGCCGGCAAGCCGATGATCGTCCACGTCTGGAGGCGCGCCATCGAGGCGGGGGTGGGGCCGGTGTTCGTGGCCACCGACTCGGAACGCATCGCAGAGGCCGTCGCCCAAGCAGGGGGCGAGGCGATCATGACGCGGGAAGACAATGTGAGCGGGTCCGACCGAATCTATGAGGCGCTTTGCAAGATCGACCGCGCCGGGCGCTTCGACGCCGTCATCAATCTGCAGGGCGATCTTCCGACGCTCGACCCGAAGGTGATCGCAACCTGCTCGGCCTCGCTGAGCGCCGGCGCCGACATCGGAACGCTTGCCGCCGAAATCACCGAGCCTTCCGACGTGGTGAATCCCAACATCGTAAAAGCCATCGGTTCGCCGATGCCGGGCGGACTTCTGAACGCTCTCTACTTCACGCGCGCAGCCGCGCCCTATGGCGCAGGCCCTCACTATCACCATATTGGGGTTTACGCTTTCCGCCGCAAAGCTCTCGCTCGCTTCGTCGCGCTGCCGCCCTCGCCGCTTGAGAAGCGGGAGCGTTTGGAGCAGCTTCGGGCGCTTGAGGCTGGCATGACCATCCACATTTCGGTGGTTGACACCGCGCCCTTGGGGGTCGACACCGAAGCCGATCTTGAAAAAGCGCGCGAAATGCTAGCAAGGTGAGCGCAAACTTTCTCGCCGGGCAGCGGCGAACGCAGGTAAACGATGACATCCGCAAGCAAGGCACAGGCAAAAACGGCGGCGATCGCCTATCAGGGCGAACCCGGCGCCAATTCCCACATCGCCTGCATCAATTACGACAAGAGGCTCGAGCCTGTGCCTTACGCCACGTTCGAGGACGCCATCTCGGCGGTGCGCAACGGGACGGTTGGACTCGCTCTGATCCCTGTCGAGAATTCGGTCGCGGGCCGCGTCGCCGACGTTCACCATCTCCTGCCGAATTCCGGCGTCCACATCATCGGCGAGCACTTCGAGCGCATCTATCATCAGCTCATGGCGCTTCCCGGCGCCGGCTGGTCCACGCTGAGAACCGTGCACAGCCACACGCAAGCGCTCGGCCAATGCCGCAGCGCGCTCCAGAAACTCGGCTTGAAGCCCGTTCCCGAAGCCGACACCGCCGGTTCGGCGCGCATGGTTGCTGAGGAAGGCGATCTCACGAAAGCCGCCATCGCGTCAAAGCTGGCTGCGGAAATCTATGGCCTGCGCATCTTGAAAAGCGGCATCGAGGATGCGGTGCATAACACCACGCGCTTTGTCGTTCTGGCGGACGAGGCCGACGTGCCGCCTGCCGGTAACGGCCCCGTGCTGACGACCTTCATCTTCCGCGTCCGCAACGTGCCCGCCGCGCTTTACAAGGCGCTTGGCGGCTTCGCCACGAACGGCGTGAATATGACGAAGCTGGAGTCCTACCAGCTTGAGGGCAGCTTCAACGCCTCGATGTTTTACGCTGACGTCGAGGGTCACCCGGAAGACCGGCCGCTACGCCTCGCTCTGGAGGAACTGGCGTTCCATTCCGCCGAGTTGATCCTACTCGGCACGTATCCGGCAAGCCCGTTCCGCGAGACCCTGAAGCGCCAATCCGTTCCCGACGCCGAAGAACCGCGCGCCCGCGCTTTCTAGTGTCCCGTCTCCGAATTGCCGCTCAACCTGCAGCGCGCTCGCACGGCAATTCGGAGACAAAGGGACACTAGCAAAAACAAGCGGCTCGTGTGGCTTATGTCTCGCAATTGCCTATGAGAGCCTGCCTCAAAGGGTGTACGCAATTGCGAGAACGAGACGCGGCCGGTCCCGCGTCCACGTTCTCAAGCCCCGCTCATGCCGCGAGCGCGAGCGGCTGTCCGGCCCCGCGCGCCTGACGGCCCCGGCGCCGTGTCGACGGCCACGACGCCAGACCGACTTCGTCCCTGATCTCCGCGCATACAGCCAACACGCGATCGAGCTCGTCTCTGGTCAGGCCGCTATTCACGGTGAAGCGGATGATGCAGCGCTTCGTGGGCGTGGCCGGCGGCAGGAAGATGGCGCCGAAGACGTCGCGACTTTCCAGGGCGTCGCGCAGCTTGATCGTATCGAGTATCTCCCCTGCCTCGAGGGCGATGATCTGCGACCTGGACAACTCGACATTGTAGCCCAGCTCGTCGAGGCCCTGGGTAAGGTAACGATGATTGCTATGCAAGAGGCGCTGCCGCCAAGGCTCGCTGGCAAAAATATCGAGGGCGGCGTTATACCCCGCCACCTCATGCGCCAGCACTTGTGTGCTGAAGATCACAGGCAGCGATTCGTAGCGCACGTACTCGGCGTTGCGCTGCGAGCATACAACCAGGCCGCCGCGGCTCGACACTGCCTTGGACAGGCCTAGGGTCCGAAAGTGTACGCGATCGCTGAGACTGCGTGCCGCAACGAGGCCGGCGCCGCCCGGCCCGTGCGTGCCGAACGAATGCGTCTCGTCGACGACCAGCACGCAGCCGCGCCGCTCGGCCACCTCGACGAAGTCCTCGAGAGCGGCAAAGTTGCCGTCAATGCTGTAGAGGGCGTCTATCACGATCACGCCGGGGCCAACCCTGCCGATCAAGCGATCGAGATGATCCGCATCGTTGTGGCGGAATGGCGTGGGCTTGGCGCCAGCGCTCTTCACGCCTTCCCACAGCGACAAATGCGCCTTCATGTCGAGATACACAGGCGTGTCGGGCCGGCAAATCGCCTGGATCAGGCCAACATTGGCGCAATAGCCCGAGTTGGCGAGCACGGCGGCTTCGGCGCCCATCAGGCGCGCCACGCGCTGTTCGAAAGCGTTGAGACCATCCGCCTCGTGATGGACGAACGTTCGCGACACCAAGTCACCGTGGCCGCTGGCTCGTAATGCGTGAACCTCCGCTTCGACCACGCGCCGGTCCCCGGCGAGACACAAGTAGTCATTGCTGCGCAACTTGATCGCGGACGGCCCCGGGCTCATGCCCTTCATTGGATGCTGGCCTTTATAGCTCCCCTCGATGCGGTCCCGATAGTAGCATTCGACCCGGTCGAACAGGAATTTGGGATCGGACGGACGCCGCGTTTGCTGGCCACCATTGAAATGGTCTATCATTTGCATTTTCTCCGTATGGATTACAGACTTTCTCAGTTTACTCCGCGTTTACTCAGGGGATCGAGGTTTCGCTTAAGCTGAGTGCGCTGAGCGACATGGATCGCTATGTCGCGGGTCTGTATCTGCGAAGCCCGCGGGCGGGAGGATGCCTTGAGGCGCATGCCGGTTTTGGGCCGTAGAGTGATCGAGGACCGCCAGAATGCGATAAAGCCAGCGCTTTTCCTCGCTTGGGACGCAGCCACGATAAGCTTGCGTTTGGGCGCCGCGGGCGAGACAACGATGCGTGCGCGCCGCGAAGGGCAGAATTGCTCGGCGGATTAGGTAAAAACCCGATGGGCGCCGTCGACGGCGTGTCGTAGTAATGATTCGGTGTTTCTCGAATACTGCAGCAGGGACTGCGTCACATGAGTACCCGGCAAAGGGGGAGAATTACTTCGATCGTGTGGGAGACCTGTGAGAAGAGCCGCGATCTCGCGGACCCGCTTGACGAGCTTCAAAGCGCAATTATTTTTGCGTACGAACATGCGCTTGAGCAAGGCATAAGCCCAGGCGCCGCCCTCGCGGTAATCCTCGAATTGACTTCCACTGAAATCCAGCGGCTCGTCACAGCACGCGGAGACGAATAAGCGCAACGGCGCAAGATCGGCAATCGCCGCCCCGTCACCGCGACGCCAAACTCTGCTCCAGATGTTTCCTGAGATCCGCCCGTTTCAGCTTGCCATTCGCGGTTCGCGGCAGGCTTTGCAGGACGACATATTCCTTCGGGCATTTGTAGGCGGCGAGCGTCATGCTGGCGAACGAGGCGAGGTCTGCGGCGATGCCGGCCTTGCTGTCCTTGTGAAGCACGACGAAGGCCGCGATGATGGAAACGCCCTCGCGCACGGCGACCTCCGCCACGCCCGCTTCCGCGACCGCAGGATGCTTCGCTAGCTCCTGTTCGACTTCGGCAGGAGAAACCCGGAAGCCCCCCGCTTTCATCAGGTCGTTATGCCGCCCGCGATGGATGACATAACCTTCGTCGTCCATGACGCCCGCGTCGCCGCCGAGGAACCATGCGCCGCGATGGACTTCGGCCTCCTCCTCGGGCCTCCGCCAATAACCGAGCATGAGGCCGGGGTCGCTGCGATGAACCGCGATCAGCCCGTCCGAACCAGGCGGAAGCGGCTCCTCGCCGTCCTGCTCGTCAAGAATAACGACGCACCGGCCGGGCTGAGGGCGGCCGACAGTTCCCGGTTTGCGCGGGATGGCGGGCGCGCTCGACAGATAAGTCGAAAGCTCGCTTTGGCCGAGCGCTTCGTAGAGCGGGGTGTGTGTCCGGGCCTGCCACTCGTGCGCAACCGCGTCCGGGAGCGTTTCGCCCGCCGTCAGACCGTGACGCAGCGCCGGAAAATACGCGCGCCCGATATCGCCGTATTTCAACATCTGCCGGTAGACGCCGGGAACGGCGGCGAAAATGGTGACGTTGAAAGACTGCATGAGCCGCGGCCACACGGCCGGGTCTTTCTCCCCCGTGTAGACGATGGCGGTCGCTCCGTTGGCCCAGGGATCGGTGAGGCCCGTGCCCATCGTGTAGGTCCAATTGAAGCTGCCCGCGTGCATCAGCCTGTCATCCGGCGTAATCCCATACCAACCCCGATACATCGGCCGCCGGCCCCAGGCGCTGCGGTGCGCGTGCAGCACGCCTTTCGGGTTTGCCGTGGTGCCCGAGGTGTAGATCAGGAAGGCGGGATCGTCTGCGCAGGTGGGCGAATATTGCGCCATCGGTCCGGTTTCGACGGCTACTGCGAAGAACTTCTCCGGGATGATGACGAGATCGGGAATGAAAGAGCCGTGGGGCAGACTGTCGTCGAGAACAATGGCGGCGGCTTCGCTATCGTCAAGGATGAAGGACAGTTCGCGCGCAGTCAGATCGGGCGAGGCTGGAACCGGGATGAAGCCGCCTGCGATGGCTCCGAAAAACGCGATTGCGTAACTGGTGCGATTGCGCAGGCGGATGAGGATACGGCTGCCTGCATTCAGTTTATATCGGGTTCGGAACGCGCAGGCGGCCCTGAGGACCGCTTGTTCCAGAGCGCCATATCTCCAGGTTTCGACGTCGCGCCCGCCTGGATCGTGAACGACCAGCAGAGCCGCTTTATGGTCTGCCGCGCGAGCCGCCCGCAGGCTGTATCGCGCCATGTTGAACGCCCTTGGCGGAAGTTCGCCTTTATATCCCGGATTACTGTTGCTCACTGCCTTCCTTGGAATCCTGCGATGCGGCGCTCTTTCCATCAGCCGCCCACCAAGCCTCGAGCCTTGTGCCGTAGAGAGTCGAGACAGGCGGCTGCCGCAGAAAAGACCAGGCTGCGATCCATTGCTTAGGGGCATAGTATAGCGGAACGCCATAGCGGCCCGAGAGCAAAATCCGATCCAGCGCCCGGACAGCGGAAACAAAGCTGGCCCGCGTCTTCGCGGCAAGCATGGCGGCGATCATTGCATCCGCGCCGCCGCTCTCAACGCCTGCATAGTTGAAGCTTCCTTCCTGCGACGCCGATTCTCGCGACCAGCGAAAACTTTGTTCGTTTCCTGGAGAAAGCGAAGATGGCCAGCTCGCTGGCATCATATCGAAGTCGAAAGAGGTAGCGCGCCGCTGCAACTGCGCCGAGTTCGATGAATCTGATTTGAGCGGCGATGCCGATCTGGCGCAGAAAGCGGGAATAGGCGATCATCAGGCGCTCCTGCTCGTGGGACCCGCAGATCATCTCAAATGTGAAGGGCCGCCCAGTCGCCTTGCTGGTCATGACCCCATCGCGCAACTCATAACCCGCTTCGTCCAGCAGGGCGATCGCGCGCTTGCGGCCTTCCCGGTTGGTGCCTGAGCCATCGCTCACCGGCTGGCTGAACGCGCCTTCCATGATTGCGGGCTCGATGTCTTTTGAGAACGGCGCAAGCAGTTCGCGCTCCAGGCTGTCGGCTGCGCGCCCATGGGAGGACAGCTCGGAGCGATCGAAGAAGCTTTCCGTGCGGGCATAGAGCCCGCGAAAGAGCGTCTTGTTCAGCCACTCGAAATCGAAGACGAGCGTCAACGCTTCGCGCACGCGCTTGTCGGCGAACAGCGGACGCCTCGTATTGAAGACAAGAGCCGCCATCGGAGCCGGGACGCCCACATCGAACTCGAATTTCTTAACCAGTCCGCTCCGCACAGCCGGAAAATCGTAGGCTTCGGCCCATTTCACCGCGTCGATGGAATCGCTGTCGCCCTGCACGTCGAAAAGCCCCTTGCGGAAGGCTTCCATCATGGCCGTGCTGTCTCGATAGTAGTCGATGCGGATGGTGTCGAAGTTATGCTGCCCGCGCATGATCGGCAGATTGCGGCCCCAATAATCCGGGTTGCGCCGGAAGGTGATGCTTGCGCCCGGCTCGACGGCCTCGACCACATACGGCCCGCTCGCGAGCGGCTTCTCGAAGCTGGTTTTGTCGAAGGTTTCGGCGTTGGTCGCATGGCGGGGCAGGACCGGCAGGAGCCCCATGATGAGTGGCATTTCCCGATCGCCGCCGCCTTCGAAGGTGAATTTCACGCCGCGGGCGCCTGCCTTCTCGGCCGACGCGATCTTGCTGTAGTAATGCCGGTGGTTGGGGCGGCCCTTACTCTTGAGCAGCGAGTACGAAAAGAGCACATCCTCCGGCGTGATCGGCGTCCCATCGGAGAATCGCGCCTCGGGCCGAAGTTGAAAAGTCACCCAGCTGCGGTCTTCGGGCGTCTCGACGGTTTCGGCGATCAGTCCGTACAGCGAGAAAGGCTCGTCAAAGCTCCTGGCGAGGAGTGTTTCGTAGACGTATTCTCTCATGCCCGCGACGGGCGCGCCCCTCACGATGAGAGGATTGAGGCTGTCGAACGAACCGAGCGTCGCCAGCTTCAGCGACCCGCCTTTCGGCGCGTCGGGGTTAACATAATTTAGGTGTGGAAACGCGGATTTCATATTTGGGAGCGTCGTGCATTGCGATGCCGGATTGAGGGGACGCGCTCGCCGCCGCCCCTGTCAGAAGCGAGGCCAGCGCCGCCACGGCGGCGAAAGCGGCCGGCCGGCAATGCCGGAAATGTCTTGGAACCAATAACTTCGCTGCCCCGCCTGCCAATTGGGCGGCTCCTTCCCTTTTTTCATCGTCCGCCGAATATCCACCATAGATCCGGAAGTTTCCAGAATGATGGCGTTCAGGCAACTCTTCCGGAAGAAAGGTTAACGTTTGGACGAATGTTTCACAGCCTCGTGAAACTGTCACGGGAAAGCCGCAATTTCCAGTATCCAAGCAACAGTGCCGGTCCTGGGTAGGGGGCCAGAGGAACAGCCAACACATTCGGTGAGAGGTTCGGTTTAATGTTTTTCACGAAAAAGGCGTCGGCCTTAGGGCTCGTCGCGGTTTTTGCGCTTACGCTCGGCGTGACCGATGCAATGGCGCAGGGTAAGGACAAAGGCGCCAAGGCTCCCGCTGCGCCTGCAGCCCAGCCGGCTGCCGCCGGACAGAAGTCGGCAGACATCTGGTACAAGCTTTGTATCGATGTGCCGGTCGCCGACCCTCCGAAGCAAGGCGAGCAGCCGAAGCAGCAAAAGCCAGAGGACATGAAGAAGGTCAACGTCTGTTTGACGCAGGTTGACGTGCGCGACAACGCGACCGCCATTCTCATCGGCAAGATCGCCGTCCGGCAGGTGGCGGGTCAGGACAAGCCGCAGATGCTCGCCATGCTGCCACTCGGTTCCGCTCTGCCGCCTGGGGCCCTCGTAAAGATCGACGACAAGGAGCCCATCAAGCTTCAATACACGACTTGCGATCAAGCCGGATGTTACGCCGAGGCTAACATTGAGCCCGTTCTCATCGATCAGATGAAGGGCGGCAAGCAGATCGCCTATCTTGGCATCGACGTGACAGGCCGCGCGCTGAGCATCCCGCTTCCCTTGGAAGGGTTCGCAAAGGCTTTTGAAGGGCAGCCTGTGGCTGTCGACAAGTATAATGAGGATCAGCGCAAGATCGCCGAGATTATCCGGCAGCGCCTCGCCGACCTCAGAAAGCAGCAGGAAGAGGCTGCCAAGAACGGTGGCGCCGCAGCCAAGCCAGCTGGGAAGTAGGCGGCTTTCGAAGCAATACGCTCACAGGCCGCCAATTTCTGGCGGCCTTCCGGGGGGTAGACCGGGAAGCTCTCGCCTGTAGCGGCGGGAGCTTTTTTATTGCGTGTAGTGAACGGCCACGATGTTATTTCCCGCGCTCGAACGCGCCTCCGCTGAACTGGGGTTCAGAACTATCTGGCTCCTGGCGCCTGGCTATCCCTGAAGTCCGGCCGCTGGATGTTGCTCATGTTTCGATAAGCTCACGATGAGGGCTGATCCATCGACCGCATTCCGAGCTTGTCAAGGGATGCAGGAAAAGCTTCGCGTGAGCCTGATCCCAGATCTCATATCGAATCCGGCTGAATAGTTCGAAAGGCTTGTCATGCCGTTAAAGCGCGCGCGCTTTAACGGCAACTCGCGGTCTGCTCGTGAAAGATCGCCGATAACGCCTCCGGCGTTTCCGCGACAGACGCCAATGAGCGAAGCGAAGCAACCGGATCTGGAGCTTATCCGCTTTTGATGGAATCAAATCGTGCGTCTGATCGGAAAACCGCTTGGCGCTTTTCTGGACCTACTCTGGTATCAGTTGATCAGCCCTGGCTTCGCGTCGCTCTTTTGAGAGCTGTGCGGGCGCGCGCGAGGACCCTCTTCTTGCTTTTAGCCGCTAACCGGGCTCCTGCAGCAGGCTGCTGTTTCGTAGTTGGGAGCGATTACTCCAAGCAGCCGGCCGGAAACCATCAGCTCTTCGCCATTGGAGATATGGATCAGGCTCAACCAGCTACAGGCGACCTTAACTTCGATCTCGCGTACGCGCTGGCGTTCCGAGTGGATGCCGAACAGTTAGCCTGCGAACAATGCTTGAACTTCAAGGTGGGATGAGGCGAGGCGCCCGTTATCGACGAAGCGAGCGCAGGGCCTGATCGCGTATGGGGGAAAAGCAAAAAGCTCCCGCACTGGCGGGAGCTCTATCAGGAACGGCGCCCGAAGGCACCGTTTCCATCTCATGCTCAGCTGCTTGTTACTATTTAAGCGGAGCGTAGACGTTGTTGAAGTGATAGTTGAAGCCAACCTTGAAGGTGTCGATGCCCAGCGTGCGCTCAAGATTATCCCAACCGGGGTGCCAAACGGAGGTGTTGCCCGTGCCCGTTGCGTAACCCCAATAGAGCCTCTCGTTTACGCTGCCGAAATCATAGTGCAGATACTCGGCCTTGATGCTCCAGGACGGGCTGAGCAGATATTCGATACCGCCGCCGAGGGTCCAGCCGCTGAGCCCGTTGGTATTCGCGGGGGCGTAATACCCTGTGGACGAGGCCCAATAGTTGCCGTTCAGGCCCAAACCGGAGTCTATGTAAGCATAACCGCCCTTGACGTAAAGGAGAGCCGGACCAACTGCGTAGCCCAGCCTGCCGGTCGCATCGAACAGGAACGCTCCGTTGTTGTTCGTACGCCAGTCGTTGGCCAGGTAAGTGTTGCCGAGGCTGCCGTTAAGGCCAATGCCGTCGAAGTCCAATTCCGCGCCGAACACGAAGGCGCCGTACTGCCAGTTGTAGCCGACCTGCGCGCCGCCAAGGACGCCGCTGGCGCTGTCGCTATTTTTGCACCCGGCAAGGCCATCGGCGCAGTAATAGGCGTAATTGCCTTGATAACCCGTAATGTAGTTGACTTTATCTTCTATGTTGCCCCAGGCGCCGCCGATGCTGCCACCGATGTAGAAGCCAGTCCAGAGCGGCGGAAGAGGAGCCACATCCTTATAGCCCACCACTGGGCCCGGTGCATAAATGTCAGCTGCGTTGGCTTGAGTGGCGGCGGCGAGCGTGCCGAGAGCAACGCCGGTGGCCAAAATGCCAGAAAGAAGTTTCATCTCTCATTCCCCATCTAGTCTTCTGGTGTTGTCAGCGGATGAACCACTCGTGACTTCAGCCAGGGCGGTGCAAATCCGATCATCGATGGGGTGATATTAGTCCCGGCTTTTGCGGGAGGCAAGAAGCACGACGCATACGCCACGGATCCGCGGCGCACGGTGCATAATTCAAACTTGGTCAGAAAACAGGTGACAAAACAAGGACTTATTAATCCGTACTGAAACGATCTGAGCAATATTGCCAGTTGCAAATGAGCAACAAGTAGCGCGAAACCGCACTCGGTACTTACTCGACGCCACGGGGAGGTGACTGAAGATTGCGGTGATTCGTGCTGCATTTGCAATTGGAACTTGGGGGCTTCCCCGCCAGAAGCATGGGTGAGTGCGAGCCCCTCACGACTGCGTTGGCCACAGTCGCAGATATTGGATGCTGGCGGGCTCCGTCTCCGAATTGCCGCTCAACTTGCAGCGGCCTCTTTTAGGCAATTGCGAGACATAAGCCATACTAGCGCACTGAACTCATTCAGTAGATGCAGGGAGACTGTTGGGCTTTTCGAGCGCCCGCCGGTAAAGCAGGAAGGCGCCGAGCGCGAAGGCCCCCGCGCCCAGGGCGGTGAGGCTCTGCTCCAGCCAGTGCAGGGACAGGGTCTTGGGCTCGATGCGGGCGATGCGCTGCAATGCGAACACCATGGCCAGGTTCGCCAGGAACAGGGGCGCCAGCCGCAAGGCCCGGCGGCGCCAGGTCTCCCGCAGCAACAGGGCCGTCAGCGTCAGATTTGCCAGGCTGGCGAGCGTCATGAGGGGCAGGAACCAGCCGCGTTCCACGGCCAGCCCCCAGCTACGAAGGGCGGCGATGCCGTAGCTCAGGCCGATCAGCGCCAGAGGCATGAGCCAGGGCCGCCGGGGCGGGCCCAAGGTCTTGCGCTGGGCATGCCACAAGGCCAGGGCCAGCAGGGTGAAGCCCGGCGCCATCAGCGGGAACAGGGCATTGGCCAGCCAGGGCAGGTCCGGGCCGCCCAGGGCCAGGATCAGTTTCCAGAGCGCCTTGCACAGGCCTCCCAGCACCACCAGCGCCGCCCCTAGCAGGGCCATGGGCTCGTTCGCCGGCGCGAGCGCGCGGGCCAGGCGGGCGATCCAGAACAGGGCCAGGGCGGTGAACAGCACCGGCAGAAAATTGGTGAGGGCCAGATCCAGGCCGTACTGGGGCATGGGCGGGTGTCCTGAACGTCGCTGCACATGCTCTCGCGAGCGGTTGCGATCATGAATGAGCGCCGGCGCAACATCGCCTGCTTCGCCTCAAATGTGAACTTGACATTCGAGCGGCCTCGCGGCGTGAGGGACTCAAATGTCAAATTCACCCCGCTCACTGACCGTATAAGGCTCAGATGAAGGTGGCTGGCGCGAAAAGGCCAGCCTATCATAAGGCCGGCCTATTATTGAGAGGCGTCCGTGCCGCTGGATCGCTCACGACCGCCGAAACGCAAAGCAAAACCAAGGGCCGCCGGGATCGCCCCCTAAAGTTCGACCCGGATTTCCAATGCACGCGCAAGCCAAATAGACTATTGTGCTTTTTCTCCTGGAACGGTCCAAACCAAGGATAGCGGATGGAACGGCGATACGCGATTTGGGATGTCTTCACCAACACGCCTCTCGCGGGAAATCCGCTCGCGGTCGTTCTCGATGCGGGCGGGCTGTCAACCGGGCAGATGCAAGCGATAGCCCGGGAGTTCGCCCTCTCGGAAACGGTTTTCGTGCTGCCGCCGCGCCTTCCGGCCCATACCGCCTATGTTCGCATTTTCACGCCCGCGATGGAGCTGCAATTCGCCGGGCATCCCACGGTTGGGGCGGCCATCCAGCTTGCCGACGACAGGATTTCGGGGGCCGCGGCCGATTGCGACGCCTTGATCGTGCTCGAAGAAGGCATTGGGAGCATTCGCGTCGGCGTGGTCGGGCGGCGCGGGCATGCGCCCTACGCCGAGTTCGATGTTCCGAAGCTGGCGGAGCTTTCCGGCGCGCCCGCTCACGATGACCGGATCGCGGCGGCGCTTGGGCTTGCGCCGCAGGAGATCGGCTTCGCCAACCACAGGCCATCTCAGTATGACGCCGGCATGCCCTACACCTTCGTTCCGGTGCGGGACCTGGACGCCATGGCTCGCGTGCAGATCGTGACCGCGCATTGGGAAGAAGCCTTTCGCGGCAGCAGCGGCAAGGTTTTTCTCTATTGCCGCGAAACGATCCACCATCATGCCTCTTTCCATGCCCGCATGTTCGCTCCGGGGCTCGGCGTGCCCGAGGACCCGGCGACCGGATCGGCGGCGGCGGCGTTTTCGGCCGTCGTGCATCGCTTCGATCAGCTTCCCGAAGGCACATCCGAGTTCGTGATCGAGCAGGGGATTGAAATGGGGCGTCCGAGCGAAATCAAGCTGGAGATCGAGATCGCGTCTCGCCGCATCAGGCGGGTGCGCATCGGCGGCTACGCCTGCCGTGTCATGCGCGGCAAGCTTTTCATTTAGCCCCCTCACCCCAGCCCTCTCCCGCCAGGGGAGAGGGAGCAGGCTGTGCCCGCTGAAACGGCGTCCCTTCTCCCCTTGCGGGAGAAGGACAGGATGAGGGGGTCACTCGCCTTCGTCGTCCTCGTAGCCCAGAAGAGAAAGCGCGCGCGCCTGCAAGCCCGCCTTGCGGCAGTAATGGACGAGCGCCTCTTCCCGGCCATGCGTCACCCAGATTTCCCGCGCGCCCGTCTCATGAATGGTTTCGATGAGTTGGGGCCAATCGCAATGATCCGAGATGACGAGCGGCAGTTCCACACGCTGCTGCTTGGCGCGGGCGCGGATCTGCATCCAGCCCGAGGCGGCGGCGGGGATGACCTCGGGCAGCGATCGCGACCAGCGGCCGGCCAATTGCGAAGGCGGGCAAAGGACGATTTCGCCCGCGAGGTTCCGGCGGTCTTTCGCGACCGGCGCAAAGGGGCCGAGCCGGATCCCGCGCCGCTCGTAAAGTTCGGTGATCGCCATGAGCGCGCCATGCAGATAGATGGTTTTATCATAACCCGCCCGCCGAAGCTCGGCGATGAGCCGCTGTGTCTTGCCGAGCGCGTAGCAGCCTACGGCGTGGCAGCTTCCGGGGAAAATGGCCAGCGAGGTCAGCAGCTTTTCGATCTCTTTCTGGGGATCGGGGTGGCGGAAGACCGGCAGGCCGAACGTCGCTTCCGTCACGAACACATCGCACGGCACAGGCTCGAACTCGCGGGCCGTGCGGTCGGACGCGCGCTTGTAATCGCCGGAGACAACGAGGCGCGCCCCGCCATGCTCGATCAGCACCTGCGCGGAGCCCAGGATGTGCCCGGCTGGGTAAAGGGTGACGCGCGCTTCGCCGCAATGGATCGGTTGGCGGTAGGGCAGCTCCACGCATTTCGGCGCGAAGCCCTCGCCATAACGGCAGGCCATGATGGCAAGGGTATCCGGCGTGGCGATCGCTTTGGCGTGCCCGGCTCTTGCGTGATCGGAATGGCCATGCGTGATGAAGGCGGTGGAGACAGGCCGCACCGGATCGATGAAGAAATCGCCCGCCTTGCAATAAAGGCCTTCGGGACGGACTTCCATCCAATCGCGCGGATGTATCATGCTTCGCTTCGCAACGGCGCGTTCAAGAAGCGGCCGCGTCCCCGCCGGGGGCCGCAAAATCGGCGACTTGGCAAACCGCCCGCACCAGGAGCCTGGCTGGCGTTGGCTTTGTCAGGACCTGCGCATCCGGCCAATCCCGTTTCAACTGGTCCACGTAAGCGTAGCCGGTATAGAAGACAATGCCTACGCCGCGCCCTTTAAGCGCGAGCGCCGCGGGAAAAACGGTCTCATCGCGCAGGCTGACATCGAGGACAGCGGCCGAAAGCGGAGTGGTCTGCGCCAGCGAAAGCGTATGCGCGAGGGTCAGCGCCGGGCCGAGAATCCTGGCTCCCGCCTTCTGAAGCGTGATGCCGAGGTCGAAGGCGAGGATCGCATCGTCCTCGGCAATCAGAACACTTGCGCCTTGCAAGGGCTGACCGGACGCGCCGTTCATTCGTTCCGCACTGCTTTTGCCGGCATGTTCACTGTATACAACACGCCTTCGGGCTTAAAATCCAGCACCACCTTCGCTTCCGGCAACCCATTTTGAATCAGATAGCTACCGAAACCTTGCTTTGCGGGAGGCCGCACCTTTGGCCCCCCCTCTTCGAGCCAACGGAATTGAAACTCACGGTCAATTCCATCTCCCCCGGCAAATCCCCATCCAAGGCTCACGGTTCCCGTCCTCGATGAAAGAGCGCCATATTTCATCGCGTTCGCGGCAAGCTCGTGCACAATAAGCGCAAGAGGCGTGGCAAGGTCCGGCGGCAGGAAAATGCCCGGGCCGTCGATTTTGATCCGGCCGTCCTCGATCGCAAAGGGCGCGAGCTGCTTTTGCGCCAGCTCCATGAGCCCTGCTCCGCGCCAATCGCTGCGGACGAGAAGATCATGGGCGGCGGAAAGAGCGCCCAGCCTGCTTGTGAAGGTCTCCAGCGCCTCTTCACTCGGAGCGCCGCTCGTGAATGAGAGCCGGGCCATCGCCTGAACGATGGCGAGCGTGTTCTTGACGCGATGGGAAAGCTCGCTCAGGAGAAGCCTGAGGTGCTTCTCGCTCGCTTTCAACGCCGCTTCCGTTTCCAGCCGCGCCGTCACATCCACGAAGGTGCAGACGACGCCTTCGATGTGGTTGTCCACTGTCCGGTAGGGCCGGAACCGCGTGAGAAACCACCGTCCGTCGCTGGCTATTTCACGCTCGATCACGGTCGAATCCTTGAGGACAGCCAGGGCGTCCTTGGTGAAGTCCGGGTAATCGAGCCGATGGGTGAAGTCGGTGATGGAACGGCCCTCGTCCGCCGCCTGAATGTTGAATAGCTCCGAAACCTTCGGAGTGAACCGGTTGATACGAAGCTTGCTGTCAAGAAACAGTGTTCCGACGTCTGTTGACGCCATCAGGTTTTGCAAATCGTTTTTCCCGCGAGAAACGCTGTCGAGCTTGATCTTCAGCTCCGCATTGACGGTTTGCAACTCCTCGTTGATGGATTGCAGCTCTTCCTTGCTCGTCTCCAGCTCCTCTGCCGTCGAGCGGTATTCCTCGTTGATGGATTGCAGTTCCTCATTCGCCGCGCGAAGCTCCTCGTTGGCGGCTTCGAACTCCTCCCGGCTCGCGCGCAGGCGCGAGCGTGTCAGCTCCAGCTCTTCCTTAAGCTCGCGGATCGTGCTGGCGGAAGCTTGATCGAGTTCGGAAGCGGTCTTCTCCTCTTCCCCAGGAGAGATTGGATCGCCTTCGAGAAAGAAGACCAAGGCCTGCCGCGGGTTGCTCCTCTCAATAGCCACGGGCTTCACTTGCAAAAAGACCCTCTTCGGCGTCCCGTTGAACCGGACCGGGATCGGCAAGCTGAGAGTGGGTTGGTTGCGCTCAAAGGCGCGGTGCAAGGCCGCGCGCAGATCGAAGCGCAGCTCGGGTCTGACCAGTTCGGTGACGTCGTTGCGGATCTGCCCGCCGGAAGGCTGGATAAAGCGCCCTGCTTCGCCGGACATGTTGACGATCTGATGCGTGATATCGACAAGCACGCTCGGCGGAGCCGATTGCTCAAGCGCGCGATAGTGGGTTGCAGCCGGAGCATGCCCGGCGCCGCGGACCGGCGCATTGAAGACCGGCGCATCTCCGACGCGCGGCGTAATCAACACGGGTGGAAACTCCCTCTCCGCGAACGTTCGAATGACGGACTGATAAATCCTCGCATCGCGATCGATCGTGCGGAAAAGCCCAGCCGGATGCTCTGCCGTTTCGGAGGATCCGAGAAAAAGATAGCCGCCGGGCTTCAAAGCATAGTTGAAGATTGAAATGACCTGCTGCTGCAGTTCCTTTTCAAGATAAATCAAAAGGTTGCGACAGGATATGAGATGCAGCTTGGAAAAAGGCGGGTCTCTGAGCAGGCTGTGGGTGGCGAAGAGCACCATGTCGCGGATCTCGCGCCGGATGCGATAATGATCTGCTTCCTTGATGAAGTATTTTCGCAGGCGCTCCTCTCCGATGTCGGCCTCCACGGCGAGCGGATACCGTCCTTCTCTCGCGATGGCGAGCGCCGTGGCATCGAGGTCGGATGCAAAAATCTGCAACTCGGCATGCACGTCCCGGCGGGCCGCTTCGTCGGCAAAGAGCATGGCGAGAGAGTACGCCTCCTCGCCGCTGGCGCAGCCGGGGACCCAGACGCGCAGGGGACCGGGGGGCTCCTCCACGTCAAAGAGCTTGGCGATGACGTTATGCGCCAGAGACTCGAAGGCTGCCGGATCGCGAAAAAACGTCGTCACGGAGATGAGCAGATCGTGGAAAAGGCTTTGGACTTCTTCAGGCTTGCGCTTGAGGAGATCGAGATATTCGTCGAGCGTTCCGGCCTTGCGCACTTGAAGCCGCCGCGTAAGCCGCCTGTATATCGTCGAGCGTTTGTACCGCAGGAAGTCGTGGCCGGTCCGTGAACGCAAGTATGCGAGAATGCGCTTCAGGGGCTCTTCGTCGCTGGACGCCAGGGTCTCCGCCGGAATATTCGTCTTGAGCTTGAGCAGGTCCACGAGCTGGCAAGCCAACTCATGGACCGGGGCTACAATATCTGCGAGCCCTGTGGCTAAGGCGCTTCGCGGCATGGAGGGATATTCAGCCTCGCTCGGGTCTTGCACGAGGACCAGACCACCAGCCTCCTTGACGGCCTTTGCGCCGGCCGCTCCGTCTGAGCCAGCGCCCGTGAGGACAACGGCGACGCCGTCCCCGTGCTGATCCGCAAGAGAGTGAAAAAATTGATCGATGGGTGAGCGCCTTCCGCGCGGTTCATCGAAGGGAAGGGTTGCAATCTCGTGGTTAGTGACGAGAAGCTTGCGGTTCGGCGGGATGACATAGATCTTGTTCGGCTCAAGCGGAACCTTGCGGTTGACCTGCTGCACCGGCATATGAGCTATTCTTCCGAGAATGTCCGCCAACTCGCTCGTAAAGTTCGGCTCAAGGTGAACGATCACGACATAGGCGGCGCCGGTATCGGGCGGGATTGCCTGAAAAAAATGCTGGAGGGCTGCTACGCCTCCTGCAGAAGCGCCAATGCCAACTGTCGTGAAGTCCGCATTGACCTGCGGCTTAGCTGCGCCCAGCTCTTCTTCACCCGCTGGCTTTTTGCCCTCTGCCATATCAGCCATCACAACCGTCATTTTTTATAATATGCATCACTCATAACGCCAACCCGCGTGTGGTCAATAAGATTTCCTGCTACCGAAAATATATTCAGGTTGCGAAAATCTGCGTGCTGCAAATGGAATTTAAGTCTGGAAAATCGATCAGCGTGAACTGAGCAAGATAATCCCGCTTATAGTGAGTATAATATATTTTGCATACCATGTTTAGTGGGTCCGATAAAAATCAAAACTCTGTTTAAATAAGCGGCTTGATCAAGCTGCGCTGGCGTGAATCGGCATCTATCGTGTAAATAGTATAAGAGGAGCTGGTTGAAAGATCCGATTTCGCCTATGCTTTTGTTTGCAGAAACGTTGCGGGTGATCGAGAGCTGCAGGCGGGAACTGGAGCGCTTGCAACAACTCAATGCCGAGCTGGCAAGCGCGAACGAGAGAAGCTGGCAGTTTCTCAGCGGGGGCTGCAAACTTGACGGCCCGGCTTGCGACTTGCCGGCGCCGCCGCCGCCGAGGTCAGACGCAAAGGCGTGGCTCGACAAGGCGGAACAAGCGCGAACTCTTGCGGATTCGACGGCCGATCCCCACTCGAAGCGCCTTCTTCTTGAAATCGCCAACACTTATGAGGAACTGGTGGGGAAGTGAGCTCCGCGGGCGCGGCGCCCTTGGATGTTAAAGCGTGCTGCGATGAGCTGGAACCGGGGTCATGGCCGGGCTTGACCCGGCCACCCAGTCTTAAAATCCCAAAGATCGGAACTTGTGATCCTGGATGGTCGCCTCGGAGGGCGGCCATGACAATAACGGGGTTCCGAGTAATCTCGACATGCTTTAATGTGTGTCTCCAATTTTGCGAGAAACGCAGCCCATGCACAGACTTATCGACGGCGTCCTGCGCTTCCAAACCGAGGTCCACGAGCAGCGCCGCGAGTTGTTCAAGCTGCTGGGCGAGGCGCAAGCCCCGTTCGCCGTCTTCATAGCCTGCTCCGATAGCCGGGTCGCGCCGGAGCTTGTGACACAGCGGGAGCCGGGCGAACTGTTCGTGGTGCGCAACGCGGGCAACATCATCCCGACCTATGGACCGGCGGCGGGCGGCGTCTCCGCCAGCATCGAATACGCGGTGGCGGCGCTCGGCATTGAAAATATCGTCGTTTGCGGTCACTCCGACTGCGGCGCCATGAAAGCGATCCTTCGAGACGAGAAGCTCGATAAAATGCCGGCGGTCGCGAACTGGATCAAGCACGCGGCGGCCGCAAAAGAGATCGTGGACGCCACGCTGCCCGCCTCCGCCGGCGAGGGCGCCCGCCTCCATGCGCTCGTTCACGAAAACGTGCTGTGCCAGCTTCGCAATCTGCAAACTCATCCCATTGTGGCGGCCCGGCTGGCGACTGGCCGTCTCAAGCTCTATGGCTGGGTTTACAATATCGAAAACGGCACGGTCGATAGCTACGATGCGGAAACGGGCCGCTTTGCGCCGCTCACCAAAGGCTCGCTTGCCCACGCCACGCCGAAAACACAGCTTGCCTATTCCGTGCCGCAAGGCTAGTCCCGGCCGCTAAGTATGGACATGGCGCCACCGCCATTCCCCCCTCACCTCAGCCCTCCCCCGCCAGGGGAGAGGGAGCAGGCCCTGCCCGCTGCAACGGCGTCCCTTCTCCCCTTGCGGGAGAAGGACAGGATGAGGGGTTTTTACCCTTCGCGGATTGATGATTCTAGGTACTGAACGGGACCGGCATGGAAGCCAAAACAGCCGAGTTCGAAGCCGAGCCCAAGCAGCTTTTCGGCCATCCGCGCGGGCTCGCCTTTCTGTTCGCCACCGAGATGTGGGAGCGCTTTTCCTATTATGGGATGCGCGCGCTCCTCGTGCTCTATCTCGTGAAGTATCTGCTCCTTCCCGGACATGCCGAGCAGGTGATCGGGCTCGCGACCCTGAGAAGCGGGCTTGAATTGATTTTCGGGCCGCTCGAACGGCAGCCTTTCGCCTCGCAAATCTACGGGCTTTACACCGCGCTTGTCTATCTCACCCCTGTTCTCGGAGGGCTGCTCGCCGACCGCGTTCTCGGCCAGCGCAAAACGGTCGTCATCGGCGCGAGCTTGATGGCGGTTGGCCATTTCCTGATGGCGTTCGAACAGCTTTTCTTGATCGCGCTCCTTACGTTGATCGTTGCGAACGGCGCATTCAAACCGAACATATCCACCCAAGTGGGTGGGCTTTACAGGCCCGGCGATCCGCGCCGCGACCGCGCCTATTCGGTCTTCTACGTCGGCATCAATCTGGGGGCGTTTCTGGCGCCGCTCGTCTGCGGAACGCTCGGCGAGGAATTGGGCTGGCATTACGGGTTCGGCGCGGCGGGCGTCGGCATGGTGATCGGGCTTCTGATCTATTTGCGCGGCCTTCGCGAGTTGCCGCCGGACGAGCTTCAGAAGGCCAAGGCCGCGCATACCGAACACAATGCGCTGACCGCTGGGGATTGGCGCGCGATCTTCGCTCTTCTCATTCTCTTCATTCCCAACACGCTGTTCTGGGCCACCTATGAGCAGCAAGGCAACACCATCGCGCTTTGGGCCGACAGCTATACGGATCGCTCGATCGATCTCCTGTTCTGGCGGGGCGAAATCCCCGTGACCTGGTTCCAGGCCTTCAACCCCTTCATGATCTTCGCCTTCACGCCGCTGATCGTGGAATTATGGGCGATCCAGTCGAGGCGCGGGCGCGAGCCATCCACCGTGACCAAGATGGCGATGGGGTGTTTCGGCGTCGCGCTCTCCTACCTCGTCATGGTGGCCGCAGCGCTGCACCTGGGGCCGGGCGAAAAGTCGAGCTGGCTTTGGCTGTTTCTGTATTTCGCCGTCATCACCATCGGCGAGCTTTACCTGTCTCCGGTCGGCCTCTCGCTTGTCTCGAAAGTGGCGCCGGTGCGCGCCCTCTCGCTGATGATGGGCGTTTGGCTCTCCACGAGCTTTATCGGCAATTTCCTGGCGGGCTGGCTCGGCTCCTTCTGGAGCAGCATGGAAAAAGCGAACTTCTTTCTCATGATCTCGGGCGTGGCCGCGGCGGCTGGGGTTTCCATCATTCTCCTCAACAAGCCGCTTCGCAAATCGCTGCGGCACTGATTAGCAGGACGCTGAAAAACGATGCGGCCCATGGTTCGACAAGTTCACCATGAGGTCAGAACCATTGAAATCGCTCGGCCTAATCCTGAGCTTATCGAAGGATGAAACCTCGACTTCCGCCTTCGTCAGCATCCTGATAGACAGGTAAGGACTTTCTATGCTTACCAGGAACGCCGTTCTGTTCATGCTTTTTGCGAGCCTTTTCCCGTTGTCCGCGAGGGCCGACGAGGGCATGTGGCTCCTGAATAATCTCCCCGCCGATCAAGTGGAAAAGCTCTATGGGTTCCGGCCCAGTCAATCCTGGCTCGACCACGCCAGACTATCGGCGGTGAGGCTCGCGCAAGGATGCTCGGCCGCTTTCGTTTCGGGAAAGGGTCTTGTCCAGACCAACCATCACTGCGCCGAGCATTGCATCGAGCAGCTCTCCCGAAGCGGGCAGGATCTCGTCGCGTCCGGATTCTACGCCAAGGAGGAAAAGGACGAGGTCCAATGCCCCGACCTTGAAATCGATCAACTTTCCGATATCGGCGACGTCACGGGCCGGGTTCACGACGCCATCGCGGGCAAGGACGGGGCCGCTTTCACGGAGGCCAAGCGCGCCGCGGAAGCCTCGATTGCGAAAGAGTGCTCCGGCGACGATCCGGCCCTTCGCTGCGATGTGGTGGAGCTTTACGATGGCGGCGTTTACAACCTCTACAAATACCGCCGTTTTCAGGATGTCCGCCTGGTCTTCGCGCCGGAGCAGTCTATTGCATTTTTCGGCGGCGACCCGGACAATTTCGAGTTCCCCCGCTATGACCTGGATGTGAGCTATTTGCGCGTTTACAAGGATGGCAAGCCGCTGGACACGCGGGCGAACTTCTTCGCCTATGCGCGTGAGGACGTGAAACCGGGCGCCCTCACCTTCACTGTCGGCAATCCGGGGTCGACAAACCGCCTCAACACCGTCTCGGAGTTTGAGTTCGACCGCGACGTTATCCTGCCGCGGGCGCTGTTACGCTTGTCGGAATTGCGCGGCCTCCTGACAGAATTCTCCACAAAGGGGCCTGAGGAAAAGCGCATCGCAACAGGGGAGCTGTTCGGCGTCGAGAATGCCCTCAAGGCGAAGAAGGGCCAGTTCGTGGCGCTGGTCGATCCTGCGCTCATCGCCGCGAAGGCGAAAGCCGAAAACGAGCTTCGCGCCAAGGTCGCTGAGGACCCGGCCTTGAAAGCGGAGGCGGGCGCGGCCTGGGATACGATCTCCGAGACGCTCAAGCGGTGGAAGCCGAAGAGCGAGCGTTATGCGGCGACCGAGGGGCACGGCGCCTTCGATAGCCGCCTGTTCAGCGACGCTCTGACCTTGGTGCGCTATGCGGCCGAGAAGACCAAGCCGGACGAGAAGCGGCTGCCGGAGTACACCGAAGCGAACTTCCCCATCAGGAAGCAGTCGCTCCTGTCGGACCGGCCCTTCTATCCCGAGCTTGAAAAGCTGACGCTGACCTTCTCCCTGACCAAGCTTCGTGAGGCGCTTGGCCCGGACGATTCCTTCGTCCAAAAGGTGCTCGGAAAAAAATCGCCCGCGCAACTGGCGAACGAGCTGGTGGATGGGTCCAAGCTTGACGATCCGGCTTTCCGCAAGGTGCTGTTCGAGGGCGGGCGTCAGGCCCTTGACGCCTCTTCCGATCCCATGATTGCGCTTGCCCGCCTCGTGGACCCGGATTTCCGCACGATCCGCAAGGATTTCGAAGACAATTTCTCCGCTCCCCTGGAGAAGGCTCGCACCGCGATCGCCCGCGCGCGCTTCAAGATTTATGGCGCGTCGCTCTACCCTGACGCGACGTTCACCATGCGGATTTCATACGGGACGGTAAAGGGCTACACGCAGGACGATAGGTTCATCGAGCCGGTTACGCATATCGCCGGCCTTTTCAGGCGCGCGACGGGCGCCCCGCCCTACAAGCTGCCGGAAAGCTGGATTGAGGCGCAGCCCGTCCTCCACATGGATCAGCCCATGAACTTCGTCACCACGAACGATATCATCGGCGGCAACTCCGGCTCGCCCGTGATCAACAAAGCGGGCGAGGTCGTGGGGCTCATTTTCGATGGAAACATCCAGTCGCTGGGCGGCGATTTCGGGTACGACCCGGCTGTGAACCGGGCCGTGGCGGTCAATGCGGGCGCGCTGCGGGAGGCGCTGAAGAAGGTCTATCGCGCGGATCGCATCGCCGCGGAACTCGCGGCCCTATGAAAAAGCCGGGAGCGGATTGATGCAGGCTCGCCACCGCATAGGTTCATTCCGCTGCCAGCCGCTGCGGCCTACATGCCACGTTTCAAGCTTGGCGCGAGGCTCGGCAATTTTGACGCAGGCTTTTCCGATCCCTTTGAGGGAACAAAGCTAAGCTTAGCAAATTGGAATCCGCGCAATAGCCTCAAGCTGGGGCGGAATAAACCTGGCGGTGTTTCGCCCTGTGCGTCTCCTCGTTGCCCGCTTGCACTGAAGCGTCTCTATGCTACTCAACGTAACCAACAAGGTTGAAACCATGGCTGACAATCCATTCCAAATCTCGCAAACTTTTCGCGATCTCGCCGAACAGAATACGAAGCAGGCGCATGCCGCGTATGAGCAACTCAACGATTTCGTGACCAAAGCCATGGGCGCATGGACGGGCGCGCTGCCCGCAAGTCCCATAGCCGCTGGGTTCAAGGATGTGCAAGGCCGCGCCGTCCAAATCGCTAAGGAAAATGCGGAGTCAGCGTTCGCGCTGGCCGGGAAGCTCGCGAAGGCACAGAACTTACCGGAGATTTTGACGCTTCAAACGCAGTATGCCCAAGACCGGATTCAGACCTTCGTGACGCAGACGCAGGAGCTTTCAAAGCTGATCGGAGAAGCGTTCCAAAAGTCAACGCGTCACTAACCCGTTCAACTTCCCGAATTGGCGAGCGCGCATGAGCCGGTCTGAGCTCGGCGCGCTTACCCGTCATCCAGCAGGACAGCCAAAATCCAAAGCCTTGGCTATAACGTCGAGATCAAGCCACTGGCCGCATAACTCGCGGCCAGTTTCTTTCTAGGAAGCAGACCGTCTCTCAGGGGCGGGAGCGATTTCGCATTCGCAGGTTTGATGCCCGGAAAGGGGCATCATGCAGGACATCGCGGAAAGACCTAAGCCGGCCATCGTTGAGACCTATGCGCCCGCGCGGCTCGACCGCTTGCCGTGGGGGCGGTTTCACACGCTCGTCGTCGTCGCGCTCGGGATCACCTGGGTGCTCGACGGGTTGGAAGTCACGCTGGCGGGCTCGGTCGCGGGCGCGCTGAAAGCAAGCCCGGTCCTGCATTTCACCGACTCCGATGTCGGTCTCGCGTCGAGTTTCTATCTCATCGGGGCCGTCATCGGCGCACTTGTTTTCGGCTGGCTCGCCGACCGGCTAGGCCGCCGCCTCCTGTTCTTCGTTACGCTGTGGCTGTATCTGGTGGCCGCAGCCGCGACCGCATTCTCCTGGGACCTGGCGAGCTTCTGCCTGTTCCGCTTCCTGACCGGAGCCGGGATCGGCGGGGAGTACAGCGCGGTGAATTCGACCATCCAGGAGATGATCCCGGCGCGCTTCCGCGGCTGGACCGACCTGGCGCTCGGCGGAACGTTCTGGCTCGGCGGGGCGCTCGGCGCGGTTGCGTCCATCGTGCTTCTCGATCCCGCCATCATCAATCCCGAGATCGGATGGCGGCTCGGATTCTTCATCGGCGCGAGTCTTAAGCTTCGGCATTCTTTTCCTGCGCTCGTTTCTGCCGGAAAGCCCGCGCTGGCTCGCCATCCATGGGCGGGAGGAGGAAGCCGAAAAGGTCGCCGGCGAGATCGAGGCGGGCTTCCGGAAGCATGGCGCGAAGCTCGACGACGCCGGGCTGAAGCCCATGCGGGTGCATCCACGAACGCATACGCCGCTGGGCGAGGTCTTCAAGACGATCTTCGTGACCTACAGGACGAGGGCGCTGGTGGCGCTCACGCTGATGGCGACCCAGGCGTTCTTCTATAACGCGATCTTCTTCACCTACGCGCTTGTGCTGACGAAATTCTACGGTGTGCCGGTTCACGATGCGGGCTGGTACATCCTTCCGTTTGCGCTCGCCAATGTGCTCGGGCCTCTCATTCTCGGCCCGCTGTTCAACTCGGTCGGACGAAAGCCGATGATCGCGTTCACCTACGCTCTCTCCGGCGCCCTCCTTGCGGTCGGCGGCTGGCTTTTCGTGAACGGCCATCTGAGCGCCTTGCAACAAACCATGGTCTGGGCGGTCATCTTCTTCTTCGCGTCTCCCGCCGCCGGCAGCGCCTACCTCACTGTGAGCGAGGTGTTTCCGGTCGAAATCCGCGCCCTGGCCATCGCCATCTTTTACGGCCTCGGAACCGCGATCGGCGGCGCAGGCGCGCCTTACCTGCTTAGCATCCTGATCGAAACAGGCGCGCGTGAAAGCGTCTTCGCAGGTTATCTCCTCGGCGCCGCCCTGATGATCCTCGGCGCCGTCGTCGAGGCGATCTGGGGCGTCGCCGCCGAGCGGAAGCCGCTTGAGGCGGTGGCGCGGCCTTTGTCCTCGGCGGAAGAGTAGGAGCCGTCGCCCTCAAAACACCGGGATTTGCTGATCCGCCTCGGCTGTCACCAGCTTTGTACTTAGTCGAGGACAATCCCCATGATGAAGAAGTCCATTGCCCGGACGGCGTTGCTCATCGGCGCTTTCGCCCTGTTGTCCGGCGGCGCCGCCTGGAGCCAGCAGGCGCCGTCCCTTTTCAAGGTCGTCACCGAGAAGGACGACATCATAATCGGGCTCAACGCTCAGGAACTTCAGGCGCTGGGCGGATCGGAAAAGAACGCCGGCGGCATCGCCCGCGCGCTTGCCGACAAGAAATCGCTCACGGTTTGGCAGTACTCAGTGCGGAAATCCGCGAACGGAGATTTGCAGGTCGCGCCCTTTCACCAGGTTGGGCTTCTCGCGAACCAATCGCTCAGAGTGGAGCCGTATTCCAGCCCTCTGCCTGTCCTTCCTCACGAGTAACTTGAGCACGGCAAGCCTGCGTTGCAGAATGTTTCGTGCCACAATCAGTGGTCGTCCGCTCGCGGGGCGATCACATTAAATTAACCGGATATTACCGCGACTGAGTAGGTAGATAAGGAACCAGCAGCTACGAACGGGGATTAAAACTCGTTAGAATGCCGGTTGTCTAATTGCGACATAAACTATCGGAAGAACCCGCTTTGATCACGAAAGATTGGGTTTTCTGGGAGTGGTGACTTCGTCTCAATTAGGCGACGTAGTTCGCTAGCTGGAGAAGATCGTGCCTACGCATCCATTAACACATCATGAGATCATCACTCTGGTCGGACCTTTTACTCGCCAGGGTTATCATCCTGATTTAGCGGCGACGAACAGGCTGGAGCGCAGGCTCGTCTTCAAGCCGGTGGAGCGTTCCTTCGAGGCGCGAAGCGATGCCGGCATGTGTGAGGTTCTTCAACTTGAGAGCCGCAATAGCGCACACCGGCTTATCCGCACCCTGACCTGCGTTACCGGAGACGATGAGAAGCTGGAGGCCAGGCTTGAAATCGAAGGCGCGGATCTGGCCGATCTCCTGGCCTGTGTGGGCACTATAGAGCCGGAACAGCAATTCCGTTTCGGGCCGGGGTTCAGGATTGCGAAGAGCTATCGTCTCGTGAGGGGAAGCGGCGTCACCCCGGATGGCGCGCCGGTTGTGCAGAAAGTCCTCACGAAAATGTCGGGAGAGGCCGCCGGCCTTATGATCACCGCGACGGCGCCAACCGTGAAGTCCGATCCCGAGGCCGCTATCGAGATACAGCCGGCAGGCGGTGAGTACTACAGAGCTGTCCCCGAGGATTTGCTTGCAGTGCTCGGCTGGGACTGGGGGCTTATCCAGCGCAGACGGGATAGCTGGAAAAGCAGCCTGCGTCTGAGAGGCCGCGAGCCGGATCGGACCAAGCGCGCCGAACATAAGCTGGACCGGATGGTGGAGCATCTCGTTCAGACTTTCACCGAGGCGCCTGCGCGCTTCCACGAGCGGCTGGTGGGCGCGCGCTGGGGCGTCGTGTTCCGGCGGGCCATACCGCTCCTACTCAGTCTCGCCCTGATCGCCGGGGCGGCTCTAACCTCGCGGCTGCCGCTTGCGGACGATTCACCCGTGCGGATGATGATGATGAACCTCCCAGGGTTCCTGATGGTTTTCCTCTTCTGTATGCGGAAACTTCCGGTGATCGAGATCCCGCCGATACCGAGGCGCTTGAGAGCCCCGGCCTGGCGTGAACCGGCGCCGCTGGCCGCCGCCTCGTAGATAGAAAGCATCGCCCCAAGCCGCTCCGGTTTAACAACGCACATGGTGATCAATGTCCGGTAACCCGATGAACATCCCTCCTGTCTCGATCGCTGCGGCGAAAGCCGCGTTGATCGAGCAGTATTCCAATCCGGTCCTTCGGCGGCGCGCTTCGATGCTTTGGGGGACGCGAGGGGTGGGGAAATCTTCCATCGTCCGGCAGGTCGCCATGCATTTCGGCGTTCCTCTGATCGACCTGCGCCTGACGACGATCGAGCCCGTCGACATTCGCGGGGCCATCTACGCCGACGAAAAACTTGAGAAAACGGTCTGGTTTCCGCCCGAGTTCCTGCCCGCGAAGGACGATCCCGAGGGCATCCTGTTTCTCGACGAGCTGACCGCCGCCGATCAGCGGCTGCAGATTTCGGCCTATTCTCTCATTCTGGACCGCCGCGTCGGGCACTATCAGCTTCCCGATGGGTGGCAGGTGGTGGCGGCGGGAAACGCAAGTTTCCACGGCGCAGTTTGCCACGACATGGGCACCGCGCTCGCCGACCGCATGTTTCATTTCCACGTCCAGACGGTCATCGACGCCTTTCTGGAGCATGCCATGGCTCATGACTTTGCGCCGGAAGTCATGGCCTACCTGAAGGTTCGCCCGGACAAGCTCGACGACACGCAGGTGCAGCTCGCCAACGATCATCTCGTCGGATCGAGCCCGCGCGGCTGGGAAGACATCTCGAACGTGCTGAAGTCTTCCATGACTGAGCATACCAAGCGGATCTTCGTCCAGGGACGCATCGGCGCAGCCAACGCCGCCGAGTTCTTTGGCGTCCTGCGCGAAATCCAGGCCAGCGTCGATGTCGTGCGCTTGATGGCCGCCCGTCCCGGCAAGGATACGGTCGCCTTGATGCCCCGGACGCTCGACGGGCTTTATGGCATGACCTACGGGCTGCTGGCCGCTTGCGCCGACGACGTGGCGGTTGTCCGCGCCCTGGAGATCGTCGAGCAGCTGCCCGACATTCGCAGCGAAGCGCGGCTGCCCGTTCGCGAGGTGCAGACGCTGGCGATGGAGCTTTTGATGCAGAAGGCTCTGACGAACGGCCTCGAAGCCGCCATCCTCGACAGCCCGTCTTATCGCCGCTACGCGGACCAACGTCATCGGGAAGCGCAATATGCCTGACGTGCGCCTGCCGCAGGATCACAGGGGCACGCGAGCGATCCAGCGCATGGTTGAGTTCGCTCCCTCGACCGGCGGCCTCGCGCTCTGGGTGAAGCATCACGATCATCCGCCGACCTCGGAGGCGCCCGCCGTCACCACGGACGGCAGAACTCTTTTCTATGGACCCGGCTTCGAAGCCCTGCCCCTCCCAGAGCAGATCGGACTGGTCGCTCACGAAGTGCTGCACATCGCGCTCCGCCACCCTCAGCGCTATCTTGAAATGAAGCAGCTGCTCGGCGATGTCGATCTGAAGCTCTTCAACATCTGTGCTGACGCCATCGTCAACAGCTCGCTGTCGCATTTGAGCTGGCTTCGCCTGCCCCGCGACGCGGTCCACCTGGATCGGCTTCTTTTGACCTCGCTCAACATCAAGCAGGATGCGCAGGCCGCCCTCCTTGAATGGGACGTTGAGCGGCTCTATCGCGCGATCGACGACCGCGACGACGCCGAGCAGCGTGGCAGGAAGGAGGACCGGCGCAAGCAGAACGGCGGCTCCGAGCAGAGCGAAAGCGCCAGCGATAACAAAGAGCAAACGGCGGCCTCGAAGCAGACCGAGGATCGCAAAGACGGACCGAAGGCCTCACGCGCGAAGCAACTGGGCGCCAACATCCTGCAGGATCTCGTGCCAACGCCGGACCCGAACGCGCCTCCCGAAGCGGAAGCACAACAGTCGCTCTTGTGGAGCGAGCGGATTCAGCGCAGCCACGCGAGCGACGGCATGCACTCCATGCTGCGATCGCTCCTCGCGGATCTGCCGAAAGTTCGCACGCCGTGGGAGCAGGCGCTGCGCACGCAGCTCGCCCGCGGGCTTTCGAAAAAGATCGAGATATCGTGGTCGCGGCCGGCGCGATCCTATATCGCCAACCAGGGCCGCTGCGGCGACAACCGCCGCATGCCCTTCGAACCGGGCTTCACCTCCTCCAAGCCGAGCCCGCGGCTTGCCGTGATCGTCGACGTCTCGGGTTCGGTTCAGGACGATCTGCTGGAACGCTTCGCCATTGAAATCGAGTCCATCACGCGCCGGCAGGAGGCGGGGCTCATTCTGATCATTGGCGACGACCGTGTCCGCAAGGTCACCCGCTATGAGCCCGGCGTTTCCGATCTCCGCGAAATCGAGTTCCAGGGCCGTGGCGGCACCGACTTCACGCCGCTCCTGATGGAAGCCGAGAAGCACCGGCCCGACATCGCGGTGGTGCTGACGGACCTCGACGGACCGGCGCTCTACCGTCCGCGCTGGCCTGTGATCTGGGCTGTTCCGGAGGAATACCGGACTGCGGTCGCGCCGTTCGGCCGGAAACTCGTTTTGAGTTGATCGGCGAATCGAGGCGACGCGAACCCGCGCAAGAGGCCTCGGCCTGGTTTGCGCCACGCTCCGCTGGATTGCGTTTCCGCTAAGCGGCCATTCGCTGAAACGGAGCTTCCCGGGGCTTCTCCCCAATGGGAATATGCCGCAGCCTCACAATATTGTAAGTTGGGGTTGCAACGGCAAAGACAGACGTCATGGATCAAATCAACTTCCCTACTCCGCCCTTCTTCGACCCGGTCTCTGTTCGGGAGGAATTCGCAACTTTTTGGCGGGAAGGCTCTGAAAACTCGGCGAAGGTCCGGCCGCACGTGCTGCGCCGCCTGAAGGAGTTGAAGCAGAACGCGCGGAACGAGGCGCAAGCGATTCTCCTGCGCACGGGCGACGGGCGCGCTTGCGCGGCGGCCCTCGCCACGTTTCAGGACGAGATCATCAAGCTGCTTTACGATTACTCGACGAAGTATCTCTATCGCGCCCAAAACCCCTCGGCGGCCGAGCACATGGCGCTCATCGCCACAGGCGGATATGGACGCGGAACGATGGCGCCGTCATCCGATGTCGATCTGCTTTTTCTCCTGCCGTATAAGCAAACGGCCTGGGGGGAGAGCATCGTCGAGGCGATCCTCTATTTCCTCTGGGACCTTGGCTACAAGGTTGGACACGCCACGCGCTCCGTGGATCAGACCATGAAGGCCGCCAAGGAGGATATGACGATACGGACCACGCTTCTCGACTCGCGGCTCCTTTACGGCGAAGCCGCGCTGTACCGCGAGATGTGGGCGCGATACATCAACAACCTCGTTCAGGGCTCCCAGCGCGAGTTCATCGCGGCGAAGCTCAGGGAACGCGAAGACCGGCTTCGGCGGGCCGGCATTTCACGCTACAGGGTCGAGCCCAACATCAAGGAGGGCAAGGGCGGCCTCCGCGATCTGAACATGCTGCATTGGCTCGCCGCCTATCTCAATCCCGGGAAGAACGGGCAGGCCGAGTACAAGGTCTTCACGCCGGAGGAGGTCTCGACATTCCGTCACTGCGAATCCTTCCTTTGGACGATCCGCTGCCACCTGCATTTTCTCACGGGCAAACCCGAGGAACGGCTGTCCTTCGACCTGCAATCGGAAATGGCGCGCCGCCTCAGGTATCACGACCGCAAGGGCCTCCTTGGCGTCGAACGCTTCATGAAGCACTATTTCTTGATCGCGAAGGACGTCGGCGATCTCACGCGCACCGTTTGCTCCAGTCTTGAGCTGAGGCAGCTCAAGACGGTGCCGACCTTGAGCGATTTCGTCGGCGTGCTGCCCTGGAGCTCGCGCGCGAAGCTGGCCGCAACCACGCCCTTCCGCGTTGACAACGGCCGGTTGAATGTGAAGCAGGCGGACGTGTTCAAGAAGGACCCGCTGAACCTCATCCGCTTTTTCCTCGAAGCCGAGCGCAACAATCACCTCTTGCATCCCGAAGCCCTGCGCCTCATCCGCTCGTCCTTGAAGCTCATCGACGACTCGTTCAGGGCGAACCCCGAGGCCAACCAGATTTTCCTCGATCTTCTGACGTCGCGGAATGCGCCTGAGACTTCGCTCAGATCGATGAACGAGGCCGGCGTTCTGGGGCGCTTCATCCCGGATTTCGGGCGCGTCGTGGCCATGATGCAGTTCAACATGTATCATCATTACACCATCGACGAGCACACGATCAGGGCGATCGGCATCCTTGCCGAGATCGAGAAGGGTTCGCTCGCAAGCGAGCTTCCGCTTTCCACGGAGATCATCTCCGATATCCAGAATCGCCGCGCGCTGTATCTCGCTCTGCTGATGCACGACGTGGCCAAGGCCTGCGAAGGGGACCACAGCATCGTCGGCGCAGCGATAACGAGGGCGCTCGCGCTGCGCGTGGGCCTCTCCCCCGCCGAAGCAGAAACCGCGGCATGGCTCGTGCGGCACCACCTTGTCATGAGCCAGACGGCGCAGCATCGCGACATCACCGACCCGCAGACATTGAAAAACTTCGCCGATATCGTGCAAAGCCCGGAAAGGTTGAAGCTTCTTCTCCTGCTCACTGTCGCGGATATCCGCGCGGTCGGGCCCGCAACCTGGAACGGCTGGAAGGGTCAGCTTCTCAGATCCCTCTATTACGATACGGAGCCGCTTCTCGCCGGCGGTCATACAAGGGCGCCGAGGCAGGCCCGCATCACCGACGCGAAGGTGCGTTTCCGCGAGGCCCTTCGCGAGTGGCCCGCGTCTGAAGTCGAGCGCTTCGTCGAGCGTCACGAGCCCGATTACTGGCTGAGGACCGACACGGAGCGGCAAGTTCAGCACGCGAAATTGATCCGCCGCTTCGAGAGCGAGGGCTCCACACTCGCCTATGAGGTCAGGTGTTGTGACTTAACTCATCCGATCCCCGAACTCACCTTCGTGACGCAGGATCATCCGAGGCTTCTGGAACAATGCACCGGAGCGTGCGCTTTCGCGGGAGGAAATATCGCTTCGGCGCTGATCTCCACCACCCGTGATGGGCTCGCGCTGGACACCATCCTGTTTCAGCGCAATTTCACCAGCGACGGCGAGGAGATCATCCAGACGCAGAAAATGGGGCGGATCATAGGGGATGTCCTCGCAGGGACGCGCACCCTCGATGCGCAGAAAATGCGGTCGAGCCGCCCGAAGCGCCGCCTCGGCGCGTTCACCGTGCCGCCCGACGTTATCATCGATAACACCGGTTCGCAGGAGCAGACCGTGATCGAGGTTCAGGCGCTCGACCGGCCCGGCCTTCTGTTCGATCTGTCCCGCGGCTTGAGCGACCTCGGCCTCGACATTTCTTCGGCTCACATCGCCACCTTCGGCGAGAAGGCCGTGGACGTGTTCTATGTGACGGACTCCGCGCGGAAAAAGGTGAGCGACGAAGGGGCGAAGCGCCGTATTCGCGAAAGCCTCCTCGAGGCTCTAAGCGCTGAGTAGGCCTGGCTCCGCCGGGCTTGGCTGAGGCGGAAAATGGCGCCTCGTCCACACGTGGCTGGAGCTTTCGCTGCGTCGGGTCTCTCGCTCAGCAATGTGCGCCAAGGCGGCGCCGGCCACTTTGTCGAGCGGCATAGGATGCGAAACCATAACGAACCATGAAACCTGAGATCGCCCGCTTCGAGCGACGCATTCGCGCCTGCTGAATTGTTAAAAGGCTCTGGTCTCTTTGAATATTTCAAAGGCCTTATCGGCAAATATCGCGCTTCGCATTCCCTTCGCATAAAGTAAAGCATCACCGGGATGGAACTCGAGTTGGACGGGCAACCGGAGGGTGGATGGGGCCTGAAGTTTCAGAGGCGCGGAACGAAGCGCCAAAGGCAAGACCGCTTAATGACGCTGCGGTTTTGGCGTTGATGACAGGCAAGGGGCCAAGAGCAAAAACCATATTCTTCGACTTCATAGCCGGGATTGGCGGCGGGCTGATGATTTTCGCCTACTCCGTCTCCTACGCGGCGCTGATCTTCCAGGGAAACTTCGCGGCAAGCGCACCCTACCTCATCTGGGGTTTCATGATTTCGGCAGCGGTTGTTGGGTTGGTTGGCGGAAGTCTCACAACGCTTAGACCCGTCGGATATGCCCCCGACTCTGGTAGCCGTTGCACTGCTCGTGCCGTTGGCGGCTGGTATCGCCGGGAGCGTGAAAGCGGGCGGAGGCTCCGGCGCCGACATTGTCGCGAATATCCTGATCGCGCTTTGGCTGACAGGCGTCCTTTCTTATGCAGGCATGTGGGTGCTTGGATATTTCGAGGTCGCTCGGCTGGCTCGCTTTGTTCCCTACAGCGCCGTCGCGGGTTTCCTAAGCGCCACAGGCGCTCTTCTGATAATGGCAGGGCTTTCGCTCGCCACTGGCCATGCTTTCGGTAGCTCGATCCTTGCCGGAGACATCACACTCGCGAGCGTCGAGAAGTTATGCGCCAGCATCGCAATATCGGTCATTTTCATTCTCTTGAAGATGCATCGGAGAAACGAACGGCTTTTCTTTGTTGCGGGCTCGCTTGCGGCCTTTGCTGTTCTGGTCCTTGTCCATCTTTATGCGTCCGGCGAACGGTCAGCGTTGTTTCTGGAAGCGGGGGGCCAGACACGATCGTGGGCGCCCTTTCAGACGCTTTTCGGAGGCGGGATTTATTGGAGAACGATGGCCTTGCATTTGCTGGAAATCCTGGCTGTCGTGATTGTCATTCAGATCTCCATGGTTGTGAAGATCTCGACGGTGGAGGTCATGAACGCTCAGGCGAGCGACCTCGACGCGGAGTTCCGCTACAACGGCGCTGGAGCACTGGCTGCTGCTTTGTTCGGCGGGGTCGGAGCGGGAATATCCTCCGGGGTCACTGGCGTGCTCGCCAACGCCGGCAGCCGCACACGCCTGAGCGGTCTGCTCGCTGCCGCCTTTGCTGGCCTCGCCTTGCTTTTGCATTTCGATATCGCCGATGTGTTCCCTATCCCTGTGCTTGCTGCTCTTGCTCTCTATTTAGGATTTGTCCTGCTGGTAGACTCCTTTCGGCAGCCGTGGCTGCAGCGCGCTTGGTTCGATCTGGGCGCCGCTCTCGCGATTATGCTTATTTGTTTGCGGTTTGGGCCAATGGCGGGCGTGGTCTCAGGCATTGTGGTGGCTTGCATTGTTTTCTCTTACAGCTACGCGAGGGTGAGCCCCATCAAGCGCCACGCAACCGCCGCTTCCGTATCAAGTCACGTTGAGCGGGAAAAAGATCAGGCATGGCTACTCCGGCGCTGTGGCGACGCCATTCATGTCTATTGGGTCTCTGGCTATTTGTTTTTTGGGTCCTCCGATCGGCTTCTTGAAGAGGTTCGGCGCCGGCTAGACGTTCAGGGGTCCAAGGTCGAATACATCGTTCTCGACATGGCCGAGGTTCCGGGGATGGACTCCTCGGCGGTTGTCAGCCTCATCAAGCTTCAAAATCTTTGCGTCGAACGAGGAGTCCAGCTTGCGTGCTGCAGTTTGAAGGACTTAATCAACAATACGCTCCGAACTGCGGGCGTTCTCAGTTTTTTGGCCTTTGCGAGCCGGAACGAGGCTTTGGCCTGGTGCGAAGCAGAACTGATTTCAAAACAGATGTCCCCGGCGCCAAACAGTGACCGGCTTGCCGGGTGGCTCGCTCAGGAACTCGGTCCCGAGGCAGCGAAAGACATTGTCCCCTATCTGAAGCGCAAGGCTGTGAAGGAAGGGGAGATTCTCTATCATCAAAGCGACCGCGCTGAAACGATCGACCTGGTTGCACAAGGCAGCGTCGCAATTGTGCTGAGACGGGAAGATGGAAGCTTGCATCAACTGCGGGTCATGCAGACACAAACCGTGGTCGGAGAGATGGGATTCTTCCGTGATGCTCTCCGCACCGCCTCGGTGGTGGCGGCAGAAAACTCCATTCTTTATTCACTGACCCTGGAGGCTTTCGCACGGCTTGAGCGGGAAAGGCCAAACGTCGCGAACAGCTTTCTTCGATTCATCATTCGAACACTCGCCAATCGCCTCGATTTCGCGAACCGTGAATCAGCGACGCTTCTGTAGAGCGAAAGCGTTTCCGTGCGGCTTTTCTGACCTTCCCAGATGACGGCGCTTGGCCCGATCTTCCCGAAGCCGGCGCTCAGCGAAAATCGCCCGCTCTGCGATCCGAAAGCAGGCATTGCCGCTTGAGCATTATTTGAGACGCGCCTCGGCGGGGTTCGGCCTGTCGCGTCGAAGTTCCTCAATAGGGAAATGCTGCATCCCAGCGGCATAAAAGGCGTCAACGGCGGCGGCGTGCCGGGCGCCAGCGCATTCGCAGCCAAGGCTCCTCACTTTGGTCATTCTTGCGGGTCAACCCTTCGGCAAATTCCATCGCAGAAAGCCACGCTTGCCTCACGAGCGCGGCGCTGCACTGAGCCGCCTTCAAAGTATGAGAAACACATTTTCAATGAAACCGTGGGTTAATCGCGCTTCCAAGCGCAAGGCTATCTTTTGTGACGACCGGCGCTGGCAGGGTGAGCTTGGCGGGCGATGAGCGATTTTTCATTTCTTGGCCTCTTCCTGCAAGCGCATCCGGTTGTGAAGTTCGTCATGATCGGATTGATCCTTGCCTCCGTTTGGTGCTGGTCCATCGTGATCGAGAAGGTTTTCGCTTTTTCGCGCGCCAGGAAGCAGACCGACGAGTTCGAGCGCGTCTTCTGGTCCGGGCAATCGCTGGACGAGCTTTACCTCGCCGTGTCGCAGAAACCGGCGAGCGCGATGCAGGCGCTGTTCGTGGCGGGGATGCGCGAGTGGCGGCGCTCCATCGAAGGAACCGCGAAGCCTCCGTCAGGCGTGCAAATGCGAATCGAGCGCGTCATGGAAGTGACGATCACGCGCGAGATGGAGCTGCTCGAACGCCGCCTTCTCTTTCTCGCCACGGTGGGCGCCGTCGCTCCCTTCATCGGGCTGTTCGGCACCGTCTGGGGCATCATGACAGCCTTCCAGGGCATCGCCGCGAGCAAGAATACGAACCTCGCGGTCGTCGCGCCCGGCATCGCGGAAGCGCTGTTCGCGACCGCGCTCGGCCTTCTCGCGGCCATTCCAGCCGTGATTTTTTACAACATGTTCACGCAATCGGCGGCAAGGCAGTCGCAAAGGCTGGAGGCGTTCGCGGACGAGTTCTCCGCGATAGTTTCGCGCCAGCTTGATCTGAAAGCTTAAGGGCGCGCGAAGGGGATCGGAATGGGCGCATCACTTCAGGCTGGCGCGAGCGGCCCGAGCGGGGCCAGGCGCAGGAAGGCTCGCCGGCACAGGCCGATGGCGGAAATCAACGTCACGCCGTTCGTGGACGTGATGCTTGTGCTCCTGATCATCTTCATGGTCGCCGCGCCGCTTTTGACAGCGGGCGTGCCCGTCGATCTTCCCAAAGCCGAGGGCTCGGCCCTTCAAAGCGACAGCGAGCCGCTCACGCTCACGGTCGACCCCCAGGGCAAGATTTTCATCCAGGAGAAGGAAATCCCCTTCAACGAGCTTCAGCCCAAATTGGAGGCCATCACACAGGCGCGCAAAGGCATGGACGAGGCGATCTACGTCCGTGGGGACAAATCCACAAACTATGGCGAGCTCATGCGGGTTATGGGGCGAATTGCCAGCGCAGGGTATAAGCGTCTTTCTCTGGTGACGGAACTCGACGACAAACGCTGACGGAAGGGTCGATCGTGCGATATGGCCTCATAGGCTCGATTGTGCTTCACATCCTGGTTTTCGGGCTCGTGATCTTCAACTTTGTGGGCCGCGGGAAGGATGAAGGGCCGCCGCCTGCGCCTGTCGCAGTCGAGATCATGTCGCCGAAAGATTACAGCGAGCGGCAAGCCGGGAAAAGCGACGGCAAGGCCGAGCCCGCTACGCCCGCGCAGGTGAAAGCGCCCGAGGCGCAGGCGAGCGCCAAGAAGGACATGGAGCAGAAGCCTTCGCCGAAGCCGGCGGAGAAAGAAGCGCTGGCTCCGGCCCCAAAGGCCGCCGAAGCCCCCGCTCCGCCGCTGAAACGGATCGAGCAGGCGAAGGCCGAGCCTCCCGCGGAAAAGCCCATTGCGAAACCTGTCGTAAAGAAGGAGCCGGCGCCCAAACCGGCCCCGAAACCGAAGGCCGCCGAGGCGAAACCGGCTCCGGAGCGCCCCTTCGACGCAAACCGCATCGAGTTGTTATTGAAGAGGGATGCGCCTCGGGAGCAGCGTCCGCAGATATCGCAATCCACCATGGATGCGCCGCCTTCCAAGGTTTACTCCGACCGCCAGACCGCCGTGCTGAACCGCGATCCGAATGCCGGCGCGCCGGCGGGCGCCTACGACCCCAACCGGCCCTGGCGTCCGTCCAGCTCGCTTCAGGATCAGGCGATGGGCATTCCCCAGGCGCGCGGCGCGATGAACGCCGGCACGTGCGCCGATCTCGTCCAGAGCCGCATCGAGCACAACTGGGACCTGCCGATCGGCGCGCAGTCCGCCGAAGCCACGATTGTGCGCCTTCGGATCGAGCTGAACCGGGATGGGACTTTTTCGAGGCCGCCAACCGTGATGGATGCATCGATGTCGCCAACGTACCAGGCCATGGCCGATGCGGCCGTTCGCGCGGCCATCCGCGGCCAGCCTTACCTGTTTCCGCAGGAACAATATGAGCGCTGCCGGGACATGGTCCTCAAGTTCAATCCCCGCGAGATGTATGGCGGCTGACATGAGAGGACCGAAGCTAGGATTCCCCGCCTTCCCAACGGAACACCCCCTCTCCCTGTCCCTCGCAATCTCGCCTTGGCGAGATTGCCACTCAGGGGACGCACGCAATAACCCTCTCCCCTTGCGGGAGGGGGTGGCGGCCGGCTTCGCCGGGCGCCGGGTGAGGGGGTCTAACCGTTGGTTAAACCTTCAAAACCTACTTAGGGTTGCGCTTCTCCTTGCGGCTAGCCTCGCCGCCTTGGCGCTGCCTGCGCTCAGGGCCTCGGCGCAGGTCGAGGTCGAAATCCGGCGCGGGCAGGTGCGCGCCATCCCGATCGCCATCGCAGAGTTCTCCGGTGGAGGGGTCGCGGGCGAGATCACCCAGATCGTATCGGCGGACCTGGATCGCTCGGGCCTCTTCAAGCCGATCAATCCGGCATCGTTCCTCGAACGGGTCGCAAACGTCGATGTCGCGCCTCAGTTCCAGAATTGGAGAGTCCTCAACGCGCAGGCGCTCGTCGTGGGCCGGGTCACGGACACGGGCGACGGCCGTCTGCGGGGCGAGTACCGGCTTTGGGATGTCTTCTCCGGCCGTCAGATCGCCGGCGAGCAGTTTTTCATCCCGGCGAACGCATCGCGCCGACTCGCCCACATCATCGCGGACGCGGTTTACGAGCGGCTGACGGGCGAAAGAGGCTACTTCGATAGCCGCGTGGTCTTTGTCGACGAGAGCGGGCCTAAGAACCAGCGCGTCAAGCGGCTCGCCATCATGGATCAGGATGGCGCCAACCTGCGGCTGCTCAGCCAAGGCCGCGAACTCGTGCTGACGCCGCGCTTTCATCCGCTTTCGCAGCAGATCACCTACACGGCCTACCGCAATGGCGAGCCTCGCGTTGTGCTGCTCGACATCATATCGGGGCAGGAGCAGGTGCTCGGCGATTTCCCGAACATGTCGTTCGCGCCGCGCTTCTCTCCCCAGGGCGACCGCGTCGTGATGAGCCTCCAGGAAGGCGGCAACTCCAGCATCTTCGAAATGGACATACGGAGCCGCCACCTCACCCGGCTCACGCCGGCATCCGCGATCGACACCGCTCCCTCCTATTCGCCCGATGGCAGGTCGATTGTCTTCGAGTTGGACCGCCAGGGCTCTCAGCAGTTGTTCATCATGAACGGCGACGGCTCGGGCCAGCGGCGCATAACCTTCGGCGAGGGCAGCTATTCGACCCCCGTCTGGTCGCCGCGCGGCGACCTCATCGCCTTCACAAAGCGCGTTCACGGCGGATTCGCGATCGGGGTGATCCGGCCCGACGGATCGGGCGAACGCCTGCTGACAGAGGGCTATCACAACGAGGGGCCGACCTGGTCTCCAAACGGCCGCGTGATCCTGTTCTTCCGCGACAGCCAGGGCGCGAGTGGAGGACCCAAGCTCTACAGCGTGGACCTGACCGGATACAATGAACGCCTGCTCCCGACCCCGTCCTTCGCTTCAGACCCCGCTTGGTCTCCCCTGCTGAAGTAGGACAACTGGCGCGCGTGTCTTATTGGCCTCGGCGCGCCGCCAATGCGGTTCAGGAATGCGGCGGTTTCACAAAATACGGAGGAAAGTCACAAAATGGCCCGAGACGCATCCTGTTGGTAAGCATTCCCTTACGTTTCCTGGTCAAACTTCGCGCAGAAGTTGTGTGCGATAGGAGGAATATCCGAATGCGACCCCCTGTTGTCGTCCTGCTCGCCGTATCTTTGGTTGCGGTCCTGTCCGGCCTTGGCGGCTGCGATAAGACTGCGCCGGCTGCGAGCTTGGGGATTGGCCCCGGCTTCGGCTCCGGAGCGGGGAATTTCGCTCCCGGCAGCAAGCAGGAGTTCAATGACCGGATAGGCGACACCGTCCGCTTTGAGGTGGACAGCGCCGAATTGACGCCCGATGGCCGCTCGGTCCTGAATGCTCAGGCTGTGTGGTTGAGGCAGTATGCAAACTACCCCGTCAGCATCGAGGGCCACGCCGACGAACGCGGCACGCGAGAATATAACATCGCGCTTGGAGCCCGCCGCGCCGAGGCGACGAAAAGCTTTCTGATCGCCCAAGGCATCAACCCGCAGCGGATTCGGACGATCTCCTACGGAAAGGAGCGGCCCGTAGCGATTTGCGACAACATCACCTGCTGGTCGCAAAACAGGCGGTCGGTCACCGTTCTCGATGGCGGCGGCGCGGTCGCTTCCTATTAGCTAAGAGGCTGCTGCGGAACTCCCTCTCCCGGGGGAGAGGGCTGGGGTGAGGGGCTGCGCCGCTGGGGAGGCCGGGAAATCTTGGTTTAGCAACCAAACGGCGGAAGTTCGCCTGCGCGCGTGAGCCAACGGGCTGCCCACTCCCGGCGGGCTGTGCAGGCAACCTCCCGTTGATTAAGACCCAAAGCGGTTGACAGCGGAGCATGGTCGTCCCAGAACGAAGCGAATTGCTAAGATAGGGCGCCCCCATGAGAAGCATTGCCGCACCCCTGATTTTTCTCGCCATGACGGCCGCTATTGTTCCAGCCTTCGCGCAGACGCCGCGAGCGGCGGCAGACAACAGCTCTGCGATGGCCGGGCGGCTCGACCGCTTGGAAGGGCAACTGGCGGCCTTACAATCTGTCGTCGCGGCGGTCGAGACTTTGGCGAAAACCAGCGGCGGCGGATCGGGGTATCAGTCAACGGCGGGCGGGGGCGCAAGCGCGGAACAAATCCGTCAGTTATCTGCGCAGGTTGCAGACCTCACCCAGCGCCTCGAAAGGCTGGAGGCGCGTTATGGAGCCAATACCGGCCCCTCTTCGGAGCCCCGGCGTGAAGCGGGCTATAACACCGTGGCGCCGGCCGCCGGTTTCGAGGAAAAGGAACAGCTTCCTCCGCTGAGCGAGCCCCAGCTCCCGGCCGAGCGTTATCCGGCGAGACCCGCGTTCAACGCGCCGCCCCAGCAGCAGACGGCCAACGCAGGCCAATCCCTTTCTCAGCCGCGGCTTTACGGCGCCGAGCCCGCCGCCCCAGCGCCGTTGCCGCCGCACCCAAGCCCCGCAGCTGCGGCCACAACCTCGTCCTCGTCGTCGCGCACCCTGTTCGAGCAGGCCACGGGCGCGTTGAACTCGGCGCGAATACTGGGCGGCCGAGACCTATTTCCAGCAGTTTCTGGACCAGTATCCGAATGATACGCTTGCGGGAACTGCGCAGTATTTGCTCGGGGAATCTGCTTTCGCCAGCGGCGAATACAGAACTGCCGCTGACCGCTTTTTGAAGACAATCACGAGTTTCCCGAACAACGAGCGCGCGCCTGAAGCATTCTTGAAACTGGCGATTTCGCTCCGCCGGCTTGGCGAGAACGCCGCGGCGTGCGATTCCTTCGCCGAGTTACAGCGCCGCTTCCCGCAGGGACCCAAGGCGGTTCTGCAAAGGGCGGATGTTGAGAAGAAAAGGGCGAACTGCACGTAGGGTTCGCCATTCCTGGTGGTCTGCCGTGCCAAGCATCATTGGCGATGCAGCGCTCTTGAGCGCGTTTTCTTGCCTGGAGCCTTTCCCCTCGGCTGTTCTCGCAGTATCGGGAGGGCCGGACAGCATGGCGCTCATGCGCCTTGTGCGCCGCTGGCTGGAGATCACGCATCGCAGCCCGGCTAACTTCGCCGTCGCGACCGTCGATCACGGGCTGAGACCCGAAAGCAAGGAAGAAGCGGCCTTCGTGGCGGAGGCGGCGCAGGCCCTCGGCTTCTCGCACACGACGATCTCCTGGGAAGGGGAGAAGCCCAAGACGGGCATCCAGGCGGCGGCGCGGCGCGCGCGCTACGATCTGCTCGCCTCCGAATGCCGCCGGGGCGCCAAGTCCTGCATCGTCGCCGCTCATACCGAAGACGACCAGGCCGAAACCGTTCTTATGCGGCTGCGCCGCGGGAGCGGCGTCGACGGTCTCGCGGGCATGGACGCCGTTTCCCAATGGGACGGCATTGCGGTCGTGCGGCCCCTGCTCCACTTTTCCAAGGCGAGGCTCCTCGCTTATCTCAGAGCTTCGGGCGTTTCTTTCGTGCGCGACCCGAGCAATGAAAACGCCGCTTTCGAGCGTGTCCGCCTGCGGCGCGCCATGAAAGCGCTCGCTGCGGCAGGGATCACGCGGGCGTCGCTCGCGCGCGCTTCTCTCCGCATTGGGCGCAGCCGCAAGGCGCTCGATGCGATCGCCGATGTGTTTCTCGACCGGCATTTCGATGTTACGCCGCTTGGCGCCGGCGCAATCGGCCTCGAAGCTTTCAACGCGCTGCCGGATGACATCGCGCTTCGTGCGCTGGTCCGTGTTCTGTCTCTTGCCGGCGGAGAGCAAGCGGCTCCGCGTCTCATGAAGGTCGAAAGCCTTCTTTCGAGCCTCAAGGGCGGGGCGAGAGAGGCGACGCTCGGCGGTTGCATCATGATCGCCGATTTAAAAAAGTTGAATTTTTATCGAGAGCTGGGCCGGATGAGGGCCAAGCCGTGGCCTTTTGAGCCGGGCGCTTCCCGCTTTTGGGATGGCCGGTTCCTCTTGACCTTTGCACCCGTGGATATAGACGGGGCGGCGGTGAGGCAACTTGGCGCGGAGGGCTGGCGCGCTTACAGAAAAGTGATGCAGGAAAGACGGCCGGCCCCTCAAGTAAATCGGCTGGCCGCGCTAACGACACCCGCCCTCTGGAAAGGCGATTGCCTCATTTGTGCGCCTGCATTGGGCTTTTTTAACTCTAATGACGGTATTTTCTCTAAGATTCCGGTCGAGGCCGCGCTGGCGCCTGGTCTTGCCCGATACTTGGTCGGGGCTTCGACCGGAGCCGCAAGCGTGCTTGGCAAAGACACACCCATACCCTATCTTTGAAACGATTGGCCCACTTATCCTCGCTTTGTAAGCTGGAAGGCTACGGCTGGTCTTTAGCCTAGCCTTCATGGCCCAGTGCGGCACCAGGGGAAACAAACGCCCACATGAACTCAAACTTCCGCAATTTGGCAATCTGGATCATCATTGCACTGCTTCTTGTAGCGCTGTTCAACCTGGTTCAGAACAACCCGCGCAGCGCGCGCGCAAATGAGATGAACTATTCGCAGTTCCTGAACGAGGTCGAAAACAGGAACGTGCGGTCGGTGACGCTGTCCGGCAATCAAATCGGCGGCACGCTGAACAACGGACAGACGTTCCAGACGATCGCGCCGAACGATCCGCAGCTGGTCGAGCGTCTTTACTCGAAGGGCGCTGGCATCACCGTGAAGCCTGCTTCCGACGAAGTGCCTTCTCTTCTCGGCGTTCTCGTCAATTGGTTCCCGATGCTGCTGCTTATTGCGGTCTGGGTGTTCTTCATGCGCCAGATGCAATCCGGCGGCGGGCGGGCGCTCGGTTTCGGGAAATCGAAAGCGAAGCTTTTGACCGAAAAGCAGGGGCGCGTCACATTTGACGATGTGGCCGGCGTCGACGAGGCGAAGGAGGATCTCCAGGAAATCGTGGAATTCCTCCGCGATCCGCAGAAGTTCCAGCGGCTTGGCGGGCGTATTCCGCGCGGCGCGCTGCTGGTCGGCCCTCCCGGAACCGGCAAGACGCTCCTCGCGCGCGCCATCGCTGGCGAAGCGAACGTGCCCTTCTTCACAATCTCGGGTTCTGACTTTGTCGAAATGTTCGTCGGCGTCGGCGCAAGCCGCGTCCGCGATATGTTCGACCAAGCGAAGAAGAACGCACCATGCATCATCTTCATCGACGAAATCGATGCGGTCGGCCGTCACCGCGGCGCAGGCCTCGGCGGCGGCAATGACGAGCGCGAGCAGACGCTCAATCAGCTTCTCGTCGAGATGGACGGCTTCGAGGCGAATGAGGGCATCATCCTGATCGCGGCGACGAACCGCCCGGACGTGCTCGATCCTGCTCTCTTGCGTCCCGGCCGCTTCGACCGGCAGGTTGTCGTGCCCGCGCCCGATATCGTTGGACGCGAGAAGGTCTTGAAAGTCCATGTGCGGAAGGTCCCCTTGGCCCCGGATGTGGATCTCAAGGTGATCGCGCGCGGCACGCCTGGGTTCTCCGGCGCCGACTTGGCGAACCTTGTGAACGAGGCCGCTCTCCTCGCGGCTCGCCGCTCCAAGCGCGTCGTCACGCAGCACGAGTTCGAGGACGCGAAAGACCGCGTGATGATGGGCGCGGAGCGCCGCTCCATGGCCATGACCGAGGATGAGAAGCGGCTGACCGCCTATCATGAAGCAGGCCATGCCCTTGTCAGCCTATTCATCCCCGGGAACGATCCGCTGCATAAGGTGACGATAATCCCGCGCGGCCGTGCGCTTGGCGTAACTTACAACCTGCCTGAGCGCGACCGATACAGCATGAAGAAGCTGGAGATGGAGGCTTACCTCGCGATGGTCTTCGGCGGCCGGGTTGCCGAGGAGCTTGTGTTCGGGCCCGACAATGTCACAACCGGCGCAGCGAACGACATCAAGCAGGCCACCAACATGGCCCGCTCGATGGTCACGGAATATGGCATGAGCGACAAGCTCGGCCGCATCCGCTACCGGGACAACCAGGAAGAGGTGTTCCTGGGCCATTCGGTCACTCGCTCTCAGAATATGTCCGCCGAGACGGCTCAGCTGATCGATTCCGAGATCAGGCGGCTGGTCGATGAAGGCGAGCAGCGGGCGCGCAAGTATCTGACCGACAACATCGACGAGCTGCATACGCTGGCAAAAGGGCTTCTCGAATATGAGACGCTGTCCGGACAGGAGGTGAAGGACCTTCTGCAGGGCAAGCCCCCCGTGCGCGAGTTCACCATGAAAGAAGATCAGCCGAAACGGCGCTCCGCAGTCCCATCCACGGGCGGGCGGGCGCGCAAAGATCCCGATCTTGGCGGCATGGAGCCGCAGCCTTCGACCTGATCGCCTGAGGAAAAACTGCTGCAATGGCCGCCTCCGGCGGCCATTTTCATATGATCAAGCGGCGCATGCCGGGACGGGCGCTCTTCCATTCACGGCCAATGCAAGGCAACTCGGCCCGAATGTTGCATTGCGACAACGACACTATGTTTTGTCGCTGAATTGATTATTTTCGAAATTGCGCAGCCTCCCATCTTCTCCTAGTGTTTGCCTCTTCCCGCAAGACGGGCAGGCCGGGGAAACACCGCCGAGTCCGCCTGGAGCAAACTTCACAACCGATGAACCTAGATGAAGTAGTATATGGTCCGGAAGCATACCCCGGGCGCATTGGTTATTTTTCACGAAAGGATAACAGCCATGGACTCAGTATCCCAACACAACGGGAGCAGCCCGCTTGAGAATGTCGCCGTTTTTCTCGTTTTCTTCGCCGTCATCCTCGGATTTTGCGGTGGCGTGATTGCCGTTTGGATGGCGGGATAACCGCCCCGGTCGCCTCACAGGGAACGGCGCTCGATTCCCGAGGGCCTTTCTGAGGGCGCGACGCAACTGCCCCTCCTTTTTCGGCGACCGCATTTACAGCCTTCCCCACACAGCAGAGCATTCTTCAGACGGCCCAGGGCGCCGGCGCTTTCGCCCGATCGGGGCTGCAGTGAGTTGTTTCGTTCAAACGATGCCGGTCTGCGCGCGCCTTCGCGTGCGCAGACCGGCATGCAGGCCCACGCCGCCCTCCACCGCGCGGCATTTGAGGCGCTTCAGCATAGGAAAGCAGCCGCTGCCGCAAAGCCTCAGCTTCGCCTTAACCTTTGATTATCCATGTGGTGATACCGCTAGGTTCAAGAATTCCAAAGCGAACTCAAGTGGATAGAGGCGGCTATGTTCACTTTTACCGGCAAGCGCCAGATGGCGCAGGAGATCGAAGAGCTGAAAGGCCAGATCGCGGCCATGACGCAACAAGGGCAAGGGCGCGTGGCGCCGCGTCAAACCTGGGGCCTCGGCTTGGAACAGAACAAGGCTGAACTCGATATCGAACGGTTTGAGTTCGAAAAGGAGAAGCTTGCCGCGGAGAACTCCCGCTTCGAGGCGCACTCCGCGCGAAGCTATGCGGGCCAAGTGGTGCAGGCGCTCCTGTTTCTCAACGGCGCGGCGGCTCTGGCGATCCTTGCGCTGATCGCCAGTTTCGCGAAAGACTCCAGCCTGAAAGCGGTCCTGGCCGGCCTGTCAGACCCGCTGACGCTTTTCAGCCATGGAGCTGGGTTCGCCATTCTCACCGCCGTTTTCGCTTACCTCAGCCAGACAAAGTGGCCCGACGGAAACAAGCTGTGGGGCGAAACGCTGCGCATCTTCGCCATGGTCTCCGCAACCGCAAGTCTGCTCCACTTCCTCGCCGGGATATCGCAGGCCAGCTCAGTTTTCGGCGCGCTCGGCTAGTGTCAAGCTGGCAGGCAATTGCAAGACGAACCCCTCACCCCAGCCCTCTCCCGCGCAAGCTCGCCTCGGCGAGCCACTCGAGAACGTCCGCATCCGCAAGCGGATGCGGATGGGAGAGGGAGTCCGGTTGCGACCGCCGCCACGTCGTTCCCTCTCCCTGAGGGAGAGGGATAGGGTGAGGGGCTGCGACGTTGGTCAGACTGGCGGGCCATGACCCCGGTTCCAGCTCATCGCAATACGCTCTAGTACAGCTTATCCGAGGCAAGTTCGCTTGAGCGCTCGCATCTATCGGGGCGCGGACTTGCCTCGGGCTGTGCTATCGTTTTCGCCTCGATGACGGGTAGTATGATTTCAAAGGTGGCGCCTTTGCCAGGCTCCGATGAGCAGCGGATGCTGCCGTCGAAACCCTCGACGACACGGCGGCAGAAGGACAAACCGATGCCCGTGCCGCCGGTTTCCGCGTGAGCGGTCGTGAACGGTACGAAGATAAAGGGTAGCTTCGCAGGTTCGATGCCGCGGCCGGTGTCGCTGATCGAGAGTAAGTGACCGGCCGGAGCCGTTCTCGCCTCCAGGACGATGTGCCCTTCTCCTGCCGCGGCGATGGCCCGGAGTGCGTTCTTGACGAGGTTGAAAATGACATGAATCATCAGAACCTCAACGCCCCGATAGATGAAGTTGTCGTAGACGCGAATCCTGATCAACTCGCGCTCGCCGGACCGGAATTGAAAGCGGCCGATCGCTTCATCGATGGTGCTGGCGATGGCGTAAGACTTCATCCGCTCCTGGGAATAGCTCTCATCCTTGAGGTTGGTGAGGAGCATATCGATGACCAGGTTCGCGGCGACGGCGTGTTTCGCGATGCGTTGCAGAGCACCACTAAGCCCGGCCATATCGTGATCGTTCAGGCTGTCTTCGTAGCCATGCTCTTGCGCCCACTGGTTGGCCGCGCTCAGCCGTCCGAGGTGGTCGCCAGACTTGCTTGCGTCGAGCCGGATGCCAAGAAGGGGCGTGCGCATCTCATGCGCGATGCTGCTCGCAAGAGCGTGCGCCGCCAAGAGCTTCTCACGCGCAATCGCGCGCTCGCTTTGCGAAAGGAAAACGACCGCGACCAGGATGAAGCCGTAAATAGGGAGGGCAAGCAGAAATTCTGTAGGAACATCCGCCCATCCGGAAAGGAGCCAATAGCCGATGACGCCGATCAGCCCTCCCATGAGCGAGATTAGAACGCCGTTTGCGAGATCGTAGAGCAGAAACGTGAACATGACGATCACGGTCTCCGACATCAACCAGACGCTATTGACATGGTTCATGAGCAACATCAGCGTGAAAAATGCGCTGACGAACAGGAGCGCCCAATAGCAGTAGGCCAGATAATACGGTATAAGCGGCCGGGGCCAATAACGGCGAAGGGCCACCGGCATGCAGAGCGCCGCTCCCGCAAGCCTAAGCGGCAAGCTCTCCCAAGGTTGCGGAAAAGCGTATTTCCAAATGACATAGTACAGTGGGAAAGCAATAACCGCGATCAGCCCAGTGGCGGGCAGCTTGAATGGCGCGATGGCATGGTATTCGACATACGCAGTGCGAAGACGGCGTACAAGATACCGCGCCTGGGCGAGTAAAGCCCATCCCATCAGGCGCCGGTCGCCGGTCGTAACGCCAAGTCGCATACAAACTTTCACTTGCACGACATCACGTGCGCTAATTATAAAGATCCAGCCTAAGCTGCCGGAAGCGCCTTGCACGCCCTGGCGTCCGAGGATCAGGACTATGAGCGCCTTGCTGCCCCTCTACCACCCGACGACATGCCTCGTCATTGACGATGACCGGCTCTTCCTCGACAGCTTCGACTACAATTATGCCGATGTCACGCTGTGTGCAACCGAGCAGCGGCCAGAGCAAGCCATCCAGCGCCTTCTAAAGGATTCGGGGCAGACCGCTTTGACGATCGAAGAAGCTAATCGGGCGCCGGTTGACGAAGGGGAGTCCGGCGATCCCGTCATTCGCCTGCCGGCGTCGCGCATCGCCGCAATGGCCTCCGATCCGGCCCGATTTTCACGCGTCTCCGTGGTCGTGGTCGACTTCGCCATGCCAAGCATGACAGGTGTCGAGTTTCTCCAGAAGATCAAGCACCTGCCGGTCAAGAAGGTGCTGCTCACCGGCAAGGCCGGGGATTCGACGGCCGTCGCCGCCTTCAACGAGGGCTTGATCAACTTGTTCCTGGTCAAGCAAGACCCAGACCTGCCCGACAAACTGAGGCGGATCATCCGGGAGCTGCAGCGCCGCTACTTCAAGGACATCACCGCGCCGCTCAAACCCATCGCGAAGCTTGAGGACACGGCGTTCCTCGATGATCCAGGGATTGCGAGCTGGCATAGCGAGCTCTCAGAGCGAATCTGCGCGGTCGAGCACTATCTCCTGCCGTCTCCGCCAGGTCTGATGCTGGTCGATGAGGCGGGTCAGGTCACCATCGCATGGATCAACAACGAAGACCGGATGCGCGCCCAACTCGAGATTGCGGCTGAAGCCGGCGCCCCGCGGCGCTTGTAAAAGAACTTCGCGCGGGGGAAGTCATACTCGCCTGCCCGACGCCGACCGGGTTCTACAAAGAGCAGCACATGTCCGATTGGCGGAAGTACGTTCTGCCGTGCGAGGAGATCAGGGGAAACGCGCTGTGGAAAGTGGCGATCCGGCAGAACCAGGCGCTTAACCTGTCGGCCGTATCGTTGAGGCAGTATCGCCGGGCGCAGACCGGGCACAACTGGGCAAATTAGTACAGCCGGAGGCAGAAGAAGGCCCGGTGCGGACCTCGCCCGATTTGAGGGGGCGAGCCGTCGTTCCTGCCCAGCACCAGCCGGGCGCTCGCAACGCTCCCTTTCTCATTTCGACATCTAGTTTTCTTGATAGGCTGCTTGGGGCCATGATCGGAAAACTTTGGGCCAATCTAAAGTTCTTCAGGGGTTTCAGAGTGCGTCCGGAAAAGCGCCAAGCGGTTTTCCAATAAGACGCACGATAAAACAAAAACTTAGAGCCCGCTTTTGATTTCATCAAAAGCGGATAGGTTCTCGTGCGCTTCTACTCGAACCTTTTCATTCTTGTGAGTGTTTAAAATCATATCCAGATATTTCTACAAAGGAGGAACGCTATGAAGAACATAATTGCAGCCATCTGCGGGGGCGTATTGGCGTTAAGTTCAACTGCGGCGTTGGCAGAAGTCGCCTGCAACCGCGAAGGTGATTGTTGGCGCGTGAAGGAGCACGATTTTTACCGGCCGGAGCATGGAGTCACCATTCATCCCGACAATTGGAGATGGGCGGAGCACGAGCATGACAAGTATCGGTGGCGCGAGCATGAAGGGCGCGGTTATTGGCGCGAAGGGCGCTGGATCGAAATCCACTAGGCTACAAAGTGCGGTTGCGTCTGACGGGGCAACCGCCACATTTCAGAAGCGGCTCACAAGTATCTAATTAGGCCGACAGGGCTTGTGCGGGTAAATCCCTGTCCGATTCTGAGAGGGTTCAGGCGCCTCAATCGAGCATTTCCGTTAACGACCCACTGCACTGCTCCTTGCCGAAAGGGGCCACGCACAAAGGCATTCGGGCAGACCCAAGAGAATTTGCTTAGTCTATCCAGCCCTGGCGCAGCGCGATCGCCACGACCTGAACGCGTGTCTTGGCGTCAAGCTTGCGTTTCATCTCCTCCACACGGAAGTTGATCGTCTTCGGGCTGAGGTTGAGCTTGGCGGCGATCTCGCGGTCGCTAAGTCCGTCCGCGATATGCAACAGAACCTCCTTGTCGCGTTCGCTCAGTATACACCTCGGAGGGTTGGTCACTGGCATATGGCCCCGCCCTTCCAAACGCCCAGCTTGGCTCCCAGTGCGGCGTCTCGCAATCGCCTATACCCTTTGCGGCAGGCTCTCATCGTGGTCCTTTAATTCCGGCATTTGCTCTTTGCGTGCTGCATGCGAATGCCGGAACCGGACCACGAGCGTCACGATTGGTTGTATAAAGACACATAACTTACGTTATCGCAAAATAAGCAGATACGAATAGACTTCTCAACCGTCAGGATCGGAGTGCGCAAGCCATGATGTGGGGCAAGCGCCAATCGAAGCGCCGGGGAAGCCGGAAACGTTGCTTCTTCTGCATCCGCCAAACCAGCTCGCCTCAAGTGGTTTGACGCGCCAGAGCGAACCGGGTGCGCGCAGGCCGTTGACGGTTACCTTCCGCGAACTGTATTGTTCACCGGAGCCGAACTTTAAAGCAAAATAACGGCCTTCCGGGAGCATTCATGGCCACAAGTCCCGTCAAATACGAGAACACAGACGGCATTGGCGTTATAACTGTCGATAATCCTCCTCTGAATGTGCTGTCGCGCAGCGTCCGCGACGGGCTTTTCTCGGCCATCCGGCACGCAGCGGCCGATCCCGAGGCGCGCGCCATCGTCCTGGCCTGCGCAGGGCCAACTTTCTCCGTGGGAGCCGACATCACCGAATTTGGCCCCGCCCTGGAGTTCGGCTCCGCATTCAAGGGCGCGGACGTCAACGACATTTGCGCCGCTATCGAAAACTGTCCCAAGCCCGTCGTGGCCGCGCTGCATGGCGCGGCGCTCGGCGGCGGCCTCGAAATCGCCCTCGCCTGCCATTACAGGGTGGCGGCGAAAGAGGCGCGGGTTGGCCTTCCCGAAGTGAAGCTCGGCCTCATGCCCAGCGGGGGCGGAACGCAAAGGCTTCCGCGTCTTGCCGGCGCGAAGATTGCGCTCGATCTCATCACATCCGGCGAGGCTGTTTCGGCCGCCGCCGCCAAGGCGGGGGGCTTCGTGGACGAGATTGCCGAGGGCGATCACGTCGCCGCCGCGAAAGCCCTGGCGAGCGCGAAGGCCGCGCTGGCGCGTCATCCCAAGACATGCGAACAGACCGCAAAAATAGAGGCGGGGCGGGGCTCGACGATCTTCGATGAGAAGCGGGCGGAGCTGAAGAAGCGCCAGCATTGCCAGCACGCGCCTGTGCGTTGCGTCGAGGCGGTCGAAAACGCGTTCAAGCTCCCCTTCGCGGAAGGCCTGAAGCGCGAGCGTGAGCTGTTAAGCGATGCGCTGCACGATGGGCAAAGCAAGGCCCTGATCCACGCCTTCTTCGCGGAACGCGAGGCCGCCAAAATTCCGGGACTGCCCCGCGAGACAAAGCCGAGGGAGATCGGGAAGGCTGGCGTCATCGGCTCCGGCCACATGGGCGGCGGCATCGCCATGGCTTTCGCCAATGCGGGTATTCCGGTGGTGCTGCTCGACCGCGATCAGGCAGCGCTCACAAAGGGCCTTGGCGCCGTCGCCGCGAACTACGAGAGCATGGTGCGGCGGGGCCGGCTGGATCGGGACGGCATGAACGCGCGGATGGGCGCGATCACCGGCGCCCTCGATTATGGCGCGCTCGCCGATGCCGACCTTGTCGTCGAATTCGGCTTTCGAGGACCTTGCGGTGAAAGAGCAGGTGTTCCGCGATCTCGACAGGGTCTGCAAGCAAGGCGCAATCCTGGCTTCGAATACGTCGACGCTCGACATCGACGCCATCGCGAGCTTCACGTCCCGGCCCGCCGACGTTATCGGCATGCACTTCTTCTCCCCCGCCAATGTCATGCGCGTGGTCGAGGCCGTTCACGGCAAGGCGACAAGCGCCGGCGTGCTCGCCAGCGCCCTGGCTGCGGCGCGCAAGATCGGCAAGATCGGGGTTGCGGTCGGCAATTGCGACGGCTTCGCCGGCACGCGCATGGTGGAGAAATATATCACCGAAGCGATGATCATCGTGGAGGAAGGCGCTTCCCCCGCGGACGTGGATAACGCCCTGACGCGATGGGGCATGGCGATGGGCCCCTTCGCGGTGTGCGATCTCACGGGCGTCGATGTGAACTGGCAGATCCGGCAGAGGCGCATCCAGCAAGGCAAGACTTACGGCTCGGCCTTGATGGACCGCCTATACGAGGCCGGGCGTTACGGCCAGAAAACGGGCAAGGGATTCTACAGGTACGAGCCGGGAACCCGCGCCGCCTTGCCCGACCCGGAAGCGGACGTGATCATCGAGGACTACCGGGCCGAACTCGGCAACAGGGTCATGTCCGTTTCCGATCAGGAGATCGTCAAGCGGACGATTTATGCGCTCGTCAACGAAGGCGCGAACATCCTCGACGAAGGGATCGCTTACCGCTCCGGCGACATCGATATCATTTATATCCATGGATACGGCTTTCCCGCGTGGCGGGGCGGCCCCATGAAATATGCGGAACTGAGAAGCCTGGCGGAAGTCCTGTCGGATATCGACATGTTCCATGTGCGATTCGGCGACCGCTGGAGTCCCGCACCGCTGCTCAAGGCGCTCGTCACCGAGCGCAAGCCGAGGTGGCCGCGATGACAGGCTCAGCGGCAGCGCTCGAACCATAGGGAAGGCATTGTCGGCTCGCACCGCCATTAGGGGATGCTGAAAAAGGATGCGGCCCATGGTTCGACAGGCTCACCATGAGGGTTAACCCGTTGAAAACAATCGGCCTCATCCTGAGCTTGTCGAAGGATGGAGCCGCGATTGGCGCCTTTTCAGCAGCTTGTTAAGGGATGCATCATGAGCATGTTCGATCTGACGGGCCGCGTCGCCGTGATCACCGGGTCCTCTCGCGGGATCGGACGGGCCATTGCGCTTGAGTTCGCAAAGATGGGCGCGAAAGTTGTCATCTCCTCGCGCAAGATCGAAGCCTGCAAGGCTGTCGTAGCGGAGATTCGCGAGGCCGGCGGCCACGCCACCGCGGCCGCCTGCAACATCGGCGTCAAGACCGATCTCGAAGCGCTCGTCGCTCATGCTCTCCGCGAGTACGGGCACATCGACATCCTCGTTCCGAACGCGGCCATCAACCCGGCTTACGGGCCGTCGTCCGAGGTTTCCGACGAAATCTGGAACAAGGTGCTCGGCTCGAACCTGACCGCGACCCATTGGCTGTGCCAGATGGTGTTCCCCGGCATGGCGGAGCGCGGCGGCGGCTCGGTCATCATGCTGTCCTCCATTGTCGCGAGCGTCGGCGTCGCCAATCTCGGCGTCTACGCCATATCGAAAGCGGCCGAAGCGCAGCTTGCCCGGAACCTCGCGGTGGAATGGGGAGCGCGCGGCGTCAGGGTCAACGCCATCGCGCCAGGCGTCATCAAGACGGACTTCGCGAAAGCGCTCTACGAAAATCCCAAGGCGGCGGCCGCGGTTGCGAACATGACCTGCCTGAAGCGCCTCGGCGAACCGGCCGACATCGCAGGCGTCGCAGTGTTCTTGGCTTCGGACGCGGCGCGATATATCACAGGGCAGTCGATCCTCGTGGACGGCGGCGCCTCCATCTTTTCTCCGATCGGATAAACATCGTGGCTGAGTTCATCGACGTTCCGGAAAACCAGCGCTTCGACGAAAAGAAGCTCCAGCGCTATTTGAGAAGCTGCCTCGAAGACTTTGGCGTTCCGCCCACGATCAAGCAGTTTCAGGGCGGCCAATCCAACCCGACCTTTCTCATCGGCACGATGAGCCGGAAATACGTGCTGCGCAAGCAGCCGCCGGGCAAGCTCCTGCCGAGCGCCCACGCCATGGACCGCGAATTTCGCATCCAGTCGGCCTTGAAGGGCACGCCCGTCCCCGTGGTTCCCATGACGCTTTTCTGCGACGACCCATCGGTGATCGGAACGCCGTTCTATCTGATGGACTACGTCCCCGGCCGCATTTTCAATAAGCCCGACCTGCCTGAACTGAACCACCTGCAGCGCAAGGCCGCTTACCGCGCCTTCGCGGAGACGCTGGCCGCCCTGCACGAGGTGGACTTCAACGCGATCGGGCTTGGCGACTACGGGCGCACGGAAGCCTATGCCGCGCGCCAGCTCAAACGCTGGGCCGACCAATACGAGGCCTCCAAGACGGGCCACATCGAAGCCATGGACAAGCTGATCGCGTGGCTTAGGGCGAGCGTGCCGTCGCGCGACGAAGCGGCGATCACGCATGGCGACTACCGCATGAATAACGTGATGTTCGAGCTAACCGAGCCGCACATCATCGCGGTGCTCGACTGGGAGCTTTCGACGCTCGGCCATCCGCTCGCCGATCTTGGCTATGTCTGCATGGCCTACCGCACGCCGGCAAACGCGCCGCTGCTGGGCGGATTGCGCGGCCTCGATCTGGCGGCGCACGGCATTCCGGGCGAGGAAGAACTGGTGGCGATGTACTGTCATCGCGCCGGGCGCGACAGCCTGCCAGACCTGACGTTCTTCATCGCGCTGTCGTTCTTCCGCTACGCCGCCATCGCGCAGGGCGTCTATGCGCGCTCGCTGCAAGGCAACGCCGCGGACAGGCGCGCGGCGCTTGCGGGCGAAGCGGCCATCGCGCTGGCGCAGGAGGGGTGGCGGATCGCGGAGGCGGCGGGTTAGGGCAGGTGCTGCTTCCGCCGATTAGTCGATTTAAGCCGAGAACGGACTCTGCTCATTTCAAAATCCGCAAGTCGGAGCGCGGCTGCTTTAGGATCTTGAAGCGGGCGACTCCGCTAGAGCCTATCCGCTTTTGATGGAATCAAAAGCGGGCTCTAAGTTTTTGTTTTATTGTGCGTCTTATCGGAAAACCGCTTCGCGCTTTTCCAGACGCACTCTAAGCGCCCCGACTAACACAGTGGGCCACGGCCGGAACAAACAGCAAATCTACTTAAAGGTCACCAACGCATTGGCGGCGGGATAATCATTCCTAAAAGGCCGCAGCGGACCGATAGGCCCGAAACTGATGGCTCCTGGCGAACTGACATCGGCTTTGACCGGCCCGCTGGCTTCACCCTCGGTAAATTCATAAGGGACGCCATTGCCGCCAAGAAAAGACGGATGATCGTCAATGTGCATGTGAAGATGCGGCTCGGTCGAACTGCCGGTATTGCCGACATGCCCCAGGAGATCGCCCACGTGAACCTCGTCGCCGGGCCGAACATTCACAGAACCGGGCCGCATATGGGCATAAAGCACGTACCGCTCAGGCTCGATTTCGACGACGACGTGATTGCCGGCGGCATTGTCGAAGTCGATCGCAATGGCGTATTTGCCGGAGTGGGGTACATTATCCGGCAGTCCGTCAGCGGTCCTGACAACCTTTCCGGCGGCGACGCTATAGATGGGCTTGTCGTAGCAGAAATAGCTCTCGTTCCTGTCTTCCGGCCCCTTCCACGTTGTCCTCACACCGTCGACGATCTTGGTTTGAAGCCAATCGATTGCGTAACGCTGCGCAAGCCAGGGGCGCCCGTTGTCGATGAGAACGGCGCGGCGGTGCGCAGCATCGGGAAGATTGTTGACGGAGTTGCCTGCGATCCATTCGCCCCTCATAGGCGGAGAGACCACGATCGGGCGTTCGCTTGAAACGGGCAATGGAGCAAGCACCACGTCGTGCCCCCCGCCTTGCTCATCGATCACGTGAAGCGAATGCTCGATCGCGCCGGGGACTTGGTCTTTGCCGAGATCGAGCATCAAAAAGACGATCGCGCCACCGCCGCCTTCTATCGCGCCTCCTTTAGCCATGTCGGGCTGCCCGTCCGACCCGAAACGTACAATCAGTGACGAAAGCGCCGGCCCACTGAAGGAAGCGCCAGTCTGACCCGCCTTCGCTTCGATAGCATCCAGCACATATCGGCTTTTGGCGTAGTTGCTAACCGACATCTCGTAGACGAGGCGCGTCGAACCGTCTTGAACGATGGGCGCAGGCTGCCCGAGAAACGACACGCTAAGCTGTGGCGGGTGAGGATCGCTGGCGAGGACTGGCGTTATGAGAAGCAGCAGAGCAAATACTTTGAGCAGCCGCGCACAGAGCATCGCAATGTCTCCCAAGGCTTGCGTAGATTAACTGGCGCTGAGCGCTTAGGTCCCATCGCCATCCAGAATGCCAACGTAGTGAACCATTGGAGCCTCCTGGAGCCAACCTGCCGCCTTGGCGATCGGATCGCGCGGCTCGCGGCGAAAGCTCCCTGTGCCGGGGAACCGTGATCATGACGCCGGGGCATGCGCGTCGGCCCCGATCAATGCGCATTATAATGCGTATGCCCTTCGCGTGCCACTGTCGTTCATGGCGTGGCTTTCATCCGTAGGGAGATGCCGGAAAACCCGAGCTGGGCTATTTTTTGATTTATATCAAGTTTGGTTTTGACTCAGTTCAGGGGGTGTGCCCTATTAGACATCGATGGAGCGCTTCCGATGAAATACATTTTAAGCTGGTCCGAGCGTCCGCAGGGATCTCCGATCGAGTATGAGAACGCGCAGAAACGCATTCTGGAAGTTTTCACACAATGGCAAGCCCCAGCGAATTTCAAGATCGAGATGTTCGTGATCCGGGTGGGTGACTGGGGCGGGTATATGCTGTTGGACTGCGACGACCCCCTGGCCGTTCACAAGTTCTGTTCGATGCTTCCCGCCTTTGTCTTCGAGGCGCGGCCCGTGGTTCCCGTGATGGATGCGGTTCGGGTGGAACTCGAAGCTATCGCCTTCCGCGATGGGCTGGAAAACGGGTTCGGTCCTTTGTTGAGGACCGCCCCTCTATCCTCGATCCTCGCATAAATGATGCGTGGCGGAATTCGCTCAGCCTACCGGTTTCTCCGCTGGTTCGCTTGGTTCGCTTTCCGGACCGAGGCGGATCGAGAGAGAGCGGCCATGCTGGGCAACTCCTTCCAACGCCTTAACGAACGCCGGCCATTCATCATTCCTGATCGCTACACAGCCAGCGGAGGCGTCGAGTCCGGGATGAATGAATAAGCCTGTCCGCGTGTCCTTGACAAAAGGGTCATAGGCATCGCTTAAACGATAACCTGGAATCCAGGTTCCATTTGGAGTCTTGAAGCCGCCAAGCCGTCCTATTTGATAAATGCCGAACGGCGCGGAGCCGCGGCCTCGCCCGCCAGAAACAAAGTCGAAGCTTTTGTTGTTGATCTTGACTTTGCCATGCACCTTGGCGCCGTAGCCCTGCTTTGTCTTTGTTCGGGCTCGCTGCAATGTCTGAGCGGGAAAAATGGAAGGGGGTAGAAAGGATTTGAAGAAGTCCAGAAGTCCTTGCGCAGGGGCCGGTGTCGTGAAGGCTGCGCACAAAACGATAGCTAATAAATTGACACGCAAGGCGGACAAAACCAACGGACTGGCTCCCTTTCTCTCGAAATCTGGGCATGACGACGGCTTAAACGGCCCCAAGGTGGGGACGAGTCCGCGCTCATTCCGGCAACGTCAAAAGCCCGACGTGCGGATTCAGGAGAACAGCCGAGGTCAAGCTCTCCTATTCCTAGCTACGCATACCATTTTCCCTTTGCTAGTGAAATATTGTTAATGTTATCCTCGTTCATTTGAAACAATTTTTAGTAGAATTGTAGCGTGGCCCAAACTTAAGGTCTGATTGCACACGGATTCTACGCGCACACCGCCGGGCGCGAGGCGCCAGCTGTGCGCCCGATTGTCACGATTGAGACGAGTGACCAGCACTTCCTCGGGCCTCGCGGTCGGTGCATAGTGCGACCCCATGAGCGACATCGAAACATCGGCTCCGGCAGCGGCTAACCGGTCCCCCAACGCAAAGCGCGTGATGGTCTTGGGCGGGACCGGCACTATTGGCCGGGCGACGGTTAGCGCACTCGTTCAGCGCGGTCACGAGGTGGTTTGCTTCGTGCGGCCGCGCGCGGGCGTGGACGGCGCGCTGACGCCAACCGGAAGCGCCGATCTGCTCAAGGGGGCGACCCTGCGATACGGCGACGTCACCGGCCCTGCGTCGCTTGCGCGCGATGGCTTTCGGGGCGAGCGCTTCGACGCTTTGGTGTCCTGCCTCGCCTCTCGAACCGGAGCGCCCAAGGATGCGTGGGCCATCGATTACCAGGCTCACGCCGACGCCCTGGCCGCTGCAAAAGAAGCGGGCGTCTCGCAGATGGTGCTCCTGTCGGCGATCTGCGTTCAGAAGCCGCTTCTGGCCTTTCAGCAAGCCAAGCTGGCGTTCGAGAAAGCCCTCATCGAGTCGGGTCTCACCTATTCCATCGTCAGGCCCACCGCCTTCTTCAAGTCCCTGTCGGGACAGGTCGAACGGCTGAAGAAGGGCAAGCCCTTTCTGATGTTCGGCGACGGAGAACTGACGGCTTGCAAGCCCATCAGCGACAACGATCTCGCCCAGTTCCTCGCGGAATGCCTGGACGATGAAAGCCGCCACAATCGCGTGCTGCCCATCGGCGGCCCGGGAGAAGCCATCACGCCGAAGCAGCAGGGCGAGCGTCTCTTTGCCTTGCTGGGGCGCGAGCCGAAGTTCAAGCGCGTGCCTGTGGCGCTGCTGGACACGATCATCTGGGTGACAGGCACGCTTGGCCGCATCATCCCCCCGCTGGCGGAGAAAGCGGAATTCGCCCGCATCGGACGTTACTACGCTACGGAGTCCATGCTCGTCCTGGACCCGGCGACGGGACGCTACGACGCCGCCAAAACGCCTTCGGCCGGATCCGAGACGCTTTTCGATTTCTATACGCGCCTCATCAAGGGCGAGGCCACATCCGAGCTTGGAGACCACGCCGTGTTCTGACGCGGCTCAGGTCATACCGAATCCGGTTGAACAGATCCGGCCTGTCATCCCGGAACTTGATTACCCCGATGTTTCCGCTAACTCCATCGTCATGGCCGCCCTTGAGGCGGCCATCCAGGAAAATATACTGCATTTCAGTTTAACGGCTGGATGGCCGGGTCAAGCCCGGCCATGACCTTGCGGCGGAATTCGCCAATGTTTTCAGCGCTTCCTTCCGCCAGCGGAGACGTGAGGGTAATCAAGTCCCGGAAACGCCGGAGGCGTTATCCGGGATTCGGATTTGGTATCACTCCCCCTTGAACACCGGCTTGCGCTTCTCCTTGAATGCGGCAATTCCCTCGCGGTAATCCGCGCTGTCATACACCTTGCGCCGCATATCCTGGATGCGCTCGAACGTCTGCGCCGCGATCGGCTGGTAATCGCAGAGCACCCGCAATTGCTCTTTGATCACCGCCATCGCCAAGGGAGCTTGGCCGCCATTTGCTTTGCGGCTTCCATCGTATGCGCCTCCAGCTCCGAAGCCGGCACAAGATGATTTATGATTCCCCATTCCAGGGCGACATTCGCGCTGACGGGAGCAGCGGTGAAGAACATCTCCTTGACCACGTTGAGCCTGAGCCTGCCCATGAAATGCAGAAGGCCCGTGGTGTTGTAGGGCAGGCCGAGATTCACTGGGGTGATGGCGAATGTTGCGGTCTCATCCGCAAAAACCATGTCGCAGCTCAAGACCAGATCGAACGCTCCACCCCACACCGATCCTTGCACCATGGCGACAACCGGCCCCGGAAACATCCTGATGGCTCTCAGCGTCTGCTCCATCGGGTCCGCGTAGGACAGGGGATCCATTCCGCCGAGCGGCAATTCGCTTATGTCATGGCCGGCGGACCATACCTTGACCCCTGCCTCCGCCCTCAGCACGACAACCCTGATCTTTGCTGCTTCGAAACGGGCGAAGGCCTGCGTAAGCGCATGCATCGTCTCGTGGCTCAGCGCATTGCGTTTCGCCTGGTTCCGCAATGTGATAATGCCGACGTCGCCCACGCATTCAGCAGAGGCGGGCGCGCCGTCCTTGCCGAGGCTGAGGGGGTCGCTGCTCTGGCGCATCTGGTTTGCTCCCTGGAATGGTGATCGGTCTCTTTTCTGAGGGTAATGCAATGTCCCCAGCCTATGAAGGGCTCACTGCCATAAGCGCTTCATAGCGAATGAGTGTTCGCAAAGCGTGTCAGAAGGCCGCGCGACACGACCTTAGTGGAGTTGTTTTGGCGTAGCGATCCGCAAGTATAGTAGCACGCTTGCCTCGCGAAAAGCGCGAGAGGGAAGATCCCAAATGTCCGACATATTCCAACTCTCTGCGAAGGCCGCCGATTACAAAGCGCGGGTCGAGCGCTTCATGGCGGAGCACATCTATCCGAACGAGCGGGCGCTGTTCGAGACGGCGGATCATCAGCCGGATCGCTGGGAGCCGCTCGCGCTTCTGGAGGAGCTGAAGGCTAAGGCCAAGGCGCAGGGGCTTTGGAACCTTTTCCTGCCGGACAGCGAGCTGGGCGCGGGCCTGACGAACCTCGAATACGCGCCGCTGGCGGAGATCATGGGCCGCTCGCATTGGGGGCCGGAAGCATTCAACTGCAACGCGCCCGACACCGGCAACATGGAGGTGCTGGTGCGCTATGGCGGCGAGGCGCAGAAGGAGCGCTGGCTGAAGCCCCTTCTCGACGGAGCGATCCGCTCCGGCTTCGCGATGACAGAGCCGGGCTTGGCCTCGTCCGACGCGACGAACATCTCGATCTCCATCGAGAAAGACGGCGGCGATTACGTCATCAACGGCCGCAAATGGTGGACCTCCGGCGCGGGCGACAAGCGCTGCAAAATCCTCATCCTGATGGGGAAGACCGATCCCAAGAACCCCGACGTTCATAAGCAGCAATCCATGCTGCTCGTGCCGATGGATGCGCCCGGCGTCAAGAAAGAGCGCATGATGCCCGTGTTCGGCTATCTCGACGCGCCGCACGGCCACGGCGAGCTGAGTTTCACCAATGTGCGCGTGCCCTTCGAGAACGTCATCCTCGGAGAGGGGCGCGGCTTCGAGATCGCGCAAGGCCGCCTCGGGCCGGGCCGCATCCATCACTGCATGCGCACCATCGGCCGCGCCGAGCGCGCGCTGGAAAAAATGTGCTGCCGCCTGGACAGCCGCGTCGCGTTCGGCAGGCGCATCTCGGATCAAGGCGTCTGGCTGGAGCGCATCGCGGAAAGCCGCATGATGATCGATCAGGCGCGGCTGCTCACGCTCAAGGCCGCGTATATGATGGACACCGTGGGCAACAAGGCCGCGCGCGCGGAGATCGCGATGATCAAGGTCGTGGCGCCGAACATGGCGTGCAAGGTGATCGACTGGGCGATCCAGGCGCACGGCGGCGCGGGTATCTGCGACGATTTCGGCCTGCCCTACGATTACGCGACCATACGCACGCTGCGCATCGCCGACGGGCCGGACGAGGTTCACCGGAACCAGATCGCGAAGCTGGAGCTACGCAAATATCGCAATCCCGATATGCGATGAGAAGTCACCTCTCAGAATAGGATTTTAGTCCGCTTTAAAAAGATTGAGTCGCTTCAGGGTCGACCGCTTGCGAAAGGGTGACTTCTTATCCGATGCTTGGGCCTTTGCGCTGCCGTCTCGCCCTCGCAAAGACCTCTTAAAATAAGTTCACGTTTTGTTCTATTTTAAGTGACGTCATCATTACCGCTCGTGGCCTTTGAGCCACAGCCGTTACATCCGGCGAACAACCCGGAACTACCATATGACCGCCAAACTGGGCGATGTTTGAAGAGTTCGCTAAGAAGAACTTAGTCGGTAACGTCACTTGCTTTGACTTTTGTCCTGCAAGTTAATGTTATAGTAACGCGTTTTCACTCTATGTCAACAAATATTTGAAGCGCCCCCATCGATTCCCATTTTGTTCCTGCATGTTTGTTGCTTGGCTACTTTGCCAGCTCTCGCGAACGGTGGCGTCGTCATCATTCCTTTATAATTGCCGGTTGATCTGCCGGATGGAGCCGGCTCGCGGCGAAGGAGACAGGCTCCGCAATAAACCAACTTGCGGAAGAGCCTGAAAGAGCGAATGTCGGAGTTTCGATGCGTTCCCGTTTTGTTCTTTTTCAAGGGACACCATCATCCACCGCTGGTGGCCTTTGATCCACCGCCGTTTACGTCCGGCGAACAACCCGGAACTTCTATATGACCGCCACATTGGCGATGTTTGAAAGAGTTCGCAAAGAGGAACTTTTTATGGTCGCGTCACTTGCTTTGATCTAGTCCTGCAAGTTGATGTAACACTACGCCCCTCACTGTATATGTCAAGCAATAATTTGAGAGCGATTTCTGTGAGTTCTTATTTCGTTCCTAAAAGTTTTGTTCCATGCTTATTTGCGGCCCTGTGGCGGAAGGCAGCGCCACCTTATTCCTTAGTGGTTTTCCCGGTTAACCTTTATGGCGCGCGCAATTTTTGAGGCCGCTTTGGATGACACGGCTTTGCTCGAAGGTTCGGCCTTCAGCTTCCCGTTTTCCGGTTGAGCGACGCGTTACGCGCCGGCGTGTGAGCCGCCGTTCAGGAACGCAGCGATGGCGGGGTCTTCCATGAGCCGCGCCAGCTCATCCTGAGTGGGAAGCTGCGGCTTGTCCCGCGCGGCGTTCACCATGCAGAGAAAGCCGAAAGGCTCGCCCTTCCCGGCGCGGAATTGGTGCCACGTCATGGGCGGGATGAAAACGAGGTCCGGGGCCGCCACGTCGCGCACTTCATGGCCGGCAAGACACGTCCCGCGCCCGCGGAAGATCATCACGGCGTGAGCGTGCTCATGCCGCTCCAGCGTGGAATGCCCGCCGGGCTGCATCTCGAAATAGCGCAGCTCGCAGCCAAGCTCGGGGCGTTGAAACAGCACCTGCCGGGTGATCGCCTTGAAGGGCGCGCTGCCCTCTTCCTTGTAGGCGAGAACGTCCACGCCATCCCAGCGAAAGCCGCCCTCTGCTGGCCGGATGTTCGAGCGGTCATCCATGAGATCTCTCCTCGAAATGGCGGGCGACGCGCTTTGCGAAAGCGGCGGTTTCCTGCGTCAGGCGGTCCTTGGCCGAAAGCAGGCTGCCGCCAACCAGCAACATGGTATCGGGGCCATAGAAATCCAGAATTTCGGGCACGCGGCCGAGCGTCATGCCCCCGGCGGGCGACGGCATGCAGGGTTTGAGGCCGGCCCAGGGCTCGCGCGCAGCATCCGCGATCGCCTTGCAGGTTTGAGGCGAAGTGCTGAAGCGCCCGCCATAGTTCGGATAAATGGTGACATCCGCGCCGAAGGCCCGGAACAGCCTGCCGAGCAGAAGCGGCGGCGCGACGCGCGAAGCCCCCGCCATGGCGGGGTGGGCGAAGAAGGCCATGCCCGGAAACCGCCGCGCGAGGCGATGGAAGTTCGAGACGCCGATGATCATGGGTTCGATCATCACGGCCTCGACGCCCTCCTCCATCGCAAGCGCGATCCCGCTCGTCGCCGCTTCGAAGCTGCCGGTGACGCTCGGGACATAGATCGTGCGCGATCCGGTCTCCGCGCGGGCCCGGCGCACCGCTTGCGCACACGCGCGAACGCGATCCGCGAAGGGGCTGTAGGCCTGATCCGCAAGGCCGTGGTCGTCCTTGATGAAGTCGATGCCGCCCGCCGCAAACCTCCCCGCCAGCTCCGCCAGCTCCTTCGGCGGCAGTCCTTGCGGCTTCAGCGCCGTGCAAGTCAGCGCGCGAGCGCCCGCGCCGCATGCCGCGCGCAGCCCCTCAACCCCGAAATTCGGACCGCCGAAATGCGCACGCATCGCATCCGGGATTTCGGCGTCGTAGAGCGTCACGTCCTCCTGCAGCGACGTGTTCCCGAACAGCATGCTGAGAAGTTGCCCCGGCTCGAAGCCCGTCGTCTCTACCGCGAGCCCGATCCGCACCTCGAACAGCCCGGCCTCAAGCTCGCGGATGCTCTGCGCCTCGCCCACGATGTCGCGCAGGACGCCTTCATCCGAAATAGCGTCGAGCGGCATTTCCACGCTCTGCTCGACCGCGATCGCCTGCGCCCGCGCCTCGATCGACGCAGCGTCGCAGCGCACGCGATATGTGACTGTCATCCGCGACATTGGCTTCCCTGCGATCTCGAAACTCAAAAGTTGCATAAACTAATCAACAGCAATGAGACAATTAAAGGCTCGCGATGGACAACCGCCGCGCGGCGGGCTATTCCCGCGCAAACACCGAGGGATGTCCAATGCTCCGACGCCTCTACTTCCGGGTAATGCGCCTCGCCGAGGGGCCGAACGCGCTGTTCGCGCTGATCGCGATCTCGTTCGCGGAAAGCTCGTTCTTTCCCGTGCCCCCCGACACGCTGCTTATTCCGATGGTGCTGGCGAACCGGAAGCGCGCCTGGGTGCTCGCGCTGTGGTGTACGGCAGCCTCCGTGCTCGGGGGAATCGTGGGCTATGGCATCGGCTCCCTGCTTTATGACAGCGTCGGCAAATGGATCATCGACCTTTACGGCTATGGCCAGGGCATCGAGCAGTTCCGCGAGACCTACGCCAAATGGGGCGCGTGGATCATCCTCCTGAAAGGGCTGACTCCGATCCCCTACAAGCTCGTAACGATCGCAAGCGGGTTCTCGGGCTATAATTTCGGGCTTTTTATCATCCTGTCGCTCATCACCCGTGGCTTGCGGTTCTTCATTGTCGCCGGACTGCTCTATATGTATGGCGAGCCGATCCGCAATTTCATCGAGCATCGCCTGGGGACGGTCATGCTTGGAATGCTGGGGGTGATCGTCTCAGGCTTCGTGATCGTGAAATATGTTGTATAACGTCGCCGCCCACGGGGGCCGATCTTCGCTGAGTTTGAAAACGGCGGCCCTCGTTCTGGCGGGCGCCAGCATTGCGACGCTCGCAGGGGCCTGGGCGTTTCAATTCGCGGGATATGCCCCTTGCCCGCTCTGCCTCGAAGAACGCATCCCCTATTACGCCGCCGCCGCGGGAGGGCTGCTCGCCGCCCCCCTCGCCCGCCCGGTCCCGAAACTCGCGGCGCTCATCCTCGCGGCGCTTGCCCTCGCTTTTCTCTATAACGCCGGCTTGAGCGTCTATCATACGGGCGCCGAATGGCATTTCTGGCCCGGTCCTCAGACCTGCAGCGGAGGCGGACTTTCGGGGTCCACAAATCTCGCCGAGGCCCTCCGCCACAACCGCGCCGTTCGTTGCGACGAGGCCGCGCTGCGCATCTTCGGGATATCGCTTGCCGGATATAATGCCCTTATTTCGGGAGCGCTCGCTTCGCTCGGCGGTTTGGCCGCGTGGCGGACTATGAGAGGTCATTGAATCCGGCTGCGGCCGCCGGGCGCGCAACCGCCACAGCCCATCGCCGCAGCGAACTCAGCCTGGCTTGCCGTTGGAATGGTGGCGATCCTTGCCGCCGCCATCCAGTTCCCGCCGCTTATGTTTGGAAGCCTGCTCCGCGGCGCGCCTTCGCGCTGCCGCGAATTGACGGGCCTTCATTCGGGCCTTCTTCTGTCGCAGAGCGCGCCGCTGACTTTCCAATTGCAACTGCTGCTTGTGGAATTGCCGCTTCCGTATTGCGAGATACCGTCCTTGACGATGCTTGAGGCGGGCGGCGAAAACCTTTGCATCATTGAGATCCTCTCCGGCGGCCGCTTCCGGATCGCCGCTTTCGCGCAGACGCCGCTGTTCAAGCCTATGGATGCGAGCCTTGTTATAGCCGGTCTTGCCGGCTTCTTCGCCGAGAACAGCGTATAGAGGCTGCTCATCCGGCCCGGCCTTGCAAAAGGGCGCCCAAACGAGCGCGCCGCCGCCTATCGCGACCGCTACAGAAAAAACAAAAATCCGGCCGTTAACGTTCCCGTCGCGACGCAAGACGCATCCTCATTCACTCCGAAAAGCAAGTCCTGGAAGGGCTCGCCGCAAGCGGGGCAGGTTTCCCGCGGGCGTCCTAGCCGCAAATTCTGTCTTGAGCAAGACAGGCTGCATTGATGAAAAGGCCGCAATCCAGTACAGCCCGAGGCAAGTTCGCGCCCGCTCGAGAGGCGAGCTTATTGCAAATGGGGCGGGATTTCTCGCGGGGGTCACGAGCGTTTTCATGTTGACAGAAATGCGCGGTGCGTTCATCGCCTAGAGGAGAGGCGGCGCCGCCTCGAACCCACACCACGTCCATGCTACCTCCTGCAGCCCAAGCGGACTTAATAGAGCGCGAAAAAATGACAGCGGGCTAAAAGCCCTGTCAACCAGAGGAGCGAGGCGAGCGATGACCGTGCCACCTTCTTCCGCCGGCGACCGCCGCATCGCTACAATCTCCGCCACCGTCGCCAGCGCCTGGCCGAACCGTTACGATCTTGTCGTTTTCGTCGCGATCGGCGCCATATTCGTCGCCATCATTCACGGCGCGCAATACATGCACCAGCCGCTCGAGGGGCTTCAGGCCAATCCCGTTTCCCTCGACCCCTGGAACCTGCCCCAATACGCCCTGCTGACAACGCTTAGAATGTTCGCGGCCCTCGGCTTCTCTCTCCTTTTCACATTCCTGGTCGCGCCGCTCGCTGCCAAGAGCAGGAAGGCGGAGCGCGTCATCATCCCGGCGCTGGACATTCTGCAATCTGTGCCGGTTCTCGGCTTTCTGACCTTCACCGTCATCTTCTTCATGAGCCTGTTTCCGGGAGGTGAGCTCGGCGCGGAACTAGCCGCCATCTTCGCGATCTTCACGAGCCAAGCCTGGAATATGACCTTTTCGTTCTATCAGTCGCTGAAGACCGTTCCGCGCGATCTGGAAGAGATCACGGTCCATTTGCAGCTTACGCCATGGCAGCGTTTCTGGAAGCTTGACGCTCCCTTCGCAACCCCGGGCCTCGTCTGGAACATGATGGTGTCCATGTCGGGCGGATGGTTCTTCGTTGTGGCGTCCGAGGCGATTTCGGTCGGGGATACGAAAATCACCCTGCCCGGCATAGGCTCTTATCTCGCCCTGGCGATCAGCGAGGAGAAAATCGGCGCCGTGGCTTGGGCGGTCGGCACGATGGGCGTGGTCATCATGCTCTACGATCAGCTCCTCTTCCGCCCCATCGTCGCCTGGGCCGACAAATTCAGCGTGGAGCTGGTGGCTGCGCAAGAGCAGCCACGATCGTGGGTCTTGGACCTCCTAAGGCGCGCTCGCCTTGTGCAGACCATCGGCGGTTTCGTGAGCGGCCTGCTCGACATGTTCAGCGGGAATGTCCGGCAGCTCGCGAAGCAAATTCCGGAACCCAAAGTGAACAGGGTCGCGAGCAAGGCCTTCGACTGGGCTTACAATCTTGCCCTGCTTGGCATTGTCGTCTGGGCTCTTTATTCCGTGATTTCCTATGTGAGCGCGACCCTCGGCTGGCCCGACGTTCAGGAAGCCGTCATCGACGGCTTGATCACCTTCTTTCGCGTCATCGTTCTCATCGTCATTGCGAGCCTGATCTGGGTGCCAATCGGCGTCTATGTCGGGCTGCGGCCGGCGCTTGCCGAGCGCGTGCAACCCCTGGCGCAGTTTCTTGCCGCTTTCCCCGCGAATGTTCTCTTTCCCTTCGTGGTCGTGGGCATTGTGACCTACCACCTCAATCCGGACATCTGGCTGTCGCCCCTCATCGTGCTCGGCACGCAGTGGTACATCCTTTTCAACGTCATCGCGGGCGCGAGCGTCTTTCCCGGCGACTTGAGGGAAGCCTCGAAGATTTACCAGCTGAAGAGCTGGCTGTGGTGGCGCAAAGTGATCTTGCCTGGGATATTTCCCTACTACGTCACGGGCGCGCTGACGGCTTCCGGCGGTTCATGGAACGCAAGCATTGTCGCCGAGGTGGTGAGCTGGGGAAATACGAAGCTCGAAGCACGCGGTCTCGGCGCCTATATCGCCAATGCGACCGAAGCAGGAGATTATCATCGCGTCGTGCTCGGCATAGGCGTGATGTGCGTATTCGTCGTTACCATGAACCGCGCGCTTTGGCGGCGGCTTTATGCATTCGCTGACCGCCGTCTGCGGATCCAGTGAACCGGGAGGGAGAGATGGGTATAACACCGGGTGCGGCCGCAGCGCGGATTGCCGAAAGGCAACCCCTGGTTTCCGTCCAGAATATCAGCCACTTCTTCAAGCGCGGCGTGACCGGCAACCTGCTCGTGCTCGATCATGTTAATTTGACCTTGTACAACAACGAGATTATTGCGCTGCTCGGCCGGTCAGGCTCCGGCAAATCCACGCTTCTGCGCATCATCTCGGGCCTCTTGAACTCCAAGCGAAGGCAAAGTCGTCATTGACAGCAGCCCTGTCGCAGGACCCGCCGACGGCGTCGCCATGGTTTTCCAAACCTTCGCGCTTTTTCCGTGGCTTACGGTACTTGAGAATGTGGAGCTTGGCCTCGAAGCGCAAGGCGTGCCTCAAGAGGAGCGGCGCAAGCGTGCTTTGAAGGCTATAGATCTCATCGGCCTCGACGGATTCGAAACCGCCTATCCCAAGGAGCTGTCCGGCGGCATGCGGCAGCGGGTTGGCCTCGCCCGGGGGCTTGTCGTCAATCCGAAAGTGCTCTTGATGGACGAGCCGTTTTCCGCGCTCGACGTGCTTACCGCCGAGACCCTTCGCACCGACTTGCTCGACCTCTGGTGCGAAGGCCGCATGCCGATCCGCAGCATTCTGCTCGTCACGCACAATCTCGAGGAAGCAGTGCTCATGAGCGACCGCATCCTCGTTCTTGCCTCCAATCCCGGCCGGATCATCTCGGAGATCAAGGTGAACCTGCCGCAGCCGCGAAACCGCGTGGACCCCGCTTTCCGGGCGCTCGTCGACGATATCTATGCGCGCATGACTGCGAAGAGCACGGCAGCCCCAGCTCGGGAGGGCATTTTCCCAGGCACCGGCATCAGCATGAGCCTGCCCGAGGTGTCTACGAACACACTTGCAGGTCTCCTCGAAACGCTGGCCGAACCGCCTTTCAATGGCAAGGCCGACTTGCCGCTCCTTGCCGAGCGCGCGCAAATGGACGTAGACGAGCTTTTTCACGCCGCGGAAACGCTTCAGCTTTTGCGTTTTGCCGAGCTTGCCGAAGGCGATCTGAAGCTGGTCGACGCGGGCCGCCGTTTCGTGGACGCCGGCGTCGATGAGCGCAAGGCGCAGTTCGCGCAGCATCTCGTGGCCTTCGTGCCTCTTGTCGCCCACATGAAGCACATTCTCGACGACAGGCCGAGCCATCGCGCGCCGATCATCCGCTTCAAGGACGAACTCGAGGATACAATGCCCGAGGAGGAAGCCGAGAGAACGCTCCATACGGTCATAAATTGGGCGCGCTACGCTGAATTGCTTGCATTCGACGGCGAGTCCGGGATGGTTAGCCTCGATATTCCAAGCTAGAGTGGCTTATGTTTCGCAATTGCCCATGAGAGCTGCCGCATACCAAGGAATGTCTGCTTAGAAGCAACAATCGCAAAAAAAATGACGCATGCGCCACGCGGCAGTACCCCTCATCCTGTCCTTCTCCCACAAGGGGAGAAGGGACGGTGTTGCAATCGCAAGCGGACTCCCTCTCCCATCCGCTTGCGGATGCGGTTTTATGAAGTGGCAATCTCGCCAAGGCGAGATTTCGCGGATCGATGATTAGCCCGGCACACTCCATGAACGCGATCGAAGCGCGCGGCATAGCGAAGAGCTTCGGGACCACGCAGGTCTTGAAAGGCGTTTCCCTCTCGGCGCGGCAGGGCGACGTGATCGCGATCATCGGCGCTTCGGGATCGGGGAAGAGCACCTTTCTGCGGTGCCTTAACTTGCTGGAGGAGCCCGACCGGGGAGAAATCCAAGTCGGCGGGGAGCGCCTGACAATCGGCGCGGGCGCGGCGATCGACCGGCGGCAGGTCGAGCGCATCCGCCGCCGCGTCGCGATGGTGTTCCAGGGCTTCAATCTCTGGCATCACATGACCGTGCTCGGCAACGTCATCGAAGCGCCGATCCATGTCCATGGCAGGCCGCGCGCCGAAGCAATCGAGGAAGCGCGCGCGCTCCTGGCCAAGGTCGGCCTCAGCCATCGCGCCGAAGCCTATCCGAGCCAGCTTTCCGGCGGCGAACAGCAGCGCGCCGCCATCGCCCGCGCGCTTGCGGTCCATCCCGGCGTGATCCTCTTCGACGAACCGACCTCCGCGCTGGACCCGGAGCTTGTGGGCGAGGTGCTGTCCGTGATCCAGGCCCTGGCGGCGGAGGGCCGGACCATGATCATCGTCACGCACGAAATGGCCTTCGCGCGCGATGTCTCGACGCGAACGCTGTTTCTGTGCGAGGGCCGGGTGGAGGAAGAGGGCGCTTCGGCCGGCCTGTTCAACGCGCCCCGCAGCCCGCGCCTGGAGCAATTCCTCGCTTCGTTCCGGTCGGGAGGCTTTACGGCCGGAAAACAGCGTGTCAGCCAACAGCCGTGACTTGCCCGGCGAACGTTTCAAACCACACTCTGAATTTCGATAATCTGACCAGCATTCAAGCTAGAGCCTATCCGCTTTTGATGGAATCAAAAGCGGGCTCTAAGTTTTTGTTTTATGGTGCGTCTTATCGGAAAACCGCTTCGCACTTTTCCGGACGCACTCTAGGCAGCGCAGCAAGAAGCCTGGGCACAACCGGGAGCAAGTCACGGATATTATTACTTTTCGCCCTGAGCACCGCGACGGCGAACGGACGGTCGCGCAAATCTTGCTGGCCGCAAGCCTAAGCTGCCTCGGCATTCGCCAGAAGTGCGGATCTCGCGCTTTCGAGTACGGCGACCGCATGCTCCCGGCTGACGTTAGAGAAATCCTGCAGAAATTCGTCCAAGCGATCGCCGGCCTCCAAATAATCGAACAGGGCCTGGACCGGCACGCGCGTGCCTGTGAACACAGGCGCTCCGGAGAGCCGGTGTGGTGAAACGGTAATGAGCGGGTCAGGTAACGTCATTTCGAAGCCGAAGCGCCATGCAGCATATGGGCTCCCATAATTACTTGAAAGCGGGGGAGGGGAAGATGCGCAGACCCCGCGCTGTAAACTCAACGAGGGGGCTGCAATGCAAAACCGGAAGCGCGTCGTGTTCGCCGGGACGGCACGATGACGCCGAGAGAGCGACGTCCCGATGACAAGAACAGCGTCACGATTGACGTTCAAGCGCGCATCGGCTGAATATGCTCCGATGAACCGGTCGAGGAGGAAAGAATCGCAATGCTGAAGGCTTACCCATGGCGCATTTTGGGACTCCTCTGCGCCTCCCTCCTTTTAGCCGTGGCCGCCTCTGCGCAGCACCTTCAGCTCCGCATCGCGAGCGAAGGCACCAACCCGCCCTTCAGCATCGTCAATTCCAAGGGCGAGCTGGAAGGCTTCGACATCGATATCGCCCGCGCCCTGTGCGCCAAGATGGGGGCGGATTGCGAGATCGTCTCCCAGGATTGGGATGGCATCATTCCCGCGCTGCTCGCGCGAAAATACGATGCCGTTGTCGCGTCGTTGAATGTGACCGAGGACCGGAAGAACGTCGTCGCTTTCACGAAGCCCTATTACCGGTCGCCAAGCGTCTTTGTCGTCCGCAAGGGCACAGATTTGAAGGACCTTTCCCCGAAGGCGCTCATCGGCAAGTCCATCGGCGTTCAAAGCGCAACCAATCACTCGGCCTATCTCGAAGACGTCTACGCGCGATCCATCGTCCGCCTCTATAACACCGTGGCCGACGCCTATCGCGATCTCGCGGCCGGGCGCGTGGAGTATGTCCTTTACGACAAGCTCGCCATCTATGACTGGCTGAAAACGCCGGAAGGCGCCTGTTGCGAGGTCGCGCCAACAGAGCTGAACGATCCGGGTTATTTCGGGTCGGGCGTCGCGATCGCCTTGCGGAAGGGCGACAGCGCGCTCGCCGAGAAGTTCAATGCAGCCATCGACGGCATCGTGGCGGACGGAACCTACGCCAAGATCAACGCCAAATATTTCCCGTTCCCGATTTTTTGAGCAAACACGCTTCCTCGACGTGGCCGCCGCCATGAGGCGGATGCGGAGGTATGCTCGCGCGCCCTGCAAACTAGAGCCTATCCGCTTTTGATGGAATCAAAAGCGGGGCTCTAAGTTTTTGTTTTATCGTGCGTCTTATCGGGAAACCGCTTCGCGCTTTTCCGGACGCACTCCAGCAAAACCGCTGCTGTCATTCATCGTGCGTTAAGCATGGATTCCGCATTTTGCGGGCGTAGGAAAGAAACTCAAAACCCGGAGTTCTTGCATGAAACGCCTCCTGGCGATCACCGCCGTCATGACGCCTCTCGCATTTTGCGCGCTTCCGTCTCAAGCTGTTCCCGTGAACGCATCTGCCGCCGCCAACACCAAAGCCGAAACCGGCCTCGTCACGCCCGTACAATGGGGCCGCTGCGGATATTGGCGCCGTGAATGCACTATCCGCTGGCCCGCGCATGGACCGCGCTTCTTCCGCTGCCTCGCCATTCACGGCTGTTAATAGCCCCCGGAAAAAGGGGCAGCCTTCCTGCCTTTCCGCAATACCGAAGTCATAGCGCATCCCGCGGAACTGGAAAATTGGATTCCGTGCGCGGGGAGCGGCCCACGTATCCCCCTCATCCTGTCCTTCTCCCGCCAGGGGAGAAGGGACGCTGTTTCAGCGAGCCCGACCTGCTCCCTCTCCCCCTGCGGGAGAGGGCTGGGGTGAGGGGGCGCAGTAAGGCCACGGCATGGTTAACGCGGACATGGTTAATGGCGGCGTGCGGGAATTACTTCCTGCCACTATTTGCGCGAAAAAATGCGTCTTTCCCTTCGAAATGCGTCTTTCCATGCAAAGTGGGACACGCTCAAGTCCGTTAAATAACCATGGATTGTTCTGGCGGTTTCACGCGGCGGAGCGCCGATTGGCTCGGGGTGAGGGCATCCGTCGCTGAGGCGGCCTCAGGGTGAGCCTGTCGAACCATGAGCGTATCTAACCGTGCGACGAATATCCATGATGATGGTAGTCCGTCGCGAGGATCGTGTTCTTCACCTGCGGGTAGACCTGCGTCTCCCAGCGCCGCCCGCTGAACACGCCGTAGTGGCCGACGCCCGCCTGCAGGTGGTGCCGCTTCATGTGCGGGCGCAGGCCGGAGCACAACTCGTGCGCCGCCGACGTCTGGCCGATGGAACAGATGTCGTCGCGCTCGCCTTCAACCGTGAGCAGCATGGTGCGGCGGATGGCCGCCGGGTTCACGCGCGCGCCGCGGAAGGTGAGCTCGCCCGTCGCGAGCCGCGTTTCCTGGAACACCCAAGCCACTGTTTCCAGATAGAATTCGGCGGGAAGGTCGAGCACAGCGAAATACTCGTCGTAGAACGTCTTGATCGCGTCGGCCTTCTCGTGCTCGCCCTTCGCCAGATGCTTGTAGAGGTCGATATGCGCCTTGCGGTGCCGGTCGACGTTCATCGACATGAACGCCATGAGCTGCACGAAGCCGGGATAGACGCGCCGCCCCGAGCCCTTGTAGCGATAGGGCACGCGGCTGATGAGGTTCTTCTCGAACCACTTGATCGGCTTTTCCGTCGCCAGCGCGTTCACCTTCGTCGGGTTCACGCGCGTGTCGATCGGCCCCGCCATCAGCGTCATGCTGTGCGGCTGGGCGGGATCGTGCGCCTCCGCCATCACCGCCACGGCGGCGAGGACCTGCACGCAGGGCTGGCACACGGCCACGACATGCGCGGGCCCCAAAAATTGCAGCCATTTGATAACATGCTCGATATAGTCTTCGAAGCCAAATGCGCCCGCGGATTGAGGGATGTCGCGGGCGTTATGCCAATCGGTGATGTAAACGTCGTTATCGGCAAGCAGCGTTTGCACCGTGGGGCGCAAAAGCGTCGCGAAGTGGCCGGAGAGCGGCGCAACGAGAAGCACGCGCGGTTGCTGCTGATAAATATCCTTCTTGAAATGCAGGAGCGTCCCGAACGGCGTGACCGCCAGCGCCTCCTCGGTCACGGGAACGTCCCGGTTGCCCACGCGAACCGGCGCGATGCCATAGGCCGGGCGCGTGTGAGTGAGCTTCGAGCGGGAAACCAGCTCGCACGCGGCGGAAAACTTCCTGAGCCATGCGCCTTTAGTCTTGGTGGCGAATGGCGTTGCGGCGTTGAGCCCGAGCTGCGCGAAATTGCGTGCCGGCACCGTCGCATCGGAGTAGAATTGATAGGTCTGATATAGCATCTTGGTCCCGGGCGCTGATCCATGCCGAAAGGTTATATCGGCTCTGCGTTTATTGAAGCACAAGCGAAGGCGACAATCCATGGCGGAGGCAAAGCTCACCATTAGCAGTAAGAACTACTCGTCCTGGTCGCTGAGGGGCTGGCTGCTCTGCCAGCTCGCGCATCTGGACGTGGAGGAAGAGGTTGTCCCCATCGACGATCCTTCGGCTCGCGCCGAGCTGCTTCTGTTGTCCCCGTCCTACCGGGTGCCGATGCTGACGCACAATGGCATCAAAATTTGGGACACGCTCGCCATCGCAGAATATCTCTCCGAGCTGAAGCCCCGGTCGCAGCTTCTTCCGAAGGAGATCAAGGCGCGGTCCCATTGCCGGTCGGTGTCGGGGGAGATGCACTCCGGGTTCTATAACCTCCGCTCGGCGCTGCCGATGAACATTCGCGCGCATTATCCGGAGTTCCAGGTGTTTCCCGGAGCGCAACCCGATATCGAGCACATCGTCTCGGTCTGGCACGACTGCCTGAAGACCTATGGCGGACCTTACCTGTTCGGCGCGCTCACCATGGCGGATGCGATGTACGCCCCCGTCTGCACGCGCTTCCTGACTTACGATGTGAAGCTCGACGACGTTTGCGCCGATTACTGCCGGTCCATCATGGTCTGGCCTGCCATGGAGCAGTGGGCGGCGGAAGCAAGAGCCGAACCGGAGGAGCTTGAAGAACTCGACGTCGAGTTCTAGCAGGTCGCGGAAAGCAATCGAACTCGCAGGCTTCATCCCTCGACAGGCTCGGGATGAGGTTGAGTGTCATCAAGGATTCAGCCCTCATGGTGAGCTGTCGAACCATGGGAGGCATCGTTTGCAGCCTCACTTCTTGGCCTCGCCGGAGGGGTCAGGTGGCGCCGCGGCCGGTTCCGGGCATGGCGGGCGCTGAATCAGCTTGCACAGCTTGTCGAGGTTCACGGAAACGCCGGGGAATACGGGGACGCCGACTTCAAGCGGGAAGTCCGCCGCATAGTCCCGGTACCGGTCGCATAGCCCGCCCGGCTCGCCAACTTTCCTGGCAAGGGAGTTGAGCGCCCCGCCGATCATATCGTTGTCGAACTCGGTGTGAATCCCGCGATAGCAGTCTTTTGAAGGCTCAATGCTTTTTTGCAGAGCGTCGTTGACGGCGGCCTGGGAGGCATTGACCGGCGGCGGCGGCAGGGCGCTCGGTGGAGCGGCGTCCTTTGCGCGCTGATCGGCCGCTGGCGGGTTCGCGACGGCGTCGGGCTGCTCCGCCAGTGCGGTTGTAACTGTGAAGATCGATGCAATCAATACGGTCAGTGAACTGAAGGGCATCGGAACCGCCAAAGAATCAATGAATGCCGCGCAAGTGATTCTTGTCGCTTAGGAGTTGCGCGTCAAGGAAGCCGGGCGACTTATCCGCGACGGCGCGGTTTTGATGATCCTATGCGGTTCGCCGGAAAAAGGCGGGCAAAGCCGCTCTGGCGGCGAACATCAGGATCACCCCTGCGACAAGGCTTCCCAAGGCGGTCGCAAGCGGCAACCCTAATCCGAACGCCGCGCCGGACTCCTTGCCCGCAAGCGAGATGCAGGATTCGACAAGAAGAAAGACCATGATCGCGCCTCCTGCCGCCGGAATCGCGCCCATGAGGACGAAATTCCTGACGCTCTTCAAGAGGTCCCTGCGATAGACGATGACGCAGGCGAAGCCGGTCAGGCCGTAATAGAAGGCGATGCACAGCCCCAGCGCCTGGATCGTGTCGTCGAGCACATTCTTCGAGAAGCTCCTCAAGACGACGAACCACACGATCGAAACGGCGCCCATTACGAGCGTGGCGAAACCTGGGCTCTTATAGCGCGGGTTGATGCTTGCGAATCGCGAAGGGATCGCCCCGGCGCTCGCCATCGACAGCGCCGTCCGGGCGGCGGGCAGGATCGTCGTCTGCGTTGCGGCGGCGGCCGATGTCAGAACGGCGACGATCAAAAGCTTGTCCAGCCAGGAGCCGAGCACGCTTCCCCCGATCAAGGCGAAAATGTCGTCCGCATCCGCCTCGCCGCTGGGCGAAAGGGCGCGTGGGCCGGCAAACGCGATGGCGGCCACGGTCACCAGAACGTAGACGGCGACGAGGAGCACCGTCGAGGCGACGCCAGCCGCGCCGGGCGTCGTTGCCGGATTTTCCGTCTCCTCGTTAACGGCGAGACTCGTGTCCCAGCCCCAGTAGATGAACACAGCGACGAGGAAGCCCTTGATGAAGTCGTCGGCGCTGCGGATTTCGAAAGGATTGAACCAGTCAAGCCTGACCGGCGTGGACCCGGCGGGCGCGGCCGAAGCGTAAACCTTCACCAGCGCCACGGCGGCGAAGATGACAAGGATCGCCAGTTCAGTGCCAAGCAGGACCTGCTGCGTGCGGGCCGATAGCTCGATGCCGAAATAGCAGATCGCCGTCAGCACGGCGATCCACGCGACCCCTGCGGCGGTCACCGCAATCGCGGGCGCATCGCCGACGCCGAACATGAAAAACGTGTATTGCCCCGCGATGACAGCCATGCTGGGCATGACGATGACGTTGGTGACAAGCAGCGCCCAGCCGCCGATCCAGCCCGCCGACGGCCCCATCGCCATGGTGACCCAGGAAAAGGTCGTGCCGCAGTCGGGCGCGGCGCGGTTCAGGTAGGAGTAGGCCACCGCGATGAAAAGCATCGGGATGAACGCGACCAGCAAGACGGCCGGGGTTGCGAAGGCGGCGGCCCCGGCGATGGGTCCGAGCGCCGACGCGAGGCTATAGGCCGGAGCCGCCGAAGCAACTCCCATCGCGATGTTCGAAAGGAACGAGAGTGCGTTCTTCCTGAGGCCCTTATCCTTGACCGCAATCGAAGGGGCCAGCGCGTCGCGAGAGTTCTTGAGGTCCATGCCGGCGTGGAGGTCTAAATCGCTAAATTAGGATCCTGAATACACTGCCTTTTGACGCCAAGCGAAATCAAGCGAATAAGCTCTTCGCTAAACAACCGCCTTCAACCAATCGTAATGAGGGAGTCTGTCGCTTCACGGGCGAGCTATCCGGCGTCTCTGTCAAGGAGAGCGTCCGTGCAACAACTGTAAGAAGATCCACAACACAAAGACTTGCGCCTCCAAAGCAATGTCATATGGAAGATTCATGGCGACTTCCGAGGCCGGGGAAAAGAAGCTCTTCGAAACCAGGCTGCCGATCCTGGCGCCCTCATCGGAATAGAGGCCGGCCTCAAGCTGGAAGAGACTTTCCAGCTTCATTGTCCAGGTCTGGTCGTTGTGGCGGACGCCATAGTCGAAGCTCAATATCGAGGTTCGCTCGGCTTCGGCCAAAATTATGTCATCGTGATTGAGCGTGAACTTCGGCCATGTAATTGCATGCCGGGCTATGACGTAGTCCTTGCCTCCTGCTTGGAAGCGGCCGGTTCTTTGCAATGTGGCCAGCAACTCATCTTTCTTCCGCACCTCCACCGTTCCCTGCCAATCCGCAGTAGCGTTAAGCATTTCTCCCCTCGATGCGAATTGGCTGCAAAGATCTGGCTGACTGGGGCGGATCAGACGCCTCCGTAAAATCGGCCGAAGGCGTGAGCCAGCATAAGTCCCATGAGGAGCACGCCGAGCCCGGCGGAAAGGACATGCACGGTCTTGCGCAGGTCAAAGCTGCCAACACGGGCGAGCAGGAGGTAAGCGATAGCGGCGTTGAAGAACCCCCAAAGCACGTTGACTATCGCACTCGATAGCCCTTCTCCTGGCGGGGTCGCGAATGGGCTTTGAAAGGGGCGCCCCGTCACGCCCATGACGAAATGCGGGATCGCGTTTGTGAAGAAAGCTGCTCCGAAGAAATAAGCTAAATAGTGATACCATTTCACAATGAAGGCTCCTTCTCTTTTGCCGAGCTTTCGATGGAGCAAACGCCAGCCCGGAGCAAGGAGCAAAATAGAAGTCACTCTAAGCTTCGCGGCGAGAGCCGGAACAACCGTAACGAGATGTGACAATCGGTGGCCCTCGCCAGGACGAGGTCCAGATGGAGGAAGGCCGGGGAACTCTGCCAAGCTCAGTGGCGCAGCCGCGGCTCTTGAATATGCCGCAGCCTTTTAAGCCGAGGACGCGGCGCGCAACAATTAAACCGCCAGCTCCAGCCGGCGCTCGGCCCGCATGCGCGGACGCGCATACGCGCTGTAATCGTCCATCAGCGTCTTCGTGATCTGGCCCACCGTGAAGCGATGCTCGCCGATCTCCGAAACGGGCGTGACTTCCGCCGCCGACCCCGTCAGGAAGCACTGCTCGAACAGGGCCAGCTCCTCCGGCTGGATTTGGCGCTCGACGACATGGAAGCCGCGGCGTTTCGCAAGCGCGATGACAGTCTGCCTTGTGATGCCGTTCAGGATGCAATCGGGGACGGGCGTGTGGATCGTATCGCCCTTGATGAAGAACACGTTCGCGCCGGTCGCCTCCGCCACGAGCCCGCGATAATCGAGCATCAGCGCATCCGCGTAGCCCAGATCCATCGAGCGGTGCTTCTCGATGGTGCAAATCATATAAAGCCCGGCCGCCTTCGCGGTCGAGGGCGCTGTCCGCGGGTCGGGCCGGCGGTAATTCGCCCAGCAGAGCCGGATGCCTTTGAGCCGCTCCGCCTCGGGGAAGTACGACCCCCAGTCCCAGCAGGCGATGGCGAGGTGGATCTTCGTGTTCTTGGCGGCCACGCCGATTTCCTCCGCGCCGCGCCAGGCGATCGGCCGGATATATCCTTCAACGAGGCCCTGCGCCGCAATGACGTCGCGGCAGGCCTGATCGATCTCTGCGACGCTGTAGGGGATCTCGAAGCCCAGAGTGCGCGCCGATGCGTGCAACCGTTCCGAGTGTTTCGTGAGGGAAAAAACCTCGGTGTCGTAAATACGGGCGCCCTCGAACACGCCGCTGCCGTAATGCAAGGCATGGGTCAAAACATGGATCTTGGCGTCCCGCCACGGCACAAGCGCCCCGTTCATCCAAATGAAACCGTCCCGCTGGTCATAAGGAATGGGGGCCATCGCCGTCTCCAATGCGTGTTTTTGCTCTTGCTGATATGGGATGCCGCAACTTGCGGTGCATCGAGGCTTGATAAGCCTGGAAACGCGAATAAAGCGCCTCAATAGCGCTTGCGTCCAGTCAAAAGTTCGTCTGTGGTGGCGGTCGTGCTCAACATTGAGAGGCTTCGGTTCAGCTCATGACCGCCTTGCAAGCGCTCGATTTCGAAATCCCTGTTCTGGCCGATGACGCCCCACACATTCTGGTGGTCGACGACGACGAGCGCATCCGCGATCTCCTTGGCGGCTATCTGCGCCAGAACGGCTTCCGCGTCACGCAGGCCGGGGACGGAGCGTCGGCGCGTTCGAAGCTGAAAGGCCTCGCCTTCGATTGCATCATCCTGGATGTGATGATGCCGGGCGAAAGCGGATTCGACATCGCCAAATCCTTGAGAAAGGGGTCGGACATCCCGATCCTGATGCTGACCGCGAGGTCCGAGCCCGAGCACCGCGTAAGGGGATTGGAGCTTGGCGTCGACGATTATGTGCCGAAGCCGTTCGAGCCGAGGGAACTCCTGCTTCGCCTGCAAAACATTCTGCGCCGCCACTCGTCGCCGAAGGCGAAACACGGAGAGGTTGCGTTCGGGCCGTTCACCTTCGACCTGCGCCGGAACGAGCTCAAGCGCGGCGAGGAGCTCATCCGCCTGACGGACAAGGAGCGCGAAGTGTTGCGCGAGTTCGCGCTCAGCGGCGGACAGCTTGTCTCGCGCGAAGACCTGGCCCGCCTCGGCGAGTATGAGAACGAACGCGCCGTCGACGTTCAGATCAACCGGCTTCGGCAAAAGATCGAGACGGACCCGGCGAACCCCGTCTATCTGCATACGGTGCGCGGCAAGGGCTATGTGCTCTATCTTGACTGAGTAAAGGGGGAGGCGTCGGCCATTTCGCTGGAGCTTACTGGAAGCGAGCGGCCCGAGGAGAAGAGCGGCAACGCTCTTCCGGCTGGTCCGGCAGGCGGGTCCGCGCCGGCCGCAGAGCCGGTTGGGCTGTGGAGCCGCCTGAGCCGGTTCCTCGAAACTTTCGACCTTCTCGGATCCTGGGCGCCGAAGGGCCTCTACGCCCGCGCGCTTATCATCATCATCGCGCCCATCGTCATTCTGCAATCCATCCTGACCTTCGTATTTCTGGACCGGCATTGGCAGGTGGTCACGCGCCGCCTGTCCACGGCGACGGCTCAGGACATCGCCATGGTGGCGTCCGCCTACGAGCTGATCAAAACGAAGCCCGCGGAGCTGGACCGGCTCAGCGAGATGGCGCAGGAGCAGCTCAACCTCACCGTCAGGTTCGTCCCCGGCGACGAGCTGCCCGCCACGAGATCGCGACCGTTTTTCGGCTTCCTGGACCGTTACCTGTCCAACGAAATCCGCTACAAAATTCATAAGCCCTATTGGATCGACACCATAGGGTCGTCCGGGTTCATCGAAGTCCGGATCAAACTCGATGGCGCGGTGATGAGGGTGCTGGCCCCGCGCGCGCAGCTCATGCCGTCGAACACCCATATCTTCATCGTCTGGATGGTCGTCTCGGCCACGATCCTCCTGATTGTCGCGATCCTTTTCCTTCGAAATCAAATCCGCCCCATCCTTTCCCTCGCCGATGCGGCGGACAGGTTCGGCAGGGGGCGGCCCGCGCCTCCCGATTTCAAGGTCCGTGGCGCAAGGGAGGTTCGCCTTGCCGCCCAGGCCTTTCTCGACATGCGCGAGCGTATAGAGCGGCACGTGGAGCAGCGCACGATCATGCTTGCGGGCGTCAGCCACGACCTGCGCACGATCCTCACGCGCTTCCGTCTGCAACTCGCCATGATGCGCGCGCCCCAAATCGAGGCGCTGAAGCGCGACGTGGACGAGATGCAGCAGATGCTCGAAGATTATCTGGCCTTCGCCAAGGGGGATGCAGGCGAGAATACGAGGCGCATCAACGTGCGGCTCGTCCTGGAGGAGGTGCAGGCGGCCGCCGAGGCGCCGGGAAAGACAATCCTGCTCGACGTGCGGCAGGATCCCCTCATCGCTGCGCTGAAGCGCAACGCCTTCAAGCGCGCGCTCACGAATCTCGTGACGAACGCCTCCCGCTACGCCGGCCGTATCGCGATCCGCGCGCTGAGGTCGAGGGGCTGGCTCACGATCGTGGTTGAAGACGATGGCCCTGGCATTCCCGCGGACAAGCGCGAGGAGGTGTTCCGCCCGTTCCACAGCCTCGATAGCGCAAGAAACCAGAACAAAAAGAGCACAGGGCTCGGTCTTGCGATCACGCGCGACATCGTCAGAAGTCACGGCGGCGAGATTACGCTGGAGCAGAGCGTGATGGGCGGGCTCAAGGCCGTGATCCGCATCCCAGTCACGCCTGCGCCGGAAAAAATGCCGGGCCTGCGCCTCAACGAGCGGGCCGCCAAGTAACGCCCCACCGGAATCGGACCACTAGTTTGGCGGGCAGGAGACGGGATCGCCGCTTGTTCGGCAGTTTGGCTTTGCGGTCACTGTGGTTGCTGTCCATCCTGCTCGCATTTCCTGCAGGCGCAAGCGGCAGTCTGCATAGCTCGGGGTTCCGAAGGTGAGCCCGAATGCTTTACACTGCTCGTCGTCATCGACGGCGAGGCGAACTGTGCTCTGAGAGCCGCAACCCGAAAGAGCCGCGACGACAAGGATAACTAAAACTCGCATGTGGCGCTTTCCCCAGCGGTCAGCCAAGGCGAAGTTAGCTCCGGCAGCTTGCGCGAAGCGAGCAGCCCAGAGGGGGAGGCGACCGTTGGACGTCCCCAAAATCGCGCGACACAAAACCACCTCGAAGGAAAATTCAATTTTCTGTGGATAACAGGACTTGCCACCACCATGGGTAGTCTTTGGTGGTAGGGGTTAACTCATGTCAAATTTCGCTGGGTGTAGGCATGCCCAAGATACTGGAAATTCAACGGGCTAGTTACTCGAGCGTGGAACCCTTGCTGCGCTCGAAATCGGAGCCGCGCGAGCGGTCCCCAGGCGCCCGGATTTTTCAACCCGTCCTCTCAGACCTTGAACTTTGGAAAGACGGGGCGTGGCAGAGACGCGCATTCTCCAAACGAGTCAGCGGGTAGCGGATTAAGCACGTCGCCGGATGACTTCTCTATTGCGGCCGCCGCGCAAGGGAAGGGCCACGGGACTGTCATCGAGTTAGGCCAGCCTGAGGCGTCTAGCGGCGCCGGCTCCAGCTTTGCAGCGAGAAGTTATTCAGGCTGATGAGGACATAGGGATGCAAGGATTTTCGAAGTTCGTTCTGGCGGCGCTCGCCGTTTCCGCCGCTTCGATGGAGCCGGCCGCAGCCTGCACGCGCGCCCTTTACGTGGCCGGCAACGGGCTCGTGATCACCGGCCGCTCGATGGACTGGACCGAGGACATGCACACCAACCTCTGGGCCTTTCCGCGCGGCTTGGCGCGTGACGGCGCCGGCGGAACGGACACGCCGAAGTGGACATCGAAATACGGCAGCGTCATCGCGTCGGGCTACGATGTCGGCACGGCGGACGGGATGAACGAGAAGGGCCTCGTCGCGAACGTGCTCTACCTCGCCGAATCCGACTACGGCGCGCCGGACGGCAAGCCGGTGATGTCGATCAGCGTCTGGGCGCAGTACGCGCTCGACAATTTCGCCACCGTCGCCGATGCGGTCGAGGCGCTCGCGAAGGAGCCGTTCCGGATCGTCGCGCCGAAGCTCCCCAACGGCGACGGCGCCCAATTGCACCTGTCCCTGTCCGACCCGACGGGCAATTCGGCGATCTTCGAGTACATCGGCGGCAAGCTCGTCATCCACCACGGCAAGCAGTACCGGGTCATGACCAACTCGCCGGGCTTCGATCAGCAGCTCGCCCTCAACGCCTACTGGAAGGAGATCGGTGGGCTCACCTTCCTGCCCGGCACGAACCGGGCGGCCGACCGTTTCGCCCGCGCGTCCTTCCTGATCGGCGCGATCCCGACGAAGTCCGACCCGCACGTCATCACGGCCGTGCCGGGCGAGAAGTTCGAGTATCAGGCGGCGGCGAGCGTGCTCGGCGTGATGCGCGGCGTGAGCGTGCCGCTCGGCATCTCGACGCCCGGCGAGCCGAACATCGCCTCGACGCTCTGGCGAACCGTTTCCGATCAAACGGACAAGATCTATTTCTTCGACAGCGCGACCAGCCCGAACGCCTTCTGGGTTCCGCTCTCCGATCTCGATCTCAAGGAAGGCGCGCCGGTGAAGAAGCTGACCGTCGCCGGCGGCAAGGTTTACTCGGGCAACGTCGCGGACAAGTTCGTCCCGACGACTTCCTTCGCCTTCCTGCCCGCGACCGGGATGTGAAATTGAGAGGCGGAATCCGCGACACCGAATTCGGCGGGCTTTACGATCCCCGATAGCGCACGATCTCGCAGCCGAGAGCGGCGCCAGGAATGCGGTCGAGCTTCTCGACCACCACGCGCACTTCCACCGCGCGCCGATCGGAGAGGCAATGCTCGGCGACGCGTTCCGCGATGGTCTCGGTCAGGAGCACATGGCCGCCCGCCAGGATTTCCTTGATGCCGTCGATGATGAAGTCATAGGAAACCACGCTGCTCAAATCGCCGGGCCGGTGGCGGCCCCGGAGCACTGAAAGTTCCACCGTAAACCTGACGCGCTGGGAGATGCCCTGCTCTTCGCTCCATATCCCGATGCGGGCCGGCAGGATTAGGTCGCGAACGAAAACTTTGTCGTAAGCCGCTGCTTGCGCTTCCGGCTCGAATTGCCTCGCCTGCGCCCAGTGTTTCGGCGGCATCACGATCTCCTTGCATGGCAGGTCACATTCGGTCGAGGCGGAAAGGCGCTTCGGCCGCCGCCTGACATCGCCATTTTTTGCGATTTCTGCAACCTCGAAGGATGAACGCACAAAAATTGAGTTCGGCGCGCCTTCCGGCCAGCCCGTTCTCATCTGGCGAAGCGATCATGGCGCCTATCGAGGATGGCAACCTCCTCATTAGCAAGCTAAAGCTAAAATATAATATTCTTGCATTCCATACATACAAATGGAAACCATACTTCGAGAAAAAACAACCCATAAACGCGGTCTTGATTTAGCGTTACGTCCTAAATACGAAATAGAAGGGACGAAACTCTCATGAAGCGAGCAACCGTATTTACTGCGGCTACGTTTATGCTTGCCGCCTGTTCCTCCTCCTTCTTCACAAGTACATCGCCAGCGACCGCTCACGAGATGGGCGACCGCATGTCGGATCGCATCGGGAACCGCGAAGATCTGCGCGACCTCCTGGCCGGCCGGATCGGGGGCCGCGAGGATCTGCGCGACCTGATTCAGGACAAGCTGCGTGAGCGCGAGGACCTCCGGGATCTTCTCGCAGACCGCTTCCACAGGAGACACGACCTGCATGACCTTATGCGGGATCGGCTCGAAGGCCGCCACGACTTGCGCGATCTCCCGACCGATCGCTTTCAAGGCCGCGAGGATCTGCGCGATCTCCTTTCAGACCGCATGGAGAGGCGGGCGCTGCTGCGCGAGCTTCTCGCCGAGCACATGCACAGTCGGGGTTCCACGGGCGGCCACGAGTATATGGGCGACTACGGCGACAGCCGCTTTGAAGGCGGCGACGAGGGGAACGGGAACGGGGAAGGAAGAAGAAACTTCGACCGTCAGGAGCTTCGCGACCTCGTTCTGGATCGCCTGCGCAGCCAGGGCGACGTCGATCAGCTCCTTGAGCAGATCCACGACCGCATCGAAGGCGAAGAGTGAAACCCGGAAAAGGATGTCCCTTTTCATCATCAACTCGGGGCGCGCAGCGAGTGCCACCCCTATTCAAAAACCGGAGACGCTCGAATGAACAAGGCTGTTTTCTTTGCCGCGGCGCTCTTGCTGACGCCGCTGCCTGCGCTTAGCCAGCAGGCGCAACAATCCCCCAACCAAGCCAAGGATCAATCCCAGGATCGCGGGGCCTCCAATTCGGAACGCGAAGGCGCCATGGATCGCGAAGGCCGCGGAGAGGATTTCCTCGACCGCCTGTCCCGGTCCGATCTCAGGGAGCGCCTTTCTTCAGCGGCTGAACGAATCGAAGGCGCGTGCGGAGATGACCTCGACCGCTTCTGCGGCGACATCACGCCCGGCGGCGGTCGCATCGCCGCCTGCGTGCAGGCCTATGGAGATCAGCTGAGCCGCAGGTGCCGGTTCACGCTGCGGATGGCGACGCGGCAGGTGCGGAACGCCGTCGAGAACATAGCCAACACCTGCATGTCGAGCATTCAGCAGCAATGCGGCGACACCGAAAACATCAAGGGGTGCCTGAAGCAGAAGAGTTCCGCCCTCCCGCAATCCTGCCAGACGATCATCGCAGCGATCCGGCTGACCGGAGAGGGGCTGGCGTCAAGAGCGCAAGGCGGCGAGCAAAAGGAACACGCCCAAGCGCAGCAGGAGCAGGGCCAAGAGCCGGGATCGCTGAAAGGCATGCCCGTCTTTAGTCTGGACGGAAAAGACCTGGGACAAATCATCCAGGTCGAGCGGAGTCCCGACGGTCAAATCCAATCGGTCCAGATCCAGATCGGCCGCCTCCTTGGGCTTGGCGAGAAGGTGATCACCGTCGGCAGCAACAAAATTCAGCAATTTGCCGATCGGGTCAAGGTGCTGATGAACAGCGATCAGATCCGCTCGCTCCCGGAAGCGAGGAGCGAACACCCCGCCAACCCACAAAGGTAGACGGGAGCATCCCCTCACTGCGACCTGACTCCCTCTCCAATGGGGAGAGGGCTGGGGTGAGGGGTTATTTCTTCTATCGCGCGGCGAGAACGGTCAGGCGCGCCCGCGCCTTCTGCTGCGCATCCCTGTTGGAAGCGACAATGGCCTTCAGCTCGATCGCCTTTTTGAAGTCCAAGATCGCAAGCGCGGGAAGCCCTTGCGCTTCGTAAATCTGTCCCCGGCCCCAAAGCGAATTGATGCTGTCGGCATTGGCGCGCAGCGCGGCATTGAAATCCTCGAGCGCCGCAGTCGTTTGATCCAGCGCCAGGAGGATATGGCCTCTCGTATCGAGGAAGCGCCAATCGTTCGCCTTCAGCGAGACGGCCTTGTCCGCGTCAGCCTTCGCCTCCTTGATCTGGTTCGCCGCAAGGAGCGACAAGGCGCGGCTGTTATAGGCGCTCGCATTGTCCGGGTTCAGGCCGACCGCCTTGTCGAGGTCGACGATGGCCTGCGCATTTTCGCCCTTGCGCTGATGGGCAAGGCCGCGGTTGACATATGCGGACATGTGCGCCGGATCGAGACTTATGGCTTTATCGAAATCGGCGATGGCGCGGGCGTAATCGCCTTTTCCTTCGCTATACGCGACGCCGCGCGCGTCGTAGGTATCGGCGTTTGCAGGGTTCAAACTGAGCGCTGTGTCGTAATCGGCGATCGCGCGGTCCCATTGCCCGTCGTTGCCAAAAGCGGTCCCGCGCTTGATATAGCTCGGTTCGTACTTCGGATCGAGCCCGATCACCTTGCCGAAATCCTCCGAGGCGCGCCCGTTATCGGACACGGCGAGGAACGTCAGCCCCCTGCCGAAAAAGGCCTCCTTGTATTTCGGATCGAGATTGATCGCCTGATTGAAATCCTGGATGGCTCGGCCGAACAGTCCCCGATGGAGATAAACGAAACCACGCCCCGAATAAGCATTGGTGAATTGCGGGCTGAGCCTGATGGCCTCGTCAAAATCATCGCTCGCCTTGGCGCGGTCGCCTTGTTTGTCATAAGCGCGCCCGCGGCTGAAATAGGCGACTGCGTTGCTGCCCCTGGTGTCCTTGATGATCGTGGAGCAGGCGCGAATGGCGAGTTCCGCATTGGCGTCCTGGGCGCAGTCGCTGTTTGTGTCGGCTAAGGCCGCCCCGGACATCGCAATCGATAAGCCCAGAACTCCGTAAATTACACGCATGAAAACCTCCCCATGATGTTTGTTTTGAAAAAATATACAGCGTTGCGAATGTAAGCGCCAGCACAGCCATCGACGGTTGGGTTGAAAAGCGTGCCGGCTCGGAGCCGCCATCTTCACAAGTCGAAGCCGCGTTCAAGATTTGGCCGCAGTCGCACCGCAATTGCGCACAAATTCCTGCATCAAGCTGGCTCGTGTCTCCTCTCCGAATGGCCGGCCAATTTGCAGTACGGCCGTTCGGCAATTCGGAGACAAAAGGACACTAGAAAAAATACATGCCGGTGTGGCTTATAGCTCGTAATTGTTGATGAGAGCCTGCCGCAATGGGTGTAGGCAATTGCGAGACATAAGCCACGCTAGGCTATTCAATCTCTTTCGGGTCAATGTCATGAAACGGATCATTACGGTGGCGGCCCTGGCCGGACTTCCCATGGTTTGCGAAGCAGCGGAAATGCCTTTGAAGCGCGTGGTCCTGTCAACCTCGGGACTCGCCCAGTTCACCCATGCCGGGGAAGTCTCGGCAGGGTCCGTCATCGGGTTGCCGGTGCGCGTCGACCAGGTTGACGATGTCCTGAAAAGCCTGACGATCTTCGATGCGGCCGGGTCCATTGGCGCCGTAAGTCTCCCTGGAAAAACGCCGCTCGCCGAACTTTTTCGCGACCTTCCTTTCGATCAGGCCGCTCTGGAGTCGCAAGCCGCTTTGCTGAATGCGCTTGTCGGAGCCGACGTGGAAATCGAGGGCAGCGTGACCGCGAAGGGCCGCGTGTTTCGCGTCGAAGAGGAAAAGGTTCAGCTTCCGAACAACGGCGGAGAGACGCTGCGGCACAGGCTCACGCTCGTGACCCCGAAGGGTTTCGTTCAGGCGATCCTGGAGGAGTTGACCGCCTTGCGCTTCACCGACGCCGCCACGCGCGAGCAGATCGACAGGGCGCTTTCGGGGCTCGCCACGAACCGGGCGAAGGATCAGCGCACGCTTTCGATTACGCTCGGCGGAAATGGAAACAGACCCGCCGGATTCAGCTATGTGGTGTCCGCGCCGGTCTGGAAGACGTCCTATCGGCTGGTGCTTCCGAAGGAGGGCGGAAAAGCGCGGCTCCAGGGCTGGGGCATCCTTGAAAATCTGACCGGCGGCGACTGGAAAGACGTGGAGTTGACGCTTGTCTCCGGCAATCCGGTGGCGTTGAAGCAGCCGCTTTACTCGGCCGTGTTCGTAGACCGGCCTGAAATCCCCGTGTCCTCCTCGTTGCGGATCGTTCCGCGAAAGGACGACGCGGAGGAAAAAGTCCGCGAAATGGCGCAAGCCGCCCCGGCTTCGAAATCGCGCGCTCTTGGCGCCCGGCCACCCGCTCCCGCCATGGCTTATGGGGGAGCCCATGCCGCTGCCGAACCCGAAGACCTTGGCTCACCCGCGGCTGCAGCCGAGGCAGAGGAAGGCGCCACGCAGGTGCTATACCGTTTTCCGTTAAAGGTGACGCTTGCCTCGGGATCGACGCTGATGATTCCTTTCGCCGATCGGGAGATCCCAGCCTCGCGCACTTACATTTACCAGCCCGAGACCAACGCGACCCGCCCGCTCGCGGCGGTGCGTCTTCGCAACGACGGCGACTCGGCGCTGCCCGCCGGGCTGATCACGTCCTTCGAGACCGGCCGCGACGGCGCGGTCAACTTCGCGGGCGACGCACAGCTTCCCCTCCTCTCGAAGGGCGCCACAAAGTTCATCACGTTCGCACTCAACTCCAAGACCGACATCCGGCGCGCGGATCAAGGCGTCAGACAGGTCCGGCTTGGGAAGGCTGCGCGAGGCGAGTTGACGCTCACGGTGAAGTCGCGCTGGCAGATCGACTACGAGATCACGCCGCCCAGCGAGGAAGACCGCGAAGTCATCATCGAAGAGCCGCGCCAGACCGGCTGGAAGACAACGGGCGACACGAAGGACATCGAGGAGACAGCGACGCGGCTTCGCTATAAGGTGCTTGCGCCAAAAGGGAAAACGACCAAGGCGGCGCTGGTGCGGGAGCACATCGACAGTCAAACGGTAAGCCTCGCCTCGCTGGCGCCGGACCGGATCCTCGCGACCGTCTCAGGGCTTCAGAACGAGACTCCGGCGTTGCGGGACGCGATCGCCAAGCTCAGCGCGGTCGTCGGCGACATCACGAAAATCAATGCCCGCAAGCGCGAGCTTGACTCCGAGCGGCGGCGGATCGGGGACGACCAGGACCGCATTCGCAAGAACCTGGCGAGCGTCGGCCAGTCTTCCGATCTCGGGCGCCGCTATCTCGATATGCTGAAGACGCAGGAAGACAATCTCGCCGCGATAACGGCCGAAGACAAGAAGCTCGACGACGACCTGGCTGGCAAGACAAAGAACGCGGAGGAGATCGCGCAGGAGCTCGTTCTGTAGCCGGTTCCCTAATGGCGCATCCCCTCACCCCCGCCCTCTCCCGCCGGGAGAGGGAGTCGGGTCGCGCCGGCTGCCACGCTGCAGGGTGAGGGGTTTGAACCGTTGGTCAAGAAGGGCCGGCGGCCTCGCCCAAAAGAAGTTCAGATTTTGCAACCAACGGCTGAATGCCGGCGTTGACTTCCCGGAAGTATCTTTTCAGGGAGAGAACTGGCATGAAAAGTATGCTCATAGCGCTTGCCGCTGCCGCCGCGTTGGCGATGCCCGCAGCGGCCCAGCAATCGAACTCCAATCAAAACACCGGCCAAAGTCCGGACATGTCGAGTCAAAATCAGAACGCTCAGACCAGCGGCCAGAATGCCGGCGGCACAACGGGCAATGCCCACCACCGCCACCACCGCCATCATGCGCGCCATTGGTCAAGGCGCCATCATCACGCCGCGGGAACAACTGGGAAGCGCACCGCTTCCGCTAAAACGCAACCCCGGCCCTCGATGCAATCGCAAAGTCAGCCGCAAAACCAGCCTAAGCAAGGCGGCGGCGCGCAGTAGTACGTCTGATTACGCGGGAGGAGGGAGCTGATGCTGGACTGCGCGATTATCGGGGGCGGCCCTGCCGGCTTGACCGCCGGGCTCTATCTGGCGCGGTTCAATCGCAGCTTCACTCTCTTTGACAACGGACAAAGCCGTGCGGCGTGGATACCGCAAAGCCATAATCTTCCGCTTTTCACGCAAGGGATCGCTGGTCCCGAGATTTTGCGCAAACAGCACGAGAGTTTGGAAAGATACGGCGCGAGCGCCGTCCGGGGGTGCGTCATGGAGCTTGCGAAAGATCCTGCCGGCTTCTCGTTGCAGGTCCGGGAAAGCAATGGCGCCCTTTCCCGGCACACGGCCCGCTTCGTGCTGCTCGCCACGGGGGTCGTCGATATTCCGCCGCGCATCCCCGATGTTGAGGACGCCGTCCAGCGCGGACTCATCCGCTATTGCCCCATCTGCGACGGATACGAAGCCAAGGGCAAGAAAGTCGGTGTGATCGGCGGAAGCGCGGCCCTGGGCGAGGCCGCCTTCATAGCGCGGACCTACTCGCGCGACGTCACAATTCTTTCGCTCCATGAACCTCTCCGTCTCAATAAAGAGGAACGCGAACGGTTGGAGGGCGAAGGAATTCGTTACGTCCGCGAACCCGTTGCAACCCTTGTTTGCGATAAGGGAAAGGTGAAAGCAAAGAGCGCCGGAACCTCAGCCGAATATGAGTTCGACGTGGTGTACTCCGCCCTTGGGGTCATACACCGGTCGGGACTGGCGACGGCTCTGGGCGCTGTGTCGGACGAAAAAGGCGCGTTGAAAATCAGCGATCACGGCGAAACCACTGTGCCGGGCCTATATGCGGCAGGAGACGTGACCCACGGATTGAACCAGATCGTCGTGGCGATGGGACAGGCGGCGCGCGCGGCGACGCACATTCACAATTGCCTGGATTGCCGGGCAAGCCCGGCCATGACAATTAAACAGCTCAGGGGCTTCCAACGGCGTCATTGACGAGGGATTCCAGCCATCGCCGCAGGGTCAACGCCACGCGTTCCGCCTCCCACGGCAGGGCGTGGCGGCCGGCGAGCCAGACGGGATCGTTATAGGAGATCGATGTCTTGCCCGCGCCATCCTCCCAGACGAGCGCTCTCAAGGGCAAGTCGAGTCCAACGATTGGATTCGCCTGCATCAGTGGCGTCCCGGCCTTGGCATTCCCGAAAATCAGGAGCGTTGTGGGCCGCAGTTGAAGCCCCGCCTCTGCGGCGCCCTGGGCATGATCGATGACGGCGAACACCGTCATCCCGCGCGATGCGATGCCAGCTTTCAACCGGTCCAGGGTTTCCTGAAAGGTGAACGTGCTGGCGATTGTAAATAGGCCCTCGTTTGCCATAGCGTCTCTCCGCTCGTCACGGGGGTAATGCCTGGCGCGGCCGGAAGGTCCCGAAGCGCGTTCAGCGTCTTGTGAACGTTCTGAACAGTGGTTCTAACCCCTCACCCTGGAGAGGGAACGCCGCTGCAACATCCGCGACACAACACCCTCTCCCATTGGGAGAGGGTTGGGTCGTTGGTTGTTCCGCTAAACGCGACTGGCCTAGCGGTTCAATGGCGCCTTTGGAATGAGAGCCGTGGGCGTGCGATCCGCCCCGTCGCCGTCGTTCGAGTCGTCGACCTCCTCCCTTCACCGGCGGCTTGCTCTCCAGAAACTGGAAGTCCGCGTCCGAACTCCCTCTCCCATTGGGAGAGGGTTGGGTCGTTGGTTTTTCCGCTAAGCGCGACTGGCCTAGCGGTTCAATGGCGCCTTTGGAATGAGAGCCGTGGGCGTGCGATCCGCCCCGTCGCCATCGTTCGAGTTGTCGACCTCCTCCACCTTCACCGGCGGCTTGCTCTCCAGAACCTGGAAGTCCGCGTGCGAGCTCCCTCTCCCATTGGGAGAGGGTCGGGTCGTTGGTTGTTCCGCTAAGCGCGACTGGCCTAGCGGTTCAATGGCGCCTTTGGAATGAGAGCCGTGGGCGTGCGATCCGCCCCGTCGCCGTTGTTCGAGTCGTCGACCTCCTCCACCTTCACCGGCGGCTTGCTCTCCAGAACCTGGAAGTCCGCGTGCGAGCTCCCTCTCCCATTGGGAGAGGGTCGGGTCGTTGGTTGTTCCGCTAAGCGCGACTGGCCTAGCGGTTCAATGGCACCTTTGGAATGAGAGCCGTGGGCGTGCGATCCGCCCCGTCGCCATCGTTCGAGTCGTCGACCTCCTCCACCTTCACCGGCGGCTTGCTCTCCAGAACCTGGAAGGCGAGGGCTTTCTTGCCATCCTTTTCCTCGACGACGACGCGCACTGTGCCGCCGCCTTCGAGCTTGCCGAAGAGCAACTCCTCGGCGAGCGGCTTCTTGATGTGCTCCTGGATCACGCGGGCCAGCGGACGCGCGCCATAGAGTTCATCGTAGCCGTGGTCGGCGACCCAGTCCATCGCCTCAGGCGAAAGCTCGATCATGACATTGCGATCGGCAAGCTGCGCTTCGAGCTGGAAGATGAACTTCTCGACCACGCGTCCGATCATCTCGCGCGACAACCGGGAGAAGGCAATGGTTGCGTCGAGCCTGTTGCGGAACTCCGGCGAGAACATCCGCTTGATCGCCTCTTCGTCCTCGCCCACGCGCTGTGTGCTGCCGAAGCCGATGGCCGCCTTCGACATCTCCGCCGCGCCTGCGTTCGTGGTCATGATCAGGATCACGTTGCGGAAGTCCACCTGCTTGCCGTTGTGATCGGTGAGCTTGCCGTGATCCATGACCTGGAGCAGCACGTTGAACAGGTCCGGATGCGCCTTCTCGATTTCGTCGAGGAGAAGCACGCAATGCGGGTTCTGGTCCACGCCGTCGGTCAAAAGGCCGCCCTGATCGAAGCCCACATAGCCGGGAGGCGCGCCGATGAGCCGCGATACGGTGTGCCGCTCCATATACTCCGACATGTCGAAGCGGAGGATCTGGACGCCGAGCAGGCTCGCCAGCTGACGCGCCACCTCGGTTTTGCCGACGCCGGTCGGGCCGGAGAAAAGGTAGCAGCCGATAGGCTTCTCCGCGTCCCGCAACCCGGCGCGGGCCAGCTTGATGGCGGCCGAAAGGGCGTGGATCGCCTGATCCTGCCCGAACACGACGCGCTTCAGGTCGCCTTCGAGATTGCGCAGAAGCTCGGTGTCCGACTTCGAGACCGTCTTGGGCGGGATGCGCGCCATTGTGGCAACCGTCGCCTCGACTTCTTTCACGCCGATGGTGCGCTTGCGCTTCGCCGGGGGTAAAAGCATCTGCGACGCGCCCGTCTCGTCGATCACGTCGATGGCCTTATCGGGCAGCTTCCGGTCGTGAATGTACTTCGCCGAAAGCTCGACCGCCGCCTTGATCGCCTGGTTGGTGTACTTGATGTTGTGGAAGTCCTCGAAATAGGGCTTGAGGCCCTTCATGATTTCGAAGGCGTCCTCAATCGTCGGCTCGGCCACGTCGATCTTCTGGAAGCGCCGCACCAGAGCGCGGTCCTTTTCGAAGTGCTGGCGGTATTCCTTGTAGGTCGTGGAGCCGATGCAGCGAAGCACGCCCGATTGCAAGGCAGGCTTCAGCAGATTGGAGGCGTCCATCGCGCCGCCAGAGGTCGCGCCCGCGCCGATCACGGTATGGATCTCGTCGATGAACAGGATCGCGCCCGGATAGGCCTCGATCTCCTTCATCACGGCCTTCAGACGCTCCTCGAAATCGCCGCGATAGCGCGTGCCGGCGAGCAGTGTGCCCATGTCGAGCGAGAACACGGTCGCGTTCGCCAGCACCTGCGGCACCTCGCCGCGCACGATCTTGCGCGCCAAGCCTTCGGCGATGGCCGTCTTGCCCACGCCCGGATCGCCGACATAGAGCGGGTTGTTCTTCGACCGGCGGCACAGCACCTGGATGGTCCGCTCGATCTCCTTATCGCGCCCGATCAGCGGATCGATGCGGCCGTCCTTCGCCTTCTGGTTCAGATTGACGCAGTAAGCCTCAAGCGCGTCTGTGCTGCGCTTTTTGTCGTCGGAGCCGTCGACTGTCGTCGAATTCATCCTCCACCCCGCGCACGCCGCGCGGTTCGGACATGCCGGCGCGCTTCGAGATGCCGTGCGAAATGAAGTTAACCGCGTCGAACCGGGTCATGTCCTGCTCTTGCAGGAAGTAGGCTGCGTTGCTTTCCCTCTCCGCAAAGACCGCGACGAGCACGTTCGCTCCCGTCACCTCTTCACGGCCCGAGGACTGCACATGCACGACGGCGCGATGAATCACGCGCTGGAAGCTCGCCGTGGGCTGCGCCTCGCTGTCCTGATCCAAAATAAGGTTTGTCAGTTCCTTATCGAGAAAATCGACCAGCTTGGCCCGCAGGCGGTCGATATCCACGTTGCACGCCCGCATGACGGACGAGGCGTCGCGGTCATCCACGAGGGACAAAAGCAGGTGTTCCAGCGTGGCGTATTCGTGATGACGCTCATTGGCGTATTCGATTGCGCGGTGAAGCGACTCTTCCAGGCTGTTTGAAAATGATGGCACTGCCGCACCTACTCCTTTTCCATGGTACACTGCAGAGGATGCTGATGCTGACGTGAAAAATTCATCACTTGCGTGACTTTCGTTTCAGCAACCTCGTAAGTATAGACACCGCAAACGCCGACGCCCTTCTGATGCACGTGAAGCATGATGCGCGTCGCCTCCTCTCGCGGCTTATTGAAAAACCGCTCAAGCACGTAAACCACGAACTCCATCGGAGTATAATCGTCGTTTAAAAGGAGAACTTTGTACAGGCTCGGCCGTTTCGTTTTCGGTCGAGTTTTTGTTACCACGCCGGTCTTAAGGTCGTTATCACCCTTGAAACCGTTATTGCCTGCCATCGCAGCAACCATCGAGAGCCAATCAGAAGCCTTACCGTTCCGCAAGCCGTCCCTCACCGCCGGTAACCCCAACCATGGAAAGCCGTCACCCTATATACTCCCGTTTCTGGGTTTCTCCTGTCAAGGCCCGCCGCGTCATGCATCGCCGAATATATGGTTCGCTTCGCAGCTTGAAAGGGGGCCGCGAGGCCGGGCCGGAACGAAACTTCAGGCGGCGTGATGAACTCATACGGTTTTCAACTCACAGCCGTTTTTCCCTCACAGATAGGTAAGAAAGTATTAAGAAGCGCAGGCTATAGCATGATGACCGAACAACCTTGCGTAGAGGACGTCCGGCGGACGAACAGACCGGCTGCCTTGCTCGCGACAAAGTTTTTGGGTTTTCACGCAAGATGTGATCCGGAAAAAACGATGTCCCTTCTGAAGCGGGAGCGAGGCTCGGCTCCAACATTCGAACCCACATGGCGAGTTCTTCTTCTCGGTGCGATCACCGCGCTGTTCCTTCAGGCTCCCGATGCCGAAGCGCGCAGGCGGCACGTCCAGGAGCGCTATTCGCCAGCCGCCTCCGCCATGGCCATCGACCTTTATTCAGGGCGCATCCTTTACGCGAAAAACCCTAACGAACCTCGCTATCCCGCCTCCATCACGAAAGTGATGACGCTTTATCTGCTGTTCGACGCCTTGCGGGACGGCAGGCTGACCATGGGCACGAGGCTCCAGGTTTCCGAACACGCGGCAGAGCAGTCTCCGACGAAGCTTGGCCTGTCGCCGGGCGAGACGATCGCCGTCTCCGACGTCATCGGCGCCATCGTCACGAAGTCCGCCAATGACATGGCGGTGACCGTCGCGGAAGCGCTTGCGGGATCGGAGGAGGAATTTGCGCGCGTGATGACGCAGAAGGCCCGCACGATCGGGATGCTGAACACGACCTTCCGCAACGCTTCGGGCCTGCCCAACTCCGAGCAGACGACAACGGCGCTCGACCTGATCATCCTCGGGAAGAGCATTCTTGCCGACCATCCCCAGCGGGCGAGAGTCTTCGCGACCAGATATTTTCAATATAACGGCGAAATCTACCGTAACCACAACACCATGCTTTTCTCGTATGAGGGCATGGAGGGCATGAAAACCGGCTTCACGGCCGCGTCGGGCTTCAACCTGCTGGCCTCCGCTCACCGCGGCGACAAGCGCGTGCTTGCCGTCGTGCTCGGCGGCGGCTCGGCTAGCTCCCGGAACGCCACGATGCGGAACATCCTCGACGCTTCATGGAGCAAGGCGCTGACTCGTACAGCCGCGCAGAAGGCGGGGGTTCAGGCGTCGGCCGTGGTTAAGCCGTTCGAGCTGGCTATCGCCGTAGAACAGGGGCGTGCTGAGGAGCCGAAGCAGCTGGAGGCGCCAAAGCGTTTGGAACCGGCGCCAGCGGAGACCCCTCAAAAGAAGGACGCCGTTCCGGTCAAGGCTGTGTCCGCCGCCGCTCCGGCCGCCTCTGCGCCGCCGCAGGCCATATTGCAACTCAAACAGCAGCCGGACAGCCGCTCGATCGGAATGCTCATCGCATCCATTGAAAACGGATTGGTCGCGAAGCATCCCTTCGGCCGCCCGGAAACTGCGCAGCTGTCCTCCGACATGACAACCGATGAGCCGGAGGAGAAGATCGAAAGGGCTGCGAGCCGCAGTTCAACGCACGTCACTGCCGCGCCTCGTAACGCAACAGGCAACGAGACCTGGGTGGCGGAGGTTCAGCACGCACAGCTTCAGAACCTGTCTGTCCACAATAAGACCGCGCGTCAGCTCGAAGTGGAGCCCCTCGCCGCGGTGGCCGTGGAGACCACGCAGGCAGCGGACCTCCAGGCGGTGAAGACGGCGGACATCCAGCCGGTGAAGGCGCAGGCAGAACCCGCCGGGCAGCATCAGAAAACCTCGCAGCCGCAGACATTGGCCGCTGCGAGCGTCGCCGTCTCGAAAGAATTGCAGGACCAGCCCGGCCCTTATCACGTTCAGGTCGGCTCTTTCCCGGATCAGGCGCAGGCAAGGCAGCGCCTGGAGAGCGTCAAGCAGGCTCTCGGCTCCGCGCTCATGAAGGCGCATCCGGAATTCATCATGCCTGTGGCCTTGCCGAGCGGCGTTACGATGTACCGGGCGCGGCTCGGCCGGTTCTCCGACGACGTCCAGGCGAAGGCCGCTTGCAAGAAGCTCAAGCAAAGCGGGATCGATTGCTGGGAAATTCGCGCTCAGTAGCTTATCGGCTCCAGGCAGACACTCCGCAAACACGTAATCTCCGCCGGCGCCGCTGGCGGAAAAACATTTGTTTTATTCGCGGCGAAGCCGTTTGCTTCTATCGGCTTAGGAAGCCGGCCTTTTGGGTCATGCCCCGGCCGTCCAGAAATCATCCAAGCTGCGGTTCGCTTCCTGGATTGCGGCATCAAGTGCGGCTATGACACAACGTGGGTTCAGCACCCCGCCGGCCTGCGGGCAGGAACCAGCCTCCAGCCCTCCGGCTGTATGGTCAGGCGCTCGCGCGAAAAGGCGATGTAGGGCCGCTGAAAATGCGCGTAGTTCTTGTAAGGCCGCAGCAGGACGCGTCGCTCGCCACAGCAGCCCGTCCGGCCATAAACGGCGGCGCTGCGTCCAACTTCGTAAACCCCCGGCTCCACGACGTCGCGCCGAAGGTAGGAGCGATGCACGGGAGGCAGCGGCGCTTGGACATAGCAATCCACGCGCGCTCTCGCGGCCGCCGGCGCGACATCGGCGCTGAACGCATCCGCGCTCGCCAAAGACATGGCCGCTACGATGGCAACGCTGAACGCTTGCGCCGTCTTTTTCATATCCGCTCCACCGCGTTGTGGTCGAGAATCGTCTCCCCGAGCTGCATCTAGCTATAACCCGTGTTCGGTTTAACAGCTATGTGGAGGCCGAATAAAATTAAGACGCTATTGCACGGATGCAACAGGTTCGGTGAGTCCGACGTAAGCTGAAAGGAAGCGAAATTCGCCACGCCTGCGGACAACGCAGGCGTGGAGGACGGCGGAGTCGGTGAACGCTAAGCGAAAGCCAACGCGTCGACCGCCGTCACTTTGCGAACCGGGTTCGCAACATCGAGCCTTCCGAGCAACTTCAGCACAGAGAAGGTAAATACAGGCTCGCAAAGAACCAGCGGCACATAGGACGCGGCGAACAGCGCCCAGCTCGCAAACGGGGTGGCTTCGTTGCCAAGAGCCAGCCAGAAACCCACCATGCCCACCACGCCAGCGTAATACGCGGCATCGAATTTCACGATCTCCGCCCAGGAAAGCCGCCGCTTGGAGGCGCGTTCTTCAAAATATTGCCGGCCGCGCAGCGTGTGCACAGCGACGAGTGGAACCGCAAGCGAAAGGAAATTCACGCCAAGATGGACCAAATCCTGCGGCTCGAAGACGAGCCCTTGCAAGAGAAGTCCGATCGCAAACCCAAAAAGCGCAGGAAGGAAGCCGAAAACGAAATAGATCGCCGATGCGCCCACGAAATGCAGTTCGGAAGGCCCAACCGGCATGTGGAACGCTTCCATGAACAGGGAGAAGAAAACAGCAGCGAGCGCGATCTTCACGATCTCAGCGGGCTTACGCACCAATGATGGAAGATAAGCCGTCAGCACCGAAGCTGCGCCGGCGTTGGCGTAAATCACTTTGCTGGCGTTCAGAACGCCGGGTTCGATATGCATGGGGTCTCCTTGATTGGTGAGCTGAATAAGCAGGAGAAACCGCGCGAGCGGCGCGGCGTGCTGTCCCTATCTATCGGGAAACGTCATCGAACCTCCTTCTGCCCCTCCGGCAGCTTGGCTAGCCTCAAATCGCTCCGGCAGGTCTCCTGGCTCGCGGGTCGAAGCGCGCTGGCCGCCTTCCCGGGCATTGCCCAGTGGCATTCGGCCTTTCGCTCGCCGCTAACAGTTGCGGGGGCAGCTGCGGCTTCCGGTATCCCGTCACCGCATTCCCTTTTCATCCCCGTCACGGGGAACCGTCGCGTTTCTTAAAATTACACGGACCGCAAATGAAGGCTAGCGGTAAAATCCCGCTTCTCAAGCGGCGCCGTTTCGTCCGAAAGGCCGGTAAGCGCCTTCAATTTCTTATTATCGAGACGGCCTACGCCTTGAGAACATTCGGCGCAAAGCCAAGCTTATACTCACAGACGCGGAGATACGCGCGGTTCTCTAGATCGAGCGCAGCCTCGGGAAGCTGCGAGGCGGTCACTGGTTCACTCTATTTTCATGAGCCAAACTCTTCCTTGGGTTGCGATATTTTGCGCCGGTGCCGTTGGTAGTCCGTAAGGGCTCGGTCAAGGTCCGCCATCGGCTTCGCGGAGACTCTAATAATGGAGCGCCAGCATGGCATTAACGGCTGAAACCTCCAGCGGCGGCAAGCTTTCGGCAGTCGTCCATTCCCTTTCCCGGCAGGCAGGGGACGGCTTGGCGGCGCGCTTCGCCAAGCACCTTTTCAACGAGGTCGACGAGGCCGAGTTCGAAGCCTATGGCGCCAGCGATCTTCTCGCATTCGCGCGCGACGGCTTCGAAAGTTTCCGGCAAAGGAACGCCGGCGAGCCGAAAATTGTCCTTCGCCGCCAGGTGGCCGGCGGCATCGAGTTCCTGGTGGCCGATATCGTAAACGACGACATGCCCTTCCTTCTGGACTCGGTGCTCGGCGCGCTGCGCGACCTTGGCCTTGTGCCGGAACTGGTCGCCCATCCCATCTTCGAAGTGCGCCGGAACGGGGAAGGCGTTCTGACAAAGCTTGAGGCTCCAAGCCCCATTCCAGACCCAGACGGAGCCCAGCGCGAGAGCTTCATTCACCTGCAAATCCGCAAGCTGGGGCCGCAGCCGCCGGAGGCGGACATCGAACGGGCGTTGGGCCGCGTGCTGCGCGATGTGAGGACAGCCGTTGCGGACTTCGCATCCATGACGGCGCGACTGAGACGCGCCGTCGAGCAGTTCGAAACAAACCCGCCGCCCGCGACCGCGAACACCAACGCCGAAGTCGCTCGAATTTCTGCGCTGGCTGCTCGATAACAACTTCATCTTCCTCGGCGTTCGCGAATACAGCTACGCGGGCGACCAGGACCACGGGGAGCTGATCCCCAGGCCGGAATTGGGGCTTGGTCTTCTCCGAAACGAGACGGTCTCCGTGCTCCGCCAGGGTCCTGACGACGGGTTTACTCCGCAGGGGCGCGCCTTCTTCCTGAACTCGCCCCCCGTCATCGTGATGAAGGCGAACAGCAAGTCCGCCGTCCACCGCCGCATCCACATGGATACGATCGGCATCAAGCTTTACAGCCCTGAGGGCAACATCGTTGGCGGTGTGCTCATCGCGGGGTTGTTCACCGCGACCGCCTACAATCTCTCGGCCCGCAATATCCCCCTTCTCCGCCAGAAGGTGGCCAAGGTGCTTCGAAGCTCGGGCTATCCGCCCGAGAGCCATTCCGGCCGCGCGCTGGTAAACGTGCTGGAAACGTTCCCGCGCGACGAACTCTTCCAGATTTCGGCCGATCAGCTTGTGCGCATCTCCGAAGAGGTCCTCAAGATCGATCTCACGCCGAGGCCGCGCGTCTTCGTCAGGCGCGATGAATTCAGGCGGTTCGTCTCCGTCTTCGTCTACGCCCCGCGCGAGCGCTACAACACCCAGGTCCGCATCGCAGTCGAGAAGGAGCTGGAACAGGCTTTCGGCGGCCGCCTGGAGTCCGCCACGCCCTTCTTCACGGAAAGCGCAACGGTGCGCGTCCATTTCGTGCTCTGGCGCAGGGACGCGGATTTGCGGAATCCGCCGGAAACTCATCTCGAAAAAAAGGTCGAGAGGATCATCACGTCGTGGAGCGACGCGTTTCGCGACCTTATTTTGCAACAGTACGGCAATGACGGCTATGAAATGGTGCGGAGGTATCTTGATGCTTTCCCCGCCGGCTACCAGGAAACCAATTCGCCGGCACGCGCCTTGCGCGATATTGTGGGCTTCGAAAAACTAGGTCCGAACCGCCGGACGGAAATCGATGTCCACCGCGAGACTCTCACTGACCCCCAGAGCGTGCGGGCGACCCTGCAGCAACAGGACGAGCCTTTGACGCTTTCGAAGCGCGTGCCCATCCTGGAGAATTTCGGCTTCGACGTCATCTCCGAGCGTACGTTCCAGCTCACGCCAAAGATTGGTGGCGAAGCGGGCGTTGTTTACCTGCACGATAGCGATCTGCGCGCAGATTGCTGCGGCGAAAACATTCTCGCGCGCCGGAGGGATCTTGAAGAGGGCTTTCTCGCGGTGTGGGCCAATGCGGCTCCAAACGACCGGTTCAACGGCCTTATCCTCGCCGCGGGCCTCGACTGGCGTCAGGCCGCCGTTCTCAGGACCTACAGTTCGTATTACCAGCAGACGGGCGTTCCCTATGGCTCGGTCTACGTATCAGAAGTGTTGAACAAATACCCCGCCATCGCGGCCAGCCTGTTCAACCTCTTCGAGGTCATGTTCGACCCGGGGAAATCGATGAGCGACCGGAGGCGCGATGTTGAAAGGCTAAAGATCGCGGGGCGCATCGCGGAGAGCCTCGACAAGATCCCGGTTCTCGACGACGACCGCATCCTGCGCAGTCTCCTCGTTCTGATAGGCGCCACGCTGCGCACCAACTTCTACCAGCCCGGCAAGGACGGCGCCCCGCCGGAGACCATTGCGCTCAAGCTGCGCAGCGGGGATATCGAATGGCTTCCCGCGCCGAAGCCCTTCGTGGAAATCTTCGTCCATTCGCCGCGCTTCGAGGGCGTCCACCTGCGCGGCGGGCCGATCGCGCGCGGCGGCGTGCGCTGGTCCGACAGGCAGCTCGATTTCCGCACCGAAATCCTGAGCCTCGCCAAGGCCCAGCAGGTGAAAAACGCCGTCATCGTGCCGAAAGGCGCAAAAGGCGGATTTGTCCCGAGAAAGCTTCCCGCAAGGAACCGCGATGCGATCCAGGAAGAGGGCGTCGCCTGCTACAAGTCCTTTGTTTCCAGCCTGCTTTCCATCACCGACAACCTCGTCCAGGGCAAGATCGTCCCGCCCCCCGGCACGATCCGCCGCGATGGGGACGACCCCTATCTCGTCGTGGCGGCAGACAAAGGCACCGCCACGTTTTCGGACATCGCGAACGGCATTGCGCTGGAGCGCGGCTTCTGGCTTGGCGACGCTTTCGCAAGCGGCGGCTCCGCCGGTTACGACCACAAGAAAATGGGCATCACGGCAAGAGGCGCCTGGGAAGCCGTGAAGCGCCACTTCCGCGAAATGAACATCGACGTCCAGACAACGCCTTTCACGGCAGCCGGCATCGGCGACATGTCGGGCGATGTCTTCGGTAACGGCATGCTGTTGTCGAAGGCCATCAAGCTCGTGGCCGCGTTCGATCACCGCGACATCTTCATCGACCCGGACCCCGATCCCGGCTTGAGCTGGGAAGAACGCCAGCGCCTCTTCGACTTGCCGCGTTCGAGCTGGCAGGATTACGACAGGTCCCGGCTCTCGGCGGGCGGCGGCGTTTACAGCCGCGCGGAGAAGTCCATTACGCTTTCAATGGAAGCTCAGGCCGTTCTCGGCGTAAAGGGGATCGTAACGCCGGGCGAACTCCTGACTGCGATCCTCAAAGCGCCCGTCGATCTCCTGTGGTTCGGCGGCATCGGCACATACGTGCGTAGCAGCGGCGAGACGGATCCGCAGGCGGGCGACAAGGCCAACGATGCGATCCGGATCGCCGCGAGCGCGCTGCGTGCGAAGGTTATCGGGGAAGGAGCCAATCTGGGCGTCACGCAACGCGGGCGCATCGAATTCGCGCTGCGCGGCGGCAGGATCAACACGGACGCCATCGATAATTCGGCGGGCGTCAACACCTCCGACGCCGAGGTGAACATCAAGATCGCGCTGGGCGCCGCGGTCGCGGAAGGCAAGCTCGATACGCCGTCTCGCAATCGGCTTCTTGCCGCGATGACGGGCGAGGTGGCGAGCACCGTACTCCGAAACAATTACGTCCAGCCGCTGGCGATCAGCCTCGCGGAAATGGACGGGCTTTCCGACTTAGGCTTCCAGCAGCGGCTGATGCAAAGGCTGGAGAAGCAGGCACGCCTCGATCGCGCCGTCGAAGCCTTGCCTTCGGACGCGTCGCTTCTGGAGCGCCAGGAAGCGAGGGAGCCGCTGACCCGCCCCGAGCTGGCTGTGCTGCTTGCCTATGCGAAGATCGATCTGGAGGATGAGCTTATCGCAACGGGGCTGCCTTCCGATCCCTATCTCGGCCGTGCGCTTTTTTCCTATTTCCCGCCCCTGATGCGGGAGCGCTTCGCGGCGGAAATCGAAAGGCACCCGCTCCGCCGCGAAATCGTTGTGACGAGCCTCGCCAACGATATCGTCAACAGCGGCGGCCCGACCTTCGCCGTCGGCATGATCGAGGAAACAGGGCGCACTCCCGCTGAGATCGCCCAGGCCTTTGCGGCGGTGACGGCGGTTTATCAACTGCCGGCGCTTTATGCTGACATCGATGCGCTCGACTGCAAAATCGATGGGCAAAGCCAGCTCTGCCTTTATCGCAGGGCGCAGGATCTGCTGCGGAGGCAGACGGCTTGGTTCCTGCGACACACTCAATTCAGGGAGGGTCTCGAAGCGGAGATAGCCCGCTATCGCGATGGCGTGGACTTCCTCACCGGAAACATGGCTGAATTTTTGCCGGAACAGATCAAGATCAGGCTGAAGGAAGAGGAAGCGCAACTGCAGGCCGGCGGCTTGCCGGCGGATCTTGCAAAGCGAATGGCGGCTCTTGAGCCGCTCTCCCAGGCGCTCGACATCGTTCGCGTGTCGAAGGACGGCAAAGCTCCGGTCGCGGCCGCCGCAGAAGTCATCTTTGCAATCCGGCAGGAGTTTCATCTCGATGCGCTCGCCTCGGCGAGCGAGATGCTTGCCGCCGGAGACTATTTCAACCGGCTTGCAATCAACGCCAGCCTCGCCGCCATCGCATCGGCGCAACGCGCGCTGGCGGCGAGCGTCATTGCGAGTTCGCCCGAGGATGCGGATTTCGCGTCATGGAAAAGAAGCAATGAACGGGAAGCCGCCCGAGTCGCTGCCACTTTGGGCGACATGCTCAGCGGGCGGGCGATGACTCTTGCGAAGCTGACGGTTGGCGTCGCGCAGCTGAGAGACCTCGCCGCGGCATGAGTTTCTTATGCCCAGGGTTTTTTGTAACGCGGTTTGTCATTTCGCCGCTTTCCTTAAAGAAACCAGACTTATGCGGCCTGGTGCTGGGCCAGCGCGAGGCTATCTTTGTTGCGCCGGGCGAATCGTGATCGCATTGGCTTGAAATTTGCGTGCAGACGAAACCAAACGAGAGCACTCGCGTTATGCCATGTTGAATAGAGCGGGATCTGAAGTGAACCTTGTCAGTGCATCGGCAAGACGGCTCGCAGACGGATGGGCTCCAGAACTCGCTGCCCTCGCCGCGGAAACTCCACTACGACCATCGCATCGACTTTTTCCGCGGCCTTTCGCTCATCTTCATTTTCATCAATCACATCCCCGACAACGCGTTCAGCTGGGCGACGTCCCGGACATACGCGCTGTTCAACTCTGCGGAAGTGTTCATGTTTCTGGCCGGGTATTCGGCCGCGCTCGCCTATTACAACCTCGTTCCCCAAGGTCTGCAGGCGTTCGCCCTGAAAGCACTGCGAAGGACAAGGGCGATCTGGACCTATCACCTTCTGCTTGTCGCGTTCATCATGGCGGCGGCGTTCCTGATCGCCGGCGCCGGCATCAAGACGGACTACGAGATTTTCCTCGATAAGATCGAAAGCGACCCTCTGCATGTGCTCACGGGGGCTCCCTTACTCGCCTTCCAGGCGCCGCTTCTCGATATCCTGCCGATGTACGTCATCGTCATGCTGATGGCGCCCTTCCTCATCTGGCTCAGGGTGCAAGGCGAACTGGCGCTTCTTGTAGCCTCTGGGCTCATGTGGATGTTCGCGGCTCGCTTCTTCCCGAACATCCCCACCATAACCTATGATGTGGCCTGGAACTTCAATCCGTTCTGCTGGCAGTTCCTGTTCGCCATCGGTCTCGCCTTCGGCTGGCGGACGCGAACGAACTCGCCGCCTGTCGCAACAGGCGACGCAAGGCGCGTTCTTGACATTTGCTGTGTGATTTTTGTCCTCTTCAGCGCCTGCGTGCTCATGACGATCGCCTTCGAGACCATCGACGATGCGGCGGCGAACCGCCTGCGCGCCATGTATTTCAGCCTGAACAAGCGCTGCCTCGATCTATGGCGCGTCGTCGGCCTTCTGGCTTCGGCTTATCTCGTTGCGCGGCTCGTTTCCAAAGATGCGGGCTGGCTCAGGCTTCGCCTTTCCCGGTGGGTCTGCGCGGCGGGCGCCGCATCCCTCCCGATCTTCGCGCTGACCGTCGTTCTTTCTTTTGCAGGCAAGTTCTTCACCATGGCTCTCGGCCAGACGATCCTGGCGGACGCCATCGCCACAGGGACCGGGATCGTCATCATCCTAGCCGTCGCGCTCGGCCTGAAGGCAGGATTTTTTCAAGCGATCTCGGATTGGATTTTCGGCGGCTACGACCGGCGACAGTCTGCTCCCTCGTCGCCGCGCTAGCCACCCCTCACCCCGGCCCTCTCCCGCAAGGGAAGAGGGAACAAGTCAAGCGCCCCCAGGCGGCGTTGTTCTCGTTTACAATAATCCCGGATAATCCCTGCGGCGTTTCCGCGATGACGAGAGGGGGGCAGAATGCGCAGGTTTGTTGGCGCGATCGACCAGGGCACGACCTCCACGCGCTTTTTGATCTTCGACCGCAAGGGCGCGATCGTCGGCTCCGCTCAGAAGGAGCACGAGCAGATCTATCCAAGACCGGGCTGGGTGGAGCACAGCGCCTCTGAAATCTGGCGGAACACGGTCTCCACCATCGCAGATGCGCTGGAATCGGCGCGGCTGACGGCTTCCGATCTTGCCGCCGTTGGCGTCACCAATCAGCGCGAGACAACGCTTCTCTGGGACAGGCGCACGGGCGAGCCGCTCTGCAACGCCATCGTCTGGCAGGACACCAGGACCGATACTCTCGTTTCGGAACTCGGCAGGGATGGCGGGCAGGACCGGCTTCGCGGCAAAACGGGCCTTCCGCTCGCAACCTACTTTTCGGCGCTCAAGCTACGCTGGCTGCTCGAAAACGTTCCCGGCGCTCGCGCCAAGGCCGAGGCCGGCGACGCTGTGTTCGGCACTATCAACTCATGGCTCGTCTGGAACATGACCGGCGTGGCGGCCGGAGGGCTTCACATAACCGACGTGACGAACGCCAGCCGCACGCAGATGATGAACATCGAGACCCTCGGCTGGGAGGCGGATCTGCTGTCGCTCTTCGATGTCCCGGGAGCGTGCCTGCCGCAGATCAAGCCCTCGTCCGGCATTCATGGCGAGGCGGCGGGCATTCTGGCGGGAGTCCCCATCGGCGGCATCCTCGGCGACCAGCACGCCGCGCTTTTCGGGCAGGCCTGCCTCAAGCCCGGCGAGGCGAAAAACACCTATGGCACCGGCTGCTTCATGCTCATGAACACCGGCGAGCGTATGTTTCCATCAACCTGCGGGCTCCTGACCACGCTCGGCTATCAGCTCGAAGGCCAGAAGCCCGTCTACGCGCTCGAAGGCTCGATCGCCATCACCGGCGCGCTGGTGCAGTGGCTCCGCGACAACCTCGGCGTCATCCGGCATTCCCCGGAGATCGAAACCTTGGCCCGCAGTGTCGACGACAATGGCGGCGTCTACTTCGTGCCGGCCTTCTCCGGACTCTACGCGCCGCACTGGAAGGAGCACGCGCGCGGCGTGATCTGCGGACTGACGCGGTTCGCCACGAAAGCGCATATCGCCCGCGCCGCTCTTGAAGCGACGGCGTTCCAGACCCGCGAAGTGCTCGACGCCATGGTCAAGGACTCCGGCGTCGCCATCACCGAGTTGCGCGCGGACGGCGGCATGGTCGTGAACGATACGCTGATGCAGTTCCAGGCCGATATGCTCAACGTGCCCGTGGTGCGTCCGCAGGTGATCGAGACGACGGCGCTTGGCGCGGCTTACGCGGCTGGACTCGCCACAGGCTATTGGCGATCGGCCGATGACATCGTCGAGAATTGGAGCGCAAGCAAGCGCTGGCATCCGGCCATGGACCGGGCCAGGAGCGATAATCACTACCGCTTCTGGCGGAAGGCCGTCACGCGCTCGCTCGATTGGGCGGAATAGGCCGCTTTCCCGCCAGCCCCGCCTCGTGTATGCCCTCCCGTGGAAACCACTTTTTGGAGGAAGGCATGACGCGCCGCGCGATTATCGATGCACCCGGACTTGGAAAAGCGCTCGGACCTTATTCACGGGCCGTTTGGGCCGGGAATATCCTTTACCTCGCGGGCCAGCTCGGCATCGACCCGGCCACGAACAAGCTTGTCGAGGGCGGAGCCGGGCCGGAAACCGAACAGCTGATGAAGGGCATCGTCGCGGTTCTCGGCGTGGCCGGCCTCAGCATGGCGGATGTCATCAAGGCGAACGTCTATCTGACCGACATCGCCGACTTCGCCGCCATGAACAAGGTCTATGAGACGTTCTTCGAGGCGCCATATCCGGCGCGCTCAACCATCGGCGTGGCGGCTCTGCCCGGCGGCGCGCGCGTTGAGATCGAGGTCGTGGCGGCGAGAGCGAGCTGAGGAAGGAAAACGGCGGGAAGCAAAATGTGCAGCCGCCGCTTTAAGCGAGCGGCGGCCGCAAATCGATTACTTGAAGGGGACGTAGTCGAAGCCGAGGCGGTAGTTCACACCGACACGGACGATGTCGCCGCCGGCGGAGATGTTAGCCGCGTCGGCGCCACCTTTAACATCAACGTTGAATTTGTCCCTGCCTAGATCGTAATGCATGTACTCCGCCTTAACAGACCATCTTTCCATGAGGGCGAATTCAACGCCGCCGCCACCCGTCCAGCCGCTCTCCCATTTGGTGGTTGTGGCCGGATCAGTGAGGGTTATTCCGTAGAGCAATTGGTCGGTGCCGGGATTCAGATGAGTGCGAGCCGAGATCTCGCCAAACGCCAAGCCACCCTTTAGGTAGAATAGAGCGCGACCCCAGGCATAACCGAGACGCGCCGCCACTGACCCAAGCTGATCCACATCGTTTTCGCAGCTGAAATAGAACGCGTTCGGGCAGGCTTTTCCTCCCCGTGCATTTGTGTAATCCCAGTCGCCTTCGACGCCGGCGACGAATTGGCCGACCTGGTAATTGTAGCCAACTTGCCCACCCAGCAATAGTCCGGCAAGGGTAGGTTCTGTAGTATATCCGGAAGGCGCGGTCCAATGCGTATAGGTTACAGCGCCGCCAGACGACGTACCGATGTAGAACCCGCTCCAATTCACCAACGATGGCGCCGGGCCGTCCTTAAAGCTGCCGCCATCCTTCAGGCTTCCAGCCTCAGGTGTTAACTGATAGCGGAGGCCAGCATTGATGGCCCACCCCTCGATATTGTCGCCCGTCCGATAGTCGACGCGGACATAGCCAAGCCATGCAGGATCCGCCACAAGCTGGAAGTTGCTGCCGAAGCCGAACTGAGCATAGGTTCCAATACGGCTGGTTGTCACCGTTCCCGTCCCTATAGGGAAGGGGTCCGCGGCCGTAATCGATGTCGTTACGTTGCCGGCAAACTCATGATAGACGTTCGCCACAAAGAAGGGTTGCGCGATCGCGTCGTCCGTTTTGATTGTTGTTCCCACCCTTACACCGGCGCGTCCAAGCTCGCTGTCGAAGTCGTGGATTTGCACGGCGCCGGGGTACGATCCGGTGTTTGTGAGAACTTGTGTCCCGCTGACATCGAAAGGATCGACTGCCACGTGAGAGTACACGCCGCCGACAGACGGCTCGATGAACGAATTCTGCGGCAGGTCAAATCGATAGCCGAGGTTGCCGGTCAGAGAGTAGCTGCGCGCATCGAGAAGCTGACTGTGGATGCCATTAGCGATAGGGTCCGAAAGCTCGCCCTGGTAGTAGTCGAACCTGACCTGGCCATCGGCATAGAAATTGCCTTTCGTGACCGCGCTATAAAGACCGACAAAAGGCACCTGGAAATTCGTGTTCAAGGTTCCCGCCGGTAAATCGACCCCGCCGAAGGGCGTGATATCCTTCGCATACGATTCGACATAGCCCGCCGTCGCGCCGAAATGCCAGTTCGCCCCGAACAGTCTGTCGTTCAGAACAGAGATGTCGCGGCCCGCCTGGAACCCAGTGTACTCCTGATGCACGGTTGTCTCGCAGGTCGACGAGCCCGGGAATCCCACAAATGAGCCGGTGAACACGCCTGTGCTCTTAGTATCGACCCATCCCGCGATGGCGCGCGACCAGGCGCCGCCGCCTTCCTGGTCTGGCGCGGGGTTGCCCGGCGCAGAGATGAAGGCCGATGTGTTCGTCAAGAACGCCGTGTTGACGGTCTCGATCACGGACGTGAGGGCATTTACGCTGCCGCCACTGCCCATTGGAAACAATGTATTGATCGCAGACTGTCCAGTGTGGGTGCACTGCGCCTGCGCGCCGGATGCGGCGAGCAGGCCCGCCATCAGCGCAAGACCACTCGCGCCAAGCGATAAACCGGAAACCGTGCGACGCAATCCCTCGTTCTCAGCCCTGCACCGGCTGGAACGCGCCATAAAGTATTTCATTATGCTCACCCTGCATCTATCCGCCGAAGCCACCTTGGCGCCACCAGGAATGAAAAAGACGCCGATAACTTCCCCCGAAGCCATGGCCAAGGCTTAGCCAATTCAGGGTAAACGATCTCTGATATATTTGTGGAACTTACGTTTTTTTAGAAACAATGTCAGTTCTGCAACAGTTGCAATGGCAGTCATTTGCGAATCAGAGGTTGCCGGAAGTCAACGCTATCGCCAGTCACAGCTTTTACTGATTCCAGCCGCGGGGGCGCGCCGGAGCTTTGCGAACTGGCTCGATATTTGGGACGGGCAGTCAGACTGGCCTAGTAAGCGGTGCCGAGAGTGTGAACGCCTTCGCAGCCGATATGAACGCAGCGCACGCGCATGAAGAAGTTATGATAGCGTGACAGGTACTTGTACTTGGAGACGTGATGCGGCGCGGAAGACGCCGAAGCCGGAAGCGCCGCGACTTTTGACGGCTTGACCGGCTTATCGGCCTGAGCTGGCGCTTGCGCCGGCATTGGGGCTTGCTTCGTGTCTTTGACCGCGTCTTCGGCCGCCACGACGGAAACAGACATAAAGGTTATCAAAGAAGCCGCGGCGAGTACGATCCTACTCGGATATTGAGCCGGCATGTCGGAACCCTCTCAAGTAGATTCGATGATCCTTTGGAAAGCTATGCACTTTCGCCTCAAACTGCAACAACGATCGGGGAGCAGCCTCTTTTTGTGAAGCGGCGGCTCGTCCGCCGGCGGCCGCGAATCAATTGCCGATGATCATAGGCGAGCCGCCGCCGCCCCCTCCGCCGCCTCCGCCTCGGCCGCCACCGCCGCGATGAGCCGGAGCCTCGCGGCGCTGAACAGGCGCATGGTGCGCCTGTCTGCTGGACTTTTCGGCTCTGGCGCGCTCCAACGCCCGCTGCTGCCTGGCTTGCGCAGCTTCGGCTGCCGCCGCTCGCTTCGCCTCGGCCTGCCTTCTAGCCTCCTCGGCGCGCCGCGCCTCCGCCCTGGCCGCTTCTTCCGCCTTTTTTGCCGCAGCCTTTTTCTTCGCCTCATCGGCTTTCTTGACTTCGGCCTGTTTCGCCGCTTCCTCGGCCCGCCGCGCCGCCTCTTCGGACGCCGCTTCTTCGGCTTTCTTGGCCTCAGGCTGTTTCGCCGCTTCCTCGGCCTGACGCGCCGCTTCCTTGGCCGCCTCTTCGTCCTTCTTCCTGGCCTCAGCCTGATTCGCGGCTTCCCCGGCTTGCCGCTCCACCTCTTTGGCCGCCTCCTCAGCCTTCTTCCTGGCCTCAACCAACTTCGCTTCCTCGGCCTGCCGCGCAGCCTCCCTCGCCGCTTCTTCGGCTTTCCTGGCCTCCGCCTGCTTTCTCGCTTCCTCAGCCTGCAGCGCCGCCTGCCTGGCCGCCTCTTCGGCTTTCCTGGCCTCAGCCTGCTTTGCTTTCTCGGCCTGCCGCGCAGCTTCCTTGGCCGTCTCTTCGGCTTTCCTGGCCTCAGCCTGCTTCCTGGCTTCCTCGGCCTGCCGCGCAGCTTCCTTGGCCGCCTCTTCGGCCTTCTTTTTGGCCTCGGCCTGTTTCCTGGCTTCCTCGGCCTGATGCGCAGCTTCCTTAGCCGCCTCTTCGGCCTTCTTTTTGGCCTCCGCCTGTTTCCTGGCTTCCTCGGCCTGACGCGCAGCTTCCTTGGCCGCTTCCTCGGCCTTCTTCTTGGCCTCGGCCTGTCTCCTGGCTTCCTCGGCCTGCCGCGCAGCTTCCTTAGCCGCCTCCTCGGCCTTCTTCTTGGCCTCTGCCTGCTTCCTGGCTTCCTCGGCCTGACGCGCAGCCTCCCTGGCCGCCTCTTCGGCCTTCTTTTTGGCCTCCGCCTGCTTTCTTGCCTCCTCGGCTCGCCGCGCGGCTTCCTTGGCCGCCTCCTTGGCCGCTTCTTCGGCCTTCCTGGCTTCGGCCGCCTTTCTCGCTTCTTCGGCCTTGCGCGCTTCAGCCTTCTTGGCCTCTTCCTCGGCTTTCCTGGCCTCCGCCTGCCTCCTGGCTTCCTCCGCCGCTTCTTCGCGCTCTTTTTTCGACTGGCTCTTGGCTTCCTGGGCAGCTTTTTCTGCGGCTAAGCGGCTTTCCTCAGCTTTCGCCAGCGCCTCTTTCGCCGCGCGCGCCTCATCCTGCGCCTTTTTCAATTCTTCCTGCTGTTTCAACTCAGCTCGACGACGCTCGTCCTGCAGCCTTTGCAGCTCGCCGGTATTGCGAGCCTCCTCCGCCCGCTTTTTCGCTTCGGCATCCTTCTCCGCTTGAGCCTTGCCCTCCTCCTCAAGCCGTTGAACTTTGCTTTCCTTGGCGGCCTGGTCCCGGCGGCGCTTTTCTTCTTCTTTTTGAGCCTTCTGCACTTCGCGCTCTTTCTTGATTTGATCGATGCGCGCCTCAGCGACGAAGGAATAAGTCCCATTCGGAAACCGCTTTAAAAACTTCTCAAGCAGGTCCAGATCGTTTTTGTCTTGCAAGAACTCCCAAGCCGCGGTTTCGGCTTGTCTTTCCTGTCTTTCTATATCCTTATTCCGTCCAGCCTGAAGTTCCTTTTTGATATCCTCAATTGCGGCCTTGTTTTGCTCTGCTAACGCCGCTTGCTGCTGAAGCTTCTTGATCCGGAGCCGGGCGATGGCGACAAAATGGCCGTCGGGATATTGCGAAATATACGCGTTCAACTCGTCTATGTTGTCGCTATCCACCGAACGCCATAATTGCTCTTCCAGGGGGCTGGCGGGGGCTTCCGATCGATTGAAGTAAAATTTGGCAGTGAGGCTGTCTTCGCTCCAAGGCACCTGCCTGTTGCCCGTAGCTTTTATCACGTCCTTCTTCACGTCCAGCAAGATCGTGCTCAGATCCTGGCCCGGCTGCGCTATGTGTTTGATCAAGGATTCCGCAAACGGAGAGTTCCGTCCGGTTCCATCGACGGCGACGTCGTTCGGCGCCGTCGAGTAGACGATCATGGCGCCCTGTCCTGCCTGGATCTTCCCAAGTCCCGGAAGAATCGATGTTCGCGTTGCAGCCCGGAGTTTGCCCGCGAAGGGATTGTTCCTGCATGCATCGAGGATAATGATGTTCGTGCCGGCAGCTTGGCTCATCGTGTTCAAAATCATGTCGACACGGATCAACTGCCACTCCAACCCGAAATTGCTCTTGAGTTCGGCGCCCGTTGGAATGAGGAAATTCTGGTCGCTCACTTGGATGCCGTGGCCGGCATAAAAGAATAAGCTGGCTTCCGCGCCGGGCAGCGCCTGGGCGAACTCGAAAATCGCTTTGTCCATGGCCGGCTTATCGGCATCGGTTTGAAGGATCACTTCAAACCCAAGCGTCCTGAGCTTCGCAGCTATGTCGGTAGCGTCGTTTGCCGGGTTCGCGAGTTCCCCGGCGTGAGCGTAGGCGGAATTTCCCATGACCAGCGCGACGCGCTTGCCCTCAGCGAACGCACTCCGGGTGAGCGCGCACACCAGCACCCACGCAAGGAGCGTCAGAAAACCGAGCCGGCGGGTCATCAAAGAATCCAAGGAGAAAAAAAGCTGTCAAACCAAGTCCACGGCCCAGCGCCGGTTTCCTAATCAATGGCTCACAATTTGCGTATAAACCATAAACTTTCTTTGTCGGATGCTCAACTACATTCCGGCAAGACTTCACGACGGCTGCGATTTCGCTCCCATGCCGGCAAACGTGCCGGCGCCCCTCATCGTACGGGGTCAGGAACCGTTCCGCCGCGCCGGCGTTCACTACAAAGCTTGGCGCGACGGGCAGGGGATGGAGAGCAACATGACGTATGTGGAAATCGAAGTCCCGTCATCTCTGCCGCTCGCCCGGGCGCGAACGAGCGTTCGCCCAACGGTCCGCCAGCAGAGACTGGAGCGTCTCGCTGAAATTCTTGACGCCCATGACGATACCGTGCCGCTGCTGAGCCGTATGGAATATGCCCCGTGGCATGAGCGCCCCTATCTTCGAGCAGACCGGTCGCCGTTGACGATCGCCTTCGAGGATGAGGGCTTCAAGCGGGAGGGTTTGTCAGGCGACCGTTTGGGCGACATCATGGGCTTCTTCGAGCTGAGCGACGCTGAAGCTCATCACCTTTTGTGCTATTGCCATTACGCTGGGTCCGTCACGTCGAAGATGGTTGCAGGCCGGGCAAGAGAGCTGGCGAAGAAGAGGACCCTTGGGCAAGTGTTCGAAGGGCTTTGGATTCGGTTGTTCGGCCGAGCGGCGTAACCCGGAATAGCGGAAGGCGGACAGCTTTCACGTCCGCCCCGCTGGCATCGGCGGAGATGCGACCCGCGCCGGCCACGCCGGCGCGCCTTCGCTTGCCTTGAGGCGGCCGTTCTCAAACGCCCCGTAGCCGGTTCGAGCCTGGCGCAGGCCAGCATTGCGTCAGCGCCCGCGACTGCAGCCTTGACACTTCTGTAATTCTGCGTTTATAGAAGTACCGAACATGTCTCGGAGGCTGCGTTGGCCGATCCTCAGCACGACAATCAGATCGCCCGCTACGCCGATATGATGGCGGCGCTCGGAACGGAGACGCGCCTCAGGATCGTCCGCCTACTGCTGTCGGCTCATCCGTATGGCCTTGTCGTGGGCGAGATCGGCTCGGAACTCGGCATTCCGGCCTCGACGCTTTCTCATCATCTTGAAAAGTTGAAAAACGAAGACCTCGTGAAGGTTCGCCGCGAGAGCACCTTCCTTCGCTACACCGCGAATACCCAGGCGCTGCAAGACATTCTCGCCTTCCTCTTCGCCGAGTGCTGCACGCGCAACACAGCCATCAAACCCGAAGACATTACCTGTTGTCAGGAGAAATCATGAGCCAGACGGATGTGAAAGAAGCCGTGCGCGAACGTTATAGCGAGGCGGCCAAGCGCGTCAGCAAGGGCAAATCGTGCTGCGGCGGCGATGCTGCGCTTGAGGGAGCGAACCCCATCATCTCCAATCTCTATGACGTCTCCGAAAAAAGCGTGCTGCCCGAAGCGGCGGTGCTGGCGTCGCTCGGCTGCGGCAACCCGACGGCGCTGGCGCAACTTCAGCCGGGCGAGATCGTCCTCGATCTCGGCTCGGGCGGCGGCATCGACGTCCTTCTTTCAGCGCGCCGCGTTGGCCGCACGGGCAAGGCTTACGGCCTCGATATGACCGACGAAATGCTGGCGCTCGCCCGCGAGAACCAGAAAAAAGCGGGCGTCGAGAATGTCGAATTCCTCAAAGGCGAGATCGAGGCCATTCCGCTCCCCGACCACTCCGTCGATGTCATCATCTCGAACTGCGTCATCAACCTCTCCGGCGACAAGGACCGTGTTTTGAGGGAGGCTTTCCGCGTGCTGAAGCCCGGCGGGCGCTTCGCCGTGTCCGACATCGTCACGCGCGGCGAAGTCCCGGAGGACATCCGCAAGAATGTGCTGGCCTGGGCGGGCTGCATCGCGGGCGCGCTCGACGAGAATGAGTATGCGGGCAAGCTCGCAATCGCCGGGTTCAAGGCGATCGGCATCGAGCCGACACGCATCTACAGGGGCGAGGACGCGCGCGAGTTCCTGAGGGGCAAGGGCGTTGATGTGGACGCGATGGCGGCGCACATCGACGGCAAGTTCATGAGCGCCTTCGTGCGAGCCGTGAAGCCGCAACAGGCTTCATGCGGGTGCTGCGGAGCATAGGGACACAGTCATGGAAAGCCACACCTACAACGTGCTGTTCCTCTGCACAGGGAACACAGCCCGCTCGATCCTCGCGGAGGGTATTCTCCGCAAGGATGGCGCCGGCCGCTTCAACGCCTTCTCCGCGGGCAGCCAACCGAAAGGGACAGTCAATCCCTACGCTCTGAAGACGCTCGCGGCCTATGGTTATCCGGCACAGGATTTTCGCTCCAAGAGCTGGGACGAGTACGCAGCTCCCGGCGCGCCCAACATCGATTTCGTGTTCACCGTTTGCGACAACGCGGCGGGCGAGGTCTGCCCCTTCTGGCCAGGGCAGCCCGTGACAGCGCATTGGGGTATCGAAGACCCCGCCGCCGTCGAGGGCACGGACATCGAAAAGCAGCGCGCCTTCAACGAAGCGTTCCGTTATTTGCGAAACCGCATCCAGGCCTTCACCTCCCTGCCGCTGCAAAGCATCGGTAAACTGGCGCTTTCCGCCCGCCTGAAGGAGATCGGTCGAATGGAAGGCTCCACAGCCGGGAAGAAAGAAGTCCGATGACCGAAGCTTCAGCGAGCTTGGCGCCCGCCGCCTCCAAGGCGGCGGGATTGGGTTTCTTCGAGCGCTTTCTGACGCTCTGGGTCGCGCTTTGTATCGTCGCCGGCATTGGGCTCGGCCATCTGGCGCCGTCCATTTTTCACGCGATCGGCGCCGCCACCGTGGCCCAGGTCAATCTGCCGGTCGCCGCGCTTGTCTGGGTGATGATCATCCCGATGCTGCTCAAGATCGATCCGGCGGCGCTTCGCGAGGTCGGCATGCATTGGCGCGGGATCGCGACGACCGTGGGCGTGAATTGGCTTGTGAAGCCTTTCTCGATGGCTCTGCTAGGCTGGCTATTCATCGGCTATTTGTTCCGGCCGCTTCTTCCCGCAGACCAGATCGACAGCTACATCGCAGGCCTGATCCTGCTCGCGGCTGCGCCCTGCACGGCCATGGTGTTCGTGTGGTCGCATCTCGTCGACGGCGAGCCGCACTTCACCTTGAGTCAGGTCGCTCTGAATGACGCGATCATGGTCGTGGCCTTCGCTCCCATCGTCGCCCTCTTGCTCGGGCTGTCCTCGATCACAGTGCCGTGGGACACCCTGTTTCTCTCGGTCGTCCTTTACATCGTGATTCCCGTCGTCATCGCTCAGCTCTGGCGGTTCCTCCGCCTGCGCACGGGCGGACAACCAGCCTTGGACCGCATGCTGAAGGCGCTGGCTCCGTTTTCCTTGGGCGCGTTGCTGCTGACACTGGTCCTGCTGTTCGGGCTTCAGGGCGAACAGATCGTGCGGCAGCCTTTCGTCATTGCCCTGCTGGCTGTGCCAATCATCGTCCAAGTCTATCTCAACGCAGGCTTGGCCTACTGGCTGAACCGGCGTCTTGGTGAGGACTGGCATGTGGCTGGGCCTTCCGCGCTGATCGGCGCCAGCAACTTCTTCGAGCTGGCGGTCGCCACAGCGATTGTCCTCTTCGGTTTTCAGTCCGGCGCCGCGCTCGCGACCGTCGTGGGCGTTCTCGTGGAAGTGCCGGTCATGCTGTCGGTTGTGCGTCTCGTGCAGTCGACACGGGGCTGGTACGAAGGGGCCAGCGCATAGGGGAATGTTTTCCGTTCGAGTTCGTTGTTAACCCTACGCAGCGACACCTCAGGCCAGCGCCGTCTGGAGCTTGACCTTAAGCGTTCGGAAAAATACGTTGAGATTCACGGGGGTGCACGTTTCCCCTAGCAGGTCCCCGCCTTGCTAGGGGATTCCTTCAATTGCTCGCGCTATTTTGATTGGTGGCGGCTTTAAGGCGACAGCGCCGTTTTGCGTGCAATCCTGTATCAAATTAATGTTATTCATGCATACAAAAACTATTGCATTAGCGTTGCATAATGTGAGATGAAAGAAAGCGGCTCCGGTTTAACCGGTTGCGCTGCTGGTTTCGCACAACCTTGTTGCTCAAGCGTTTCTACACGCTGGTTGTCTTTATTGTAATGGTGCTGCGTTATGGCGTGGAAGTGTACTCTGGGGCCCTTATTTGCCCTTTTCACCATTTCGCTGGGAATAGGGCTTCTGTTTACACCAACGAAACAGAGGCGCAACGAAATTAAATCGATATCCACTCATTACTCCTTAACCGTATACAATCTAAGCGCCGAGGAAATAAATCGCAGGACTCTCAAGGCTGCGGCCGAGATAAAAGACCCGACGAGATAGCCCCCGCACCGGCAGCCGCCATATCCAGTTCAGCCGCCCAAGGCGCCGTCCACAAATCCGCGAATAAGCGTGTGCGCCATTGAAATAGGCGGGGGAACGAACAGCCCGCCGGAATGCGATAAGGCAAGCATGGCCGCAGCTTCATCGCGGCTGAACCAGCGGGCGTCGGCAATCTCGGTCTCGTCAAGCCTGATCGCATCGCTCAGCGCCTCGCCCCAGCAGCCAATCATCAGAGAGTGCGGAAACGGCCAGGGCTGGCTCGCCACATAGCGCACATCGCGCACGAGGATGCCCGTCTCCTCCCTGGTCTCACGCCGCACGGCGTTTTCGATATCGTCCCCCGGTTCGACAAAGCCCGCGAGCGCCGAATACATCTTCTCGGGAAAGCGATGCTCATGGGCGAGGAGGCAGCGGCCGCCATGAGTAATGAGCATGATCACGGCGGGGTCGGTGCGCGGGTAAACGTCGAGGCCGCAGGCCCAGCAGCTCCGCCGCCAGCCGCCATCGGTGACGCGAAGCCGCCCGCCGCAGCGTGCGCAGCACCGATTCAGCACATGCCAGCCGAGAAGCGCTCGCGCCTGGGCAGCGATCTGAAGCTCCGCCTCGCCAAGCGCGCCTTGCAAGGCCAGCGAGCGCACATCGACCAGCGGCTTCAACGCTTCAAGCGCGGCCGGCGCATGCGCCGTCTGGAACTGCCGCAGATTACAGGCGAAAACCGCAGCGCCGCGTTCGTCTTCTCCCAAGAAGACAAGCTCGTGCGGCGCAGCGATCGCCTGCACGTCCGCCACGGAAAGCCAGCGGATTTGCGCCTTCGCCCTATCGGCGGAAGCGAGGATCGGAATTTTCAGATCGATGAGCGCCAAAACCTTTGTATCGGCGGCCGATTGCCGGGCCGCGACGAAGGCCGCGTCGCCGCGCCTGCCCCCGAAACGCTCCCAGGCTGTCTGCGCCGCAAGCTTCGGCGGATGAATCAATTTCGGCATGTCCGCGGCTAAAGCTTACGCAACGAGACCGTTTCCACGCGGTGAGCTTCGCCCTTGCTCAGAATCAGATTGGCGCGCTTGCGCGTCGGCAGGATGTTTTTCTTCAGGTTCACGAGGTTGATGGTGCGCCAAAGCTTCAGCGCCTGCTCAACCGCCTGCTCCTGCGTCAGCTTCGAGTAGCGGTAGAAATAGGCGTCCTTGTCACGAAACGCCGTACGCCACAGGCGAAGGAAGCGCGTCACATACCACTTTTCGATCACGGCGGGCTCGGCGTCGATATAGATCGAGAAGTCGAAGAAATCGGAAACGAAAGGCACGGCGTCGCCATGCCGCGGCAGCTTTGCGGGCTGGAGCACGTTCAACCCTTCGACGATCAGGATGTCGGGCCGGTCCACGACGATCTTTTCGCCGGGCACGATATCGTAGGAGAAGTGCGAATAGACCGGCGCCTCGACATTCGACTTGCCCGCCTTCACGTCGGCGACGAACTGAAGAAGCCGCGCCTGATCGAAGCTTTCCGGAAAGCCCTTGCGGTGCATGATGCCGCGCCGCTCCAGTTCCGCGTTCGGCAAGAGAAAGCCGTCCGTGGGAACGAGATCCACGCGCTGGTGCGCCGGCCAGCGAGCCAGGAGCTCCCGCAGAACGCGAGCGGAGGTGCTCTTGCCAACAGCAACGCTTCCCGCGATGCCGATAATGAACGGCATTTTCGCTTCGCCTCGCGCGAAGAACTTCGAGGTCGCCGTGTGGAGCAGCTGGGCGGCGCGCACATAATAGCTGACGAGCTTCGAGACGGGCAGATAGATGTCCGTCACTTCGTCCTGCGAAATACGCTCGATGAGACCGGACAGCCGCGCCAGGTCCTCATCGCTCAGGGTGAGTTGAACGCCGTTTCGAAGCTCCGACCACTCGCGCCGCGTGAATGTGCGGTAGGGGGACAGTTCCACCGTTGGCCGCGGGTCGAAATCCAGCACCTGCGATTGCAAACTCATGGCGCGTTTCCGCCTGATCCCCGTGAAGCCTTTTCGGCATGGCCGGATTGCGAGGTCCTTTGATCGAGTTCGGTCAACACGGCGTCCCAGCGCACGTTTCGCGACTCGAGCAGAACGAGAAGGTGATAGACGAGATCGGCGGCTTCCGCACATAGCTTTTCGTCGCTCTCGTTCACGCCTGCGATCACTGTCTCGACAGCTTCCTCGCCAAGTTTCCTGGCGCAAGCGGCGGCGCCTTTATCGAGAAGCGACTTCGTGTACGAGGCGGCGCCGGTGGCGGAACGTCGTGACGCGATCGTCGCTACGAGCCGTGCCAGCGTGTCGTCACTCATGAAGCACCCTTCAGGCAGCCTGCGCCCGGCGGCAATCATTGTTGAGCCGTCCCCCTGGATCAAGGTGAATCTAGGGTATTGAACTTAAGAATTGTAGAGTGGGCCCGGACATTTCCGGCGGATCCGCCCGGCTCATTGATGCACGCAGAAAGCTCTATCTCAGATGCTTATCGAACAGGAGCAGGGTTCTGCGGGTTGCATCTTCGGCCGCCGCCGCATTTGCTTCGACGCGCTGGCGCTTCTCCCCTGGATCGTCGAAATCGTGGGTCGCTCCCGGATAAAGAGTGATCGCGATATCGCCGCCTTCGGCGCGGGCCGCCTCCACGAAGTCGGCGCAGCGTCGCGGGGAGGTCTCTTCGTCCGCCAAACCATGAAAAACGCGAACGGGAGCATAAGGGCGGTAGCCCCCCTCATTATATTTTCCCTTGAGACCGCAGCCTGGATAGAAGGCGACGGCTACTCCAAAGCCTAAGTCCGGATCGGGCGCGTTGGCGCCGGGCGAAACCGGCGACATAGCCGCCAAGGTCGCGCTTCCCCCATTCGACCAGCCTAGAATCGCCAAGCGGGTCTTCGCCACGCCGGGCAGCGAACGCAGGTAGGCGGCCGCCCCGTAGGCATCGAGGGGCCTTACAGTAACCTCGTTCAATTCTTCGGGCCTGTTTTTATAACTATCGCGTCCAAAACCCGCTGGATAACCGCGAGGGCCGAAACCATCGACCATAAGAGCGAAGTAGCCTTCGCTTGAAAGTAGTTCTCCCCAAGCCTTGTGACGCTTGGATAAAGTGGAAGCATCGTACACCCCGTTCGCCTTCGAGGAATAGGCGCCGGCGCGCCCGTGCATCATGACGATTGCCGGCGCACGCGCTCCGGCTCTCGATGGCCGGTACAAATAGCCGACAAGCGTTGTGCGGCCATCCGCGCTCGGGAATGTGACGCGGCCGGGGAGCAAAGGAGCGTCTCCGTTGTCGACGGCGGCCGCTGCGAGCGAGAAACCCCAAAAGGCAAGTACGATAAACGCAAACCTATGCATGGCCGCCTCCGGCATTGGAACGTTGATCTTTGCCGATTGGCGCTTATCATGAAAGCCCGATGTTCCCAGGTTAGGCGCCTCCTGGAAAATTGCGGTGATCCAAACATCGATGACAGCCGATGACAACACGACGAAGCGGACAATCCTTTTCGTGAATTGGGCTCATGCGCTCGATCATTTCGTGCTGCTGATTTTCCCGACCGCCGTAATCGCAATCGGCTACGACCTCCAACGAAGCTACGGCGACCTCATCTGGCTTTCCACAGGCGCGTTCGTGTCGTTCGGGCTCTTTGCGTTGCCGGTTGGGTGGCTCGCCGACCGCTTCGGACGGCGGGCGCTCCTGACGGCGTTCTTTTTTGGATACGGCGCAGCTTGTCTCCTGGTTGGCGTCTCAAGCAGCTTTGCGATGCTGGCCGCCGCGCTTTTACTGCTTGGCGTGTTCAGCGCGATTTATCATCCGATCGGCAGCGCGATGATCGTGGCGAACGCCAAGCACCTTGGCCGCGCGCTTGGCGTGAACGGCGTCTGGGGCAATATGGGCGCCGCCTTCGCTTCCGGCGTCACGGCGGCGACCGCGGCGGCATTCGGCTGGCGCGCCGCGTTCTTCGTGCCCGGCGCCGTGCTGATCGCAAGCGGGCTGGCTTTCGTCCTCCTCGTGAAGGACGGCTGCGCCACCAGTAGGAAAGGGGCTCCGAGCCATGTCTTGAACCTCGGGCGCAACCTGATTATCGGGCTGCTTGTCATATACATGACCGCCATCCTCGCCTCGGGGCTGACATTCAACATCGTGACGATCTCAATGCCGAAGGTCATCGACGAGCGCGCCGGCTTGCCCATCTCGCTCGCGATGACCGGCTGGCTTACGACCGGCATATTCATATGCGGCGCGCTCACTCAAATCATTGTCGGCCGCCTCATCGATCGCTTTGAGCTGACGGCAATCTATCTCGGGCTTTCAGCGATGCAGGTGGCGGGGCTCCTGGTTGCGGCTGCGACGAAGGGCGCGCCGATGGCGTTGGGGCTCACCCTGGTGACGGGAGCCATCTATGGGCAGGTCGTCATCAACGACGCCATGGTGGGCCGCTATGCGCCGGACCGCCTGCGAAACCGCATCTATTCGGTGCGCTTTTTCCTTGGCTTCACGATGGGCGGCCTCGCTGTGCCGATTATCGGGGCGCTCCATCGCGATGGCGGGTTCGACGAAGTTCTTCTCGTGACGGCCGCGATCGCCACCGTCATTTTGATGTGCGCGCTGGCCACCTGGCTCATTGTTCGCGGGCAGTCGCAGCTTGTTTCCGCGCCAGCAGAGTGATGGCGGCAGCCCCCCGAACCGGCCCGCGTGTCATCGGAGAGGCGCGCGCTTGGCGACGCTTTCATTTCTTGGGATGCCTCTGAATAAGAATCCCGAAGGCATTGCAGTCGAACGTGGGCCATGCTAGCTCCGACTCAAATGCGCGCCGCCTGCGGGAAAGCCGCATCATGCACGCAACAGCCCACCCTGAGATGGCGGAGATCGAAGAAATGGCCGAAAACAACGGAACGAACGGCGGCAACATCCCTCGGCAGGGGCCGGATAATGCCCAGGCCCCTCAGGTCAATGTTGTGGGCCAGTATATCAAGGACCTTTCATTCGAGTGCCCTGACGCAACGCACTTCTTCCGCGGGCCGGGAAAAAACCCGAACCTGCAGATCAATTTCAATGTGCAGGTGCGCAATCTCCAGGACGACGCATATGAGGTGGCGCTTTCGCTCGAAGGCGAAGCCAAGAGCGATGAAGGCGTGCTCTATAACATAGAGCTTGTCTACGCCGGCGCTTTCGTTTTGAGAAATCTTCCGAAGGAAGCGATTCAGCCCGTGCTGTTTATCGAATGCCCGGCGCTGCTTTTCCCGTTCGTCAGGCGGCTCGTAGCCGATCTTTCTCGCGAAGGCGGGTTCCCGCCGCTTCTCCTCGATCCAATCGATTTCGCAGGACTCTTCCGCCGCCGCGCCGAGATGGGGCAGCAGCCGTCAATCGCCACGGAATAGGCGCGGTTCCCGGGGTCACCACGAACTGCGCTTTGCCTTATCCGCCTGGATGCGCATCATTTCGGATGACATCCAGGAGAGGATGACGGCAAGCGCATCCATTGGGGGCATTCCCTGGTAAATCGCAGCTTCGAACGCATTGATAATCTGCGATTGCAGGGTGTCGGCCAACTTGTCCTTTTGCGAACTTAGTCTGCCAAGAGACAGCTTGTCGGTTTCATTGGCCGGCGTAAAGAAAGTTCCACGTAATGACATGTGCCGTCTCGATCTTTTTTTGAGCATAATTCTTAGAGCGTAGGTCCATTACTTAGGCAATGGTCCTTGTTTGGTTCAGGCCTTTTGTCACATTTCAATTCTGCCTCTTCTAACGTCCTGGCGAGTTCTTTAAGGCCGGCGCCTTCAGCTTCACGAGAAAGATAGCGCAAAGCTAAAAGTATACCCTGAATACTCAGGTCTTCATGATTTGTTTCAACCATTACGAGACACTTTCTATTGTGATTAAGCGGCACGCAGATATTCCACTTCTTCGCCGTAGTTGAGAACAGTTTCGTAGATGCCAGTTATTTTGCGGACTTTTTGCAAGACCGCGCGGGATACAGTGAGCGATCCCGCTCTGATTTTATATCCCTCTTGGCTTTTGCAGATGTCACCGAGCCATTCCACATCCCAACCATTGCGGATGAAGATGTTTCTGGTGCAGGCGGGATACATGACGCCAACGATGCTCTTGGCCCCGTGAGCAAGACCGAATTCCAGATAGCCGATGACGAGTTCCTGGATGACCCGCTGGCGGATCTCAGGCTTCAGACTGTCGTCAACGCAAAAGCGGCTGCCTTCCCAAACGTCGTGGCTTCGTGGCAGCGGCTTCTTGTCCACGAGATGCGGAAAGACCTCCTGCAGCATATAGGGGCGGTCCGTCGGATACAGGCGTGAGGAACCGCGCGCGCTTCCCGCCCGGTCCCGCCATACAAGGTAGGTCGCCGCCGGATTGTCGTACTGATCGTATTCCATGTTCCGGATGGTCGGGACATTCCAGGCCTGTCTCTGCACGATGCACTCGTGCCGGAGCCTGTGTTGTTCGAAAATGGGGTTGCCTGCAAACAGATGGCTGGTACTGAGAGATACGCAGTCGATCATTGTCCGGCCTCGATAAACTCATGTTACCAAGGCAGTAAAACGAATTCGGGCAGTCTTAATAAGCTAACAACCTTGACAGGCGCCTGTGCGCCTTTGTTTCCGGCGCTTGCTCTTGAGCATGCTGCGCCCGGATGCGAATACCGGAATCCAGCCACGAGAGCCTATCCGCTTTTGATGGAATCAAGAGCGGGCCCTAAGTTTTTGTTTTATCGTGCGTCTTATCGGAAAACCGCCTGGCGCTTCTGCGGACTGCTCCAGTCTGACCAACGGTTCGAACCCCCTCTTCCCCGCCGGGTCGGCTTGGCGAGCTTGCCACTACAGCGCGTCCGCATCCGCAAGCGGATGGGAGAGGGACAGGGTGACGGGCTGCGACGTTCGGGAAGCCAGGAAATCTCGCTTAGCCCAGGTAGGACGGCAGGATAAGCCCTTTGCGGATGGCCTTGACGGTGGCCAGCGTGCGCTCGTTGGCATTCAATTTTTTGAATATATTGTTCATGTGAAATCGGATCGTGGAATGGGAAACGCCGATAATCTCGGCAATGACGGAATCGCTTTTCCCTTCCGCGGCCCACAACAGAATTTCTTTCTCCCGGTCGGTCAACTGGACCTCTCCGGCGACATCAGTTGTTGAGCGCGCCTTTTTTTCCAGCTCCGTGTATACAAGATGAAATTGGACAGCCAATGTTCCTATCTTACTCAACACATTCTTTTCGGGCCGAATCCCGCCAACGCTGCTGGCGACGCCCATTCCCGCCAACTCCCCATTTGGGCCGCAGATAGGTATCGCGATTCCGTCCCGAAGACGCGCTTCATGGGCTTCGTTCATAATTTTATATTGTTCTGCGGTGACTTTGCCGTTTTGAAGCGCCAACTCCCAGGTGAAGGGGCGGATCGTGCCAATGCCGTGACGAGATATCGGATCCTTTCTCTCGTACTGGTTGGCTCTATAGTGGTCCATCCAATCGGCGGGATAATTGCATACGACCCCATGGCCCGCATTCAAGCCTACGGACGGGTGGTCCGTGATGAGACTATAACAAAACCAGTCGTATCCGAAGTTTCCAAGGGCCTTTCCAAAAAGCTCGGAGACCTCTTTCGATGACTTGGCTTCGTTTGCCTCTTCGATGAAGGATTCAATTGTAAGTTGTTGCATTCGCCGCCGCACGTATGACAAGCGTCACGCCGAGCGGAACCTTTGAAAGTTTCACATGGGCATTATTTAATACCACGCCTCAAGGTTTGCGCAATCGCCATTTCACCCTCAGGGGAATGGGTATGTGCATGGCTAATTTTTGTACAGCCTCCGATTTGGCGCTCTGGCGTCAATAGCAAGTTCTGTTTCAAGAACTTATACTTGCTTTATCTACAGTCCGCGGAACTTGCCGCTTGTTGAACAAGGAGTTTCATCCTGCTCTTGATGACTTGACGTTCACGCCCCAGACGAAAGCGATGCGGGTCAGCAAAACGTCTCCATAGTGCTGCGGCGCGGCCGCCGCAACTGCTCCTCCCAACCCTCCATAGAAGGCGCAAGCGGATTCGTTGTCCTTCAACGCCCAGACGACCAGGCGCTCCAAGCCGTCGCGTTTGAGCGCTTTCTTCGCCGTCTGAAAAAGGCGGCTGCCAAGGCCAACCCCCTGAAAAGCAGGCGCGACGTAAAGCTCGAAAATTTCGCCCGCCGGCCAAGGCCATGTCCCTCTTGCCTCGCCCCAGGTCGCGTAGCCTTGTGGCGCGCCGTCAAAAACAAGCAGGGTGACGTTCGCGCCGCGCGCGATCTGCTGATGCCACCACCGCGGGCCGCGGCGGGCGATCATGCGTTCGAGGTGAAGATGGGGGATAATGCCCTGGTAGGTCGAGCGCCAAGCCGCATCGTGAATGGAGGCGATTGCAGGCGCATCCTTCGTGACTGCCGATCGAAAAGTTATGAGGTTTGGACCCATAACAGAACATTACATCCAAGTCCGCCGATTGGCGAGCGCTCCAAAGAGCGGATTGCCAACATGCCGCGTGTATCGGGCTCACCATAGGGCTCGCCTCGCCGCCCGAGGTTGAGCTTGCCCCAACGAGGTTGTGAGCTGGAACAGTCAGGCGAAAGCAGGGAACGGTTTGCCGGCGGCATCGTAGAAGTGCTGGAGGCGCGCCGCCGATTTGGTCCCGCCGTTCAATCCCAAAAAGCGCACGGCATTTCCGAAGAAAAGGTTGTCGAGTTGACTTTCGTTCAATCCGATATCGCGGAAAAAGGCTTCGACGCTGTCGACATAGTTTGCAGCCCCTTGGGATTTTCCTATCATGTTCCAGTCCGTCCCGAACATGATCCGTTCAACATGTGGATCGGTTTCAAAGTATTTCGCGAACATCGCCTTGACGGATTTGATGTTCTGCTTCTCATCGCGGCCTTCCAGCGCCCAATAGAAGTAGCTGATGTCCGCATAGAGATTGGGATACCGTCCCGTCTTGATGAATTCCGCGATTTCCGCTTCCCAAGTTTTGTCGTAGGCGGCCACAGGGCTGCCGCCCTTCAGCGCAAAGGCCTGCGAGAAATTGCCGAAATGAGCTAGGTTCAGCTTCAGATTTGGGTAGTTCGACAGCACCCGGCGCCAGAAGCGCGGCTCGGCGCGCGCCGCAAAATCTGGGCCCGCCGACTGGCTCTGGGTCGTATGCGTGAGGATCGGAACCTCCTCGGCGTGGCACCAGGCGTAGAGGCTGTCGAGCGCGCCATCGAGCTTTTCGCCAAAACCCGGCTCACTGAGGGAGGCATGCGCCGGAAAAGCGAGAGCGTGTTCGGCGTTTCCCGTTGGCCTGAAACCCATGGGCGAGTAGAGCTTCACACCGAGAAAGCCGTGCTTCGTCACGGCTTCTTTTGCGATATCCAGCGGGTCCGGCTCACTAGCCTTCCGCCGGACCGCGCGGAGAGGATCGAAAGCAACAAATCCGTGCATCGGCCGGCTCTGCCTCAGTGACAGGAGCCCCATAAGCTCGACCTGATCCTGCAGCGAAGACGGCGACTGGTCTTCGAGCCAATAGCTGTAATCGACGAGCGCAGGCGCCGACAGAATGAGCCGGGAGCGATCCGCGTCGTAGAGCGAATAATAGGTCTCGGCGATTTTCCCTCGATAATCGGTGAGAACCTCCGCCCAGCTGAAATAGCGCGAGAAGAAACTGCGGCCGTCGGAAACGTATTGCGCGATCGCATCCGTAGCGCTCCGGAGCGACGAGCCAAGGCCTTTCAGGCTCTTGCTCGAAGACGCGGGCGGCTTCGCGCCGGACCTCTTCATTTCCGCCAGAACGAATTCGACGAAGGCGTCGACATCTTCATCGTTTTGAGGCGCGTCCAGGCTCTTCGACTGCGCCGCTTGGTAATGCCGATGCAACGCATCGGACAGACCGCGCTCTCCTTTCGAAGCCTGAAGCGGTTCCTCGCCCGGAAAGGCCTTCTTCACGCTCATCCCAGGACATGATTGCACGCCTTTGAGGCAGGCCATTTCATCCTGCGGAGTTGGTGCTTTATATTTGAGCATCACATCCGCCAGTTTCGCCACCATGCCCTTCCAGATGCTGAGCGAAATTGCGCTTTCGGCCCGGTTCGAGAGCGCCTTGCTCGTTGCGTAGTCGGCCAGAACGACGCGCTGGAGAAAGCCGCGCACGGGGATGTCGGCGGCGTTGAAGAAGTGGCAATGGACGTCGATGAAACGGCGCGGCGTCTGCGAAAAGGCCGGCCTATTGAGGAGAGGAGTGGCCAAGAAAAGGAGACTGGCTTTCAGGATGTCGCGCCGGTAAACCATAGACTCACCTTTCAGAGCACTGAGAAGCCGAAGCAGCTATTGAGGCCAGAGCCGGCGCCTCCAGAGCTCGCTGGAGTCCTTATCTTTGAAGAGGGCGCGAAAGTTAATACGGTCCGTTCACTTTTGCAGGGGTAAAATGGATAAGCCCAGGCTCGCTCGTGTGGCGTCTCGCAATCGCCTCCATCTTTGCAGCAGGCTCTCATAGGCAATTGCGAGACATAAGGGACATTAGAGTGCGTCCGGAAAAGTGCGAAGCGGTTTTCCGATAAGGCGCACGAAAAAACAAAAACTTAGAGCCCGCTTGATTCCATCAAAAGCGGATAGGCTCTAGCGGCGCGAGTGCAACGGCGGTGTTGGGGGAGTTCGCGGTATGGTCCTGAAGTTGAATCTGGCGGCGGCCGCCGTCTGTCTTGTCCTCTGCGGCCAGGCGCGCGCGGAGCAGCCTCCGCTGGCCGAACTCGTGTCGGTCGAGCCTGTGGAGGCCGGGATCAACGTGACGGTTCCGACCGGAGGCTGCACCAAAAAGGCCGATTTTGACGTCAGCGCAAGCCAGGCATCGAAAGGGGCGGCAAAAGTCGAGATCAGGCGCCTGAACCGCGACTTCTGCAAAGGATATTTCCCGGACGGGCTTAAGCTCTTATTCACATGGGACGATCTGAAACTTCCGGCGGGCACGAAGCTGACGGTCGCGAACCTCGCCGCCGGCCCTTCCGCGCCTTCCCAGGCCGTGACGAAGGTCGCGCACAAAAAATGCTATAAGTCGTGCAAGCGATCGAAAGCTAAAATGCGCCATCGGAAAACGCGGAGGGCGGCTGGCAAGCCGGGGCCAAAAAAAGCCTTGCACGGCCATCGCCGCCACGCGCGCTGTCACGGCTAGTGGTCCGATTCCGGCATTTGCTCTCGAATGTGCTGCGGGCGGATGCAAATGGCGGAAGCAGACCGCTAGTTAGGATCTCATGAAGGAAACCAAGCAGGAAACCTCGGCTCACGCATCCGTTCGCGGCTTGCTTGCGCCTTCCTCGCGGAGCGCGATCGACCCATTCGTCGTCATGGATGTCATGAGGGAGGCGAACGCGCGCCAGGCTGCGGGCGGGGACATCATTCACATGGAAGTCGGCCAGCCCGGAACGCCGGCGCCCCGTCTTGTGCGCGAGGCGGTCAGCCGGGAGCTCAATCGAAGCGCGCTCGGCTACACCGACGCGCTCGGCTTGCCGGCCCTTCGCGAGCGCATCGCGCGCCACTATGGCGAAACCTATGGAGTGGATGTTTCGCCCGCGCGGATCGTCGTCACGACCGGCTCGTCCGCTGGGTTCGTCCTCGCTTTTCTCGCGCTGCTCGATCCGGGCGAGGGGCTGGCTCTCCCGCAGCCCGGCTATCCATGCTACCGCCAGATCGCGCGCGTTCTGGGCCTGAAACCCATCTATCTGCAGGCGCGCGCCGGAAGCCGGTTCATGCCGGCGGCGGAGGAGCTTTCGCGCGCTTTCAGCGACGAGGGCGCGCGCGCCGTGTTGCTCGCGAGCCCTGCCAATCCTACAGGCTCCATGCTCTCACCCTCGGACCTTGGAAAGCTCGTCGAGGCGGCGACCCGCAATCGGGCGTGGTTCATCTCCGATGAAATCTACCACGGCCTGACCTATTCGGCGCCCGCGGCGACCGCGCTATCCTGTTCGCAGGAGGCCATCGTCATCAATAGCTTCTCGAAGTATTACTCCATGACGGGATGGCGCATCGGCTGGATGGCCGTGCCCGAAACGCTGGTCCGGGTCTTCGAGCGCCTCGCCCAAAATCTGTACATCTCCGCGCCCGCGGTCTCGCAGGTTGGGGCGCTCGCCGCCTTCGACGCGGGGGAAGAATTGGAAAGCTATAAGGCGGTCTACGCGGAGAACCGCGCCATGCTTCTCGAAGAACTGCCGCGAGCCGGTTTCGGCGAACTCGCGCCCTCGGACGGCGCCTTCTACCTCTACGCCGACGTTCGAGACCTCACCGGCGACAGCGAGGATTTCGTCCGGCGCGTGCTGCAAGAGACCGGCGTCGCCGTGACCCCAGGCGTCGATTTCGATCACGAGGACGGCCGCCATTTCATCCGGTTCAGCTATGCGGGCTCTTTTGCGAACATGAGGGAGGCGGCGCGGCGGCTCCAGGCCTGGATGAAGCGGTAGGCGCGGCAATGCCAGGGCAGGGAGGGAGTCGTCGCGGCCGATGCCAATGGCGGCTTCTCTTTGAAGAGCTTCGCATCCGGACCGCATTCGCACCTGGGATGGCGCATCGCGTAGCAATCCGTCTCGATTGTCTTGCCGGTGACCATGTCGATAGCAGCGGTGCAATGATGCGAGGGCGATGAAAAGATCGCGGGGCTTTCCTCGTAAAACTTATAATAGGCGCAGTCGATGCAGTTCGGCTTTTCTTTGCCCGGGTAGGTTCTCGCACTCCCGATGAGTTCGAACTCCACGTCTCCAACTCCTGCTCAGATCTCAAGCGATAGCGGCCATGGCCGCACAGGCGGTTGCGGAGATTAATATGGATCTCTACCGTAGGTTTTGACAAGAAAGCATCTAGAAGTCGCCGCTGGAGCGTGATGGGCGCTATTTGGCGAGCGCCTTGCGAAGCGCATGTCCGCAATCCTGGCCGCAATCTGTCCAGACGCCTGGAGCGACCTCGACCTGCCAGAGCGAGCGCGCCCCGATCTGAAGGAGGCGGGTGGGCGCGGCAACGCGGTTCCGGCCATCGGCAAGCGTGACCTCTCCGCGTTTCACGACATTGGGCCGATACAATCCGAGTTCGAAGGCCCAGTATGCGACGCCCATGATCGAAACAAAGACCAGCGCTGCATATAACGCCGATTTGAACGATGAAAGCGCCAGCCCTTTTCTCATCGTGCGCGCTCCTTGCGATCCGTTGCCCGCCTAACTCCGCCAGGCGACCAGCGCAAAGGACAATTGCGCCTTTTTGCCGTCGCGAAGCTTTTCGTCTGCGGCGACATGGCGCTTCCGCCCGCGCCATGCCTGAGGTGTACTTATTGGCAAGAGGCAGATTGACATGCTCGCCGTTAAGCTCCAGATCTGAGCACGAAAAATGCGCACTCAGGGCCTCCCATGGCGCCATGGCAACTCATCACCCTCCTCTGTATCTGCCCGTGGATTTTGGGGCTTGCACCATTGAGCTGGCAGGATAGCTTTTTGACCCGCGTTGAGATCCTGGCATTGATCGAGACGCTCAACGCAGAGCTTCTCAGCCATTCAAGCGCGACCTTGACGCTTGAGCGTTGGTGCAGCGGTCATGGGCTTGCGCCGGAGGCGAAGCTTGTGGCGCGTCTGGAGCGCGGCGTTCCGAAATGGCTCGATGAGAGCGGCCGCGAGCGGCTCGGCGTGCGCGCGGGCGATCAGGTTCGGCATCGCCATGTGCGGCTTTTCTGCGGGGACAGGCTTCTGTCGGAAGCCGACAATTGGTTTGTGCCGTCCCGCCTTACCCCGGAAATGAACCGCCTTCTCGACGAAACCGATACGCCCTTCGGCCGCGTGGTTCACGATCTCGATTTCAGGCGGGAAACTCTGTCCGCGAAGCTTCTCTGGTCGCCGTTGCCCGAGCGCTGGGATATGTCGTCCGCGCCGCTCGTTTCCTCAGGAGACCGCTTCGAAGCGCCGGACCACATCCTTGAGCACCGCGCAATTCTGCGAGACAAGGCCGGGACGCCATTTTCGTTCGTGGTCGAGACCTATACGCGAGACGTGCTGGCTTTTCCCCTCCCGCAATGAACGAGGGGCGTGCGCGCCACGCGATTTTCCTGGCTTCACGGGACGATTCTATATCGAGCGTCCCTGGAATTGTTGAAAGGGGAATTGGTCGGAATGCGCGATCAATATGCTGGTGATATTTCCGACCTCCTCAAGTACGCTCTGCTCCGCCATCTGGCGGCCGGCAATCGACCCCTCGGCGTGGCCTGGTTCGCCCGACGGACGCCACGTCGGGTTCTTGGACGAGAGAAGTGGATCGGGCTTGATAGTGGCCTCTGGCAGGCCCTGAAAGCCCTCCCTTCGCGATCCGTTGTTGAAGTCGAGAGGCTGCCGATCTGGCCAACGGGAAGCATATTTCATCGCGTTCCAGTCGCCACTAGGGCGTTACGCGCCCCTTGGGCGGCAGAGATGGTGCGGGGTCTATCGGACTGCGACCTGATTTTTGTTGACCCGGACAATGGCCTTGGACGTGCCACCCCTCGCCATACCACGCTCGATGAATTGAAGTCGCTCAGATGCCATGGCAGGGTCATCTTGCTGATAAAATTCCCCGGTCGCGTATCTTTTGATCGTCAGGAAGACGCATACCATGACCTGCTGCGTAAAGGGAGCGGCGCGACCGATGTGATAACCCTCCGGACATCGGTGGCGGTCTCCGGAACAAACGGCCACAGCGTCCCCAGGTGTCGCTGGTTCACGCTGCTCGACCACAACGCAGAGTTAGCCGACCGAATGTCAAGCTTCGCCACTAGGCTCAACGGCATTGATGGCGCCACCGCTAGCATTCGCAAAAAGTGATTGACGATAACGGATTGAAGACATCGTTTCGAACCCGGAGCAGATGCAGGAAACGCATGCCTCCTCACCAGACCACGCCCCTGAACAGGTCGAGGCGCTCCTTCAAGTAATCGCGCTCGACCGAAAGCCCCTCATTCCCGAAGACCAGCGTTTGCTCATTGCCTTCGGTGAAGCGCGGCCAATCAATCTTCCCTGCTTCGGGAGTGTTGGGATCGCCGGTCTTCGCGAAATTCGTCCAGTAGGTCACCATCCGGCGGCTGACTTCGTAGTTATGCGGGTGCATGAGCTGAGCGATGGGGAAGGGCACGACCTTCTGGATGTTCCCGAATGCATAGGCCACTTCGAGCCCATGCGGCGTGCCTCCGATCAGCCGCAGAAGCGGCGGCTGAAAATCGAACCCGTAGTGATAGACCGGCTGGCCGGCGCGGCTTGCGGCGCGGGCGATCATGCGCGCGGGCTCGACGAAATTGGCGTCGCCCCAGATGTGATCCGCCAGGAATTCCGGCGTCATGAGAAGCTGCGGCGGGTACAGGTCTGAAAGATCGTCGAGTTGCGGCGCCACCGCGCGCAGCACCTCGTCGGTCGAGACATGAAAGGCCCCGCGCAGCAAAACGCCTTCGTAGCTGTTGGCGCCGACGATCATCGGGATGCGGGCCTCGCCGCCGCGGGCGAAGAGCAGCCTCCATTTGCTCGGTCAAAAGCTGGCCGTCGATGAAGGGCGTTTGATCGGCAAGGTCTTTGATGGCGCTGAGCGTCTGTTGGATGTCCTGCCACCTCTTGCTTCTCAACCCGTCAAGCGCGTTTTCTCCCTTGAGCCCGAATGCGCGAGCCGCCTTTTCACCATACTCCTCCGCGGGGAGGAACTTTCCGGCCGGGGAGGTTAGCGTGGGCGCGATCCATCGGCCGCCGCCGCTTTGAACGATCGCCTTTTGAAAAAGGCCGCGCGCCATCGGGGCCGTCATGAGCGCGAGCGTGGAGATTCCGCCCGCCGATTCGCCGAAAAGCGTGACGTTCGAAGGATCGCCACCGAAAGCTGCGATATTGCGCTGGACCCATTGCAAGGCGGCGATCTGATCGAGCAGGCCGAAATTGGCTGTTGGCGCATTCTCCGCTCTCGCCTCCGCCGTCAGAAGGGGATGGCCAAAGAAGCCAAAAAAGCCGAGGCGATAGTTGAGGGTGACCGACCACCACCCCCTTCTTCGCGAGATTTTCTCCATTGTAGATGGGCATCCGGGCGGAGCCCTTGTTGAAGCCGCCGCCATGAATCCAGACCATGACAGGGAGCCCCTCGCCCGCCCCTCTTGCCGGAGACCAGATATTGAGCGTGAGGCAATCCTCGCTCATGTCCTCGGCAGGGACATCCTTGCTGGGCGCTTGCGGGCAGGCCGGGCCGAAATCCTTCGCCTGGCGGATGCCGCTCCATGGAAGCGGGGGCTTCGGCGCACGCCAGCGCTGATCGCCGATGGGCGGCGCGGCGTAGGGAATTCCTTCAAAAACGCGGAGCCCTTCCTCTATGTCGCCGTCGAGCTCGCCGGTCTCGACCACGGCATGAGAGCGTGGCTGACCGAGAGAAGGAGCAGCAGCGCCGGCCAGGAGAAGAAAGGGCGTCAGAATCGCCGGAACTAACGCGCGGAAAGAGAACTGGCGGAAACACATACTCGCCCTCTGCGAAAAAACTTCAATGCAGCACACGACAGGGAGCGCCGAAGGCATTTAGCCCGACGAACAAAAATATGCAAATCCTCGTGGCGGAATTGGGATAGGAGCAGCGCCATCCGGGCGCGCCACCTTTTGCGCAGTCCTGCCGAATCAGCTCTCCATCTTTGGATGGGGGAAATCTTGGGCTTGGGAGAAAGAGAGGAGAGAGACGAGGCCGATGGCTAGCGGGGGGTGGGGGCCATGCAGGGGGCCTCGTCTCTCAGGGGCAACTTCTACCGGGATCAACGTCCCTAGTGATCACGACTGTAGACCAAACGTGTAAACCAAGCGTTACGCGATCATCCGGTATACGAGGGGGCAATCTAGCGGCACGCAAAACTGGCCACGCGCCTACTCATACTCGACAAACGCAACTAATACTCAACAAACTTTACAACTCTGAAACGCAACCGACGCGACTACCGTCAACTTAACTTTAACTGAACTCACAGCCAACTCTGACTTCCGGTGGGGGCATCCGAAGTCTCGGCGGCCTCTTGATGTGATATGTATGCCGCAGCGTTAGGACGAAATTAAGGCGGCAAAGCGAATTTTGCTTGACTGGTGCTTTTTGCACATCAATGCCGCTTCGGAGCGCTTAAGATACTGGAAGGGATCGGATTCCTGCGCGGCGCGCCGGTGCACAACCCGAAAGCCGGGGAGACGAATTGGGCAATCTTCGGATGGAAGAGGCCCTCTTCGCGGCCTCCACAGGGGGATCCAAGGGCCGCCAGGACGGCAGGCGCCGCGGTTGAATCGGCGCGTTCGATCGCTAAGTTGAGAGTCGATTCTCGATCTTGGAAAAACGTCCGGGCCGCTCATGAATGAAGCAAATCAAATCGATGCCGTCATCGCCGGCGGAGGTCCCGCCGGGCTGGCTGCAGCGCTCGGCTGCCTGAAAGCCGGCCTGACGCCGGTCATTGTGGATACCTCGAAAAGCGCTTCCGCGGATGCGGCGAAAGGCAGGAGCGCGGCGCTTTTCAACACCACTATCGCATTCCTGCAGCGGATCGGTGTTTGGGAAGCAGCCAAAGTCCATGCCGAACCGCTGCGGGCGCTCCAGTTCATCGACGACACAGGGCGCCGTCTTCGCGCGCCCGACTGCGTATTTCATGCGGAGGAGATCGGCGAAACCGCCTTCGGCTATAACATCGCAAACGCCGATCTCATGGCCGCTTTCAAAGCCGAAGCCGAAAAACAAAAGCTGGACATCCTGGGGCCGGGGCCTCTTGTCAGTTTCCGGGAGACGGCGACGAAAGCATCCCTGCGCTTCGCCGATGGAACGGAGCTTCGAGCGCCGCTCGCGATAGCTGCCGATGGCCGGATGTCGGCGACCCGTGAGGCGGCGGGAATTCGCAAGCTCGCGTGGTCCTACGATCAGATCGCCATGGCGGCGAGCTTCTCCCATGAGCGTCCTCATCGCGGAATGTGCATCGAATTTCACCGAAGCGCGGGGCCATTCACGCTGGTGCCGCTGCCCGGAAACGAATCGAGCTTCGTCTGGGTCGAGCGCAAGGCCGAGGCCGAACGCTTGCTCGGCCTCGACGACGCCGGGTTCGCGCGCGAGATCGAGAAGGCGTCGCATCTCGCTTTGGGGCGTGTCTTAGCCGTCAGCGAAAGGGCGCGGTTTCCGCTCTCCTCGCTTGCGGTTCGCGAGTATGGGCGCGCGCGCGTGGCCCTTGTGGGCGAGGCGGCCCATGTAACTCCGCCCATCGGGGCTCAAGGGCTGAATCTCGGTTTTCGCGATGTCGAGACGCTTCTCCGTCTTCTCACGGAGGCCAAAGAGCGGAAAGCGGACCTCGGCTCCGAGGCTCTGCTTCGCGACTATTCCGCCGCCCGGCGAGGCGACATCATGAGCCGCACGGTCGGGGCGGACATCCTCAACCGGAGCCTGCTTTCCAGTTTCCTGCCGCTGCAGGCGGCTCGCGGGCTGGGCTTGTATGCGCTTGGATCGATCGGTCCACTGCGCCGCGCCTTCATGAGGCGGGGGATGGCGCCGGCAGGCTTTGTATAATGTCTTGACGTTCCGGCGCGGGCTTTGCAAGACAGGCTCGTACGCCCCGCGAGAGTTCGCTTGACCGTTTGCAACAATGGGAGCGCAAACTTATAGCCGGTGTGCTAGTCTCGCGCGCCAACCCCCCCGCCCTGGATCATGCTCCTCGATCTTCGTCAACGGCTCGAATACGTCCTTCTGCGGGCGATCATTTTGTTGGTGCGCGCCATGCCGCTCGACATGGCGACGGCCTTTTCCGCAAGCGCGTGGCGGTTCATAGCGCCCAAGACCCGCCGTCACCGGCGGGCGCTCAGGAACCTGGCGAAAGCCATGCCCGAAAAATCGCTGGCGGAGCGGGAGGCCATCGCGCTCGCCATGTGGGACAATCTTGGGCGTGTGATGGCCGAAACGATCCTTCTCGACCGGCTCTTGAAGGATCCATCCCGCTTCGAATTCGAGAATCCAGCCCTAATCTCGCGTTATCGGGACAAGATGGGTCCGATTGTGATCGCCAGCCTGCACATGGGTAACTGGGAAGTCGCTATCCTTCCTGTGCTCGCGATCAATGCGCGCCCCGCAGGCGTGTACAGGATCGTCGAAAACCCCTATGTGGACCGCTACCTGCGGGAAAAGCGCTCGGTTCTGTATCCCGGCGGCCTGTTCGCGAGCAAAAGCAATGAAGGGCTGGCCACGATCATGCGGATCAGCGCCCATCTGCGGTCAGGCGGCACGCTCGGAATGCTGACCGATCTCATGGACCTGTCCGGCGTCCAGGTTCCATTTTTCGGTCAAATGGTGTGGGCCATGATTGCGCCCGCCTGGCTTGCCCGGCGGGCCGGAACGCGGCTGGGCGTCGGCCGCTGTATCCGCATCGGCAGGGAATCGCGGTTCAAGATCGCATTCAAGGAACTGAAGACGCCGCGCACGGACAACCCCGACGAAGACATCCGGGCCATTACGGCGGCCATTTACAGAGAGTTTGAGGCCTGGATCCGGGAGCATCCCGAGCAATGGATGTGGTCGAACAAGCGCTGGCTGGAGAGGGAGTTTGCGGCCGGCGCGCAGGGCTGAGTGGCGCGGCCCGGTCCCGAAGCGTAATCTATGACGAGAGCGATGAAATCAGCCTTGACCCGAGCCATAGATCCGAAGATTGGCGGAAGCGCAATCAGGCGCAGGTTGAAAGGGCGGCGGGTTTTGTGATCGTGGCAATCGGTAAAGCACTTATTGGGCCACTTCTTTCTACTTTGGGCCGAGGTTGACGCCAAAGGGACCAGCATCTATTGCGCCACCCTTGCCGCGCCGGGCTTTCCCCTTTATGCACAACCGGAAGCGGCGCTCTGACAGGAATGAAGCAGGGCGCGACCAAGGAGGGTGGCGCAGTGGTCGCTTTCAACAACGAGATTTCATCCGCCGAGAAAATCGGCCTGCACTTGTCGGAAATCGGACGGCTGCAAAATAACGCCGGCTCCCTGCTCCAGTTCACGGCGATCCTCTTTGCCATCTGCGTATACTTCTATAACGATATAATTTACCCCGCGAGCGATCATCGGACGACTTATGCTTCGTTGCTCGCCGTTACTGCGGCCTTCATTCTCGCGGCTTGTTTCCTATATCTGAGGTGCCTGACCCTCTCGGTCGGCTGGAGCGCGACGTTCAAGCATCCGAAGACGAAGTTTCACCTGCTTTCGACGCTGTCCGAGGAAGCAATCGAAGACACGCTCTTTCACATCGTTCGATCGTTCAGGCGCGCAACGTACTGCTTTTTCCTGGCCTTTTTCAGTACGTTTGTGCTGCTCGGCATGGTGGCTTTCGGCCAGCTCAACATGCTTCCCCAATGATGCCGCCAGTTTAAGCGTCTGCGCGCTCTTACCCCCTAGCCCTTGCTCCGCTTCTCGGTTATTACAAGCAAGAACCTCATGGAAACGCCGCATGTCCGTCCGCCGTCTTGACCCCAACCAGCCAAGCGACTTCGAGTTCACGCCTGAGAATCTCGCGTGGGCGATGGAGCAGATCAAGAAATACCCCGAGGGCCGTCATCAGGCGGCGGTCATCCCTATTCTGTGGAGGGCCCAGGAGCAGCATGATAGGTGGCTGCCGGAGCCTGCGATCCGCTACGTCGCCGATCTCCTCGATATGCCTTACATCCGCGTCTACGAGATCGCGACCTTCTACACCATGTTCAACCTGTCGCCCGTTGGCCGGTACTTTGTGCAGCTTTGCGGGACGACGCCCTGCATGCTTCGCGGCACCGAGGAGCTGAAGAAAATCTGCGAGCACGAAATCGGGCCGCAGGGCCAGGTGACGCCCGAAGGCGTGTTCTCCTGGATCGAGATGGAGTGCCTCGGGGCGTGCGTGAATGCGCCGATGGTCCAGATCAACGACGACTATTACGAAGACCTCACGCCCGAGAATTTCAAGGCGCTGCTCGAAGGGTTCCGGAAGGGTCGCGACATGAAGCCCGGTCCGCAAATCGACCGGCAGTTTTCGGCGCCCGTGAGCGGTCCGACGACGCTTCTCGAAACGGACACGCCCGGCGGTCAAGCCAAGACGAAAGACAGGGACTGATCCATGCTGTCCGACAAAGATCGTATCTTCAAGAACCTTTACGGGCAGCACGATTGGCGGCTGACGGCGGCGCGGCAGCGCGGCGCCTGGAACAGCACCAAGGGTTTCATTCAGCGAGGCCAGGACTGGATCGTCGACGAGGTCAAGGCGAGCGGGCTGCGCGGGCGCGGCGGCGCCGGGTTCTCGACCGGCCTCAAATGGTCCTTCATGCCGAAGAAATCCGATGGCCGCCCGCACTACCTCGTCGTCAACGCCGACGAATCGGAGCCGGGCACCTGCAAGGATCGCGAGATCATCCGGCACGATCCGCACCTGCTCATCGAGGGCTGCTTCCTCGCTTCCTTCGCGATGCGCGCCAATACCTGCTACATCTACATCCGCGGGGAGTTCATCCGCGAGCGCCAGCGCCTGCAGGCGGCGATCGATGAAGCCTATGCCGCGCGCCTGATCGGTAAGAACAACATCCACGGCTGGGACGTCGATATCTACGTCCATCATGGCGCGGGCGCATACATCTGCGGAGAGGAAACCGCGCTTCTCGAAAGCCTGGAGGGCAAGAAGGGTCAGCCCAGGCTCAAGCCTCCGTTCCCGGCGAACGCCGGCCTCTGGGGCGCGCCCACAACCGTGAATAACGTGGAGTCCATCGCTGTCGTGCCCGACATCCTGAGGCGCGGCGGCGAATGGTTCGCCAAGCTCGGCAAGCCTAATAACACCGGCACGAAGCTGTTTTGCATCTCCGGCCACGTCAACGAGCCCTGCAACGTCGAGGAGGAGATGGGCATCACGTTGCGCGAGCTGATCGACAAGCATTGCGGCGGCGTGCGCGGCGGCTGGGATAATCTTATGGCCGTCATTCCGGGCGGCTCCTCGGTGCCATGCGTTCCGGCGCATATGTGCGATAACCTCGCCATGGACTTCGACAGCCTGAAAGCGGTGGGGTCCGGGCTCGGGACCGCCGCCGTGATCGTCATGGACAAGTCCACCGACATTGTGAAGGCCATTTCGCGCCTCTCATACTTCTACAAGCACGAAAGCTGCGGACAATGCACGCCCTGCCGTGAAGGCACGGGCTGGATGTGGCGCGTTCTGGAGCGCATGGTCGAGGGCCGGGCCGAACGCGCGGAAATCGACTTGCTTTACGAGGTGTCAAAGCAGATTGAAGGTCATACTATCTGCGCGCTTGGCGACGCCGCGGCATGGCCTGTGCAAGGGCTGATCCGGCATTTCCGGCACGAGATCGAGGCGCGCATTGACGCCCGCAAGGCCCTCGAGGCGCGCGCCGCAGAATAGGGCGAAGCGCGGGCGTTCGTGCCAGTCCGAATAAGAATCCAATAAGGCAGGAGCCTTTTCGCCCGCCTTCTGCAGGCTGTTTAGGAACCAGATCGATTTTGCGCGGCGCACATGCCCGCGTTCGAAAGCCCATTCGATCAGCTCACCCCGCGCCGGCATCCCGGCGCGAAGCGTGCCCGGCAAAAGGCCGCCGCTTGAGGAAGCTGTGTCGCAGGCGCGCGGCGTTATCGCGGGGGAAGTCGATATCGCAGCGAATGGACAACGCGCGCTCCGGAAAGGCGGCCTCGAGCCTATCCGCTTTTCATGGAATCAAAAGCGGGCTCTAAGTTTTTGTTTTATGGTGCGTCCGGAAAACCGCTTCGCACTTTTCCGGACGCACTCTAAGCCGCCCGCCGCGGCTTGATCAGCCCGCGGTTGATGAGCGTCTCCGCGATCTGCACGGTGTTCAGCGCGGCGCCCTTGCGGAGATTGTCGGACACGACCCAAAGGTTCAGGCCGTTCTCGACCGTCGGGTCTTCGCGGATGCGGCTGACGTAAGTCGCGAAATCGCCCACGCACTCCACCGGCGTGATGTAGCCGCCATCCTCCGCCTTATCGACAACGAGCAGCCCCGGCGCCTCGCGCAGGATATCGCGCGCCTCCTGCGCCGAAATCGGCCTCTCGAACTCGATGTTCACCGCCTCGGAATGACCCACGAACACCGGCACGCGCACGCAGGTGGCCGTGAGCTTGATCTTCGGGTCGAGGATTTTCTTCGTCTCGGCCATCATCTTCCATTCCTCTTTGGTCGAGCCGTCCTCCATGAAGCGGTCGATGTGCGGAATGACGTTGAACGCAATCTGCTTCGTGAAATGCTCGGGCGTCGGCGAGTCGGTGACGAAAATGCCTTTCGTCTGGTTCCAAAGCTCGTCCATCGCTTCCTTGCCGGCGCCGGAAACGGACTGATAGGTCGCGACCACGACCCGCTTGATCGTGGCCGCGTCATGCAGCGGCTTGAGCGCCACCACAAGCTGCGCCGTCGAGCAGTTCGGGTTCGCGATGATGTTCTTCTTCTTGTAGCCCACGACGGCGTCCGCGTTCACCTCCGGCACGATCAGCGGCACGTCCATATCCATGCGCCATGCGCTCGAATTATCGATGACGACGCAGCCGGTCCTGCCGATCTTCGGCGCCCACTCCTTCGCGACGTCACCGCCCGCCGACATCAACGCGAAATCGCATTTCGAGAAATCGAACGTGGCGAGGTCCTGGCACTTGAGCGTTTTGTCGCCGAACGAGACTTGCACGCCGGTTGAGCGGCGCGAGGCGATGGCGAAAACGTGGTTCACCGGGAATTCGCGCTCGTCGAGGATGTTCAGCATTTCGCGGCCCACATTGCCCGTGGCGCCGACGACGGCGACGTTATAGCTCATTGGCGGTATCCTGTTTCTGAGATCGCGCGAATGTAGTGGCACGCAGAGCGGCTGTCCACTGCTACGCAAGTCGGGCCGCTGGAAAGCGGCGCAAGATTTCGCTGCATCTCTAACGGCGCAACCCCTCACCCTGTCCCTCTCCCGCAAGGGGAGAGGGGACGTTGTGGCAACCCTCTCCCCTTGCGGGAGAGGGTGGCCGCGAAGCGGCCGGGTGAGGGGGTCCCGTTATGCTTAGGCCCTCATCACTTCGGCGGCTTGAAGTAGAAATCCTCGTCCGGGATACGGCCGTAGACGAACGGCTCCTGCTGGTTGCCGGTGTCGGCCAGCACAGTGCTCGTTACCCGGCGGAAGAAGCGCCCAATGCCCGCATAAAATTGCCCCGACACACCCGATAATTTCCAAAGATATATCGGGATGGGGGATGAGCGCCAGCGCAGCTTTTGGTTAGCTCCGACTATCGCTCAAGCAGGAACTCGTGCGCCACCCCGCGTTACCCCTCATCCTGTCCGTCTCCCACAAGGGGAGAAGGGACGCCGTTTCAGCGGGCACAGCCAACTCCCTCGCCCCTTGCGGGAGAGGGCTGGGGTGAGGGGTTGCGACGTTTTGCAGATCAAATGCGGTCGCGGCGGCAAAGCCGCGACACCTGTTCGTATGGGGCGGCGGCTGTCTCAGCCCACGAAATACTGGCCGCCATTGGCGGAGATCGTCGAGCCTGTGATGAAGCCCTCGTCATCGCCTGCCAGGAACGCCACGCATTTCGCGATTTCTTCCGCCCTGCCAAGGCGGCCGACCGGGATCTGCGCAAGGATGGCTTCCATCACCTTCGGGGGCACAGCCTGCACCATCTCCGTGTCGATATAGCCGGGGGCGACGACGTTGACCGTGATGCCCTTCCTCGCGTTCTCCGCCGCGATCGTGCGTGAGAAGGCGATGATGCCCGCCTTCGCGGCCGCGTAGTTCGATTGGCCGATCTGGCCCTTCTGGCCGTTCACCGAAGAAATGCTGACGATGCGGCCGTAATTGCGGTCGCGCATGCCGTTGATCACTTGTCGCGACATGTTGAAGACGCTTTCGAGATCGGTGTGGATGACGTCTTTCCATTGCTGCGACGTCATCTTGTGCATCACCGTATCGCGGGTGATGCCGGCATTGTTGACGAGGACGGAGATCGGGCCGAGTTGCTCCTCAACCTGCTTCACACCGGCTGCGCAGGCATCGTAGTCGCCGACATCCCATTTGAAGACCGGAATGCCGGTTTCCGCCGTAAACTTTTGAGCGGCTTCGTCGTTGCCGCCGTAGTTCGCCGCGACGCGATAGCCGCGTTGCTTGAGCTCGATGGAAATGGCGCGGCCAATGCCACGCGTGCCACCCGTTACGAGTGCGACCTTACTCATGTTTCCTCCAGTAATTATGCTGTTGATTAAAATCATGCCGTGGCACTTCATACCATGTCACAGCCCGCCTTTTCATAAGGCTACGTCATAGGTGTCATGCAAAAAACGTGCTTGCCTGCCACCTGAACAAATGCGCCCCGCTTTGGAAGCGGCGCGCATTTGATAGCCGGTCGTCAGCTAGTCGCGCTGAACGCACATGGCGATGCCCATGCCGCCGCCGATGCAGAGCGTGGCGATCCCCTTCTTCCCGTTCCTCCGCTTCAATTCATAAAGCAGCGTCGTCAAAACGCGCGCGCCCGACGCGCCGATCGGGTGACCGATGGCGATGGCGCCGCCGTTGACGTTCACCTTCGACGGATCCCATCCCAGCGCCTTGTTGACGGCGCAGGCTTGGGCGGCAAACGCCTCGTTGGCCTCGATCAGGTCGAGGTCGTCGATGGTCCAGCCTGCCTTTTCAAGCGCCTTCTTCGAGGCCGGGATCGGGCCTGTGCCCATGATGGAGGGATCGACGCCTGCCCAGGCCCAGGAAACGATGCGGGCCAGGGGCTCGATGCCGCGCTTCTCGGCCTCCGACTGCTTCATGACCACGACAGCCGCGGCGCCGTCGTTGATGCCGCTCGCATTGCCTGCGGTGACCGTGCCGGCCTTATCGAAAGCGGGCCGCAGCTTGGCGAGATCCTCCAGCACGACGTTATCGCGGATGAATTCGTCCTGCGAGACGATCGTATCGGCTTTTCTGCCCTTGATGGTGACCGGGACGATCTCGTCCTTGAAGCGTCCTTCCTTGCGGGCGGCGGAAGCCTTGTTCTGCGAGCCGACAGCGAGCGAGTCCTGCTCGCCCCGCGTGATCTGCCACTCCCGCGCGACATTCTCAGCGGTGACGCCCATGTGATAGCCGTTGAAGGCATCCATGAGCCCATCCCTGATCATCGTGTCCAGCAATTCGAAATGGCCCATGCGGACGCCCTGGCGAAGGTATTGGCAGTGGGGCGCCAGCGACATGCTTTCCTGGCCGCCGGCGACCACGATGTTGCTGTCGCCAAGCCGGATCGCTTGCGCGCCCATGGCGACCGACCGCAAGCCGGAGCCGCACAGGAAGTTGATGCCGAGCGCCGTCGTCTCTATCGGCAGGCCTGCGTTGATCGACGCCTGCCTCGCGGGATTTTGCCCTTGGTTCGCGGTCAGGATCTGGCCCATGATGACCTCGGAAACCTCGCCGCCGTCGACATTCGCCCGCTTGAGAGCTTCGGTGATGGCGACCTTGCCCAGATCGTGCGCCGGGAGCGTGGACAGCGACCCGTTGAATGAACCAACCGGCGTTCTTGCCGCGCTTGCGATAACAATGGCCTCTTGCCCGTCCATGTTTCCTCCGTTTGAGTTTGTCGTGGGAAGTTTACCAGCATTAGTCCGTTACAGGAATGTGATAGTGGAACACCCGCAAATTAAGTCTCGCTTTAGCTTTGAAATTATACGAACCCTGGGCTGATCGTTATCGCCGGCCGCCTCCTCTTTGTGCAGGCTATGAAACGCCCGGTCTGGTGTCTCGCATATTGCGTAAAACCTCGCAGCATGCTTTCAAGGCAAGCTTGACGGGACGTATGCCGAACTAGCATCTACCTTATGAGCGCCGTACAAGCCTGCAGAAAAGCGTTTTGCAGTGCGAAAAAAAATCGCTGCAACGCGCAAGACTTGATTTATGATGGGGCAGGTAGAGCGAGTGGGCATGACATGAATAAGCCGGCAGAGAAGTTATCGCGCGGAGCTGGGTTTCAGGAAGGCGGGCAACCCTTTAACCTGAGCGCCGTTGGGAAAAAGGCCAATAACGACAAATCAAAACCCGTCATCATCAAAAAATACGCCAATCGGCGGCTCTATAACACCGAGACGAGCAGCTACGTCACCCTCGAGGATCTTGGGGAGATGGTGCGTTCGGAGCGCGATTTCCTCGTTTATGATGCGAAGACAGGCGAGGATCTGACTCACACCGTACTCACTCAGATTATTGTCGAAGAGGAAGGCAAGACCGGCTCGAACCTGCTTCCCATCGGGTTCCTGCGCCAGCTCATCCGCTTTTATGGCCATTCCATCGAACAGCTCGTTCCGAAATATCTGGAGTTCAGTCTGGCGACCCTGACGCGCGAGCAAGAAAAATACCGTAAGCAGTTCCACGATGCCTTCGGCAATGCGGCTTTCGAGGCGATGCAGGAGCAGGCGCGGCAGAATATGGCCATCTTCGAGCGCGCTTTTGCGATGTTCGCTCCGTTCTCAAAATTGGAGACTGCCCGGCTGGAGGAAGAGAAAGCGGCTCAGCCGAAGCAGGAGCAGACGGATCGCACGACCTCGGCCGAGATTGCGGAGCTGAAGGCGCAGCTGTCCGCAATGCAGGCTCAACTCGACCGCCTTTCCAACGCTGCCTCGCCGGAAAGCACAAGCTCCTAACCAGGACGGGCGGATTGGCGCTCTTTCCAGCCGCCCTTGCTGCCAATCACCTATTAAAAAGCTCGGCGGGAGCCGGGACCCCCGCTTCAGCCGTTCTAATCAAAAGCTTTCCAGGGAGCAGGCGATGGGCGGGTTTGCGGACTATGACCGTTTCGATGCAGTCGGTCTCGCCGAACTGGTGCGCAGGAAAGAAATCAGCGCTTTGGAACTCCTCGACGAAGCGCGAGCGCGTTGCGACCAGGTCAATCCAAAGCTGAATGCTGTCATATGCCGGATGGACGCGCAGGCCGGGCTGGCGGCAGGCGCCGCAGATGCAGACCGGCCGTTTGCCGGCGTTCCGTTTCTCGTCAAAGATCTTGGACCGGCCTTCGCTGGCGCTCCCCTGAGCTGTGGCAGCAGACTGTTCGCCAATTATGTGCCGAAGGAGGACGGCGAAATCATAAAGCGGTTCAAAGCCGCCGGATTCGTCACCTTCGGCAAGACAAACGTGCCTGAGATCGGGCTTGTGCCGTTTACCGAGCCCGAGCTTTTCGGCCCATGCCGCAACCCCTGGGATCTCGAGCGCACGCCGGGCGGCTCCAGCGGCGGCGCTGCGTCTGCCGTCGCGGCCGGGATTGTGCCTTTGGCTCACGCCTCCGATGGAGGCGGCTCCATCCGCATCCCGGCGAGCTGCTGCGGTCTCGTCGGCCTCAAAACATCGCGCGGGCTCAATCCACGGGAGATGCAGAACCAGACTATCGTCTCCGGCTTCGCCGTCGATCATGTGCTGAGCCGGACCGTGCGCAATTCGGCCGCCGTGCTGGATGCCGTCTGCAATCGCCCGGACGCGGGTTTCCTGGCGGGCTTGGATATTGCGCCGCCGCGCCTGAAGGTGGCCGTGGTGAGAAGCGCCATGTTCGGCTCTTCGGTTGCGCCTGAAGTGCGGACCGCGCTCGATAACGCCATCAAGCTCATGGAGTCTCTGGGCCACGATGTCGAAGATGCCGAGCCAAAGGTCGATTACGCGGAATTCGGCATGGCCTTTCTCACCTACTGGGCGATCAGTGCGCGGCAAGCGCTGGACGGCGCGATCCAGATCACCGGACGCGCGGCCGGAAGAAGCGACGTGGAACTGAGCACCTGGACGCTCGCCAGCGTTGGCGGCGTCTTGTCCGAAGCCGACAAGGGGCATGCCGATGCGGTCATCTCCGAAGCCACGAGAGCGTTCATGGAATTCTCCCGGAACTGGGACGTCATCATGAGTCCGGTCTTGGGCGCGCTTCCGCTTCGCATCGGCCAGAACAGCCCGACGGCAAGCGAGAAGGTCGCGATGCGGATTGTGGAGGCCCTTCAATCGCCGTGGCTCATGAAATCGGTGATGAAGGCGGTCGCTGCGAAAAGCTTTGCATTCGCGCCGTTCACAGCGCAATTCAACATGACCGGCCAGCCGGCGATTTCCGTGCCGTTATGGTGGTCGGCGCAAGGCTTGCCTGTCGGCATCCAGTTTGCCGCAAAGACGAACGAAGACGGGCTTTTGCTTCGGCTGGCTCGCCAATTGGAGCTTGCTCAGCCATGGTTGCAACGCCGTCCGCCAGTCTGGCCGGGCGAAATCGTCCGGGAAGCCGCTTGATCGCGGCGGCCTAGAGCGTTATCGGTTTAAGTGGAAGCTGGCCTCTTTGGTCATGGCCGCACTTGATGCGGCCATCCAGGTCGGGACTCGCCTTTATCATAAGATATGGATGGCCGGGTCAAGCCCGGCCATGACAATTGCCGTGTAGGCGCTAAAAGGGAAGAAAAAGGAAGCTGCCATGGATAAATTCACCTCCCTTACAAGCGTCGCCGCACCGCTGCCGATGATCAATATCGACACCGATATGATCATTCCCAAGCAGTTCCTGAAAACCATCAAGCGGACGGGGCTTGGCAAATCGCTCTTCTACGAGATGCGCTTCGATGACGAAGGCAAGGAAAATCCAGATTTCGTGCTGAACAGGCCCGCCTACCGGAATGCCAAGATCCTGGTGGCGGGCGACAATTTCGGCTGCGGATCGAGCCGGGAGCACGCGCCTTGGGCGCTTCTGGACTATGGCATACGCTGCGTGATCTCCACCTCGTTCGCCGACATTTTTTACAACAATTGCTTCAAGAACGGCATCTTGCCCGTGGTTGTCTCTCCGGAGGACCTTGCAAAGCTGATGGACGACGCGGAGCGCGGAGCCAACGCGACTTTGACCGTGGACTTGGAAAAGCAGGAGATTCGCGGGCCGGATGGCGGCGTGGCGCGCTTCGATATCGACCCCTTCCGCAAGAAGTGCCTCATCGAAGGCCTCGACGATATCGGGCTCACGATGCAAAAGGGCGAAAAGATTGAGGCGTTCGAGAACGAAGCGTCCCTTTCCCGGCCCTGGGCCTGAAGGTAGCGCCGCCTTCGCCTGAACGGCCGGAGCGAACAGCCGGAGCGCTCGTTGTGATGAGCTGGAACTGATGTTGGGTCATGGCCAAGCTTGACCCGGCCATCTCGTTTCAAAAATCCAAGATGTGGAATTTGGTATCGTGGATGGCCGCCTCGCAGGGCGGCCATGACAGCAACGAGATTACGCTTCAGCCGAACAAGCGCCACAAACGCTTTTTCAGGCCGCCCCCCGTGGCGGAGTTGCGATCCGCTTCGGGTATGGTCTGCTGGTCGGCCTCTGCGTCAAAGCTGCTCGGGTCGACAGCAGGCAGTTCTCTTGGCGGCTTGTTCGAAAGTATTCCCAACGGCCGCGTTACAACGAGATGCTCGGCTTCAGCTGCGCCGACGAGCCGCTCCGCTTCTCTGAACCCCTTCGCAAGATCGGGAGGTCGGCTCGTCATATTATGCGTATCGGTCGCAAGGATGTGGACGAGCCCTTCCGCCATCATGCGGTGGCCCCAGTAGCGCGGGCGTCTTCCAAATCTCCCCGTTATCGATCCCGATGTGATTTGCATCCACACGCCTTTCGCGGCGAGGCGAGTCATCACATCGTACTTGCTTTCGATCCAGGTCAGCCTCTCGGGGTGGGTCAAAATCGGGATGTAACCGCCGACAAGGATACTGAAGAAGAGGTCTTCGAGCCTGGCGGGCGCAACGTGGTGCGGAGGCTCAACAAGCACGTAGGAGGTCTCGCCGATCGTAAGAAGGCGGCCTTGCTTTAGACCCGCAACGAAGTCTGGAATGATGTGATTGTCCGCCCCGGCCACCAGCTGCAAAGGGACGCCGTCTTCATTGAGACGCTGCTGAAGGGCGGCGACAGCCTCTTTGATCTGCGGCCCAGTGTTGTGGTAGAGACCGGGCAGGATATGCGGCGTGCACGCCACACAGCGCACCCCCTGATCGACGTAGGCGCGGGCCATTGCAAGGCTGGTTTCGTAATCCGGGGCGCCATCGTCGATGCCCGGAAGCAAGTGACTGTGCAGATCATACATAAGGCAAACAGCTCAAAGCGTTTTCATTTACGAAGCTTCAATGGACCGCGTAAGCCCGCATCGTGGCGGATCTTGGGTATGAAGCGCTTCCGCTGGCATATATATCAAGAATTGTAACAGGTCAGCCACAAAGCAACCCAAAGGCGCAATTTGGTGTGCGCTGAGACTTGCCCGCCCGCTCAACCTCAGATTGGGACCCAGTCGTCCATTGCTTGCCAGCCCCGTTCCTTCCCTTTGAATGTGGCCACGCGGCAACATAACAACCTAAACGTGTGTTTTACTGTGTCGCAACCCTTGTTCGGGTCGTCGCTCTTCGCTAAGAGGAATTCTGATGTTTCATTGATGAATGGGGGGTACTTATGAATTCAAGGCGAAATAGTCGCGCCTATCTCTCAGCTGCTCTTATAGGCGCTTTGCTAGCGAGCAATGCGAACGCTGCGATGCTGGCGAATGTCGAGGGTGTCGTAACCGTCAATCACGGCAGCGGTTTTCAGCCCGCTTCGGCGATCGCGTACGGGCAAATGCGGGCTCGGCTGACATAGTTTACGAGAACGGATGTTCGGCAAGGGTTGGGACTCAGCAAATTGTGGCGGTTGTGTCCTCGCCTCCGTCCTGCCATGGGGTAAGTCTGAAGGATGAGGTGGCCGCTCCACCAGCTGCTACATGGGAGCCCCTCATTGTTGGCGGGCTTGTCCTTGGAGCAGGCGCGGGCCTGGGCCTTGCTTTGTCGAACAATAATAACGAAAGGGTAAGCCCATAGGCGGGTCGGAGACGCCCCGAGGCGGCTCTGCAACTTGCCGTCTCGATTAGCCTCGCTGCCGGACCCTCATCCCGGCACAAGTCTGGGGTGAGGTAAATGTTTATCATAGGCAGAGTCGCCGCGAACGTTTCCTGGCAGGCTCACCGTCGGGCCACGGGCAACTATCCAATACCGTCTGGTGAAGATTGATCGTCGGTTCTTCGAAGAAGCCGATTTAGCGTTTGCGCCGCAAGCTTTCCTTCCTCGTCGCCAAGACAAGACAGAACGATCCTGTCTGCGCGGCGTGCATAAGGCTTTATGGATTCAAGGAGCTGGCGGCCTTCGCTCGAGAGGCTCACGGCATAGGTCCGGCCGTCTCTCATCGTGCGCTCGCGCTGAATAACGCCGCGTTTGAGAAGCCTCTGCACTACATCCGCGAGTGTGGACCTGTCTATGCCCGTAAGCCGCACGAGATCGGTCTGGCTAAGCCCTTCATGCTGAGCAACCGTCGTTATCACGGCATATTGCCGGGCTGTGAGATCGAAGTCTTTCGTTTCCTGCGCAAAGATTTCCGACGCGCGCTGACTGGCGCGATGGAGAAGATGAATAATCGACCTGTCTATCGTTTCGGCGCGCGCAGCCGTCTTTTTTCGTCTTCGGCCCGCCTGACCTAATCCTGCTTTCGTTTCCAGCATTATCGTCCGGTTGCTCGGTTAAACTCCAAACATTGCTGTAAAAATGAATAGGGCAACCTTAGGTTCCATGCAGAGCACGGAAAGATTTAGGACAGAATGTTGCGTCCCTTAGGAAACGGGCGCCTCCGTCGACTCGGATGGCGTTTCCGTAATCTGATATTTCATAATAAGAGTGATTTGAGACATCATAAAAACGAATGTCAAGGGCATCATTCCAAAGGACTTGAAGCTCACCCAGGTGTCTGTCGAAAAATTCCTCCAGATGGCTTCGTTAAGCACCGCGAGGAAAATGAAGAATCCCATCCAGCGTAAGGTAAGAACGCGCCAGCCCTCATCCCGCATTTGCAGGACCTCGCCCAGCGCATACTTCAAGACAGGGCGCCGGAAGACAAGGCCAGCAGCAAGAATGAGGGCAAACATGCTGTTCACGATCGTAGGCTTGATCTTTATGAAAGTCAGCTCTTGGAAGTAGATCGTTAGAAAACCGAATATAAAGACGAACACCCCCGTCACGAGGGCCAGGACCGGTATACGCTTCAAGAAGATAAGGCTTATGGCAAGAGAAATCAGAGTCGCCGTCATCAGGGATCCGACCACGACATAGATGCCGAAACTGTCGTTCATGCCGTACCGGCTGTTCATGAAGAAGAAGATCCCAAGCGGTCCCATCTCCAGCACAAGCTTCAAAAACGGACTGGCGTCGCGTTTGCCTTTCGATGCCTCGATCTGATCCACTCGATCCTCCTAGATCAACCCGCCTTCGAACATCAAAGGCGGAAAAGTTGATCGATGCTTAAGTGCTAGTGTGGCGTCCGCAATCGCCACAACCCTTTGCGGCGGCAATTCGGAGACGAGACACTAGAGCAGCTGCGCGCATCCGTCGAGACGCGGGCTGCTCTGAAGCATCAACTAAGCCCTGCGATGGCGCGCGCAAAATCTTTCGCGTGGAATGACTGCAGATCGGCTGCGCTTTCTCCGACGCCGATTGCATGCACAGGCAGGCCAAATTTACTTGAGATGGCGACGAGGATCCCTCCCCTCGCCGTACCGTCGAGCTTCGTCATGACAATGCCGGTCACCCCGGCGACTTTCTCGAAGATCTCGACCTGGGATAGCGCGTTCTGGCCCGTCGTCGCGTCGAGCGTGAGGATTACAGAGTGCGGCGCTGTCCTATCCACCTTCTTAATGACACGGATCACCTTTTCAAGTTCCGCCATGAGCGCCGTTTTATTCTGAAGGCGGCCGGCGGTGTCGATAATGAGAAGGTCATAGCCTTCACTCCTGGCGCGCTGCAGCGCATCGAACGCCAAGCCCGCGGCATCCGCGCCCGGTTCGGACGCGACAACCTCGGAGCCCGACCGCTCGCCCCAGATCTTGAGCTGCTCGATGGCCGCTGCCCGGAACGTGTCCCCGGCAGCCAGCATGACTCGAAGGCCTTGGCGGGTGAACTGACTCGCATACTTGCCGATCGTGGTCGTTTTGCCGGTGCCGTTCACGCCGACGACAAGGACGACGTAGGGCTTCTTCGAGGCGTCGACTTCAAGCGGCTCCACAACCGGCGCAAGAATCTTTTCGATTTCCTGGGCTAGTATATCCCGCACTTCTTCCGGCGCGATGTCGCTGTTGTAGCGAGACTTGCGCAAAGCGCCCGTGACGCGGGACGCGACATCGACACCGAGATCGGCTTGAATGAGCAGGTCTTCGAGCTCTTCCAAGGTCTCATCGTCGAGCTTGCGCTTTGTGAAGACGCCGCCGATGCCTTCCGTGAGCCGCGAGGAGGTTTTCGTGAGCCCCTGGCGCAGCCGCTGAAACCAGCCGAAGCGCGAGGTCTTTTCCTGCGCCGCTTCCCCCGCCTCCTCAGAGCCATCTGGCGGCTGCTCGCCCGCATCGCCGGCCTTCCCGCCGCCGAACATACGGCCTAACATGCCGGGCTTCGCCGCCTCGGGGGCAGACTCCCGCGCCTCGGCCACGGGTGGCGCCGCCTCTTCGGCAGGCGGGGGCGCCCACTCTTCCACCTTGGGAGCCGGTTCGGGCTTGCCGCCGAACATGCGGCCAAACACGCTGCGCTTCGGTGTGTCGGTCATGATGGGAGGCGCTCACCTAAAAGGCAGCGCTTGCCCCGGCCCGTGGCCCGCGCCCTCAAAATTGTACCCTGGAGTTTTGCGTTCTCGCCCGCGATCTCGATTTCGGTAAACCCGGGCGTTCGGCCCCGGCCATCCTGCTCCAAGAGCACGTCGAACACCTTGCCTTGCTCGCCTTCGAGATGAAGGCTCAAGCGAGAGGCGCCCTTTTGGCGAAGGCGGGCCGCCCGCTCCTTGACGAGGGCGCGGTCAAGCTGAGGCATCCGGGCCGCCGCCGTCTGAGGCCGCGCCGAAAAGGGAAAGACATGCAGGAAGCTCAGGCCGCACTCGTCGGCGAGCCTTAACGTATTGGCGAACATGGCTTCGTCTTCGGTCGGAAAACCCGCGATCAGATCGGCGCCGAAAACGACGTCGGGCCGCAGTTCGCGCATTGCGGCGCAAAACTGAATGACATCCGCCCGCTCGTGCCGCCTCTTCATGCGCTTGAGGATCATGTTATCGCCCGACTGAAGCGAAAGATGAAGGTGCGGCATGAGGCGCTCTTCCTCGGCGAAGGCGTCCGTCAGCGCTTCATCGGCCTCGATCGTATCGATGGAGGAAATGCGAAGGCGCGGCAGTTCGGGGACGAGCTTGAGGATCGTGCGCACGAGGCGGCCGAGCTTCATTCCTCCCGGCAGATCGGAGCCGTAGGAGGTAAGGTCGACGCCCGTCAGCACGACCTCCCGGTAGCCTTCTCCCACGAGAGTGCGGATCTGGCGCACGACTTCGCCGGCAGGCACGGACCGGGATGGCCCGCGCCCATAGGGAATGACGCAGAACGTGCAGCGGTGATCGCAGCCATTCTGCACTTCGACATACGCCCGCGACCTGCCGCCGAAACCCGCGATCATATGCGGAGCCGTTTCGCGCACCGAAGCGATGTCGTTGACCTTGACCCGAGCGAGATCGCCCGCGGCGATCAGGGAAAAGGTCTCGGCGACAGTCTTCTCCGCGTTGCCGATGATGAAATCGGCCTCATCCATGCCGGCAAAGGTTTCGGGCTCGATCTGAGCAGCGCAGCCCGTGACGATGATCTTCGCGCCGGGGCGCTCGCGGCGCAGCTTCCGGATCGTCTGCCGCGCCTGCCGGACGGCCTCGGCGGTCACCGCGCAGGTGTTCACGATGACCGCGTCGTCGAGGCCGGCTTCCTGCGCGTGCGTCTTGGCCACTTCGCTTTCGTAAGTGTTCAGCCGGCAGCCAAAGGTGATGACATCGACGCTCATGGCTGTTGCGCCGCCTCGATAGAGACGCCGTCGCCGGTCCAATGGATCACGCCATCGAACTCGAATTCAGCCGGGCCGGTCATTAGAATGTGGCCATCCTCTGCGCGCCATTCGATGCGAAGACTGCCTCCGGGCAGCCTCACCTCCACCGCCCGGCCCGTCCGCCCGGTTCGCGCGGCGGCGACTGCGGCGGCGCAGGCGGCTGTCCCGCAAGCGCGAGTGACGCCCGTGCCGCGTTCCCAGACGCGAAGCTCGATCGTGCGTTCGTCGACGATTTCGGCGAGCGAGATATTGGCGCGCTCCGGGAACAGCGGGTGATGCTCAAGCTCGGCGCCGAACGCAGCCAGATCGTAACTGTCGGCGCCCGCCACCCAGAAAATGCAATGCGGATTGCCGACATTGACCACGCTTGGCTCCGCGAGCAGGCGGCCGTCCGGCAAGGCGAAAGTCAGGCCAATCGCCCGCGTGTCCGAAGCAGGCTGCGCCAGCGGGATTTCATCCCAGGCGAAGCGGGGCGCGCCCATATCGACCGTGACAAGCCCGTCCTCTCCGACCAGCGCGTCGAGAGAGCCCGCGCGGGTCTCGATGGAAAGCCTCTTGCGGCCAAGGCCTGCATGAAGCAGCGCGGCGACGCAACGGCTCGCATTTCCGCAGGCGTTAACCTCTGAGCCGTCGGCGTTCAGGATGCGCATGAAGACGTCGGCGGAACGCGATGGCTCAAGCACAATGACCTGATCGCAGCCGGCGCCGGTTTTGCGGTTGGCGATCTGCCCTGCGGCCTCTGCGGACAGCCGGACGGGCTCGGCGCGCGCGTCGATCATGACGAAGTCGTTGCCGAGACCGTTCATCTTCACAAAGGGGATAGGCCGCAGGTCCATGCTTTTGCGGTATTTCGCCTCCCGGTAGTTAGATTGCGTTATATAAACGGCGGCGGGCAGGTTTGCAAAGCTTCATGCGGCGTTTCAGCGCCGACTTTCGCGCCATGCGTCACAGTTGCCTCTTCCTTAGTCAGGATGAGGCCGCATCCCTCGACAAGCTCGGGATGAGGTTGGGCTCATGGTGAGCTTGTCGAACCATGAGCTTGTCTTGAGGCCGCGCCCTTGCACAAGCGCCGCCGCTGCAGCAGAGTACGAATACTTAAGCAGTTCGGCCTGCGCTTTCGAGGGCGAAAGAGATGTTGCGGATCGCTCGACGGACGATCGCCGCCACTTAGCCAAGCTTGGGCGGCTCGACGACGCTTCGGATCGCGTAAAGGTCGCCGGGGAAAGTTCTGCGCTCCTCTTCGACGAGCGCCTCGCGCAAAATGTCCCGCGCCTCGCTCTCCAGGCTCTTGCCGCGCCGTGCGGCCCGCGCCGCAAGCCAAGCTTTCAGCGCTTCGTCGACATCGGGAATGGTGATGCTGGTCAAGGCGGCCGCCTCCTGACTCAAAGCACTAACCTAATGCGGGTGCGCACTCAGTTCCACAACTTGCAAAGCTATCCCCAAAAAACCGCGGCGGGGGGATGCACGACGCTGCCGTCGAAGGCGAGGCCCGGCTCGCGGTCGCGCGCAAGCAGGAGCGGGCCGTCGAGATCGACGAAATCCGCGCCCGGCGTCAGCAGCATCGCAGGGGCCATCGCGAGCGACGTGCCAACCATGCAGCCGACCATGATCGAAAGCCCGCGCGCCTCCGCCGCCGCCTTCAGCCGCAGCGCCTCGGTAAGGCCGCCCGCCTTGTCGAGCTTGATGTTGATGGCCTGATAGCGCGCGGCGATGGCGTCGAGGTCTTCGGCGGTGTGGATGCTTTCGTCGGCGCAGAAGAGAATGCCGCCGCGATCCGCCGCCGGGATGGAGGCGAGCGCGCCATCGTTCGCCGCAGGCAAGGGCTGCTCGATAAGCGCGACGCCCGCGGCGCGGCAGGCCGCCAGGTTCTGAACCAAGTTCGCCTCGCTCCAGGCCTCGTTGGCGTCCACGATGAGCTTCGAGCGCGGCGCGCCCCGGCGAACGGCGGCGATGCGCGCGCCGTCGCCGTCGCCTCCAAGCTTCACCTTCAAGAGAGGCCGCTGGCTGGCCGCTCGCGCCGCAGCCTCCATTGCGTCCGGAGCGCCGAGGCTGAGCGTGTAGGCTGTCGTAACGGCCATGGGCGCGGCGACGCCGGCCAGCTCCCAAGTGCGCTTGCCCGCAATTTTCGCCTCCAGATCCCAGAGCGCGCAATCGAGCGCATTTCGCGCCGCGCCCGCCGGGAGAAGCCGCAGAAGGTCCGCGCGCGAGGCGCCGTTCGATATCGCGTCCGCGAGGCTCTCGATCCTGGCCACCACCCCCTCGACGGTTTCGCCATAGCGTGGATACGGCACGCACTCGCCGCGCCCGCGATGAACGCCGTCTTCGATTGTCGCGACGGCGACGCGCGCCTCTGTCCGGCTTCCGCGGGAAATGGTGAAAGCGCCAGCGATGGGCCAGCTTTCGACCTCAACCTTCAAGCGGCGCATCGTCCAAATCCCTTATTCCTCCTGGCTCTGGAACTCACCAAGAGGAGGTGCGGTTTAGCCTGCGCGAAGCGTCTCAGGAAAGTCCGCTGTGAGCCGGTCCAGGATCGAGGCGACCCCAAAGCGCATGGGGTCTGTCGCCGGAAGGGCATGTTCGCGTTCGAGCGTCCTCAAATAGCTGCGCGCGGCCCCATCGTCGAGGGCCGAAGTATTGATCGAAATACCGACCGGACGGATGCCGGGATTTGTGAGCGCGCCGCAGCGCATTGTTAGGTCGATCACCTGCTGGATCGACGGCAGAGGGAAGGAGACGCCGCGCATGTTTTTGCGGGTAGGCTCGTGGCAGACCACGAAGGCGTCCGGCTGGGCGCCATGAAGAAGAGCAAGCGAAACCCCTGCGAAGGAGGGGTGGAACATCGAGCCCTGGCCTTCGATGAGATCCCAATGTCGCGGGTCCGCCGCCGGCGAGAGCCATTCCACGGCCCCGGCGATGAAGTCCGCCACAACGGCGTCTACGGCGACCCCGGCCCCGGAAATGAACAACCCGGTTTGCCCGGTCGCCCTGAAGTCGGCATGGAAGCCGCGCGCTTGCATCTCGCGCTCCATCGCGAGCACGGTGTATTTCTTGCCGACCGAGCAGTCGGTGCCGACGGTGAGCAGCCTCATGCCGGGGCGCTTCACGCCCTTCGCCGTCTGGAAGCGCTCGCCGGACTGGCGGATGTCGAAGAGCTTGCGGCCGTAGCGATGCGCGGCATCCCTCACCGAGGGCCTCTCGGCAAGCTTCATGTGAAGGCCGGCTGCGACATCGAGGCCCGACGCAAGCGCTTCCACAATCGGCGCCGTCCACTGCTCGGGAAGAATGCCGCCTGCATTCGCGACGCCAACGATCAACGTGCGAGCGCCAGCCTGAACCGCTTCCTCGATCGTCATGTCGGGAATGCCGGCATCCGCCCGGCAGCCGGGCATTCGAAATTGGCCCAGGCACCAATCGCGCCGCCAATCGACAATGCCTTGCGCCGTCTTGGCTGCGAGCTGATCTTCAACGTCACCGAGAAAGAGGAGGTAGGGATGGCGGATTTGCATGATGCGCACTCCGGTCTAGCGTAGAGATGATAGCTAAAAAGCCTTGCCTGCACCACCCTCGAAGCCGCCACATGTTGCTTAACAAAGGGCTAATGCCGATGTTAAAACCTAAGCGGCGCCTCATTCGCCACACCTTGGGGATTGCGCGGGCGATTCAGCGAAAGGTCTGGCTTTTAGGAAAGCGCGCTACTACGCATTTCACATTGCCTAGTGTGGCGTCTCACAATTGCCTACACCCTTTGCGGCGAGCTCTCATGGGCGGTTGCGAGACATAAGCCACACTAGCATATAGTTTTTGCTAGTGTCCCTTTGTCTCCGAATTGCCGTACGAGCCCGCTGCAAGTTGAGCGGCAATTCGGAGACGCGACACTAGCGGTCCGTGTCTATCCGATTGCGGGAGAGTCAAATGATCGATCGCCGTACGCTGCTGGTTGGTTCGGCGGCCCTCGGCCTGGCCGCGGGAACCAAGGCGTTGGCTACGCCGTCTGAAAGCATCCTCTTCGGTCCGCAAATTCCGTTTTCTTTCGACACATTCATCGGCTGGGCGAAAGAGCTTAGCGAGAAGCCTTACCAGAAGCCGGTTGTCCACGATCCGGAACTCATCGAGCGCCTGGACTTCGACGCTTACCAGCAGATCAAGTTCAGGCCCGAACTCGCGATCTGGGGGCAAGGGGACGGTCCTTATCCCATCGAGCTTTTTCACGTCGGGCGGTATTTCAAGGAGCCTGTCCGCATCTTTGTGGTTTCCGCCGCCGGGCTTGCCCAGGAGGTGCGCTACGGGGCGGACCTTTCACCTTCGGCACAAGCGAATTCGCAAAAGCGCTGCCGCCAGACACTGGTTTCGCGGGCTTTCGCGTTCTCGCCGCGCCGGGGGCGCCGGATTGGCTCGCCTTCCTCGGAGCATCCTATTTCCGCAGCCCGCCCGAGACAGGCCAGTATGGGCTGTCCTCGCGCGGTCTCGCCATCGACGTCGCGATGCCGACGCCGGAGGAGTTCCCGCGCTTCTCGCAATTCTGGCTCGAACCGATGGCCGGCAGGCGCGGCGTCGTCATCAACGCGATGCTGGACTCCCCGCGCATCGCCGGAGCCTACCGCTTCGAAGTGATCCACGAGAGCGCGACGCTGATGACAGTGACCGCTCATCTTTTCCCCAGGGCGGAGATCGCCCGCGTCGGCATCGGGCCGCTTACCAGCATGTACTGGTACGGCAAGCCAAACCGCCGCATGGGAACCGACTGGCGGCCGGAAATTCACGATAGCGACGGCCTGAGCGTCTGGACCGGCTCTGGCGAACGCATCTGGCGGCCGATCAACAATCCGCTCACCGTTCAGACCAGCTCGTTCTTCGATCAGCGCCCGAAGGGTTTCGGCCTGCTGCAGCGCGAACGCGATTTCCGCCAATACGAAGACGACGGAGCGTTCTACAACAAGCGTCCGAGCGTCTGGGTCGAGCCCATCGGCGATTGGGGCGAGGGCGCCGTGCAACTCGTGGAAATTCCGACCAGCGACGAGATCCACGACAACATCGTGGCCTATTGGACGCCCCGCCAGCCATACCGGGCGGGCGAGCATTACGAAGTGCAATACAAGCTTCATTGGCGGCTGGATGAACCGTATCCCGCGCCGCTTGCGCGCGTCGTCGCCACGCGCGCCGGAACGGGCGGCATTCCGGGGCAGCCGCGGCCGAAGGGCATGGTCAAATACGTGGTGGACTTTCGCGGCGACCGGCTCCACGAGTTCACGAAGCGCGGCGATATCGACGCGGTGGTGACGGCGGCGTCCGGAAACATCGAGCGGCAGGCGGTTTATCCGGTGGTCGACACCGACAGATGGCGGGTCATGTTCGACTTCTCGGCAGCGTCGGAAACTCCCGTAGATCTGCGAGTGTATCTCAAGAAGGGCGACGATGCGCTGAGCGAAACCTGGCTCTTCCAGCACCTGCAAACGCTCGCGACAATGTAGGTTAGGGGGCAGGCGCCGATCAATGCGGCGCGGTCCCCGCATCCGCCGCCTGGATGTCGCGCCAGGCCGCGCCGAGGCTCGCCCGGTCGAAGGAAACCGATTTCACAACCGCAAAGACGGGCGTGCCAACGCGCAAGGAAAGCCGCTCGACGGAATAGCGCGTCAGCCGCGCCACGAGCGCCTCGCCATTGCAATCGAGCTTGATCTCGACGCCGGGGCCGTCCATCGGGCCGATCTCCGTGACAACCGCCGCGATGACATTCAGCGCGCTCATGTCTTCCGGGCGATGCAGCGCAATCATCACGTCGCGCGCCCTGATTTGCATGCGGATGCGCCCTCCGGGCGCGATGTCGAGCCGCGGCGACTTTCCATTGCCCGGCGCGCGACGCCAGCACGGTGAGGCCATAGGCGTCGTCATGGCTTTGGACGGCAGCCTCGATGAGCGCGCCCGTTTCGCCGCCGTCCACCATCGGCAGGAGATCGAGGCGCTGCATCAGGTCGATGGTCGGGCCGGCCGCGCGCACCTTGCCGCCCGACAGGATCACGAGCGTATCGGAGAGGCGCGCGACTTCGGCGACCGAGTGGCTGACATAGATGATCGGGATGCGGGCTTCGTCGCGCAGCCGTTCGAGATAGGGCATGATCTCCTGCTTGCGCGGATCGTCGAGCGAAGCCAGCGGCTCATCCATGAGCAGGAGTTTCGGAGAGGCGAGCAGCGCCCGGCCGATTGCGACGCGCTGCTTTTCGCCGCCGGAAAGGCGGTTCGGGTAGCGGTTCAGCAAGCCTTCGATGCCGAGCAGGTCCGCGACGCGGGCGAGGCTTTCCTCGCGGCCTGCCGAGCGGGCGAACCAAGCGCCGTAAAGCAAATTCTGCCGGACACTCAAATGCGGGAACAGGCGCCCTTCCTGGAAAACTGTGCCGAGCCTTCGCCGGTAGGGAGGCAAGAAGATGCCGCGTTCCGTATCGTAAAGGATGCTCCCATCGACAATCGCGCGCCCGCGTTCGGGCCGCAGCAATCCGGCGATGACATTGATGAGCGAGGTCTTGCCCGAACCGGAATGCCCGAAAAGCGCGATGAACCGGCCCTCGGCCGCGAACTCCGCATCGAGGGTGAAATCGCCGAGCCTCTTGATGGCGCTCGACTTCGATCATGTCGCCACGTGAAGGCTGCGGCCCGCGCGGCGCGCCAGAAATTCCGAGGCCAGAAGAGCCGCCATCGAGATGACGATCGAGATTACGGTGAGCCGCAAGGCGCCAGCGTCGCCGCCGGGAACCTGCGTCAGCGTGTAGATCGCCGAAGGCAGCGTCTGCGTTTCACCGGGAATGTTCGAGACGAAGGTGATGGTCGCGCCAAATTCGCCCATCGACCGCGCGAAAGACAGGATCATGCCTGCGATGACGCCGGGCAGGATGAGCGGCAGCGTAATCGTCAGAAACACCCAGGCTGGACTTGCGCCAAGGGTTCCGGCGGCGGCTTCGAGCCTTGTGTCGACAGCCTCCGCGGAGAGCCTGATCGCGCGCACCATCAGCGGGAACCCCATGATGGCGCAGGCGAGCGCCGCGCCCGTCCAGCGGAACGAAAAGACGATGCCGAAATACTGGTCGAGGAACGCGCCGATAGGGCCTTTCCTGCCCGAATGTGATGAGGAGAAGATAGCCGGTCACGACCGGCGGCATGACCAGCGGCAGATGCACGATCCCGTTCACGAGCGGCTTTCCCCAGAACTCCCGCCGGGCGAGCGCCAGCCGACGCCCAGGCCGAACGGAAGACTTGCCACCATGGCCACGGTTGCAACGAGGAGGCTCAGCCGGATGGCGGTCCATTCGTCAGGGCTCAGCGTCCACCAGTCGTTCAGGGTCATTTCTCCGCTTTGTCAGTCAGCACCTTGAAGCCCTGAGCCTCGAAGGCCGGCGCAGCTTTCGGCGATTTCACATAGTCGAGGAAGGCAGCCGCCGCAGCGCCGGCCTTTGCCGTCAGCGCCACCGGATAGATGATTGGCGGGTGCGAGTTCAGCAGGAAACGTGGCGACGATCCTCACGTTCGGATCGGAGGCGGCGTCGGTTTTATAGACGATGCCGAGCGGCGCCTCTCCGCGCGAAACGAGCAGCAAGGCCGCGCGGACGCTTTCGGCTTGCGCGAGCTTGTTCGAGACGGCGTTCCAGACGCCGAGCTTCTCCAGCGCGGCCTTGCCGTATTTTCCGGCGGGCACGGAGTTCGACATTCCCCATCGCGAGCCGCCCGTCGCCGAGCGCCTTTGCAAGGTCTGCTCCGGGCTTCAGATCGATGGCGACGGCGCTATCTTTCGGGCGCCACGAGCACGAGTGCGTTGCCGAGAAGATCGGTCCGGCTTTCCGGCTTTATGAGCCCTTTCTTGGCGGCATAATCCATCCAGTCGAGATCCGCCGAAATGAAAATCTGTGCGGGCGCATCCTCCTCCATCTGCTTTGCAAGCGTGGAACTGGCTGCGTAGCTCGTCTTGACGCTTTGGCCCGACTCTTGCTGCCAGTCCGAGGCGACTTTATCGAGCGCGTTCTTCAAGCTGGCGGCGGCAAAGACGATAACCGGAGCCTTGGCATTTTGTTCAGCGGCAAAAGCGGCTTGTCCGAAAAGAAGCGTAGCGGACAGGACCGCCGCCGAGAAAGACACAATGAGGCGCAATCTCATGCTGCGTAATTTTCCTTGCTTATCCTTTCGATATATCGGCGTGTATATAGCTGAAACCAGCGCTTGTCGACGCCGTTATTGCGCGCAAGCGTCTTGGCGGATTGGCTTTTGGAATCCTGCCGGTAAGATCAGGGTAATGCGATGAGCCTGGCATGGAAATCTCGGAACCATGCTCTCACGCCAGCTTGACAATTAGACTGTTGCGCAATCCGGCGCTTTTCGTTTCTGTCTGCTAGTGGGCGATCGGACACTTCTGGCATTAGCGGCGCTTTCTTCGGAGACTTACGATGGTCGACACTGCTCAACCCCGGCTTCAGCGATCTTCCGGATATGGAGGACCGCCTCCTGGAGGATATCCGTCTTCTGACGTCGCTGCTCGCCGAAACCATTCGCGATCAGGAAGGCGCGGGAAACATTTGAAACGATAGAGAAGATACGCCGGCTCAGCTTCGCGTTCGAGCACGAGTTGGACACGAAAGCCGGCCGGGATCTCGACAAGCTCCTGAGCCGCCTGCGGCCGGAAGTATCCGTCCAGGTCGCGCGCGCGTTCTGTTATTTCTCGCATCTCACGAACATCGCCGAGGACCGGCATCGCATCCGCTGCAGCGCCGGCGGTTCCGAACAAGGATCCGGGGAACGGGCAGGAAGGCAGCCTCGATCTGACCTTCAAGCGGCTCGCCGAGGCAGGGATCGGTCCAGGAGGGACATGCGAGGCGCTGAAGGCAAGCCTCGTCTCGCCGGTGCTTACGGCGCACCCGACCGAGGTTCAGCGCCGCAGCATTCTCGATGCGACAAGCGCTATCGAGCATCTGCTTGCCGTGCGGGAGAACCTTGAGCAGCGACATCGAGCGGAAGCGCAACGAATGCGCTCTTGCGCGGCGAGGATCGTGCAGCTTTGGCAGACGCGGCTTTTGCGGTTCGCGCATCTGACTGTCGCGGACGAGATCGAGAACGTGCTCCGGTATTACCAGCACGAGCTTTCTGCGCGAGATTCCGCATTTGTACGCCAGCCTTGAAGAAGGCCTGGGAGGCGCGCATGTCCCGCCTTTCTTCCAGATGGGGTCCTGGATCGGCGGCGACCGCGACGGCAATCCGAATGTGAATGCCGAGACGCTGCGAGCGCGCGCTCCGGCGGCAATGCGAGGTGGCGCTGCAGTACTATCTGAGCGAGATCAACGAACTGCGCGTCGAGACTGCCGACTGTCCTCGCGGCTTGTCGGATTTCACGCCGGAGCTGCGGGCGCTTGCCGACAAAGCGAACGTCGACGATCCGCACCGCGAGGACGAACATTATCGCCGAAGGCGTTGATCGGCATTTACGCGCGCGTGGCGGCGACGCTCCAGAGATCTGACCAACAAATCGGCTCCAAGACGCATTCATCCCCAGGCGGAGCCTTACGGCTCGCCGGAAGAACTCGAGGCCGATCTTGCCGTCGTCGAAGCGTCGCTCATCGCGAACAAGGGAGAGGCGCTGATCGAGCGCGCGGCTGCGGCCATTGCGGCGCGCGGTCGAGGTGTTCGGGTTCCATCTTGCGACGGTCGATCTCCGCCAGAATTCCGACGTGCATGTGGAGGTTATTACCGAGCTACTCGGGACAGCCCGCATCGTGCCGGACTACCGCGCTCTCGATGAAGAACAGAAGCAGAAGGCGCTTCTGAGCGTCCTGAGGGACCCGCGTCCCTTGCGCGTGCCCGGCGTCGTCTATTCCGAACGGACCGCGAGCGAACTTGCGATCCTCGACAAGGCCCGCGATCTTCGCCGGTCCTACGGCAAGCGGGCCATCCGGCAATACATCATCAGCCATACCGAATCCGTCAGCGATCTTCTTGAAGCTCTTGTCCTTCAGAAGGAAGGCGGCCTCATGCAGGGCGTTCTTGGCGACGAGAACGCTCATGCAGAGCTTATCGTCGTCCCTCTTTTCGAGACGATCGCCGATCTTCGCCGCGCCGAGCACATCATGCGGGCGTTTTACGCTCTTCCGGGTATCCACGACATGGCCGAAGCGGGCGGCGGCGCTGCAGGAGGTCATGCTCGGCTATTCGGACAGCAACAAGGATGGCGGCTTTTTCACAAGCAACTGGGAAGTTTATAGCGCCTCAATCGCGCTGGCGAAGCTGTTCAAGGAGGAGCACAAACTGAAGCTGCGCCTTTTCCACGGGCGTGGAGGAACGGTGGGACGCGGCGGCGGGCCGAGCTATCAGGCCATCCTCGCGCAACCGGCGGGAACCGTGAACGGCCAAATCCGGATGACCGAGCAGGGCGAGGTGATAGCCTCGAAATATTCTCATGGCGGAGATTGCGCGGCGCAACCTTGAAGCGCTGGCTGCGGCGGCGATCGAGTCGACGCTGCTCACGCCTGAGCGGCCTGTTCCGGATGAGTTTCTCGACGCCGCCGCGAAGCTCTCCGAAGCAAGCATGAAAGCCTACCGGGCGCTCGTCTACGATATGCCCGAGTTCAACGAATATTTCTTCGCGGCGACCCCGATCGCCGAAATCGCCGAACTGAAATCGGCTCGCGCCCCGCCTCCCGGCGGGCGACGCATCGCATCGAGGATCTTCGCGCCATCCCGTGGGGCTTTTCATGGGGCCAGGCGCGGGCCGCCCTGCCAGGCTGGTACGGGTTTGGCACCGCCGTCCGGGAATTCGCGAAGGACGCGCCGAAGAAGAACACCGCGCTGCTCCGGCGCATGAGAGAGGAATGGCCGTTTTTCCGCATGCTGCTCTCGAACATGGACATGGTGCTCGCGAAGGCGGATATGCGGCTCGCGACGAAATATGCGGAGGAACTCGTTCACGACGAGAGGCCTCGCTCATCAGGGTCATAGGCGCTTTGCTCGTCGAATGGGACGCCACCGTCGAAGCCTTGAATATGATCATGGGAACGACGGAGCGCCTCGCCGACAGCCCTGCGCTGGCTCGCGCCATCATCCGCCGCGTTCCCTATATCGCGCCGCTGAACCATCTCCAGATCGAACTCATCAAGCGCTGGCGCCGGGGCGAACATGAAGAAAAAACGCGGCGCGCGATCCTGATCTCCATCAATGGCGTCGCCGCCGGCCTTCGGAACACCGGCTGATCGCAGTCTACGCATTGAATTAACCCAGACGGTGTAATGAGAGGCTAGGCGTGTGCGTGACCAATTCTTGGCGAATCTGAATCGGAGGCCTCGATGAAACTGAGCGCGAGAAACGTTCTCAAAGGGAAGATCACGAAGGTAATCAAGGGCACGACGACGGCCCATGTTCTCATCGAAGTGAATGGCGCGACGATCACGGCATCGATTACAAACGAAGCCGTCGAGGATCTGAAGCTGAAGGAAGGCCAGGATGCCGCTGCCGTTATCAAGTCTTCTGACGTCATCATTGCCGTGGATTAAGCCGGCGAGGCGGGTTTTTCCGGCGGTGGCGGCTGCGTTCGCCATCGCCGCTTTCTGCTTTGCTCCGCTTCCTGCTGCAGCCCAGGACAAAGAGGCTTGCGATCAGTTCAACTGGCCCGTCAAGCGCGAGTTGGCTTTGTTCAAGAATCCCAACCTGGAGATGGTCTTTTCTGGAGCGGCGATTCCCGCCATACCCGCAAAAGGCGTAGCACTTGAACTGCAGCCTTATTTCACGGTTGACTATGTGCTGGCCCCCGCGAAGCAGCCGAAACCGGAGGACAGCTGGGGCGGCGTTCTTGTCATCCAGAACATTCCGAAAGCAGGCAGCTATCAGGTGACGGCCTCGGAGCACGCGTGGATCGATCTGATTCAGAACGGGAAGGAGCTGGCTTCAACGGCCCATACCGGCAATCCCGATTGCGCTGGCGTCCGCAAGAGCGTTCGCTTCGACCTTGAGCCTGGTCCCCTGACAGTGCAAGTCAGCGGCGCGGAGGCGAAGCAGATCAAGCTGGCTATTTTTCCCGCTGAATAACGGAGCTGGCGTTCACCAGTTTCCTTCATCACGGGCCTGTCGAGGGGTGTCGAAGCGGCGCCGCTTCGACAGGCTCGCCACGAGGATCGACCGCGGAAGCCAATGTCATCGCGGAGCCGAAGGCGTTGTCCGCGATCTCCTTGTGCATTTGGCAAGAAGATCCCGTGTCTGCGCAGCGGCACTTCATGCCGCAGCGCGCACGGGATGACGCCAATCGGCGGTGAACAATTTCAGCCGGATTTGGTATTATTCGCACCGGTCGAAATAGAAAACCTCGGGCACACTCCGGCCGGGCGCTTTCCCTCAATCTTCAAAGCGCGTTCATTGAACAATGCTTGCAGGCCGCCAAGGTACAGAATCGCCTCGCCGGTTCCGTCGCGATTCGGCTTGATATATTTGGCCGGGAGCTCCGCGGCTGGCCTTCTCCTTCTGGCTTCCTGGGACGTAAACTCAAAGCGCCCAGACTTGTCTTTTTGTACATATGTTCCCTTGTAGGACCATTGGATTTCGTTGTTTCTGGATTCCCGGATTAGGAATTCCGAATTGATGGAGTCCTTTGGCTCTGCGCCATGCTTGCCTGCAAGAACGATCTCGATGACCGGCGCGCCGCCTTCCGTATCGCTGGCGCCATCAGCGGCGTAGACCAGCTTTCCGGCTCTGCAAGAGCCGCTCTCCGATTGGCTTTTCAGGCTGGCGGCTTGTTTCAGCGCTTGGCTCCTTTTCCGCCTTCTCTGAAGTTTCAGCCGCCTTTTCTGACGCTTCAGCCTGTTTTTCCGCAACCTCAGCCGGTTTCTCTGAAACTTCTGCCGCCTTTTCTGAAAGTTCCGCCGATCTGGCTGAGACTTCGGCAGCTTTCGGCTCATCCGGCGCAGGCTCCATACCCTTTTTCAAGGCAGCGCCAGCTTCTTCCAACGTCAGCTGCGGCTCGGCAACGGAACTCGGAGCGGATGCTTGGCGAAGTTTTGTTGAGCAAAGTTTCTTCGCTGCTGCGCTCTCCAGCTTCGGATCGAGCTTCAGCGCTTCGCTGTAATCCGCGATGGCGCTGGCATAGTCGCCTTTGGCTTCATAGGCGCCCGCCCGATCTTGGTATGCTTCCGCGAGCTTGGGATCGAACGCGATCGCCTGGTTGAAGGCGGCGATGGCGCTATCATAGTCGCCCTTGGCCTGATTGTTTCTGCCCTGGGTCAAGAAACCGGGGGCTCCACACTTTGCCTCCAGCACGCCGAAAAGTTCTACGCCGCCGAACTTGAAGTAACCCGGCGTCACCGGCTGGCCGGTCAGGTTGATATCCTGGATGTCTCCCAGATCGAAAACAGCGGTTCCAATCTCCGCCCACTCGCGGGGACCGGTCTTCTTGAACTGCTTGCAATCGATTGTGTTCGAAGGCGGCGCCGTGTCTTTCGCGGTGTCGTTGGCAGCCTCACTCGTGGCGCCCTTGGCTGCCTCTTTCGCGGCAGATTTCGCGGCGGCAGGCATAGAAATGCCAGTAGCCAAAATGAAAATCACTATTGCTCTGAACATAAGTGACTCCCTTGGTTTGCGCGCTCTCGGATATTTCATGCGCAGTGAACTTGCTTGCTGCGCTCTTTACCGCACTTGTCGATCCAATTAACCATCAAATTGATGTTTAATCCCCAGGATCCGGATACTCACTAAAGTTGCGGGCGTCAACCCCTGCGCGCGACTTCGCCGGGGAATGCCGCGCTGGCGCAACGCCCGCGGGCCGCAAAAGAGCGAGGAATGTTCAGGCCGCGCCGTTGAGCGCCATGTCGATTTCCCGGCCGCGTCCGGCATCGACGAAGAAGGTCTTGATTTCCGGGCGCCGCTCAAGCTGAAGACGATAGATGGCCCCAGCGGCGGCAGACAACTCGCCCTTGCGTCCAAGCTGCTCCTCCCCAAACATCAGAATGCGCAAGTTGGGCCACGCCTTGTCGCGGATGCTAAGGATGCGGGCCATGATATCGCTCGCGGCCGTGGATGGCTGCGCCTGCGCGAGCAAGAGCGCCATCGCGGCTGTCGACCGGGAAATGCCCATGTGGCAGTGCACGAGAAGGTGCCTCAGGTTTTCGGGGTCGCGCAAGATGTCCCGCCCGAAGTCCAGCATTTTCGCGACGTCGTCCGGCGTGGGCGCCTGAAATCCTGGCATCTCCTCGATAACATCGTGGAACTTCAACTCCAGCCGCGCATGCTCGCCGTAGGCTCCGAAAGCCTCCGGCTCAGGCTGATCCGGGTCCAGGATCGACAGCACATGGCTGACCTGGCGGCCGGCGTGCCCGGCCAGCTCCACCAGCCCGCAGACGGTGATCAGGAAGGGCGTATCGTTTGGGGGCATCGTGTGAATTCCTTCTTAAGAGCGATGTCGGGCTTTCGCTACACATATACCGCAATTCAAAGCCTATGGACTGTTCACGAGGCGCGGCGTGGCGAAAAAGCCGCCCGCGGGGCGAGTATGCCGGAGACCTCCGTCACGTTTATGACGCCGCCCCCGCCAAGCGACGAACGAGGCTCCCGGCGGCGGGCCCGAACTCCCGGCAATTTTCGCCTCATACTTTTTGATAGCGACGCCTTCGCTTGCGAAGGAAAATGTGCTTCATTTGTACTCTTGCGCAAGCGGCGCCGTTTTGCACACTATGCGCCGTGGGAGGACCGTAAAATGAGTTCAATCGACCAGACCGGAAGCCGGTATTTCGAAGTCTATGAACGCTGGAAAAGCGATCCGGAGGGCTTCTGGGCGGAAGCCGCGCGCGAGATCGATTGGATCGAGCCGCCGGCCAAGATTTTCGACGCGAGCCAGGGCGTCTACGGACGCTGGTTCACCGGCGGCGTCGCCAACACCGCCTATAATTGCGTCGACCGTCACGTGGAGCGCGGCCGCGGCGACCAGCCCGCCGTCATCTACGATAGTCCCGTCACGGGCGTGAAGCGCATTTACACCTATGCCGAGCTTCTGGATGAGGTGGCGACCTTGGCCGGCGTTCTCGTTGAGGCCGGGGTGGGGAAAGGCGATCGCGTCATCCTCTACATGCCGATGATCGCCGAGGCGCTGATCAGCATGCTCGCCTGCGCCCGCATCGGCGCGATCCATTCCGTCGTCTTCGGCGGCTTCGCCGCAAACGAGCTCGCCGTCCGCATCGAGGATACGCAGCCGAAATTGATCATCTCAGCCTCCTGCGGCATCGAGCCCAACCGGATCGTGAAATACAAGCCGCTGCTCGATCAGGCCATCGAGCTTTCCTCGGCAAAGCCTGACTATTGCATCATCCTGCAGCGTCCGCAGGAAACCGCCGCTCTCATCGAGGGCCGCGACTACGACTATGCTTCCCTCATGGCGATCGCCAGAGGCCGCGGATTGAAAGCGCCTTGCGAGCCGATGGCGTCCACCGATCCTGTCTATATTCTTTACACCTCGGGCACGACCGGAAAACCCAAGGGCGTGATGCGCGACACAGCCGGCCACATGGTCGCCCTGAAATGGACGATGAAGGCCCATTACGACATCGATCCGGGAGAGGTTTTTTGGGCCGCCTCCGACGTGGGCTGGGTCGTCGGCCACTCCTACATCGTCTATGCGCCGCTGCTTCATGGCGCGACCACGATCGTCTACGAGGGCAAGCCTGTCGGCACCCCGGATGCCGGCGCTTTCTGGCGCGTCATCAGCGAATACAAGGTCAAAGCGATGTTCACGGCGCCCACGGCCTTCCGCGCCATCAAGAAGGAAGATCCAAACGGCACGCTGCTTGCTCAATACGATCTTTCGAACTTCAAGACGCTATTCCTGGCGGGCGAGCGCGCGGACCCGAATACCGTTCAATGGGCGGAGAACCTGCTTCACGTGCCCGTCATCGACCACTGGTGGCAAACCGAGACCGCCTGGGCCATCGCAGGGAACTGCGTGGGGCTTGGAGTGAACCCGGTCAAGCACGGCTCGCCGACCTTCGCCATGCCGGGATATGAGTTGCACGTGCTGAACGAAAGCAACGAGGAGGTCAAACGCGGCCAGACAGGAGCGCTGTCGATCAAACTGCCAATGCCGCCCGGATGCCTGCCCACGCTCTGGAACAACGATACGGGCTTCATCGAAAGCTACCTGACCGAATATCCGGGCTACTACAAGACAGCCGACGCCGGCTATATCGACGAGGACGGCTACGTTTTCGTCATGTCGAGAACCGACGACATCATCAACGTGGCCGGCCACCGGCTCTCCACGGGCGGGATCGAAGAGGTGGTGGCCAGCCATCCCGACGTCGCCGAATGCGCGGTGATCGGCATCCACGACGGCTTGAAGGGGCAGGTGCCGGCGGGCTTCGTACTCTTGAAGGCGGGCGTGGAACGCGACATCAGCGTCATCGAACGCGAGATCGTCGCGCTCGTGCGCGATCAAATCGGGCCGGTGGCCGCGTTCAAGACCGTGCTGACGGTGAACCGTCTGCCGAAAACGCGCTCCGGCAAGATCCTTCGAGGCACGATGCGGAAAATCGCCGATGGGGAGCAGTACAAAATGCCCGCCACGATCGACGATCCGGCGATCCTGGCGGAAATCACGGCGGCGTTGAAAGCGAAAGGCTTCCCGTCCGCCGCCTCGGACGCCGCCTGAGTGGACCTTCGGAGAAGGCCATGCGCTTTGCAGCCATAGCATCCCTTATTCTTGCCTTGATGGCATTACCACACCCGGCAATGTCCGAAGGGTCCGGAAGATGGGTGACGAGCTGGGCTGCTTCGGCGCAAGGGCCATACCCCGTCGGGAACCCGGTGGCGCAGCCGGATCTGCGCCGCGTCTTTCCGGTCCCTGAAGCGGGGGCGGTCGATCAAAGCTTCCGGCTCATCGTCGGGCCGGACGTCTGGGGAAGCGAGGCGCGCATCCGGCTTTCCAACGCCTTTGGGACCAAGCCCGTCACCTTCGATGGCGTCTTTGCCGGATTGCAGCTCAACAGCTCGGCGCTTGTGGCGGGAACGAACCAGCCCGTGACCTTCGGCGGCCGTGGGAGCGTCACAGTCCAGCCGGGAGCGAGCGTGTGGAGCGATGCGGTCCAGCTCCCCTTCGTGAACGCCCTTCCGCGCGCCTTTCTCGACGCCAGAAAACTCGCCGTCAGTTTTCACGTCGACGGTGAAAGCGGACCCGTGACATGGCACGCGAAGGGCCTCACCACATCCTACATCGCGCCGCCCGGCTCCGGCTCTCGGGGTGCGAACGAGGATGAGGCCGCTTTTCCTTTCGGTTCGACCTCCTGGTATTTTCTCGACGCCGTGGACATGAGAGTTCCGGCCGATACGCAGGTCATCGTTGCGCTCGGCGACTCCATCACCGACGGCACCGGCTCCACGCTCAACGGCGACGACCGCTGGGCGGACGTGCTGTCGCGGCGGCTTCATGCAAAATTCGGCGACAAGTTCGCCGTGGTGAATGCGGGCATTGGCGGAAACCTCGTCGCAGGCCCGGCCGAGTACAGCCCGCAGAAGCCCTACCCTGGCGGACCGTCCGCGCTCCAGCGGCTGGAGCGCGATGTCATCAGCTTGTCCGGCGTTTCGGCGGTCATCTGGTTTGAGGGCATCAATGACTTCAGCAAGAACGGCAACACCAGCGTCGAGTTCATCCAGTCCGCCTTAGAGGAGGGCGTCCGCACGCTGCGCCGCCGCATTCCGGGCGTGCGCGTCATCGGAGGCACCTTGACGACGGCGCTTGGCAACGTTGGGCCTGCCCACGGGTTCGCGGAGCAGGACATGAAGCGCCAGGCCCTGAACGATTTCATCCGTGGCGGCGGCCTGTTCGACGGCGTCATCGATTTCGACAAAGTGACCGGGGACCCCGAAACGGGCGAGATGCGCCCGGAGTTTGTGCCCGACAGCACGGTAGGCGGCCCGGGCGACAAGTTACATCCGAACCGGCTCGGCTATCTCGCTATGGGCCAATCGGTCGATCTCACCCTGTTCGGACACCCGCCTTCCTGAAACCGCGTTGAAACGAGGCGAGGCCGCTGCTCGGGCTTTGCGATCTGGTTCATAACGAATCCGGTTGAACAAGTCTGGCCTGTCATCCCGGAAACGCCGGAGGCGTTATCTGGGATCTTTCTGAGCATATGGAAAGATCCCGTGTCTGCGCAGCAGCATTTCATGCCGCAGCGCGCACGGGATGACGGCAACCGGCGGTGAACTCTTCAACCGGATTTGGTATCAGAGGGTCGTGAGGGCGGATGCATGGCCGCGCCAAGCCTCTCGGCGATCATCGAACAAAGAATCGCGGTCTTGGCACCTTGAATGGCCGGCTTAGAAGCGACGAGGTTGGCTTCCGATTGCAGAATCAGCCCGTCGCCTAAAATCCGAAGCCCGTTGGCCTTCAAGGTCGCGCCCGTCGATGTAATGTCAACAATGGCTTCAGCCATGCCGGCCGCAGGTGCGCCCTCGGTGGCGCCCAGGCTTTCCACGGTGCGATAGTGGACGACGCCGTGCGATGCGAAGAAGCGCCGCGTCAGCGTTGGATATTTCGTTGCGACCCTGAGGCGCCTGCCGTGCTCCGCGGCGAACTGGGCGCCCGCCTCTTCCAGATCGGCCATCGTCTCCACATCGAGCCAGCAATCCGGGATGGCGACGATGACATTGGCGTGGCCGAAGCCGAGCTTCAGGAGAAAGGTCGCCCTTTCATCGGCGTCGGGGATCTGTTCGCGCACAAGGTCCTCCCCGGTGACGCCGAGGTGGATGCGCCCGGACTGGAGATGGCGCGCAATTTCTCCCGCCGACAAGAATTCGACCGCCGCCTCCGGCAGGCCCTGGACCGCGCCCCGGTAGCCGCGCGCGTCGCCGGTTTTTTCGATCGCAAGCCCCGCCTTGCGGAACAACTCGAGCGTGTCCTCCATGAGTCGGCCCTTGGACGGCACGCCGACGATCAGCCTATCCATGAGTCACCTTTATGTGGCTGCCGCGAGAAGGCGCTCGGTATGCAGCGCCGCGCCCACGGCCGGTACGTCATGAGCGCCACGCGACAAGGCGCCGATGAGCCTGTCATAACGCCCGCCGCCTGCGATCTGGCCCGCAACGCCCGCGCCTTCTATCTCGATCTGGAAGACCATGCCCGTATAATACTCGAAATGACGCCCGAAATCGGCTTCGAAGACAATCGGCGCCGGTCCGGCAAGCGCTTTCAGGCCGTAAAACAGCGTCCGCGCATCCTCGAGCGCGTCGCCGAGGTCGATATTGGCTTGCCGCGCCAGCGCCTCAATAGACCGGAGCGCCGCGGCGACATCGCCGCGCGTCTCAAGGTAGTTCTCGATAAGGCGGACCACGTCCGGGGCGAGTGGCGGCTCTTTGGCGTCGGCCGCCTTGTCCAGCAGGCGCCCGACAATTTCCGCGGGACGCCGGAGGCCGACGAAGGGAATGCCGCTGGCATCCAGATGATTGAGAAAGCCGCCTTCGGTCAGCGCTTCGGCGGGCGCCCGTGGCGCGGCGGCTTCCGTTCGGGAAAGCGTCGCAAGCTCACGCCCGCAAGCGGCGTGCCGCCAAAAGGAGCGCTCAAGCCGTTCCCGCCATCGCGGCGGCATGTTCAACGCCGCAAGCAGCGCCTTGAACAGGCCGAGATGGCCGACCCTCGCGATGAAAGATTGCGCCCCGCTTTCGCGAACGGCCTGGATCGTGAGCGCAAGCACTTCGAGATCCGCTTCGTGGCCGCTTGAACCGAAATACTCGATCCCCGCTTGGCGAAACTCTCGCGGACTCAAGAGATCGGGCTTTTCCTGAACGCGGAAGGCGGGGCCGTTATAGCAGAATTTCGCAATGCCCGCTGGCGCGCCGCGCTCGAGAAAGACCCGGCAGACAGGGATTGTCAGGTCTGGGCGCAGGCACAGCTCTTCGCCGTTCGGGTCGGTGAAAACGTAGGTGCGCGCGCGGAGCGTTTCGCCGATGCGGTCCAGAAACAGGCTAGCCGGCTGAATGAAAGATGGGGCCACGCGCTCGTAGCCCTTTGCGGTGAAGAGGTTCATCAGGCTCGCCGCCTGCGCCTCCAGAGCCTCGAATTCCCTCGCGCCTTCGGCCGTCACGCTGTCTGCTGCTCCTTGAGAAGCCGCTGGACGGCCTCGATCATCTCACTTGCCGGGACCGCAAACTGCGCAGGCCGCGCATTCCGCCATTCATCTCGTTGAGCTATCTCGCCGGAAAGACGCGCGCCTTCCTGAAGGTCCTTGATCGTGACCTCGCCGCGCGCGCGCTCGTCCTCGCCCTGGATGATAACACAAGGGCTGCCGCGCTTGTCGGCATATTTCATCTGCGCCTTCATGCCGGAGTCGCCGACATACATCTCGGCGCGAATGCCTGCATTGCGCAAATCGCTGGTCATTTTCTGGTAGTCGCCGGTGCGGGCCTTATCCATGACGAGCACGACGACCGGCGCTTGCGAGGCCGCGCCGCCCTTCAGCTTGCCGAGGTGGGTCAGCGCCGCATAGAGACGCGAGACGCCGATCGAGAAGCCGGTCGCGGGCACGGGCTGCGAGCGGAAACGCGAAACAAGGCCGTCATAACGCCCGCCGCCGCCCACCGACCCGAAGCGCACCGGCTGGCCGTTCTCGTCCTTGGTGGGGAACGTCAGCTCCGCCTCAAAGATCGGACCGGTGTAATACTCAAGGCCGCGAACGACTGACGAATTTATCCAGATTTTGTTGGCGCCGTAGCCGGCGGCGTCCGTCAAATTGGCGATCAATTCAAGCTCATCGAGACCGGCCCGGAACAATGCGCTCTTGTTCGAAAATTCAAGGTTTCGCCAGGCGGCGACGGTGGCTGTGTTGCTTAAGTCAACCGGCTTCCCCGATTGGGAAAGTTGTAGAAATCCTATAATTTCGTCAACCTGACCCGCCCAGAGGTTGGCTCCCTTCGTCCAAGCGCCGCTCTCGTCTTCGCGGCCGGGACCAAGCAGCTTCTTGATCTCGTCGAGGGGAAATTTGTCCGCCTTGTCGATGGAGCGCATCACAGTCAGCCGTCGGCCGGCGTTCTCTTCGCCCCCGAGGCCAATCGCCTCCATGAGCCCGTCGAGGATCTTTCTGTTGCTGACTTTGACGAGGTAGCGCCCATCCAGACCGAGCGCTTCGAGCGTATCGGCGGCGAGCATGCACATCTCGGCGTCGGCGGCGGGGTTCGCCGTGCCGACCGTATCGGCGTCGAATTGCATGAACTGGCGGAAGCGGCCCGGCCCCGGCTTCTCATTGCGGTAGACATAGCCGGACTGGTAGCGCCGGAAGGGCTTCGGCGGCGCATCGAAATTCTGCGCGACGTAACGCGCCAGCGGCGCCGTCAGATCGTACCGCAGCGAGACCCATTGCTCGTCTTCGTCCTGGAACGAAAATACGCCCTCGTTCGGCCGGTCCGTGTCGGGCAGGAACTTGCCCAGCGCGTCGGTATATTCGAATGCGGGCGTATCGAGCGGCTCAAACCCATACCGCTCGTAACACCTCGCTTATTTTGCCCAGCATCTGCTGCAGGGCGCGCAATTCCTGCGCCTCGACATCGCGCAAGCCTTTCGGCAGGCGCGCCTTGACCTGTGTGCGGTTCTTCTTATCGCTCATGCGAGAAGAAATGCAGAGGTCCGCGCTTCAGCGCAACAGAATTATTGTAGCATGGGAAAGCTGGCTTATCGGATGCGGGCGGCGATTCCTAACGCCTGCCGTCCGTCGTATCCGCTGCCAGCTTCGTTCGGAAAGAGGGAGGTGTGGCTAAGCCGCGTTTTCCTCGGCCTTGAGCTTTTCAATTTTTTCCTTAATACGTAACTTCTTGCGCTTAAGTTCCGAAACTTTCAGGCTATCCACGAGAGGATGGTTCATCTCCTCTTCAATCTGACGCTGTAGCAACTCCTTCTTCTCTGACAGTTCCTCGATGTGCGCAAAAAGGCTCATATCACGGCCTCCGTATCTGTTATTAACAGCCTATCGCAACGCGATATTATGGCAAAACGATGACATAATTAAGCCCGAAATGTGGCGAAGTTGCAAGCGCCAGCTTGACAACTATTCGAATTTTCTAAATTTGATTTATCTATCAATCAGCACCACTTAAGGGGGACTTCAGCGGCCAGGCTCAACCCTCGAAAAGCGCCGGAAATCCGCCGGATGAAGTACAGGCGGCGGTGTTTTCGCATCCCACTTTACTTTGCGTTCGCGCTAGTGTCCCGTCTCCAAATCGCCGCTTGGCCGAGCAGCGGGCTCCTCCGGCAATTCGGATACGGAGGGACACTAGCAAAAACAAGGTTCTCGTGTGGCTTATGTCTCGCAATTGCCCATGAGAGCCTGCCGCAAAGGGTGTAGGCAATTGCGAGACGCCACACGAGCGAAAGCGCCGCCATGACAATTGAAAAACGCCCCGTCCGCGCGGATGACGACGGCCTCCGTCTCGACCGCTGGCTCAAGAAATACTATCCGTCGCTGCCTCATACGCTGGTGCAGAAGCTGGTGCGCACGGGGCAGGTGCGCGTCGACGGCGCGCGTATGAAGGCGGAGGCCAGGCTTTGCGCTGGGCAGGAGGTTCGCATCCCCGTCCACTTCTCAGCGCCCCAGGGCGAGCCTGCGCCCTCTCTGAAGCCGCCCCCGGGCCTCTCGAAGGCCGACCGGGATTTCATCGAGCGCATGATCGTCTTCGAGAACGAGGAGATCGTGATCCTCAACAAGCCCTTCGGCATCGCCGTGCAGGGCGGGACAAAAACAGCGCGGCACATCGACGGGCTCCTGGCGGGTATGGCGGACCGCTTCGGCGGGGAGCGCCCGCGTCTCGTTCACCGTCTCGACCGGGATACGAGCGGCATCCTCGTCGTCGCGAAGGACCGCCAGACCGCCGCGCGGCTCGGGCGGCTGTTCCAGACGCGCTCGGTTCAGAAGATCTACTGGGCCGTGACGAATGGCATTCCGAAGCCGCCGCAAGGCAAGGTCGAAGCCCCGCTCGTGAAAGCGGCCGGCCCTGAGGGCGACCGTGTCCGCAAAGCGAAGCCCGGCGAGCAGGAGCTGGCCCAGCACGCCACAACCTACTACTCCGTCATCGACCGGTCCGGCAAATTCGCGTGGTTGTCACTAAAGCCTGTTACAGGAAGACAGCATCAGCTTCGCGCGCACATGGATATCCTGGGCACGCCGGTCCTGGGCGATCAGAAATATGGTAATGTTGCGGAAATACCATTGGACGGTATCGAGCGAAAGCTTCATCTTCATGCCAAGCGTCTCACTCTAAAAGACGCAAGACTGGGAGAGATTGACGTTTCCGCGCCGCTTCCGCCGCATATGGCGAAGACATTTGAGCTTCTGGGCTTCGACGCTCAGGGGTACGGCGAGTGATTTTCAAGTCTCTACACCTCTAAGGTTTCAATTCGAGATTAGGCTGGATAAGTTATATGAGATATGACGAAGACAAGGATTTGGAAGCTTCGGAGGCTGAACTGAACCTGTGCAATGATGCAAATATGGCTGGCATCCCTACGCTTCTGGTTTTCGACTGCGACGGCACGCTTGCCGACAGTCAACACGTTATTACAGAAGCTATGCAGTTTGCTTTCCTGGGCGCCGGCCTTTCTGCGCCCGAGCGGTCCCGCATTCTGCGCACAGTCGGCCTTTCCTTGCGGGAAGCGATCGCCGCTCTTATCCCCGATCATGGCCCTGCGTTGAGGGACGAACTTGCGCGCCTCTTTCGCGAACGCTGCACCGAGTTGCGCCAGGTGGCGAACGCGCCAGAGCCGATGTTTCAGGGAGCGGCGTCGCTCTTGAAGGCGCTTGCGGAACGCGAGGGCCTCTTTCTTGGCCTTGCCACGGGCAAATCGCGGCGCGGGGTCATGCGCATCATCGAGCAGAACGGCCTGGAGGGGATTTTCTCCACGATACAGACTGCGGACAACGCGCCATCGAAACCGCACCCGGCCATGCTTTTCCAGGCCATGACCGAAACGGGCGCAGAGCCGGAAACGACGGTCATGATCGGGGACACCTCCCACGATATGCTGATGGCGGCATCCGCCAATGTTCACGGCATCGGCGTCGCATGGGGCTACCACACGACCGCTGAATTGCGGCGGGCAGGGGCGAAACAGGTCGTCCACAGCTTTTCGGAGCTGGCGCGCGCGCTTGGCGGCCAGACGGCGCCGCATTAAGAGGCCGTCGCCTGATTTCGAGGGGCGCGCTGCTTCACAGGACGCGGCGTCCGCCGTTGTTGTTGACAGCGCATCGGGCGCCCCTTAGGTTGGCGCGGTTCTGGACACGTAGCTCAGCGGTAGAGCATTCGCTTCACACGCGAGGGGTCGCAAGTTCAATCCTTGCCGTGTCCACCATCCCTCCCTCAGCCATCTCCTGCCGGTTTTGTTGACGGGACGAACGCGGTTCCGTCAGTCCGCTTGCCTGCGCGGCAAGCCGCGGATCAAGAGTGATCTCCGAAAAGGGTGTAAGGAGCCCAATGGCGTGAAGGGCGGCTCAAAAGCGAGATTTGCGCGTCTTGCAAGGCCTCGGCTCTGGTCCGGCCAGACAGCCACGATCGAAAGAAGACCTCCGCCAGATCTCCGGCTTCGGCGATCGGAACGTGGACCATTGGCGCGATAATCGCCTTCGCGCCGCCGAGCAGAAAGCCGCGTACAAATCCGTTGATCTCGGTTCGCCCGCTCGGCCTGAAACGCCCGGATTGACAGGCGTCGAGAAAAACCACCTCGGCCTGCAATCGCAAATCGAGGAGCTTGCGCGCCGACATGCATTCTCCATTCGCCAGCACAAGTTGCGAGGATGCGAGCACGTCTTTTACGTCTTCTCTGATGACGCCGTGACAGATAAAATAGAGCGCAGAGTAATCCGGCGCAAACCTCTCCAAATTTTCTAAAGTCACGTACTGATCGAGGAGTTCCTTTGGAGGTTCGCGCCAAGGAGCGCGGGTGACCTTTCTCAGATTATCCGTGAAATCTTCGTTCTCCTCTCCTTTGGCGGCTGCAAGAAGAGTCTGGGAGTGATTGCCCGTCCGACGCGACGCCATCCACAGCAGCCCGCCGACAGAGGGAGACACCGCCAAAGGCGTCAGCGTGATCAACGGCTGGCCAGGCTTGAATTCGAGGGCGGCGAAGGGAATGAGATATAAATAGTCGTGCGGTATGACGTAGAGAGCCCGCGCGCCGTGAGTTATGCGTTCCAGGCGCGCGGCGATGGGCGCGATAAGAGATTCAGATATTCGATCGATCTCATTGAATATTGTGTCGGTCCACAGCAGTCCGCCGACGTACTCGGTTGAGCTCAAGCCTTTTGAGATTTCCTTCCCGTCAGGGAAAGGCAACAGTTCGATTTCGGGAGCCGACTCCCCGGGCGCAGCGGTCATTACAAGCGCGCCCCGGCGGGTCAGCGAGATCGTCAGAATTGCGACGTTTTCCGTCGCGAGCCAACGTGCGACGGTTGGAAAATCCGGATCTGATACGAAGCTATTATCACCCCGCCCCGCAATCTCGCGCTTCAACGCGAAGGCGCGGCCACGCTCGGCGGCGGCCCAGGCATCGCAGAAGCGCTTTTCGTGGAATGCGACAAGCGCATCGAGAAGATGCAGATTCTCCCGGTCCACCGCGCGCCGGTCGATCGCGTCCGCTTCCGCATGGCTATCGTCCACCATGGTCTTTTCGACGGAGGATATAACCTCTTCGATATCCTTTCGAGCTTGCCGATAGTCGCCAAGGCCGATGAGGGCAAGCGCCCGCATCCGAATGACCTGATAGCGCGCTGGATCGGTTGTCGCGAGGTCAAGCGCGGAGTCGCAGTGCTGGCGCGCAATTTCGAAGGACCCTTTTTCCAGCGCCCGCAGCGCGACCTCGATGAACGGCTGCACTTTCTCCGACGGCGATAACACAGCCGGTTGCGTTTCCAGAAGCGCCTGTCCCGATTGCCGCAGAAGCGAATTGAGGTTTTCCTGGATTTGAGCTCGAAGATGTATTGCCGGACTGGCTTCTGAAAACGCCAATGCTTTCTGCGCGGCGTCTATCGCCTGCGCTAACTTGCCTTTGGCGGAGTACCATTCCGACCAAGCAACCCACACATTGGCAAGCTTTCTTGCGCTTGGAGCAGCGATTTGCTCCGCCGCTTGCAAGATTTCCCTCGTGGTCAGCGCATCCTTCTGCCCCTTGTACATGGAATACAGCAACAGCGAGAGGTCGACTTCAAGGTCCGTATGCAATGTCTTGAGGTCATCGAGCGCGCGCTGCGCCACGTTTCTGGCGCGCTCCAGCGTCGCAATATTACCTGGCCCGGCATGCAGTTCATCGGTGATATCTTTGAACTGCCATGCTATTTCGGCGAAATTGAAAGCCTTCGCTTGACGCTCCGCGGTTGCGATACACTCGATCAGGGCTCCAGCGCCGATGTCCTTGAGGCGCTCGGACGCCTTGCTCGCCCGCGTGAAAGCGTCGAAGGCGTCGGCACAATACTTTGTAAGCCGCTCGACGATGCTGCCCGTCATCTTGTCCGGTGAGATGAAGTCAGCTTTTGCGCGCAACTCATCGATCGCGCGGCCGGAGCGATCGACGGTCAGAAGCATTTCCAAGCCTTGGATTTCGGTCTTGATTTCCTCAACGGGCAGTTGATGCGCCTTGGCGATGTCGATCGCCTCCGCCAGGCAAGAGCGGACACGGCCGCCATTTCCCGCGAGCGCCGCGTTGCTCGCAGCCATCAAGCGGTTTCTTATTGCCCCAGGCCAGTCTTCGCGGTCGGCCAGGCCGTCAAAAAGCCGCTGCAAACGCGCGTCCAGGCTCACAATGTCCCTCCGCGTTAATCGCCGGTCATCATCTCCAGTTGAGCTTCAAGTTCGTCGAACGCCGCGACCGTTTGGGGATCGCGCGGCTCCATCATCATTTGACGGCCCTTCTCGATTAAGGCCTTCACCTCAGGGTATTGCGCCAAAATGATGCTCGCCATTGCTTGCGACAACACCATGCTGACCTGTGCGCCGTTCCAATGTTTGCGGCTCATTGGCAGAGAGTTCTGACCGAAGCCGCCAAGTTGTGAGAGAAGGTCGCTGTCTCTTTTCTCCAGGTCCGCGGCGCGCGCCGACAACTCGGGAAAACGCTCCAGCGCTGTCTTCGGGTCTGAAGAAATGAGGCGCATCGCGGCAGAAAGATCATCGTTGAATTTGCGCAAATCGTCCTGAAGCGCCTGTGCAAGCTCAGTCAATGGACCGGGTTCAGGCGGCATCGCTGGGACCTTTCAGACTTGGAAAAAACTTGGAAAGGACTTCCTTCGGCAGCGCCGAGATGACAGCCGGCAATTCATGAAGAATTCCTTTGATGTCGAGCGCGCTGAGCACATGAGACAGCCCTTCGCTTGCCGAGACCTTGGCCGAGGCGCCGTCCTTACCTTTGATTTCGATCGTCGGGACCGCCAGCAGCATCCCTATGATGATCGCGCCAGTCAGAGGGTCAAACGCCAGCACCTCCTGCTTGGAGGCGTCGATCGAACGGGACACGTAGCTTTGAAGTTCGGGTATAGCGCTGGCGCGAGCCAAGATCACCTTCGCCAAGGCCGCCCGGAGGGGCAACGCCGCCGCGTCGCTCGACATGACCCCGCCAATCAATTCTTTGGCCTCGCCACCGGCATTGTCTTGCAGCGAGGCAGCAACAGCCCCCAGTCTCGCCGGTTTCGGCTTCAGCTCGTCCTGCCAAAGTTCGCCCGGTGTGATCTGATACAAGAAATTTACAGCTTTGATGGCTTGCTCGTCAGTCAGCTGCGAAAGCTCTGTCATCGCTTCCTCCATTTAAAAAGAAATATGCATCAGCCGCAGCGTTCGCTCAACAGTCTTGTGCTGGACGAGAGGACAAGCCTCGATCGCGCAAACAATGGCGTCTCGCAGTTCATTGGCGCGGGCCGGCGCCTTTCCTGAAACTGCGGCCTCACTCTTTTTTCGGAAGAAGCGCGTCGTCGATCTCGCGCGCGCGGATCGCGGCGGGCCGGTCCTTGATCCTGTTCCAATAGACTTCAAACGCCGGCCGCTTTTCGAGCGCTCCGAACATCATCCCCCAGCCAAGCTGTGCGCCGAGATACAGATCCGCCGCCGAGAACTTGCCTCCAACAAGATAATCCGACGCCGACACCGTCTTCTCCAGGGTGTCCAGCACATACTGCAGCGAGCCGTATCCGACCATGCCGCGCTTGTCGGCAGGCGGCTCAAAGCCGAGGCTCTTGTTGACGATGGCTCCATCGACAGGGCCCGCGCCGAAGAACAGCCATCGGTAATAAGCGCCGCGTGCGCGGCTTCCGGGCTCGGGCGCCAGACCTGCCTCCGGGAAAGCATCTGCGAGGTAAGCGCAGATCGCGCCCGCTTCCGTGACGATGACATCGCCGTGGCTCATGGCCGGAACTTTGCCCATTGGGTTGATGGCCAGGTATTCCGGCGACTTCATCGCCGGGCCGAATTCAATAATCTCGGTCCGATAGGGGCAGCCAACCTCTTCGAGCATCCACCGGACGATGCGGCCGCGCGACATCGGATTGGTGTAGAAAACAAGTTCGTCCGGCATCCCAGGATTCTCCGTTCTTAAACTCAGGACGTGTCACTACCGCTGTTCTAGGGCCATCCAAAAATCACCATCCGGTGAAGCGGGCTTTCGGATGCGCCCGGGAGAGCAGACCATGAGAAATATAGCGCTGATGGCCGATTTTGTGGGAATCTCGCCCGCTGCGGTCTTGGCTCGACTGCCCAAAGTTCTATAATTTCCTGAAATTTTGATCGAGAGCGGACCTTAAATGAAAATAGGGTTCGCTAAAGCAGCGAACCCTATCTTCTTCGAAGGACCCGAAGGGAACCATTCGAATTTCGGCAACCCTCTCATGAGGCTACCCGAGGGCGATCGTCAAGTAAATCGTGAGTTATCCACAGGCCTGTATTGACACATCTCCGAAACAGCTATATAGGTTCATCCTTTTTTTGCCTGCCCAAGAAGCTGTTTCTGACTAAAACCCGGCTCAAAAAGGGAAGCTCCTCGGTGAACGTGGCTAATGTGCAAAAATTTCTGTGCATACCTTCGTTGTGGATGGCAAATAAGCGTGACAGTGCGGCTCAAAGGCGCTTATGGGGGTATCTGACCGGGCGCGAAGGGTGCCATTCGAATTTCGGCAAAGTTTGAGCAACGCCCTCCGTCCCGGTTGCTATTAGCGCAACCGAAGAAAGGGATAGTTGTTACAAATGGCTTACCGCCGGTGGTTTCGGCGCTGGTGGCCGATTATTGCTGCCAGCATCATGTTGTTTAATATTGGTCTAGCCATTGAGCGACAGACCAATATCCTTAAGCAGCTGCGAGACATCGAACACAAAATCGATTACCTCGTAGCTAGTCAGGGGAGCAACTGACTACTAAAGGGCCTCTCGAGGCCCTTTTTTGTTGCTTCAGTATTCAAGGGCGGCGCATTCCTTGGCAATGTCCTTGAACTTATCCCATCGCACGACACACACTCTACTTGCTCACCACACATCCCCACAATCACCGGATCGCCACCCTGAGGACGCCAACCGCTCAGCGCTGATAAAACGCGAGCCAGGATCGCAGGGAAAGTATCCCCTCAATTTGCTGCGGTCCCGGATAAGGCTTCGCCTTTCAGGAAGACGGCATGCGAAGCCCTGCTAGGCGGCAGCGTGCGGCGCTGCCGGGGCGGCCGGTTGAGCCTCGGGCGTGGTCGCGGCGGCCAAAGCCTTGCGAAGCTCATCCTCCTTCGTGTGATCGAACGAGGTGCGGATCACCTTGCCGCCAACGCCTTTGAGATCTTCGAGCACCTTATCCGTGGTCATTTTCTTGACGAGCAGAAACAGCGCAGCGCTTCCGGAATCGATCGTCTCCGCAACCTGCTTCATGAAATCGTCGTTGATGCCGACATCCGAGAGAGCGCCGGCAAGGGCGCCGGACGCCGCGCCGACCACGGTGCCGACGAACGGCATCAGGAAGATCAGCCCGACAAGAGTGCCCCACACCGCGCCCGAGGCCGCGCCAATGGCGGTCGGATGGTAGAGCTGGTTCAATTTGACATGGCCGTCAGGCTGCTTGACCGCGATCACCGCATCGCGAACGTCGATGATGTAGTCCTGCTGCATGCTCAAGATTTTTTGCCGGACTTCCTCCGCTTTGGCTTCCGTCGGAAACTCGATTACGATGAGGTCGCTCATGAGGCAACTCCTTTGATGGGGACAGGGGCGCGCCGGAATACTGCGCGAGAGTAACTTGTTAGCCGCAAAGCGTCACCAATCCTCATAATACGGAGCATCACTTTTTATTTAAGAATTTATGCGGGATTTTCGCTTACGCGGAAAACGCCTGAATGCCGGTCAGCGCGCGCCCGAGGATCAGCGCATGCACGTCGTGGGTCCCCTCGTAGGTGTTCACGGTCTCCAGATTCTGCGCATGCCGCATCACGTGATATTCCTCGGAGATGCCGTTGCCGCCATGAATGTCCCGCGCCGCGCGGGCGATGTCGAGCGCCTTGCCGCAGTTGTTCCGCTTGATGAGCGAAATCATCTCCGGCGCAGCCTTGCCTTCGTCGAAAAGGCGCCCCACGCGCAGCGCGGCCTGAAGGCCGAGCGCGATGTCCGTCTGCATGTCGGCAAGCTTCTTCTGCACAAGCTGCGTCGCCGCCAGGGGACGGCCGAATTGCTTGCGGTCGAGCGCATACGCCCTCGCGCGGTGCAGGCAGTCCTCCGCGGCGCCCATGACGCCCCACGCGATGCCGTAGCGCGCGCGGTTCAGGCATCCGAATGGCCCCTGCAAGCCGGACGCGTTCAGCAGCAGAGCGGTTTCGGGTACCTCGACATCGTCCATGACGATCTGGCCGGTTATGGAGGCGCGCAGGGAAAGCTTGCCGCCAATTTTGGGCGCGGAGAGTCCGCGCATCCCCTTTTCCAGAATGAAGCCGCGAACCTTGTCGCCGTGGGCGCGCGACCGGGCCCACACCACGAAAACGTCGGCGATGGGCGAATTCGAGATCCACGTCTTCGATCCGCGCAGACGGTAGCCGCCTTCAATCGGCTCGGCATAGGCTTTCATCGCGGCCGGATCGGAGCCCGCGTCCGGCTCGGTAAGGCCGAAACAGCCCACATAGTCGCCCGTCGCCAGCCTCGGCAGGTATTTTTTGCGCTGCGCCTCGTCGCCGTAGGCGTAAATGGGATACATGACGAGAGAGGACTGCACGCTCATCATGCTGCGGTAGCCGGAATCGACGCGCTCGATTTCGCGGGCCACAAGACCATAGGCGACATAGGACGCTCCCGCGCCGCCATACTCCTGCGGAAGCGTCAGCCCGAGAAGGCCGAGTTCGCCCATTTCATTGAAGATGGCGCGATCCGTTTTTTCATGGGCGTAGGCCTCGATCACGCGGGGGCGAAGCTGGCGTTCCGCGAAGCTGTTGGCCGTATTCTGGATGAGGCGCTCTTCGTCGCTGAGCTGCTCCTGGAACAAAAAGGGGTCGGCCCATTGAAAGCTGGCCTCTTTGTGCATCATTGCTTCCGTTGTCTTTTCCATCGCATCGTCCCGGACGGCCCACACGCTTTGCCCTTATCTGAAGCCGATTACCACAAACGGCAAGCTCGCCTGTTCGCGGACAGTTGTGGAAATCGTCTTGCCGCACCCGTCCAGACACCAACATTTGCCCAACATTTATGGATTAAGCCACTCACGGGAACGGAATCAGGACAATCGATTGGAGGCAGGGCAATGAATGCTGGGAATTTGCTGCGCTCAAAACTTTTGGGATTTGCGTGCGTTCTGGTCTTTGCGGGTTCGGCCGCGTTAGCTGAGACTGCGCAGGACGCGAACACCGCAGCCCCCGCCGCATCTGCGAGCACGGCTCCGGCGGATGCGGCGGCCAAGAGCAAGGGAGGACAACAAGCGGAGAAGAAACAGCAGCAGCCGGCCAAAGCCGCCGATGCGAAGCCGAAGGCAGGCCAGTACGCGACGGAAGCCGAGGCGAGATCGCATTGCAGCGGCACGGTCGTCTGGATCGACAAGGATAGCTTCCATCACTACGCGGGATCGCGGGAATACGGCAAGAAGCCTGGCGCGTTCGCCTGCGAGAATGGCTAGGGCGAAATACGCTCTATCCTAATCTCCGCCAAAGGCTCGTCATCCCGGAAGGGCGCTTGCGTCCTATCTAGATACAATCCGGGATCTCAAAAAGGCATTGAGGCTCAATCTGTAGTGACCCCGGATATGCGCAGGCGCATTCCGGGGTGACGATTATGGGGGCGCCCGCGTCTGATTAGTCTGAGACAGCGGCGTCTCTTAGTAAAGACCGGGGATGAGGCGGCTTGTGCGGGCGCGATAAGCGTCGTATTCCGCGCCGAATTGCGTCTGCAGCAGCCTCTCTTCGGCCCTGATCCGCGCGAAGACCGGGGCCAACAGAACAAGCACGATCAGCACGCCAGCAACGGATCGAAACGCCAGCGCCCATCCGAGCGCGCCTATGAGCAGGCCCAGATAGCTCGGATGCCGAATGATGCTGTAAACGCCGGTCGTGACGAGCCTGTGCCCCGGCTGGATGGCCACCAATCCGCTGAAGCGGTCACCCAGCACAAACACGGGCCAAAGCCTTAGAGCGCCGCCGATAGCAAAAAGCGCGACCCCGATCCACCGCGTGGTCTCGCCATCGATCGTCCAGACATCCATGCGGTCGGTGTAGGCCGGGAGATAGCCCAGAAGCAGGCCAAGCACTCCGAAAATCGGGATGACCCAGCGATTGGTACGATCCTCCCGCTCACCGGAACTCAGATTTCCGCCGGCGAAAATTGCAGCCACGCCAAGGACGGCGAGCACAATGGCAAGCGCTATGAGCGGCGGGTGCGAGAAGAAGGCGGCGAATCCGCCCCACCCGGCAGCCGCAAGGAGAAGATAGGCCCCGAGGCTGACGGCGATGCCGACGATCCGGACGTGAAGCGGCATTCCGCTAATGCGTCCAGCTTCCGATGCGGCCGTATTTGAAGTTATCCGCGTAGGACTTCTTTATGAAGGCGCGCGGATGCGGCTCGAAGATACGATAGGGAATGCCGTTTTTCTGCGCGTAATCGGCCGCCTCCTCCTTGGTCTCGAAGAACAGCCGCACCTGAGAGAGCATATCCCCCGAACTTGTCCACCCCATTAGCGGCTCGATCTCGCGCGGAGAGGCCGGCTCATATTCCAGCACCCACTCTGTCGATTTGGCGCGTCCCGACTGCATGGCGGTTTTTGCCGGCTTATAGATGCGTGCAAGCATGATGACCCGCCTTCGATTGATGATCCCTCGCCGAATTTGAGCTATGGGAGGTCAATTGACAATGACAAACAGCGCCCCCTGCAACGCTTGCGATGAATTTCGGCTGAAGGCGGGCTATCGGCGTCCCTCCTCCGGCCTGCGCGCGGGCGTAATTCCCGCCTCGATGACCTCGCCCCGGCGGAGCACGCGCAGGAGCGCCTCGCGGCCGATCGCGTTGCCGTCGAGAAGGCGGTGGATCGCATCGACCGAGGGCGCATCCTTGCCGTCGACCGAAAGGATCACGTCGCCAGCCTTCAAGCCGGCCTTCTGGGCGGGGCCGTCAGGAACGATCTGCACGATCTGGACGCCCGCCGGGATGGCAAGCCCATAGCGGGCCGCCGCGGCCTTCGGAAACGGCACAGTCTGCCCGGCGAGGCCGATATAGCCGCGCACGACGCGGCCCTCGCGCATGAGATCGGGAATGACGCGCTTTGCCGTGTTGATCGGCACGGCGAAGCCTGTGGCGTTCGCACCCGCGATGATGGCGGTGTTCACGCCGATGACCCGGCCTCGGCTGTCGAGCAAAGCGCCGCCGGAATTGCCGGGATTGAGCGCCGCGTCGGTCTGAATGATGTCCTCGATGAGCCGCCCTGTCGTCGCGCGCAAGGTTCGCCGCAAGGCGCTGACGACGCCGGTCGTGACGGTCGCCTGCAGGCCGAAGGGATTGCCCATCGCTACGACAAGCTGGCCCACCCGAAGCAAGTCGGAATCGCCAAGTTGGACGGGGGTGAGCCGCGCGGTGTGCGCGCGCACCAAGGCCGTATCAGTGTCGGGGTCTCCGCCGACGACATCGGCCGGCGCCGTGCCGCCATCCGCGAACAGCACCTCGATGGCGCCGGCGCCTTGAATGACATGATTGTTGGTCAGGATGAAGCCGTCCGGCGTGATGACGAAGCCCGAGCCTGCGCCGCCCTGGAAGCGCGGGTAGCCTTCCGCCGTTCCAGGTTTCGTCTTGCGCTGAATGCCGACCATGGAGGCAGCGACGCTTTCGACGACGCCGGTCACGATCTCGGAATAGGCATCCAGCGCCTCTTGTTCGCGGCGCGCGTCGTGATCGCCGCGAAGGGGGTTGCCGTTCAAGCCGAAGCTTATGGGAATGATGGGCATTGCAAGGTCCTCGGCAGGGCGTCTCCCGCCCTCCATCACTTGCAGATGGTTAATGGCGGCCCTTTGTCAATTTCCCGGCCTGCCCTGCCGCTCGCGCAAGCTCCGGCGCGACTGCAGGATCATTCCAGACGTCCGCGAATGCCTCTAAGCACTCACGATCGCTGGAGCCTATCCGCTTTTGATGGAATAAAAAGCGGGCTCAGTACTCATGCGCCAGGTGGCTTCACCCGTCATCCTGTCCTTCAGAAGGAACGGTGTTATAAGCGCGAGCATGCGCCCTCTCCCCTTGCGGGTACTACGCGCGCGACTCCAGCGGCACGTATTGGCGGGGCGCTTCGCCGATATAAAGCTGGCGCGGCCGGCCGATCTTCTGCTCCGGGTCCGCGATCATCTCTTTCCACTGAGCGATCCACCCCGCAGTGCGCGCCATGGCGAACAGCACCGTGAACATGGAGGGCGGGAAACCCAGCGCTTTCAGGGTTATGCCTGAATAGAAGTCGATGTTCGGAAACAGCTTCTTCTCGATGAAATAGTCGTCATGGAGCGCAATGCGCTCAAGTTCCTGCGCCACTTCGAAGATCGGGTCATTCTTGACGCCGGTAAGCTCGAGCACTTCCTGGCAGATCTGCTTCATAATGCGCGCGCGAGGATCGTAGGTCTTGTAAACGCGATGCCCGAAGCCTGACAGCCGGAACTTATTCTTCTTGCTTTTCGTTTTCGCACGCTCGATGTAGAGCGGGATGCGATCCGGTGTGCCGATTTCCATGAGCATCTTGAGCGCCGCTTCGTTGGCGCCGCCATGCGCTGGTCCCCAAAGGCAGGCAATGCCCGCCGCAATGCAGGCGAAGGGATTGGCCCCCGAGGAGCCTGCGAGCCGCACCGTCGACGCCGAAGCGTTCGGCCCGTGGTCGGCATGAAGGATGAGGATGCGGTCCATCGCGCGGCTGAGCGCCGGATTGACCTTCCACGTCTCAGCTGGCACCCCGAACATCATGTAAAGAAAGTTCGAGGCGTAATCGTAGTCGTTCCGCGGGGCCATGAAGGGCTGGCCAATGGAATATTTGTAGGCCATCGCGGCTATCGTCGGGATCTTGCCGATCAGCCGGAGCGCCGCAAGTTCGCGCTGAGCCGGATCGGTGATGTCGGTCGAATCGTGAAAAAAGGCGGCCATCGCGCCGACAGTGCCGATCATCACGGACATGGGGTGAGCGTCGCGCCGGTAGCCCGAGAAGAAGCGATGCATCTGCTCGTGCAGCATCGTGTGGGAGGTCACACGCTTCTTGAAATCCAGGTAGCGCTCTCTGTTCGGCAAATCGCCGTAAAGCAGAATGTAACAGGTTTCCAGGTAGGTGCTGTGCTCCGCGAGCTGCTCAATGGGATAGCCGCGATAAAAGAGCTTGCCGTGCTCGCCGTCGGTGAAGGTGATGTCGGATTTGCAACTCGCTGTCGAGGCAAACCCGGGGTCGAACGTAAATGCGCCGGTCTGTCCGTAAAGCTTCGCGATGTCGATCACCTTCAGGCCGCTGGTGCCCGAGATGACCGGAAACTCATACTGCTTGTCGTGCAAGGTCAGCGTCGCGGCGCCTGCCGGCTTCACCGCTTCTGGCTTATGGGTCGTGTGTGGATCGTAGCTCACGCTCTCCTCCTGCTGGAACGCATGGGGCGCTTCTCCACGAAAGGTTACAGGACTCCAACAAATTTTCCAGGGCATTTTTGCAGTGCAGCATAACCGGCATGCTTTAGCGCGCCGCCAGCGGCGTCCATTGCTTGAAATGCCGAAGGGTGACCGCCTAAGCGGCGGACTGCGCGGGCTCCGCCGCGCTCTGCATATAACGGAGCCAGATCGCCCTTGCGCCCAGCGATTCCACGAAGGCGGAATGCGCGGCCTGCTCCTCGGCGGAAAGGCGCGGCGGCAAAGGCTTCAGGCGGATGTGGACGACCGCCTCGCCTTCCGTCTCGATCGCCTCGGAATGCGAGATCAAGTTGAGCCCGGCCTGCTCCGCGCCGATGAGCCGAAGATACACATCCGCCAGAAGCTCGCTGTCCAGCAGAGCGCCGTGCTTCGTCCGCGTTGAATTATCGATCCCGTAGCGGCGGCAAAGAGCGTCGAGGTTGTTGGGGCTGCCGGGATGCTTGCGCCGGGCCAGCGCCAGCGTGTCGGTGACGCGCTCCATGCTGATCGGCGCCGGAAGCCCTAGCCGTCCGAACTCGTGATTGAGGAAGCCGACGTCGAAAGGCGCGTTATGGATGATGAGGCGGGCGCCGTCGAGCACCCCCAGAATCTCAGTAGCCGAATTGGCGAAGAGGGGCTTGTCCGCGAGAAAGGCCCCGGTCAGGCCGTGAACGTCTGTCGCGGCTTTTGGAACGTCCCGCTCCGGATTGAAATACCAATGCCAGGAAACCCCGGTGGGGATGTAGTTGATAAGCTCCACACAGGCAAGTTCGATGATGCGATGGTTATCTTTGGGGTCGAGCCCGGTCGTCTCGGTGTCGAGGACAAGTTCGCGCATAGAGCCCCATCGATGCGGTCAGTCTTCGTGGTGATCGGCCCAGCGCTGGTAAGCCAGCGGCTTCTTTTTCAGGACCTCCCTCACAACTGCATCGATTTGGCGGTAAGTGTCTTCCAGGGGCGCGCCGCTATCCACAACGTAGTCCGCTTTTGCCCGCTTGGCGGCGTCGGGCCATTGCCTCGCGAGAAGAGCCGCAAGCTTTTCAGCGGTCATCCCCGGCCTTAGCATGAGCCGCTCGCGCTGAACGTCCGCAGGCGCGCTCACGACAATGATGGCGTCGAAAAGAGAATGCGACCCCGTCTCGAAGAGAAGCGGGATTTCGATGACGGCCAGATCCGAGCCTTTGTCCTGCTCGTCGAGAAGAAAGCCCCATTCGACTGCGCGCACGCGCGGATGGACGATCGCTTCAAGCTTTTTCAGCGCGATTTCGGAGCCGACGATCCTGGCGGCCAAGGCTGCGCGATCGACCACGCCATCTCTTGTCGTGCCGGGAAACACGGCTTCGATCAGCGGCGCGGCCTCGCCCGAATAGAGGTCATGCACGATTTTATCGGCATCGAGAACGGGAATGCCCTGGTCGCGAAGGTAGGCCGCAACCGTGCTTTTCCCCATGCCCATTGAGCCTGTCAGTCCGGCGACGATCATGGCGAAGCGCTTTCTCGGGCTGCGATTGCGTCGAGAACCGTTTGGCGCAAATCCGGCGTAACTTGGGGGCGCACGCCAAACCAGATTTCGAAGCCCGGAACGGCTTGATGAAGAAGCATGCCCAGTCCATCCACCGCCCGCATCCCCCGCCTGCGCGCCTGGCTGAGCAGCGCCGTTTCGAGCGGGGAGTAGACGATGTCGCAGACCGTGGCGTCCGCCGCCGCGGGGGAAAGATCGATATTGAGCGCAGGTGCGCCTATCATGCCGAGCGTCGAGGTGTTCACCACAAGGCGCGCGCCCGCAAGAGCGCGGCCGAGATCCGCCCAATCGCAAGCAGAGGCCGGAGGGAAGGCCGCCGCAAGCTCGTCCGCCCGAGGCCTCGTCCGGTTGACGATCCGGATGTCTTCGAAATCGCGCTGACGAAGCGCCCAGACGATGGCGCGAGCGGCGCCGCCCGCGCCAATGACTACCGCCGGCGCCGCGCGGTCCCATCCCGGCGCTTCACTGTCGAGATTGGCAAGAAAGCCGAAAGCGTCGGTGTTCGAGCCTGCGAGCTTCCCGGCGTCCAGCCAAACCGTATTCACGGCGCCGATAGCTTCGGCTGCGGCGTCCAGGCGCTCGCAAAGGCGGTGCGCTTCGATCTTATGAGGCACTGTGATGTTGCCGCCGCAAAACCCGTTTGCGGCCAAGCCTTTGAGGAAGCTATTGAATTTTTCAGGTTCGACAGCGGCCTTCAGATATTCGCCGTCTATGCCGCAGGTCTTGAGCCAAGCGCCGTGGATTACCGGCGACAACGAATGGGAGACAGGCCAGCCGATGACGCAAGCGCGTTTCATGCCGGCTTTCCTATCTCAGAAGAACCGACAGACGGCGCAGTTCGTCCAGCACAGGCACGATCGGCAGGCCAAGGATGGTGAAATAATCCCCTTTAACCTCCGAGAAGAGGTGAATTCCGAGCCCCTCGATATGATAAGCGCCGACAGAGGTCAGCACACCCTCGCCCGCCGTATCGAGATACCAGTCAAGAAACGCGTCCGAAAAATCGCGCACGGTCAAAGTCGCGGTGTCGGAGAAGCTCGCGGCATGTCCTTTATAGAGAAGGACGGCCGCAGAATGGAGCTGGTGGGAGCGCCCGCGGAGGCGCAGGAGCTGTTCTCGCGCCTCATCCCGGCTACGCGGCTTCTGGAGGACCTCATCGCCGACAGCCAGAACCTGGTCCGCGCCGATGACAATGGCTCCCGGCTCCATCTCCAGCACGTTGTCCGCCTTCAATCGAGCCAGCGCCATTGCGACCTCCACAGGAGCGGTGCTGCTGGCGAAATGCTTGTGTTCCTCGGCCTCATCCACCATGGAAGGCCGCTGATGAAAGCGCACGCCCGCATGCGCCAGGAGCGCACCGCGCACAGGGCTCGCGGACGCAAGTATGATCTCGGGGTAATCGGATTGCATCTCGCGAAACGGAACCTTTTGGAGCTCAATCAAGACTGATGGCGGCCCAGCTGACGACGGCTACCCTCATAAAGGGAAATTATGGCCGCAGCGGTCTCTTCGATGGACTTTCGCGTGACATCGACGACCTGCCAGCCGTTCTGGGCGCACAGTCTCTTCGTGAACGCTATTTCATCCTTTATAGCATCCAAGTCGACATAATCATCGAACTTATTGCTGTTCAAGGCAAGCAAACGGTTGCGCCGGATTTCGGAAAGCCGCTCGGGGCTCGCGATCAATCCGACCACAAATGGCGTCGTGAGGGATTTGAGATTGGGAGGCAGCGGGATGTTTGGGACGAGCGGCACATTGGCCGTCTTGAAGCCCCTGTTCGCAAGATAAATGCTTGTCGGGGTTTTCGAAGTGCGGCTGGCGCCCACCAACACAATATCCGCCTTGTCCAGTTCCTCCGTCGCCTGGCTGTCGTCGTGCCCCAGCGTGAAATTCATAGCCTCGATCCGGCGGAAGTAGTCGGCGTCGAGAGTATGCTGACCTGCGACAATAGCACGCGAGGGTATTTTAAGATAATTCTCGAAAGCCTGAAGAACCGGCTGCAGCACCGCAATGCAGGGCACGCCAAGCTCTGTGCATCTTGCTTCAAGAAGCTCTGCAAGGTTCGCATTCATAAGTGTGTAAAGCACGATGCCGGGCGCAGTCTCGATATGCTGGAGGACGGTCGCGAGCTGCTTCGGATTGCGCACGAGGGGATGCATGTGCCGGTTCGGCCTGGCGCCGGGAAGCTGCACCACCGCCGCCTTCGCCATCGTTGTCAAGGTCTCGCCGGAAGCGTCGGATACAAGGTGCAAATGGAAGTGCTTAGGGGTGGGGACAGCTGTTAATTCCGGGGATGAAGCAGCGTCTTTCGCCGCCTCGTCAAGTTTGCCTCCTTCGTCGTCCATTGAGTCCTCCACGCCAATTCAAAAATAGCGCACAGCTCTTCGAGCCAGGGAAAAAAAAGCCTTGGTTCTCATGCTGGGCCGGACCTGCGCTGAGTCTTCACAGGTTATTCCTGATGTTATTCATTGCTGAAAGGGGCAAAGCAAGGCTAAACAGCATAAGACGAAAGCGATGCGAGCGCCAGTTTTCAACATAAGCGGAAGCCGTTCGCATTTTCCAGCACAGCCTGCACCTCGAACCAGGGGATGAACGCGGCAAACCCGAGAGTTTCCCCGTGTTGCCTCTCCCAGTAAAAGCAACAGATCCTCAGTGGAATATTTTTTGATGAAGACCCCCTCTGAAAAGTCCCCGACACCAAAATTCCTCGAAGCGTTGGCAGGAAAGGCTCACCAAGCGCCTCCCATGTGGCTCATGCGGCAAGCAGGGCGGTATCTGGCCGAATATCGGCAGGTCAGAGCGCAGGCAGGCTCGTTCTTGCACCTCTGCTACAATCCAACGCTCGCCGCCGAGGTCACGATCCAGCCCATCCGCCGGTTCGGATTCGATGCCGCCATCATTTTCTCCGACATCCTTGTCGTCCCTCATGCGCTCGGACAGCATCTGGAATTTCGCGAAGGCGAAGGCCCGCATCTCAAGCCGATTGAGAGCATCGCGGATGTGTCCAAGCTTTCGGTCGAAAGAGCGGCGTCAAAGCTCGAAATCGTTTACGAGGCGATCCACAAAACCATCGCCGGCCTTGAAGGCCGCGCGCCTTTGATCGGATTTTGCGGCGCGCCCTGGACCGTGGCGAGCTATATGGTCGAAGGCCACGGATCGACCGATTACAAGGCCGCCAAGCTCCTTGCCTACCGGGAGCCGAAAACCTTCGGCGCGATCCTCGACCTGCTGGTGGAGGCATCGAGCGCCTATCTCATCGGGCAGGTTAACGCCGGCGCTCGCGCCTTGCAGATTTTCGACAGCTGGGCCGGGGCGCTTGCCGATAATGATTTCGAAGCATTTGTCATCGAGCCGACGGCCCGGATCGTGAAAAAGGTCAAAGCGGCTCATCCCCACACGCCGATCATCGGTTTCCCACGAGGCAGCTCGCCTCAGTATGCGGAATACGTGGCGAAGACCGGCGTCGATGCGCTGGGATGCGATACCGCGGCGCCGCTAAAGGTCATGGCCGAAATGCAAGGCAGGCTGCCGGTCCAGGGGAACCTCGATCCGCTGTTGCTGCTTGCGGGCGGGGATGCTATGGAGCGGAGGGTCAAGGCGATTCTGGACGCGCTGTCGTCCAAACCGTACGTGTTCAATCTTGGCCACGGCATTCTTCCCGAGACGCCCATCGAGAATGTCGAGCGGCTTATCAAGCTTGTACGCTCAGCAGGCTAACAGGGTGCTGAAAAGACAGGTTGCCCATGTTCGACATGGCTCACCATGAGGATTAACCGACTGAAAGCATTCAACCTCATCCTGAGCTTGGCGAAGGATGAGGGCATGGTTTCACGGTTTTTCAGATTGCGATCCACGTCTTCTTGGCTAAGCGGCGGAGAGATTTCGAGGCTGGCGGAGCGCCGCTTGGTTAGGGGTTTCTCTTAATCGCGCCGTAATCCTTGCGGTCGTTCAAGCGTTCTGACCCGATACCATTGGAAAACGTGGTGGAGGATTAGGTCCTATCTTTCCGAATGCGCAGAAGGCTGCTATATTTACAGAGTCGCAAGCTTCCGGCAGCGGCTGGTTTCCATCAGAATGCCGGTTCTCGAATTTAATTGAAGAAGCCGCGATCTTCCCCTTCAGAGACAAGCGGCCCGACGACAGTCCCCATTTAATCCGGTTCGCAGACCTCATCTGCGCCAAATTACACCTCCCGGAAATCGTCCACCGTCATGCAAGAAATGAAACTTCAAGACCTTAAAGTGAAGTCGCCGACCGAGCTTCTCAGCTTCGCGGAAGAGTTTGCCGTCGAAAATGCGAGCGCTCTGCGAAAGCAGGAGCTGATGTTCGCAATCCTGAAACAGCTTGCGGCCCGCGAAATTGAAATTACCGGGAACGGCGTCGTAGAGGTTCTCCAGGACGGCTTCGGCTTCCTTCGCTCTCCCGATTCTAATTATCTTCCCGGGCCGGACGACATCTATGTGAGCCCAAGTCAAATCCGCCGCTTCGGCTTGAGGACGGGCGACACGGTCGAGGGACAAATCCGTGGCCCGAAAGAAGGCGAACGTTATTTCGCGCTCCTGAAGGTCAATAAGATCAACTTCGACGATCCCGAGAAGATACGGCATAAGATCCACTTCGATAACCTGACGCCACTCTATCCCAACTCTTGGCTGAAGATGGAGACGGACCGGCCGGACTCGAAGGATCTGAGCCCGCGCGTGATCGACATTGTCGCTCCCCTTGGCAAAGGGCAGCGCGGCCTGATCGTTGCCCCGCCACGGACCGGTAAAACCGTCCTTCTCCAGAATATCGCCCACTCGATCACCGCCAATCACCCGGAATGCTATCTCATCGTTCTTCTGATCGACGAGCGGCCGGAAGAGGTGACGGACATGCAACGCTCCGTGCGGGGCGAGGTCATCAGCTCCACCTTCGACGAACCGGCGTCGCGCCACGTCCAGGTCGCGGAGATGGTGATCGAGAAGGCGAAGCGGCTGGTCGAGCATAAGCTTGATGTCGTTATCCTGCTCAATTCGATCACCCGCCTGGGGCGGGCCTACAACACCGTGGTGCCCTCTTCCGGCAAGGTGCTGACGGGCGGCGTGGACGCCAATGCTTTGCAGCGTCCGAAACGTTTCTTCGGCGCAGCCCGCAATATCGAGGAAGGCGGCTCCCTCACAATCATTGCGACGGCGCTCGTCGAAACCGGCAGCCGCATGGACGAGGTCATCTTCGAGGAGTTCAAGGGTACGGGTAACTCCGAGCTTGTCCTCGATCGCAAAGTAGCCGACAAGCGCGTCTTCCCTGCGATGGACATCGCCAAGTCCGGTACTCGGAAGGAAGAGCTTCTCGTCCCGCAGGCGCAGTTGCGCAAGATGTATGTGCTGCGCCGCATCCTCAATCCGATGGGGCCGATGGACGGCATCGAGTTCTTGCTCGACAAGCTTCGCCAGACGAAGACGAACAACGATTTCTTCGAACTCGATGAATACGTAAGCCCTGTTTTCCACGAGGTGATCGAGCCGGCGGCTTTCGCCGCCTCAGTTCTCGGTCTTGCGAAACGGCGTCCGGCAGCATTCCACAAGGCGCAGAAGTTCGGTTTGGCGGGACGTGTTTGTCTTATTGAAAATCTTCCGCAAGTGGCTCTTCACTGTCGACAGAGCGATATTGAGCTGCGCGGCGGCCTCCGCGGGCGTCTGTGCTTCGACAAGAGCCTTCAGAATTCGCGTCTCCGCCTTGCTGAGCTCATAGGCGGCCGCGAACCCTTCGATGCCATATTGGCTTGCCTGCCCTGTTTCGGCGACGAAAAGCGCGATTGTTGCTTCGGCGCCGGCGCCGGGCGCCAGCGCGCGCAGCGAACCCATGGCGCCTTTCTGTTCAGCCGACGATTGAGCAAGGCAAAGTTCGAAATCTTGCGCGCCCATGTCTGGCGAGGCTGAGGCGAGCGCTCCGATCAGCCTCTGAAGCTCGACGCTCACGGCGCGGTCTTTTGCCTGCAGACATCCATCGGCAAGGCGCACCGGCCATCCCTTTTCGAGCATGGCTTGAGCCTCTCGATTGGCGAACAGGATGCGTCCGTTTCCTGCAAGGATGAAAACAGCCAGGCCAAGCTGGTCGAACGTGGCGCACAAGGCTTCGTGAATAGCGTTGGACATGCGAGCGTCTCTGCGCACAATAATTTCGGCCCCGGCCGCGACGCAGCCGATCTGTATATTCGCCTTGCAACTTGAGGGAGAGAGGCATGGCTGTCGTTGAGAAAGCGCACTGCATGCAGGTAATATTTGCAGCCGCCGAGGGAAGGCGCGCCGCCGGGCGGCCCTCGTGTCCGTTATGATGGCGCCCCGCTGCCGCTGCTAAATCGGGGCGGCGTGGACCTGCACGGTGACGTGGCGCTCTTCCTTGAGCCTTTCCTTCACCAATTCAGGGTCCGTCAGGGGCGCGGCACAGCGCTGTCCGATGCAGATATACGCAGCGATCTTCCCATCGGCTTTGCCCTTCCCTGCGGCGGGCGAGGACGCCGGAATGCTGCTTCCGTCGCCCACCCACTGGATAATGGCGCCCGGCATGGACACTTCCGCCAGGGCCTTTCGCCAAGCGCCGGCGTCCGGTTCTGTTCTGTCGCCGGCAATGACGATGTGCTGCGGCGATATGAGGGTCAGCGCGCCCGACAGAAGGCCGGTATAGGCGAACGCCATCGTCTGCGCAGCGCCCTGGAATGCGCTCAAGAGCCCGTCCGCTCGCTTCAGATAAGCCGCGTCGCCGGTGAAGGTGTAAAGGTCGGCCAGGTTCTGGAGCATGGTGGCGTTTGGATTGGGAACAGCGTCGTCGCTTGCAGAAAGCGGCCTTAGAATGAGGTCGCTCGTGTCGTCCGCGGAAAGGTAATAGCCTCCGCTTTCCGCGTCGTAATGCCGGTTCATTATTGCTGTCCAGGCGATTGCGTCGTCGAGATATCGCTTCTCGTTCGTGACCTGGTACAGCATCATGGCCGCAGAAATCATGTTTGCGTAGTCGGCCGAAGTCGCGGGGCCTTTCAACTTCTCTCCCCGGTAGGAATGGAAAAGACGGCCGCCGGAAATCATGCGGCTGCAGACGAAGGCATAAGCGCCCGCCGCGAGCTTGATCCACTCGTCCCTCGCAAACACGTCTCCCGCTTTCGCAAGAGCCCTGATGGCCAGACCGTTCCAGTCTGCGAGAACCTTGTCGTCCCAGCCCGGCTTCTTTCGCTGTTCACGAACCTGAAAAAGCTTATGCCTGCAGGCGTCGAGTGCTTGTTCCTCTTCGCGGCTCATAAGCGCCAGGGCCTTGAGGCGGTTCAGGATAGTCTTGCCTTCCCAGTTCCCGTCTTCGCTGACATCGTAGACCTGAGCGAAGAGGGCCGCCCGTTCGTCATGGCCTAGGATGTTCGTGACCTCCTTTGCGGTCCACACATAGAACTTGCCCTCGACCCCTTCGGAGTCAGCATCGTAGGAGGCCGCAAAGCCGCCGCCCGGCACGAGCATGTCCCTGGACAGCCACCCGATCGTCTCGGCCACCCGGGTCCGCAGGCGGTCGGACTGGGTCTCCTTCCAGACCTCGGTGCTCAGCTCGATCAACAGCGCGTTGTCGTAGAGCATCTTCTCGAAATGCGGCACGAGCCAGCGCTCATCCACGGTATAGCGGGAGAAGCCGCCTCCGATGTGATCGTAGATGCCGCCCTGGCAGATATGGAGGAGCGTGTTCTTCACTTCTTCGAGGCAGGTCTTCAGCCCGTAGCGCAGGCCGGCCCTCCAGAGAAAGGTGAAGATGTTGGTGTTCGGAAACTTGGGAGCGCCGCGAAGGCCGCCATTGGCCGGATCGATGGCGCCGATGAATTTGCTGGCGATGGCGGCAAGCTGCTCCTCCGAGAAGTCCGGGGCGGCGCCATAGTTCAGCCGCGGCATAAGCCTCGCTTTGAGGTAGGCGGTGTTCTGGGCGATCGTCTCCTTCTCTTGCGCATAAACGCGCGCCACGTTCACCAGCACGTCCTTGAAACTCGGCCGGCCGAAGCGCGGCTTGTCGGGGAAATACGTCCCGCCGAAAAATGGCATGCCGTCGGGAGTGAGGAACATGGTGAGAGGCCAACCGCCCTGCTCGCCGAGCTCTTGCAAGGCCGTCATGTAAAGCGTGTCCACGTCGGGGCGCTCTTCGCGGTCTACCTTGATGTTCACGAACAGATCGTTCATGAGCTCTGCGGTGTCTTCCTTCTCAAAGCTCTCGTGAGCCATGACATGACACCAGTGGCAGGCGGCATAGCCAACGGAAAGCAAGACAGGCTTGTCGAGCCGCTGAGCCTCCTCAAAAGCCTCCTGGCGCCACGGCCACCAATGAACGGGATTATGCTTGTGCTGCTGGAGATAAGGGCTGGTTTCATCGCTCAGACGATTCAATGCCATGAGGCAACCTTGTCCATCGCTTTGCTTTGCCGGAATGCGCCGGAAGCAGGGCTTCCCTTGCTATGAGTATACTCGTTTTTCGCATAGGCATCTTATAATATTCGTGCAAGTGTTTCTGGCGAGGAAGCCGCCGTCATGACGATCTACGCCCTCTCAACACCGCCGGGCCGCGCAGGCATCGCCGTCATCCGGATTTCCGGCAAGGCGGCGCGAAATGCGCTGGATGCGCTCTGTCACGGCAGGATGCCGGCGAGACGGGTCGCCAGCTTCCGGCGGCTGCGTCATCCTACAACGGCGGAGGTTCTCGACGAGGCGGTCGTGCTTTGGCTCCCTGGGCCCGCCAGCTTCACAGGCGAAGACGTGGCCGAGCTTCATGTCCACGGTGGCCGCGCCGTGGTGGCTGGCGTCCTGGATGCGCTTGCAGCCTTCGGGTTGAGGCTCGCCGAGCCCGGAGAGTTCACCCGGCGGGCCTTTGGAAACGGCAAGATCGATCTGACTGAAGCCGAGGGGCTGGCCGACCTGATCAACGCCGAAACGGCTTTTCAGCGCCGCCAGGCGATCGCGCAGCATTGCGGCGCTTTGCGCAGCCATTACGAGTTTTGGCGCACGACGTTGCTTCGGGCGATGGCCTATGTGGAAGCAAGCCTGGATTTTTCCGACGAGGCCGACATCGCGGACGGCGCATTCGAACAGGCCATACCGGAGGTTCGCAAACTTCTCGGCGAACTGGAGCGGGCCTTGGCCGACGGGCGCCGCGGGGAGATCGTTCGCGAGGGCATTCATGTCGCCATCGTCGGGCCGCCCAACGTGGGCAAGTCGAGCCTGCTAAATGCGCTGGCGGGCCGTGAAGCCGCGATCGTGTTCCATGAGCCGGGGACAACGCGCGACGTCATCGAGGTTGCGCTCGATCTCGATGGCTTCCCGTTGGTGCTCCGCGATACCGCTGGTCTTCGGGAAACGGAGAGCCCCGTCGAACAGGAGGGGATCCGCCGCGCGCTCGCCAGCGCGAGGAACGCGGACGTTGTTTTGACGATGCATGAGGCGTCCGCCCGCGGCGCGTTTTCGTCAGCGCCTTTGTTCCGGGTAGAGGGACCGGATCGGGATATCGGAGCCGGGAAAGCGATCTGCGTCGTGAACAAGATCGACCTCTTCAGGCCCAATCCATTGTTCTTTGAGAGAGGCGCGCTTTTCATCTCCGCCAAGACAGGCGAAGGGCTCACCGCGCTGAAGACGGCGCTTGTCCGGTTTGCGGAGGAGACCTATGGAGGCAGTGAGACCCCGCTGATAACGCGCGTCCGGCACCGTCAGGAAATCGAGCGCGCGCGAAGCGCCTTGCAGCAGTTCCTCGACGGGGCTGGCGCCGGCGAGCAGCCGGAGATCGCCGCCGAGCACCTCAGGGAGGCCGCCGCCGCCTTGGGCCGCCTCACGGGCCGCCTCGATGTGGAGGATGTGCTCGGGCAAATCTTCTCGGAGTTCTGCGTCGGGAAATAACCCGACTCCAACACCCTCACCCGCTCCCTCAGGGAGAGGGCTGGGGTGAGGGGTGGCATGGGTAAATCTGGCCAAGACAGTTGGCCTAGCGGAACGGGGCCACGAACGCCCCAATGTTTCACATGAAACATCGCTGCGGCCTGCTCTCCTATGTTTCCTTCGCGCCGCCCCAGTGGAGGAAGAGGCCGATGTCGCCAATGTATCCATTGGGAAAGCTCAGCACCTTCGCGATGAGGTGAAACCCGTGCGACTTCAGGTCCTGCTCGAATCGCAGGTAGGTTTCCGCGGCTTCGCCGCGCAAGGTCGACGGCCAGTCTGGCTCCGCCACATTGATCGCCCTGCCGCCGTCGCTGCAAAGCTCGGGCGGAAACTGCAGGACCAGGAGTTCCCGCTCCCCATTTTCCGCCGCGATCCGCGCCTGATGCAGGAGCGCCCGCCAATGCTCGTCGGTGAGGTGGTGGTCGATCAGGTCCTTGGTCTTCGCCTTGCGCTGCTCATTCGCGGCCTGGCGCTGGGTTTCTTGCCGTTGTGTCTTCTTCTGTACGGCGTCTCCGACGAGATGGCGGAAGTCCTGAGCCGAAAGCCCGTCCTCCTCGGAGCGCGGGGCGGCTTCAATGGGGGCTGAGGGGCTCTTGGCCTCGCTGCTGGCGAAGGGGTCGAGGTGGAGGGTCCAACCGAACAAGCCTTCCCCTTGAGGCCGCTCGGCGTGCTGAGCTGCGACCACGCGAACAAGGTCGGCGCGGGCCACGATTCCGGTTACACGGCCGTCGCGGGTCACGGGCACCCGCTTGATACGCAGCGTCACGAACAGCTTGCCGATTTCGGCGATGTCCGTGTCTTCGCTCACCGTCACGACCGGGGCGGACATGACGTCCCTCGCGGTGCGCTGGGTGTTACGGAGCGTCGACAGGAACTCCGTGCTGAGAGGTTCGCCTTCAGCCAGCAGAGTCAGCCACCACTCCCGCCGCTTTTCCCGCTCATGGCTGTTCGGGCGCAAAAGATCGCCTTCGGTCACCATGCCGACGACGGACCCGTTCTCGTCCACCACCGGCAGGCCGCTGATGCGTTTCTCAAGCAGAAGCTCCGCAATCCTGCCTATCGGCGTGTCGGGTTTCACCGTTACGACCGCTTTGGTCATGACGTCGCGCGCTTGCATGTCTTGCTCCTTCCCTCAGGGCCGGAAAAGTTGGTGGAACAGCCTAACGGCCTAATCCCGAGTTGGGGCTTGTGCCACCAGGCCGGAACCGCAAAAAAGTTCGTCGCATTTTCGTACACGATCTTTGCTTCAATATCTCACACGATCTAGCAATCCTCATGCCGTTCACCAAGATGCATGGGTGACTTGCGGCGGCATGATGGATCGGCCGATTGTTTGGCCTGCGGCCGGCAAGCCATCGAGACAGGCGATCTGCCGCCAGCTGCGAACTTCCTCTGCGCCGCTCCCTCGATTATGTTCCATCCAGCACCGAGAGTTCCATTCATGAGCGTACAGGTTTTCGATGTCGTTGTCGTAGGGGGCGGCCATGCGGGCTGCGAAGCCGCCGCAGCGGCTGCGCGCATGGGCGCCCGAACCGCGCTCCTAACCCACCGGTTCGAGACGGTCGGTGAGATGTCCTGCAACCCCGCCATCGGCGGTCTCGGCAAGGGGCACCTGGTGCGCGAGATCGACGCGCTCGACGGCCTGATGGGGCGCGTCGCCGACAGGGCGGGTATTCAGTTCCGCATGCTGAACCGCTCCAAAGGGCCAGCCGTGCAAGGGCCGCGCGCCCAGGCGGATCGCACGCTGTATCGCAGGCATATGCAGGAGGCCATCGCCTCCCAGCCCGGACTTGTCGTCATCGAAGAGCAGGTCGAGGATCTGATCGTTGAGGATGGCGCAGTCGCGGGCGTCGTCACAGCAAGCGGGCGGGTGGTTCGCTGCGGAGCGGCGGTCATTACGACCGGAACCTTCCTGAAGGGCGTGATCCATCTGGGCGAGACGCGCATTCCGGCGGGCCGCGTTGGCGAGGCGCCGGCGGTCCGGCTGAGCGAGCGCCTCTATGCTCTCGGCCTGCGCATGGGCCGCCTGAAGACTGGCACCCCTGCGCGGCTCGATGGCCGCACCATAGACTATGCGATGCTGGTGGCGCAACCCGGCGACGAGCCGCCCGCGCCGTTCTCGTTCCTGACCGCGCAGATTACGACGCCCCAGGTCCCCTGCCATATCACGGCGACGACCCCTGAAACGCACGCGATCATCGCGGCGAACATTCATCGCGCGCCGATGTATTCGGGGCAGATCGAGAGCATCGGGCCGCGCTACTGTCCGTCCATCGAGGACAAGGTCGTCCGTTTCAAGGACCGCGGCAGCCATCAAATCTTCCTGGAGCCGGAGGGCCTCGACGATCCCACCGTCTATCCGAACGGGATCTCGACCTCGCTTCCGGAGGACGTTCAGCGCGCCTTCCTGAAGACGATCCCCGGCCTGCAAAACGCCGCCATGATCCGGCCCGGCTACGCCATCGAATACGACTATGTCGATCCGCAGGAACTCAGCGCGACGATGGAGGCGAAGCGGCTTTCCGGGCTGTTCCTTGCCGGGCAGATCAACGGCACGACCGGGTATGAGGAGGCGGCGGGGCAGGGCATCGTCGCTGGCGTGAATGCGGCGCAGAAGGCGGGCGGGCGGGCGGCGGATTTCGTCCTGTCCCGCACCGACGCCTATATCGGCGTGATGATCGACGATCTCGTGACGCGCGGCGTTTCGGAGCCCTACCGCATGTTCACAAGCCGCGCGGAATATCGCCTGCGGCTGCGCGCGGACAATGCGGATGAGCGGCTGACGCCGTCGGGCGTGCGCATCGGCTGTGTCGGCTCGGAGCGGACGCGGGCTTTCGCGGCGAAGGCGGAAGCGCTCGGCGATGCGCGGCGGCTTCTTGAGTCCCTGTCGCTGACGCCGGACCAGGCCGCCGGGCACGGGATCGCGCTCAATCGGGATGGGCGGCGGCGTTCGGCGTTCGATCTTCTGGCGCTGCCCGGCTTGTCGGTCGAGGGCCTCGCTGGGATATGGCCGGAGCTGTCCTCGATCCCGGCCGCCACGGCCGAACGCCTGCAGGTCGATGCGCGCTACGCTGTCTATCTCGACCGCCAGGAGGCGAGCATCGTCGCCTTCAAGAAGGACGAGGCTGCCGCGATCCCGCCCTCGACCGATTTCGCCGCCATTCCCGGCCTCTCGAACGAGGTCCGCCAGAAGCTCGAACGCCATCGCCCCGCCACGCTGGCGCAGGCCGCGCGGATCGACGGCATCACGCCCGCGGCGCTGATGCTGCTCCTCTCGCACATCCGCAAGGCCGCCCGCGCTTCGTAATCTCACCCCTCATCCTGTCCTTCTCCCGCAAGGGGAGAAGGAACGCTGTTTCTCCCCTCTCCCCTGGCGGGAGAGGGGCGGGGGTGAGGGGGTTAGCCCTTGTAGCGCTCTGGAAAGAGGCATTCAGCCTCAAGAGCGATCCCCGGCGGGTCGAACCTAAGCTCTCCGGTGCTCATCATCCGGGTCAGGAGAACGTCGCCTTGGCCGCGGGCGTGATGGATGATCGAACGGTCATCCGGGTCCAGAATGAGATAGAGCTGGATGCTCGAAACCTCGACACGGCTTGGGAGCGGCAAGGGGCAGCCTGCGCACGGCTCCGCCAAGACATTAAGCGAAGGGTTAAGAACGCGAACGGCGTCCCTTTCCGTTTCCGCTCCGTTCGAGTTTGTGTTTCACATGAAACATCGCGGGCGCGACGGTCACCCTACCCGCCTGACTTGCTCTTCGCGGCGAGCGCCAGAACCGCCTGCCTCAGCGCCTCGTTGGCTTTGCCGTCGATGCGCCCTTTGTAAACACCCTCAGTCTTGAGAAGCTGTTGCAGCTCTTTCCGGAAGGCTTCGCTCCAATCGGTGAAGGGAGCCTGCTGCAAGGTGAAGTCGTTCCGCTTCTTGATCGCAAAGACGATTAGCTCGGCAGCTTTACGGCGGTCTTGCTGGACGCCGTCGCCATCGTCGTGCATGGCGGCGAGATTTTGCATCGCGTAGGCATTCCCGAGATCGACAGCCTTGCGATAGAGGCGCGCGGCTTCGGCTTTGTCTTGCGCGACGCCATCGCCGTTGGAGTACATCACGCCAAAATTAAGCATCGCGCTGGCATCACCGAGATCGGAGGCCTCGCGCCAGAGGCGTGCGGCCTCCGCCTTGTCTTGTGCGACGCCCTCGCCTTTGAGGTACATCCAGCCGAGATACAGTCATTGCACCGGAGTGGCCGTCATTGGCAAGTTCTCGAAGAACTCGACCGGCTCTGTCGAAGCTCTTGGAAGCGTGGAGGGTGCGGGCAAGCTGAAAGCGGAACCGTCTTTCCTGAGGGTACGCGTCGCTCGCGGCATTGCATGCAGGAAGCGCTTTCGACGTATCGATCTTATCGAATTCCACTCCCGGAGCCCGGCGCTCCGCGTCGTAAGGGGAGGCGGCGTAGAGGTCGCAATCCATGACCGGGGCGGGCTTATTGCCAGGAACGCTCAGTTTCGGCGGCGAGAGGGCGGCGGTCTGTGCGGCCTGGCCGCTCTCCGCCCTGGGCGGCCTGAAATACATGTTCTCGATGAGGCCATCCTCGATCCAGGGAAACTGCCGGTGCTCCGTTGCCGCCAGCACGCGGCTTCGCACCGAACGGAACACCTCGGTGGCCAGTACGCCAGGCTTTTGCATTTCCTCGGTCAGCGCCTGGGCATAGACGCCCTCGTCGGTCGCGGTCTTGCCGGGGTCTGTGGCGAACGCGATAAGCAGGCCCTGCCGGTGCGCCTCGGGACGCAGGCCGCGTGTCGCGGACCGGACGCTGAAACTCATGGGCACATTGCGGCAGGCATCGAACACGAGGAAGTTGGCCCTTGTGGAGGTCGCGGCGATGGAATCGATGAGCTCGCCGATCTTCACGGCCTGAAGCGAGAGCTGGGAGTCGGAAGCGATCGGAGCCTGGACGGGGATCAGATAATTCTCGCCATATTTGCTGTTCGCCGCGCCGTGGCCCGCATAATAGAAAAAGCCGACCGCCTCCGGCCCGGCCTTCTCAAGCCGCTCCACATAATCCGCCACCGCCTGCACCATTGCGGCCTTGTCCAAATCACGCCGGTGGTTGACGGAGAAGCCGAGCGCCGTCAGCGCGGCGGCGACCCGCTCGCCATCCCGGTGCGTGTTCTCCAAAGCGCCAATCGCGGAGGGGTAATCTCTGTTGGTGATGACGAGCGCGAATTTGGGCAAGTCGGCAAAGGCGGCGAACGCGCTCGTAAGCAAGGCCGCTGCACATAAAAGGACGCGGAAAACGCCGGACATGAAGACCCCCAACAATTCTGTTCTTAAATTACTTAAAAGTTGACTTTTGGGGAAGCGGGAACGCGGGCGCCAGGCGCGCTTTTTGTTTCACATGAAACAGCGAAGCGGGCATGTTCCATGCGAGCCGTATGCAACGGAACGCAGCATGAAGATCGAGAACGCGGCAGACTTTGCGCGGGCCTTTTCTGTTTCACATGAAACAGTGGAGAAGCTTGAGCTGTACGAGCGCTTGCTCTTGCAGTGGCAAAAGGCCGTGAACCTCGTTGCGCCCACAACTCTTCCACAGGTTTGGCAACGGCACTTCGCGGACTCCGCCCAGCTTATCACTTTGTCTCCGAAGGCAAAAATCTGGGTCGACCTCGGTTCGGGCGGAGGTTTCCCCGGGCTCGCGATTGCAATTATGATCGCGAATCAGAAAGAGTGCTGTGTGCACCTTGTTGAGAGCAATAGCCGCAAGTGCGCTTTTCTCTCGGAGGCGGCGCGGCGGACCGGGGCTCCCGCCCGCGTGCACAACATGCGGATCGCCGATGCCGCGTCTTCGGGCGCGGTCCCTTCCGCCGATGTGGTGACGGCAAGGGCGCTGGCGCCGCTCGACGCTCTGTTGGAGCTGGCCCTGCCGTTTTTCGGTGTTGCGTCCGTTGGGTTGTTTCTGAAAGGCCGCGAGGCCGGAGTTGAGATTGCTGAAGCTCGGAAACGCTGGGCCTTCGATCTGAAAGTCCACCCTAGCATCAGCGATGCGCAAGGACAAATCTTAGAGATCGGAAAGCCGATGCTCAAACGGGATGGCGAACAGTGACAAACATGAACCATGATGCAGGCCTTCGGGTGTTCGCGGTCGCCAATCAGAAGGGCGGCGTGGGCAAAACGACAACGGCGATCAATCTCGGCACGGCGCTGGCGGCGGCTGGAGAGCGCGTCCTTGTCATCGACCTCGATCCGCAGGGCAATGCGAGCACGGGACTGGGCGTCCCCGAGGAAGTCCGCCACGTCTCGACTTACGACGTGCTGGCGGGCGCGGCGGCGCTGGAGCAGGCCATGACGCAGACGGCGGTTCCGGGCCTGTTCGTGGCGCCTGCGACGCGAGACCTTGCAGGCCTTGAATCGGAAATCGCTTCCGCCCCCAATCGCGCTTATCTTTTGCGCGACGCCGTCGCCTCGTTGCGCGCTTCGGAGCAGGATCGCGCCCAAGGCGACCGGCTGACGCATGTGCTGATCGATTGCCCGCCATCGCTGAGCATCCTGACGCTGAATGCGCTGGCGGCCTCGGACGCGGCGCTGGTGCCCGTGCAATGCGAGTTCTTCGCCCTCGAAGGGATCACGCAGCTCAAAGAGACGATCGATTTCGTGCGGTCGAGCCTCAATCCCGCTCTTGAAATTCACGGCGTGGTTTTGACGATGCACGACGGCAGGACGAAGCTGGCCGACGAGGTGGCGACCGAGGTTCGCAGCTTCTTCGGCGAGAAGGTCTACGACACCATCATCCCGCGCAACGTCCGCATCGCCGAGGCGCCGTCGCATGGCAAGCCGCTGCTCCTTTACGATCACAAGAGCGCGGGAAGCCGGGCCTATATGGATCTCGCCGCGGAAATGATCAATCGCGAGCGCGCCGAAGCGGCGCGAGCTGCGTAGAAACGAGCCTGGCGCCGCCCGCCTTTGCTGTGCCGGAGCCAATCAGAGTCGGGTCAGCGTATGTAGCGTTCGTGATGGGCGCCGCCTCCAGGGCGGCACGGACACTTGAGCACTCATCTTCGACTGGAGATCGACATGCAAACAAGATCGGGCGCATTAGCGACAGGGCCATCGCCCGTTCAAAAGAGCCGCCTGGGACGCGGGCTTGCTTCTCTTATCGGCGATAATTCAGCCTCCACCGCACGCGTTCTGCCGGCTCATGGCGAAAGCCGCATGGTCCCTATCGACCGCGTTCGCCCAAGTCCTCTCAATCCTCGGAAGAACTTTGGCGAGGCCGAGCTGGATGAGCTTGCGGCGTCCATCCGGGAGAAGGGCCTCGTTCAGCCGCTCGTTGTCCGGCCCGCCAATTCATCCGGAACAAGTTATGAAATCGTGGCCGGTGAACGCCGCTGGCGAGCCGCGCAGAAGGCTTCCCTCCATCTCATTCCGGTGATTGTCCGCTCCCTTTCGGATCAGGAGGCGCTCGAGCTCGCCATCATCGAAAACGTTCAGCGGTCCGACCTCAATGCAATCGAGGAAGCAGGCGGCTACCGTGAACTGTGCGAGCGGTTCGGCTACACGCAAGAGGAATTGGCCGGGATCATCGGCAAGAGCCGGAGCCACCTCGCCAATACCATGCGGCTCCTGAAACTGCCCGACAGCGTGCAATTGCTCGTCCGCGACGGCTCGCTGAGCGCCGGGCACGCGCGGGCGTTGATTGGCCGCGAGGATGCGGAGACGGTGGCGCAGGACATCGTGAAGAAAGGGCTGAACGTCCGGGATGTGGAAGCGCTGGTGATGGGGCGCAAGCCGGCTGCGGCGGCCAAGCCGGGGTCCACGCGGCCCGCGCTGCCTCCAAAGGATGCGGACACGAGGGCCGCCGAGCGCGAGATGACCGACTCGCTTGGGCTTACCGTCGTTATCAATCCGGGCGCCGGCGAGGCTGGCGAAGTCATCATCCGATACAGAACGATGGAGCAGTTCGAGGTTCTTCATCGCGCGCTTCTGGCGCAGCGCAGAACATAGCCCTTGGGCCAGGACAAGAGTTCCGCATTTTCAGGAGATATGGATTGCGGGGTCAAGCCAGGCCATGACTACCGCGGTACCATCGCAGGGGGCGCCAAGGCCGGGCTTGACCCGGCCTTGGTGTTTCCATGCGAGGTCTCTGGATGGATGGCGGCCTTTAATGCCTTGCCTTTTCCGGCGGGCGCGTTCCGCGCGCCATCCGCGCGATTTTCAAAATGAAGTTTGTGGTCAAGTCCTCGGCAAGGGCCGGTTTCAGCCGGGTATTCAACAAGACGTCGTTGAGGTCGTGAAAAACAGCCTTCAAGGCATGCAACGGCCACTTGCGGACCTGGGACGTAAGGCTCGCTTCCTGCTTGAAATACACGGGCGGTCTCAGAGCCTTGATGGCCTGCATCAGGGGCGCGCCCGCGTCTACTTCCGTTCTCAACGTGAGCAGACGAAGCAGCGCAGCCGAAAGCGCCATGAAAAATGGCGTCACGTTTTGCTCCACCGCCATGAACCGGTCGAAGGATTCGATGGCCTTGCGGCCCTCTCCATCGAAAGCGAAATCGATGATCTCAGAAGAGCCCGCGGTCTGCTGGTCGATCAGGCAATGCTCCACGTCGGCCACTGTGATACGGCGTTCGGCGCCCGCGTAGGTCATGAGCTTCTGGGCTTCGCTGCGCGCCAGGAGCGCTGAAAAATCGCAACGCGCCGCTATGAGCGCTGCCGCCTCGGCGTCCATCTCATAGCCTTGGGATGAGGCGTGCTGCCGGATGCCGGAGATAAGGCTGCCGGAGTCCTCCCCATAGCAGGCAATGGCGGCAAGATAGGAGGCGTTTTGAAATGTCTGGGCGAGCTTGTCGCTTTTCTTGAGATCCGGGGCCTGGACGATCAGAAAAGCTCCTTCGATGGGCCGGGCGACGGCATCGAGAATGGCGGCTTGCGCCTTCGCCGGGAGAGAAGTCAGCCAGACGATCCTGGCGCCGCCGAACAGCGAGCCTGTCGTCAATTCGATGGCGATGCGGTCGTGGACGTTGGCGTCCGTGTCATGAAGCCGAACGATTTCCGCATCCGGCCCCGCCTTGGCGGAAAGCGAGTTCGCGAGAGCCTCAGCCCGTGCTGAGATTTGAGAACTGTCGGAGCCGAAGAAAAGAAACCCGCGAACCGCATTGGGGGGCGCAGACAGGAACTTGCCAACCGTATCTTTGTTTGATGCAACCATTCCAAAATGACGGCGAGAAAAAGCTCGCGATTCGTTTAGGCGTCGCGAGACAGGAAAGCGGCAACCCTCGTCTTCAATGTATCCGCGAGCGTCCGGGCTGCGCGATTTTCGGCATCCAGGGCTGCACGCGTGTCGCCATACACGGAGCCGGTCGCGCCCGACCAGCCGCTCAGGTCATAAGCCGCTTCAGCCGCGCTGTAACCCTTGAACAGGGTTTCGTTGTCTTTAATCCGAATGAGACGGAATTCTGCGTCGAGTTGCAGGATTTGGCCGGTCGGGGCGCCAGTCGTCGTAACGAGCGTATTCCTGACGGTCTCGCGAAGGACAACGTCGAGCCGGTACAAGGGCGCCAGCGGCTCCCCGCCGCCCGTTGTCCCAAATATCAGTTCATTGCGCAGACGCTGACCCGTCCGGCTCGGGATCGTGGCGACCTGCACAGATTTCATGACCTCGGTCAGGTTTGCCCCGCTCGCGGTCGGACCGTACATCGGATGAAAGCCGCAGCCGCCCGCCTCGAGGCTTAGAAGTCCCGCAACAACAACATATCCGGCTCCCTTCAGGAGACGGCTGCTGCTTCTTGGGAGGTCAAGCCACGACATTGACGATCCTTTCGGGGACCACGATCACCTTCTTGATAGGCCTACCATCGACAGCGCGCGTGACGCTTTCAAGGCGCAAGGCGGCCGCTTCCAAATGCGCTCTGTCCGCGTTGCGTGGAACAACGATCTCGTCGCGGCGCTTGCCGTTCACCTGTACGGCAATGGTCACGGTATCGTCAATCAGCAAGGCCGTCTCCACCTCCGGCCAAGGTTCGTTTGCAAGCAATGTGTTGTAGCCCAGCAGCGCCCAGCCTTCTTCCGCGAGGTGCGGCATGAAAGGGTTCGCCATGTGGACGAAGAAGACGAGCGCCTCGCGCACGGCTAAACCGAAAGAAGGATCGTCGTGTGCGGCCTTGTTCTGCAAGGCGGCGGCCAGCGCGTTCGCAAACTCGTAGGTAGCCGCGATTGCGCGATTGAAACGCAAGCCCTCGATCTCTTCGGCGACGGCGTGCAGGCCTTTGTGAGCCGAGCGGCGCAAGGCCTGGGCGGGCGCGGAGAAGGCCGCCGGCGTTTTGCCGTTCGTGGCCGGGATCAGAGCCAGGCCCTCGTTCAGAAGCCGCCATGCCCTCTGCACGAAGCGCCACGCGCCTTGAACGCCCTCCTCCGTCCAGAGCACGTCGCGCTCCGGCGGGCTATCCGACAGCATGAACCAGCGGGCGGTATCGGCGCCGTAGTGTTCGGTGAAGATGTCTGGATCGATTGTGTTCTTCTTCGACTTCGACATCTTCTCGATGCCGCCGATCTGGATTGGCTCTTTATTCCCCTCCAAGCGGAAGGCCTTGCGGACGCCGTCTTCGGTCTCGATGCGAACATCCGATGGAGCGAGCCAAGTCTGTTTGGCGTCGAAGTAGGTTTCGTGAAGCACCATGCCTTGCGTGAAGAGGGCCGCGAACGGCTCGCTCAAAGCGAGATAGCCGCACTCTTTCATCGCGCGCGTGAAGAACCGGGCATAGAGCAGATGCAAGATCGCATGCTCGACGCCGCCGATATATTGATCGACCGGCAGCCAGTAATCGACCGAGGCCTTCTCCACCGGCTCCTGCGCATGAGGCGAGCAGAAGCGCGCGAAATACCAGGAACTGTCCACGAAGGTGTCGCAGGTGTCGGTCTCGCGCGTCGCCTTCCCGCCGCAGGATGGGCAGTTTACATGCTTCCAGGCGGGATGCAGGTCCAGCGGATTTCCGGGCTTGTCGAACGACACATCGGCCGGCAAAAGCACCGGAAGATCCTGATCGGGCACAGGGACCACGCCGCATGTTTCGCAGTGGATCATGGGGATCGGGCAGCCCCAATAGCGCTGGCGGGAAACGCCCCAATCGCGCAGCCGGAAGGTTGTCTTCTTCTCGGCCATGTTGCGTTTGGCGAGGCGCTGGGCGACTTCCTCCTTCGCTTCCTCGACCGCCATTCCATTCAGGAACGACGAATTGGCCAGGCGGCCGGGACCCGTGTACGCTTCGGCGCCGACTTTGAACGCGGCCGGGTCCGCGCCTTCGGGCACGACGACCGCTTTCACCTTGAGGCGATATTTGCGCGCGAAATCCAGGTCGCGCTGGTCGTGCGCCGGGCAGCCGAAGATGGCTCCCGTGCCGTATTCCATGAGAATGAAGTTGGCGACGTAAACCGGCAGCTTTGTGGTCGAGCGGAAAGGGTGGGCGGCGACGATGCCGGTGTCGTATCCCTTCTTTTCGGCGCGGTCGATCTCTTCCTGCGCCGTGCCGATTCGGCGGCACTCCTCGATGAAGTCCCGCAGCTTGGGATCCGATTTCGCGAGTTCCTGCGCCAGCGGGTGCTCTGGCGAAATGCCAATGAAGCTTGCGCCGAAAATCGTGTCCGGCCGGGTGGTGAAAACCTCAACGCTGCGGAACCCATCGGGCAGCTTTTCGCCCGAGAGGTTGAAGCGCATCAACAGGCCCTGGCTCTTGCCGATCCAGTTCCGCTGCATGACGCGGACTTTCTCAGGCCATTTGTCGAGCGTGTCGAGGCCCTCCAGCAGATCTTCGGCGTAATGGGTGATCTTGAAGAACCATTGCGCCAGCTCTTTCTGCTCGACCAGCGCGCCAGACCGCCAGCCGCGCCCATCGATCACCTGCTCATTGGCAAGGACCGTGTGGTCCACGGGGTCCCAGTTCACCTTGCTTTTTTTGCGGTAGACGAGCCCGGCCTTGTAGAAGGCCAGGAACAGCCGTTGCTGCTGGTGATAGTAGTCGGGATCGCACGTCGCAAATTCGCGCGACCAATCGAGCGACAGTCCGATGCGCTTCAGCTGCGCGCGCATCACCTTGATATTGTCGTAGGTCCATGCGCTGGGGTTGATTTTCTGCTGCATCGCCGCGTTCTCGGCGGGAAGGCCGAACGCGTCCCAACCGAACGGATGGAGAACATTGAAGCCCTTCGCCCGCTTGTAGCGCGCAACGACATCGCCCATCACATAATTGCGCACATGCCCGACATGGATGCGCCCCGACGGATAGGGGAACATCTCAAGCACATAGTATTTTGGCTTGTTGCGATCCGGGGAGGTGAGAAAAGTCTCTTGCTCGTCCCAAATCTTCTGCCAATGTTTTTCGCGCTCGGGCGCGTTGTAGCGTTCTAGTGCCATGGTCGATGTCCTGCGCGCCAAGCGCTGCAAAGAGGTTTGCGTGATATGAAAGTGAAAGGCAGCGCCGGTCAAGAGAACCTCGCGATATGATAAAGACTGATCAACCGTTCAATGCGCGGGCCATCGAGGAGCGGTATCTTTCGATCAAGGAGCGCGTCTGGCGGGCGGCGCAACATCATGGGCGCGACCCCGCGTCCGTAAAGCTCGTGGCCGTGACCAAGACCTTCGATGAGGAGGATATCGTGCCCGTCCTCCAGCAAGGCCATTGCTTCTTCGGCGAGAACCGCGTTCAGGAAGCCATGCGCAAGTGGCCGTCGCTGCGCGAGCAATTTCCCGCGGTCGAGTTGCATCTGATCGGCCCTCTGCAAACGAACAAGGCGCGGGAAGCCGTCGCTTTGTTCGACTGCATCGAGACGCTGGACCGGCCCAAGCTCGCCGCCGCTCTCGCGTCCGAGATTCAGCGCCAGGGCAAAGCGCCTAAGCTTCTCATTCAGGTCAATATCGGTATCGAGCCGCAGAAGGCTGGCGTCGCGCCTCAAGAGACGGCGGGCTTCGCAGCGCATTGCAAACGCGATTTCGGCCTCCACGTCAGCGGCTTGATGTGCATCCCGCCGTTCGATGAAGATCCGCTGCCGCATTTTCAAAGGCTTGCGGCGTTGCGCGATGAGCTTCAATTGCCGGAGTTGAGCATGGGCATGAGCGGCGATTTCGAGGCCGCCATCGGCGCTGGCGCAACCATTGTCCGCGTCGGCTCGGCGATCTTCGGCGAGCGCTGAGGTAGGCTTTGGACCAAGCGTAAAGGTTCACCCGTGAACCTGGGTTCAAATATTATCGATTACACGATCAAAGCGGTTTACGAGGATCTAAAAGAGAGAGCCAATAATAAATTCGGCAAACCAGTATGGCCACCGATAAAAAGCAATAAAGTATGTAAGCAGTCCGTGCTCTTTTGATTCCTGCCAACTCACGAGCTTCTCTACAAAGAACACGCCCTGTGTGAAATAAGATAGGATTGCGAGGACAAAGAAATAATAAATAAAAGCCTGTCTTTCGGAACGTGTGGTTTCGTATGGTGTGACCCGTGCCGTTTGTCCACGTATAGTTACATGATATCCGCTTTCAACAACATAGTCATCTTCGCCGGTAGCTTTCAAAAATTTCTTGAAAGTATAAGTGAGAAAAATGCCACATAAAATTACATTGGTAACGAAAAACATGAATGCGCCACCCACTGGCGCATTTGAACCGAAGGTGATAGTAGGCCAATTAAAGGTATGCGTGAAGCAACTTTGAGCCAAAGCCGCTAAGCCTATGACAAAGGCAGTGATAAAAGTTTTCAACCCAAAATTGTTCATCGCAAGTTTTTGTTGTATGAGCCGACAATAGAAGGTGGAATTTTCAAGAACAGGAGCCCTACCCACAAGGCGATACGCCGCTCAATCTTTTATGTCAACTGGTTGTGACACCAGACGTGCCTGAATGTCATCAAATGTGCTTGCGGGCTAACTACAGGGGCTCGCCAAAAGCAAGCCCCCTGGTTTAAGCACGAGCTAGTAAAGCAGATCTTGTCACAAGACCTTTTTCAACCGGCGCTGCGTTGCCACCAGCCTTTGCGGGGCGGTCCGGTTCTGACGGGCTTCGGCCTGGGCTCCGGCGCTGGGGCTTTCGGAAGCACCGCATCTTCGGCAGCCGGAGTTGGCTCCTGTCCGTTTTCTGCAGCGGGTTCCTGCGGGAGATCCGCAGAGGCGGCCTCTACTTCGGCCGGTTTGCTTTCGACGGGCACGAGTGCAGGCTGCGCTTCAACGGACTCGACCGGAACCGCTGCCTCGGACACAGCCTGAGCTTGCGCGGGTTCAGGCTCAAAAGCCGGTTCCGCCTCTGCCGCGGCCGGTTTTGGGCTTATCGGGCCGAGCGCCAAGTTCTTCGGAAAGTCGTGATTGATGTCGATCGTGGGCTGCTCGCCGAGACCGGGGATATGGCCGGGCTGCTGCAGCCGGCCAGCCTCCGACGCCACGCCGCTGTCCTCGCGATGACGGCGGCCTCCGCGCCTGCCTCTGCGCCGGTTACGGCGGAACTGCTCCGCTTCGCTGTCGCCGCCGTTCTGAAGCGCTGGCGCGTCATGAAGCTGCGGAACCGGGACAGCAACAATTTGAGCGGGCGGTTCGGGCGTGCCGGCTTCCTCGTCTTCGTCATCCTCCTCGCTTAGGCCTGTCTCAGTTACGGAGCCGCCGCTTCCATTCTGCTGGCTGGGCTCGAACGCATGATCGCCACGCCCGCGACGGCGCCGGCGCTTCCGGCGCGCAGGACGCTTGTCCTCGCCCTCGGCCGTCTCTTCCTCTTCTTCAGTGGCTTCAAGCGAAGCGGAAGCGGTCTCCATGTGAACCGCTTTCGATGACTCGGATGCAGGGGGCGGAACAGCCTCGGAGCCGCGCTCAAGCGCGAAGTGGCCGCCGTGCGCTTTCTCGTCGAGCTGGATGACAATCGTCACCCCGTAGCGCGCTTCGATATCGCGAAGATAGGACCGCTTATGGTTGAGGATGTAAAGCGAAGCCTCGGTTGAGGCGCTGACCGTGAGGTTGGCAGGGCCTTGCGTGCGGAGATGATCTTCGATCGATCGCAGGATCATCAGCGCCACCGACTCCGAGGAGCGGATATGGCCGACACCTTGGCAAATCGGGCAAGGCATGGTCGATACTTCGACGACGCCCTGGCGAAGCCGTTGCCGCGACATTTCCAGAAGGCCGAAGTGGCTGATATGCCCAACCTGAATGCGCGCCCGGTCGTGCCGCAGGCATTCCTTAAGCCGGCGCTCCACCGAGCGGTTGTTGCGCCGCTCGTCCATATCGATGTAGTCGATGACGATCAGGCCCGCGAGGTCGCGCAGGCGAACTTGACGCGCCACTTCCTCCGACGCTTCAAGGTTCGTCTTCAGCGCAGTGTCTTCAATCGAATATTCGCGCGTCGCGCGCCCAGAGTTCACGTCGATCGCGACAAGCGCCTCGGTCTGATTGAGGACGATGTAGCCGCCGGAGCGCAAGGTCACGACCGGACTGAACATCTGGTTCAGCTGCCGCTCGACCTCGTATTTGATGAAGAGGGGCTCCGGCTCCTTGTAGAGCTGTACGTTTTTCGCATGGCTGGGCATGAGCATGCGCATAAATTCCTTGGCGTCGCGGTGCGCGTCTTCGCCGGCGACAAGGATTTCGTCGATGTCTTTGTTATAGAGGTCGCGGATGGACCGCTTGATGAGATCGCCTTCCTCGTAAACGAGGCACGGCGCGGTCGATTTCAGGGTGAGGTCGCGGACGTTCTCCCAGAGCCTCAGGAGGTATTCGAAGTCGCGCTTGATCTCCGCCTTCGTGCGTGAAGCGCCAGCAGTGCGGATGATAAGGCCCATGCCCTCCGGAACCTCAAGCTCCAGCGCGATCTCCTTCAGGCGCTTGCGGTCTGCGGGCACGGTGATTTTTCTGGAAATGCCGCCGCCGCTCGCCGTGTTGGGCATCAGAACCGTATAGCGTCCGGCGAGGGAGAGGTAGGTCGTAAGCGCCGCGCCTTTGCTGCCGCGCTCTTCCTTCACGACCTGGATCAGGACGATCTGATTCCGCTTTATGACTTCCTGGATCTTGTAGTGACGCCAGCGCCGCTTGTGCCGCTGCGGTAACTCCTCCAAAGCATCTTCCGAGCCGACAACCTCCACCGGAGCGGGCGTTGGCGCTTCAGGAACTGAGAAGATGCTTCCTTCGTCAGACGCGGTTCCGTTCTCCCAGCCTGCGCTCTCATCCTCTGCCGAAGCAGAGTGCTGTGCCGCCCGCTGCGCCGAGCGTTCGCTCCCGGTCTCCGCGTCAGCGCCTTTTGACGGCGCGCGCTCCTCTTCATCTTCGCCGGACGCTGGATCGCCCTCAACATCGTCGGGATGGGCAGGAATTTCGTCGCGTGCCTCTTCGCCGCGCGCCACCGCTGCAGCGAACTCCTCATAGATCGTTGGCGGAAGCACGGCTTCCAGCGCAATGGCCGGCCCGGCGCCAGGTTCGTCCGGTTTGGCCTCCTGAGGTTCCGCCGCCGGAGCTGTCTCCTCGGGCTTCGCGTGTTCTTCAGACTTGGCGATTTCCGCGGGCGCTTCAACGGTCGGGGCAGGCGGTACGGCTGCAGCGGCTTGAGGCTCGCTCTCCGGTTCCTTTTCCTGAGCTGGCTCGATGTGCCCGGAGGCGGTCCGCTCATCGGCAGAGGCTTCGGAGCCCGCGCTTATCGCGGCTTCCTCAGCCGGCGCTTCGTCGTCACCTGCGGCTATGTGCTCAGACCCGCCGGCGCTCTCGTTATCGCCGGGTTCATGCTGACGGTTCTGCCGGTCTAGCGCCTCCTCTTTCATGAGGGCTTCGCGCACAGCGACGGGGATTTGATAGTAGTCCGGGTGAATTTCGGCAAAGGCCAGGAACCCGTGCCGGTTCCCGCCGTAATTGACGAACGCAGCCTGAAGCGAAGGCTCGATCCGAGCTACTTTCGCAAGATAGATATTTCCCCGGAGTTGTTTCCTCGATGCAGATTCGTAATCAAATTCCTCGACGCGATTGCCGCGCGTCACCACCACCCTGGTTTCTTCCGGGTGGGTGGCGTCGATTAACATTTTGTTTCCCATGATAAACTTTTCCTCGCGCAATCGCGCCAAGATACGGCCTCGCGATCATGGCGACATGATCGAGCGGACCGGCTTGCCGGACGCACTGTTTGTTGATCGCGCACTCGCCGCTTTCGGCCAGCATGACGCCCTTGTCTTCAGCTGGGGAACAAGGGCTCAACAGGCTTTCTACGCCGCATTTCACATCAGTGGATAAAAGCGAGTTCGAGCGCGAAGTTGACATTGCCTTGGTCTCGGTTCGCCGGCGGCTCATTTCATTATGAATGAGGCGGCGTCACCACGATCCGGTTATTGTTTTCAGGATTCGACATCCTGGCTGCTTTGTTGACGACCGCGTGTTCTGTCCGATCTAAGATCGGAGGTTTACTTCGATTGTCAAACCTTCGCCCGCTGATCGGGCGCCAAGCAAAGCATGAAGCCAGCCTATCCGAGCAGGGTTGATACGTCTCTAATACGTTGTGTTTGCCTTCCCCGCAAGCGGGACATAAGCAGTTGGCTGCGGAATGTTAAAAACTGCTTGCGGTCTTCCCCAGGAAGGCATGGTCTGGACGCGCCCTCGCCGGGTGCTATAAGCGCTGTCTGGACGGGAGCTTGAGGCGTCGAACAATGGGTGAGCGAAGGAATTCTTGGCTATTCGAGCGAGTGGCGAGGACATTTTTCATTCTTCTGGCGATGGCGTTTGGACCGGCGGCTTGGGCCGATCAAATTGTCTTGAACGCGCAGATCGGCGGCGACAGCCAGCGAACCCGATTCGTGGCATTGCTTTCGAAGAAGGTTGAATACAGAGTTTTTGCAATCTCCGATCCCTATAGAATTGTTGTCGATTTGGCCGAGACGGACATCCAGGTTCCCGGCGAAAAGGGCCGCGGCCTCATTCTCTCGTCACGGTCCGGTCTGCTCGCTCCGGGCAAATCGCGGATCGTGATCGATCTTGTCGAGCCTGCGCTTGTCGAGAAATCGGAGATTCTTCCTCCTGAAAACGAGCTCCCGGCCCGGCTTGTCGTGGAACTGGTGAAATCGACGCACAAGGCGTTCCTGGCCTCGGCCAAAGCGCCGCCGCCCGCGCCAAAGGCGGAGGCTAGACAGAGCGCGGCCGTTGCGAAGGATCCGCAGGACAAGAGACCGCTCATTGTCGTCGATCCTGGCCATGGCGGGGTTGATGCAGGCGCACATGGGAGGCTCACCAACGCGGCCGAAAAGGATATTACGTTCGAGTTTTGCAAAGAGCTTGCGGCGAAGCTCGAGGCGACGGGGCGTTATCGCGTCCTCATGACGCGAACGCTGGACGTCTTCGTTCCTCTGGATGAGCGGGCTGAAATCGCGTCGGGACCGAAAGCGGACCTTCTCATCTCGATCCATGCCGACACCCTCGATATTAAGCGCTTCGGTGTGAAAAGCCTGCAGGAGGTGCGCGGCGGGACGATCTACACGCTGTCGGAGGAGGCTTCTGACGAGCAGGCGAATGCACTGGCGCAGAACGAGAACAAGGCCGACGTTCAGGCGGGCGTCGCGAGCGAGCAAAAATCTCCCGCCGCCTCCGAGGTAATCAGTAGCATCCTTAACGACCTGGAAAACCGGACCAAAAAAAATCGCTCGCTGGCGTTGGCCAAGTACCTCATCGAGCATTTGAAAGATAAATTCAAATTCAACATCCGGCCGCACAGGTCGGCAAATCTGCGTGTTTTGAAAGCTTCAGGGGTGCCGGCGGTGTTGATCGAGCTTGGTTATTTGAGCAATGATGATGACGAGAAGCTCTTGTTATCGAGTGAATGGCGAGCGGCGACAGCCGGATTGCTGGCCGAGGCGGTGAGTTCATTCATGTCCGAGCGTTCGGTTCAAATTCCGTTGTAAGGCGGCGCCACCTGAACCATTTAAGCCGGGTACGCATTAATTGATGATTGTGAATGATGTCACGTTGTGGTTAGCGGATGTAATTTTGGCGCTATATGCTGTCACAATTTGGCTACGCCATTATGCTGGTGATGCCCTAGCCGGATCTCCCCCGGCCGCTAAATTTGGTCCGATGCTCGAAACCGGCCGAAACCAAGCGTGGAACTGATGCAAGTCAAAATGCCTGTGAAGCCGCCAGTGAAAAAAAAGCGCCGCAAGAGCTTGCTCCTGGGGTTTCTCGGCTTCGCTTTCACCGCCGGCGTTTTCGTGTTTCTGGCTGCGTCCGCGGGCTTGGCGTACTTTCTCTGGACGGTTTCCAAGGATCTGCCGGACTACGACCGGCTTGCAACTTACAAGCCCCCTGTCATTACCCGCGTTCATGCCGGCGATGGCAGGCTCATCGCCGAGTTCGCCAAGGAGCGGCGCATCTACGTTCCTGTGCAGACCATGCCGAAGATGCTCATCAATGCGTTTCTTGCCGCAGAGGACCAGAACTTCTACGAGCATAACGGTCTCGACTTCCGGGGCATCCTTCGCGCGGTCTACAACAATGTGACGAAGAAGAAAAAGGAAGGCGCTTCAACCATCACGCAGCAGGTGGCGAAGAACTTTCTTCTGACCAACGAACAGTCCTATTTGCGTAAGGCGAAAGAAGCCATTCTTGCAATCAGGATCGAGCGCGCGTACACGAAAGAACGCATTCTCGATCTCTACCTGAATCAGATCTATCTGGGTGCGGGATCGTATGGCGTCGCCGCCGCGGGCTTGCGCTATTTCGGAAAAGAGCTTCACGAACTGCAAATTCATGAGGCCGCCTATCTGGCCTCTCTCCCGAAAGAGCCATCAAAACTGCAGCTCACGACAGCGCGCGGGAAGTATTTCCAAGAAGCGCTCAATCGCCGGAACGCCACAATCGACAACATGGCGCGGTTCAAATTCATCAGCGTCGAAGAAGCTGAGAACGCGAAGAAGATGCCGCTCGAAATGACGAGCCGGCAGATCGGTCCGTCCACGTTCGCCGCCGAATACTTCGCGGAGGAAGTCCGCAGGTCTCTTATCGACCTCTACGGCACGGACGAAAGCGACAATTCGAGCGTATACGCGGGCGGCTACTCCGTGCGCTCGACGCTCGACCCAAACCTCCAGCTTATGGCGCGGGCCGCTCTTAGGGCTGGGCTAGTGGCTTTCGATAGAAAGCATGGCGGCTGGCGGGGACCGGTCTCCAAGATCGAGAACCTAAGCAGCGCCGATTGGGGTCTGAAACTTGTCGAAGTTCCCGCCTTGTCCGACGTGGACCCATGGCGGCTTGGGATTGTGTTGCAGACGGCCAAGGATAAAGCCGTGATCGGCCTTCAGCCCGGCCGCAGTCCTAACGGAACGGTCGAGCAGGATCGCAAGACCGTCGATCTGCTTCATGAAGGGGCCAAATGGGCCATCGACAGCGCAGCCCGGAAGGGCAGGATCAAAGGGCCTGCCGGCGTGAGCGATGTCTTGACCGTTGGGGATATCGTCTACGTTTCACCGCCGACGGAACTTGACCTGCTCAATAAGGAAAACACCCCGGCCAAGCCGGTGAAGGGCGAGGTCAAGCCCGCAACCCCATCGTGGCAGCTGATGCAGGTGCCGCAGATCGGCGGCGCGACTGTCGTTATGGATCCCCATACCGGGCGAATCCTGGCGCTCGTCGGTGGGTTCAGCTTCGCGGAGAGCCAGTTCGACCGGGCCGTCCAGGCAAGAAGGCAGCCAGGCTCCTCGTTCAAGCCGATCGTTTATGCGGCTGCGCTCGATAACGGCTACACGCCCGCCAGCGTCGTCAATGACGCCGTGATCGAAGTCGACCAGGGCAATGGCCAAGGCGTATGGAAGCCCGATAATTACGACAAACAGGTGCACGGGGCCCAGCCTCTGCGCGTCGGCATCGAGAAGTCGCGGAACCTGATGACGGTGCGGCTTGCGCAGGATATCGGCATGCCCATCGTCAGCGAGTACGCCCGCCGTTTCGGCGTTTACGACGATCTTCCGCCGCTGCTCTCGATGGCGTTGGGCGCGGGCGAAACGACGCTTGTAAGATTGACGACGGCCTATTGCATGTTTGTCAATGGCGGGAAGAAGATCAACTACACCTTCATCGATCGCATACAGGATCGCCTGGGGCAGACCATTTGGCGGCACGATTTCCGCGCGTGCCCCAATTGCAACGCGACCGCTTGGCGGGGCCAGGACGAGCCTGAGCTTCCGGACTACCGCAAGCAGATTATCGATCCCATGACAGCATATCAGGTCACGTCGATGCTTGAGGGCGTGGCCATCCGCGGGACGGGAGCAGTGATTTGGAAAAGGGTCGGAAAGCCGCTCGGGGGCAAAACCGGCACCACGAATGAAGAGAAAGATGCCTGGTTCATCGGTTTTTCTCCCGATCTGGCAATGGGTGTCTTCATTGGATATGACAATCCGCAGCCCATGGGGCATGGAGAGACCGGCGGTGAGCTTGCGGCCCCGATTTTCGCAGACTTCTTCAAGATGGTGCTGAAGGATAAGCCTGCCGTTCCGTTCCGTACGCCTTCCGATCTCCGGCAGGTGCGCGTTAACAAAAGGACCGGACAGCGCACCGATCCGAACGATCCCGACGCGATTACCGAATATTTCAAGCCGGGAACCGAGCCCTCGGAGAGCTACGCGACGGCGGCGGACTACTCAAACGGACAGCCAACGCGCGGATTTGGCCCCTGGGGGAATTCTAACCCCCCGGCGTGGGGAGCGGGAGCGCCGCCGCCTCAACGTCCGCCAGGCGAGCAAGGCTATCCACCACCCTACGGTCACGAGCCTAGCGCCGGCGGCTTGTACTAGTGTGGCGTCTCGCAATTGCCTATATCTTTTGCAGCACGCTCTCATAGGCAATTGAGAAACATGAGCCGTACTAGAGCTTTGTTTTTGCTAGTGTCCCTTGTGTCTCCGAATGCAGTGTGAGGGCGCTTCAATTTGGGCGGCAATTTGGAGACGGGGCGCTGGGGGGTGCGCGCATCACCTTTACGCACCAGTTACAACGCTCAATGATGCAATAAGAGGTTGTCCGGAGCCTGCCGCGCGGCTATCCAGGGCTCTGGACCGGAAATGGAACTTAAAATGCGCCCTGAAACACTCGCCATCGTCGACGAAATCAAGCAATCCCTGTCGCTCCTGCGGAGGTATCTTTGACTGGGATAAAGCAACCGCCCGCCTCGCAAACCTGAACACGATCGTCGAAGATCCAAGCCTTTGGGATAATCCTCAACGGGCGCAAAAGCTTCTCCGCGAGCGGCAGCATCTGGACACGGCGCTGACGGCCTATTCTCAGCTCAACGCCCGCTTGAATGACGCGACAGGGCTGATCGAGCTCGGCGAAGAGGAGAAAGACGGAGAGGTTGTGCGGGACGCAGAGGCTTCGCTCGCCGTCCTTCGGACCGAGGTTCAGCGGCGGGAGGTGGAAGCTCTTCTGTCTGGCGAGGCCGACGGCAACGACACCTTCCTCGAAGTTCATGCCGGAGCTGGCGGCACCGAAAGCCAGGATTGGACCGAGATGCTCCTGCGCATGTATATGCGATGGGCCGACGAGCATCGCTATAAAGTCGAGCTGATAGAGAGCAACGCCGGCGAAGAGGCGGGACTGAAATCGGCGACGATACAGGTCAAAGGGCAGAACGCTTATGGCTGGCTCAAGACCGAGTTCGGGCGTCCATCGCCTTGTGCGCATTTCGCCCTACGACTCCAACGCGCGACGCCACACGAGCTTCGCTTCCGTTTGGGTCTATCCCGTTGTCGACGAAGCCATCGACATCGCCGTGAACGAAAGCGATTGCCGCATCGACACGTTCCGGGCGAGCGGCGCAGGCGGCCAGCACGTCAACACGACCGATAGCGCGGTGCGCATCACGCATATTCCCACCGGCATCGTGGTCCAATGCCAGAACGAGCGCTCTCAGCATAAGAACCGCGCGACGGCATGGGCCATGCTCAAGGCGCGGCTCTACGAGATGGAGCTGAAAAAGCGCGAGGAAGCCGCGCAAGCCGCCGCCGCGTCGAAGACGGATATCGGCTGGGGCCATCAGATCCGGTCCTATGTGCTGCAGCCTTATCAGATGGTGAAGGACCTGCGCACCGGCGTGGTCAGCACGAATCCGGCCGCCGTTCTGGATGGCGATATCACGCAGTTCATCGAAGCGGCGCTCGCCCAGCGTGTGCATGGCGGCGGCCCGGCGAGCGTCGCGGATTTGGATTAGGGGTCTCCGTATGCCCATCGTTCCGAGCGGCTTCGATGTCGGATCGATAACGGTTTCACGTGAACGGGTTTTCTAGCCTGACGCCTTTGCCTGTGAAGTCGGCGGTGTTACGCGTCACGACCGTTAGATCGTTCACAAGGGCGATGGCAGCAATCTGCTTGTCAATACCGTGTGTTGGGTCTGGAACTCTCAAGCGTCCCCAGACCTGGGCGGCGTCCGCGTCGAAAGGCAGAATATTCTCGCCGAATTGTTCGAGAACTCTCGTCAGCCACGCCTCAAGCCGTTTCGCTTGGTCCGCTTCTCCCCGGCGGCGAATGAGTTCGATGCCGCGCCGGAACTCACCCACTGAAATCGCGGACAGGTAAACCGGCTCGCCGGAAGCGGCGAGGTCCTTGAAAAAGCCGACGACACCTGGGTTTGCCTTGTCTTTTTTGCGGGCTTCGCTAACCACATTTGTGTCAATCAAATACACTGGGAGTTTTCCGGCAGGTTTCCAAACGCTCGAAGTCCGCGTCATCGCCAGCATTTGGCATCGATGCAATGACCTCGGCAAAGCTGCGCCTGCGAGGGCGAGCCAACGCGGCAGCCAGGATTGCGCGGTGCTCCGCCTCTGCGCTGCGGCCGTGAACTCCCGCCCGCTCTTTCAGATGTCTCACCTTTTGCCGCGATTTGGAGCACAGGCAGCATCAGCATTTGGTAATCGGGAATAGACATAACTAATATCTCAAAAGAACAGATGTTATACGGGGCGTAGTTAGCTCACTCCCACTCGATCGTGCCCGGCGGCTTCGAGGTCACGTCGTACACGACGCGGTTTACGCCCTTCACTTCGTTCACGATGCGGGTCGCGATGTGGCCGAGCACATCCATTGGGAAGCGGTAGAAGTCCGCTGTCATGCCGTCCACCGAAGTCACAGCGCGCAAAGCCAGCACATGATCGTAGGTGCGGGCGTCGCCCATGACCCCGACGGTCTGGACCGGCAGCAGCACAGCAAAGGCTTGCCAGATTTCGTCGTAGATCCCGGCGGCCTTCAGCTCCTGCAGATAGATCGCGTCGGCCTTGCGGAGCACGCGCAGCTTTTCGTCCGTGATTGCGCCGGGTATGCGGATGGCGAGCCCCGGCCCGGGGAAAGGGTGCCGCTTCAGGAACGCATCGGGCAGGCCGAGTTCGCGGCCAAGCGCCCGGACCTCGTCCTTGAACAACTCGCGCAGGGGCTCGACAAGCTTGAGGTTCATCCGCTCGGGCAAGCCGCCGACATTATGATGCGACTTGATCGTGACGGACGGCCCGCCGCGTGGGGCGACGCTCTCGATCACGTCCGGGTAAAGCGTGCCCTGGGCCAGAAACTCAGCGCCGCCCACCTGATGCGCTGCTTCGTCGAAGACGTCGATGAACAGACGGCCGATGGTTTTGCGCTTCTGTTCGGGATCGGTGACGCCGGCGAGCGCCGAGAGGAAGCGCGGCGCGGCTTTAACCTGAATCAGGGAATATTGTAAGACCCGCGAAACAGGCTTTCGACTTCCTCCGCCTCGCTTTGGCGCAAAAGTCCATGATCGACGAAAATGCAGGTGAGCGCGTCGCCAATCGCCTCATGCAGCAAAACGGCCGTGACGGCGGAATCGACGCCTCCGGAAAGACCGCAAATCACCTTCGAGCGGCCCACCTGTTCTCGAAGGCGCGCAATTTCGGCGTCGCGGAAAGCCGCCATCGTCCAGGAGTGGCCGCAGCCCGCGATCCGGTGCACGAAGTTCCGCAGCATGAGCGCGCCGCCTGGCGTGTGCACGACCTCGGGATGAAACTGCACCCCGTAAAGCCGCCGCTTTTCGTCCGCGATGGCGGCATACGGTGCGTTGCGGCTTGTGGCGATGGACACGAAACCTTCGGGGAGCGAAGCGACGCGGTCGCCGTGGCTCATCCATACCGGCGCGGTCTCTCCAGGCGCCGCTACGCCTTCGAACAGCGGCGACACCGCCTTGACGTCAATCAGCGCGGAGCCGTATTCGCGCTCGCTCGACGGCTCGACAACGCCGCCCAGCCGCGCCACCATGCCCTGCTGCCCGTAGCAAATTCCAAGCACGGGCGCCTGAGCCGCGAAGACTGCATCCGGAACTTGCGGGGCGCCCTCATCGAGAACGCTGGCGGGGCCGCCCGACAGGATGATCGCCTTCGGCTTCAGCTCTGCGATGGCTTTCTCGGCGGCGTGAAACGGCACGATCTCCGAGTAGACATTCGCTTCGCGCACGCGCCTTGCTATGAGTTGCGTGAACTGTCCGCCGAAATCGACAATGAGAACGGCATCTGTGACGGGAAGACGGTGCAAGGGGCGCTCCTCTCTCGCTCGTGTGGCGTCTCGCAATTGCCTATACCCTGTGCGGCAGCGGTTTCAGGACGCGGACAAGGCGTATTAGCAAATTCTTGACCCTGGTGCAGCTTTCGGAGGCGTGTGCCTTGATCGCTTGCGGCAGGTGGGGCGCCAACCTGCCTCCGGCTGTACCAGTCATAAACGAATGGGTCCGCAAAATGCGGACCCATTCCTTAAAATAGGCTGGTTTTTTCGTGCGTCCAGCGCCGAGTCTTCCCTCGCGCCGGGCGCCGCCCTTAATCGCAGCTGGCGACAGGGCCGGTCGCGTGCTTCTTAGCCTCGTCGCACGCGAATTTCCGAGCCTGCTCCGGCAGTCTCTTGTTGATTTCAGACCAATAGGGGGCGTCGCCGCCCTTGCTGAACGCGCCATAGAGCCAGTAGCCGCCGACGGCGAGAATAGCGATGATCACGAGATAGAAGATGGCCTTGATGAAACCCATTGCGAAACTCGCTTTTCTTGGTGGTTAATTTTTGGAGGGTGGGTTGCCGATGAACATCCCCAAGCGCCTTTAGATCCGGAGTGTAACGGCTTCGTGACCGGATCTCGGATGCAGCAAGGCGCCAAGTTTGTCTATTTTGGGGCGGTCCGGATTTTCTCAGAGCAAACGAGACTTTATGCGGCGCTTTTCAATAAGAGTGCGATGTAAAAGCCGTCCGTTCCGTGTTGGGAAGGGGTTAAGAGCAGACCCGGCTTATTGGGCGCCGGATCGAATGTTACAGATCGGCCAAGGATTTTTTCAGCTTGGCGCCGCGCGTCAACTGGCTCGAAACTGGGATTGCGGTTCAAAAAGACATTGATTTGCTTGTCATTTTCCTCGGGCAGCAAGGAGCAGGTCACGTAGGCAAGCGTTCCTTGGGGCTTGAGAAGGCGAGCTGCAACCTCCAGAAGCCCGGCTTGGGTCACGCGTCGCTCCGCGAGCTGAGCGCTTGTCAGACGCCACTTTGCATCGGGACGCCGCCGCCAAACGCCCGTTCCGCTGCAGGGAGCGTCGATGAGAACGATATCCATGCGGCTTTCGAGCGCATCGAGCGCGCTGCATTGGCCAGGCGGCAGGGTTTGGACGTTTCGCGCGCCCGCGCGCTTCAGCCGTTCGAAGATGGGGCGGAACCGGATGGGCTCGGAATCGTAGGCATAGATCTGGCCCGTGTTCTGCATCAGGGCCGCCATCGCGAGCGTCTTGCCTCCCGCGCCCGCGCAGATGTCGGCGACCTGAAGGCGCGGCGCCGCGCCGCTGAGAAGCGCTGCGATCTGGCTGCCTTCGTCCTGAACCTCGAACCAGCCTCGGCCATGGGCGGAGTCCGCCTCGACATTCGGGCTGCGCGACCCGCCCTCGCGTGGCGGCAGACGGACGCCAACAGGCGAATAAGGCGTTGCGGCGGCATGGCTGCTGGCGAAGGCCTTGAGAACTTTTTCCCGGGTCGCCTTCAAAGTATTGATGCGCAAATCGACAGGCGCGCGTTCGGCCAAAGCCTGGCCCTCCTCCACGGCGCGGTCGCCGAAGGCCGCGGAGAAGGAAGGGTGCAGCCATTCGGGATAATCGCCCTGTACCCAAGGCGGGGCGCCGGTCAGATCGCTGTTCGCAAGGCCTGACTCTTCCGCAGGCGTAAGCGGCGATGGGCAGAATTTTTCTCCGCTGCAGAAGCCGGCGATATCCTCGGCGGAGAGGCCCCAGGACTTGCGCAGCGCGCCGAGCGTTATCGCTCGCGGCAAATCGCAGCCCATCAAATAAGACAGCGACTGTTTTCGCCGAAGGCTGTCGTAGACGAGATTGCCGATCCACGCGCGATCCCCAGAGCCCGCAAAACGATGAGCGCGGCCCCAATCGCCAAGCGCCACGGACGCGGCGCGCCCGCGTTCCAGGATCTCCGTGAGGACTTCAAACGCTGCCTGTAGCTTGGCGCCGGGAAGCATGAATGATGGCGTTATGCGTTGCCGATTGGGTAGTTCGGCGCCTCGCGCGTAACCGTCACGTCGTGCGTGTGGCTTTCGCGCAGGCCCGCATTCGTTATCTTGACGAACTCAGCCTTCTCATGCAGTTGGGCAAGAGAGCGCGAGCCCGTGTAGCCCATGGCTGCGCGCAAGCCGCCCACAAGCTGGTGCAGCACGGCCGAAACCGGACCCTTGTAAGGGACTTGGCCTTCAATGCCCTCGGGCACGAGCTTCAAGGTGTCTGCGACTTCGCTCTGGAAATAACGGTCGGCGGACCCGCGCGCCATTGCGGCGAGCGATCCCATGCCGCGGTAGGATTTGTAGGACCGGCCCTGATAGAGATAGACCTCGCCGGGGCTTTCGTCGGTGCCCGCGAGAAGCGACCCGACCATGACGCAGGCTGCGCCGCTCGCCAGCGCCTTCGCGATGTCGCCCGAATATTTGATGCCGCCATCGGCGATGATGGGCACGCCGTGCCGCGCGGCGGCTTCCGCGGCCTCCATCACGGCAGTCAATTGAGGCACGCCAACACCCGCTACAATGCGGGTCGTGCAGATCGAGCCCGGACCGATGCCGACCTTGATGGCGTCGGCTCCTGCGTCGATGAGGGCCAAAGTCCCGTCGGCGGTGGCGACGTTGCCGGCGATCACCTGGATGGAATTCGAGGCTCGCTTGATGCGCCGCACGGCGTCGAGCACGCGATGGGAGTGGCCGTGCGCGGTATCCACGACAATAAGGTCCGCTCCCGCATCCATGAGGTGTTCGCTGCGGTGGAAGCCATCCTCGCCGACGGAGGTCGCCGCCGCGACCCGGAGCCGGCCTTGCTCGTCCTTGCAGGCCAGAGGGTGCTGCTCGGCCTTCTCCATGTCCTTCACGGTGATCAGGCCGATGCATTGGTAATCGTCATCCACGACGAGCAGCTTCTCGATGCGATGCTTGTGTAAAATAGCTTTTGCCTCAACCCGTCCGATATTTTCCTTCACCGTGATGAGGTTGCTCTTTGTCATCAGCTCGTGAACGGGCTGGGCGGGGTTCGTAGCGAAACGCACATCGCGGTTTGTGAGGATGCCCACGAGCTTGCCCTGGCCGTTGCCGTTCGAACCCTCCACAACCGGAATGCCTGAAATCCGGAAGGACTTCATGAGGGTCAGCGCGTCTTTCAAGGTTGCGTTGGGGGAGATGGTGACGGGGTTGACCACCATGCCGGACTCGAACTTCTTCACCTGCCGGATATGCTGCGCCTGCTCCTCGGGCTTCAGGTTGCGATGAATGACGCCGATGCCTCCGGCCTGGGCCATTGCGATGGCCAGCGGTCCTTCCGTGACCGTATCCATGGCGGCGGAGACGATGGGAATGTTGAGTTTGATGCTTTTTGTCAGACTGGTCGTGACGTCGACTTCAGACGGCAACACATCGGAAAGGCTTGGCTGCAAGAGCACATCGTCAAAGGTAAGCCCCGTCTTCTGCCGGATTATGGCCATTTCGAATCCCTTTAGCGCGCCCGCGCGCCGGTCTGTTAGGAATTGCTGCTGGGTGTAGCACCCCTATCGCAATCTGTAAAATGCGGGCAGGCGATCGCTCTGTCCAGTCGCGGCGGCGGAATAGGCTTCGATCAACGCCGCTCAAGATGGACGGCCCGCGCCTCGATGGCCGCTTATACCTCAGAGCCGGAACGAAGCATCGGATGAAGCCCGTCAGGAGATTGGAGTTGAATGCCAGCGCTCATGCTATCTTCTTCCAATTTCACTGACGCATGTTTTTTATGTGGCTGCCATGATTTCTATTCTTTTCTTTGTTTATTGATGGAATTCTGCAAAAGATAACTATCCTGGTGCAGGAGCACTCGGTAACACTTCTTTTGAAGAAATTTTTCCCCAAGGGGATTTTGAGCGTGCCATCACACTAGCAAAATCCTCTCATTTTGCTTACCGTAGGGGGACGGAGCATGATTGAGGATTGTCATAATGGAACTGCGCAGACTGAACGGCGAACTTGCTGTCGCCGGGCAAATAAGCCCCGGTGACGTGGAGGAACTTGCCGCGAGCGGCATCCGCGCCATCATTTGCAACCGGCCGGACGGCGAAGCTCCCGGTCAGCCGCTTTTCAGCGACATCGAAAAGGCTGCCGAGGCGAACGGGATCAAGACCGTCTATCAGCCTGTGTCCCCAAGCGCCATTAGCGACAAGGATGCGGCGCTTTTCGGTCATCTGGTCGACGAGTTGCCCAAGCCGCTGCTTGTCTACTGCCGCAGCGGCATGCGTTGCACGGCGCTCTGGGCGCTGAGCCAGGCCGGCAAGCTCCCCGCCGGTGACCTCGTCGAGACCGCGGCGGCCGCCGGGTACGACCTGAAGCCACTTCTGCCGCGGCTGGGGAAGTAGCCAGCCATGAGCGAAATTGCCGCCAAAAACGCTAGTCCGGAATTCGATGCCGGTTTTCGCGCGAAGCTCGCCGAGCTCGTGGTGTGGCGCCGCGATGTCCGGAGTTTCCGTCCCGATCCGGTTCCGGCGGAAAGCATCGACCGGCTCCTCCGCCTCGCTTGTCTTTCGCCGTCGGTCGGACTGAGCGAGCCTTGGCGTTTCGTGCTCGTTGAGGATCCGCTGAAGCGCCAGCTCATTCGCGAGAACTTCGAAGCGGCGAACGCCGAAGCGATCGCCTCCTACAGCGGAGAGCGTGCTGCGCGCTACGCGTCTCTGAAGCTGGAAGGCCTGAACGACGCGCCCGTTCACATTGCGGCTTTCGCCGAGCCCGATCCGGCGCAGGGAAGCAAGGTTGGCCGGCGCACCATGCCCGAAACGGTCGCCTATTCGGTCGTAACGGCGATTTACACGCTTTGGCTCGCCGCGCGCGCCGAGGGCATCGGCGTCGGCTGGGTTTCCATTCTCGATCCCGCTCGCGTTGCGCTCGACCTCGATGTACCGCCCCATTGGCAGTTCATCGGCTATTTCTGTGTGGGTTATCCGCAGGAGATCGCGGCCACGCCCGAGCTTGAACGGCTGAACTGGGAGAAGCGCGCGGACCCGGCCTCGTTCATCTTCCGCCGTTAGATTTTAGAGACAAACCACCAAAAGGCCGGTGAGCGCCTCAACCGGTACGCCAGGGCGCGCGCAACACTGTCGCGCGAATGCAACAGATATAAATAAACTGATTGGGAATATTCATCCGCAACTTGAAACAAACTAAGGTCGCTTCTGTCGGTTTCTTGAAGGGGCAAGCTGTCTGCTGATCGTTTGAGCAGGGCTGGAAAGAGAAGTCTCGTCGACGGGATGAAACCGATACGGCTTCATGCGCGGTATCGCGGCGCGCCCAGGGGGGGATGAATATGCGACTCTTAGGTCTTGCAATTGCATTTTTGAGTTCGGTGGCGCCGGCGCTGGCCGATCCCGCCGACTATAATCGCGTCATTGCATTCGGCGACAGCCTTTCGGACAACGGCAATCTGTACAAGAATACGACCCCTTCCCAACCGCCCGCGCCTTATTATAACGGCCGGTTCTCCAACGGGCCGACCTGGATCGAGCTCCTTTCGAACCCTGCCAAATCCGGCAATCCCAGCTGGTCTTCGATGGATACCTTCTGGTCTCCTCCGTCGTTTACAGGAATACCGAACACCGGAGGGACGACGCAGAATGTCAACGCCGCCGTGGGCGGCGCAGGAACCGTGCCTGGCTCATCCCTGAATCCGGTGCCGTCGGTTCAGCAGCAGATCAATACATTTGCCGCTTTGGGAACGATCGGCGCCAACGATCTCGTCAGCGTTCAGGGCGGGGCCAACGATTTCTTCAAATTCTTCGCGCTGAATCCCGCGCCGACGGCGGCCCAGATTACGGCTCAAGCGATTACGACCGGCACGAACGAAGCTTCCAATATCGCTTTGGCGATCACGGATGGGGCGAAGACCATTCTTGTTTCCAACTTGCCGAATCTCGGCGCGACGCCTTCGTTTAATGGCAGCGCGGCGACGGCGCAGGGGGGCTTTCTCGCTACAGCGACCTACAACGCGACGCTGAATACAGCAACCCAGCAGCTGGCAGCCGCGAACTCATCGGTCAATCTCGTCCAGATGGACTGGTACGGGGCGTTGAATGTGATCCTCGCCAATCCAGCGGCTTTCGGGTTCACCAACACGACGCAGGCCTGCACCTCTAGCGCCGCCTGCATCGCAAGCAATGCGCAGGGCTACCTCTTCTGGGATACCGTCCATCCAACCGAAGCGGCTCAAGAACTCCTCGCCCGGTATGCGTCGCTGCTTCTCTCAACGGAGGAAACGGGCAAGGCTGTCTCAGCTCTGGCTCAAATCAGCCTCGCCAACCGGCTTGACGGGTCCGACATCATCTTTCGCAGGGCCGCCAACCCGGCGGAGGCGCATAGCGGCCTTTACGCCGAGGTCATCGGTTCCACAGCCTCGTTCAACGGCGTGAACACGGCCACCTATGGCGGCACATCGTATGACTACGCGCTCGGCGGCGTTCGCGCCGGCTTTGACGCGAATTCGGGCCCTTACGCCTTCGGCGCCGCGTTCGCCTATCAGAAAGGCACACTCTCCGGCCATTCTCTGAGCGGAGACATTTCGACCGGACAGATCGACGCTTACGCGCTGTCCCGCTACGGCGTGTTCTTCGCCGGCCTCGAAGGCGGCGTTTCGTTCGACCAATATGACAAGCTTCGCCGCCAGACCGGCTTCCCGACGGTCCTCGCCGACGGCGGCACGCAGGGCGTGGACTATAGCATCGACGGAACAATTGGAACGCAATATCAACTGGGCGCCTTCACGCTGACTCCTGCCGTGCGCGCAGGCTATGCGTCAATCAACGTCAACGGCTTCACGGAAGCCGCGCCTATCCTGGCTTTGCAATACAGCAATCAAGATGCTTCAACGGGGTTCTGGACTGCGAGGGTGCGCGCTTCTGCGAACCTCTTCGGGCCACAGACTGTCGCTTATGGCGAAGCCGGTTATGAAGGCCTTTTCGGCACGAGCGACAGCTATGCCGCGAAGCTTGCTTTCAACACCGCGCACGCCGTTTCTCTCAACGATAATCTGGATGGGCGGGGCTTCTTCGTGAAAGCCGGCGTCGGCGGTTATGTGACCCCCGGTATCAAGGTTTCGGGCGAATATGAGCTGTCCACCGAAAATGGGAATGGCGACATTCAGTCGGGACGCCTCAGGATCACTGTTCCGCTGCAAGGCGTTGTGTCCTTGAAGGACTGATCGCGGGAACCTGGTCCACAAAATGCTTGCGGGAGGGCCTGTCCGTTGCGATCAGCGCGGAGGGTCCTTCCGGCACGTCATCACGCAGTAGCGCATCGCGCCGGTGAAGTATGCCGCGGAGATCAGGAAAAGAGTGGCCGCAAACGCCTTGTTCTGCGTGCTTTTGCTGAGCAGGAACGCTCGGTAGCGCCGGTCGCTCAGCAGTTTCGAAACAGACCTCCGGATGCAAATCGGCCAAGTGCGCCGGACATTCGCGCTGATGTCCTGAGAGGCGATAACGCTAAAGCCGGCGGCCGTCGCCAGAGTCCTGTAGTCCTCCTCGGTCCCCATGCCGGGCAATCGGCCATACCGGCAGATCGGCTCCAGAAGCAGGCGCTGCTCCAAGTTCGATGCTCCGCTTCGGGCAAGCCAGGCGCAAACCACAAAGAGGCCGCCTGGACGCAGCACGCGAAAAGCCTCCGAGAAAAACCGCTGCTTGTCGGCGATATGCTCGGAACTTTCAATGGCGTAAGCGCGGTCGAAATGGCAGTCCGGGAAGCCGTTTTGCAGCCAGTCGCACAGAGCGATGGACACGCCCGGCTCGCGCCGCGCAACCGCCACCCGGAACTGGCGTTCCGAGATCGTGACCCCTTCCAGAGAGATGGCGTATCGCGCCGACAAGCGCCGCGCTGTCTCGCCGTAGCCGCATCCGATATCGCAGGCGGATAGACCGGGTTTCAGGTCGAGCCGCTCGGCGACGAGGTCTGCCAACGCATCGGCGGCTTCGGCTCTGGTTTCTTTTCCCGTCCTCCAATAGCCGTGGTGAACGTGGTCTCCCCAGATCTCACGGTAGAAGGCATCCAGCTCGTTATAGTGGAGCGCAACCGCCCCGCTCGTTTGATCGATCTTGGGCGTAATCATCTTTGTTCCAGCGACTCGAACACTCTGAAAAACGAAGATTGGCGGACAGCAGGCACACCGCAACATGAGCGGAGGCTGTCAGCGGGAATGTGATGGCGCCGTGAGCGTAAACTCTGCGAGCCGCCCAAATTGTCGATTCCGGTTCTTATTGAGGCTGTTTGTCTGCGTAAGAGCTAACGATTGCAAACGGTCGTTCATTTGTTGCCGGCCGCCTCATAGATGTCGCGGGCGTCGCGACTAAGCTCGACGCGGGATGCGGGGCGCAGATACATCATGTGACCTCCGCGATAAACGCGAACCCCGATCGGCGCTGCCCCTTCGATCGGCCGCAGCTGGCTGACAAGGTAGAGCGACATGGCATAGGGCGTTACGAGATCCGTATAGCCGTGGGCAATGAAGATCTTCAGGTCGCGGTTGCGCACGCGCGCCTGCTCAAGCTCATCCAGCGCGCCCGCATAGCCCTGCTGGGTCGGTTTCGTGCCGAAGTCCCAATGACCGTTGGCGCCCCGGTTGAGCAGCCGGTATTCGAGATCGGTCCGGAAGCCGAGTTCCTGCCTTATATAGTTCACGGTCGCGGGCCTGAGCGCCGTAATCGCGCCATCGAGAATAGGGTCGAAATGGTCGTCGTCCTCCGGGCGTGGCGCCGGCACGCTGACCGTGGCGTCATAGCGGCTTAGCGCGCGGTCTTTGCGCTTTTCATACTCGCGAACGAACAAAGACGCAGAAACCCGGCCGTGATGTTTCGAGATGACGCTCGCATCGAGCCCCGTGAGTTCCGCGAGCTTGGCGACAACCGCGTCATCCTGCTTCAGGCCCTCGACGATGTGAAGCAGGTAGCGCGTCCGGGCGAAAGTTTCCGCTTCACGAACGGCGTCCAGCGGCGCCGCGGGGCCGTCGCGCATTTCAATATGCGAGGCCGCCAGCGAGGGAAGCGCGAAGGTCAGCGGCAGGAAATCGAAGTGATGGCTGCGCAGCATCGAAAACTCAAGCGCGGGCGAGATCATGAGTGCGCCTTTGACTTGCACCCCCTTTGCAAGCAGCCGGTCCGCCACCAGCGCCGCGCGGAATCCCCCGTAGCTTTCTCCGGCCAGATACACTGGCGACAATTCGCGGCCGGCGCGCGCCAAATAAAGGTTGACGAATTCCTCGATCGAATCCGCGTCCTTTCCAACGCCCCAGAAGGCGCGCTCCGCGTCCTCGCCGCCGGCCGCTGTCCGGCTGTAGCCGGTTCCGACGGGATCGACGAACACCAGATCGGTGAAGGCAAGCCAACTATCGGCGTTATCCGTAAGCTGAACCGGACGGATCGGCTCCGCGCCGGTTTCGCTGAATGAGACAATGCGCGGCCCAAGCGCGCCGGTATGCAGAAACGCGGACGAAGCGCCCGGTCCGCCATTGAAAGCGAATGTCACGGGCCTGTTGGGAATGGCGTCGGCGACATAGGATACGTAGAAGACTTTCGCTGCGATTTCGCCCTTTTTGCCAAAGAGCGGCAATGTGCCAGCGGTCGCTTTATACGCGAGCTGCCGGCCGCCCAGAACGATCGCGTGCTGAGTGACGCTATCCGCCGGCAGATGCGAGGCCGGATCGCCTGTTTCTGCTTTGGCGTGTGCAGCCTGCGCGGCCGGCTTTACTTCCTCGGCGCGAGCCACGCCCCATGACAGAGCGAGTAGAACGACGCATAGCAACCGGCTCAGCTTCAAGGCAGGCATGGCGGAAGGCTCCTCATCGTGGACTTGGGCGAAATAAGACCCAGGGCGCAACTACGGTTCCGTGTAAGGACATAGGCTTTGATGTCAGCGCTTCAAAAAAATATCCAGGCGCCAAGTGGACGAAGATCTGTCTGAGAACAGTTCAAATTATTCCGTGGTGTGATGGTTGTCGCTGGGTTAACTGGCGATTTAGATGCCAAGAGTAAGTTATAGGAGAGCCATGTTCAACTACACGCATAGTTGCAAAATTACCGGCGCGCGGCATCGGCCAACGAATTAGGTGCGCCAATACCACAGATTAGGAACAAATCACCTGTCAGAAAGCTGCCAGCCTTGGATAAGCCCGCGCATTTCCATGCATCGCATCGATTCTCACATAGTCTTGATTTGTGTACCAAAATTTGCCGAAGTTGGGGAAAAAAGCAAAAATTTGAGGTAGGATATATCTTGTTTGAAGAATGATAAACGTGTTAGCGTTCTATCTGGATTGGGGATGAGGAGAAGCCCATGTCAGGAACGAAGCGTATGTCTAAAGGTAAGAAGAAGACTTTATCCGTTCTGGGCGTTGCAGGGTTGTCCATCGTAGGCACAACTGCTGCGACGACGAATGAGACTCTTGCAGGTCTGCCCTTGCCGGCGACTGCGCCAGCTCAAGCGTTCGCCTTGGCCGAGGAGGAAATCTCCGACGTCACCCTGGCGACATTCCACGTCGACAAAGAGGCCGTCGATTTCATCTCGCTCTATGCTGAAGCTCGCTTGGGGCAGATGCGGATGCGCAAGGTGCGGCGGCGGCTGCAGAGGATGCAGAGGTTGCGCTGGTTGCCGTCGGTGCGCAGGCGGTTGCGGTTGTGGCGGTTGCGGCTGCGGCGGTGGCTGCTGTCTGTCCTGGGGCGGCTGCAAGCCCTGGTGCTAAGCTACAGCCTGCCGTCTTTACGAATGTAAACCTCAGGGCCGAATTGATTGGGTTCGATTTCGGCCCGTTTTCTTACACTCAGTGCGAATCCGCGCGCCTGTGAGGCGTAGCTTGAGGGCCGTTTGGCTCTCTAAAAGTTCTAGCGCACCGCACAAATAACAGATAACAAAGCTATGGGAGTGGGCGCTTGCGAACAGCGAGGCGCCCGAAATGGGGCTCGTGCATCGAATGACAGTGGAAAACAAAGAAAGCATTTCGGCGCAGAACAGCAAACAGGTTCTGCAGTTCACCCCAAACTTCACAGTCTATGCGCTGTCATCCGAAACGTTGTGCCTCTATTCCGAAGACCGGAAATTTCTTCTTCACGGCACGCTTTACTGTGCAATCGCGGCTTTGATCGCCGAGAATGGCAAGAGCGCACAGGACATCGTCGGCCTGCTTCAGCAGTATTTTCCGGCCGACCAGATACAGGAAGCCCTGAAACGGCTGCTCGATGGCGGCTATGTCGTTCCGAAATCGAAGTCGGCGAATAGCGTCGTCCCCGCGTATTGGGCAAGCCTTGGGCTTTCGCCCGAAGAGGCGCAAAAAAATCTGGACCAATACCGGATTCGTGTTCAGGCGATCGGCGTGGAAGGCGAGGCGGAACTTAGCGCAGCGCTGAGCGAATTGGGCGCGCGGGTGGTCAAGCGTTCTTCCAACTTCACCGTCACGCTGGTCAGCGATTACCTCGAAGAGCCGCTGGCGGAGTTGAACCGGAAGCATCTATCGGATGGAACGCCTTGGATCATGGTTCAGCCCTCGGGTATTTTCCCCTTGGTGGGACCGGTCTTTACCCCTGGCACGGGGCCTTGCTGGGTCTGCCTTGCCGACCGAATGAAACGGAACCGCGAGATCAAGGGCATGCTCAATAGAAGCGAGGCCCGCCTTCTGATGGCTTCGCCCTTGGTGCAGCATCCCGTCGGACAAAGCGGCATTCAGCTCGCCGCGATGGAGATCGCAAAGGCGATCGCCACCGGCTTTGGCACGGATTTGAGCAATCACATCATAAGCCTCGATTTGACCGGCTCGAACATTGCGCGGCATTACGTGACGGCTCGTGCTCAATGCCGGGCTTGCGGCTCCGATGATTTCCGAGACCCAGCTCGCGCGCCGGTTCCAATCGAGTTGAAGGCCGGCGGCCGGGCCGTTATGACCAGCGGCGGTTATCGCACGCTGTCGTCCCGCGCGACTGTCGCCCGCTACCGCAAGCACATCAGCCCACTGACGGGCGTGGTCTCGCGACTTGAGCGGATGGAGACGGATCTGCCTCTGAATACGTCTTTTTTCGCCAAGCACAATTTTTCGGCGCCTTCTAAAACCGTCCATGAACTGAGGGGCGCGCTGGAGGGGAGCAGCTTTGGCAAGGGCAGCAACGCCGAGCAGGGAGAAGCCAGCGCGCTCATGGAGGCCATCGAGCGCTACTCCGGCGTCTTCCAGGGCGACGAGATCAGGCTCACTAAGCGGTTCAAGGATTTTCCAAAAGGCGAGGCGATTCTGGCGAACAGCGTCCTGAACTTCAGCGAGACGCAGTTCAAGCGAAGCTTGTCCGATATGCCCAGTCAGGACGAGGAGCCGGTCAGCCCGTATCTCTTCGATACCAGCGCTGAGATGGAATGGTCGCCGGTTTGGTCGCTGCGGGACAAGTGCTTCAGATACCTTCCGACAAGCGTTCTCTATTTCTACTACGCGGGCCAGGTAGTTCCTTTTCACGCCGATTCGAACGGCTGCGCAGCGGGCAATACTCGCGAGGAGGCTATCGTCCAGGGCTTCCTCGAACTGGTGGAACGCGATGCCTATGCAATCTGGTGGTATAACCGGTTGAAGCGCCCAGCTGTGGATCTTGAAAGGTTCAACGATTCCTACGTTCGCGATCTCCAGATCGCGCTGGCCGACAGCGGCAAGCGCCTTTGGGTTCTGGACATCACAAGCGATCTTGGCATCCCGACCTTCGTCGCCATAACGCATTGGATCAAGGACGGGGCCGAATTCATCGAGTTCGGGTCCGGCGCGCATTTCGACGCCCGCATCGCCATGTTGCGGACGCTTACGGAACTGAACCAGTTCCTATCCATCGAAATCATGGCCCACGGCGCGAGGGTGCAGGGCAGCCTCGACGGTTTGACGCCGCTGCGGATCGCAGACCACCCCTTCCTGCTGCCGGGCGAGGGCGAAGTGCTCAAGGCGGAGTTCGACTCCAAGTTCAGTCACCTTGAGACGAAAGATCAGGTGGAAACCTGCGTGGCCGTCGCCCAGAAGCAGGGCATGGATTTCCTCGTCCTCGATCAAACGCGTCCCGACATCGGGGCGCCGGTTGTAAGAGTCATCGTTCCCGGAATGCGGCATTTCTATCGCCGTTTCGGTCCCGGCCGGCTTTACGATGTTCCGGTCAAGCTCGGTTGGCTGGAGCGCCCGCTCAGGGAGGAAGACCTCAACCCAATGATGCCTCATACTTAAGGTTTTCGGCGTGCGCAATCCTGGAACGAAATCAAGGCAATTGGCTGCTTCGCCAGCTCTCGCCGTCCGCCTAGGCAGCTGGGCTAGGGTCGAGGCGCATGCGAGCGGAGCGATTGTTTCCGTATTCCAGAATGAGTCCGCACATTTGGGAAAGTTCGGCGCGGGCGCCTTGCAATGCCTGCAAGAACTGCGGACAGGCGTTTCGCTGGCCTCGGTCGCGCCGGGGAGCCAGAACGCCGACAAAGAGATCGAGCTTCTGGTCCGGAGGCTGGCGCTTTTCGGCTTGCTGGAGTACCGCATCGGGCGTCCGGACAACGGGCTGGAAGATCTGATCGTTATCGAACCGCAAGTTGCAGGCTATTGGCCGAAGACGCCTCAGTTGGCCGATACGGACGTGCTGGCGCTGTCGCGGTTCGCATATCTTCGGCGCCGGGGAAACGAGATGGTGCTCGAATCCGCTCGTGCGGGCGCCCTGTTCAGGATCCGCGATGCGCGAGTTGTGAGCCTCGTTGCGTCGCTGTCCGTGCCCCAGCCAGTTAAACAGCTTCGCCGGCAGGAAAATTTTCCGGGTATGGAGTTTCTCTCGGTGCTGGCCGACAGCCAGATCGCCTTCAAGGCCAATACCGCTGGCGAGAGCAATCCCCGGCTGGAAGAGGGCGATCAGGACCTCGCACTTTGGGATTTTCACGACCTTCTGTTTCATACGCGCAGCACGGAAGGCCGGCACGCCAACTTAGCTGGCGGGGTTTATCCGCATGGCGGTCTGATTCCTGAGTTGCCCGCGTTGAGGCCTGCCTGGCCGGGCGAGAAAATCGACCTTTCGGCGGTTCTGGACTCAAATCCGGAGGCGAAGCCACAGATTGCGAAAGCTTTCCGGGAAAGCCGGTCCACGCGCAGCTACGACGACCGTAAGCCGATCACGCTGGCCCAGCTTTCACAGTTTCTGGACGGCGCCGCGCGAGGGCTGCCGCGCGAGCGAAACGGCGCTGTCGATTACATCCGGCCTTATCCTTCGGCAGGCGCAAGTTCCGAGCTGGAACTCTATTTGTCGGTCCACAGGTGCGAGGGACTTGCCCCAGGGTTCTATCACTACGACGCCGGCGCTCATGCGCTGTCATCCATCGATGTCCCCGCCGCGGATTTGAAGAACCTGCTGCTGGCCGCAGGCGGCGCCATGGGCGAAACCGCTCCGCCCCAGATCCTGATTACGATCGCCGCGCGCTTTGGCCGGGTCTCTTGGAAATACAGTTCGATCGCCTATGCGCTTATGCTGAAGGACGCCGGCGTGCTTACTGAGACCCTTTATCTTATGGCGACGGGGATGGGCATTGGCGCGTGCGCAATCGGCCTCTCCAATATCGATCAGTTCGAGAAAATGACCGGGGTCAAATTCTACGTCGAAGGGCCTGTCGCTCAGTTTGCAATCGGCAGCATCCCGCCCCCCAAGAGCTGACGCCTAAACTCCCCCCGCTTTCGTGAAGTCAAAAGCGCGCTCTGAGCTTCCTTCACCGGCAGCGTGTTTACTTCGGCCGTCCTTCAGCGGGATCGCGCCCAGGCGCGTAGCACCCGATAGTAACTCGAAACGCGCTTTCCAGGAGACCGAAGAACGCGCCCTGCGGATCCGAGCAGTGCGCGATTTCGAGCCTTGCCCGGAACTTCGACCGGCCCGTAAAGGATTTTGCCGCCCCCGGCCACAACGCGCTTCGCCGCCGCCTCGATATCGGACACGTTGAAATAGTGGATCCAGACCGAAAACGGCAGGGCCGGCGGCCTGGTATATATGCCGCCGATCGGCGCCGCTCCGGCGGAAAATTCCTGGTAGGCGCCAAAGGCGCTGCTATGGGCGTTGGTTTTTTGCCAGCCGAACAACTTGTTATAGAAGGCGAACGTCTTTTCGGGGTCTGCAGCGACGAGTTCGTGCCAGACCACGCGGCCAGGCCCGGATTCTTTCGACGGCTCCTCGCCGCCGTCGCGCCCCCTGATCAGCGCAAGCCCCGCCATTTCCGGGTCGGCGATGATCGAGAAGCGGCTGACATTGGGGATGTCCGTCGGGGGTAGATGGACTGTGCCTCCGAGCGGCTTGACTGCGGCGGCGACCGCGTCCACATCGCTGACCCGAACATACCCCATCCATTGCGGAAACACGCCGGCTTTCGCCGCGCCCGCCATCAATCTGGTCATGCCGGCGATAGGGTTTCCTTTGACGGTGAAGAGCGTATAGATGGAGCCCGGCATTGAGACTTCGCCCGTCCCCCAGCCCACGACGCTGGAATAAAATGCCTTGGCAGCTTCGGTGTCCGTTGTCGCCAGCTCGTACCAGACGAAGCGGCTGCCAGAATTATCCATTTTTCCTATCCGTTGAAGTCCGCCTGAAGATCGCGCGGCTAAGATTTTAATCGCTCACCCCCGGTCGAGATGCAAGCGCTGAACGGGCTCGATTAGGCTGTCCTCAAAACCAGGCGCATTTTCCGTGGCTCCACGACGTGGCGCACAGAGCCAGATTGCCGAGAAACTGCGCGACCGGCGCGTGGCTGACATAAATCAGCGCGCTTGCCCCCACAATAAGGCTCACGGTGAAGGCCGCCGCCACCAAATACCACATGCGCGAAATGATCAGCGTAATCTTGATGGGCGCTTGTTCTTTGGGCGAAAGCGGAACTTCGGGATGATCCGAAATGCTATGGGCGGCCGTTCGCGCGCCCGGAGTGAAGCGCGCGAGAACGCCAGTCAAGCCGATGATGAGATGCGCCGACGCGGGGACGATGGCGGTCATCAGCATTCCCGTTACGAAAAGCCCATCCGTCCACGGAGCGGCGACCGCCCTGTTCAGGAGAGCCTCCCAATTGAATTGCGTGAGATTTGCGGCGGCGAACGCGTGGTTGAGAGCTTCGAGGGCATTCGGAAGTAGCGTCGCAAGCAAAATCATCAGCAAGGCGCCCGAAGCGAATGTGCCGAGCACGGCGCCGAAAACTTTTAACATGCCCAGCGCATCGAGCTGGGCGGCTTCGGCTTGCTTCAGAAAATAGCGCGTCGCGCTCCATGAGAGCCAGTCGACGGAGGCATTCGTAAGCGGGAGCAGAATGAAGAAGAGAAAAAGGAGGAAGGTGAACTCGCTTGCGAAGGCGAGCGCCGCCCCGGCGAGAACGGCGATCGTAATGGAAAACAGGGTGGCGCCTGCGAGGGCGAACGCCACCGCAAGCGCAAAAGCGAGCGCGAACCCTCCAGCCATCGCGCCGAGCACCGAGCCCGCGTTCGAGACCTGACCGGAAAACGTGGAGGCAATGGCAAACGCCATCGTGAAGGCCACCATGAAAGCGAACCCGCCAAGGAGGATGCGCGCGATCGTTTGCGCAAGCCCTTTGTCTCCGCCGAACATGGTCCAGCCACGCTCGATCAGCCGGAGCAGGTTCTTGAAAGCCTCGACGATCACGAAGGCGATGATCACAAAGGCGGCGGCGAAAAGCATCACTTGCCAAGCCAAGATGCGTTGAGACTCGACGCCGTTTGCGATGAGCGTGACGAGCAGCAGCGCGATGGGGAAGATGAATGCGATGGCGAGGCAGCGCTCAAAAGCCTGTCCGCTCAAGGCCGTCCCAAACCACTCCAGCAGCCATTCATTAAAGCGGCGCACCGTGATTAGGTAAGATTTGAAGGGCGGCGCCGCTCCGAGGCGGTCCTTCAGGGCCAGGCGATCTTCATAATTTGAAAGCTGGCTGGTTAGCGAGCGGTCCGGAAAGGGCAGAAGCCAAGCCAGGATCGTCGCCAGAAGCGTCGTTAGAACCGCCAAGACCGATAGAACGCCCCATCCCTGCCACATCACCAGAGAAAGGCCAGCTTCAGCCGGATGCATACGCCCCCCAATATCTGCCCCGCTGATTGGTTAGCAACCCGCGATGCCGCATGCAAGCCGCGCATCAGCGCGGGGGCGGATATGGTCTTGATTGCATGCACAAAAGCACAGGCTGAAGCCGATCCGGCTGTTAATCTCGCCGGATCCGAGCGAGGCGGCCGCTTGACGGAACGCTATTCCCGATCCCAGGAATGCCTTACGTTCAACATACCCATCTTCCCGAAGGTACTGCGATGAACCGCATACTTTATTCAGAAGCAACGAGATGCGTTGGTCTGCTCCCCTTCCTCGCGCTTGTGGCGGTGATCCTCGCTTGTCGATCTGGAAGCGCCGTCGCGCAGCAAGACCTTCAGCCGCGTGTGCCGCAGGCGAAGCTGACGCTGGAGCAAATGCAATCGATCCCCGCTTCGCATCGGGTCACGGTGAAATTTCGCGAGGGGAGCGGTTTTCGTCTCCAAAACGGCGAGTTGTCCGCGCTCAAAGCCGCCGAAGTCGCCCTGTTCCAGAAGGCGCTCGGCGAGCTCAAGATTCCACCGTCGAGCGTCCGCCGTCTTTTCACACGTCCGCCAGAGGCTCTCGATGCAGAGCGTCTGGAAGGGCAACGGCAAAGCGGAAAGCGGCTTGCCGATCTCAATCTCTATTACATCATCGACCTGCCGCAAGGCGTGAGCGCGGCCAGCATCGCAAGCAAGCTCAACCAACTTGATAGCGTCGAGTTTGCCGAGCCTCGCCGCCTGCCGTCGCCCCCGCCCGCGGACCCGACCCCCGACTCTACCTCCAAACAGGGCTATAAGGATGATCCACCGCGTGGAATTGGCGTCCCAGGACACGACAAGGTTCGTGGCGGCGATGGCGCGGGCATGCGGGCGGTCGACATTGAATACAGCTGGCGCGTGGATCATGAAGACCTGAATCTGCCACGGGATCGCATCCGCCCGATCCCCGGCTGCGAGCCCGAGGATCCGTTTGGTTCGGACCACGGTACTGCCGTGTTGGGCGAAGTCATTGGGGCGCGCAACGCCTATGGCGTGACCGGCATCGCGCCCGCGACTTTTTTCTTTCTTGTTCCGGCGAACTGCACAAGCGGGACAGGCGGTTATCTCCTCGAAAACGCGATCGAAACGGCGGCCAGCCTGTTGGAGCCCGGCGATGTGATTATTCTCGAGCAGCAAACGGGCGCATGCGGCGGCGCTTGCGGACGGGACCAGGTGGGTTGCGGCCCGGTCGAAGCGGAGCAATCCGTCTTCGACGCGATCCAAAGGGCGACAAGTCTTGGACGGATTGTTGTTGAGGCGGCCGGAAACGGGCGCGTCGATCTCGACGGCCCGGCTTGTCACAAGGCCTTCGACCGTGAAGTCCGCGACTCGGGCGCAATCGTCGTAGGCGCGGGCTCGGCGGCCGAGCACGCGCGGCTGAGCTTTTCGAGCTACGGATCGCGTGCGGACGTGCAGGCCTGGGGAGACGAGGTTACGACCACCGGATACGGCGACGCTTTCAGCCCATCTGACGAGCAGCGGCGCTACACCCACCAGTTTGGAGGCACATCGTCCGCCACGCCAATCGTGTCTTCCGCCGTTCTGTCGATCAACGGAGTCCGGCGAGCGTGCGGACTGGCGCCCGCACTGCCCGCTGAAATGCGCCTGGTGCTTTCGTCGACCGGCACTCCGCAGGCGAATGCCGAAACCGGTCATATTGGGCCTCTCCCCAACATTCGCGCGGCGCTGGCCGCGATGCCGGGCGTTGCGGCATGCCTTCCGGGCGTCTCTCCAAAGCTGGAAGCGAAGGCGGCTGCCGCCGTGGCGCCGGATGCCGCCAAGCTGATCGGACGCTGGATGATCGCGGACACCGGGGAGGTCCTCAGCATAGGCGAGGGCGGCCGCTGGACGCATCCGGTTCACGGCGCCGCGAAGATGCGCCCTGCCGGCGGCGCCGCTGACGTGATGGTGATTTACGAGCAGGGTTCCGCGCGCTGTTCGTACAGGATCGCATTCTCGGATGGCGGCAAGACGCTGCAACTCTCCGCGGCCGATCCAACTCAGGATAGCGGCTACTGCCCTGAAGGCAGCCTAACAAAATTAGGCGATGCCGGCTGACAGTTTTCGCCGGAGTTCAGGGAGCGAACCTTGCAGATGTTCTCCCGCGCCGGGCTCAAGCCCGCCAATGCGGGGATCGGCACAAAGGCCGCCTTCTTCGCTGGAACCCGCACCTCCGCATAAATCTGCTTGATGGCCTCAACGATGATGACGCCGGAAAAGGCGGGCCAAAGGCGCGCTCCGACGCGCTCCCAAACCAGAGCCGCCGAAGGAAGCGCGCGGGCGCGAAACGGCGGGGCGAACAGGCACGGCGTCACTCCCACCGGCTCAAAAAGCGCATTGCGCAAGAGCTTCTCGATCTGCCTTACGCTGTAGGGCCGGCCGTGACCGAAGGGCGTCGATTTAAGCCGCGCCCAGGCTCCCCGCCGATTGGGCGCCACGATAATCAGCCGTCCTTGCGGCATCAGCACGCGCCAAATCTCCCTGAGATAAGCGTGCCGCGCCTCCACATGCTCAAGCCCGTGGACCACAAGCACGCAATCGATCGATGTATCCCGCACCGGAAGCTGCGTCTCCTCCACCAACGCCGAGCGGTATGGTCCCTTGTGAGGCCATTGCAGCACCCCTTGCGCCTGCGGCATGAGCGCGGCCGTTGTCCTCGCCTCGCCGTTGAGAATTCGCAAATAGGGCGAGGCGAAGCCAAGGCCGATGATGTCCAAGCCTGAGACATTATCCCAGTGAGTCCGGATGCGCCGGGCGATGATGCGGCGCGCGAGCTGTCCGAGCGGCGACGCGTAAAAATCCCTTAGTTCTAAGACGTCGTCATTCATGAGAGGCCAGTATCAGTTTCTCTTTCCCCTATTTAATACGGGCGGGGTTTCCCTTAAGTGTCTTTCAACAACAGTTGCGAGGTGAAGTCGTGCCGACACTCGAAATCCGCCAATTTCCCTGCCGAAGCGACAATTTCGGCATCCTGATCCATGACCGGTCCACGGGCGTGACCGCAGCCATCGACACGCCGGACGGTCAGGTCATCCGCGAGGAACTGCGGGACGCGGGGTGGGTGCTGACGCACATCTTCACGACGCACCATCATTTCGATCATGTGCATGGGCATGAGAGTTCTGAAGCGCGAAACGAACTGCACCATATATGGGCCCGGAAAAGAAGCGCGCGATATCCCCGGCATCGATATTGCGATCGAGGAAGGGGAGCGGCTCACCTTCGGGTCCATCGAGGTCCAGGTCTTGCAGACGCCCGGCCATACGGCGGGCGGCGTGACGTACTACATTCCGAATGCGGTTCAGGCTGCCGGCGGCGCGTCTCAAAGCGGGGTGGCTTTTACCGGCGACACGCTATTTTCCGTGGGTTGCGGCCGGGTCATCGGCGGCACATACGCCCAGCTGTGGCATTCACTTGAGACCCTCATGGCGCTGCCGCCCGATACCCTGATCTATTGCGGCCACGAATATACGCAATCGAACATCAGGTTTGCGCTCACCGTCGATCCCGGCAATGCGGCGCTTCTCGATCGCAAGCGCGAGGTGGACGCCCTGGTGAGCCGGGGCGAGCCCACTTTGCCTGTCACGCTTGCCCGGGAGCTTGAAACGAACCCGTTCCTGCGCGTGAAAAGCCCCGCCATCCGCCAAGCGCTTGGCATGGGGCCGGATGCGCCGGATGTGAAGGTTTTCGAGGAGCTGAGGCGGCGCAAGGACCGCTTTTAGGCAGAGCCACGCCTTCGCTTCCTTGTTCGGGACCGACGCCGGCAATGGCCTATGCTTGACTTTGGCGCTTCACAAAAATGAAGCAGCACGCCTGTGCGCGCCACCCCAACCCTTCTTGATTGCTAGGTTGGGTGCGACGTTCAAATTCTGGTTATTGTAAATAAAGCTCAAGCTTAAAAGTTAGTTTCTGTCATAAATTCGTCACACGTATAGTTGATATCACATCACTCGTTCGGATGATCCCTATTTACTAATCAGATGATATAGTCCTCAGTTCAAACTTGTTCCGCGCATACGTTCAAGCTGGACAAAGACTAACGTAATGGCAAGTAAAAACGGGAGAGATCGCTCAACGGTGTTCCATTTATAATGATCTGGAACCAGGTTCCTTAAGACGGAACGTGAGAATAGCGCCCCAGAAAAATTAGATGGAATTCATTAGCATCTCCCCGGAAGAAGGAGATTGGACATGAGGACCTTGATAACAACAATCGGCGCCGCTTTGCTGGTTCTATCCTATGCGACAGTATCGGATGCCAAACGGCTCAGTCCAACGCAGAGCAGGGTGGACTACTATCGCTCGGATTACGATACGACGCGCGACCGGGATAATTCCTGCTTTAGCCGTTCTACAGGCCTTCCTGAGCAGTACGCATGCAGCTCAAACGGCGGTTGAGTGGCCGCATTAGACCGCGCCTGTGAGGCGCGGTTTTTACGCGACCACAGACGACAATCGGTTGGCTGAACTGGACTATGGAGGCTCATATGCATTCCATAATCGTGGCTGGCGTCGCCTTTTCTTCCCTCTTTTTGGGAACTGGTGAGATGGTTCAGGCACAAGAGATACCCGAAACCTATCTGACTGTCAGCTCTCGCCTCCAAGATCAACGAGCGGAGCCGTCTCGGGACTACTTCAACCAAAATGCAAGCGGGCTACACATCAACATGAACCGGGCCCCGAATTGCACCGTCTTGGGACATCGAATTTATCCTTGTGATTGACCATGATCAGGCTACGCCGCCCCCCGTCTTCGGGCCGTGGCTTATCCGCAAAACCCTACGCGGGTGTGTAAGTCAGCGCCGGATCGTTAATGGCATAACGCACGCCTGCTCCGATCCGGCTGTTCTTTTTAGCTGAAGACCTTCCGGCAAGCCGGACTGAGCTTGCTCCTGTTCTGCTTCAGGCAGGCAATGATCCGCTGCGTGACCGGTATGAACTCATGGCAGAGCCGATAAACATCGGGCCTGCAGGCGTCCTGCTGATCCTTTGTGCCTGGCTCCGCCATCGCATTGGCGGCTGCTAAGCAAATCGCTGCCGCCATGGCCATCCGCGCCGCATTTCTCATGTGAGAGGTTCCCTCTTGTTTAGTCAAAGCTTCGCCCGTCCCAAGAAACTGGACAAGTAACGTGAAGACTAGTTGATTCTGTGGTAACAGAACGTAGTCCTTAAGGCTATTTCCGATCGTGGAAATAGTCGTAGATTTGGTGCGCCATTGCGGCGCTGATCCCGCTCACGGCCTGCAGATCGGAAAGCCCAGCACGGCTCACCGATTTCGCCGAGCCGAAATGTTTGAGCAGAGCGCGCTTGCGCGTGGGGCCGATGCCCGGAATGCCGTCGAGCGAGTTCTCGCTCATGGCTTTTTTGCGCTTTGCCCGATGGGAGCCTATGGCGAAGCGGTGCGCCTCGTCGCGCAGGCGCTGCACGAAGTAGAGCACCGGATCGTTCGGCGGGAGGCTGAAAGCGGGCTTTCCCGGCATGAAGAAGCGTTCCCGCCCGGCGTTCCGGTCGGGGCCTTTTGCGATGCCTGCCAGCGGCAGGCCATGCAAGCCGAGTTCGGCGAGCACGGCTTGAGCGGCAGATAGCTGCCCCGCGCCGCCGTCGATCAGCACGAGGTCCGGCCAGGCGCCAACATCGCCGCCCAGCGCCTCGGACTCATCCTCGATTTCTGCTTCCTCCGGCTCTGCGCCCAGTTCGTCATTGTCGCCTGTTTCCGTGGATGGCTGGGTCAAGCCCGGCCATGACAATGGAGGCGGCGCCCCCTCACCCGGCGTCCGGCAGAGCCGGCCCGCAAGGGGAGAGGGTTGGAGCAGGCGTTCCTTCTCCCCTTGCGGGAGAAGGACAGGATGAGGGGTGGTCGCCAACTCGGCCTCGGTCACAGTTGTCTCGCCCGCAGGCAAGCCGTGCTCCTTCAAAAGCCGCTTGAAGCGCCGCGTCAGCACCTCGCGCATCATGGCGAAGTCATCGCCGGGGGTGAGATCGGCGGTTTTGATATTGAACTTGCGGTACTGGTTCTTCACGAAGCCTTCGGGTCCCGCCACGATCATCGCGCCGACGGCGTTCGTGCCCATGATATGGGAGTTGTCGTAGACCTCGATGCGCCGCGGCGTGCGCTCAAGCGCGAACACCGTGGCCACGCCGGCCAGAAGCTTGCCCTGGCTCGAACTCTCCGCCAGCTTGCGCCCGAGGGCCTCGCGCGCGTTCTGGAAAGCGTGCTCGACAAGCTCGCGCTTCTCGGCCCGTTTGGGCGTCAAGACCTCGACTTTGCGCCCAAGCTTGGTCGACAAGGCTTCCGCGATCAGCGCCTGCTCCGGCGCCTCCTCGGACAGGAGGATGCAGCGCGGCACGATCTTGTCGTCGTAGAACTGCGATATGAACGAGCCCAGCACTTCCCCCGGGCTCAGGCTTCGATCCGCGCGGGGGAAATAGGCGCGGTTTCCCCAGTTCTGGTTGTTGCGGAAGAAGAAGACCTGAATGCAGGTCTGCCCGCCTTCCTGGGCGATCGCGAAGACGTCTGCTTCCTCGACGCCGCGCGGATTGATGCCCTGGTGAGCCTGCACGTGCGCGAGCGCCCAAAGGCGGTTGCGGTATTTGGCTGCGCGCTCGAACTCGAGCTTCTCCGCAGCCTCCTCCATCATCGCGTTGAGCTTTCGCTGGACGGCGTCCGTTTTGCCGGACAGGAACGCGGTCGCCTCCTCGACGAGCTTGCCATAGTCTTCAAGCTCGATCTCCCGCGTGCACGGCGCGGCGCAACGCTTGATTTGGAACAGCAGGCAGGGGCGCGTCCGGCTTTCGTAGACGCTGTCGGAGCAGGTTCTAAGGAGAAAGGCGCGCTGCAGCGTGTTGATCGTGCGGTTCACGGCTCCGGCGCTGGCGAACGGCCCGAAATAGTCGCCCGTCAGCGTGCGCGCGCCGCGATGCTTTGCGATTTGCGGCGCCTCCTGATCCCGCCGGATGACGATGTAAGGGAAAGACTTGTCGTCACGGAAAGACACGTTGTAGCGCGGCTTGAAGCGCTTGATGAGGTTGGCTTCGAGGAGGAGCGCCTCGGCCTCGGTGCCCGTGTTCATGAACTCCATGGAGGCTGTCGAGCGGATCATCGCCGCGATCCGGTTCGTATGGCCTCCGATCCTCGTATAGTTCTGGACGCGGCTCTTGAGGCTTCTGGCCTTGCCGACGTAGATGACCTCGCCCGCCTTGTCGATCATGCGATAGACGCCGGGACCCGCACGCAGATGCTTGACATAGCGCGCAATGACCTGCGGCCCCGTTTCGGGCGTGCTTTCAACGCCGTCCACAGCCACGCCGCTGGAGCTGACTTCGATTGGGTCCTCGATTTCGGGCATAGAGGGTTATTTAACGCGGATATCCGGAGTTTGCCATAAGAGATGCTGGCCGCCGTCTAGCGCGATCATTTGCCCGGTCATGGCGGGCGAGCCGAGGATGAACGAGACGGCGTTCGCGATTTCTTCGGGCGTCGTTCCGTGTCCAAGCAGCGTGGAGCGGCCCTCATGCTCGAAATCTTCGGCGCTCTGGTAGACGCTTGGCAGCGCCGGGCCGGGACCGATGGCGTTGACGCGGACGCGGGGCGCGAGGCCTTGCGCCATGGTCTTCGTTGCAGCCCACAGCGCCGATTTGCTTAGCGTGTATGAAAAAAACTGCGGATTGGGGCGAAGCACGCGCTGGTCGATGATGTTGACGATGTTTCCGGTCGCATCCGAGGGCAGTTGGTGTGCGAAGGCTTGCGCCAGAAACACCGGCGCTTTGAGGTTGATCGCCATATGTGCGTCCCAGCTTTCTTCGCCGAGCGTCTCAATGCGGTCATCCGCGAAATAGGATGCGTTGTTGATAAGGCAGCTTATGGGTCCCATGGCCGCGTTGACCGCAGGAACGAGCCCTTCAACCTCAGCGGGCGCGGCAAGGCTGGCGGGAAAGCATTCGGCGCGCACCCCGGTCGAGCGGATGGCGGCGACCGTCGCCTCTGCGTCAGCCTTCGATGTGCGAAATTGGACTGCAACGGAAAAACCGCGCTTCGCCAGATGAAGCGCGATTGCTTTGCCGATGCGGACGGCTCCGCCCGTTATGAGAGCAAGCTGTGCCATCGTTTACCTGTGATCATTTTACAATTTTAGCGGGAATTTCCTGGGGAGACGTTCGAAAACATTTGCCTTCGGACATTTCACGCTGTAGTTGTGGTTTCAGCGGGACACAAGCGAAACACGAACTTGTAGCTCAGCCGGCCACAAGCTCTTGCTCGCCTCATTGGAGAGCATACGCCAGTGTCTTCGTCGATGATCTTAGTCAGTCCACGCCCAAGGATTGCTTCGATCATTTCCCTCTCAAGTGCCCAGAAAGGCCGGACCCCTGCCCCACCCGGGTCCGGCCGATTTTATTTGAGAGCGCGCGCAGCTTCAAGGCGCACAACCTCTGACAAGGCGCCTGTTGAGCCTCCTGTCGAGCAGGTTCCAAAGGCGGCGGATTATCTCAACAGTCGCAATGTAGATGAGCGCCGCGGCTATATAAGCCTGGAAATCGTAGGTTCTCTGAAAAGCGAGTTTTGCCGTCGCGAGCAGGTCGTACACCGTGACGACGCTGGCGAGCGCGCTTGCCTTCACCATCAGGATCAGTTCGTTGCCGAACGGGCGCAGCGCGAGCCGCGCGGCCTGAGGCAGAATGATGCGCCGCGCTGTGAGGCTTGGCGACATGGCGGCGGCGCGCGCAGCTTCGATTTGGCCTCGCGGCACGGCGCGAATGGACCCTGCGAAGATTTCGGCCTGATAGGCGGCCGTATTAAGCGTGAAGGTCAAGAGCGAACAGAAGAATGGATCGCGCAACAGCCACCAAAGCCCGGCCGCTGACAACGTGGCCTGAAACTGCGCAGAGCCGTAATAGATCAGAAAAAGCTGCGCCAAAAGCGGCGTACCACGAAAGACGTAAGTGTATGCGAACAGAGCGGCGCTGAGGTGGCGCGAGCCGAAGACGCGTCCCAACGCGACAGGCGTGGCAAGCAGGAGACCGAGCAACACGGCCCCGAAGGACAGCTCAAGCGTCACAAGGAAGCCATCCGCCATCCGCGGACCGAACCGCTCGAACAGGCTCCAGTGTATCATGCCGCAGGCCTCCAGCCTCTGCCCGCAGCCCGCTCGGCGCGCGCAATCAGCAGTGTGGAGACGGCTGTCATGGCAAGGTAGATCGCGCAGGCTACGGCATAGAACTTAAACGGCTGCCGGGTGCTTTGCGCCGCTATGAACGACATGCGCAACAGATCGTCCAGCGCAATGACCGAAACGAGCGAGGTATCTTTCAGCAGCACCAGCCAGTTGTTGCCGAGGCCGGGCAGCGCGAGCCGCAGCATTTGCGGCGCCCCGATCCGCCAGAACACAAGGGCGGGGCTCATGCCAAAACTGCGGGCGGCTTCAAGCTGGCCGCGCTCCACGCCGCGCAGGGCGGCGAGCAGCACTTCGCTGGAATAGGCCCCGAAGACAAGCGACAGCGCGATCAGGCCCGCGGCGAAGGGCGAGATGTTGAGGGTGAAGCCTGCGTTCTGAATGAGGATTTGCACGCCATAGTAGATGAGCAGCAGCGTCAGCAGTTCAGGCAATCCGCGAAATATCGTGGTGTAGGTTTCGCCGCATGCCCGCAGGACGGCGGATTTGGAGTCCTTTGCGAGAGCGGCCGCCAGCCCGAGAGCGAGGCCGAAGGGAAGCGCCGCCAAGGCAAGGCCAATCGTCATCGCGGCGCCAAGCGCGAGTTCGTGCCACCATCCGATTATTGAGCCGTCCATGGGATCCAGGATGCTGCTTCTTTGCGGGGGCACATTAGGTGAATTCGCGCCGCATGCATCGCGAATTTATCCCGCTTGGGCGCGGCATCCGAAGCGGAGGCGGTTTTTCACAAAAGAGATTTTGACCGGAACCCCCATTGCTGTCATGGCGGCCCATTGAGGCCATTGTTTTCCGGGCCGTTTCCGCCAGCGGAAACATCGGCGTAATCAAGGCGCGGGCTGCATCAAAAGCTCCATCGCCGCGCGGTTGCCGCTCATGACGGCTCCGTTCATCGTGCCGAGGAAGTCCGGTTCGGTGTGCTCGCCAGCGAAAAGCAGCCGCCCGCCTAACTCCGGGGTTTTCACCAGCGGAAGGAAAGATGTGTATTGCCCCACCTTCGCGCAGGCGAAGCTGCCGAGGCTGAAGGGGTTCTGCGCCCAGAAGACCGACGCGACCGCGTCCTTGTCGAGCGCCGCGCCGATCCCGGTGCTGATAGCTGTCAGCCCCTTTTGCAAGTTCTCGAACGCTGCAGCCTGGTTCGCGGGTATCGTGCCCCCGGCGAGAAGGTTGGACAGAAGCCCCTGCTTCCCGCGCTGGGCGCGGCTCGACTCCCACGTTCTCTGAAAGGGCAGGTCCGCAAAGAAAGCGCCGTTGGAAGGGAAGGGCAAGCTGCCGGAGGTGCGCGATGCGCGCGACGCGGTCCCGCAGACGAGCTTGGCGGCGTTTCCGTATCCCATCTCGCGGATCGCCTGCATTTTCGCATCGCTCAGCCCGAGCGAGTCGAGGCCCGGGACCGTTCGAAGGCAGGTGAAAGGCAGCGCCAGAATCACGTCGTCGAAGACCTCGGGCTTGGCGCCGCCGGCCGTCTCGATCGTCAGCTCCAGGCCCTCGCCGCGCCGGGCGATAGCGGCAAGCTTCGCGCCGAGCCTCAGATCGCAGGCCGTCTTGCAGGCGGAGACGAGCGCATCGATCAGCTTCGCCGAACCGCCTTTTATGCGGAACGCGCTATCGCTCTCGCCGAAGATTTCGAAGTGCTCTTTCAGGTCCGTCGAGATGTCGTCGATGAGGTTCAGGCAGGATTGCTGGGACGGATCGCAGCCGTACTCTGTGGTGTAGGCGACGAGGATCAGATCGAGCGCCCAGTCCTCGGTTTTCCCTCGAAACTGCGCGACATAATCCGCAAGGCTGATGGCGTCGAGCGCGCGGGCGCGATCGGTGAAGGCGTCGGCGTCGTCGCGCAGCGCGGCCTTGTCGGCGGCGATCTGTTTCGCCAGGGGCACGAACGCGCCCCGGCCAGCCTTCGCATCCAGCATATCCGCGGAGCGCCGCAGCGCGCCGCCGAAGAAATAGAGATCGCTGTCGCGCTCCGCCAGGCCGTCGTTAAGCGGCTCCAGCGAAAGGCCCAGCTCATCCACAAGGCCCTTCAGGTCCTCGTGCCGTGTATCGACAAGCTCGCCGCCAAGCTCGGCGAACAGGCCGCGATAGAAGCCGGGCAGGGTGCGGATGCGCCCGCCCCAGCGGTCCGCCGCCTCGAAAACAACGGGTTTCAAGCCAAGCGCCTGCAAGCGATAGGCGGCGGTGAGACCGGCCGCGCCGCCGCCGACGATGGCGATGCGAGGGTCGGCCTGCTCCGCGCCGGCAGCGGCGGCCGTGCGGGCGAAGGCGCTTGTGGCCCAAGCCGCCGCCGCTGCCGAGCCGCGCAGTACATCGCGCCGCGTCATGCCCGCTTCCGCCGCCCGGCCGCCGGAGGCAGCCGCGGCCAAAGCACGTCTCATTGCTCGAAAAAGCGGCGTCCGCGCCATTCGTTTTCCCTCCAACGATGCCGCCAGAGCTATAGACCTGGGATCGTGGCTCGCCAAGCTTGCTGCGGATAAATTCAGCGCGCGCTTGCGAGAACAAAATAGAAACTCTAAGATTTTCGCCAAACATTCATGATTCGGGGCCGATGCAAAACGCGGGTGAGGATTTACTGCGGGCGATGCAGGGGCGGCGCTTCGGCGCGATCCTGGCCGATCCGCCCTGGCAGTTCCAGAACAAGACGGGCAAGGTTGCGCCGGAGCACCGGCGTCTCAATCGCTATGTGACGCTCGGCATGGAGCAAATCGCGGCGCTGCCGGTGTCCGAAATCGCGGCGGCGACGAGCCACCTCTATCTGTGGGCGCCGAATGCGCTTCTCCCCGAGGGCCTCGCCATCATGAAAGCGTGGGGCTTCTCCTACAAATCGAACATCGTCTGGCACAAGATCCGCAAGGACGGCGGGCCGGATGGGCGCGGCGTCGGCTTCTACTTCCGCAACGTGACGGAGATCCTGCTGTTCGGCGTGCGGGGCAAGAAAGCGCGGACATTGCCGCCGGGCCGCCGTCAGGTGAACTACCTTGCGACGCGCAAGCGCGAGCACAGCCGTAAGCCGGATGAGCAATATGGGCTGATCGAGGCGTGCTCGCCGGGGCCGTTCGTGGAACTGTTCGCGCGAGGCGTCCGCGGGGGGTGGGAATGCTGGGGCGCCGAGGCGAACGAAGATTATGCGCCGAGCTGGCCGACTTATAAGTCCGCGGCCTCGAAGCCCTACGCCAATGGACATGCGCCCGAGAGCGCGGATGTCGCCGATTCGTTCCTCTGAACGAATCAGGAACAGCCGCGCCTTGGCGCCCAGAACCGAATGTCATGGCCGGGATTGACCCCTCGTGGGGCGGCCATGACAACAAATGGGATTCCGAACAATTTCTCACCTTTAGGCGTGGATCGAACTCGCCGTGCTCGGCAATGTCCAGCCCTTCGACTTCGGAGCGCACCTGTACCCGCAGGGGCGTGACCAGCGCGACGAGCAGCAAAATCACCGATGTGACGACCGCGCAGTAGGCGACGGTGACGCCCACGCCGTAAAGCTGAATCAGGACTTGCTGGGCGTTCCCTTCGAGAAGGCCCGGATACCCGGCCGGAGCATCCGGTCCCATCGAGACGCTGGCGGTTGCAAACACGCCCGTCAAGATCGTTCCGAGAACGCCGCCGACGCCATGCACGCCGAACACGTCGAGAGAGTCGTCATAGCCGAGCCACCGCTTGATCTCGGTCGATGCGAAAAAGCAGATCGCGCCGGCCGCGATGCCGATCACCACGCCGTGCCAGGGGAGGATGTAGCCTGAAGCCGCCGTGACGGTGCCGAGGCCCGCGACTGCGCCGGAAATCAAGCCCAGCACCGATGGCTTTCCGCGTCCGAGCCATTCCATCGTCGCCCAGGTGAGCGCGCCGGAGCTTGCGGCCAGGTGCGTCGCGACAATCGCCATCGCCGCCCGCGAATTGGCGCCATAGGCGGAGCCGCCGTTGAAGCCGAACCAGCCCACCCACAGGAGGCCGGTCCCGACCACGGCCATCGAAAGATCGTAGGGGGCAAGGTTTTCGGAGCCATACCCTTTCCGCTTGCCGAGCACCAGGGCCGCGACAAGTCCGGCGATTCCGGCGTTGATGTGCACCACGGTGCCGCCCGCGAAGTCCAGCAAACCGGCGGTCGCGAGGAATCCGCCGCCCCATACCCAATGGGCCACGGGCAGATAGACGAAGATGAGCCATAGCGTTGAGAACAGCATAAAGGCGGAAAATCGCATGCGCTCCGCAACCGAACCGGCGATGAGGGCGACGGTGATGATCGCGAACGTCATCTGGTAGATCATGAACAGGATTTCGGGGATGGTCTTTGCGAACGGGCTGACCGAGCTCATGCCGATGCCCGTCAGGAACAGCCGCCCGAACCCGCCAAGGAAGGCGCCGTCGCCTGTGAAGGAGACGCTATAGCCGAAGACCATCCAGAGGAGCGAGACGAGAGCGGCCGCCGCGAAGCTCTGGGCCATGGTGGCGAGCACATTCTTCTTGCGCACCATTCCGCAGTAGAATAGCGCCAGCCCCGGCATGGTCATCATCAGCACGATGGCGGTCGCAACGAGCATCCACGCCGTGTCCCCGCCATCGATCCCGGACGTTTCGGCCCAAGCCGGCGTCATGGAAACGAAAAACAATGCCGCAGCCGCAATCATGCGGCCGCGAAGCCGCGCGAGACCATCCGTTAACATCTTCCCTCTCTTGTGAGTTTTCGTGAAGCCCGGTCAGAGGGCTTCGCTATCGCTTTCGCCTGTTCTGATGCGAACCGCGTGATCGATCGGCGTGACGAAGATCTTGCCGTCCCCGATTTCGCCCGTCCGCGCGGCCTCGGCGATCGCCTCCACGGTTCTGTCCGCCGCGATTTCCGGCACGACCACATCGATCCGGATCTTCGGCACGAAGTGGACCTGATATTCCGCGCCTCTGTAAATCTCGGTATGGCCTCTCTGGCGGCCATAGCCCTTGACTTCGCTCACCGTCATGCCGTCGATCCCGGCGTTTGCGAGCGCCTCGCGCACCGCGTCGAGCTTGAACGGCTTGATGATCGCTGTGATGAGTTTCATGAGATGATCCTGGCTAGGATGCGTGCATCACGGCAAGTTTATGCTTAAGAGCGCGCCAGCACAACGCGGCAAATGCTCAAGGCGAAGCCAGGATGCAAACGGAATGGGCAAGATGCCGCAGGCGGAGGCTCAGCCTCCTCGCGACGTTTTTGCGATGTCCGACAGGGCCTCGACGCGCGTGAAGCGGCTGCTCAGGCTCTCGTCGTGGCTGACCATGATGAGCGTCGCGCCGGCGGAGTTGAGGTCTGCAAACAGGAGATCGAGAAAGGCCCTCTGCCGGTTCCGGTCGAGGGATGAGGTCGGCTCATCCGCGATGATGAGCTCCGGCGCGCCGATGAGCGCCCGCGCCGCCGCAACGCGCTGCTGCTGGCCGACGCTGAGGCTCGACGCGGGCGCGCTTTCGATCACTTCCTTTTCCAGCCCCAAGCTTTCTAGAAGGCGCACGGCTTCGGCGGTCATGCCTCCGGCTGCCTCGGCCCGCCTCCGGCGCTTGCCCGAGAAGCTCAGCGGCAAGACCACGTTGTCGATCACCGATCCGTAAGGCAGGAGGTTGAACATCTGGAAGATGATGCCGTAGTGCTCGGCCCGGAAACGGTCGCGCGCCGCGCCGCGCAGTTTCGCGATGTCGGCGCCCAGAACTTCGATGACGCCCTTCTGAGGCGCGAGGATGCCTGCGAGCAGGCTGAGGAATGTCGATTTCCCGGTTCCCGAGGGACCGAGCAGAAAAAGCTTCTCCCCTTTTTTGAGGGCGAAGTCATCGATGGAGAGGCTGAAGGCGTTGCGGCCCGGCCAGGCGAAGCGCACGCCCGCCATGCGCACGATGCCGGGGCGCGCATCTCCGAGACCGGCTGTTTGCGCCAAGTGCTCCGGTTCGATCACATGATCCCCGTCATATCGAGGACCGGCTTCTGCCGCGTGACCTGATAACTCGTTTGCCCCTTGGGCGAAATGATGGAGATATCCAGTTCCTGGGCATTCGGAAACGCTACGAAATAGCCGAAGGCCATCGATTTGAGTTGAGACGGCGCGGCGCACTCGAAGGTGTACTCTGCGTTGAAATCCGCGTGAACGTGCTCTTCATGTTTGCCTCCCGGCGCGTGCTGATCGTTCTCCGCGCCATGTTCGGCCTCCATGCCGACGGCTGCGTTTTTCTGCGCGCACTGCGCTTCGGCGGACGGCGTGAACAGCGATAATCCGCTGGCGAGCCTAGCCTTGGCCAGTTCGAGCGCGGCCTTCTCCTCCGGCGTTTTCGGCTCATGTTCGAAGCCTACGATGTCGGCCGCAGGGACATCCAGCTCCAGGGATATGGATTTGCCCTCGATTGCGATATTCAGCTTGCCATGTCCGTGAACATGCGCCCCGAGCTGTCTGTGTTCGTCCGCCAAGGCCGGATAAGCGGTCCAGCTCACAAGGCCCCACAACACCAGGATAATTCGAACCATGTCCAACCTCCAGCGCCGGGAAATGCTGGCGCCAAGCCGCGTTTGCAGAGGCGACTGGTTTAGCCCAACTGCCCCTCGCTCTGTCAAGCGCAAGATGTAACAATATAACATTTCATGTTGTCGTGCGTCCTGTCGTAGAAACCGCTTCATGCTTTCCCGGAGGCGCTCTGAGCAAACGGATTGTCATCACGGCCAAGCGAAAGCGAGCCGGGATCGCAAAAAGAGAAGCCCTTCAACTTTTTACGATCCCGGCTTTCCGGGACGACGGCGGCGGTAATCCGTTGGCGCGTCCGACAAAGGCTGCTTAACTCTTCTTGAACATCTCGGTCTGGATTTCGATCGACACCTCGTCAGACACAAACGGGACGCCCGCCGAGACGCCAAAATCGGTGCGCCTGATCTCCGTCGTCGCGCCCACTCCCAGAGTCAGCAGTTTCGACATCGGATGAATGCCGGAACGGTTCAGCGTAATGTCGAGGGTTACGGGGCTCGTGGCGCCGTGAATTGTCAGATCGCCCGTCACTTTGCCCGTATTTTCTCCAGTCCTCTTGAACTTCGTGCTCTTGAACGTGGCTTCGGGGTATCTGTCGACGTCGAAGAGCTTGTCCTTCATGTGCTCGTCGAACTTCGGAACCCGCGTCTCGATGCTGTCCGTCTTGAGAGTCACCTTGAGCGTGCTGTTCTCGGGATTCGCCTCGTCATAGAAGCTCACCCTCGTATTTCAAGAAGTGCGCGCATTGCCGGCTGAAGCCGAAATGGTTCCAGCAGAGGCGGATCTCGGTGTGTGTGGGGTCGAATGTGTAAGCCGAGGGGTCGGCCGAAGCGGCCGGGATCAGCGCAAGGAAGGCGGAAACGGCAAGAGGGGCAAGAAGCGCCGGCTTCATTCCGATTATCTCCAGAATTGAAATGCTAAGATCGGCCAAGGGCTAGCTTGGCTGTGCGGCAATGGCAAGGCCGAGAGCGGCAAGCGCGATCAAAAACGTTTGTCGAATGTCAGGGAAAAGAAGCGGCGAGGCGCTCGCCTGCGCCCACGCTTTCCCGCGTCCGGTTCGGAACCGTACCTGGATCTGCTCGCGTGCGGCGCGAAGCCGGTGTTCTTCCGCCAAGGCCGAACAAGCGATCCAGCTCACAAAGGCCGGCAATCAGGTTTATCCTGCGGCTGAACGTGAGAAGGAGCGCGCCGCAACGCTTTTGCCGGCAAGTCGGAAACCGGGAAAAAGCGCACTGTCTATTCGGGGTTGGGAGAAATATTCCCGCTCTCAATCTACTCTAGAATAAAATTGCCTTTTTATCTTTCCCGATGGGTGTTGGGTGAGAAGGTTTTGCATTAGGTTTTAGGCGCTAGTGGGCGGCGTCAATCTGGGCATTCTGCCAGCCAGCTGGACCGATATAAGGCAGACGGCAGGAGACCAGAAACATGGCATGGGGAACCCAACCGGCGCGAGCGCCCAAAGATGGTGCGGAGATCGCGCGGGTGCTGCGGCTGGAGCTTGAAAGCAGCGGCGATCTCAGCCGGCGCATCAGGTTGCTAACGAGCGCCATCGAGGGGCGCGTCGCCTTCTCCACGAGCCTTGGCATTGAGGATCAAGCCATTCTTCACGCAATCGCTGAAAGCGGCGCCGCCGTCGATGTGTTCACGCTCGATACCGGCCGGCTGTTCCCCGAGACCATAGACACCATCGCGGCAAGCGAGCGGCGCTACGGCGTCCAGGTCCGGGTGCTCGCGCCGGACTCGCAACATCTGGAGGCGCTTGTCGCGCGCGACGGCGTGCTCGGCTTCCGCAACTCCATCGAAACGCGGAAGGCTTGCTGCCATGTGCGGAAGGTCGAGCCCCTCAAACGCGCGCTCGAAGGCGCGGCCGGCTGGGTCACGGGACTGCGGCGCGGCCAATCGGGCGGCCGGGCTGACGCGCCGTTCGCGGCATGGGACGAAGAGTTCCAGCTCATCAAGCTCAACCCCATTGCCGATTGGCCGCTCGAAAAGCTGGAGGCCTACATCCAGGAGCATGCCGTACCCGTCAATCCGCTGCATGCGAAGGGGTTTCCATCGATAGGCTGCGCGCCCTGCACACGCGCGATCCATCCCGGCGAGGATATCCGCGCCGGTCGGTGGTGGTGGGAAGGCGATTGGGGCAGGGAATGCGGGCTGCATAATCGCCCGCGCGCGGAGGCGGCTATATCATGACTGTGTATCCCTCTCATCTCGATTTTCTCGAATCCGAGAGCATTCATATCTTCCGCGAAGCGGCCGCGCAGTTCCGCAAGCCTGTGCTGCTTTATTCCATCGGCAAGGATTCGACCGTTCTCCTGCATCTCGCGCGGAAGGCGTTTTGGCCGCAGAAGCTTCCGTTTCCGCTGCTCCATATCGACACCGGGTGGAAGCCGCGTGAGATGATCGCGTTCCGCGAGCAGACGGTTCGCGAACTCGGGCTCGATCTCATAGTGCACGTCAACGAAAAGGGGCGCGCGGATAATATCAACCCAATCGATCATGCCCCGTCGGTCTACACCGATGTAATGAAGACGCGGCCCCTGAAACAAGCGCTTGACGCTCACGGCTTCGACGGCGCGATCGGCGGCGCGCGCAGGGACGAGGAGGCAAGCCGGGCCAAGGAGCGCGTGTTCTCATTCCGCGCGCCGGGTCATCGCTGGGATCCGCGCCAGCAGCGTCCAGAGATGTGGCGTCTGCTGAACGGCCGCCTCGGCGCGGGCGAGACCGCGCGCATCTTTCCCCTCTCCAATTGGACCGAGCGCGATGTGTGGCGTTACATCATGCGCGAGCGCCTCGATGTCGTGCCGCTCTATTTTGCAGCTGAGCGGCCCACCATCGAGCGTAACGGACAGCTTATCGTGCTCGACGACGGCCGCATGCCCCTTAAGCCGGGTGAAGAGCCGCGCATGCGCAAGGTTCGCTTCCGCACGCTTGGCTGCTGGCCCCTGACCGCCGCCATTGAATCAACAGCCACGGACATCGAAAGCGTGGTCGCCGAGACGCTCGCAGCCCGCTCCTCTGAGCGGCAGGGCAGGCTCATCGATCACGATGAGGCGGGGGCCATGGAACGCAAGAAGCAGGATGGCTACTTCTGATGAGTGGCGCCGAAAGAATGAAAAGAACCGTTGCGCCGCATCGCGCGCAAGATCGCGGCATCATCCATATCCTTACATGCGGCTCCGTCGATGACGGCAAGTCGACTTTGATCGGCCGCCTTCTTTGGGACGCATCCGATCTCCCGGACGACCAGCGGGAGATGGTGCGGCGTGCGGCGAGGGCCTCCGGGCATCCGGAAAAGCTCGATTACAGTCTCCTGCTCGACGGCCTCGTCGCGGAACGGGAGCAGGGCATCACCATCGACGTGGCCTGGCGCTACCTCGATGCGCCCAAGCGCCGCGTGGTGCTGATCGACAGCCCCGGCCATGACCAATACACCCGCAACATGGCGAGCGGCGCAAGCCACGCCGATGCGGCGGTCATGCTGATCGACGCCCGTCACGGCTTGAAGCAGCAAACGCGCAGGCACGCAGCGATTCTTTCCTTGATGGGCGTTCCCCGCGTCGTGCTCGCTGTCAACAAGATGGACTTGGCCGGCTGGAGCGAGGCTCGCTTTCGTGAGATCGAAGCGGATTTCCTCGCGGCGGTGGCTCCGCTTGGCTTCATCGAGGCATGCGCAATTCCGGTTTCGGCCCGCCATGGAGATAACGTCACGGACCTTTCCGGGAAGTCCCCCTGGTATTCGGGCCCCGCGCTTGTTGGCCTCCTAGAAGCCATGCAGATCCGCTGTTCCGGCGACGAGGCTTCTTTCCGCATGCCGGTCCAAACCGTCCTGCGCGACGGCCAGGATTTCCGTGGCCTTGCGGGTACTGTCAGCTCGGGCATCATCCGGGTAGGCGATGAAGTGGCTGAAGCCGCGACCGGACGCAAGGCGCGCGTCGCCAGAATTGCGACCATGGATGGCGATCTTGCCGAAGCCGGCAAAGGCAAAGCGGTCTCTCTCGTCCTCGACGCCGATCTCGATGTGGCCCGCGGCGCGTTGCTCGCGTCACCCGCGTTCCTGCCCGTCAAGGCGCAGAGCTTGGAAGCGCGCCTTGTCTGGCTTTCGGAGCGGCCTTTCGGCGCGGCCCACGGCCTTCTGCTCAGGACCGCAACCGATGTCGTCCCGATTGCAGAGATTACAATCAGGGCGCAGATCGACCTCGACACGCTGTCACCCAAGACGGCCGATGGTTGCGTCACCAACGACATTGTCGCCGCCTCGATTTCGCTTGGCAGGCCGGCTGCGCTCGATCCATTCAGCAGGCATCAGGAGACCGGGACGTTCCTCCTGGTCGATTCGTTGACGGGAGCGACCCTCGCCGCGGGGACCGTCTCAGACGCCAGGGCAGAGGGTGACATCCGCGTCGATTCTCGCAGCTCCTTTCTCATCACACATGACATGCTTGCACGAGGGTTGTGCGCCGATCTCGGCAAAAGCGAAGCCGACGCACGCGAGTACCGGCGGCGCGCTCGCGAAATCGCACGCTTGTTCGAGGCTGCGGGAATGGCTGTATCGATCGAGGAGATGCCGCCGCGGCGAGAGGACCAGGGCGACATCTCCGTCGCATCGAGTTCTAGTCTGAAACCGGGTTCCGGGCTCGCGACTGAGGGGATGCGACGTTGGGGGAGCCGGGGAGTTCTGCTTAGGCCGCGGTCAATGCCTCGAAAGGGTCGCGAGCGCCGACTTTTCGGTTCGTGCGATCCTGTCGCGCTCGTCTTGGGATCCCGGCGCTCCTCTTCCAAAGATCGTGCTCGCGCCCGCCTTGACCGCGGTCAGCTTGACGAGAAAGCCATTCGGCATCCGAACAAGCGCATATTCGGAATAGAACGATTTGGCGCCCGCGTTGCAGGACGTGAAAACCTTCCGAATCTCGACGCCGTTGACATAATGCGGCGCGCGCTTCCCGTTGGCGAACTCGCCCTTGCAGCTTGTGGTGTCCTCGGCTGTGAGTTCGCCAATGAAGCGGTCGAGATCGAGAGAGCCCGCTTTCTCCACCGCCGCGAGCGAACCAAGCGAACCGTCCTCGAATTGCCATGCCAGCGCATTCGTCGTGTCGCCCGCGCTTTCCGGCAGGAACCGGTAATCGGCCAGCCCGGCATTCTGCAGAATTTCCGTTGCATAGGGGATGAGCTGCTCACGCGCCATGACGTGAGGGGTCTCGCCTGGGTCTTTCCTGGCGGTCTTCTGACCCTCAAGGCGAGTGCGATCCTTCACGGTTACTGCTTCGGAGGAGCTTTGGCTTTGGCCGTTGACGCAGCGGCGGAGTTCCCTCATGGCGTCAGCGCTCCCCTTCAGGTTGAAGGCAGCGTTGACGTGAGCCGACGTGACGCGCAGCTCGGTCCCGCGCTGAAAACTTTGCATGCTGTCCTTCGAGATCGGAAGGTCGATCCTGAGAAGCCGTCCTCCGCTCTCCGGAGCGCCTTGCCCGGACTGTATCAATTTGCCGTCTGCGTAAAGCCCGTAGAAAATGGGCATGCTTGAAAAGCCTTCGGGCCTCACAAGAAGAAGAGCCCAGCCGCCGCCCGGCTGAAGCGTGATTGACAAGCGGGACCCGTTCCCATACTGCATGCTCATCGAGCAGACGGAAACGGCTCCATTATCGTCGCGATAGTAGGCGGCCCCTTCCCATGAGCCGAGCTGAAAAGCCCTCATCTGAACGGCGCCGGAGTCGCCAGTCCAGGCAGCACAGCCCACGAGTAACATCGCCAAGGCAAAAAAACGCATACACAGCCTCGCAATAACGCGCACACTTTTCGCCTGCGAAAACGCGCAGGCTGACTACTCGACCGGCTGCCATGTCTTATTTTTCTCGTTGTGGGCTTGCCGCCCGCCTGTACGCTCTCCGTTTTCGCCGTGAAAAAAGCGCACGCACCAATTAAAAAGGTTATCAAAAAAATTATCCAAACTGAATCATTTTTTTGTCAGGCGATAATCTTTTTTTAGCTAATGGTTAAGATCAAGATGCGCGCCGCACGGAAAAGTTCATGTTCTCCGAACCTTAGCCCTGTCGGCTGAGTTAGCTGGGGCAGGCCTACGATGTAAGCGGCGGCATTCATCCGCGCGGTCTTTATGGCGTCCGCCGCTTCTATTGTGGCGTCTCGCAATCGCCTATACCCTTTGCGGCAGGCTCTCATAGGCAATTGCGAGACATAAGCCACACGAGCCTATTATTTTTGCTAGTGTCCCTTAGTCTCCGAATTGCTGTACGAGCTCGCTGCAAGCCCAAGCCGCAATTCGGAGACGGGACACTAGCGCCGTCAAACTCGTAGAGAGCCGCCATCGTTCAAGGTCCTCAGTCCAGGTCTGCCTCAATATGATGTGCGATCCAGGGACTTCATTCACACCAATTTTGGCGGGCAGGATAAGAGGGGCTTGCATCCGCCGGGAGATTGCGCAATAAGTTGCAAGCTTGTGGCGTTAGCCACATGGGAGAGCGGGCGTAGCTCAGGGGTAGAGCATAACCTTGCCAAGGTTAGGGTCGGGCGTTCGAATCGCCTCGCCCGCTCCAATATAATCAACGGGTTAGCTGGTTCTTGAATATTCAGCTTGTTGACGGGTAGGCGGGGCAACTAGCCTGAGCGGCGCGCGAGCGCTTGAAGCGCTTCCCGCAGCCGCCACTCGCGCTATGGGATCGCAGCCTATCGACCGATGCAAATCGCGCCACCCCTTGGGTTTTGAAAACCGGCGCGGCCCATGCTTCTGATGAATGGCTAGAAGCGCCGCCATCTGGGGGGTGTGGCCGTCGCATCTGGAAAGCCAAGGCACCGGCTCGTGCAAAGCAGAAAGCAGAATGAGGGGAGCGCTGTCGCTCCCCTCTGCATTTGACTACTTCATGGGGATGTAGCCGCCGCCGAAGCCGATGGTCACGCCAGCCTTGCCGGCCACTTCGTTAGAAGAGAAGCCGATGCCGCCGTCGATAGCGACCGTCGAGCCGCCGCCGAACCAGTCGCGTCCGATGATGCCAGCCACGGTCACGCCACCTGCGTTCTCACCCTCATATCCACCCCAGCCTGCCCGCACTGCCCAGGTCTGGCCAGGAGCGAAGATCGGCTGCGAGAGAGCGAGCGCGATAGCCGTGCCGTCGTAAGCCTTGTTCAAACCGCGATCGACGTAACGCTTGTTGGCCGCATCCGTGCCGATGATCGGATCGGCGACGCCGTGGACAACGTTGTCGCCCATGTTGATGTTGGCGCCGTTCGAGACGGTCAGAGAGTTGGTGACGGCCGCATTGCCGATGAGCGCGTTCGTCGTATTCACGTTCGTCGAGTTCACCGTGGTGATGTTGCCCGTGTCAGCGTTCACCGTCGGCGCGTTCAGCGATGTGCCAGCGGTCAAAACGCCGTTGTTAATGGTCGTTGTACCAGCAGCGGTGCCGTTGGTGACCGTCAGCAGCGGATCGACGTTGCCGTTCAAAATGATTCCGGCAGTTGCTCCCAAGGGTGCGGCGGGATCCAGCGCCTGCGGCGAGGTCACCTTGACGAGGCCACCAGTAACCGTCGTAGTGCCGTTCGCTGCGGCGCCGTTTGTGAACGTGGCCACGCCGTTCTGGTTCAATGCGCCGGTGTTGTTGATGCCGGTCGTGGTCGAGAGGCCGGTCACATGCAGGGTGGTCGTCTTGATGTCGCCGGTGTTGACGATGCCGGTCGTGGTCGACAACCCGGTCACGGCGAGAGCGCCAGCATTGACTGTCGTGGCGTTCACAGTAGTTGCGTTAACCGTTGGCGCATTGACCGAAGTTCCGGCAAAAATATCGCCATTATGGATAACGGTTGTTCCAGCCGCCGTGCCATTGGTGACGATGATCGCAGGATCGACCGTGGCGTCCAAGGTGATGCTGCCTTGCCCGCTGGAAAGAACGGTCTTCCCAGCCGTCGCTACGGTCTGAGCGTAGTTGCCAGCCGAGACGCCGTTCGGGTCATAGATCACCGTTCCGCCAGGGCCGGACGCCTGATACTGGCCTGTCGTGGCGTTTGAGAAAACAGCGCCGCCCGCAACTGCTGTTGTCTTGCTGTCCGTGCTCGTCACCTTCTGGAAAGTGTAGTTGGTCGAAGCAGTCAGCGCAGGGTCCGAAGCGGTCCCAGAAACGGCGTGCCATGTTGCGCCGAGGGCCGCCAGCTCCGCGTTATAGGCGGTGATGCTGCCGCTCGCATAGGCATTCTGCAAAGCGGTCTGCTGTGCGGGGGTAAGGGTCTGGACCCAATTGTTGAAGGCGACCGCCGAGACCGGCGCCCCGGTCGATGTCAGAAGATATTTGCCGCTTGAGCCGCTGCTTGGCGTCGATCCGATAACCTCCGTCGCTGTCCCATCTACAGCGCGAAACGTCGCGCCGAGCGTAGCAAGCTCGGCATTGTAGGCCGCGACGCCGCCGAGATAGGCTGCATTGAGGGCCGTCTGCTGCGGGAGGGTCAAGCCGCCATACCATGTATTAAACGACGCCAAGGAAACGGGAGCGCCGCCCGATGTCAAAAGATAGGAAGTGCTTGCGTTGGTGCTCGCCGCGGCCCCGGTAGCGGTAGGCGCAGCGGCGACTCCAGCTATCGCCGCATCGTGCTGATAGGTGACGGTGTTAACTGGAGATGGAGCTGCTGCAACCCCAGCAATAGCTGTGTCATTACTATAGGTCGCAGAAACCCACTTGTAGAGAGCCGCACCATGATCGGCGGTATCCTGCGCGGTCAAGGGAGCCCAAGAATAGCCGCCAGGAAGCGATGTAGCGCCGCTCAGATCGATGCCTGCGGCAGTCGCATTCGCAAGAGAAACGGCATGACCGCTCGAATCCACGAGCACATTCGTGATATTCGCCCCGGTCCCGTTGGCATAGTTCGCCGCGCCGCCATTCGCCGCCTCATAGGCCGAATAGCTTTGAACGACGGGGCTACCGTTAGGATTTAGCGCATTGGTGACGGTAAGCGCGACCGGCGTCGACGCCGCGTTGTTCGTCTCAAGAACCTGCGGGGTCGTTGACAGGGAAACGCCGGGGATTGTGACCTGGGAAAGATCGACGGCATACGGCCATTTATAGGCATCCCCAACGACAAAAGGCGGGTTTGTCTGCGCATTCGCAGCCCCGCTAAAAAGCAGCGTCGCCGATGCCGAAAGTGCAACCACGCTGACGCCGATCACAAGCGGGACGCGTAGCGCGTCCAACAGAGCAAGCCGCGTACCTGGGCTTTTCATATTCCATTCAGTCATCTTTTCAATCTCCAGTTTTGAAGAAGCCTACACGGGACGCGCGCTTCAGCTTCCAAGAAGCAATGCAACCGGAGATGACACCTGGTTGCGATTGCGCGCAACTAGAGATTGAAAAGTAAACCTACTTTAAGAGGAGCTAGTTGCAATGGTGCAACTTTAAATGGTTTTCGCGGTCGCATTTCCTGCGGGGAAACACAAATTCGGACTCGCAAAATGTTCGTCGACTCCGAAGGGGTCCATCCCGCCTACATCCACTTTGCCTGGGAATCAACAAGGCGCTCGGGTTCGCGCTTCGGACTCTGCGTGCGTTCTGGATCGGCCTAATCTACACGCGGCCGCTTAACCGCTGACATGGCGATTTGGGCTCCCCTGGGGGTTGAAGCCGCAGAAACCACTCTGCGGCTTCCAGACCGGTCCGGAGACGCTACTCAAGCTATACCTAAGGTGTGAAGGGTGGCTTATGCCGAAGCCTAAAATTCATGCCCTTTGGGCGAAAAAGGGAACTGTCTTGCTCTCGCGGTTCCCTCAAAGCTGAGTTGATCAACCAGCCAAGCGAAAAAGCTGAAAGCACAGGTCAACTCCTCAAAGCTAAAGAGATTAGAGTAGCCCGCATCCACTTTGCCTGGGAATCAACAAGGCGCTCGGGTTCGCGCTTCGGACTCGCGTCCCGTAAATTTCTTGCGTTCTGGGTCCGGCGAATTTACACGCGGACGCTTAAGCGCTGACACCGCGATGATGCTCCTCCATGTTGAAGCCGCAGCAGCTCTGCGGCTTCAACTTAGGTCAAGGAGAGCGCTACTCAAGCTACACCTTAGCTATGAAGGGTGGCTTATTCCGAAGCCTAAAATTCACGCCTTTAGGCAAAAAAAGAGCTGCCTTGCTGTGGCCGTTCCGTCAGCTCCTTAATGGCAAGGAGTTCATATTAGCGCCAGGGAATAAAGTTATGCTCCTCTCCGAGCAGAATGGGCTGGAGCATGGATTCTCACAACCAAAAGCAATCAGGATCTCGCTGAGCTAAGCGAAGGCCAAGCTGCATTAGCTGAGCCGCATCGCCGTGAGTTTAAAAAAGTCCTTTCTAAGGCGCAGCCGAACTACTTGGAACGGATGTATGCCATCGATCAGGAATTGAAGACCATCGCGCAACGGTTGCACGGCGTAAGGCCACGGCATAAGGCCGGGTGCTGCTTCAGCACCCGGTTACGGCTTAATGGTTAGTTAATTAGTTTGACCCGATGCTCCCGACGCAGTTCCTCCAACGCAAAATCCATAAGAAGGCTCAAGGAGCAATAATCTGCCTTGGCCGCAAGAGTTTCTGAGCTCCTGTATCATCGAAGAGAAAAACTCAGCCTTTTCATCTTCTGAGATGCTGGAAGTGCCTGGCACGTAGGCATTTTTACGCACAACATGGTTTTCCATCTTTTTGTTGTCCCCACAAACACAACGCTACAATTTTTAATAAATATGACATAATCTCTTTTGTCGAATCGTAAAAGGTTGCCATGGATATGAGTTTGCGTTTTGTGTTGCAAAAGCGCCTCTATCTACGCTGGCTCTTTGCTCCTTCGAGCATGCGCGCGGGCGCTATGCTCCGCCCATTCCTGCATCGCGAGTTCTCAGTTGCACTATCGGGACGATCCCCGCATCTATCTCCGCTAAGGCTTCCCTGCGAAGCCTTTCCCGGCGCTCATCGGGATCTTCGTCGCAGATGTACTTTCGAGACACACTGCTAAGCACTTGGGCGATCCGTTCGTAAAGATAAAGCATTTTGATCTCCGCTTTTTTTAAATTTTGGAATAGAACCCTTTCTACTAAGGCTAACGCCGATCTGCAACCGAAAGCCGAAGTGGCGCAACCTTAGGAGGCGCGAAATGCGGGATGTCAGCAACCTTTGTTTGAGTTAGGCCGCTGTTTGGTTGGCAGTCGTGGCTTTGTTGCAACTTAAACGAGCATAGGTTGTGTGCTGACGGCTCCTGGGCAGCCGTTTTCGCTGGCGGCGCAGGAAAAAGCAGGTCAGCAAAGGGCCGAGAATCGACGCGTGAGCGGGAGACAAGGTCTTGGCGAAGGCCGCAGCGGCTCAACTCGCCGATTCTCAGTGAGGGCCTGGGGCCGTGCGTTGGAATCGCCTCGCCGCTCCAATATAATCAACGGGTGAGCCGGTTCTTGAATATTCAGCGTCTTGACGGGCAGGCGAGGGTAACGATCTGTCGCAGCCTGTGCGGCGCTTCAGCGCTTGGAGCGCTTCCCGCAGCCCGCCATTCTCTCGCGATGGGATAGCGGCTTATCGGGAGACGCAAAAACTGGGAACCGAAGTGGCTCCACCCCTGGCTCTGGCTTGAGTTAGGCTGTTATTCGGGTAGCGCGCGTGACTTTGTTGCAACATTAACGTGTATAAGACGCAGGCTGACGGCGGCCGCGTCGTGCTGGCCAGCCGTTTTCGGCGGCGCTGGGTGTTCGAACCGCCTCGCCCGCTCCAGTTCTTCCAAAAAAATGATGTAGTCTTATTCTCCCTCCGCAGGGGCGGCGAGGCGTTTGTTGTTATCTATCGGACCTCGTATTCTGCTGGCTATAGAGACTTGATCGATACAAGAGAAGATACCTTCGTGCTCACCGTAACACTCTTTCAAGTGTTTCCAGCCGGCTTGCTGAGCCACCACTCGCAACCTTGAAAATTTCGAGAGACCCGATATACAATATAGCCCTAAGCTTAAGTGCGCGCCAATGCCGATTTCTTGTTTGGTTCTTAACTCGTGGCCCGTAAGATAGTGGTTCTGGAGGCATGACCGATGACCGAAGCTCCGCTCGATGGCGCTCGCGTTCTGGTTATCGAAGATGATGCCCTTTCCGCACTCTTCGCGCAGGAGATCCTCGCCGAATTGGGCTGCAGCGTCGCTGGCGTGGCGACCTCGGTGGACGCCGCCCTGGCGGCGATCGAGACCGGCGCGGCAATCGATTGTGTGATGCTTGACGTTCGCCTGGGGTCCGAACTTTCAAGTGAAATCGCGACCGCCTTGCGCAAGAAAGATGTGCCCTTCGTCGTCTGCAGCGGTTACGACATCACACTGCCGGGCATGAACATCCCGGTGGTCGATAAACCGTACACAACGGAAATTCTAGGCAGGGCGCTCAGTCAGGCTCTGTCGAACAGAGAGCACGGCGCGAAAAGCCAGCCGGTGGGCGATCCGTAAGCGCGCAGCCGAAGCCCATGCAGCTTCTTTCTTGACCGGCCCTCAATCGCGCGGAAGCTCTGATTGACGAGTGTGAAACACCCATCAGCGTCCCTCGTCTCAGGCTGCGGCGTCTGAGCGAAGGTGCAATGCGTTGCGATCCGAGCACCATCTTCAGCGAGAACAAAACATGAATATGTCTACGCCGGTTGACACTTCGAGAACATTAAAGGAACAAAAGGCCGGGTTAGGAAACATCTGCGCTGTCGCACACTCATAGCGTGCATCTTTGTTGCGCAACTTCTCCCGGTACGCGCTCGTAGCAGGCCGGTCAGGAGTGTTATCTTGACAAAATAAGAGCTGCCAGAAATCGCGGCGCGATATAAAGGTTCCTCACATGGGCTGTAAGCATGGCGGCCCTGGCCGCCGCGGATATCATCACGGAAACCTGCGGGAAGCGCTCATTCAGAGCGCGCTCACCCTGATTGGCGAAAAAGGGCCTGCGGGATTTACGATTGCGGAGGCTGCGCGCTCGGCGGGCGTGAGTCCGGCTGCGCCCTATCGCCATTTCCGCGACCGCGAGGAACTGATGGCGGATGTGGCGCGCCTCGGGTTCGAGCGCTTCGCGGACGACCTTGAAAAGGCATGGCATGGCGGCCATCCGTCGCCGCTCGAAGCGCTTCAGAATGTCGGGCGCGCCTACCTCGCCTTCGCGCGGAACGAACCTGCGTACTACGCGGCCATGTTCGAGATGACCCTTCCAAAAACGAACAACGTTGCTCTTGAGCAGTCCGCGAGCAGAGCGTTCGAAGTGCTGTATACGGCGACAAAGAAGCTGATCGAGAAGCTGCCCGAGACCAGCCGGCCGCCAGCTCACATGGTCGGGCTGCATATCTGGTCCTTGTCGCACGGCATCGCCTCGCTGTTCGGGCGGCGAAGCGCAGACCCGAAACCGGCGATTTCGCCCGAGGAACTGCTTGAGGCGGGCGTGCTTCTGTATTTGCGGGGGTTGGGTTTGGCCGGCGGCGCCGCGCCCGCGCCAGCTGCTACACTTTGACTTATGCGGCCGCCGCGATGATGGAGCTTCGCGTGTTTACAGGCCGTTGGTTCAGTTATACGCTCTACTGCCAAGTTATTTTGGCTCACTCGAAGAGGCGCGCGCGGGTGGCTGGCATGCCCACTTTTCCAGCGGAGCCGGCAATCTGCCGATCGAATGCCCAAGACGCCGGGTGGGAGAAAATCGAGCGAAATCGTCAACTTGAGACCGCTGTTCAATAATCGGAGACGAACATGAATCCTGCACTGCTCTGGATCGACATCATTGTTGTTTCTTTCGTTATCGCGGTTTGGCTGTTGAGAAAGCCGGGAACCCCGGGGATCCCCTCTTCTTCCTACTATTTGAACGGCAAAGGGCCGAAGCCATAAGGCAAGCAATTCCGCATTGCTTTGCAGGCCGGGTAAATAAATTCGCCGCTGGTCTTTGCGCCAGCGGCGTTTTTTATGTCAGAGGCCTCATGCTGAGCCAGTCGAAGGATGAAGCGGCGCCGCCCATGGTTCGACAGGCTCACCATGAGGGCGAAAGTGTGCGAACTCAATACCCGACCGGCCGTCCATCCGATACAAACGGGTGGTACTGATAGAGCCAGGTCTCAGTCAGCACCTTGTCGTTCGCTTTGAGGTAGAGGCGCATCTCCACCGGCTCGTGCCCATCGACAGCAAGGTCGAAATGCGCGCGCCAATGGCCCGGCACGTCATCCGGAACCGCCTCGGGCCTTGCATGTGAGAACTTTCCGCGCGAGGACCAGAGCACCAGTTCCGGCATCACCCCGCTTGGCAGCTCCGCAAGCGGTCCTCCCAGAAACTCGACAAGGAACTTGCGCACGCCGAACGGGCGCGGCTGACCCGGCTCGCCGCCGCGGCCAAGCCGGGTGGCCACGCAGCGCCCGAGGTTCGTGGGGTAGGGCTCATCCGCAAGCCAATGCAGCCGGTAGCGCAGGTCGATGCGATCGCCGGGCTGCGGCTGCTTTTCCGGGGACCAGTACGCGATGATATTGTCCATGATCTCGTCGTCGGTGGGCATCTCGACAAGTTGCACCGCGCCCTTCCCCCAGTCGCCCAGCGGCTCGACCCAGGCGGACGGCCGCTTATCATAGCGCACGCCATCGAGATAATGATCGAATTCCCGGTCGCGCTGCAGAAGCCCAAAGCCGCGCGGATGCTCATCCGCGAAGCTGGAGACGGTGATGTGGGCAGCATTGTTGAGCGGACGCCAGATGTGCTCCCCGCCTCCGGTCCAAAGCGCCAGCCCGTCTGAATCGTGGACTTCCGGCCGCCAGTCGATGGCCGCCTGCTTGACGGTTTCGGAATACCAGAACATCGAGGTCAGCGGCGCGAGGCCGAGCCGCTCGACCGGCTGGCGGAAGAACAGCGTCTTCTCGATGTCCATGACGACGCCCTTCGTGCGCTCCATTGTGAAGCGGTAGGCGCCGCTCACGCTCGGGCCATCGAGCAGGGCGTAGACGGTGACCGATCTGGCGGCGGAAGGAGAAGGCATAAACCAGAAGGCGACGAAATCCGGGAACTCCTCGATGGCGCTGCCGCCCGGTGTGAGCGCGATGCCCCGCGCGGACAAGCCAACCTGCCCAAGCTCGCCCTTGGCGCGGAAGTAAGATGCGCCGAGGAAGGTGACCCACGGCTCCGCGATGCGCCAGTCTTCGGTGCCGGCCTTTGGCTCCCGCAACCAGAAGCCCGCAAACGGGGACGGATTTTGCGGCAGCTTCGCGGCGGCGCTCTCCGAGGGAATCGTAAAGTAATCCGGGTCGTAAAGGATTTCTCGGGCTGTGCCGCCGCCGGTCGCAGGCTCGATCGCATACATGCGCACAGTCTTCGGAAAGTACTGGCCGACATGCTGGAAGGTGATCGGGAAAGCGCCGGTATCGCTGTCGCCATACAGCGCGTAATCGTTTTTGTATTTCAGCTTGCCATGCAGGTCGTAATCGATGGAGGCGACGAGTTGCGGATCGGGGCGCGGCGGGGGGTTATGGGGCGCGGCCGCGAGAGCTTGCGCATGCGCCTTCAGCCACTCCGCAGAAAACGGTTGTGCTTCTCCAAAACGCAAGCCTTGCGGCGCCGCATTTGCCGGAAGCGCCGCGAAAGCCTGGGCGGCCAGAGCCAGTTTCAAGAAATCACGGCGGTTAAGCATAGCGCCCCTAACTCTATCTGCGTCTTGTGTGCGGGCAGCCGCCCGCCTCTGCCCAGTCTCTAGCGGGGCAGTATGAAAATGGGAAGCGGCATTTCCGCCGCCAATAGACATTGGTGGAATGCGCGCTTTGGCTGCGGCACAAGAAAGCGCGCGTTGGAAAGCGCCGCGAGCAGGCTTCTGGCGGCTTCCCCATGAACGGGCGGTGTTGCGCCGCCCGGGGCAACTAACGCGCGCAATCTCCCGCCTTGGGCGCCATTCCAGGAGGTTTCGCCGATCCCTATTGCGAGGAGATCACCCGATAGTTCGTCACGTAAAATAATTCGTCATCCTCGGATAACCTCGTCGGCCATCTCTGACCGCGATCGCCCATCCGTTTGCAAACAGACCCATCCCCCGATGCGTAGAAGCTTGATGGAAATGCGTACAGCATGACGGACAACTGATCCGTGTAGGGCTTATTGATGATTTTGGATTCCAGCGGCCCGGCTTGTTGAGCCAGCTTCTCTGCATAGTACTTCGCATCCATGTTGAAGAGCGCCTGCTCACGCGTCCAATTGTTCGGCGGCCCCATCAGCTCCGCGATGATCTTCTCGATCAGCAGGTCTTTCTGACACTCCGGATTGAAGTGTTCGTGAGACAGGCCGAGGGCGTGGCCAAACTCATGGAGTACGGTGGTGTGTTCAAGAGATTTCCGCCACTCGGCCGCATTCCCTTCACCGAAATATTTCTTCAGTCTTTCCGGAAATCCTTCGAAATTCATGGTCGGATCGCCTGGGTCCACTTTCGTAGCAAGCACGCCCAGCATCGACCAATAGCCGTTTTGGTCGAAGGAAATCCTGATGTCCGCCGCCGGAACCGTGTCGCTTGAAGTCCAACGGCGATATTGCCCCGCGTCATCCTTGAAAGATAAAGACAACTCCCCGCCCACCGCCGTCCACTCGTTCGCCGTGCGCTCGATAAGCTCATGGAGACCGTCGGACCCTCCATCGAACGCAATGGTCAGGACTTTTTTTTTCTTCCACGTCAGGCCCGGCGAACCGACAAGGGTCTTGTCCCGGAACATCTTCTGAAACAGCTTCGGCGGCATCGCATCCAGCATCTGCCAGCCTACTGGCGGCTCCTCAGACTTCGCCGGCTCCGCAGCCGCTAGGCCGGCTATCGAAAAAATCGCACAAGCGTACAAAAATGACTGACGAGCCACCTTTGCTGTCATATTCTTACTCTCCATACACTTTTATATTTATTGCGCTTTGATCGGTATCTCTCGTCCCGCCAGGTAGAAAGTAGCCGGCAGCCAGTCCGCCATCAAAAATTAAATTCAAATGGTCCGCTTGTCTTGCCTCATTCTTTCGGCCCGTTGCGCGAGTAAAAGTCGCAGCGCTTCGCCGCGCTTTCGAGAACAGGGCGGAGCATGGAACTCTTGGGGTACGCTGGAAAACGTCGCTTAGAGTGCGTCCGGAAAAGCGCCAAGCGGTTTTCCGATAAGACGCACGATAAAACAAAAACTTAGAGCCCGCTTTTGATTCCATCAAAAGTGGATAGGCTCTAGCGGAGCCGGACTTGGGAGCGGTCTGAATGGCCTTCGGCGTCGACGACCGTGATTTGCAAAAAGCCGGGGCCCAGCGGCTTCAAGAAGGCGTCGCGGCGATGCGGCGAAGAGGGAATGGGCGCCCCGTCCACGAGCCAGGTTAGGGGCAGCGTCCCGCCCTCCGCCTTCAGCGCCACCGGAAGTTTGTCCGCCTGGCCTTCCATGGATGCGATTTCGATCTCCGAATTCGCGGGCGGGAATGCGATGTGCAACGCCTGCTCCAGATCTGCGCCGCGTAAGGCCTCGTGCTTCTGTTCGCGGAAGACGCGCAGCGGCGGCGGCAGATCGGCCGTTTTCCGCGTGCCAATGATGTTCGCCGGGGCGGGCGCGAAGGGCGCGCGACGCGGGCCGACCGCGCTGAACAGCTCGAAAAGCACAGGCGCGGCGACCCGCAAGCCCACAAGTCCGGGCACGGAGCTGGCGTCGGCGCGGCCGGCCCAAACGGCGATCGTATAATCGCCGTCGAAGCCCGCGGCCCAGGCGTCGCGAAAACCGTAGGACGTGCCGGTCTTGAAGGCGACCGCGCCCGGCGTAACATTCGCAGGCACGGGCGCGCCTCGAAGGATGTCCGCAACGTACCAAGCGGCGGCGGGCTGCAGCAGCACGGGAGCCTCCGCGCCCCAGCGAGGCGCGGTTTCCTTCTGGTAGCGGAGCGGGATGACGCTTCCTCCCCGCGCCAGCGCGACGTAGAGCGTCGTGAGGTTCTCAAGCGTGAGGCCGGCGCCGCCGAGCGCCACGGTCAGATTGCGCGGCACGGCGAACGGCATGTTCGCCTCACGGAAGCGCGCCGCAAGCTTCACGGGGCTGACCTCGTTCAAAACCTTGACGGCGGGAATGTTGAGCGAGAGCTGCAGCGCCGTTCTCACCGTCACGGTTCCGTGGAACACGTTGTCGAAATTCACCGGGGCGTAGCCGTCGAAACGCACCGGCCTGTCCTCGATCAAGGTTTCGGGATGCGCAAGCCCGTCCTCGAAGGCAAGGCCATAGATGAAGGGCTTCAGCGCCGAGCCGGGCGAGCGGATGGCGGCCGTCATGTCGATGGCGCCAAGCCGCGTATCGTCGAAATACCCGGCCGAGCCCACATGCGCAAGAACTTCGCCTGTGCGGTTATCCGCGATAAGCGCCGCGATGGAGATTTTTTCTCCGAAGGCTTGCGCGTTCCTGCGGGTGATGATCTCGGCGGCTTCCTGAAGGTTCCGGTCGATGGTCGTTGCTATGGACGCCATATTCGGCGCCGCGACTGCGAGGCGCTCGGAGATATGAGGCGCGAAAGCTGGAAACTCCAATCGCATGCGCGGCGCGCCCTGCGAAAGCGCTGTGTTCGCGTCGGCCTGCGTGATCGCCCGTGCGGCGCTGGCCCTGCGGATTACCCGGTTGCGGCCATCCATGAGAGAGGCGTAGCCCCGGTCCGGGCGGCGCATCTCCGGCGCTTGCGGGATCGCCACCAGAAGGGCGGCCTCCGGAATGCTGAGACGCAACGGCTCCTTTCCGAAATAGGCGAGCGAAGCGGCGCGGACGCCTTCGAGATTGCCGCCATAGGGGGCGAGCTTGAGATAAAGCGAAAGGATCTCGCGTTTGCTTAGGGTCCGCTCAAGGCGAAAGGCGTCCGCGATCTGCTGGAATTTGGCGGAGAAGGAATGCGTCGGCGATCCGCGCAGCAGCCGGGCCACCTGCATTGTCAGCGTGGACCCGCCCGAGATAGGCTTGCCGTGCCGGATGGCTTGCCCTATGGCCCGCACGAGTGCGAGGGGATCGACGCCGGGATGACTCCAGAAGCGGCGATCCTCGAATGCGAAGAGAAGCGCGAGATAAGTGGGGCTGACGTCCTCGGGCTTCGCGTCGAGCCGCCAGCGTCCCTCCGGCGTGGTGAAAGCCCGAAGGAGATGTCCGTCGCGGTCCAGCACGAGCCGCGAGGATGAAGCCGCCGTTTCGAGGGGCAGGGGATCGAAAATTTTGAGGAGTGCGCCAATGAAAACAAGGAAGCCCAGCACCAAGGCTCCGCCGATAAACCAACCGGAGTTCCTGCGCGTTTTCATTCGCGCTCCTTACTCTTCACACAACCGGAAACGTTGCAATCGGGACTTGAAACCTTGAAACAAAGATTGGTTCCGGACGCGCTCAAGCCGCGCCCGGAATTTTTTATTTTATTGTCCCGCCGCGATCTCGACCTTCGCTCCCGATGTGCGTGCGAAACGATCCGGGCGATACATATCCTCGACGCGCGCGCCCGCATGGGTGTAGCTGCCGGGGGTCACCGCTCGCATCACATAGGCCATCGTCAACTGCGCCGGCACCTTTCGGCCCTGATCGGTCAGCGAGTAAGCCGCCACGAAGCGGTCGTCACGGAACGCGGAGAAGACTGGCGCATAGGTCGAGGGCAGCCATGAGAAGGCCTTGAGGTCCGAGCCTTTCAGAAGCGCGGGGTTCTCGATGTCGAAGCCGGCCGGAAGGCGGTCTTCGACGACGATTTGCGCAAGCTTCGGTTCGACCTCCGTCACCTTCAGCACCACGACCACGCGGTCATTCTGCTTCAGCTTGTCGAAGGGGATTTCGCGTCCATCGGGCGCATAGGTCTTGCGTTCGATCTTGAACCCGCTTTCGGCGGACGGCTCCGGCTCCAGGCCTTCGCCCGTGACAAGAACGGCCGCAGGCACGGCATCCGGGCCGCGGTTCGCCACGACGAGACCTTGCGAGGCGAACTGCTGCGGCGTCAGCATCGTCTGGAACTTGTCCGAGGCCGCGTTCGGCAGGATTGCGCTTACATTCGTGACCTGGATCGGACCGGCCGTGAGATCGCTTCCCGCGAGCACCGTCTGGAACGAGCCCTTGACCGGCACACCGTTCACCTCAAGCGCGAGGTCCTTGTTCTGCGCGTCGAGCGTGCGCGCAGCCAGCAGGAGCCAGAGGCTCTCTTGCGTTGTCGTCTCTTTTTGCAGAGCCCTCAGCTTGACGACGATGTTGAACGCCTTCTGCAGTTGCGGCGTCGAGGCTCCACTTTCGCCCATGAGCGCCAGCACGGCGGCGGCGTCGCGAAGCTGCGTGCCGTAGTCGGCGCGGTAGGCCAGCGGCACTTGGGGATCGGGCGCCGCGAGCATCGACAGGGCGTTGGCGAAGGTCAGCGCGGACCGTTCCTTGTCGCCCAGCATGGCGAGGCCTGCAGCAAGCTGAGCGCGCGCGATTGGCGTGGCGAACGCGTCGATCTTGGTGTCGGCGTAATACCGCAGATCGCCAAGCACGCTGCGTCCGGCCCTGGCGAGCACATAAAGCGAATAGGCCAGATCCTCGCCGCCCTTCTTGAAATCACGGGCGTTGTTGACCGTGTTCTTGAGCCGGTCGAGCGCGATTTCATAGTTGTTGTCGCGGACGGCAAATCCTTTTTCCCTGGCGCGCGTCAGGAAGTCGGAGACGTAGGCGGTGAGCCAGATGTCCTGGCCATACGGTCCCCAAAGGCCGAAAGCGCCGGACGAGGACTGCATCTCGTAAAGCCGCGAAATGGCCTTCTCGATGGCGGCCTTGGCTTTCGGCTCTTTGCCGATGCGGGCGCGAGACGCGACCTCATCGTAATAGAGCAGCGGCAGGGCGCGGCTCGTGGTCTGCTCGGCGCATCCGAATGGATAGCGGTCGAGGCCGAGGAGCAAGCCCGGCACATCGAAGGACGCCGTGCGGCTCGCGGTCACCGAAATCTTCGCGGATGCCGGGACCAGATCGCGGATCAGTTCGCTGCCGATCCTGAGCGAGCCTGTCGTGGCGGCCAGCATCTGGGTGGTGCGGCGGCGCACGTTCGGCGCGGGCGGCTCGACAGAGATCGCGTAGGTGCGATTGATGGCGACGTTGCCCGGTCCTGTCAGCGAGAACGAGATGTAGCCATCGCCAACGGCTGCGCCTTTGATCGGGATCGTCTCGCCGATGCGCTTCTCCAACTCGAGATTGAGGGTGCGCTCCGCTCCGCCGGTAATCTCGAGGCCGCCATCGCCTTTGTACGACAGCTGATAAGCGCCGGCCGGGGCCTCCACGTTCTCGATGCTGAGATGCAGCTGGGAGCTGTCGCCGAGCATGAGGAATTTCGGCGGCGTCGCTTGCGCCACGACGGTATCGCGGACGATTACGTCCTTCTCGCCCGACCCGATCTTGGACGCTGTCCAGGCTTGCGCCGCCAGCCGCATCGTTCCGTTGAAGGGAGGCAGCGTGAAGGTCACCTGCGCATTGCCGTCCGCATCGGCCTCCATCGGACCGGAGTAGACCGCGAGCGGCGTCTCCGCGAGCGGCCTGCCGTTCATCTCAAGGCCGCCTTCGTCGCCGCCAGAGCGCACCACGCCGCGGACGCCCTGCATGCCGTCGATCAGCTTGCCGTAAAGGTCGCGCATCTCCAGGCCGAGGCGGCGCTGGCCATAGAAGTAATTGGCAGGCTGGGGCGTCTTGTAGCGTGTGATGTTCAGGATGCCGAGATCGACGCCCGAAATGACAAGCGTTGCGTTCTCGCCCTTGTCGAGGCCAGAGATCGAGGCCGAGACCGTGACGGGTCCGGCCGGGCGCACCGCCGGGGGCGTCTCAAGGGCGACGGAGAGCATGCGCGGCTTTGTGTCGAGCGGGATCCATTTGACGCCGACTGCGCGGCTTGGCATGCGCTTGGCGGCGCTGTCCATCGGGCGGTAGAGGATCGCCGTCGCGTAGGCGCCCGGACCCCAGGATGGGTCGGCCTTGAAGGCAGCCGATCCGCCGGATGCGGCGACCGGTATCATCTGTGTCGCAAGCACCTTGTCGCTGACGATAGCGACGAGCGCCTGCCCGGCCATGCGCGGCATGACCGTGACCTTGATATCGTCGCCGGGGCGGTAGGACGCGCGGTCGAGCGCGAGGTTGAGGATTTCGGGCGTGTCCGACGTCTCGGAGACGAACCAGCCCGCCGAGAAGGAGTAGCTCGTTGCGGGGCCTTGCGCCGTGGGGGAGGCGATGTCGAGCCGGTATGTGCCGGAGTTGACCGGAGCCTTGATGCGGACCGTGCCGGAAGCAGGCGTGTCGATGGCGCCGCCCGCCACGCGGTTCTCATAGGCGATCAGCTCGTACGACCAGCGATTGTTGCGGCTGTACCACTGGAACTGGCTCTCGACGCGCTGCAGTTCCCATTTCAGGCCCTTGATGGCGGTCTGTTTCCCATCTGGCCCGATACCGACGATTTCGAATTCGGCGGGCGCGCCCTCGGGTACGGAGCCATCGAAAAGGGGTTTCACGCCAATGAAGCTCTTGCCGGTATTGACCTTCATCGCGATCTTGTCGGTGAGCACCCGGCCACTCGGCTCGCGCAGGCGGATGGTGACATCCGCGTTCAGCGTTTTCGAGGTCTGCGGCAGATCGGGAAACGCGATGGACAGGGAGGCCGCGCCCGTCGCGTCCGTATTCGGCAGCGCTTCGAGTTCCTTCCGGACGGACGTGAATTTCTCGCTTTCCTGGCCGATGCGATAGCCGGGGAATCCGCTGACCTCGTTCGAAGCCGAAATCACAATCTCGCCTTCGAGCCCGAGATTGGAGGCGGGCGCGCCGTAGAGATAGCGCCCGGCCACGGCGACCACGCCGGGATTGCCGGCGGCGATCATGGGCTGCGGCGCCGTCAGCTTCATTTCCAGGCGTTCGGGAACGTAGTCTTCGACAAGGAATGTCTTCTCATAAAGCGCCGGGGCCTTCGGATCGACAAACGACGCGAGACGCCAGGAGCCGGTCATCGCCGTGTCCGGCAGTGTAATCTGCCAGCTGCGGCCGCCATTGCCCTGGTCGGCAAGCGTCTCGCGCCGGTCTTCGACGCCGTCGGGGCGGAACAGCTTCACGATCAGCGGCGTCGAGGCGACGGCGTTCGCCGCCTGGTCGCGCAACAGCGCGGTGACATAGACGTTTTCGCCGGGGCGGTAGACGCCGCGCTCGGTGAAGACCATCGCGTCGAGCGGGCCTGGAGGCGTGCGTCCGCCAACGCCGCGGTCGGAGAGATCGAAGGCCTGTTTTGTTACGTCGAGGAAGCCGTAGTCGCTATCCGCTCCGCGCGCCACCACAAGCCCAGGCGCGAGGCCGCCCGTTCCGCGAGCCAATGAAGCGTCGAAGACGGCCGCCCCATCGGCGTCCGTCTTGGCTGTGCCGAGGACTTCGTTGTTGCGGGCGACGAGGCGGATTTCGGCGTCGGCGACCGGGTTGGCGGAGCCGAGCGAGCGCACATATACATGCACGCCGTCCGCGCCTGAAAACGCCGTAAGGCCAAGGTCGGAAACGACGAACCATTGCGTCGATTTCAAGCTGTAGTCGTCGTCGGCGTCGCTGTCGTTGGCAGGCTTCGCGCCTTCCTCGGCGGCGCTCGCCGCGATCACATACAAGCCCGGCTTGAGGTTCGGCAGAAGCGTGTCGACCGGAAAGGCCGTCGTGACCTCTTCGTTCAGCTTTGAAGCCACCGGCATCTCGCCGGTCCAAAGCTTCTCGCCCTTCTGATTGGCGAGTTGGTTGAGCTGATAGGTCTCCATCGGCTTCTGGAAGTCGCCGTCGAGCACCTCGTCGGCGATGCGGCGGTCGCCGATGCGATAGATGCTCGCCTTCACAAGCTTCGTGTTGATGCTGACAAGCGGGATGCCCTGCTGGCCGGTCCTCGGCAGAACGTAATTGCGGGCCGAGAAGCGCACGGAAGGCGAGCGGTCGCGAATGTAGACCGTCAGCTCAACAGGCTTCGGAAGCAGATCGTCCTCGGTCGATGGAATGCCGCTTCTGATCTTCAGCTCGTAGCGCTTGCCGTGCAGAAGGTCTTCTACGCAAAGCTGCGAACCTGTCACGCGCACTGACGCCGGCTTTTCGTTGTTGATGGTGACGAAGTTCGTGTAATCGACGCGGCCTTTCGCAAGGCTTTCCGAGAACTGCACGCAAAGGCGCGGCGCGTTGGACTCGTTGTCGGCCGTGTAATCGAGCATGCGGAAGCCGTGCTCGTTGAAGGCCTCGTCATAAGCCTGCTGCACGTCCGGGTCCGCGGCGAGGGCAAGGCTCATCTTGTAAACGCGAAGGGCCGGGCGCCACTGATCGCGGACTGTGAGGCTCTCGGCGAGAACGGCGAGCGCCTCGGCTTTCGCCTCCTGCGTCTGGGACCGCGTATAGGCGATGTAGGCCGAAGAGCCTGCGTTGCGAGCGAAAGCGCTCTTTTCGGTATAGTTCTGCGGATCGATGGCAAGATATTCCCGCGCGAGTTGCAGCCATGTGTCCGCGTTCTTCCTGTCGAGGAGGGCTGACGACGCGAAATTGCCTGTCGCCGACTTGTGATCCTTGGCGCCGGCTGGCCTTGACGCCCTCCGCTTTCCAGCCCTTGGCGTCCTTGCCCTTGGTTGGCCAGGTTGCCTGCAGCGTGTTTTCGAAGGTTTCCGACTCCCGCACGATCGAGTCATCGATGGGAAGTTTCTGCTGGGCTGGGGCCGCCACCGTGACGGCGATGGTGACGAGGGCGGCAAAGAGAAATCGGATCAACAACATAGCGCCAACTCACAGAAAGGGGGAGATGTTTACTATCTATATGGGCTCTAAGGTGCAACCAGAAATTGGGCTGACGCAAGGCCGAAATAAGACGCGAATGATGATCTTTTTGCGGAGAAGCGCCGAAGTTTTCGTGTTGGTTGATGAGGTATGATTTTCCGGCGCCGGTTATCCGGATGCCGCCCCTGTTGACAATGAGGCGGCCGAACCCGCTAAGGCGGCTGTCGATGGTTTGGCGACGGTTCACGGTGAAGCGCAGGGGCGCGGTTTTCTTGCCTTTGGCGGGGGTCCTGGCCTTAGGTATGGCTGCTTGCGCCGCGATGGCTGCCCAGGAGGGCGATGCCAACGCCTATATCGCCAAGGCTCCGATCGCGGGGCTGCCGCCGGGAAATTACGGTCAATGGACCGAGGAGCAGAAGAGGACGGCTCTCTCTCGCATTGGCGGCTTTTGCAACTTTCTTTGCGTGGACCCTTACGGCGCCACCGTATTCCCGAATGTGGCGGCCGCCCAGCGCGCGACAGCCGAAGTGAAGGTTTGCCTGGCGGCTTGCATCGTCAACCACTTGCCGCCGGATTACCCGCAGCTTGCGGCTATGAAGCAGGATCTGCGCGCCGATTACGACAAGGCGAAGAAGCTGGGGTCGGCGATAGGCTGGCCGCTGCCGGGGAAATAGCCGGAAGGCTGAGCGCCATAACGCAAGTCAGCGGGATCGCGGCTTGCGTGTCCGCGTGCTTCTGAACGGCGCGGAAGCCGTCTTCCATCGCCCGCGCCCGCAGCCCGTGACGGACAAGGGCGCGCTCAAATCGGTAAGGCGTTTTCCGAGTGAGGCCGGAGCCGCAGGGAGGAGCGGAAAAGCAGAGGCAGAACCGCGCTGCTTACGGAGAAAGCCTGAAACTCCGAAGATTCGCTAGCGAAGCCCGCTTAGGAACGCGCGGCCTTGGCCCGTTCCGCCAGGGCGGGCTCCCACAAGCTGCGCTTGTTGTCGTTGCCAAAAGCCGCCGCGACCACCAAAGCATCGCGTGGCGTGAGGCCACGGCGAATACCGATGTCGTAAGCTCTAACTCGCTCGTATTGCAGATTACCGAAACGGGGGGAGTCTGTGATGTTGTTTGTCAGTATCGCTAAACAAGGACCCGAGAACTGTTTGCCCGACACGCCAGACCATATTACTGATTCCCCTGAGAGTTAGCGCTTATCAAGGATAATTAATTTAACACAGGGGGCATTGATCTATATCAAAATTATGCTTTTTGCTATGGCGCCATGCGGAAAATTGCTGCGCTGCAGGAGACGGCGGGAGCCTTCGCACTGTGGGCTTGCCTCTGCCTTAAAGTTTGCCCATAGCTGCGCCTCGAAACAGATGGCGGGTGATGAATGAGCCTCTATCGCGGTTTTCTCACGGTTGGCGGACTGACGGCGGTCAGCCGCGTGTTCGGATTCCTGCGCGACATGCTGCTGGCCGCCGTGCTGGGCGCCGGCTGGGTCTGCGACGCTTTTCTGGTCTCGTTCAAGTTCCCCAACCTCTTCCGTGCGCTTTTCGCCGAAGGGGCATTCAACTCGGCCTTCGTGCCCCTGTTCACAAAGCGGCTTCGGGCCGAGGGGAAGGACAGCGCGCTTCTTTTCGCCGAGCAGGCGCTGGCGATTCTGCTTCTCGGCGTGATCGCGACCGTGATCTTGGCCGAAATCTTCACGCCCTATCTCGTCATGGCGATCGCGCCCGGCTTCCGCGAGAATCCGGAGAAGTTCCGCCTCGCCGTCCTCCTGACCCGCATCACCTTTCCCTACCTCGCTTGCATGGCGTTCGTCGCCTTGACGGCGGGCATCCTGAACGCGCTCGGCAAATTCAGCGCGCCGGCCGCGACGCCCATCGTCCTCAACCTCGTCCTGATCTCGGTTACGCTGTTCGCGGCGGCGAGCGGCTTCTACGACCAGCCGGAGGCCGGGATAATCCAGGCCTGGGGCGTGGCCATTGCGGGCTTCGCGCAACTCTTCTTCGTGGCCTGGGCCGCACGCAGGCTTGGAATGGATCCGGGCTTTCGCTGGCCGCGCCTCACCCCCGAAATGCGCCGCCTTCTTGTGCTCGCGGGGCCGGGCCTGTTCACAGGCGGCATCTATCAGGTGAACAATTTCATCGGCACGATCATCGCCTCGCTTCAGTCAAGCGCCGTGTCCTTCCTCTATTACGCCGACAGGATTTATCAGCTGCCGCTCGGCATGGTCGGCATCGCCATCGGCGTCGTGCTGCTGCCGACGCTTTCGCGGCAACTCGCGGACGAGGACGAGCAGGCCGCTCTCACAAGCCAGAACCGGAGCCTGGAGTTCGCGCTGCTTCTCACGCTGCCGGCCGCGGTTGCGCTCGCCGTCATTCCGAAGCCGGTCATTCAAGTGCTTTTCCAGCACGGGTCGTTCTCGGCGAACGACACGGTGCAGGTCTCAGCCGCGCTTGCCGCTTTCGCCTTTGGGCTGCCTGCATTCGTCATGACGAAGGTGTTCCTGCCCGGCTTCTTCGCCCGCGAGGACACCGCGACTCCGATGTGGTTTGCTATGGCGGCGGTCGCCGTGAACATCGGCTGCTCAATGGCGCTTTTCTTCGTGATCGGCCATGTCGGCATCGCCATCGCGACCAGCCTCGCCGGCTGGACCAACGCGATCCTTCTTTGCACCACATTGATTCGGCGCGGGCATTTCCATTTCGACGCCTCGCTGCGCCGCCGCGCCCCCATGATCCTGGTCTCCAGCGGCTTGATGGGGGGAGCGCTTTATTACTTCAATCTTCGTCTCACATCCTATTTCGAGACGGGGCAAAGCGGACTGGCGCAAGCGGTGGCGCTTCTCGTCCTCGTCGGCGCTGGCGGGCTCGTCTACGCCGTTGCGGCGCAGATCACGGGCGCAATGCGCTATTCCATGCTGCGCCGCGCGTTCTCCCGCGCATAACGGCTCGCCTTGCCACTGGGAGGCGGCCCCGGTCGTATTCGAAAAATCTAATGAGTAGTTTCCGTACCTATGTCTCAGCTCTCTCCCTTGCTATGACGCAGCTTTCATCGAAGGAGCATGAATCAGTTGTTTTCTTTGGCGACGGGTGAAGCCAGTTCTTGTGGGCGCTGGTTTTGGAAGAACCCGGTAATGTTGAATGATAAGGGGCGTCATGAGTATGCTAGAGCCGCAATCCAGTCTTAACGCCGAGCCGGCAAGTAAGGAATGGATGGAGGTTAAAAATGACAGACGGTTCAAATGTGTACTGGAAAGAAAGATTGAACGTATATTTGATGAAGCTCAAGAAATTGGATGGAACTACGACTGCTTTGCAGTGTCGGTTTTGGAAGCCCTGTTAATTATTCATTACAGGAACAAGCTTCGGTAATTTTCTCTACTTGAGAAAGCGGTCATAAAGAGCCAGTGCAAGCTCTATCGCGATGAGGATGATGATGTAGAACTCCAGCCGGTGGCTGGTGCGGGTCGAAATCAGATCCGTTATCGTATCGGCGGTTTCCCGGATGACGACAAGCTTGCGCTCGACCGCCCGCGCACGGGCCGTCAAATCGTATTCATCGACGAGCTTGGCCCAAAGCCGCTCGAACTCGGGATGATCCCACAACACATCCGGCTTGGCGTCGAGATCGACCCGCGACGCCAGTCTTTTTTGGATCAGCAAGGCCTCCCCGATTTGCTCCAGCATGTTCGCCTGGGGACCCGGCGGAAGGCGGCGCTTGATCAGGCTTGCCGCGACAGGCTCGATTTTCTCGAATGCGGCCGCGATGCGCCGTTCGTCATAGGCCAGCGCAACCGAGACTGCGAAGGCCTCGCCCACAAGCAGCAAAAGTTCGGGAGCGGCGCTGCGGAGACGGATCGCGCCCGAGCTTGTCGTGAGATGCTCTTCCTCGGGGGCGATGAGGAGGACGGCAGATTCGCTTTCCCGCTCCTGCAAAGGTTGAAGAATGCGGTGGGCCAGGCCGCGCAGCAGCTCATCCTCTTCCACGGGCGTCATGTTGAAGAAGGCGACGGCGCCGAACTTGAACAGGATCGCCGTTCCTTTCGACGCGGTGTGAAAGGCGACCGGATTTGCCGAAAAGGCGTCCTGGCGTTCCAGGCCCTTGAGGTCGAGGCCTTCTCCGACTTGCAGCGCTCGAACGGTGATTTCCTGCGCTGACATGCCAATATCCCGTGGTTCCTAGAGCGCGATCAGGGATGTGAGAAGATGCCCGCGCCGCGCTGTCAATAGAAATCCGAATGACAGGCGAGGGGCAATCTGGCGCGGGGCGCGGAAACCTAACCCTTTTCTTCGCCTTCGCGGAACATAGGCCGTGTTTCCGGTTTGCAGCCAAGCGATTTCTAACAATCGCGCCTTCAAAACGGAGCCAAGTTATGGAAAAGAGTCGCTCGTCCTCCAAGGGCAGCAGCAAAGGCGGGAAAACGAGCAGCGGCAATTTCAAGAGCGACCCGCAGCGCGCTGCCGAAGCTGGTAAAAAGGGCGGTGAGCATTCACAGGGCGGCACGCACGAGCAGCACGTGAAAGCAGGCCAGCAGAGCCACAAGAATAAGTAAATCATGCACTGAGGCCTGGGTTCGCTCAGGCCTTTTCTATTTTTAATGAGTTGATAGACGACTTAGTTTCGTCGGCGCCCCCAATCTATTGTGAGTGTCTATAAACTTGAGTTGGATCATTACCCTCCCACAAGCGTTACCCATCGAACGGTAAGGCGAGCTGTCTCATTCGACAGTAACAAGGAGGATGCCCCTTGAATTACGAACAGTTCATCCCGGCTCTTGCGTTCATGACTCTCGGATTCGTCCTGGCCTTCGCCATCATGTCCTTGGTGAATGTCATGAGAAAGCGCAACGTGCGCCAGGACACTCCGATGACGCATGCGAGCGAAGGCAAGCGCAGTAAACAGGGTTCAATGTTCCGGGAATGATTTTCTCACGCGGCGCCTCGACTGGGGCGCCGCTTCACGTCCACTGCGGAAGAAACCAATGCCGAAGGAAACGAAGGGACAAAAGGAAACGGTCGGCCGCGTCATGCATGAATACAAGCATGGCGAGCTTGAGACGGGGACCGGGAAGCCGGTAAGAAGCCGCCGCCAGGCGGTTGCGATTGCACTCCATGAGGCGGGAGCCTCGAACCGGGAAAGTCCCGGGAAGAACCGGGAGAACCTGGAGCGAACGAAGAGAAAAGAGCGCGAGGGCAAGACTGCAAAGCAGGAGAAGGAAGGCCATCTGTAGGGCCTTCCTCTTGGGTCATATGTAATCCAGTTATGGCGGCCTGCTGCGCCGATGACTTCGTCGCAAGCCCATGCAAGCGCGCCGTCATGAGCGCGAATGACCGCCGTGGCTGTGATGGCCGCCTTTTTGCGCCGCTGTTGTCGCTTCGCCCTTGTTTTCGCGCTGGCCTCCGCCGCCGCCCTGCTCCTCATGGAAGGCGTGCTCGACGTCGGTCACGGAGTTGTACTCGCCGTCGGGCATCTCGTCGATGGTCTGCAGCACCTCGTCCGCGACGCCATTGTTGCGGGCGAGTTCCGCGATCTCCTTCTTGCTCATCGGGAACTTTGCGCCTTTTAGGCCCTGGGCCAGATCTGCCGCGGATGTGCGTGCCATCGTTTCCTCCTGTAGGGCATTTTCGCAATCATTGCCGGTCAGCTCCTGAGAAAGGAGCCCGCCTGCGTTGGGACAACCAGGGCCGTGCTCCTCCGGTTCCTCGCCTGTTGGAAAAAGAGCAAGCAAAGCAAAGACTTGGCTGCGCACCGATTGCAGCGCATGGATCGCCCGCTCACTCCTTGAGTTCTACCGTTCTGATACCCATTCCAGCCCAAGGACAGAGAAACGTGGCCAGACACGAGCATTCCCCGGCTTTAGAAGAGCCCCGTTCACTCGTGGATGAAGACGAAGTGCCGGAAGCCGAGCGCGGCCTTACCGACAAGGAGCAAAGCGACGTCGAAGAGGCGCAACGGCCCCGTGCGCCTGTTGTTTACGAGATAATCCGGCTTGAGGGCGAAAGGGAACTGCGCCGGCCGGTCTCCTCGCTTTGGTGGTCGGGAGTCGCGGCGGGCATCTCGATCGGCTTTTCCTTTCTGACACAAGCCGTGCTGAACGCCAGCCTTCCTGCTTCGGGCTGGCGGCATACGATCGCAAGCCTCGGTTACGCCGTGGGCTTCATGATTGTTATCCTCGGGCGCCAGCAGCTGTTTACGGAGAATGTGCTGACAGCCGTGCTGCCCGTCATCACCCGCCGGAAACTGAGCTGGCTCCTCAGGATGCTGCGGCTCTGGGGAATTGTGCTCGCCGCTAATATCGCGGGCTGCTTTGTGTTCGCCTTGGCCTTCGCCAGCCTTCCCATCGTGAGCGGGCCTGTGACGGAGGAGCTGGGGAAGGTGGTGCAAACCTTGATGCTGAATACTCCAAGCGAGATGTTCGCGAAGGGGATCGGAGCGGGCTGGATGATCGCGGCCTTGGTCTGGATCCTCGCATCCACCGCGGGGCTCGAGTTCTTCATTATCGGTCTTCTGACCTACCTCATCGCCCTGTTCGGCTTCACGCACATCGTCGCCGGCACAGCGGAGGCGCTCTATGGCTGGCTCATGGGGATCATTTCATTCAAGGATGTGCTCAGGTTCTTCTTGCCGACCCTCGCCGGCAATGTGTTCGGCGGCACCGTGCTGTTTTCGTTGCTCAGCTACGCGCAGGTACGGGAGGAAATCTTCGAAGAGGAGCAGCACCATCGCTCTCACTAACGCCCCGCCAGGGGAGAGGGGACGCCGTGGCGACCGGCACAGTGTTCCCCCTCTTTCGACGTTTGAAGTGGGACGTCAGCGATAGTACTTCCACATGCGCTGCATCGTGCGGATCACCTCCTCGGGCGGCGGAGCGAAGGGCTGCAGGTCGATGCGCACGATATTGTCGTAACCCATCGACCACGGCAGGCGCATGAGAAGCCGCCAGATGGGCAAGCGCCGCCAATCGACCAGGAGCGAGCTGTTCACCGGCTGCTTCAGCTTGATATGCAATTCTTCCATCTCGAGCGTGCGCATGGAGTAGGTCACGAGGGCGATGTCGCCGATCGCGCGCCACGCGATGAGCCCGAAGCCATCCACGAACAGCCCATATTGATTGGCGCCCAGCCTTGGCCTGCTCTCCGTGAAAGGGAAAAAGTAATAGGCGGAGCACCCGGCCAGGATCGCGGTGATGGAGAGAAGCTGGTATCCCCAGTTCAGCCATGCGGCGAAAGTGGCGGCCGTAATGAATGCCAGCACGTGAAACCGGGCTGCCTCGTTGCGATTGTAAGGAAGGATGAATCCCTCCTGCAAGTACTGCGGAAGTTCTGGGCGTCGCGCCATATGCCGGTCCCGATAAACGCCTGCAACAACAACAATGCACAGGTGAAGGAGCCTCAGCGGCCGGTCTGCCCGCGGTGCCTCAAAAAGTGATCGGCAAGAACCAGCGCCATCATCGCCTCCCCCACCGGTACCGCTCGGATGCCGACGCAAGGATCGTGCCGTCCTTTCGTCAAGATATCGGTTTCCTGGCCTTGCGCATCTATCGTTCGCCGCGGCGTCAAGATCGAAGAGGTTGGTTTCACAGCGAAACGGGCGACGATAGGCTGCCCGGTAGAGATGCCGCCCAGGATGCCGCCAGCATGATTGGCGAGAAAAACCGGCTTGCCGTCCGGGCCGATGCGCATTTCATCGGCATTTTCCTCGCCTGAAAATGAGGCGCAGGCGAAGCCGTCGCCGATTTCGACGGCCTTGACGGCGTTGATGCTCATGAATGCGCCAGCGATGTCCTGGTCGAGCTTGCCGTAAATAGGCGCCCCCCACCCCGCCGGGACGCCGCCGGCGACGACTTCGATCACGGCTCCGCAAGACGATCCGGCTTTCCGTATGCCGTCGAGATAGGCGGCCCAGCCTTGCACCGCGTCCTTGTCCGGGGAGAAAAAGGGGTTGCGGTCCACTTCCTCCCAGTCCCAGCGCGTCCGCTCGATGGTCTCGGTTCCGAGCTGGACGAGGGCGCCGCAAATGGATACGCCGGGCAAGATCTTGCGCGCCACGGCGCCAGCGGCGACGCGCATGGCCGTTTCACGCGCCGACGAGCGCCCGCCGCCGCGATGATCCCGGATGCCGTACTTCTGGATGTAGGTGTAGTCGGCGTGGCCGGGGCGGAACTTGTCCTTGATCCCCGAATAGTCCTTCGAACGCTGGTCCTGATTTTCGATCACAAGCGCGATCGGCGTGCCCGTGGTGACTTGGCCGCCTTCGTCGCCGGTAAAGACGCCGGACATGATTTTGACCCGGTCTTCTTCCTGCCGCTGCGTCGTGAAGCGCGACTGTCCCGGCCGCCGCTTGTCGAGATAGGGCTGGATGTCGTCCTCGGTGAGAGGGATGCCCGGCGGACAGCCATCGATCACGCAGCCGATGGCGGGACCGTGGCTTTCGCCCCAGGTCGTGACCCGAAACAGATGGCCGAACGTGTTGTGGGACATGACGATGCGGCCTTATCAAAGCCAGGTGAGCATCTCGCCTTCAATCATGAGCACCTTATCTTGCGGCGCGTCAAGATCCAGGATCTCCTGGGGCGGGAGCTTGAGGACGTGGCCTTGAAGGTAGCGCGACGTTCCGTGATGGGCCACGACAACGCAATCCGAGGTTACGCCGGCGAGCCATCCCATGACGATCTCATACATGTCGCGGTGAGCCTGGCCGCCCGGCGGCGCTTCGTTCCAGCGGTCTGCCGTGCGCCGGGCGAAATTGACCGGGTCGCGGGCTTCGACTTCGGCCCAGGTGAGACCGTTCCATGCGCCGAAGCTGATTTCTTTCAGGCGATCGTCCGTGCGATAGCCCTCCGGCGGAAGGCCCATGGCCTCGCGCACGATCTCCATGGTTTGGCGCGCTCTCAGGAGCGGGCTCGCGACGAAATCGAACCGGCCCTTGCCGGCGATCAGCTCATTCAGGAGGCCGCCGCTGCGCAAAGCCTGCGTACGGCCGGTGGCGTTGATCGGAGTCTCAACCTCGCCCTGAAGGCGGCGCGCGGCGTTGTGGTCCGTCTGGCCGTGCCTCAGAAAATAGATGAGTGGCATCGAACCGCGTCAGCGCTTGCAGGAAATGCTGACGCGCGCCTGCAAGTCGTTCAGATTGGTCTCCATCAGGTTGATTTCGCACTCGACATCCTGACTGCGGAACACTTTGCGCTCGCCGAACGACAGGCCGAACCCTTGACGATTGACGGCCACGCGCACCTGCCGGGGACCGATCGATTGCAGAGAAAGCCGGACGCCGATCTCGTCGTACTGCTTCTCCTGATCCTTTTTCAGCATGACAGTGTCGTAGAACACGACCGAAGAAGGCTCCTGGCGCGCACCCTGCGATACGGTTATCGCGGCCGCAGTCTGAGCGGCGGGTTGCGGGCTGGCCCCCGCAGAGGCGAAGGACGCGAGCTGCGTCTGGCATTTGCCGAACTGGTCCGACGCCGAAGCGAGCAATTGGCGAAGCTGAGCGGCGTCGGCGCTCGCCGTAGTATCGCTTTTGCCCCGATCCTCGGCTAATTTCGCCTTCAGGCTCTCAATCGCAGCCTGCAGAACCTTGATCTGGTCGACGACAGATGCCTGGGCACGTCCCTCCGCCGGCTTGACATTGGCGGAAATGGCTCGGATTTCGTCCACCAGCGCCTTCGAGACTTTCGGCTCGGCATTCTGCAACGTGGCGACCGCGGCGCGTATTTCCTCCGTCATTGCCTTCCGGGTGTTCGCCTCATGCGCCTGGATGGCCGAGTTGAGCGTGCGCATTTCTTCGACGAGGGCCTTGAGCGCTTTCGGCTCCGCATTCTGCAAGGGGGTCACGGCTGTGCGGACCTCTTCGGCCACAGCGCGCCGGGTACTTGGCTCCTGCGCCTGGATGGACGCGGCGAGGGCGCGGATTTCGTCGACGAGGGCCTTCGGCGCTTTCGGCTCCGCATTCTGCAATGGCGCCACGGCTGTGCGAACCTCTTCGGCCACAGCGCGCCGGGTACTTGGCTCTTGCGCCTGGACGGACGCGGCGAGGGCTCGGATTTCGTCGACGAGGGCCTTCGGCGCTTTCGGCTCCTGCTTCTCGAACTTCACAGCGAGAGAGCGAACCTGCTCGCGGATGTCCTGCAGCGCTTCGGTATAATCGAGGGCCGGAGCGGTTGCCGGTTTCTCCGCCGCAACAGGAGCAGGAGCGTGCGCGGCCCTTAGGTTGTCCGCCTTCAGGGTGTCGATCTGACCGGAAAGCGCCTTGATTTCGTCGAGGACGGGCTTCAACTCCTCAGACGCGGAGCTTGCCTTGACCGCGGCCAGCAATTCGACTTGTTTCGAGAGAGCATGAAGGTTGTCGAGAACGGGCTTCAGCGAGACTGCGCCGCCATCGCCGGCCGGGATCACGGCTTGAGCGCCGCTGATATGGGCCTTGATTTCCTCAAGGTTGCCGCGCCCCGCGGAATAGCCGGCATAAAATCCTCCTGCGCCAGCGCCCACAAGCGAAACGATCGCGGCTGCAACAATCAGGGTAAGCGCTTTGAAAGGTTCCATGAAATAGGCTCGCCTTCGCCAAGTCGCCCCGGCATCCTTATCGATAAATCATGATATAGGCTTACAATTTCAGCTATTCGATGACTGAACGACCGTAATATCGGGAGCATCCTCCGCTTTCATGCCCACGACGTGATAGCCGGCGTCGACATGATGCACCTCTCCGGTAACGCCGCGGCTCAAATCGGACAGGAGATAAAGGCCCGCGCCGCCCACATCTTCGATCGAGACCGTCCTGCGGAGCGGCGAGTTGAATTCGTTCCATTTCAAGATGTAGCGGAAGTCGGCGATGCCGGATGCGGCAAGCGTCTTGATGGGCCCGGCCGAGATGGCGTTGACGCGGATCTTCTGGCGGCCGAGGTCTTCGGCGAGATAGCGCACGCTCGCCTCCAGAGCCGCCTTGGCGACGCCCATCACGTTATAGTGAGGCATCACCTTCTCCGCGCCGTAATAGGTCAGCGTGAGGAGGGAGCCGCCGTTCCGCATCAGCTTCTCCGCCCTCCTGGCGATGGCCGTGAAGGAATAGCAGGAAATCGAAAGCGTTTTTGTGAAGTTGTCCGCGCTTGTGTCGATATACCGCCCGTCCAGCTCTTCCTTGTTCGAATAAGCGATGGCGTGGACGACGAAATCCAGGCCGCCCCAGCTCTCTTCCAGGGTCTTGAAAACGGCGTCCACAGAGGCATCGTCGGTGACATCGCAGGGCAAAACGTGCTTCGCGCCGGCTTCGACGGCGAGCGGCTCGACGCGCTTCTTCAGGGCGTCGCCCTGATAGGTGAACGCAAGCTCGGCCCCGTGATCGGCGGCGGCCTTGGCAATTCCCCAGGCAATCGACCGATTGTTCGCGATGCCCATGACAAGGCCGCGTTTTCCGCTCATTAAAGATGGTGCTTGGGCCACGTTCACTCCCCGGCGTTAACGGTGACGCATCCTACACAATAGTATGGCTGCGTAAAGCGTGAGGTGCTGCGTTATATATTCAGGCGGCTCCCCGGCTATGCGGAGCGCCGCCGGCGAATTCGGTACACCAGGGCTGGTCTTCGCGCTACGATGCGGCGGCGATTGGCCTTCCGTCCGACTCCAAATCCAGGTTTGAAAGCATGCATTCCAAGACCGATTCAGATGATTTTGCAGAGGCTTCGAGCCCTGAAGCCCTGTTCAACGCTTGGTACGACGATGCGGAACGCACCGAAATCAACGACGCCAACGCGATGACTTCTGGCGACCGTGGACAAGGAGGGCATGCCAAATGCCCGCGTCGTTCTGCTCAAGGGCTTGGATCCCCGCGGCTTCGTCTTCTATACCAATTTCGAGAGCGCGAAGGGGCAGGAGCTTCTGGCGACCCCGAAAGCCTCGCTCTGCTTTCATTGGAAGTCGCTGCGGCGGCAGGTGCGCATCAGGGGGACCGCCGAGCCGGTGAGCGCGGCGGAAGCGGATGCCTACTACGCCTCGCGGCCCATGGGAAGCCGCATCGGCGCCTGGGCCAGCCAGCAATCCAGGCCCCTCAAAAGCCGCCAGGAGCTGATCGACGCCGTGGCGCGTTTCGAAAAGGAGTTCGAAGGCATCAATCCGGCCCGGCCGCGATACTGGTCCGGCTTCCGCGTCGTGCCTGTCGAAATCGAATTCTGGGCGGACAGGCAGCACCGGCTTCACGACCGCATCTCCTTCACCCGCGAAAACCCGGACATGCCCTGGAAGAAGACGCGGCTTTATCCGTAGACGGGCGGCGGCGCGGCGCGCAACGCGGCGTTAACCGTGACGGTTCCAAGTGTTAACGCGGCCGCCGCCGCACCGCGAAAGTTTTAAGCGGCTGTTAAGGTATTGGCGCTCGATTGTAAAAGCCGTGCCCGCAATCTAAGGTTTGATATTCCGGTTAACGCGCGCAATTATCTATGTTTAACGGACTTTTCCGCGTCCCAGTTTGGGAAAAAATACGATCTCTTAACTTCCTGACTAAGGGCGGAAAGCTATTTGATTTCAGCCTGTAAGGCAGTTTTATCCGCCAGGGCGGATGCGCGCCGCTCTCGTTTTCGGGTATTTTGCGGCGCAAATTCCGGCGGGAAGTTATCGATTCCGGCCGCCGTTAACCATCGCGATTTTAACCATGCGACGGCGCTACGAAAATCGCCCGCGCTGGAACCGGACCAAGCTCATAAGGCGCAAATTTGGTCTTGCAAGTAAGGCAATATCTCTGACATTCAGGTCATGAGCACACTCACCATCACAGCAAAGGGGCAGATCACGCTCCGCAAAGATTTGCTGAAGCATCTCGGCGTCGAAACGGGCGGCAAGCTCACTGTCGAAAAACTCCCCGATGGCCGGATCGGGATCAGGGCGGAGCGGCCCGCCGGAAAGATCTCGGATGTTTTCAATTCCCTGAAGCATCCTGGCGGGTCTTGCGTCTCCATAGAGGAGATGAACGAGATCGCTGCGAGAGGCTGGGCGGGAGAGCTGTGAAGCTCACGGCCGATGCCAATGTGCTTGTCCGCGCAATCGTGGGAGACGATAAGCTGCAAAGCGCCGCCGCCCAAGAGGCGCTGGCGAACGCGGAGGCAATCGCGCTGACGGTCCCGGCTCTCTGCGAACTGGTTTGGGTCTTATCGCGAGGCTATAAGATCCCAGTGCCGGAAATCGCCCAAACGATCCGCTCGTTGCTGAATGCGGCCAATATCGAAGTCAATCGCCCCGCCGCCGAGGCGGGACTGGAAAGTCTTGAGGCCGGCGGGGACTTCGCCGATGGCGTCATCGCTTTCGAAGGCGAGTGGCTCGGCGGGGATGTCTTCGTCTCCTTCGATAAGAAAGCCGTGGCTCTTTTGGAAAAACAGGGAATGTCCGCGCGATTGCTGTGAGGCGATGCGACTACAGCCGCACGCGGGCTTTGGGTCGATTTGGGACATTCCGCTCAGAAAAGGTCACGGCAGCTCAACCTCCAGGTGCGGAAATCCCCATAGACGCTGTGAGGCACCCTTCCACTCGCAATGCCGTTGCTCACTGTTGACCCCAAACCAGCTGTTGCGAGGCTTAGGGTCGTCGGAGTGCGCCGCGGGCCGTGGATACATGGGTGTTATTAACTTGAGCGTAATTGTAGACGCTAAGCCCGGCGAAAAGTATCGTCGGCTCCAGCGAAACAGCCTATGCAAACAATTGATGGCAATTGTAACCCTAGATCATTTTAAAAGAGCCGCGACGGACATTGCGGAGTTCGGCGACAATGACACTTTGCCTTTTGATATCGATACCCGCTTCATAGCTGAAAATAAGAACGAACTGGCGCGAATTGCCTTTGATACTTTTCAGGCGCTCGAAACGAACGGTGGCAAAAACGCCGTACGATTAATTAACTCGCTGCAGATTTTTTCCGAAAGGCTGCTTGTGCCAGCTGGGCCAGCTGGCTTTAGAATAACAACAAAGATACATCCATTTTGGAATTTCTATTTCAATGGGCTTGGCGTCGCGATAGCCGAGAAGCATGAGCCCCGGCGCAATGATCGAGCGCATTCCTACCGTTTTGCTACTACTGGAACGAGCATATTTAGCCGCGACGCGACGTGGCGTGCATACCTTCAGGCGACCAGGAACGACGAACGCCTTGAAGGCCGGGATGCCATTGTCGTCAAGACTGACATCGGCAGTTTTTACGAACACATCTACCATCATCCGCTTAAGAACTGTATCGACGATCTAATCCCCAATCAATCGTCTACCGTTTCAGATCAAGCGGATCGTCTCTTAAATCATTTTTCTTCGCAACGTTCATTCGGTCTGCCTGTCGGCGGGCAGTGTGCCCGAGTTCTTGCGGAGTTGTTTTTGTCTTCGATAGATCAACGGTTATCAGATACGGACATTGCTTGGCATAGATATGTCGATGATATAATCATGATTGTAAACAATCAAGGTGATGCGTATCGTGCACTTTCCGTGCTTTCGAATGCCTTGGCCGACTATGGTTTGTCTTTGAATAGAACGAAGACAACAATCATGACGGCAAAACACTATTGTGACTATGTGCAATTGCAGCTTGGGACTTCGGATGACGATGCTGGAAGGCTCAAGGAGATTGATCTGCATTTCGACCCGTATTCAGATACAGCACTTTCAGACTTCGAGGAGCTGAAAGAGGCTGTAGAGAATATTAACATTCAAAACCTTCTCAAGCTTGAGTTGGAAAAGACTCAGCCGGACGCATTCTTGGTTTCTCAAATCGGCCGGACTTTGAAACTTCACGAACCGGGGGTGTCGCTCCAACTATGCGCAACACTTTTGAAGTCCAAGAATCTGCATGCGTTCAGAGGGTCCTGGACTACGATCATGCGAGGCCTGGCGGCGCTTCGCAGTGATGAGGACAAAGAGGAAATCCATGAGCGCCTCGATATCTTCATCGATGGGGTTCTGGAGCACTCGGCCCACCTTCTTGTACCAGAAACCAATTGCCTGCACTTCCTAAAGGTCATTCGTTCGAACAAAACGGATAAGAGGGCTCGGTACGTTAGCTCGATTTATGGGACTACTCGCTCGAAAACGATAAGGCGTGCCTGTATAGATTGCTGGACCCAATGGAAGGACCGCGCCAATTTCAAAAGAGCGTGGAACGAATGGGCCACACTAAGCCCCGAGGAGCAAAGAATGCTTTGGCTTGCCGCCGCATCATTCGGCGAGGAGGGGAGATTCTTCCGAAAGAAAGCTCAAAAATCGCTTCTTGACTACTGGAAACTAGGGATTGAGCGAAGCGGGTCGCCCTCTTTTGCTTCGACATACATGAAATGGGCTTAGGGTTATGTTCAATCGGTACCCTATGCACGACCCTCGCACCGTCGCCAGGGACATTCCTGGGATCTTTGATAGCTTGTTTCCCCAACTACTCACAGGCATCATCGGCCACTTCAATCGCAGCTCGGTGTCTCAGGACGACATAAGAGCCCTGCCAGAATACTACGTCGAACGAAGTAAGCTTGCGCCATCCATGCTGTTCGAAATTGCGTATGCTCGAGCGGAGCAGCAACTTGACGACGCCGATACGGATTGGAATATTTGCCTCGAAAAAGCTTTCGAGCGACAAAAACGACATTTCAACGCAAGATTACCCCTAACACTTTCCGAGGACGACATGAAGGTGGCCGATTTCGTGGCCAACAATCTGCTGAAAATGCTGAGAAAAATAGAAAAAGAGGATGGTTTTCAGAAATTAAAAAGCAGACCTTTCATCCCGGGTTATCAATGGGTCGCGTCTGGGCAAGGTGATTTCTCCATCGGTACAAAGCTCATCGAGGTGAAGTGTACAGGTAGACATTTTTCCACCTCCGACTACCGCCAGGTAATCATGTATTGGCTTCTAAGCTACGCTTACGCTATCGAAAATGACGGCGCAGAATGGACACACATTATATTCGTTAATCCTCGACTTAATCACGTACTCGAACTGGCCTTTGACGATATAATCAGCGTCATTGCGTCCGGTCGCTCAAAAATAGACGTATTGGAGCTGTTTTCGTCAATGGTAGGGGATCATGCGCCAAAAGCGAGCGGTGATCGTCTTTTCTTCTAGCGCACGAGCATGGCTTCACCTTAAGCGAGCAAATGCATGTCAATGCGGAGTGCGCGAAGCAAGCCTAACAAAGGCGGCGTCCGCAATAACTTCAATTGCGTCTTGTGGTTCAATCATTTGGAATGACCGCTTACGGCCTGAACCGCTACAAGAGGCTTGAACAACGGATCGATTGGCCCAAGTCTGGCTTGAGCTGATGCGCCTGCTTCGGGCAAGCGGGCCGGAAGCGAAGCGCTCTCATGGTTCTTTGCACGTTACGGGCGCTGGTCCATTCTGAGCGGCGTCAAGAATGCCCTTGATGACGGCGAGGAAGCGCTCTGCCGTCCGGATGGCCTCGGTGGCATCGCCGGAGCTGATGGCGCCGGCGGCGCCTGTCTCATAATCGGCGGCCTCCTTGAAATGGTAGGAGGCGGAAAGATCGCCTGCGAGACCCGGGCCTATGGCAGGTTCCTGCTTGATGAGCCGGTGAAAGAGGGTCTGAACGCCCTTATGGGTCTTGGCGATTTTCCCCGTGCGCTCAAAGATCAAGGCCTGTGCTGCATGAAACTGCGCGTAGTACGCAAGCCGCGCCGCTTGACGGGGGATGTGGATGGCGAGAATTTGTTTGGCATCGGCAAGCGCCTCCCCTGCGCTGGCGAGGTAAGCTGCAGACTGCGGCCTCATAAATCGAGGCCCTCCCTGCGGATTTCGTGCATCAGAGGCGACGAGGGATCGCGCCAGCTTCCTGCCGCGTAGGGCATGGCGTGCACGGTCGCGCCCATCTCGTCCAAAATGGCGAGTTCGATGTCGGCGATGCGCCGCACCTCGCCCCAACGGCTCGAAGTAAGTCCGTTGAGAAACACCGCCACGTCGTAATCGCTATCGGGCCTGGCGTCGCCGCGTGCGCGCGATCCATAAAGCACGACGCGCTCGATGCGTTCGCCGTAAAGCTCGCCGACCGCGGCGCGAAAACGGGCAAGAACGGGATCGGTTGTGCTCAAGGGAACCTCCGACGATCGCATCCCGGTCCATGGGGAATAATTTAGCCTACGCAAAGTTTCCCCGCAATGTTATGTGCTTCGGGGGGCTTCGATGTTAAGGCTCATGGCCGATTTTGGCGCGGAGGGCTCGCAATGATCATCGTCCGGCTTGCGCTGCAGTCGCTCGCGAACCGCTGGCTCACCGCCCTGCTCACGATCTTTTCGATCGCGCTGAGCGTCATGCTGCTGCTCGGCGTCGAGAAGGTGCGGACAGGCGCGCGGCAAAGCTTCGCCGACACGATTTCGGGCACGGACCTCATCGTGGGCGCGCGCAGCGGCAGCCTCAACCTTCTGCTTTATTCCGTCTTCCGCATCGGCAACGCGACCAACAACATCACCTGGAAGACCTATCAGGACATCGCCGCCCGTCCCGACATCGCCTGGATCGTCCCGATTTCGCTCGGCGACAGCCACCGCGGATTTCGCGTGATGGGGACGACGCCGGACTACTTCAAGCTCTATCATTACCGGCACGGGCGGCCGCTGGAGTTCGAGTCGGGCGGCCCGTTCGCCGATCTCTTCGACGCCGTGATCGGCGCCGATGTCGCCGCGGAGCTGGGCTACAGGACCGGCGGCAAGATCGTGGTGGCGCACGGCCTCGGCTCGGTTTCCTTCGTCGAGCACGACGACAAGCCGTTCCGCGTTTCCGGCGTCCTCGCCAGGACCGGCACGCCCGTCGACCGCACCGTTCATGTCAGCCTTCCCGCCATCGAAGCCATCCATGTCGACTGGCAGAGCGGCGCGCGCATTCCCGGCCAAAGCGTTTCGGCTGACGAGGCTCGCGCGATGGACCTGGAGCCGAAGGCGATCACGGCGGCGTTCATCGGGCTGAAGTCGAAGCTCGCGGCGTTCCGGCTGCAGCGCGCGATCAACGAATATCCCGAGGAGCCGTTGTCGGCGATCCTTCCGGGCGCCGCGCTTCAAGAGCTTTGGGGGCTGGTTGGGACCGCCGAAACCGCGCTTTCGGCCGTTTCCGGCATGGTGGTCGTGACCGCACTTCTCGGCATGGTGACCATGATCCTGACCACGCTGAACGAGCGCCGCCGCGAGATGGCGATCCTGCGCTCGGTCGGCGCGCGCCCCCTCACGATCCTCTCGCTGCTTGTGACCGAGGCGGGCATGCTGACCTTTTGCGGCGTCGCCCTTGGAACCGTGCTCCTTTATGCCGCCTTGATTGGGCTGCAGCCCTTCATAGATCGCACTTACGGCCTTCATATCGCCATCGATCCTCCCACACAGGATCAACTGGCGGTCTTGGGCGGCATCGTTCTGGCGGGCTTCATCGCGGGCCTGCTTCCGGCGCTCAGGGCCTACCGGCTTTCACTGGCGGACGGCATGACCGTTCGAACCTGACGGACAGACATATGACACAACTTCTGCGCACGGCTGCTTTTTGCATCGCCTTACTGACCACGCCAGGTTTTGCAGCGGAGAGCGAGCCGGCGATGGAGCTTGTTTGGGCGAAGCTCGTGCCGCCTGCGCCGCAGCCGGTGCAGACCATGAAGGCGAAGAGCTTTCTGGCGGGCGCGACGCCTTTTGCTGGCGCGGGCGGGAGCGAGCCGCCTCCTCCGCCAACCGTCGACGACAAGCGCTGGCTGTCGGAGCGGCGGCTTCAGCCGGGCGCTGGCGCCGTGCCTGCGGTGGTGGCGGACCTTGACGGCAAGCGCGTGCGGATCGGCGGCTATGTGGTGCCGCTCGATTTCGAGGCGACCACTGTCAAGGAGTTCCTGCTCGTGCCTTTCGTTGGCGCGTGCATTCACGTTCCGCCTCCGCCGCCGAACCAGATCATCTATGTGAAGGCGGCGAAGGGGTTCGACGTTGCGGGATCGTTCGACCCCGTTTACGTCACCGGGACTCTGAAAGTTGCGTCCCAATATACGGGCCTTGCCGAAACGGGCTACACGATTGACGCCAGCAAGGTCGAAACGCGGAAGGACTAAGAGCCTATCCGCTTTTGATGGAATCAAAAGCGGGCTCTAAGTTTCTGTTTTTTCGTGCGTCTTATCGGAAAACCGCTTCGCGCTTTTCCGGACGCACTCTAGCGCTGAGGCCCAGAATTCTTCATCCGCACAACGTCATGCCCCTCACCCGGGCGACCGGCGAAGCCGGCGCTGCCCTCTCCCGCGAGGGGGAGAGGGTTGCCGCAACGCTCCCTCTCCATCCGCATCCGCTCGCGGATGCGGTTTCATGGAGTGGCAATCTCGCCAAGGCGAGATTGCGCGGGAGAGGGCCGGGGTGAGGGGGAATCGCCATGTGTGGCGATGGTGGGTTCAAGCCCGCTTCCCGAACAGGCGGCTGAAGAATCCGCCGCTTGCAGGGGAAGCGCCCTGCGGCGGCGTCGTCACCGGCAAGCCGGCCTTCTTCCAGGCCACGATGCCGCCTTCCAGGTTGTAGACCTTCTCGTGAGCAGCCATTTCCGCGCGCAGTTTGTTGCAAGCGGCCTGTCCCCGGGCGCCCATGCGGCACATGATGACAAGTTTGCGCCCCTGATGCTTGGGCAGAGCCGCGCGACGCATGTGCCCGAGAGGGACGAGCGTCGAGCCCTCGATGTGCTCCGCGGCGTATTCCGAGGGCTCGCGCACATCCACCAGAACAGCCGTTCCGGCGTCGAGCCATTCTTTAAGCGTCAGGGGATCGGCCTTCTCCACGGTCATGAGATGCTCCTTATATTCGTGATTTCTAACTTATGTCAGTCCTTGCAATAGATCAGATAGAGGGTGGACAGCAAGGCGTGGGCCTTCATGTTGCACAGCCGGTAATACACCATCTGCCCTCTCTTCTCGGAATCGACCAGCCGGGCCTCGCGCATCCTCGCCAAATGCTGCGAGACCGCAGACTGCGACAAATCAACGGCTTGGCACAGCTCGCCGACAGATTTCTCCGCGCCGACAAGCTGGCAGAGAATCATCAGCCGGCAGGGATTGCCAAGTTCCTTCAGCATGCTGGCCGCTTCGCCGGCGTGGCTCTTCATCTGGTCGGCTACGGGGGCTTTGGTTAGCTGCATGCCCAGATTATATTAGCAGTTGCTAATGCAGGCAAGAGCTGGCGACCCTTTTTCAAGACGCGTTCCACGGACAAGACGATGTTGAGCTCGCGCTCAACCGTCAATTAGTTCCGCACCTGACAAAGTGCTTGCGTTGGATCATTGATGTAAACGCGATTGAGGCGTAAAGGCTGAAGCGGAAGCTTTGCTCTGATATCTCAGGGGTCCGTGTGCATCATGGAACAAGAAACGTATGAGCGCGCGGACCTTTTGGCTGCGATCGTCGAGTTTTCCTTCGACGCGATTATAAGCAAAACGCTCCAGGGTACGGTCACGAGCTGGAATCCGGCGGCAGCCAGGCTTTTCGGCTACCGGCCTGACGAAATGATTGGGGACTCTATCCGCCGCCTCATCCCCGCCCGCCAGCAGGACGAAGAAGACCGTATTCTTGAGCGGATCGAGGCCGGCGAGCGGGTGGAGCCCTATGGGACGGTCCGTCTTCACAAGAACGGCGATCCCATCGACGTTTTCCTCACGATCTCGCCGATCCGGGGCCCGGCCGGAAAAGTCATCGGCGCCTCCAAGATCATCCGCGATGTCACTTTGCAAAAAGCGGCCGCGGAAACCGCTCGCGCAAGCGAGGAGCGTTTGCGCCAGTTTGTGGAGCAGGCGCCCGCCGCCATCGCAATGTTCGATCGCGAGATGCGCTATGTCGCCTGCAGCCGCCGTTGGTTGACCGATCGTGGGCGCCAGGAGGAAAGCGTTATAGGCCGCTCCCACTATGAGGTCTTTCCGGAAGTCCCGGAGCGATGGAAGGAGGCTCACCGGCGCGGCATGGCGGGCGAGGTCATATGCGAGGAAAAGGACGCCTTCCTGCGCGCCGATGGACGCACGCTGTGGATGCGCTGGGAGTTGCGTCCCTGGCTGACGAGCGGCGGGGCTGTCGGCGGCATTACGATCATTGCCGAGGATGTCAGCGAAAAGATCGAGGCCGCCCGTGACTTACTCGAGAGCGAACTGCGGATGCGCTTGGCCCAGGAGGCCGCGAAAGTGGGCGCTTGGGAGTGGTGGCTGGCGGATGACCGCAATGAGTGGTCCGGAAATTTGTGGGGCTTGTACGGACTGGAACCCGGACAATGCCCATGCTCTTTTCAAGCGTGGGCGTCTTCCATTCATCCTGAGGATCGCGAGCGCGTCATAAGACTCGTCAGGGAAGAGGCGGCGACCGGCCGGGAGTATGAGACACAGTGGCGCGTAAACTTGCCGGAAGGTGAACCCGAGCGCTGGCTGTCCGCGCGCGGAAGCCCTATCGCGGGCGCAAGCGGAAGCCCCGAACGCTACATCGGCGTCGTCTTCGATATCACCGAGCGCAGACGGGCCGAGGAAGCCGCTCGGCAAGCCGAAGCATTGGAGAGGAGTAAGCGCGAGGAACTGGAAGCGATTCTCGCTGCGATCCCGGCCCCGGTCCTTATCGCGAAGGACGCCAGCTGCAAAGACATGATCGGCAATCCAGCGGCTTATGAGCTCTACCGCCTTCCTTCTGGAGCCAACATCTCCAAATCGGCGCCTGTTGGAAAGGCTCCGGCCAATTTCGAGATCTTCCAAAATGGGCGGCGTTTGCCGCCAGAGCAATTTCCCATCAGGAAGGCCGCCGCCAGACAGACATTTTCCAGGGAAGAGATCGAGCTACGGTTCATTGAGGGCGACAGCAAATATCTGCTGGGCAACGCCCTGCCCTTGTTCAATGAAGCAGGGGAAGTTCGCGGCGCCGTCGCGGCTTTTGCGGATGTCACCGGTCTGAAGCGCACGGAGGCGGCCCTGCGCGAAAGCGAAGCGCGGCTCACCGCCATCATAAACTCCGCGGCCGACAGCATCATTGTCATAGACGAAAAAGGGATAATCCAGTCCGCCAATCCGGCGACACTCGACGTTTTTGGCTACAGTCCGGAAGACCTCGCGGGGCGCAATGTCGGCATCTTGATGCCTCCAGACGTCGCGGAGCGGCATGATCGCTGTCTGCAGGCTTTCTCAAGAAAAGGTGACGTCAGGCAAGTGGAAGGCAGGCGCAAGGACGGCGCCGCGATCCCGGTCGATATCGCGATCGCCGACTGGCAGGACGGCGAGGGCCGGCGTTTTTTTACCGGCATTTTGCGGGATCTCACCGAACGCAAGCGACATGAGGCCGCGATGGCGGACGCTCGCCGCCGCGAAGCGGTGGGACAGCTTGCAGGCGGCGTCGCTCACGATTTCAATAACCTTCTGCACGCCATCTCCGGCTATCTCGAAATCGCTCAAAGGCGCATCGGCGACGGTGAGGCAAAAGGATTCCTTGAGCGGGCGCGGATGGCCGCCCAAAAGGGAAGCGCGCTCAACCAGCGGCTTTTGTCTTTCGCGCGCAAGCGAGCGCTCAAACCCGAGCGCCTCAACCTCAACGATCGCGTCCAGGACACCGTAAAGCTCCTTGCGAGCACGGTGGGAGAACACGTTTCCCTCAAGACAGATCTCGCCGCCGGCCTATGGGTTACGATGGCCGATCCAGGCGAGATCGACAGCGCGATCCTGAATGTCGCCGCCAATGCGCGCGACGCGATGCCCAGAGGAGGCGGCATCTGGATTTCAACGTCAAACGTCATGCTCGACAGGTCCGCGGCGGCGAAGCTGCATCCGGACGCGCGAGCGGCGGACTACGTTTGCTTGAGCATCGCCGATAACGGACCCGGCATGTCGCCAGAGGTGCTCGCGCAAGCCTTCGAACCCTTTTTCACGACCAAGGGGCCGGGGATCGGGACCGGCCTTGGCCTTCCGAGCGTCGCAGATTTCGCCAAGCAAGCCGGCGGTTTTGCTTCGATCGAGAGCGCCCTCGGCCAGGGGTGTACGGTCAGGGTCTACCTGCCTCGCGCCAATGAGAAGGCGCGAGCCGCCGCCCCTTCGCTTGACGGACTCCCGTTGGGCGGCGGCGAACTCGTGCTTGTGGTGGAGGATGACAGCCAGGTTCGCGAAATGACCCTTTTGCGCCTTCAGTCGATCGGCTATGCCGCTGCCGAAGCGAAAACTGGGCCCGAGGCCATCGAGCAGCTCAAGATGAAACTGCCGATCCGGCTTGTGTTGAGCGACATCGTCATGCCCGGCGGCATGACGGGCCACGACGTGGAGCGCTGGGTGGCGGCGAACAAGCCTGACGTCAAAGTGATCCTGTGCTCCGGCTACAATGAGGGAGATATCGTCCGCGACGCCGAAGGAAGGATTGACGGCGTCGCCGTCCTGGGCAAGCCGTACACGCGCGAGGCGCTTGCAAAGGCTCTCTGCAATGCGCTGGCGCCCTAGCAGGGCGCTGAAAAAACCGGAAATCCTCTCTCCATCCTTCGACAGGCTCAGGATGAGGCCGGGCGATATCAATGGCTTGGACCTCATGGTGAGCTTGTCGAACCATGGGCCGCATGGTTTTTCAGCCTCCTGCCAGCCCAGCGGGAACGGCCCCGCGGGACGCATGGCGCCTGCCGAAGGACGGCAAAGAAGGCAATCGTTGGAGTTTGCTCAGCCCGCCTCCGCGCGGCGCCGGTTGCGCGCGAGCAGCGAGTCGCCCGTTTCCTCGCCGAAGCAGTGATCGAAGTCGTTGCATTCGCCGCAGCTTGGCGCGGTGCAAAGCGTGTAGCTCGCATCGGCGCAGATGAGGCGGTAAAGGAACTTCTTCCACTTCATGTCTTGCGTGTTGCGCCGGGCCAGCGGCCTGAAATGGCGGTTCGTCAGACGGACGACGCGGCTTCACCTCCGGCTCAAAGGTATTAAAAACATTTTTAGAACAGCGCGCCCGCTTTCTGATCACTTTGCGGAATACCGTGGGTTGGGTGATAAGCGGTAAAGGCTGCCCCGCGATAAGCAAACCCTCCAAAGTTTTCAACGACCCGACAAGGACGCCGAAACGCCGGCTCGGCATTACATCTGAACGATTTGGACCCCTTGGAATTAGGCCAACGTGTCCAGGTTTACACCCGTCGTTTCGATCCGGAAGAGCCATGTGACGAGGGCGCCAAGAAGCGAAGTCCCAACCAGGATATAAAGCAGCGCCTGCGTACCGATGTCCGCAAGAAGAATGGGAAACAGGAACGCCGTGGCGACCGCGCCGATCTTCGCGAAAGCAGCGGCAAATCCTGCGCCTTGTCCGCGAATATGCGTCGGGAACACTTCGCCGGCCAGCAGGTAGGTTTGCGCATTGGGCCCCATGTTGGTCATGAAGTTGAACAGCATGAAGCCTGCGAACAGAAGCAGCGTCCGCGTGCTTCCGCTTGCATCGAGCGAGAACGATGCGATCAGAAGACCCAGCGCACAGCCGATGAAGCCGACGATCTGCAGCTTGATCCGCCCGGCCCGGTCGGCGAGCAGAACCGCCGCTATGATGCCGATGATCAACAGCACGTCGATGAACGCCGCACCGCGAGCCGCCATCTCCTCATTGCCGATCAGATCGGCAAGATTGCGGACATGCTCGGTCTTATGGCCGACGGCGGAGGCAAGGATTGTCGGCGTGAAAATGCCGATGCCGTAGGTGCCGAGATCCTGGAGGAACCAAGGCACGGAAGCTAACACTGTCGCCCGCAGATTCTTGCCTCTGAACAAGGCCCCATAGCCGCCTTTCACGGCGCCCTCGGCGGGCGCGATAAGGCGCACCTCCGTCGGATAAGCAGGGTCCCGCTTCAGCAGCCGGCGCACCGAGTCCGTCGCCCGTTCCTCAAGACCTCGCCGCAGAAGCCAGGAGCCGCTTTCAGTCACGCTCAGCCGGTAAAGCGCGATGATCACGGCTGGAATAATGGCCGTTGCGTACATCCATCGCCAGGCCTCGATCTCGGGCATATTTTTCAGCATGAGATATCCCACCGCTGTTCCGCACAGAGCGCCAAGCGCCTGGAAGCCGAAAGCGGAAAGCACGAGCCTTCCGCGCACTGCGCTTGGGATGCTCTCGGAAATAATCATATGCGCTGTCGGGTAGTCGCAGCCGAGCGCGACCCCAAGCCCAAACAGGCACACAAGCAGCCAGGTGAAATTGGGGCTTGCGACCAGAAGACAAAGAAAGAGGATGAACACGAACATTTCGATGATGAACATGCGCCGTCGCCCAAACACGTCGGCAAGGCCGCCGAGCGCGAGGGCACCGATCAAAATGCCGAAAAGCGTGGCTGCGCTGACAAGCCCGTGCTCGAATTTGCCCAATCCGAACTCCTTGGCGATCAAGGGGAGGGCAACGCCCGTCATGAACACGACCAGCCCCTCGAAGAACTTACCGGCTGCTGCAAGCCACCAAATGCGGCGCTGCATGGCCGTCATCGGCACTGTGTTGACTGGCGTGCCATCCCGCCAGGCCGGCGTTTCGTCGATATAGTCCTGAACTGATCTTCCGGTGATAGGAGTATGCGGCGCAACTGAAACTTCGTCGTTCACGGCAATTACTCCAAATTTTATCTACCCCATTCTAGCTTGGCTTTTAGACGTGACACGGGCGTGACAAAGGTCCGCGAAAGCGCGCGCAGTTATCGATTTTTGCGATTGGGGTGATAACATCATTGTTTACCGCCGGGCGCAGCGATCTAAGCTTATCTATACGCCGATTACTGCCTTACGACGTGAAAGGAGACCCGTTTGCGGCTGGTCTTATTCGTCTTTTCAGAGAAGACCGCTTTGAGATCTCGAAGCCGACGTGATGCGCTTTGGATAGCGACAAAGCCTGCACCGCCGCTCCCGACCCACAGCATGCATGCGTGCTTGTCGAAAGAGACGACAAAGCACATGCGTTGGAGTTTGCTCAGCCCGCCTCCGCGCGGCGCCGGTTGCGCGCGAGCAGCGAGTCGCCCGCCTCCTCGCCGAAGCAATGATCGAAGTCGTTGCATTCGCTGCAGCTTGGCGCGGTGCAAAGCGTGTAGCTCGCGTCGGCGCAGATGACGCGGTAGAGGAACTTCTTCCACTTCATGTCCTGCGTGTTGCGGCGGGCGAGCGGCCTGAAATGGCGGTTCATCAACTCGCTCAGGTCGCCGCGGCTGCGCAATCCGAGATCCTGCCAGAGATGGTTCGGCCGCTGTGCGCGCCGCGCCATCATGGCGGCCAGTTGCATCTGGAAGGCCGTGCCCGATGTCGTGCAACTCGCGAGCAGATCGAGAAGGCACGCCTCCTCGGCGCTCCGTTCAACCTCTCCGGCGCGGACAAGGAGGCGCCGGGCGGCGCCTTCGGAAAAACCCGCGCGAAAAGGTCCATCAACTGCCCTGAGGCGAGACCCGTTGCGCTCGTGAGAGGGCGGTGTTCCGCAGCGGCCTCGCTGAAAGAGAGGGCAAGGATCGAAGCTACGATGTGGGCGTCGAATGCGTCGAAATCCGGCGCGCGGCAGTTCATGAGGTCATGATAAAGGGCGCCGGGCGAGAGAGAGTCCCCCTCATCCTGTCCTTCTCCCGCCAGGGGAGAAGGAACGCCGTGGCGAGCGGTACAGCCTGCCCCCTCTCCCCCTGCGGGAGAGGGCTGGGGTGAGGGGTCTCTTTCCATCAACATCGCACTAACCCAAAGGCGGCGGCGTCGTCGAATGGCTCTGGCATGTTCGCGGGCACACGCGGGCGCACGCCCCGCAGCCGATGCACGCCCCGGCGTCGGCCATGGTCATGATCTTGCGCTCGAATTCCTCGTCGTCGTCGTAATCGTCGTCCTGGTCGCTGACATTTGCGATGTCGACGAGTTCGCCGTCCTCCGTCAGGCCCTTGAGCGTCATGACGTTGCGCCCGCAGACCTTGAAGCATCGCCCGCAGCCGATGCAGGTCTTGGGGTCAATCGAGATAAGGTATTCCGGCTCCCAGGGCCTGCGGTCGCGCGTTAAACTGTCCATGGCCAATCCTTCAAGGTTCGTGATCTAGGCGGTTTCCAAATGCTTCAACTGCGCGCGCTTCTTTTCGAGGATCGCGTAAGCCTCATGGGCGCGCTGCGCCACGTCCGGCATCTGCCGCCAGTTGACCGGCAGTTCCTCGGACAGGTCGTGCAAGTCCATCTTCGCTTGCGTCGCCTTGGCCGAGAGCTTCTTGATTTCCGCCTTGAGGGCTTCGATTTCGCTCATGCGCTCCTCGCCTAATACTTCGCGACTTCGGGGAATTTCCCGATCATGTCCACGCCCGCCCGCACCAGCTTGTCGCCTTCTTCGGCGAGCTTGCCGGCCGTCTCGAACCCGAAGCGGTGCACGTCGCGCAGATGCTTGTTGACGACGACGAGCCGGCCCGCCGTCAGCACCATCCGGCCGAAGCCCTCGTGGTGCATCTTCATGATCGGCGAGACCATGATCCCGGTTGCGCGCTCGATCGCGAGGCCGACGGCGTTGTAGAAGAGTTCGAGCCGCCACAGCGTCTCGGGGTCGGGATCGCCGATGATGGGAACCTCCCGCCGCTGCTCCTTGGTGATAATGTAGGGCGCGATCAGATCGAGATCGCTTTCTTGTCCCAGGCGCCGTGCGCATCTTGCGCGCGCCACTGCTTGATCAGTTCGTTCAGAAAAACCGAGTCAGGAAAGCGGCATCTTCTCGACTGCTGCTTCAGGCATGGGCGCTCTCATCCTCATCCTCGAAATCGAAGTCCCGCTCCTTGCCTTTCGAAAGCGCCTTGCGCAGCCACGGCGGCGGGTTGCCTTTCAAGACGGTCTGCAGTTTCGCGAGCAGATCCGCGATCTCTTCCGGCTGGTTGACCTTGATCGGATGCACGCCCTTTTGGACGACGCGGGCAGCGGCGGACGCGCCGATGGCGGCGACGTAGAGGATAGCGCAATCCAGCACCGCCTCGACCTTCGGGGTGATCTTGTCCTCGTTCCCGTCTTCCTTCAGGTCGCCCGCGAACTGGAAGACTTCGACGAGCCTGCACACCTCGTCCGAAAGCTCGTAGACCGCGATGTTCTTCGCCCATCCGAAATGCGCATCCACGCGCTTCAAATCCTGGGTTGCAAAGGCGATTTTCACTGTGCCGGCCCTTTCCTTTATTTCGTCTTCGTTCGTCGCTTTTCCCGCCTCAATGAGCCGTAACCGGCGCACCATGATGATCCTCCTCGCCGCGAGGAACGCGCCATGTTTCGGGCGTGGGCTCGTGGACCTCGGCCATGAAAATATTTCCGATTTCAAATATGAGATTGCGCGTGCCGCGATAGCCGGCGGAGACCTTGTGCGCCGCGCCAAGCCGGTCGAAGGTCGGCAGGCCGTAGCGGAAAAGCGGGATGCCGAGCCGCTCGGACATCTGCCGCCCGTGGCTGTGGGTGACGATCAGGTCGCAGCCGGCCGCGCGCTTTTCGAGGTCTTCGAGATCGCCGATCAGCACTTCGTCTGCGGGCACCTTTTCCAGCACCGGCGACGGCGTGGTCGTCACAGCCGCCTCGATCGTGCATCCCATCTCGGCGAGGAAGGTCGAGATGCTGTAGAGGAGGTCCGGCTCCGCGCCGACGGCGATCTTCTTGTTGCCGAAGGAGAAATGCCCGTCCAGCATCGCGTCGAGAAGCTGGCTGCGCTGGCGGCGGATTTTATTCGGAACGGGCCGCCCGCTGATCTTCGAGAGGAACGCAATGAAGGCGTCGTTGGGCGCGAGCCCTGTCAGCCGGTCGAACAGCCGGTAAGGAACGCCCGCCTTCTGCTCCAGCGCCTCCGCCGCATCGCGCATCTGCTCGCCGATGGCGACGGTCCAGATGGAGCTGCCCATGCTCGCGATGTCTTCCACGGAAATGCCGCCGATGGTCGTCGGCGTGAAGTCGTCCGGCATATGCCCGTCGAGCGAGCCGGAGAGGTCGGGCAGGAACAGCGGCTCAAGGCCGAATGCCTCGAAAATATCGCGCAGTTCGTCCAGATCGCCCGGCGTCAGATGCGAACCGGGCAGGACGTTAACGCGCCTGGCGTCGCGGGCCGCGCCTGCGGGCGCTTCGACAAGCTGCAACCACCATGCGCGTGACGGCCTTGGCCCAGCCGTCCTGAAAAGCGCCGTCGAAATCCGGCGTGGAGACGAACACGAGCTTCAGATGGTCGAGCTCGGGATGGCTCTGGCGGATGAGTTTTATGAAGCCGTCCACATCGTCGCCCTTGATCTCGGTGACGCCTGTGGAGCAGATGCCGATAATGGCGGGGTTCGCGCGGCTGGCGATGGTGACGACGGCCTGTTCGACGTTCTCATAGCCGCCGAGCACGGTCGCGACCTCGCTCATCGCGGTGGTCTGCATCGGGATCGCTTCGCGGAAATGGCGCACGAAGAGCACAAGCCCGAACGAGGTGCAGCCTTGGCTGCCGTGAAGCAGCGGCATGCAGTTCTTGACGCCGAGGAAGGCAAGCGAGCCGCCGAGAGGCTGGCTCATCTTCAGCGGATTGACCGTGCAGGCTTTTTTGGAGATTGCGATCTTCGCCATTTTCGCCCTCACGCCGCTTTTGTTGAAGTGTTGGTGGACCAGGAGATCCCCCTCATCCTGTCCTTCTCCCGCCAGGGGAGAAGGGACGGTGTTGCAAGCGCGTCCTGCTCCCTCTCCCCTCGCGGGAGAGGGTTGGGGTGAGGGGGCTTTTGCCGCCGCTTCGTTGATAGCCGTCTGCTCGAAAGGCGGCACTTTCACACCGTTGATGCGCTGCAGGATCGCCGCGATGCGTGGAACGCAGCTTCCGCAGCCCGTGCCGGCCCCCGTGTGCGCCCTGACATCGTCGACGCGAAGGAGCCTGTTTGCCCGGATGGCTTCCTCGATGACCGCCTCATCCACCTCCTTGCAATTGCACACGCGATCGGTCCAGGCTTCCTCAGCCGGCCCGGCGGCGTTGGCGGCAAGCGCCGCAGCCTCGGCGGCGTTCGCATCGTCGGCGCGCTGCTCCCAGCTCACCTCGTCCCACGGAGCGGGCGTGCGAACCTGCTCCCAGACCGGGTTCGACAGCGCCTTGTCGATTTCGCGGACGAGCGCGACCATGCCGTCATAGCCCGCATAGGCGTAATGGCGCTCCTGGTTGATGTCCATCCAGGGCATCTTCGCTTTCAGCGCCACGAACTGCGAGCGTCCGCCCGAAAGCATGATGTCGGCGCGCGCTTCCTTCAGAACCTTGTACATCTCGCGCGGCTTCATATCGTCGATCATGTGCGCTTCGTCGCCCATGATCTCCTTGATCCGCTCCTTGTCTTCCTTCGTGGACTTCTTCACGCTGGTGCCGGCGATCTCCATGCCGCCTTCCTGCAGCGCGGCGACGACCGACCAGGATTTCACCCCGCCCGTGATGAGAAGAACCTTCTTGCCCTGGAGGCGCTGGCGATAGGCGGCGATTCCGGCCCAGGCCTTTTTCTCCTCGCGCTCGATGACGGCTTCCGTGCGCGCGATCAGATCGTCCGGCGCGCCGCGCTCCACGAGCAGCCGCGCGATATTGCGCAGGCTGTCGCTCATGTCGCCGATGCCGTAGAACGAGCCTTCGAAATAGGGGATGCCGTAGCGCTCTTCCATCTTGCGCGCGACGTTGATCATGGCGCGCGAGCAGACCATCATTGCCGCTTTGGCGCGATGGGAGCTTGCCACTTCTTGATACTTCGCGTCGCCGGCGATACAGGCAAGGATGCGGACGCCAAGCTCGTCGAGGAGCGGCTTCACCTGCCACAGCTCGCCCGCGACGTTGTACTCGCCGATGATGTTGATGTCGTAAGGCGTGGTGTACTCAGGCTCCTCCGTGCCGATGACGTAGTCGAGGAGCGCCTCGCCCGCGAGCTTGTTGCCGATCGTCTTCGCGCCGACAAAGCCGGGCACATTCACCGGAATGCAGGGCGTGCCAAACTTTTCCGACGCCTTTTTGCAGACCACCTCGATATGGTCGCCGGTCATGGCCGGAACGCAGGTCTGGTAAACGAAGATCGCAGGCGGCGCGTATTTCTCGACGATTTCCTTGATGGACCGCCAGAGGCGCTTCTCGCCGCCGAAGATCACATCCTGCTCGCTCATGTCGGTGGTGAAGCTCATGCGATAGAGCTTCGACCCCGAGGAGCCGCAGTTGCGGTTGTCCCAGGAATGGCCCTCGCAGGCGATGGGGCCATGCACGAGGTGCGCGACATCGGTGATGGGCTGGAGAGCGATCTTGGCGCCGTCGAAGGCGCATCCGCCCGCCGCGCCGCCCGGTTGCAGCGGCTTGGTGCAGCCCTTCTTGCGCTCTTTCTCGGATTTGCCTTGATTGATGCCGCAGCCAGGTTCGTTCAAGACATCCTGGATTTTATTCGCCAGCGTGCTCATTCGAACCTCCTCTCAAGTCTCCCTCTCCCTGAGGGAGAGGGCCGGGGTGAGGGGTTGCTACGCTGGTTTAGCGTCCCAGCCCCTCACCCGGACCGCAAGCGGTCCGCCCTCTCCCTCAGGGAGAGGGTAAGGTTAGCGGATGATGTCGAAGCTGATGTCGGTCTTGCCCGACACGTTCGAATTACGATCCAACTCGTCGAAGATCTTGTCGAGGATCAAGGTGAGCACGTTCATCGCGCCCTGATAGCCCCAAACCGGACGGCGATGCCAGTGATGCCGATCGAAGATCGGGAAGCCCATGCGGATCAGCGGCGTGCCCGTGTCGCGCTCCAGATACTTGCCGTAGGTGTTTCCGATGAGGAAATCCACCGGCCGCGTGAAGAGCAGCGAGCGCATGTGCCAGAGATCCTTCTGGGCGTACACTTCGCAGCCTGCGCCGAAGGGCGAGCTGGCGAGCAGTTCGCGCATCTTCGCTTCCCAGGCCTTGCCGCCGTTGGTGGACAGCACCGTGACCGGCTCCGCGCCGAGCTCAAGAAGGAAGGCGACGACGCCAAGGGTGAGGTCCGGATCGCCGTAGATCGCGAACTTCTTGCCGTGGATGTGCGCGTTCGAGTCGGCGACGGCGTCGACGAGACGGCCGCGCTCCTTGCGCAGAGCATCCGGGATCGGCTTGCCCGTGATGCGCGACACTTCCATGAGGAACTTGTCGGTGCCGGCGATGCCGACGGGGTGGTTGAACGCGAGCGTTTCGTGGCCCCAGGTCTCGGCGTAGTTAAGCGTCTTCTCGGTCGAGAACTGCTGCATGGAGATCGTCGCCTTGGCGTGAACGGCCTTCGCAACGTCCTCGAGCTTCGTGCCGCCGTCATACATGCGGAACTCGCCGTCGGTGGGCGTATCCCACACGTCGCTCTGGTCGCCGACGATGGTGTAGTCGACGCCGATCAGGTCGAAGATGCGCTTGATTTCGCGCAGGTTGCCGACCGTGTAGCCGTCGAAGCCGCCGAAGAAGTTGATCGAGTTGTTGGGCTGCCGCTCGGCCTTGGGCGCCGTGCCGGCCTTGCCGCCCCAGAAGTGCTCGATCATGCCCTTCATGACATTGTCGTAGCCGTTGACGTGGCTGCCGACGAAGGCGGGCGTGTGAGCGAACGGAACGTCGAAGTCGGCGGGCACCGAGCCCTTCTCCTTCGATGTCTTGATGAAGGCGTTCAAGTCGTCGCCGATGACTTCCGCCATGCAGGTGGTCGAGACCGCGATCATCTTCGGGTTATAGAGCTTGTAGGCGTTCGCGAGGCCGTCGATCATGTTGTTGAGGCCGCCGAACACCGCCGCGTCTTCCGTCATCGACGAGGAGACGCAAGAGGTCGGCTCCTTGAAGTGGCGCGAGAAATGGCTGCGATAGTAGGCGACGCAGCCCTGGCTGCCATGCACGAAGGGAAGCGTGCCCTCGAAGCCGACGGCCGCGAACACCGCGCCGAGCGGCTGGCAGGCCTTGGCGGGGTTGATGGTGAGAGCTTCGCGGGCGAAGTTCTTTTCCTGATACTCGACGGTCTTCGTCCAGTCGTTGACGCGCTGCACTTCGGCCTCGGACGCGCCGTCCTCGAACTTCTCTCTCTTGTTCTTGAACATCTCCTGGTATTCCGGCCCGCGGAATAGGTCGGAGTGGTCCAAGACGTTTTCAGCATTCTGGGTCATCTTAAAAGTCCTCAATTCTGCGGGCTCGTTACCCCTCACCCCACCCCTCTCCCCATGGGAGAGGGAGCAGGCTGCGGCCGTTGCAACCGCGTCCCCTCTCCCAGCGGGAGAGGGACAGGGTGAGGGGTGTTGCCGGCCGTTCATGACTGCGCGTCCTAGAAAGGCGCCTTGGTCAGCTTCCAGACGGGCGAATTGATCGCCATGTCCATGTCGCGGGCGAAGATGGCGAAGCCGTCATAGCCGTGATAGGGGCCGGAGTAGTCCCAGGAGTGCATCTGCCGGAACGGGAAGCCCATCTTCTGGAAGATGTACTTCTCCTTGATGCCGGAGCCGACGAGATCGGGCTGGATTTTCTCGACGAACTTCTCGAACTCGTAACCCGTCACGTCGTCATAGATCAGCGTGCCGTCTTTGACGTAGTGCGTGGTGCGCTGGTAGTCGTCGTTGTGCCCGAACTCGTAGCCCGTGCCGACGATCTCCATGCCGAGGTCTTCGTAAGCGCCGATCACGTGGCGCGGACGCAGGCCGCCGACATACAGCATGACCTTCTTGCCCTGGAGGCGCGGCTTGTACTTCGCGATGACCGCATCCATCAGCGCCTGATACTTCGCGATGACCTTTTCCGCATTCGCCTGGATCGTCTCGTCGAACTGAGCGGCGATCTTGCGCAGGGAGTCCACGATCTTGGTCGGCCCAAAGAAGTTATATTCGACCCACGGAATATTGTACTTCTCTTCCATATGGCGCGCGATGTAGTTCATCGAGCGGTAGCAGTGGAGGACGTTGAGCTTCGCCCTCGGAGAGGAACTCAAGCTCCTTGATGGTGCCGTCGCCGGACCATTGCGCGATAACCCGCAAGCCCCATCTCCTCGAGCAGGATGCGCGAAGACCAGGCGTCGCCGCCGATGTTGTAGTCGGCCAGGATCGCGACGTCGTAGGGCGTCGGCTCGAAGCGCGCAGGCTTGCCTTCGGTCTTGTCGAAGACCCAGTCGCGGATCGCGTCGTTGGCGATATGGTGGCCGAGCGATTGCGACACGCCGCGGAAACCTTCGCAGCGGACCGGCACGATCGACTTGCCGTTAAGTTCCTTCGACTTCCTCTTGGAGACGGCTTCGATGTCGTCGCCGATCAGGCCGATCGGGCACTCGGACTGCACCGAGATGCCTTTGTTGAGCGGGAACATCTCCTCGATTTCATCGATCAGCTTCGAGAGCTTCTTGTCGCCGCCGAAGACGATGTCCTTCTCCTGGAAGTCCGAGGTGATCTGCATCGTGCCGAAGCTGTCGATGCCGGTCGTGCCGACATAGTAGTTGCGGCGCGAGCCCCAGGAATATTGGCCGCAGCCGACAGGGCCGTGGCTGATATGAACCATGTCCTTGATCGGACCCCAGACCACGCCCTTCGAGCCTGCGTAGGCGCAGCCGCGGATCGTCATCACGCCGGGGATCGATTTGATGTTGGACTTCACGCCGCAATCGGGTTTGCCTTCCTGGTAGGCGCCAATGTGCTTGGCGCGACGTTTTGCGAACTTATCGGGGTAGGCCTTCAGGACTTCTTCGACGAGGTCCTTGTTTCTGGCCTTGATGTCTTCAACGTTTTCTTCAAGTTCCAGGCTCATGCCGCTAGCCTTTCTTAAGCTTAAGTTTCTTGCTTCCGGCGCGGCCCTCTAAAGAAGAGCCGGCCGGTTCGCGTCAATGGCCTGACAGGCCTACGTGTTATGCCGCTGCTGCTTCGGCCGCCAATTCGGCAGCCGTCTTGCCGACGATGCTCTCGTCGACCGCTTTCAGGATGCCGTGCTCCATCAGCATGTCTTCGAGTTCGTCCATCGAGATCGGGGTCGGGATGGTGCCGTTGCCTTTGTTGGCGTGGACCTTCTGCGCGAGCGTGCGGTAGTGCTGCGCCTGCACGGAGTCCGGCGCATACTCGATCACCGTCATGCGGCGCAGCTCGGCGTGCTGCACGATGTTGTCGCGCGGCACGAAGTGAATGAGCTTGGTGCCGAGCTTGGCGGCGAGGTTTTCCGCAAGCTCAAGCTCCTTGTCGGTCTGGCGCTCATTGCAGACGAGGCCGCCCAGGCGCACGCCGCCGGAGTTGGCGTATTTCAGAATGCCCTTGGCGATGTTGTTGGCCGCGTACATGGCCATCATCTCGCCGGACATCACGATGTAGATTTCCTGCGCCTTGTTCTCGCGGATCGGCATCGCGAAGCCGCCGCACACCACGTCGCCCAGCACGTCGTAGGAGACGTAGTCGACATCGTCATAGGCGCCGTTCTCTTCGAGGAAGTTGATGGCGGTGATAACGCCGCGGCCTGCGCAGCCAACTCCCGGCTCGGGTCCGCCGAACTCGGTGCACTTGATGCCCCTGATAGCCGATCTTCATCACGTCTTCGAGTTCGAGATCCTCGACAGAGCCATGCTCTGCTGCGAGGCTCAGGATGGTGTCCTGCGCCTTGGCGTGCAGGATAAGGCGGGTCGAGTCAGCCTTCGGATCGCAGCCGACGATGAGGATCTTGTTCCCCATCTCGGCGAGCGCCGCCAGCGTGTTCTGGGAGGTGGTCGACTTGCCGATGCCCCCCTTTCCGTAGAATGCGATCTGCCGCAATGACATTGCGTATCTCCTTCGTCGTCGTAACTTCGCGTCCGGCCGAACGCGGCCGTGCGCACTCCTCTCTTCGCCAGTGATCGAAACGCCCCAACGAGCGCCGTCGCTATGGTGCTGCGGGGCTTCTGCTCATCCTCGAAGGGCGGAGCATATGGCAATTCCTTGCCCGCAGCCCCTTTGAGCAAGCGCCGTGCCAACGCGATAAACCGTTGTTTTGAAGTCCATATTTAAGATTTGTCAGGGAATCGCCCTGGAGTCAGGCGTGTTTCAAAGCCGACATGCGTCCGGCCCTTGTCTGAAAGCGGACAGCTTGTTGCGGGGTTTCCTCTCAGCTGTCATCCCGCGCGCTGCGGCATGAAATGACGCCGCGCAGACACGGGATCGCAAAAAACACTGACTTGATTTTGGCGATTCCCGGCTCGCGCTGCGCTTGGCCGGGATGACGTGGGGCGCCGTTGAGGGGACGCGAACGCAAGCTGTGTGAAGTCCGACAGCAGCTGTCGCTATTGCGACAAACATGGCGTTCCATTTTAAGGGTTTTTGGTCGTAAACTCCGCGCCAGCGCACTTGAAGCGCGTTTGGTACAGACGTTGCTAGAACCCCCCTTGATGTTGAGACAGAGCTCCACAATGACATACTTCGCTCAAATCGGCGGCGCTCCCGCCATCGACAAAATCGTGGAAGAATTTTTCGCCCGCATGGAGGCTTTGCCGGAAGCCCGGCGCGTCCGTGAGATGCACTCGGACGATCTGGCCAAGACGAAGTCCGTCATGAAGCGCTATTTCAGCGAATTGCTCGGCGGGCCGATGCAATTCTCGGAATCGCGCGGCCATCCTGCGCTCAAAGGGCGCCATGCAAACCTTCCTATCGGCCCCGAGGAGCGCGATGCGTGGATGCGGTGCATGCGCGAAGCGCTTGAGGCCGTCGTGCCCGATGCCGCCCTTCGCAAGCATATCGAAGAACGCTTTTACCAACTGGCGGACTGGGTCCGCAACGATGAGGAAAAAACGGGATGACAAAAATAAGCTGACACGGCATTCGCGCGCCTCGAGGCGGAGGGCCGCCTCGTCAATCCAGTCCTGAAAGGTCCGACCAAAAAGGCCGGCCGCTTCGGCTTCCGCGGCGACATCGCGTTGAAGTTCGCGCCGAAAATGGCCGATGAGGCGCGCCCGCCGGAGCTGAAGGTCGAGCAGGTCATGGCGGTCGCGGAAGAAGGCGGCGCCACGATCCCTTTTTTGACCGCATATTTGCATTCATTCGAATATCTGAAGCCCCTTGCCGAGGTTCTGGGCGAGACGCTGTCTCCATCGGGCAAGTATATTCTCTATTGCAACAACATCGATCTCCTGAAGAAGTACATCGTGCCTTATAATGGCGTGCGTTTTTATGTGCTGCCTATCGATGAGGCCGGCGTTTACGCGGAAATTCTGGAGCTTCTCTACCTGGAGAAGGGCACGCTGAAGAAACTCGACACGGCGGGCAAGCTCGACGCGGTGGCCGGCGCGGCGCTGGGGTTCGAGGAAAAATATCCCGAGATCACCTATGAGGAGGGGCTGGCCCTCATGGGACCGGTACGGAACAAGAACGAAAACAGGCCCGTATAGGGAGCCCACCAATCTTGTTCGAGAGCGCGCCGCCGCAAGAGCTGGCCGCCCTCTCGACCGCCGTCCGCTACGGAGGCACCGATGAACACAACGCCGCATTTGCGGCCTCACCTGGCGCGGCGTCCTATCGCGCGCAGCTTTCGACATGCGTTTGCGGTTATCCTTGGGACAAATGAGATTGCATCGGCGATCGCGGTTTACATGCATCGCGCCGGGTGGTGCGCGGTGCTTTCGCACGATCCATATCCGCCCGTAATCAGGCGGCGCATGGCGTTTCACGATGCCCTTTTCGGGGAACGGACGGACGTGGACGGCTTGCCCGGCGTGAACGCTGAAACCACGCTCGAGGCGGCGAGCCTTCTTGGGGGCCGCTGCGTGGCCGTCACGCGGCTCGGCCTTCTCGACCTCATTCCCATGTCCGCGATTCATGTCCTTGTCGATGCGCGCATGCATAAGCGGGACGCGGTTGCGGACCTTCGCCATCTCGCAAGCCTGACCGTCGGCGTAGGGCCCGGTTTCGCGGTCGCCAAGAACTGCGATATCGCGGTCGAGACGCTCCCGGCGAAGAGCGGCGCGGTTCTGCGTACGGGGCGAACGGATGCGCCCGATGGCAAGCCGCGGCTGCTCGGCGGCGCCGGAGGCGAGCGTTTCGTCTATTCGGAAACCGCGGGCCGCTGGCACAGCGCCGTGGATATTGGGACACAGGTTTCGACGGGGTCTCCCGCCGGCCTTCTCAACGGCGTTCCGGTTTTTGCGCCGCTGGATGGGGTTGTCAGAGGCATCGCGAGGGATGGCTTGGAGATTCCCGCAGGCGTAAAGCTTTTGGAGATCGACCCCCGAAAGCGGGCCTGCTGGACCGGGATCGATGAGCGAGGCCGCAGCATCGCGCGGGCGACCCTGAACGCGATAGCGTTCGAGAATGCGCGCCGGGCGAGGGCCGGGGCCCTTGTGTCCCTTGTGTGAACAGCCGGTCGCCATCCCGGAATGGCGCTCGCGCCGTATCCGGGATCGACGACAAACGGATGAGCTTCGCGGGGAGGAACCATGGCGCATGTGATCTTCTGGGAGAAACCCGGCTGCGCGGGCAACGCGAGACAAAAGGCGTTGCTGCTTGCGAGCGGCCATACGCTTGACGTGAAAAGCATCCTGAAAGAGGGCTGGGATGCGGAACGGCTTCGCAGCTTTTTCGGGGAACGGCCCGTCGCCGAGTGGTTCAATCGCTCGTCGCCTCGTGTAAAGTCGGGAGAAGTGAAGCCTGAAGCCTTGAGCGAAGATGAGGCGCTCGCCCTGATGCTTGCCGATCCCTTGCTGATCCGCCGCCCTTTGCTGGAGGCGAACGGACGCCGCGAGGCGGGTTTCGATCCGGCGCGCATCGGCGCGTGGATCGGGCTGGCCGAGGCTCGCGTTCCCGTCACCGATGCCTGCGTTCGCGAGACGGCGCTCGCCCGGGGCGAAACGCCGCCTCCTGTCCCGATCCATGAGAGAAGATCCGCTCAAAGGTTCCATTGCCGCGCTTCAGGGCGAGTCGAGCCCCGAGTTGCAGCGCCTTCTCGCGGACTTTGCCGAGCGCAGGCGGAAGGCTGGATTGCGCGTCGCCGGCGTCATCCAGATCGCCGAGCCGTCCTTCGACTGCGCGCGCCGCGAGCTTGCCTTGCGCGACATCGTCACCGGAGCCGAGTATCCCATCGTTCAGAATTTGGGACGCGAATCGCAAGCCTGCAGCCTCGACGCGGGCGGGGTCGCGGCGGCTTGCGCAGCGGTGATGCAAGCCGTGGAGCGGGGCGTCGATGTGGTCGTTCTCAGCAAATTCGGGAAGCTGGAGGCGGGCGGCAGCGGCCTTCTCGATTGTTTCGCAGCGGCAGCGGAAGCCGGCGTGCCCTGCGCGGTGGGCGTCGCGCCCGCGCTGTCTGCGCCGCTTCACGATTTCGCGGGCGAGTTCCTGCAATGGGTCGACGCCAGCGAGGGCGCGCTGGAGGCCTGGTGGGCGGGGCGTGTGCGGCTTGCGAACGCTGGGGCAGCTTAATCTGGCGCGAACTATACCAATCGGCGTAAATCTCGCGCGCCATGAATCACGCGGACAATTTCTATGCCCTCCGGGATTTCGCGATACAAAATGAGGTGGTCATCGCAAGGAAATGTTCGCAATCCACGTCGAACTTCATGTCTGGAACGCCCTATTTTCGGATAACGGAGAAGGATTTCACATTTCCTCTCGATCGCCTCCAACTGCGTGCTGGCCGATACTGGGTTATCTTGCGCAATATAACGCCAGATCGAAATCAGATCTTGGTTTGCCCGCTTGGTCCGCTTTATTATTTGCATCGGCGGGTTCTTGCCTGAGGCTGATCGTTAGAGACCCTAGCTTGTTGGAAACGATGATTTCGCTCGCGCGATCAGCTCCGCTATAGACAAGTTTTCGCCTGAACCGCTGGCGGCGCCTTCGTCCCAAAGCTCGCCAAGACGCTGCTTCTGTTCCGTGCTCAGGTCGCCGTCATCCGCGTCGCGGGCCAAAGACTCGAGAACGGTTTCGACAAGCTGCACTTTTTCCTCAGCGGAAAGCTTCATCGCTTCGCGGCTCAACCGGGCAAGATTGGCGTTCATGGTCTTTCCTCCTTCCGGGAAACATAACACGAAATATGACGACTCTCGTTCATGCCTTCGATATAGTCGGCGGCGCAACCCCCTCGCGGGTTGAGCTATATCGGCTTTGTCGACGCCATCCAGGAGCGGCTGGAAGCTCTTCTTGAGAGCGAGGTAGATGGGTCGAGCTTAACCGCGATGTCGATGTCGGAGGCGGCAGTTTCATCGCCTCGGGCCACGGAGCCAAATAAAGAAGCGGACACGACGCCGAGTTGTTGAAGCTCCGCGCGATGCTCGTTCAGCTTGGCGATGACCGCGTCTCTGTTCATGGCCTCAAAAGAAGCTCATTTCTCCAATTCCGTTACCAGATCATTTGCAATCTCTACAAGACAAAGTTGTGGCTTGAGTTCGCAACGCCGATCCATAGCCTCGACTACCGACTTTGGCGTAACTCCGAAGAGGAAATTCTTCCCTGATTGAACGGCTAAGCCAGATAGGTAACCCAAAACCCAAAACTGTAGATTTTCCTGCCCCGCTTTTCTTTGCTCAAGCCACTTTTCGCCTGTGATTGTGCCACCCAAGACAGTCACTTGATTGGGCTCATTCCGTGAAAATAAGCCAAAGAACTCTTTCATTTCTAATTACCTTTTCTTTTTGTCCCCAACGTGCATTATGAAATTATGCAGGGCATGCAGGTTATTACGAACTATTACACTATTACAATAGCTGGTTCGCCAAACCGAAACGGGCAAGGCCAGTTTACAGCCCAAATGTGGTCACAGCAACCGGCTCAATCTCAGCTGCCGGGGCGGCCGGTCTTGACGGGCCTGCGGCGTTTGCCGCGGCGTTCGGGTTCCTCGCCTTCTTCGCCCACGATAATCGTCTTGCCCGCCTTGAAGGTTTTGAGGTCGGGTGCGTCGCGCGACGGCTTGTCCTTGCCGCCGGGCAGCGGCCGCTCCGCGTGCGGTCCCATCTCGTCGAGCGTCGGCTTATGGGGACGCGAGAGCTGTCCCGACCGCGCCGCGGCCTTCGTGGTGACGCTCCACTCGCCGATCTTGCGCTCCTTGCTGTGCTCCGGCGGCGGGGCGATCCGCGAGCCTGACGCATCCGCATTCTGCTCCGCCGCGAGTTCCCATTCCTCGGGATTGTCCGAATTTTCGCCGGTATTGAACAGCGGGCTCTTTGCGAGCGCGTCGCGAGAGCGGCTCTTTTCGCCTGCGCTGACCTTCTTCCGCTTCACACCTGCGCCGCCGCCTGTGGTTTCCGTCGCATCGACGCCGAGCTGCGGCACATAAGAGGTGCGCCCGCCGCCCTCGTAACGGCCCGCGCGATCCTCCACATCCGATTGCCGGGCGAGCGGATCGTCCATGATCGTCATCTCGACCTCGCGCAGGCGCTTGATCTCGTCGCGCAGCCGCGCCGCGTCCTCGAATTCGAGGTTCGCTGCCGCCTCTCGCATCCGCTTCTCCAGATCCGCGATGACGGCTTGCAGATTGTGCCCCACGAGCGGCGTCTGACCACCCTCGGCGAAGCCCGCATCCACCCTCACGTGATCGCGCTCGTAGACGCTTGCGAGAATGTCGCCGATGTTCTTCTTGATCGATTGCGGCGTGATGCCATGCGCCTCGTTATACGCCACCTGCTTCTCGCGGCGGCGGTTCGTCTCGGCGATGGCGCGTTCCATGCTACCGGTGATGTTGTCGGCGTAGAGGATCACTTTGCCGTCGACGTTGCGGGCCGCGCGGCCAATGGTTTGAATGAGCGAGGTCTCGGAGCGCAGGAAGCCTTCCTTGTCCGCGTCCAGGATGGCGACGAGCGCGCATTCGGGAATGTCGAGGCCCTCGCGCAGGAGGTTGATGCCGATCAGCACGTCGAACGCGCCGAGCCGCAGGTCGCGGATGATCTCGATGCGCTCCAGCGTGTCCACGTCGGAATGCATGTAGCGCACCTTGAGCCCCTGCTCGTGCGCATATTCTGTCAGATCCTCCGACATGCGCTTGGTGAGCGTGGTCACGAGCACACGGTAGCCTTGCTTGATGACTTTGCGGCATTCGTCGATGAGATCGTCCACCTGCGTTTTGACGGGGCGGATCTCGACCGGCGGGTCGATCAGGCCGGTCGGGCGGATCACCTGCTCGACAAACACGCCGCCCGTCTGCTCGATCTCCCATTTGCCCGGCGTGGCCGAAACGAACGTCGTCTGCGGGCGCATGACGTCCCATTCTTCGAACTTGAGCGGGCGGTTGTCGATGCAGGAGGGAAGGCGGAAGCCGAATTCGGCGAGCGTGGACTTTCGCCGGAAGTCGCCGCGAAACATGCCCCCGATCTGCGGAACGGTGACGTGGCTTTCGTCCACGAAAACGAGGGCGTTCTCGGGCAGGTATTCGAACAGCGTCGGCGGCGGCTCGCCCGGCAGGCGGCCCGTGAGCCAGCGCGAATAATTCTCGATGCCATTGCAGGAGCCGGTCGCCTCGATCATTTCGATGTCGAACTGCGTGCGCTGCTCAAGCCGCTGCGCTTCGAGGAGCCGGCCCGCCGCGTTGAAGCGCTGCAACTGTTCCTGCAACTCCTGCTGGATGCCCTTGATGGCCTGATGCAGCGTCGGCTTTGGCGTCACATAGTGCGAATTGGCGTAGACCTTCACCAGCGCGAGGTCTTGCGTCTTCTCGCCGGTAAGCGGATCGAATTCGGCGATGCTTTCCACCTCGTCGCCGAACATGGAGATGCGCCAGGCGCGGTCCTCCTGGTGAGCCGGGAAGATTTCGACGGTGTCGCCGCGAACGCGGAAGTCGCCGCGCGCGAAGCTCACATTGTTACGCTTGTAATGGATCGCGACAAGATCGGCCAGGAGCTGGCGCTGGGCCACGCGGTCGCCAACCTGGACCGTGAACGTCATCGCCGAATAGGTTTCGACCGAGCCGATACCGTAGATGCACGACACCGAGGCCACGATGATGACATCGTCGCGCTCAAGCAGGGCGCGCGTCGCGGCATGGCGCATGCGATCGATCTGCTCGTTGATCGAGCTGTCCTTCTCGATATAGGTGTCGCTGCGCGGGATGTAGGCTTCGGGCTGATAATAGTCGTAATACGACACGAAATACTCGACCGCGTTCTCGGGGAAGAACGATTTGAACTCCCCGTAAAGCTGCGCCGCCAGCGTCTTGTTGGGCGCAAGGATGAGCGCGGGCCGCTGCGTCTCCTCGATCACCTTCGCCATGGTGAAGGTCTTGCCCGAGCCCGTGACGCCAAGCAGAACCTGCTCCCGCTCAGCCTGCTGCACGCCGTCCACAAGCTCGCGGATCGCGCCCGGCTGATCGCCCTGCGGCTCGAAGTCCGACTTGATGACGAAGCTCTTGCCGCCCTCGCTTTTCTCGGGGCGCGGCGGCCGATGCGGCGTGAACATCGGCATGTCCCCGCCAGTCAGCAGCGGATGATCGCCGATGGGCGGCGGCTTGCCTTGCAGATGCGATGGAAGCGGCATCGCGCCCGCCGGCTTCAAATTGCGCAGCGCCGGGATGAGATGCGCAGTGCTCTCCGAGGTGTAGGCCTCGCCCTGGAATGCGGCCTGGGGCGTTTCCGCAAAGCCTGCTGCTGCAGCCTCCGCTGGCCGCTGAAACTCCGATGCCTTTCCCTTGGATTTGGCGCGCGTTTTCCCCATGCCTCGTATATGACATTCTCAAGCGGATTCGGCTAGCATCGGCTCGATTGCAAGCGCGGCAGGGCTGTTTTCAAACAAAGATGGGGGGTACTCTTATAGGCTATTTTAGGATTGCCCACTCGCGGAGTCTGCTCACCTGCGCTCACCGCTTCGGCAGCGCTATACCCAATGGTTTAGGTGGAGAAGTCGCTAGCAAGGATCAGCCGCCCCGGCGCAAATAATGAGGTTTGTATGAACGTAACCAGACTCAACGCCGCAAAAAGTAAAATGGCGGACCCCACCCGGAGGCTCGCCAAGTTCCGCGATGCGGTCAAAGCCCGCTATGGCGCCCGCATAGAGCGCATGGTGCTGTTCGGCTCCCGCGCGCGGGGCGATGCCCGCCGGGGTAGCGACTATGACATTGCGATTTTCCTCAAGGACATTGGCAGCGAGTGGGAGGAGGTCCGGCGTATCGCCGCGATCCGGTTCCTCACGCTTGACAATCCCGAAGCGGTCCACGTCACGTTGCGGCCCGCAGAAAGCTGGGAGGATCGCTCGCCCCTTATGCATGAAATTAGAAGGGACGCGCTTGACCTATGAAACCGGAAAGCGCGGACTTCTTGGGGGCGGCCGTGACCGCGCTCAAGGAGGGTGAACAAAATTTAGCGATCCACATTCCGCGGCAGGCAGCAAGACTCGCCTATTACGCGCAATTCCATGCGGCCTAAGCGCTGATCTTCGAGCGCGCCGGTAAAATTGCCCGGACGCACAAAGGCGTTCAAAATGAATTCCGCAAGCTCGCCCGTAACGAAGAATTCGATGCGAGCCTCGCTCGTGACTTCTCGGCAAGCTACAATTTCAAGCAGAAAGCCGACTACGAGACCGGCTTGCGCGCCCAAGTCAGCGAACAGGATGCGGAGGAGATTTTGAAGTCGGCTCGCAACTTCGTCGCGGTGGTGCGAAGCGCGCTCTCATGACATCACGGTAGGCTGGATCGCGCTCTATTCCGGGCGCGGCCGACGATGCGGTGTGAATAGCGGTTACATTGCGCCTTGCGCACCTCTTAGGACATCCTTACAGTAAGGAAGCAAGGAACTCAGTCATGCACAGCCGTCTGACCGCGAAGTCGCAAACGACCATTCCGAAGCGCGTGCGGGACCGCTTGAGGCTCAAACCCGGCGACTTTGTAAGGTATGAAATCGAGGGCGAGCGCGTGATTTTATCCAAGGTTGCTGCGATTGATGTCGCTCATTTGGCGCAACTTGAGAAGACACTGAGCGAGTGGGACACGCCGGAAGACGCAGCGGCCTATGACAATTTATGATCCGTTCGACGTTGTCGTCGTGTCTTTTCCCTTCACGGACAAGTCAAAGCAGAAGCCGCGCCCGGCGCTCGTCATATCGAGCCGCGCCTTCAACCGTGTCCACGGCCATGTCATATTGCTGATGATCACGACGGGGGCTCACACCCAATGGCCTAGCGACATTCCTATTGGCGGCGTGAAGGATGCTGGGTTGTCAACCGCATCGGTTGTGCGCCTCAAATGCTTCACCCTTGAGGAAAGCATCGTGATCCGAAAAATCGGCTCACTTTCCGAGGCTGACAGGCGCGCGGCGCTGGCTGCTTTGCAAGAAGCCCTCCTTCACTGACCGCTCAAACGCATGGCGGCGAACAATTGAAGTGTCCACAGGCTCGGATGCATCGCGCTTGCACGCCCCGGTGGGAGGGGTTAACGAGCTAGGAAGGGGAATAGTTAAGAGATTCCAAAACCGGCTGAGCTTGCGCCACATGACATTCCAATCCGGTCATCGGGGATACCGCCCCGACATTGACGGCCTCCGAGCCGTCGCTGTCATACCCGTCGTTTTCTACCACGCCGGGCTGGCGGGCTTCACGGGCGGCTTCGTCGGGGTCGACATCTTTTTTGTTATTTCCGGTTTTCTCATCACAGGGATTGTCTGGTCTGAGCTGAATCAAAATAGATTTTCACTTCAGAACTTCTATGTGCGGCGCATAAAGCGCATCTTTCCAGCGCTTTTCGCAGTCTTGTTTTTCACATCGGTCGCCGCCTTTTTTCTGCTCATACCGCAAGACTTGACGGAATTCGGCAAGTCCGTGGACGCGGCCATCCTGTTCTTCTCGAATTTCCATTTCTTGAAGGCGGCGAATTATTTCGATGGGCCGGCGATCGAGAAGCCGCTCTTGCATACCTGGTCTCTCTCCGTCGAGGAGCAGTTTTATGCCGTCTGGCCCTTGGTTCTGTTGCTGCTGAGCCGGATTGTTCCAGCACGGAGAGTGCCTCAAATCATCGTCGGGCTTTGCCTGATCTCCCTGATCCTCGCCGAAGCGAGACTGCCGGATCATCAGAAGGACGCGTTCTATTTGCCCTGGTGCCGGGGATGGGAACTGCTGCTTGGGGCCTTGCTGGCGGTCACCTCGGTCACCCTGCGCCCGGGGCGGCTGGCGAGCGTTCTCGGCGCGGCTGGACTTGCCGCCATCGTAGCGGCAGTCGCTTTTTACGACCCCTCGACAAGTTTCCCAGGGCTCGCCGCCGTTCTTCCCTGCGCCGGAGCCGCCTTGATCATCTTTTCGGGGAATCCGGTCAATCCGGTATCGCGAATCCTGTCCTTCGGCCCTGTCCGGCAGATCGGCTTGATCTCTTATTCGCTTTACCTGATCCACTGGCCCCTGTTCAGCTTCGCGCACCTTTATTTCAGCCAGGATCTGTCGCTTGGCCTGCGACTCGGCATCATCGCTCTGAGCTTCGTTCTGGCCTACGCATCGTGGCGTTTCATCGAGACGCCGTTCCGCAGGGCCTCCCTTCCCCGCTTCGCGGTGTTTGGCGCGGCGGCGGCGGCGATGGGCTGCTTCTATCTGGCGGGCTTTTCCTTTATCGCGAGCCATGGCTTTCCATTCAGGGTCGATGAAGCCTTTCAGCATTCAGCGGACTACAATTGGGAAGACTCGAAGTATTGCCGGGCGATCGATGTTCCAGGCGCGAAGGGCGGCGTCGCCTGTGCGCTGGGCGAGGATCGCGGCGGTTCCTACGACTTCATCCTTTGGGGCGATTCACACGCTCACCATTTCGTTCCTGCCGTTAACGCCCTGGCCAAGGCCCGCAAGCTGTCAGGGGCGCTTTTCTGGAGACCGGCCTGCCACCCATTTCTCGACGATCCGCACACCGCGCAAGCTTGCCGCGATTTCAACGCTGCGGTCACCAGGTTTGCCGCGGATCATTCCGTCAAGCTTGCAATTCTTGCCGGGCGGTGGGTCACCCATCGCGGTTACCTGCGCCAATATCTGGCCCAGGCGAGCCCCGCTGAAAATGCGGGCGGGCTCGCAAAGACACTGGCCCACTTAAACGCCAAAGGCATCACGGTGTCCGTGCTGGATCAGGTGCCTTATTTTCCTCAGGAGGTGGGGTCCTGTATCGAGAGGGCGAGATTTTATAGGCGCAGTATCGAGACTTGCGTGACGCAACCTGCGGCCGTCTTCGCGTCGAACCATCGGATCTTGGATGATTACTTTGCTTTCTTGAAAAGGGACTACATCTTCTCGGTTGCGAGCGCGACGGCGGCGCTTTGCGACAGCGAACGGTGCCGGGCCCACAATGGGCAAAGCCTTTTGATGTGGGACAGCCATCACCTGACGGAAGCAGGATCTCTCTTCGTCATGCCGTATCTCAAGATTCCGCTCCTGAACGAGTCCGGCAAGGAGACCGCCGGCATTGCGGAGCCTTCGTCATCCAAGGGCGCGCCGCCGCTTTAACATCCTGCCGCCCATGGCCTCACGGTGAGCTTAGACTGGCTCATCATGGGGGCGACCTCATTCCCAGCTTGTCGAGGGATGAAGCGGCGCTATTCCGCGGCGCGCGGTAATCAAGATTTCGACATCGCTCGCTCCTCCAACTTCCCAGATAAAACAAATGCGCCACTGACCGTCGATCCGAATGCTATGTCGCCCTTCGCGATCCCCCTTCAACGATTCCAGGCGATTGCCGGTGTGGCTCATGTCTCGCAAGCCTGCCGCAAAAGGTGTAGGCAATTACAAGAGGCCATACTAGCTTGTCTTGCGAGCTTATTGGGATGGTGAAATGATACCTTTTTGTGGCGTTTCAGGACATGGGCCGCCATTTGGACACGAGTTAGCGAATGGCCATTGATATGTCGCGTTGGTGGGACACAAGCGGTGTGCGCCGGCCGGGCCGTGCGTTACGCTTGCGCCTTCTCCGTGCGGGAAGGCAGATCATAAGCCGCTACCGCTTCAACAGCATCACGCGCCGTATCATTGTCATCAATGTTATCGGCGTCGCGGTGCTCGTGAGCGGCATCTTCTATCTCAACCAGTACCGCTGGAAATTCATGGGCACGCGCGTGGAGAACCTGATCGCGCAGGCCCAGATCATCGCGAGCGCCATCTCACAGACGAGCAGGACCGGGGCGGAGACCGGGCAAGAAAGCGCGTCGGCCGCCGACGAGAACAGGATCGTCGTTCAATCGGGGCTATCGAACCCGGAACTGTCTTTCCGGATCGACCCGGAAGTTATCTCCCCCATGCTGCGAGACCTGGTGGGGCCGACAAAAACTCGGGCGCGCGTCTTCGACACGGACGGCACGCTGATCTCAGATAGCCGGCAGCTCTATCGCGGCGCCGTCGGCCGGCTGGAGGGACCAGCGCCCGAAACCGAAAAAACAGATATGTTCGGCAACATCTGGTCCTACCTCAAGGGCGAGTTCTGGACGCCCGATCTCCCGATTTACAAGGACCTCGGTCCGGAGGGGAAGGCCTATGAGGAAGTCCGGGTCGCGCTTGCCGGCAGCGTCGCGCCCCTCATCCGCGTAACCGAGGCGGGCGAAACGGTCATATCGGTCGCGGTGCCGATCAGGCGCAAGAAGTCGGTGCTCGGCGCGCTTCTCCTGACCGCGCAAGGCAGCGACATCGACGAGATGATCGCGCGTGACCGCTTTCAAATTCTCGAGGTGGCGGGGCTGGTCGCCCTTGTGACGGCGATTCTCTCGCTGCTCCTGGCGGGGACCATCGCCGAGCCCATGCGGCGGCTCGCCATTGCCGCGGAGCGCGTGCGCAAAAATATCAGGAACCGCGAACAACTCCCCGATTTCAGCGACCGGTCCGATGAGATCGGTCATTTGTCCCGCGCCTTCCGGGATATGACAAACGCTCTTTACTCGCGTCTCGATGCGATCGAAAGCTTTGCGGCCGACGTGTCCCACGAATTGAAAAATCCGCTGACGTCGCTTCGCAACGCGGCAGGCCTATTGCCTTCCATTAAGGGGGAGGACGATCGCAAGAAGCTGGTCGATATCATCAATCACGACGTTCGCCGCCTCGACCGTCTTATCACCGACATCGCCGATGCGTCGAGGCTCGATGCGGAACTCGCTCGCGAAACCGCAAGGCCCGTCGACATGGCGAGCCTTCTTTCCACGCTCTGCGAGGTCGTGCGGGAGAGCCGCCGCGGCAGCGGAATCGACATCGTCTTGAACGTGCAGGGCTGCGAGACGGCGGATGAGTTCGCAAAAAACCGGACCTACATCGTCAACGGGCACGATAGCCGTCTCAGCCAGGTCATCGCCAATCTTCTGGACAACGCCATATCGTTCTCTCCCAAGAACGGGAAGCTTTATGTCACGGCGTCGCGGCTGCCCGATGACGACGAAATAGAAATCAGCGTCGAGGATGAGGGGCCAGGCATCCGCGATGAAAATCTCGAAAAGATATTCGACCGGTTCTATACCGACCGGCCTCAGGATTTTGGTCAGAATTCCGGCCTCGGCCTCAACATCTCGCAGCAAATCGTGAAGGCTCATGGCGGACGCATCTGGGCGGAAAACAGGTTGTGCCCCAACCCCAACGGCGAAAAGCCCTGGCCAACGAGCGCGCAAAGGCGTTGCGCTTCGGGAACGCCCCCTGCGCCCACAAGCGAACAGACCTTCACATGTGGCGCGATGCAGCGTTATTCATGGGGCGCCCGCTTTGTCATCCGCCTCCCGGCTTGCCCCATTCGTTGATCGGGGCGGAAGCCGATGAAGAAGATGACCGTTCATGGAACCTGCGTCGCTCTCGGCAAATCCGGCGCGCTTCTCAGGGGCGCGTGCGGATCCGGCAAGTCCGATCTGGCGTTGCGCTTTCTTTATCTCCCTGCCGGCCGGCTTGGCGCGGCTCCAGTTCTCATTGCCGACGACCAGGTCGCCCTGCGGCGGCAAAGCGACCGTATTCTCGCGTCCTGCCCGCCGCCCCTTGCCGGAAAGATCGAGGTGCGGGGCTGCGGCATCGCTCGGCTTCTGGCGACGGCGACGGCGGCGCAAGCGGAGCTGCGGCTTGTCGTCGATCTCGATTGGACCGGCGACAGGCCCCGTTTTCCGGAGGGCGCCGAATGGGAGACGGTCATGGATGTGTCTATTCGCCGCGTCGTGCTAGACCCGTTCGAGCCTTCGGCGCCGATCAAGCTCGCTCTTGCGATCCAGAATTGCTTTGGACAGGCGGTGGATTAATTTTCTCTAATTATAGAATGAACTATATAGAGCTTGAACCTTGAAGGCATGCGCCTCAGAATAACGATATTCGTTTGAAGCCCGGCGACGCCGCGAGGACTCTGGAAACACGATGATTGGGCTCATCATTGTAACTCACGGCAATCTGGCAAGAGAATTCGTCGCCGCCCTCGAACATGTCGTCGGGCCGCAGCAGCAGATAGCGACGATCTCGATAGCGCCGAACGACGACATGGAAGAGCGCCGCAATGCGATCCTGGCTGCGGTCAAAAAGGTCGAAAGCGGAGACGGCGTTATCATCCTCACGGATATGTTTGGCGGAACGCCTTCAAATCTGGCAATATCGGTGATGGATGCTGGCTCGGTTGAGGTCATTGCGGGCGTTAATCTCCCCATGCTCGTAAAGCTTGCGCGCGTCCGCGAAGAAGTCGCGCTGGCCGATGCGTTGAAACAAGCGCAGGAGGCTGGACGCAAGTATATCCATGTCGCGAGCTTGGTTCTGAGCGCGCATTAACGGGAAATGGTGCCGATACGTGCCTACGTCGCTCCGATCGAGCCCCTCAGGTCGCAGAAGGCCGAGCATTGCAGCGGATGGGATTTATCAGTGCCTCGCTGAAGTAACGATCATCAATAAGCGCGGCCTGCACGCGCGCGCCTCCGCGGCCTTTGTGAAAACGGCAGAGCAGTTCGATGCCGAGGTGTCGGTCACGAAAGACGATCAGACCGTCCCCGGCAATTCGATCATGGGCCTCCTCATGCTCGGCGCCAGCCCCGGCACAACCATTTCGATCGAGACCGAGGGGCCTGAAGCAGAGGAGGCTCTCGAAGCCCTGACGGCCCTCGTCGAAGCCGGCTTCAACGAGAGCGAATAAAAGACCAACTATTTTGCTTCCTTATAGTGGTCCTGGCACTGCGGAAGCAGATTTTTTTCATTCTTGGCAAGACATTCCCGCAAGTCTCGTATCCTCCTTACTGGAATATCTTTGCAATATTGCTCCATGTCGAATTTGCAGACGATCTTCATGTAGTAGATGGTCCCTGAGGCGTTAGCTTCGGAAACCAGCGCCAGACCAAGCGCCAGCGCAGCGATAATTCTCATGGCCGCTCCCTTTCCATCTCGATGAATGTTCTTGCCTATGAGCGCGCTTGGGCGAAAGTTGGACATGAAGAGGCGCGACGGCTGAATCTGTCCCTACTGCTTCTCCTGCGGCGCCTGAATCTCCTTCCCTTTGTGAACCTCTTGCTGCGCCTTGACGAGCGCCGACTGCACCTCTGTCATGGTGGCGGGCATGACCTCCGCCATGTAGGCTCCCATCTTGGACATCGCCGTTTTCCCGACCTCGGAGCCGTAGAAGTCGGCAAGCGCCTTGAGTTCATCGGCGTTGAACGTCTTGACCATCGCCGTCTTTATCGCCGCGGCGATGCGCGTCATGTCGAGGTGCTTCTGCAGCAGCGCCTTGAACTCACTTCTTTGCTCTTCCGGCAACGTCTCAGCCATCTTGGACGACATATCGTTCATCATCGATTGCGGCGGCACGGCCTCGAGATAGCGGGCCGCCTGCTGCTCGCGGTTTTGAGGCGTGTCCTCCAGCGCGAAAGCGGGGATCGAAAACATCAGCAGCAGAGCGGGGAGAAGAAGCCGGGCTGAGATCGCTGGCATTGATGCACATCCTCCTCAAAACATGAAAGCTCGCCAAACGGGAATTGGGTCCCTTCGCGACGGCGATGCGTACTACTGGTTCCGGCATTTGCTCTCGATCGTGCGGCTGACGCCTGCAAATGACGGACTCGGACTGCGAGCTCGTGTATGACATAAAGCGATGTTTATGTCTTTATTGCTTTTCGCTGCCGCACAGGCTACCACTCACCGGACTTCACCACATTAGGAGAAACCTGTGTCTGCAGCAGTGAAATCCGCATCTCGCGACTTTTATGTGAAAGATCTCAGCCTTGCGGAATGGGGCCGCAAGGAGATGGACATCGCCGAAACGGAGATGCCCGGCCTCATGGCCGTCCGCGAACAATATGGCAAGCAGCAGCCGCTGAAGGGCGCTCGTATCGCGGGTTGCCTCCACATGACAATCCAGACGGCCGTTCTGATCGAAAGCCTGCAGGCGCTGGGCGCCGAGGTCCGCTGGGCCTCCTGCAACATTTTCTCGACGCAGGATCACGCCGCAGCCGCGATTGCCGCGAGAGGCACGCCGGTCTTCGCGTTCAAGGGCGAGAACCTCGACGAGTATTGGGATTTCGTGGACCGCATCCTGGAGTGGCCGAACGGGCAGACCGCCAACATGATCCTCGACGACGGCGGCGACGCCACGCTGATCGTGCAGCTTGGCGCCGAGGCCGAGAAGAACCCGTCCGTGCTTAAGGGTCCCAAGAGCGAGGAAGAAGAAAGCCTGTTCAGGACCATCAGGGCTCGCCTCGAACGCTCGCCGGGCTTCTATTCCAAGGTCAAGGCCGCCATCAAGGGCGTGTCCGAGGAGACGACGACGGGCGTGCTGCGCCTTTATCAGATGGAGAAGAAGGGCACGCTGTCCTTCCCCTGCATCAACGTCAACGACAGCGTTACGAAATCGAAGTTCGACAACCGCTATGGCTGCCGCGAAAGCCTCGTGGACGGCATCCGACGCGGGACCGACGTGATGATGGCAGGCAAGGTCGCGGTCGTCTGCGGCTATGGCGACGTCGGCAAAGGTTCGGCGCAGAGCTTGCGCGGCGCGGGCGCGCGCGTGGTCGTCACCGAGGTCGACCCGATCTGCGCTCTCCAGGCCGCGATGGACGGCCATGAAGTGCTCACCGTCGACGACGTGCTGCCCTACGCGGATATCTACGTCACCGCGACCGGCAACCGCGACGTGATCACGCTCGACCAGATGCGGCGCATGAAGGACATGGCCATCGTCTGCAACATCGGCCATTTCGACAACGAGATTCAGGTCGCGAACCTGAAGAACTTCAAATGGACGAACGTGAAGCCGCAGGTGGACCTGGTCGAGTTTCCGGGCGGCAATCGCATCCTGCTTCTGTCCGAGGGGCGGCTCGTGAACCTTGGCAACGCCACCGGCCATCCAAGCTTTGTGATGAGCGCCTCGTTCACGAACCAGGTGCTCGCGCAGATCGAGCTTTGGACGAACGCCGGGAACGGCAAATACACGAACAAGGTCTACACGCTGCCGAAGCATCTCGACGAGGGCGTTGCGCGGCTTCATCTCGCCAAGCTCGGCGTCAAGCTCACGCAGTTGACGCCGGAGCAGGCCGATTATATCGGCGTATCGGTCGAGGGGCCGTACAAGTCCGACCTGTATAAGTACTAGTGCCCGCCTCCGAATTGCCGCTTGGGCTTGCAGCGAGTTCGTACGGCAATTCGGAGACAAAGGGACACGAGCAAAAACAAGCGGCTCGTGTGGCTTGTGTCTCGCAATTGCTATCAAAGCTTGCAGCAAGGTTGGCTGGCAATTGCGAGACGCCACACGAGGACGGGAGCTGGACGCGGCGCGTTGCGAGCGCGCCGCCTAATGCTCCTTGCTTCGCGCATTCAGCCGCAGGCTGGCCCCCTTCGGCAAATTCGGGTTGCGGATTTCCGTGCGCGAAGCTTAATCTTGTCAACATATCGTGCTATGCTCCCGCATACCCACAACAGCTAGGTTGTTCTTGATGTCCCGATATGGAACAAAGCTGCGCTCTCGCTCGTTGTTAAGCACGGACACAATGGCGGGGCGCCACATGCAAGACAATCAATCTTACAGATCCGAAATCGGTGACATAAGTGACAAGCTGCGTTCGTTGGCTCAGGAGGTGAAGAGTTCTTCTGAAGCCCAACCCGACTTTCCGGAACGCATGCGGAACGTTCAGAACGAGCTCAAGTCGATAGTCTCCCGATTGCGCGGGATGAGCTAGCCGTTAGTTTTATCGTGCGTCTTACCGGAAAACCGCTTCACGCTTTTCCGGACGCGCTCTAGCAAGGGTTGTCCCTTGGAGGGCCAATAGAGCGCACCCGCCTCGGGTGCGCGTCGAGCCCGTTGTACTGGCTTTATAACAAAAGAGAGCGCAAGCGCCTGTTTCTGCGCGGCCTCCGGCCGGCGCCAGCTCGATCCCGCAGAGCTTTTGCAAATTAAAAGCTAGTTTTCGGCATTAAGCGTTAAGCCAACTATCAATATGTCAAGTCTGAGCTTTCTGTTAGATCCTCATAGTATCAACTTACCGCGAACGAAAACAATTTCTTCACCTTCTGCACTCCGGCAAAGCAGCCACGCGTACGACGCGCCTGTGAACTTGGATTTGGAGAACTCATAAAATGGCAGAACCGATTACTATCATTTGGTGACTTTATCCTCTCCCCGGCCGCACCTGTTGCGCGCCCCGATTGCATTGAATTACAGGATTTGTTTGGTTCGGCGCATGCAGGCGGAAATCCAAAATAGTTTCGACCCCTGCCGCGACGAGGTTCTTGAGGCGGGGCAAAAACTCAAGCGCCGCATCATTGCGTTCAGTACACTCATTAGCCTTTTCATTTGCGTCGCAGCCGTCATCCTTGCGGGGGACCAGCGGCAAACGGCTCTCGACCGGGTTTCCGCTCACTCCGCAAACCTGTCCGCCGCCTTCGAGGAGCAGGTTCGGCGCGTCATGGATGGAGTCTCGGGCGCTTTGGAACTGATCAAGCAGCGCATCGAGAAGGAAGGACCGGACTTCGACCTCGCGCAATGGGCGCCGCTGATTCCGGGCGTTGCGGCCTCCACGATCCAGGTCTCGATCATAGGGCCGGATGGGAGGCTTGCCGCATCGTCGCTCCAGAAGAACCCCGAGCCGGTCGACCTTTCCGACCGCGAACACTTCCGCATTCACAAGACAAATCCAAATCTCGGCCTCTTCATCGGCAAGCCGGTCCTCGGGCGCGTATCCAAACAGGTGACGATCCAGGTCACGAGGCGCCTTGAGGCCCCCGACGGTTCTTTCGGCGGGGTGCTCGTCTTCTCGCTGAACCCGGATTTGCTGACCACGCTGCATCGGCAGGTCGATCTGGGACAGACGGGAAACGTCACCGTCGCCGGAGCGGATTCCGTCGTTCGCGCGCGTTTCACGTCCAGCTCAGAGACACTTGGCGTCGGTTCCTCTTTGGCCGGGGGCAGATCCTTCAAAGATGCTGCTTCCGCTGAAAAAGGCTTTCATACGAGCGCAAGCGTCATTGACGGCGTCGTCCGGCTTTTCACCTGGCGCAAAGTGTCGGGCTACCCGTTGATTGTCATCGTTGGGCTTGGTAAAGCCGAAGCGCTGAGCGCAGCCAGCCGTCACGCCATATTGATTTTGTCGATCGCCGCCATCGCCGTGCTTCTCGTCACGCTCATGGCCCGGATGCTTTCACGCGAGATATCGAGCCGCGTCGAGCACGAAATCGCGCTTCACCGGAAGAGCGAGAAGCTGAGATCCGCTCATGTGAGCCTCGCGGCGCAACATGACGCGCTTCTCACGAAAAGCGCGCTACTCGCCGAGGAGCGGATCAATCTGCAAAAAACGAATCTACAGCTGACGCTGGCCCAGGAGCGTTCCGAAACGGCCATCCGCGCGAAAACCGCCCTTCTCGCGAATATGAGCCACGAGCTGCGCACGCCCCTGAACGCCATCATCGGTTTCGCCGAGGTCATGCGCGAACAATATTTTGGCTGCCTTCCCGAGAAATACGTCGAGTACGCGTCAGACATTCATAAGTCCGGCAATCAGCTTCTCGGCATCGTCGATCAGGTCCTCGATACCGCAAAAGTCGAGGCGGGAAAGCTGGAGCTCAAGGAAACGCGGCAAAGCCTCGCCGTTATCATCGAGGACGCCGTGCGGTCCGTGAAGGCGCAGGCCAGGAAGAAGCAGATTCATCTTTCCATCGACTTGCCGTCGCAGCCGGTTTCGCTCATCGGCGACGAGACGAGGCTGAGGCAGATCGCCGTCAATCTTCTCTCGAATGCCGTGAAGTTCACTCCGGACGGCGGCCGTGTCTCGATTGGCGCTGACATGGATGAGACGGCGGGGCTTTGCATCACGGTTGCGGACACCGGGATCGGCATGTCCGCGGACGAGATCGAGCACGCCCTCGAAAATTTCCGGCAGGTGGATAACAGCTTTACGAAGCGGTTCGAAGGCGCCGGCCTCGGCTTGCCGCTTGCACGGAAGTTCGCCGAGTTGCATGGCGGCGTGCTTTCAATCGAGAGCCACGCTGGCGAGGGAACGGCGGTTCATGTCTGGCTTCCTGCGAAACGCGTCGCGATCGATAGCGGCATGGAGCCGTCTCCCGAAAAACCCTGGGCCAAGCGGCATCCCACGCCGGACAAGGGCGGCCGCAATGCGGCGGATCGGCGTGAAGGGAGATTGCCGGCGAATCGGTGAAGCAACCTGCGCCAGAAAGGCGTTCGCGCCTTATCCGGCGTCTCAAAACTCGAATCTCATGCTCCAAATATGCGCGGGCCAGCAGCTCACGGTGAGCTCGATGGGGTCTTTGTCCGCATCGGCGTTCACGCTTCGCGTCTCGATCACGAAATCCAAGGTGCCAATTTTTAGCAGCTCACGCTCCTCGTGCGTGGGGAATCTGCAAGATATGTTTGTGGAAGCTCTTAGATAAGCGGATACGCGCTCGTGCCTGATAGCGGATGAAACGGATCGATATTGTTTAAGGTTCGATGAGAATGTCTTGATTTCAACCTTGTCTGCTCTGACGTAATTCTGAGTGATGAGGCACGGACGCTTTTGATCGCTGTGGTGGATAAATCGCTTGGTTCTGAAGAAAACGATATTTTCTCCGGGTCTCACCTTCAGATATCGCCCCACTTCTTCATCGGCGGGCAGTATTCCTATATCGCTGACCTCGGTGTCGTCCACGACGGCTGTGTTGGGCTCCATGGACCTTCCCATGGTAACGGTTCTGTTCAAATTGTAGATCGTGTAATATCCGCTTCCCTTCTTACTGATCAATTCATCATGCTCAACCAGATATTGAAGCGCCCGCCGCACCACGGACCGCGTAAAGTGCGATTCTTTGGCAAGGGCTTCTTCGGATGGAAGGCGGGTTTCGGGCGGGCTCGGTCTTATTTTGTGCACGCGAAGCCAGCTGAGCGCCTCAACCCAATCCGCCTCTGAAGCATCGCGAGACATGTGATTTGTCGCAGGCCTCCCCGTTTGAGAATCGTTTCGCCACAAATTTGCCAAAGCATACAGGCCGTCGGTGACAATCTTACGACTTGGCTGGCTCAAATCAATGGCCTCGCGCCATTGATTTACCCAAATTGACGGTCGTTGGCCGTCACATTGCTTTCATGAAGACTGAATATAAAGGTTACAGCCAAAAAGGCATGATAGTCGCAAGATTTCGCGGGACGCGGCCGCCGCCCGTCCGAGCGAAAGCCCAAAGGGCCGGAAACAAACTCCTGAATCCTCTTGCATGCGTTTTGAGACGCGCAAACGGCTTGAAGCACAACACAATCTGGCTCCCCCATCCTCCGGGGAGAAAGGAGAACTCATGACCTGAGTGTCTGCCGAAAGCGCGCGATTGCGAGCGCAAAGGCGAAGAGAGCCGCATGCTTTGGCCGGCTTGGCTCCCTCCGCCTTCCAGATGAGCAATCCAAAAGCCCGAGGCCGGTTGGAATGACCTCACAGAAACCGAGTATACTTGTCCTCGTTTGGAGCACAAGTGCGACGTCATTCCTCTTCCGGCGCAGGGCTATGCCGAAACCTTGCGAAAGGGATGACGATGTCCCCAATGAACTTCGATGCGGATGCGATAGGGCCTTGCGTAGCCGTCGCAGTAGAAACCGTTGACCAGGCATGGAAATTTTTCAGGAGCGATGAAGGGCACTACCTTTTTGGATCGCTGGCGACGTTAAGAGCGATTTTTTACTATTTGGGGCGCAGCTCTCTTCCGGAGGCGAACGAACTCGCGCATACGCTCGCCATCGCTCTGGCCGCCTTGCTCGTTGTCGCGGTTACGGAAAACAAAGCGGCAATCAAGTACGCTCTTCAATGCAAGAGTTCGCCCCTGAATTTGCCCAAGAGTAGTCCCAAGCCGCCCCACATCGCAAACCGAGCTAGCCGGTACACCTGAGGCGCGCAGCACGCTGCAAGCTTGAGTTGGCGTCACGGGGAGCGTGGTGTACACTGCCTATCGTGTACACGAGGGCTGCATGCTGAAGAACATCACATTGAGCGCGGAGGAATCCATCATCGAGGCGGCCCGCGCCCGCGCCCGTGCTGAAAAGACGACGCTGAACGAGAAGTTTCGCGGCTGGCTTGAGGCGTACGCGCGTGACGAAACTGAACGCGGCAGCGTTCTCGATCGTCACCTGCAGACGATGGCGAGACTCAAGGGCAAGGTTGTCATCGGCAGAAAACTGACGCGCGACGAGCTCAATGAACGCTAAGTTCTTCCTTGACACCAACGTCATAATCTACGCTCTCGAGGGAACGCCAGCGTCCAAATCCGACGTAGCTGAAGCTTTAATCTTGCGTGGGATCAAAGAAGGCTTAGGCATCATCAGCTACCAGGTCGTTCAGGAATGCCTCAACGCTGTCACCAGAAAGGCTCGGATCGCCCTGCCTTTGTCAGATGCTCTCGATTTTATGCGAGATACCCTTGGGCCACTCTGCAAAGTATTTCCAGGCTCTACAGCGTTATTCGAAGCGGCGCTTGGCTTGCATGGCCGTTACAAATATAGCTTCTACGATTCGCTGATTATCGCGGCGGCGCTCGAAGCAGGCTGCGCTTTGCTTTATAGCGAGGATTTGCGCCACGGCCAGCAAATCGGGCAGTTGCGCATCGAGAACCCATTCGTTACCTAAGGCGTTATGTACGCTCGCCAAAAGAAGACGTCAGGCGCCGAAATCGAAGAGCTGATCGCGCTGCTCGCCAAGCTGCCGGGGCTCGGGCCTCGCTCCGCGCGCCGCGCGGCGCTGCATCTCATCAAGAAGCGCGAGCAGCTCCTCCTGCCGCTCGCCCGCGCACTGGGCGAGGCGGGCGCGAAAATTGCGTTTTGCGAGGAGTGCGGCAACATCGACACGCAACAGCCCTGCACGATCTGCTCGGACGCCGCGCGCGACGTTACGATGATCTGCGTGGTTGAAGAGGTGGGCGACCTTTGGGCCCTGGAACGGGCCGCCATCGTGCGCTCGCGCTATCATGTGCTGGGCGGCACGCTGTCTCCGCTCGACGGCCGGGGGCCGGACGATCTTACAATCGCCAAACTCATCGAACGCGCCCACGCGCCCGAAGTCTCGGAGATCATCCTTGCATTGAATGCAACGGTGGAAGGGCAATCGACCGCACACTATATTGCGGCGGAGCTTGAAGGGCTGCCGGTGAAAGTCACGAGGCTCGCGCGCGGCGTTCCCGTCGGCGGCGAGCTGGACTATCTCGACGAAGGCACGCTGGCAGCGGCGATCAAGCTCCGGCAGCCTATCTGACCGCGTCAGGGATAGGATCGTCGCGCACCGTGTTTTCTATGGTATCCTCCGCCCATGACAGTGAGTGAAGACAAGTCCGGGAGCGCAGCGGCAGAAAATTCTTCATCGCCGCACGAGCGTCTCCTTGAGACGAAGGTACGCGCCGCCATGCGAGCCCTGCTCTTCGAAAAGCTATGGCCGCGCGCATGGCTTCCGCTCGCAATTTGCGGAGTCTTCGTTCTCCTCTCCGCCTTCGAGCTTTGGCAGCTCTTGCCGCCGCGCGCGCATCTCGGCCTACTTTGGACATTCGGCGCGGCGCTCGGCGTTTCTCTCTTGCCGCTGGTGCTTTGGCGGAAGCCGACGCGGGAAAAATCGCTTGCGCGGATCGAGCAGGCATCGGCCCTCGAACACCGCCCGCTCACGGCTTACAACGACACGCTTTCGCAAGACGCGGTTTCGCCGGAAACGGCCGCGTTGTGGCAGGCGCATCGCGCTCGCGCAGTGAGAGCCCTTACAAAACTCAAGGCAGGGCCAGCGCGTCCGCGCATCGACCGTTACGATCCGTTTGCGCTGCGCGCTCTTCTTATCCTTATGCTCGTCGCCGTCTCGGCCTGGTCCTGGACGGATTTGCCGGGCCGGCTTGCCGCCGCCTTCAACGTTCCCAAAATTCCGCTTGGCGGCGCGTCTTTCAGGATCGACGCCTGGATCTCTCCGCCCGCCTATACCCGCAAAGAGCCTTTTGTGCTTGGCGACAGCGTGGGCTCACCCGGCAACGGCGGCATTGCGGTTCCGGATGGCTCGGTTTTGACGGTCAAGATCAATGGCTCGGGCGCCAGGAATTACCGCGTGTCGCTGACATCCGCCGAGGATTCGCGCACGCTCGATCCATCGGGCGAAGGCGGCGACGTCTACGCCGAGTACACGCAGAAGATCGATCGAAGCGCGACGCTGGCCGTCAGCGGGACTTTCGGTTCCGTGAAATCCTGGCCGCTGACAGCCGTTCCCGACAGGCCGCCGACCATTGGATTTGTGGGGCCGATCGAGATTTCCCATCGCGCTGTCATGCTCCTCAAGTACAAGGTCGACGACGACTACGGCGTCATGAGCGCCGAAGCTCATGTGGAGCGCGTCATTCCCGGTGCAGAAGGGGCGCCCGATGCAGGCCAGAAGCCGCAGATCGGCAAGCCGCCCGTCTTCGCCCTCTCCTTGCCGCGCTCGCCCATCAAGTCGGCGGAGGGGAAGACCTATAAGGATCTGACAGCCCATCCCTGGGCCGGCCTTCCTGTCGTCGTCACGCTTGCCGCCAAGGATGAAGCCGGTCACGTGGGATACAGCGTCCCTCGCGGCCTTATTCTGCCGGAGCGCAAGTTCACGAAGCCGCTCGCGAAAGCCGTCATCGATCAGAGGCGCTCTCTCGTCGAGAACCCTGCCGGCGCCCCCGCGTGGCGGCCAACCTCAATGCGCTCAGTTCACACGCGGAAGATGAAGGCGCAGCGCCAACGGTTTATCTGGGACTGCGTTCCGCCTATTGGCGTCTGAGAACAGCGTCCGATTTCAGCGAGGTTGAAAGCGCCGTCGATCAGCTTTGGGACGTGGCCGTTCGCATCGAGGACGGAAACCTGTCGAGCGCCGAGAGGGAATTGCGGGCCGCCCAGGAACGCTTGAAGGAGGCGATCGAAAGGGGCGCATCTCAAGACGAGATCCAGAAGCTGATGTCCGAGCTTCGCCAGGCGCTGAACACCTATTTGCAGGCGCTGAGGCAGCAGGAAGGGAAGAACAGCCAAAGCGCCATGCGGTCGCCGAACGCAAAGACGATCTCTCCGCAGGATCTCCAGCATCTCCTCGACAAGATCGAGAACCTCGCAAAGGCGGGCTCCCCGGAAGCCGCCGCTCAAATGTTGAACGAACTGCGCGACATTCTGGAGTCGATACAAAACGCGCAGGGCGGATCGGAGGAAGAGGATAAGGAGAACCTTCAGCGGCTCGACCAGATGACCGGCATCATTCGGCAGCAGCAGCAGCTTCTCGACGACACCTTCCGCACCCAGCAGGAAGAAGACGGCGGTCAGGCCGGCAAGGAAGATGCGTCAGGTTTGCGCGGCCAGCAGCGGGGTCAAAGACGGCAGGGCGAACCCGCGCCGCAGCGGGGGAAGAGCGCTTCGGACCTGGAAAAACGGCAAAATGACATTCAGCGTCAGCTCGATGAGCTGCTCTCCGGCATGGGGGCGCAGGCAAACAATCCCGTCGTCAAGAAACTTCAGCAAGCGGAGGGCGAAATGGGGAACGCGAGTGAGGCGCTTGGCGAGAATGAATTTGGCGAAGCAGGCGAGCAGGAAGGCCGTGCAGTCGAGAGCCTGAGGCAGGGCGCTCGCGGCATGGCGGAGCAGATGGCGCGCTCGGGAGGAAAACGCGGAGGCAGCCAGGCGAACCGCGACCCCCTCGGCCGGAAGCAGGGCGACGGCCGGCTCGACGACGGAGACAGCGTCAAGGTGCCGGACGAGATTACCGTGCAGCGCGCGCGCGCAATCCTCGATGAGCTTCGCAAGCGGCTGGGCCAGCCCACCCGGCCGCCCCTCGAACTCGATTACCTCGAACGCCTCGTCAAGCCTTATTAAGCGACTTCGGCGGAATGACCAAGGAAACACCTCACCCTGTCCCTCTCCCTCTGGGAGAGGGGACGCCAGCTCAACGGGCGCCGGATGTCGCGAGGCGCAGCCTTGCGCGGACCTTTTGCTGGCTCGATATTTGCTTTAAAGGATCATGGAGAAAAAAGGAAAGGCTTGACTGTGGGCGGCATGCATATTGAGGAACTCATCGACAATTTCAGTTTCCTCGACGACTGGGAAGACCGGTACCGCTATCTCATCGAGCTTGGCCGCGGCCTCGACCCTCTACGCGACGACGAGCGCAGCCCCTCGACGAAGGTGAGGGGCTGCGCCAGCCAGGTGTGGCTCCTGTCGAGCGCCAAAGGGCATGGGCCGGATGCAATCCTGGAGTTCCGGGGGGATAGCGACGCGCATATCGTGCGCGGCCTCATCGCGGTTCTGTTCGCCTTGTATTCGGGGCAAAAGGCGAAAGACATCCTGGCGATCGATGAAAAGGCTGTCTTCGTCAAGCTGGGTCTCAACGATCATCTGACCCCACAGCGCTCGAACGGCCTCGCCTCCATGGTCGCGCGTATCAAGAACGACGCCTTGTCCGCTTCCGGCGCTGCTGCTACAGCGAGCTTGCAATAGCCTTCCGGCATTCGGTCCACCGCCTCGGGTGCGCTCCAAGGCGGCAGGTATTCCGAGAGTCATGAATTATCGCGCCGTCCTCTTCGCTCTCCTGTCTGCAGCCTTGTTCGGCGTATCGACGCCAGCGGCCAAGGCTCTGCTCGCCGCCGTCGATCCGGGCGTGCTCGCAGGGCTTCTCTATTGCGGCGCGGGACTTGGCGTCGCCTTGCTCCGTCAGTTCGCGCTTCGTGGCGATAAAGAAGCCGAAGCCCCTCTGGCCCAACGGGATTTGCCATGGCTGGCGGGCGCGATCGCTGCTGGCGGCGTCGCAGGGCCGATCTTGTTGATGTTCGGTCTATCGAGGACAGAAGCCTCAACCGCCTCGCTTCTGCTGACGCTTGAAAGTGTCGCAACCGCGCTCCTCGCCTGGTTTGTGTTTCATGAGAACTTCGACCGCAGGATCGCGCTTGGAATGGCGTCCATCGTCGCTGGTTCCTTGGTGCTGTCATGGCCGGGCGCACTGACGCTCGCGGGCGTTCTCGGGCCGATGGCTATCGCCGCGGCCTGCCTCGCCTGGGGGCTCGACAACAATCTGACGCGAAAAGTTTCGCTTGCCGATCCGCTGCAGATCGCCGGGTTGAAAGGCTTGATCGCGGGACCGGTCAACCTCTTGCTTGGCCTTTGGGCGGGGGGAACCATTCCGAGCGCCAAACCCCTGCTCATCGCCGGCGTTGCCGGCTTTCTTGGCTACGGCGTCAGCATAGCGCTGTTCGTGTTGGCGTTGCGCCACCTGGGCGCCGCGCGGACCGGCGCGTACTTCTCAGTCTCTCCATTCCTGGGCGCCCTGACCTCCGTCATCCTGCTCGGTGAGCCGGTAACGGCGGCGCTGGCGGCAGCGGGCTTGCTGATGGCATTTGGCGTATGGCTTCATTTGACCGAGGTCCACGATCACGAGCACGAGCACGAGCAGGTGAATCATTCTCATCGCCACGTCCACGATGCTCACCATAATCATGCCCACATGCCAGGGGATCCGCCCGGCGAGCCCCACGCCCACCGGCATCGGCACACACGCCTGCGACACAAGCATCCGCACGCACCCGACATGCACCATTCTCACCGGCATTGAATTGTGCTTGGATACGACATCAGGTTGCGGTGATTTCCGGCACAGCAGCTTGTTCCCGGCGAGGGCTTTGACCGCCGCCGGCATTCATATTAAAAAGTAAGACTTGCTGTGTAGCATGCGTTGCCAGCCGTGTTCGTTTCGGGTGCGCTGTCCGTGATTCAGTTTGTATTAGACGCTCTCCCTTCTACAGATCCCGCGAGGTCCGGCCCTGCGCCTTACACGTCCCATCTTCCGCTTCCGGCCCGAAGAAAGCGCGCCGCGGTAACGGCATCCTCGGCCGGCGCCCTGATCAGTTCCTGTCATGGCCTTATCCTCGATATGGTGAACCGCGGCCATCGCGTTTTCGCCTTCGCGCCTCAGCTTTCGAATAACGACTTTCGCATTCTCTCGCATCTCGGCGCCGAAGCTTTTTCGCTGCCGCCGCAACTCGCGCTGTGGGATAAATACCGGCGCATGCGCGAACTCAGCACCATTCTTGGCGACGCCGGTCCCGATGTGGTCCTCGTCGAATCCGCGCGCAACGGAGCCTTGAACGTCGCAGCGGCGAAGATGGCGCACGTGCCGCATGTCGTGACGATCGTTCCCACCCTCGGCCCTGCCTTCATGGAAGGCGCGGGCCCGTCGGCGTGGAGCCAGCGCCAAGCCATGAAAACGGTCTACCGGACCGTCTTCGGCTGGAGCGACGCCGTGATTTTCCACAGCGAACACGACCGGCTATACGCGCTCGAAAAGAAGCTCACGCAGGAGAAGAAGCCGCAGCTTACCGTAGGCGGCTGGGGAGAGGATCTCCGCCGGCATGTGCAGCGTCCTCTCCCTCCGTTGGACCGGGGCATGCTCTTCCTGATGGCGGCGCCGCTCGACCGGCTGCAGGGCGTCGTCGAGTTCTGCGAGACCGCGAAAGCCATGCGCCTCAAGGCTCGCCGCGCACGCTTTTTCCTCGCAAGCACGCCTGGCGAGGCGGTCCTGCCCCTGCCCACGGCCATCCTCAGGGACTATCGCGAGTTCGTGCAGTATATCGGTCCCGTCGACGACGCGAGTTCGTTGATCGGGCGATGCCACGTCATCGTGGCGCCGTCCTATGGCAACGGCGCGCCGCGTTCGCTTTTCCAGGCGCTGGCGCTGGGACGTCCAATCGTCACCACGGACACACGAAGCTGCCGCGATTTCGTTCAACAAGGATTGAATGGATATCGCGTGGGCGTCCGCGACGAGAACTCCCTCGCCCGGGCCATGATCCAGATCCTCCAGCGGCCCGATCTTATCCCGCGCATGGCCAATGAAAGCAGGCGCATGGCTTTGCGCCTCTATGATATGAACGCTGTGCACGCGGTCCTTCTCGAAGCTCTTGGCCTCTGACGGCAGAGGCGCTTACCGCGATCTTGTGTCTCGCCAAAAGGCGAGTTGCAGGGCGGCGCCCTACTCTGCGACGCTACGGCGCGCCAGAATCGATAGGGTGAAGACTCCCTGCGACAATGCGCAGAAGGCATAGACCGCACTCCGATCTCTACATTCGTTGGCGGGGCACGGGCTGATTCAAGCGGAGCATTTGGCGCATGCGGATTTTGGTTGTCGGTGCTGGCGGTTTTATCGGACGGCACATCGCCATTGAGGCCGCTCGGACCGGTCACGAAATCATCGCCTGCGGACGGGATACGGCTCGCCTGCGGCTCATGTTCCCTGCCTGGAAAGCGCTTCAGTGCGACTTCACCATCGACAAGGCGGAAGACTGGAAGCAGCGGTTGGAAGGCGTGGACGCGGTTGTCAACGCGGCCGGCATCTTCCAGGGCGAGGGCGCCAACAGACTGGAGACCGTTCACACAACCGGGCCGAAAGCGCTTTTCGAGGCTTGCGCCGAGTTGAGGATTCCGAAGCTCATTCAAGTCTCCGCCCTCGGAGCCGACGGCAGCGCGGAAACTCAATTTCTTGTCTCCAAGAAGAAGGCGGACGACTGCTGCCTGAGCCTCGCGGAAGAGCACCAGCTGCTCGGGTGGTCGGTGGTCCGGCCCTCGCTCGTCATAGGCCGCGGCGGACAAAGCACCGCGCTGTTCGCCGCGCTTGGCGCTCTGCCTCGCCCTCCACGGCTTGCAGCGGGCCGGTGGCAGCTTCAGCCTCTTCACGTTTTCGATCTCGCCTACGGCATATGTATTCTGCTGGAACTGGATAAGCCGCCCCGCACGCTCGACTTTGCCGGCCCCCGCCCGATGACGACCGATCAGCTCACGCACACGATCCGGCGGTGGCTCCGTCTCCCGCCCGCGGGCGTGCTGACGGTGCCCGAGTGGTTTTTGCGCGGCGCTTCCGCTTTCGGCGGGCATTTCTTCTTTGGCGCGCTTTCCACGGAAAGCCTGGACATGCTCGCGCGCGGAAACACGGCTTGCGTCGAGCCGCTGAATGAAGCCTTGCAGTGGCTGCCCCGCCCGTTGTCGGACGCCATGGCGGCCGATCCCTCGACGCAAGCGGACCTGTGGCATGCGCGCTTCTACTTCTTCAAACCCGCTCTTCGCACCGGCCTCGCACTTATCTGGATAGCAACGGGGTTTCTTTCCGGGTTCGTCTATCCGATCGAAAAGAGCATCGCGATGGTGTCAGGGCTCGGCGTGACCGAGCATCAGGCATCCGCGCTCGTTTATTGCGGCGCGGCGCTGGATGCAATTCTTGGCTCCGCGCTTCTTGCCAATATCCGCCCGGCTCTGGTGGGCGTGCTTCAGATCGTTACAATGCTGGCGTTCACGGTCCTTGCGACCGTCGTTGTCCCGCAACTATGGAGCGATCCTTTCGGGCCTCTGACGAAGAACCTCGCCGTTCTTCTCGCCACGCTGACCATGGTGGCGCTTGAAGCCAAGCGATGAGCTATCTGCTTCTGAAGTACATTCATATCCTCAGTTCCACCCTCTTGTTCGGCACGGGCCTCGGGACGGCGTTTCACGGATTTCTTGCGTTCAGGACAGAAAATCCACGCATCGTCGCGGCGGTGGGACGCTCCGTGGTGCTTGCCGACTGGCTCTTCACCGCGCCTGCTGTGGCGCTCCAGCCGGCGACGGGAGTGACGATGGCGCTTCTGGCCGGCATACCGCTGTTCAGCGGATGGCTGGCGCTTTCGATCGTGCTCTATGTCTTTGTCGGCGCCTGCTGGCTTCCCGTCGTCTGGCTGCAAATCCAGTTGAGGCGTATTGCGAAGGAAAGCCTCGACAGCGGGGCGCCGCTACCCCGGCGATACTACCGCTATCTTAGCTTCTGGTTCGCCTTGGGCTGGCCGGCCTTCATCGCCGTTCTGGCGATATTTTATCTCATGGTTTTCAAGCCGGAGCTCTGAACCTATTCCTTGAAACGATAGCCGACGCCGTACAATGTCTCGATGACGTCGAAGTTGTTGTCGACGACCTTGAATTTCTTGCGCAACCTTTTGATGTGGCTGTCGATGGTCCTGTCGTCGACGTAAACCTGATCGTCGTAAGCGGCATCCATCAACGCATCGCGGCTTTTCACGACGCCTGGCCGCGCCGCCAAGGCCTGCAAAATAAGAAACTCGGTGACCGTCAGCGTAACCTGCTTGCCGTCCCAGATGCATGTATGGCGTTCCGGATCGAGCTTCAGCTTTCCGCGTTCGATGATCTTCGAAGAGTCCTCGACGGCGGCCGAGGCTTCGCGCGGCGCGCTGCGGCGAAGGATCGCACGGACCCGCTCAACGACCAGCCTTTGGGAAAAGGGCTTCCGGATGAAATCGTCGGCTCCCATTTTGAGGCCGAACAACTCGTCGATTTCCTCGTCTTTCGACGTGAGGAAGATAACAGGCATTTCGGTCTTCTGGCGAAGCCGCCTCAAAAGCTCCATTCCGTCCATGCGCGGCATCTTGATGTCGAGAATTGCAAGGTCCGGCGGATCGCCCGCAATCCCATCGAAGGCGGAAACGCCGTCCGTGTAGGCGACGATCTTGTATCCCTCCGCCTCGAGAAGCATCCGCAGGGAAGTGAGAATGTTCCGGTCGTCATCGACGAGTGCGATCGTTGGCATCAATCATCCAAGGTTGTTTTTCGTTCAACGAGGCATTTCTGTCGCCGAAAGGCCTGCATGTCGGAGTTACTTCAGCACCGCACCGGCAGATCATGGCTGAAATGCGTCTGTCAGGTCAAATTTCCCTTTAACGTTTCCTCAAGCAAAACTTATCGTAGCCATAGCGGGGAAAACCAGGACTGCCGGGTTGCAAAGCGCGCTGTCTGCGCTTTTCCAGCTTCTGTGGCGATAAGCAAGGGTTCCGTTCAGGCTTCAGGGTGTCGCCCGCATAATTCGTACCTGACGCGGGCAGTTTTAACCATTCGTTTCGAGGTGCATCGCGCCTTCCGGCAACCCTATCCACAATGCCAGCCGTGCGAGATGCCGCCTGACCTGGGCACTGCGCCCCTGCGTAGTGCGCCCTTAGGGCGTCACGAGCAGGCAATCCGCCGTGGAGAAGGCCACGTAACGGGGGCACGTTCGTGGTCCGCGACATAGGAAACCGATAGCACGGTATGGCGGAACAATGCAAAGGCGTTGACGCCAGCGCAATCTGACGCTGTTACGCGCGGCTGAATAACATGCGCGCGGAAGTTGCATTCGGCCAAATCTGCGCCTAGTGCGGTTGCATGAGGGCAATCCCAGGCGACGGCCACGCGGCCCCGCGCTTCCGCTGGCTCCTGGCGGCCGAGAACGGCGCGGCTGGCATTTTGCACAGCCTCGCCTTCCGCCCCTATGCGGCGGTTATCGCGCTCTCCTTTCTCTGCTGCATCCTCTTCCTTCCGGGCATCGCCGCGCTTCCCGTCACGGACCGCGACGAGGCCCGTTTCGCGCAGGCGTCGAAACAGATGCTGGAGACGGGCGATTTCATCGACATCCGTCTCCAGGATAAGCCGCGCCATAAAAAGCCGGCGGGCATCTATTGGCTGCAAGCCGCTTCAGTGGCGGCGGCGGAAACCGCGGGCGCGGCGCTTAACGACATCTGGGCCTACCGCATCCCCTCGTTCCTGGGCGCGCTGGCCGCCGTGCTTCTGACATTCTGGGCGGGGCGGGCGATCATCGGCCGGGAAAGCGCCTTGATCGCCGCCGCGCTTTTCGCGTCGTGCCTGATGCTGTCTTTCGAAGCGCGGATCGCGAAGGCGGATGCGGCGCTGATCGCAACCATCGCGCTTGCGCAAGGGGCGCTGTTCCGGCTTTACATGGCTCCGGCGGGGAGCGCCACGCGCGGGCTCGCGGCGCTGTTCTGGCTGGGCCTCGGCGCTGGAATCCTGATCAAGGGGCCGCCTGCTCCGGCCATCGCCATGCTCACCTGCGCAGCCGTGCTTCTCGCGGACCGGCGCCGGGCGTGGCTGAGAAACCTGCATTGGCGATGGGGCGTCCTGCTTCTCCTCGCGGTCACGCTTCCCTGGCTGATCGCAATCGGCATCTCCTCGAACGGCGACTTTTTCCGCCACTCGGTTGGGCAGGATTTCGCCGGCAAGCTGCACAGCACGCGCGAAACGCATGGCGGCTTGCCCGGCTTCTATCTCCTTGCGTTTCTCTGGACGTTCTGGCCGGCTACCCTGTTCGTGACGGGCGGGACGATCCGGACACTCTGGACATGGCGGCGGTCGCGCCGTCTCATCTTCCTTGCGGCCTGGATCGTGCCCTTCTGGCTCGCGATCGAGGCGATCCCGACGAAGCTTCCCCACTACGCGCTGCCGTTCTACCCGGCGATTGCGATGGCCGCGGCCTTTGGGATGCGACGGGGCGACCGGCAGCGGTCTCGCATCGGCGGCGGGCTTTGGGGCATCGCCGCCCTCGCCCAAATCGCGATCCTTTTCGGGCTTGCCTGGACGGCCGAGGCGCCGCAATCGCCCTGGTTCGCCATCGCGTTGGCCGCTGCCGCAGGCGCAGCCGCCCTGACGGTTTCCGCCGCGTTTCGGGCCTATCGCACAGTCGCGCTCTTCGGTACGCTTCTGACCGGCGTGTTGTTCTATGGCGCAGGCTTCGGCGGAGTCCTTCCGGCCTTCGAACCTGTCTGGATAACGGGCAAGGCATCCGCCGCGGCGCGCTCTCTTAAGGGCTGCGGAAACGAGCCTCCCGGCTTCGCGGGGCTCGACGAATCCAGCCTCGTCTTCCTGAACGGCACAAACACCCTTCTCGGCTCCGCGCCAGGGCTCGCCGAAGCGCTCGCCTCAAACAAGGCGCGGGCCGCCTTCGTCTCCTGGAAAAGCGGGGAGGACTTCGAGCGCGTTTTCGAGGAAAAGACGGGGCATGCGCCGAGCTTCCTCGGATGCGTCGACGGCATCGGCCTCAACGGGCAAGGGCCGCTCCGCCTTCTGGTCTACGCTAGGCCCGGAACCGCCACTCTGCCCGGATGCAAGCCCGCTCCCGCGTTTGCGTGCCGCAACAAGGCCGCGGTGCGCTGGCGGCGGCTTCTCGACACAGCGTTCTAGGCAGCGGCTGTCACACTCAGCGACAATTCTCCACGAAAATACCACGCTTCAGCCGAACCCGCGCCCCCTGGGGCAGGCAGGCTCGACGTGTAAGCAGAAGCCGGCGCTGAAGGCTTTTATTTTGCCCCCCCCAAGCAGCCCAAAGCCTCCAGCGCCGGCGACCAAGCCATCAACGCCGGTCATCTCAGCCGTAAAACGCTCGCCTTCTATGAAATGCACCGCTTCAGTTCTGCGACGAGAAGCTCGCTTCGGAGGGGTTTGGCCAGGGCTGGAGAGCCGGCGAAGACAGGCGGATGCTGCGACCGCGAATAGCCCGAGAGGGTGATGAACGGGGTTCTCACCGCCTTAAGCTTCTTCGCGATGGCCTCGGAGGTTTCGTCGCCCAGATTGACGTCCAGCACGGCCGCGTCGCATCCCTGTTTTTCTATGAGCGCCAGAGCCGGCATAACGCTGCGCGCGGGGCCAACGACCTCAAAACCGGCGTCGCTGAGCACCTTCGCGATTTCCAGAGCGATCAAGCCATCGTCTTCCACCACCAGCACCTTCGTGCCGCCCTGATCGGCCGGCGCCGCTTGTCCGCTCGTTGTTTCAGCGGGAGAAGCATCGAACTCCTCAAGGACTTTTGTTGCTGCACAGCGCAGCCGCCATTTCACTCCCGCAGGGGCGAGATCAAAATCCACGTCCCCTTGGAGATTGCTTCGCACAAGATCCGAGACCACCGTTGAGCCGAAGCCTTTGCTGCAAGGCTCGGCCACCACAGGTCCGCCGCTCTCCGTCCAGCTCATGACAAAACTTGCGCCGCCGCCGTTGCTTCGCTGGAGCGCCCATTCGATGCGAACATGCCCGGCGGAGCCGGACAGCGCGCCGTACTTGCCTGCGTTTGTCGCGAGTTCGTGCAAGACCATGCCAAGGGTCTGAGCGGCGGCGGCTGAAACGACGGCCCGCCTCCCTTCAATGGCGATCCTCGATCCAATGAGCTCGGCGAAAGGCGAAAGTTGAGAGCGAACAAGCTCCCGGAGGTCGGCTCCCCGCCACTCGCTCTTTACGAGCAGGTCTTGACTGGCTGCCAAACCTCGTATGCGCTCAGAAAAACTAGCGGCCTCTTTACGATTGGAGGTGACGGTGAGCCGCGCCATCGCCTGAACCACCGCAAGCAGGTTCTTGGAGCGATGATTGACCTCGCGCAGCAGCATGCGGACGTGCTCCTCGCCGCGCTTTCTTTCGCTGATGTCGAGCGCCGAGATGGTTACTCTATCGACGGCGCCCCCAGTCGCCACCGGAGATGCATAGGCGAGCCATGTCCGCGCTTCTCCTGTATCGTCCTTGGCATTGCTGACTTCCGCGGGGCCAACAGTCTGCCCCGCCAAAAGCGCTTCGTAGCAGATCGCTGTCAGACGGTCGCCCAGCTTCGGCGACCCATTGCGGGGAGTTGGCTTTTTCGGCTCTCCCGGGCCGCCCTCGATCGCCGCAAAGGCATCGTTGACGCGAATAGCCCGCAAATCGCGGTCGAACATTCCAAGCCCGACGGGGACTGTGCGGTATAAGGCCTCAAGCTCGGCGAGCTGTTCGCGGGCCTGAGCTTCGCTGGCGGCAAGCGAAGAGAAAAGCTGCGTGTTCGCCATCGCCGTCGATGCGGAACGCGCCAGCGTCTCAAGCAACTTCACTGTTTCGGGATCTGGCGCCCGTTTTTCCGCCCAATAGGCGCCAATCGCGGCAAGCGGGTCCTCTACGCGGATCGGCGCCATGACGAGGCTGTGAACGAAAGTCGGCCGATAGACATCATGGGGGATCCGGGGATCGGCATAGACATCCTGAATGACCGCGGTGCGCTTATTCAGCATGCACCATCCAGAGATGCAGCTTGTCATCGGAAAGCGCAATCCGGTCCACAGCGGCGATATCGCCTGTTCGGCCACGTAATGACAGCGATCGCCGTCGCGCAGCACAAAGGTTACCCCATCCGCCTCAGCGATCAGGCCCGCAGACGTTCTTACGATTTCAACGATGTCATCCAGGCTGCGAGCGGCCGAAAGGCGCTCAATGGCAGTCACCAGACGAAGCCAGCGCTCTTGAGCGGCGCCGTTTTCCGTTTCCGCCGAAGCCCTTGCGTCCTGCATGACGAACCTCGCGTTTCAGCTTCTTCAGGCTGACGGTGGAGCTTAACAAACTATCGGCGGCGAAACAAGAAATGGACAGGCGCTGGAATCCGGCCCGGAAAGCCGCGCTATTCGTTGGCGAAGTGAGGAATAATTGCTTAGTATCAATTCCCTAAGCGATCTTCGGAGGCGGCATGAGCGCAGACACGGATACCGCCATTTTTACCGGCAAGAGCGTCAGGCCAGAGATGCTGCTGCTCAACTTCGCCAACCGGCACGGGCTGATCACCGGCGCGACCGGGACCGGAAAAACCGTAACCCTGCAAATCCTCGCGGAGGGCTTCTCCCGGCACGGCGTTCCGGTTTTCGCCGCCGATGTGAAGGGCGACCTGTCCGGCATCGCGGCCAAGGGCGAACCGAAGCCGGCTCTGGAGAAGCGAGCCGCCGAAATCGGGCTTGAGAATTACAGCACTGAGGCATACCCGGCGATCTTCTGGGATCTGTTCGGCGAACAGGGCCACCCCATCCGCGCCGCGATCGGAGCACTGGGGCCGATGCTGCTCTCGCGGCTCATGGAGCTGAACGAGACCCAGGAGGGCGTTCTCACCATCGCCTTCCGGCTTGCCGCGGACGAGAAGCTGCCGCTCGTAAACTTGCGCGATCTGCGGGCCGTGATCTCGCTTGTCGCGGACCGGGCGAGCGAACTCTCTCAAAATTATGGGAACGTCTCCAAGGCTTCCGTCGGCTCGATCCAGCGGAGGCTTCTCGTCCTGGACGAGCAGAAGGGCGAAGTTTTTTTCGGGCAGCCGGGGCTCGGCATCGCCGATCTGATGAGAACCGCGCCCGGCGGCCGGGGCCTTATCAACATCCTCGCCGCGGACAAGCTGATGTCCACTCCGCGGCTCTACTCCACCTTCCTGCTCTGGCTTTTGACGCAGCTTTTCGAGAAGCTTCCCGAAGTGGGGGATGCCGGCAAGCCGAAACTCGTCTTCTTTTTCGACGAGGCGCATCTGCTCTTCAAGGAGGCGCCGAAAGCGCTTCTTGAACGCATCGAGCAGGTGACGCGCCTCATCCGCTCGAAGGGCGTGGGCGTCTATTACATCACCCAAAACCCGCTCGATGTTCCGGATCGCGTCTCCAGCCAGCTTGGCAATCGCGTCCAGCATGGCTTGCGCGCGTTTACGCCCCGCGAGCAGCGCGCGGTGAAGGCCGCGGCCGAGACATTCCGGGCCAATCCCGATTTGAACGCGGAGAAGGCGATCCTGGAGCTTGGAACGGGCGAGGCGCTGGTTTCCTTCCTCGAAGGCAAGGGCGAGCCTTCGATCGTTCAGCGCACCCTGATACGCCCGCCATCCTCGCGTCTTGGGCCTTTGAGCGAGACAGAGCGCAAGGCGATTGTCGAGGCGAGCCCTCTGGCGGGAAAATACGACAAGGAAGACACCCAGGCCGGGGCCTACGAAACTCTCCGCGATGGGCCGAAAAGCGACGGCAAGCCAGCCAGCGGCGACGATCATGAGTGGGCGGGAGAATTTCGCATTCCCAAACGGCCGCAGGAGGGACCGGCTCAACCGCCGCCTCCCAGGCAGGCGGGCAGCGGGCGTCAGGGCTATGGCGAGGCTTTCGGCAAGTCGCTTGCGAGATCGCTTGGCACGGCGGCCGGCCGCATTCTGGATCGCGTTCTCCGCAGCACCATGAAGAAGTAGGGACGCCCCGACAAAAATGGATGCTGCTCCGGGTGGGCGCTTGACAATGGAAAGAAAGCCGGTACGTTCCGCCTTCGTTCTTATCTGTTTTTTGTTGTAAGAAAGTGAGTAAAGGTCATGAGTGCGGGACCAAGACGTTTATTCGGCTTCGTTTCTTTGATTGCAAGCGTCCTTGTGTCTTGCGCGCTTGCCTTGACGGCTCACGCACAGGGCGACCGCGGCGCCCCGCCCGGCGATTTCGATTATTATGTCCTCGCATTGAGCTGGTCGCCGACCTATTGCGACCAGCGCGGAGGCGAGGGCGGAGGCGGCGATCGTTACGATCGCGGGGGCGGAGGCGGCGATCGTTATGATCGCGGGGGCGGTGGCGGCGATCGTTATGATCGCGAGGGCGGAGGCGGCGATCGTTACGATCGCGGGGGCGGTTACCGCTTTCGCTTTTATGACCGCGGCGGCTACGAGGACCGCTACGGCGGCTGGGGAGGCTATAACCGCAGGCGCGGCGATTCCGATGAGCAGTGCAGCAGCGCCCGCCCCTATGCTTTTGTGCTTCATGGGCTTTGGCCTCAATATGATCGCAGAGGCTGGCCGGAGTGGTGCGAAGGGGAGCAGCGTCCGTGGGTGTCCGACGAAGTGATCGACAGCATGATGGACATCATGCCGAGCCGCAAGCTCGTGATTCAGGAATACAAGAAGCACGGGGTGTGCTCGGGTCTCGATCCGCGCAAGTACTTCAGCACCGCCCGTGACGCCTATCGCAGCATTCGCATCCCGGAAGAGTTTCAGGACTTAACGAAGTCGCTCTCCGCTTCGCCCGATGAGATCCGGCGCGCCTTTCTCGACGCCAACAAGCAATTGAGCGACGACATGGTCCAGGTCGTCTGTTCCAGGAGGCTTCTGCGCGAAGTGCGGGTCTGCTTCTCCAAGGACCTGACCCCCCAACCCTGTTCGCAAAGAGAGCAAAAACGGAAGCTCTGCAATTACGACACCGTGATCATGCCCCCGGTCCGCGGCGGCGGCACGGGACCGCGAGGCGGTCCGACGCAGGAGCAGGGTGAGCGCCAACAGGGTGAGCGCCAACAGGGCGAGCGCCAACAGGGTGAGCCCATGTGAAAGCGACCGCCGCCGTCCCGGGCGGCGTTCCATCAATGCCGGGCGTCCGAGATCCATGCCGCGATATAAGCTCACCATCGAATATGACGGCACGCCGTTCTCGGGCTGGCAAATCCAGGCGAACGGCCCGTCGGTTCAGGGCGAGCTGGCGCGCGCAATCGAAGGCCTGAGCGGACAGCGCATCGTTCCGAACGGCGCCGGGAGGACCGATGCCGGCGTTCATGCGCGCGGGCAGGTCGCGCATTTCGACATGGCGCGGCCGTTTCCGCCCGAAACGGTTCGAAACGCCTTGAATGCTCACCTTCGGCCGGCGCCGGTCTCCATTCTTGCCTGCGAGATCGTCGACGAGAGGTTCGACGCCCGGTTCTCGGCCAAGGCGCGCCACTATCTCTACCGCATCGTCAACCGCCGCGCGCCACTGGCGCTGGATCGCCATCGCGCCTGGCATGTCGCCGTCCCGCTGGATGCCGCGGCCATGCAGGAGGCGGCGAAGCTTATTCTCGGCCGGCATGATTTCACAACATTCCGGTCCTCTCAATGCCAGGCGAAATCGGCGCTTCGCACGCTGGATCGTCTCGATGTCACGGTCGACGGCGAAAACATCGTCATCGAGACAAGCGCCCGCTCATTTCTTCATCATCAGGTTCGCTCGATGGCGGGCAGCCTGAAGCTGGTGGGCGAGGGCAAATGGCAGGCCGCAGATCTGCGGCGGGCCCTTGACGCTAAAGACCGCGCGGCTTGCGGCCCGGTCGCTCCCGGTTGCGGCCTCTACTTCACCAGGGTCGACTATTGAGCTTCGAGGCGATCACGCCTACCCCGCCCCTATGCCCGCAGGAGAGAGGGGCAACTCGCTGCCGTTAGCGGCGTTTCTTCTCCCAAGGGGAGAGGGACAGGGTGAGGGGCTGTGCGGCGCCCGGTCACGCGATGAGCTGATATGCAGGCAGCGTCAGGAAGGCCTCAAGCTGCTCGCTCAGAACCAGCTGGCGGAAGAGCGCGGTCGCCTCGTTGAAGCGGCCGTGCTCAAAGGCGTCGCCGAGCGTGGTTTTCAGCTTCTGCATCTCGTCGTCGAGGACGGCCTCGACGAGTTCGGACGTAACCTTCCGGCCGTCGGCGAGAGCGGCGCCGTAATGCAGCCACTGCCAGTTCTGCGTGCGCGAGATTTCCGCCGTCGCCGCGTCCTCCATCAGGTTGTAGAGCGGCACGGCGCCGTTTCCGCGCAGCCACGCCTCAATATATTGCACGGCGACGCGCGTGTTGACGCGTAAGCCTTCCTCCGTCCGCGCGCCATCGTGAGGCTGCAGCAGCTCCTTCTGCCCCACCGTCACATCCTCGCGCAGCCTATCGAGTTGATTCTTCTGCGGCATGTGCTCATTGAACACGTCCAGCGCCGTGGGCACGAGGTCCGGATGAGCGACCCATGTCCCGTCGTGGCCGTACTGCACTTCGCGCAGCTTGTCCTCGCGAACGGCGGCGAGCGCCTTTTCGGTCACCTCCGGGTCGCGGCGATTTGGAATGAAGGCCGACATGCCGCCCATGGCGAAGGCGCCCCGCTTGTGACAAGTCTGGATCAGAAGCTCGGCATACGCCTTCAGGAAGGCCTTGCTCATCACGACCTGGCTCCGGTCCGGCAAGACATAGTCAGGCTTCGCCCTCAGTGTCTTGATGTAGGAGAAAATATAGTCCCACCGGCCGCAATTGAGGCCAACGATGTGGTCCCTCAGCTCGTACAGGATCTCGTGCATTTCGAAGACCGCGGGCAGCGTCTCGATCAGAACGGTCGCCTTGATGGTTCCGTTACGCAGCTGCAACCGTTCCTGCGCCAACTGGAACACCTCGTTCCAAAGTCTCGCCTCCAGGTGGCTTTGCAGCTTGGGCAGGTAGAAATACGGGCCCGTCCCGCGGCTCAGGATCGTTTGCGCATTGTGAAAGAAGTAGAGACCGAAATCGACGAACGCGCCGGCGACCTTGTCGCCATCAACCGCGATGTGATCCTCAAGAAGATGCCACCCCCGGGGGCGCACCATCAGGACGCCGGGATTCGGTCCCACCTCATAAACCTTGCCGGTCTCTTCCTCCTTGAAGCCGATCCGGCCCTTCCAATAATCCCTGAGATTGATCTGGCCTTCGATGACGTTCGTCCACGTGGGCGAAAGAGCGTCCTCGCAATCGGCCATGAAGACCTTTGCGCCCGAGTTCAGCGCGTTGATAATCATCTTGCGCGTCGCCGGGCCGGTGATTTCAACGCGCCTGTCGAGAAGGTCTTCGGGGATACTGGAGATTTTCCAATCGTGTTCGCGGATCTTGCGGGTTTCCGGCATGAAGTCCGGCAGGCTGCCGCCGTCCCAACCCGCCTGACGCTCGGCGCGAGCGGTCATCAACGCGCGGCGCTTCGGTTCGAAGCGCCGCGCCAAGGCGGCCACAAAGTCAAGCGCCTCATGCGTGAGAATATGCTCGTAACCCGGCTTCAAGGAGCCCGAAACCGTGACGCCGTCCGGGAGGTGAAGGCTGATGGACGCTTGATCTGGCATGGGTTCCTTTTCCCGAATTGAAGCGCAAATTTCATCGTATAAAAAAGCAGTCATTCAGGCGTTGTCTATAGGGTCCCCTGTTCTTCCGACCAAGAAATTCGCCAGCGCGCAACGCCGGTTAACGCGACAGCCGCGTCGCAGGCCGATGGCCGGCGCGGAATCCGCCATGCCCCAAGAGCGAAGGCTCAGCAAGAAAAAACCCCGCTTGAGGCGGGGTTAGGCGAGGGGTACTGTTATTGGCAGGTCCGATAGAACTCGTAAGTTATCGTGCGGCGGCCGAAAGCGCAGCCGAGGCCGGCGCCACCGACGCCCGGGGCGTCTCCGCCTTTATTGCGGCCTTTTGCACCGCCTTTTGCACCTTTTCAAAGGCCCTGACCTCGATCTGCCGGATGCGCTCGCGGCTGACATTGAATTCGGACGAAAGCTCCTCAAGCGTCAAAGGGTCGTCGGCAAGGCGGCGCGCCGTGAAGATGCGCCGCTCGCGATCATTGAGGCTGTCCATGGCGGCGCCGAGATATTCACGCCGGCGGTCCATCTCTTCGGTCTCAACCAGGGTCGTTTCCTGATCGGGGCCTTCGTCGACAAGCCAGTCCTGCCACTCGCCACTTTCCGAAATCCGCGCGCAGCGGTGCGTTCAACGAGGCGTCGCCGCCAAGCCGCCGGTTCATCGAAACGACGTCTTCCTCCGGCACGCCAAGATTGGTGGCGATCAGCTTGACCTGATCGGGCCTGAGATCGCCCTCCTCAAGAGCCTGCAGCTGGCTCTTCGCCTTGCGCAGATTGAAGAAAAGCTTCTTCTGGCTCGCGGTGGTGCCCATCTTAACGAGGCTCCAGGACCGCAAGATATATTCTTGAATGGCGGCGCGTATCCACCACATAGCATATGTAGCGAGGCGGAAGCCCTTGTCGGGATCGAACCGCTTCACAGCCTGCATCAGGCCGACGTTGCCCTCGGAGATCACTTCGCCAATCGGAAGGCCATAGCCACGGTATCCCATGGCGATGCGCGCGACGAGACGCAAATGCGACGTGACGAGCTTCTGGGCGGCTGCGGCATCTTCGTGCTCTTGCCAACGCTTGGCGAGCATGTATTCTTGCTGAGGCTCAAGCATTGGAAAACGCCGGATCTCTTCGAGATACCGGGCCAACCCTCCGCTCGCTGCTACTGACGGCAATGAACTCATGCATATACCCTCCGCAGCGAGGCGATCGCCGCAACTGGATAACTCGTTCGCTTTTCTGGAACGACCAGCCTTACCTTACGCTTCCTGGCCATCGTCCGCATCTTAATTCTTGGACAGTTTTGGCTCCAGGCTTTCAAGAACCTTACACAATTTCGCGATGTCTTTCGGAAGAACTGTTTCAAAAGCCTCGATTTTACCGGTAGTTGGATGTCTGAAGCGCAAGCTAAGCGCATGCAGAGCCTGCCTTTCCATGCCCAGAAACACATCGGCCGCTTTCTTTGGCAGCGCCAAAGACTTTGTCCGGAAACCGGCGCCATAAAGGGCGTCTCCCACGATGGGCGTCCCGATGTGCGCCAAGTGAACCCGGACTTGATGCGTGCGCCCCGTTTCGAGGCTGCATCGAACGACACTTAAAGCTAATGGGTTGTTCCCTCTCTCTTTCGAAGCAGTCTTCCCGGCGGGGATGCGAAAGACGCGCTCCGTCGCGTAATGCGTGACCGCGACGCGACCTCCCGCAGGCAGGACCGCCATCTTTATACGCGAGGAAGGGTGTCGTCCGATCAGTGTCTCGATCCGGCCTGCGCGCGGCTGAGGCTCGCCCCACACCAGCGCAAGATACTCCCGCCGCAAATCGCCGGTGCGGCCATGATCGGCAAACTGCGCGGAGAGGCTCCTGTGCGCGGCGTCCGTCTTCGCCACGACCATCACGCCGCTCGTATCCTTGTCGAGCCTGTGCACGATGCCCGGCCGGGCGACGCCGCCGATGCCGGACAGGCTGCCTCCGCAATGCGCGATCAACGCATTCACCAGCGTTCCGCTCTGATTTCCGGCTCCGGGATGCACGACGAGGCCCGCGGGTTTATCGATTACGATTAAGGCTTCGTCCTCATAAACAACCTTGAGCGCAATAGGTTCACCCTCCAGCGCATAAGGTTCCGCGGCCGGCTCCTCCACCGTGTAGCTTTCGCCGGCGCGCACCTTCGCGCTCGGATCGGCCGCTGACGCCCGCGCGCCTTCCGCGCCCTCACGGAAGACATGACCGCCGCGAATAAGGTCTTGCAGCCGCGCCCGGCTTAGTGTCTCAATGCGGCTCGCGAGAAAGCGGTCGAGCCTCGCGCCCGCCTCGTCGTCCTCCACGAGGTGCCGGCCAGCAAAGGCGCCCCATCCTCACCCGTCATGATACGGTCCAGCATGCCCAACGAGACGCGGTTCCAATGACAAACGTTTCAAGTCCTCTTCCTGGCCCGTGGACGCCGGAGCGCATAAGAATTCTCAAGATCGCCGTCGCGATCATGACCACGGTCTTGATACTCGGGATCTTCGCGCTTGTGTATGGGGTTGCGCGGCAGGCGTCCAAGATGGGAATCGGAGCGAAGCCCGCCGCAACGCTCTCCGCCCAATCGCTTTACGGGCAGGCGCTGAACCTCGGGCCGGGCGAGCTGAAAAGCGTGTCCGCCACCGATGGGCTCATCGTCCTGCACTGGAAGGGCGAAGCGAGCGACGCCGTCGTAACCATCGACGGCAAGAGCGGGCGCGAGCTTGGGCGGATCGAAGTCCCGCATCGCTGACGCGCCCCTTGGACTTGGACACCCCCATGACCGTCACCCCGGAAAGCGCCCTGGCGCTTATCCGGGGTCTCTTGCATTTGTCAGATCCCGGATAGCCGCAAGCGGCTTCCGGGACGACGATCGCTCACATTATCCGATCCCGATTTGACCTTCCGCTCTAGGCAGCAGCGCCGAAATTGCCTACTTTTATCGAAAGCTGAGCCGCGAGCGGGGCACGCATGGCGCGCAGGGTTATCGACGTATTCCTGAGTTCGACGGCGCTCGATCTCGCCGAGCACCGCAAGGCCGTCCATGAGCGGCTGATGCGCACCGGCCTGTTCCATTGCATCTGGCAGGAGGATTTCGGCGCGCAGAACGCGGGCGCGGTGGAATTCTGCCGCGGACAAGCGCAGGTCGCCGACATGTTCGTCGGGCTCATCGGCTTGAGGCGCGGCTGGGAGCCGGACGGCGACAACGAAAAGCGCTCCATCACCGAATTGGAGCACGACTGGGCGCGCGACGCCGGCCGCCCGCGCTATCTCTGGCTGATGCCGGACGATTTTCCGCTGCCGGGCAACATGCGCGAAAGCGACGACATGCACGCGCGGCAGATGGCGTTCCGCAAGCGCGTCATGGGCGGCGGCGAGCGCATCGTCTCGCAAAAGGGCTTCGATAAGCCGGAGCTGCTCGCCTCGGAAATCGTCGAGCGGCTCATGGTGGAAGTCGTCACGACCGATCTTCTCAAGCTGATCAAGCCCGAGGCTGCGCTGCCCGGCCAGCCCGCGCCGTCGAAAGAGGAGCAGGCCCCCGCAATCGCCGCCGCCGTCGAACGCCTCGCCGAAGATAAGGATGTAGACTTGCTTGCGCTGGCGAAAGATCCGAAGGGCCTCGACATCGCGGAGCTGGAGGAGAAGCTGATGGCCCGTGAGAAGGAGCTTGAAGCAGAAGCCGGGCGCACCGCCAAGAAGCGCGCCGAATATCGGCGGCATATTGGAGCGCTGGCGTTCCTCAACGACACCCAAAAGGCGGTATCCGCCTATGAGAAAGCCACAGCCCTCGATCCCGAAGACCCCGAAGGCTGGCGCTATCTGGGTGAGCTTCACTACCGCCTCGGCGACTATTCGGCGGCGCGGAAGAACTTCGAGCGCGTTCAGGCGCTTGGAAAATCGGCCCGCGATGGCAAAGCACAGTGCATGGCCTGCCTGCGCCTCGGTTTGATCGAGAGCAATCTTGGCAACCTGACATTAGCCGAAGAACTTGGGAAACAAGCCCTGCAACTTGCACAGGGGGAAGATTGGCAAGGGGGGATGGCAAGCGCCTATGGCAATCTCGGCTTCATCTACAGAACGAGGGGAGATTCGACCGCGCCGAGGACATGCAGCTGAAAGCGCTCAGGCTGAACGAGGATCTCGGCCGCAAGGAGGGCATGGCCGCCGCCTATGGCAATCTCGGCGTCATCTACCAGACGCGGGGCGATCTCACGCGCGCCGAGGAGATGTACCAAGAAGCTCTCAAGCCCAACGAAGAACTGGGCCGCAAGGAGGGCATGGCCATCGCCTATGGCAATCTCGGCAACATCTATGAAACGCGGGGCGATTTCGGCAGTGCAAAGGAGATGGTGCTGAAGTCTCTCAAGCTCAACGAAGAACTGTGCCGCAAGGAGGGCATAGCCACCGCCTATGGCAATCTCGGCATCATCCATCAAATGCAGGGAGATCTCGACCGCGCCGTGGACATGCAGTTGAAAGCGCTCAGGCTGAACGAGGAACTGGGCCGCAAGGAGGGCCTAGCCGCCGCCTATGGCAATCTCGGTGTCATCTACCAGACGCAGGGGGATTCTCACGCGCGCCGAAGAGATGTACCAAAAAGCTCTCAAGCTCGGAGAGGAACTGGGTAGCCAGGATGGCATGGCTACCTCCTATGGCAATCTCGGCCTCATCTACGAAGCGCGAAGTGATCTCAACCGCGCCGAGGACATGCAGCTGAAATCGCTCAAGCTCGGCAAAGAACTGGGCAGCAAGGTTGGTATGGCGCGGGCCTATGGCAATCTCGGCATCATCCATTGGAGTCGGGGTGACATCGACAGCGCCGAAGCGATGCAGCTGAGAGCGCTCAAGCTCAACGAGGAGTTGAGCCGCAAGGAGGGGATGGCCATCAACTATAGCAATCTCGGGGTCATCTATCAGGCTCGCAAAAACAAGGCCAAGATGTGCGAGTGCTGGCGCAAGGAGCGCGATCTTTGGCGCGAAATGGGGCTGGAGGAGAAGGCGGCGGAAGCGGAGAAATGGCTGCGGCTGAAGGGATGCGGGGAGGAGTGATACCAAATCCAGTTGATGGCTTCTTGTCATTGCGACGGCGAGCGGAGCGTAGCCGGAAGCGATGACTTCCTGGATCGCCACGGCGGCCAAGGCCGCCTCGCGATGACGGCGGGACGCCCAGCGGCTCGGACCCAACGCCGGCCAAGGTGGTTTCTGTCTCGCATTTGCCTCTGAGCGCTTGCCGCAATAAGGTGGAGGCGAGTGTGAAACGCCCACGAGGAGCAGCGGCCATGTCCTGGCTGACAACCACCTACTTCACCTTCCAGGGCCGCATCGACCGGCGCGCATGGTGGATCGGCTTCGTGCTCATTCACATCGGCATCGCGAGCTTCAACTATGTGCTCTCGAAGCTCATGAACGACGACGCGCCCTTCCTTGACGGCACCTGGCCGAACCTCGTTCGCCTGCTGGGCGACCGTTCGGGGTGGATCACCGCGGTGGTGTTCCTCGTTCCGCAGATCGCGATCAACACGAAGCGCTTTCACGACCGGGGCCTGTCGGGCTGGTGGTGGCTCGTCTTCATCGTCCCGTTTATCGTCGCGACGGGCATCTCGATCTCGCCGCTCGGCGGGGAGGATTTTCCGTCGCCGCTCGCGGGCTGGTCGCAACTGATCTGCGGCATCGCGGCGACGTGGGTCTTCATCACGCTCGGCTTCCTGCCTTCGAAAACGACCGCTTACGGCTCGCCCGGGTATGCGGTCCGCGCATAAGTAGGTTTGTCATGCCGGAAAAGCGCGTGCGCTTTATCCGGCATCTTGCGGTCTGCACGTGACAAGGTCGCGGACAACGCTTCGCGTTTCCGCGATGACGCCAATGAGCGAACGGCCGGATTTGGCATCAGTCGCGGATGGCGGAGTAAAGCTTGGTGTCGCGCATGAAGAGATACACCACGAGCGAAACGGCGATGCAGCCGGTCAGGTAGATGTAGAACCAGCTTTCGTGGCCTATTGATTTGAACCAGAGCGCCAGGCTCTCGGCGGTGCCTCCGAAGATGGAGACGGTGAGCGCATAGGGCAGGCCGACGCCCGTCGCGCGCACCCCCGCCGGGAACAGCTCCGCCTTCACCACGGCGTTGATGGAGGTGTAGCCCGACACGATGGCCCAGGCCGCCGCGATCAGGAGGAACGCCGTCCAGGCGTCGCGAGCCTGTTGCAGCGCGGTCAGCAGCGGGATGGTGAACAGGGTTCCCAGCACGCCGAACCCGATCAGCAGCCATTTGCGGCCGATGCGGTCGGACAGCGCGCCGTAGATGGGCTGCAGGGCCATGGCGAACACCAGCGAACCGGCCGTGACGGCCGTCGTCTCGATGTCCGGAGAGCCGAACCGAGAGCTTCAGGAACTTCTGCATGTAGGTTGTGTAGGTGTAGAAGGCCGCCGTGCCGCCCATGGTCAGGCCGACCACCAGCAAAATCTCGCGAGGATAGCGCGCCAGTTCGCGGAGCGAGCTTTCGTTCGTGCGCTTCTTCTCGGCGGCGAGGTAGGAGCCGGTCTCGTCGAGGTTTCTGCGCATGATCGCGGCGAAGATCGCGAGCAGGCCGCCGATCGCGAAAGGAATGCGCCAGCCCCACTCGCGCAACTGCGCGGGCGTCAGCAGCCATTGCTGCAGCACGAATAGCACGAGGATCGCGCAGAGCTGGCCGCCGATGAGCGTGACGTATTGGAAGCTTGAGTAGAATCCGCGGCTCTTCTCGCCGGCTACCTCGCTTAAGTAGGTGGCGCTCGTGCCGTATTCGCCGCCGAGGCTGAGCCCCTGGAGGACGCGGGCCGCCGCCAGGATGACGGGCGCCATGACGCCGATGCTTGCGTAGGTGGGCGTGACGGCGATGACGAACGAGCCCAGGCACATGAGCGTCACAGAAATCGTCAGCGAGATGCGCCGTCCGTGGCGGTCCGCGATGTGCCCGAACAGCCAACCGCCCAGAGGGCGGACTAGGAAGCCAAAGGCGAACAGCATGGCCGCGTTGAGCTGCTGCGCGACCTCGTCGCCTTCGGGAAAGAACGACTTTGCGAAATAGAGGGCGAAGGCCGCGTAGGCGTAGAAATCGTACCATTCGATCAGGTTGCCCACCGAGCCGATGAAGATGGCCTTGAGGCGGCGGCGCATATCGCTGGAGCCGGGCCGTTCGGTCGCCTGGGCGATTGAGTGCTCCATATTTCCAGCCTGATTCAGGGTTCGATCTTGCGGTGGTTGCGCGTGTCCACGCTATCTTGCAGCGGCGGCTGTCGCGCCGGAATGATGCAAACACTCCTGGTTCTGCAAGGTTTGCCAAGCAGCCTTCGACGAACTGACCAATGTTCCATCCCCTCACCCTGTCCCTCTCCCGCAAGGGGAGAGGGAACGCCTGCACTGACCCTCTCCCCCTGCGGGAGAGGGTGGCGGCCGGCTTGCCGGTCGCCGGGTGAGGGGTGTGCCGCTACAGTGCGTCCGGAAAAGCGCCAAGCGGTTTACGATAAGACGAAAAACACAAACTTAGAGCCCGCTTTTGATTCCATCGAAAGCGGAGAGGCTCTAAGCTTCGCCGCCGCGCCAGCCGATCTTCTCGCGCAGGAAGGCAAGGCCGAGTGCGACGAAAGCGGCGCGCTCGCTGTTGTCCTTCTCAGCGCCATGCCCGCCCGTCGGCTGCTCGTAGAGACAGGCCTCGTAGCCCATGCTTGCAGCTTCGCCGCCATTTTCCGCGCGTGTCCCGGATGGACGCGGTCGTCCTTGCGCCGCGTCGCGATCATGATTGGCGGATAGGCTTGGCCGGGCTTCGCCTGGTGATAGGCCGAAATCTCCTGGAGGAAGGCCCAGTCGTCCGGATTGTCCGGGTCGCCATATTCCGCGATCCAACTCGCGCCCGCGAGCAGCTTCGAGTAGCGGCGCATGTCGATCAGCGGCACGGTGCAGAGCAGCGCGCCGAAGCGCTCGGGGTAGCGGGTGAGCATGTTGGTGATGAGAATGCCGCCATTCGAGCCGCCCTCCGCCGCTATCCGTCCCGGCGTCGTGACGCCGCGCGCGACAAGATCGGCCGCTACGGCGGCGAAATCGTCGTGCGAGAGGCGCTTGTTCTCGCGCCGTCCCGCATCGTGCCAGCGCGTGCCGAAGTCCCCGCCGCCGCGGATGTGGGCGATCACCCGCGTGCCGCCGCGTTCGAGCCACAGCTTTCCGAGCCCCGGCTGATAGTCGGGCAGGATCGTCACGTCGAAGCCGCCATAGCCGTAGAGATGGACAGGCGCGTCGCCCGTTTCCTGTTTCGGGCCGAACTGCGTATAGGGGATCTGGACGCCATCCACGGAGACGGCTTCGTGGCGCGAGACCACCATGCCATCCGGCGAAAACGCTTCCGGCGCGCGCCTCAGCACCTCCCAGGTCTTGCCGGGCTCCAGCAGCATGAAGGCTGGCGGGGTGAGCGGCCCTTCGACATTGGCGAGCAGTTCGCCATTGCTTTCCTGCGGATGCATATCGAGGGGCCAGACATTGGCGGCGCCGATCTTCGGCAGGCCTTCCAGCTTGGCCGCAGACCAGCCCTGGCCCGGATCGGCGATTTCGAATGTGGGCGTCAGGTCGTCGAGGATCGAAAGCAGGAGCTTGCCGCCAACCCAGGTGAACGAGCGGAGCGCGCGCCGCTCTCCCGGCTGGAACAGAACCCGGAAGTTTCTGTCGCCCGCGAGAAAGGCGCTCAGCTCGATCCCGAGCACGGCATCTTGCGGATGGGTTGTCTCGCCGATCGTCCACGGCCCGCGCCGCTTCACAGCCAGCCAGCCGCGATCGATGGCGTAGTCGATGTCGGAGGGCAGATCGAGCCTCACTTTCGGGCCCTGTCCTGTCGCCGATGTGAAGCACGGTTTCGTAGAAGCCCGGCTTCTCCATGAAATGGATGGTCTCGGCGGCTTGCGTCCGGTCCGGGTACGCCCAAAAACCCATGCTCTCTGGCGGAACTTCGGCCACGACGGCGGCTTGCGCGATGTCCTGCCCGCGCGTCCAGATGCGGGCCGTGCGCGGATAGCCCGATGCGGTCGCCATCCCGTCCCCAAGCGCGCTCGAAACAAGCCACGTATCCTGGTCGAGCCAATGGGCGTCGCTTTTGGCTTCGGGAAGCACGAACCCGCCCGCGACGAACTCCTTCGCGCGCATGTCGAACTCCCGCAGCACCGCTGCGTCGCCGCCGCCGCGCGACAGCCGCACGATGGCCAGCGCGTGATCGGGCGGCAGCGTCGATGCGCCCTGCCAGATCCAGTCCTCGTTCTCCTCGGCAGCGAGCCGGTCGAGATCGAGGAGCACCGTCCATTCCGGTTCGCCCGCCCGGAACTGGTCCAGCGCCGCCGAGCGCCAGAGACCCCGCGGATGCGCCGCATCTTTCCAGAAATTGAACACGAGCGCCCCGCGGCGCGCGATGTAGGGAATGTTGTCGGGCCGGTCGAGGATCGCCTTCAGGGCGTCCCGGTCCGCCGCGAAGCCGGAGCGGCCGAACTTGTCGAGCGACGCCGCAGTCTGCGCATCGGCCCAGCCGGCGGCCTTTGCGCCGTCGATGTCTTCCAGCCAAAGATAAGGATCGTCGTCTGGCGCCGAAGGTGTCGGACGAGGGTCGTGCATCATGTCAAAACCGCCGCGCTGGTGCTGGTCTCCGTGATGCGGAGACAGTGGGACATTAAGCGAAAAGTCCCGGCCCGCCAACGGAGAGGCGGAATTTTGCGCCTGCCATCTTCCAAGCCGCGGCTGCTCGCGAACAACTCCGGCTGCGTGGCGCTTATTCCTTGGTTGCGGCAGCGTAGTCCTTTTTGTCGAAACCATCCAAAATCTTCGCCATTACGTCATAGAGCATCGCGCTTCCCGTCAAGGTCAAATGACCCGCGTCCCAGTATAGCGGTTTGCCAACTGGATCCGTCAGCTTGCACAAAGGGTTGCAGAAATTGCCGACGATATCGTATACCTTGAATTCCCGGTAGGTAAGTGCTGATAGGCCAGCAATCAGCTCAGCGTTGAACGTGTGATAATCGTCCACGGTCTGTGGTTTGATCTCTTCGCGACTCTTCAAATTATGCAAAAGCGTCGCCAGCACACTTTTGGCGTAGACCGGCGGCGGCATAATAAAGGAGACCTGGATGCCGTTGATCTCGGCCAATTCACTGAACCGGGTCAAAACAGCAATATTGAGCGAGCCAGGTGAGTAATGAAGAGTGATCGCATCGGCATGTCTTGCCTTTGCCTCCTCGATCAATCCTTCGGGAGACATCAGTCCAATTCGCATAAGCGGCTCATTCTCCACGACAAAAAACACCTGCACGTTCCGTGCTTCCGCAGCGGCGGCGAATGTGCCTTTAATCGAGTCCGCAAAGCTATTGCCAACGAGCAGGACACGGTGCGCGGGGGCTGCGATCGGCCTTGTTATCTCGCAGGTGATGGCGCGTGGATGAACGATGCGCATCAACTTTCCGCAACGATACTCCTTTCGGTCGAACCACGCCTGATAAATGAGCTTCTCCTTTTCTGGGAGCAGACTCGATTGCACATAGGCGCCTAAACCGCTCACTAACAAAACGAGAACGGCGCTGACTGAAACCCATCTCAGCGATTGCCTTCCGGCTCGAAAAGGCTTCTCGACGAGAGTAAAAAGCAAAACCGACAAGCCCGCCACGAGCACGGCCAAAAGAGCCGTCTGGCTGAGGTTGGAGGCCTTTAGAATAGTTCCGCTGAAAGGTTGATATAGAAGAAAGACGATAAGCGGATAATGCACGAGATAGATGGAGTAAGAATAGCGGCCAACTCTTTCTAGGCCTGTAGAAACGGGGTTCGATTAAGAACCTTCGGAACGCCCAACGCGATGACCAATCCAGTTGCCAGGCAGATGAATACAGCCAATGCGCCGGGATGCCCGTCCAGGATGCTCCTTGAATGGCCGTCCACCTTCAACAGTGGGATACAAACGACCGCTATGAAAGCGATAGCGCCCAGCGCGCCGAGGGCTATGCTTCCTCGGTTTGCGGCGCCAGGCAGATATCGCGCAATACCGAACCCGATCATGAACTCCCACAGGCGGAATGGAAGCCAAAAGAACGACGTCTTACCCGATATGCCGACAACAACAAGGCATAGAGCTGCGGACGTCAATGCAGATACAAGAAATATCGTCCTTGATCGGGCGGACAACCAGAAAATTAAAGGCACAAGCAAATAAAATTGTATTTCAACTCCAAGCGACCAAAGGTGCAGAAGTGGCCTGAAGATGTGCGGAGCGAAATAAGTTGTTTGAAGCCAGAACCCGACGTTCGGAGCAAAGAACGTCGCGAACCAAGCCTGCCTCTCAACCTCCTCGTAATCATTCGGAGTTGTTATAACAGCGGCTGCTATCAGCGATAGCAGCACGACCGCAAAATATGCGGGCAGCAGCCTCTTTGCGCGTCTTCTGAAGAATGCCATTTTGTCTGCGGGGTCGTACATGGCGGCCATCAGATAGCCGCTTATGACGAAAAAGACGTCGACGCCGAGAAAACCGCTCTCGAATCCTCCTATGCCAAGGTGGTAAAAGACCACGAGGAGAACTGCGACACCACGAAGAACCTGTATGTCTTTTCTATATGGCATAGTCGAACCTAGCTCGTGTTATTCGCAAAGCGCGCAACCCCAATAGCTCACGCTCCGCTTATCGCTCAAAAGAGCCTGCCGCCTGTGCCCAACTGTCCAGCTTGAGATATGCGACGAACTGTTGCTCGAAGCTCTCCCCCCAGGATGAGCGCAATAACATGGGTGATTGATCGCATCCAGGACAATCACCTTATCTAGATCGGCAAAGCTGTTGATAGCGCGTTGAAGACTTCAGCAAGAGGGGCGCCCTTCTCAGGTCAGCCCTTCAGGTCCCTTCCCAATCCGCGGCAAGCGGTTCGATGCGGGTGGCGCGGGGCGTTGGATCGAGGGCGATTTGCTGCCAGGCACTAGTCTTGGCTCGCGAGAGTTGCTTGCATACGTCGAGACTTAGTATGCCAGCAGCGCCTTTTCCGGGGAGGATGGACAGCCGTTCGACGGCAGGACAACTTTTGGGCAAATTGGATCGCTATGGGCCAGTCAGATGAATCTAAATGTTATGGGGTGATTTTTCGTGACGGGAACTTGGCATATTATTCCCATCCTCGCTGCTTTAAGCATCGTTCCGGCGGGAGCGGGGCAGGCGGCTTGCCCTGAAAAGGAAAGCGGCGACGGGGGCGTTTCTGTGACCTATGCGAATCGCGGCGACCGGTGCGAGGGGCTTTTCCGCCAGCAGGTGGCCGCGTCGGCGCAACTAACCTTGCTCGGCGTGCACAGCCATGAGCCGCTCTTCACGGCGGGCTCCGGCAAGCCGCTCACCGTGGCGACCGCCTACCGCGGCGGCTCCGCGGCGAGCTTGAACCTGCGCGTGCTTTCCTCCAGAACCCGGCTTTACTACCGGATGGACACAAGTTTCGCGCCTGGGACGCGGTTCCTGTGGAAACGCGACGTCATCGACGATCCGTCGGTGCGGCTTCAGCCGACAGAAATGAAGGCATTGCTGTGCGAAGGGTCTTGCAGCAGCCGCGAGCCGGTGGTGGCGCCAGTATCGATATCTGAATCTGCGCAAACGCCGCCCAAGCAGGGCGGAATCACGTTCTGGTTCCGGGCTGCGGTCGAGCTCAAGCAGTTGTTCGTGACGATCGAGAATCAGGGCTCTAAAACCGCTGTGATGAAGAATGAAGACGTCTTGGAAGGCAGGCTGCTTCCGGCGGGGGCCGCCAAAGACGTGTTCGTGCCCTTGAAGAAAGGCGCTTATACGCTTCGGGCGACGGCTGTTCCATCCGGAGATAACGCCAGGGATCAGGCGCGCGCCAAGATTATCGTGCCTTAAAGGAAAGGCCAGGGCCTCGCGCACAACTTATCCCCGGCTTGGCAAATTGCCTCCGTGACAAGCGGCTTGGCTTCGGCTATTGGCAATTCATTTACAGTTGAGCGTTGAGAACGATGCAGAGCCGAATTTTTATTAGCTATTCCAAGGAGGAACCGGCGCTCGCGAGCGACTTGGCCGGATTTCTCGCCGATCAAGGCTGCGCCGTTTGGTGGGACAGGAATTTAACCTCGGGTGAAGTGTTCCGCGAGGTGATCGACCGCGAACTCGATGCCGCGGATGCCGTGGTTGTAATTTGGACGGAAGGCGCAGCCAGGTCAAAGTGGGTGATCGCCGAAGCGGATCACGCGGCGCGCCAGGACAAGCTCATTACGGTGCGCAGCCGGAATTTCGATCCCTGGCGCATACCGAAACCGTTCAACGCCTATCAAGCCGATATCCTCGACGACCGCGCATCGATTCTCGACGCCATCCGGCGCGTCGCGTCGCAGGGCGCGCGCCCGGAAACGGAACCGGCGGTTGTTTCCAAACCCCGGAGCCAGAGCAAGAAGTCCCGTGCGCCCTTTTTGCGGCTTTTTCTTCTGACCGTCATCCTCGCCGCGGGCGCGATCCTGTGGCTCAGCCTTTTCCCTGTGCCTTCGATTCCGATCGAGCTTCAGGCTACCAGCAACGCCCTCGCATTTGGCGTAGCCGACGAGGAGGCCGTTTTCGACCCGTTCTTGGCCGATACGGTGACCGTAATCGGACCGGGGAAGGTCGACGTTGACGGGACCGTCAAAACATTTCAATCGAGCTACACTGTTTCACGCACCGGCGATGCGCCGCCCTTCACGGTCCAAGGGTTGAAACTCAAGCGGGGAGAGATGCTCCGCTTCACGGCCAAGGCCGGGACCGAGAAGGCTTTCGAGGTAACCCTTCCTCCGGCTGACGGAGCAAGTCTGACCCTTTTTGCGCAAGGGCCGCTGTCAATCGCCGCCGATGCCAGGAGCGCATCCATTCAAAGCGCGGCGCCTCAGACGTTTGAATTCTCCTTTCCCGGAGAGGCTGCCTTCTCGGTGAAGCTTGGGGAAAAGGAATGGACCTCGGGCGCATCCTTCGCCGCCGAAAAGATCTCGTTTCTGGGGGTGGCGGAAAAGCAGGGCGTGCCAACGGCCTTCAGCGCGCTGAAGGGCGGCCTGATCCGGTTCACAGATATCGAAACCGGCGACGGAAAGAATAAAGAAATCTCTCTTGAAAGCGGTCAGCGCGTTGTCCTGACGCCAAAGCAGGCAGGTCAGGTCAGGACGCTGAAACTTTCCGATACCGGCATCGGCCTGGTCTATGACGGGGAAGCATCCGGGTTGTCCATCGGGAACGGCAAAGCTTCGATGATAGACCGTATGCCGTCCTACCTGACCTATTATCGCTGGCTTGGCCTATTACTATCGGTTAGCGCAGGCGTAGCGCTGCTGCTGCTTGTATACCTGCAATTGTTACAATACAAAATGAAGAACACATGACGCGCACACTCATTGCCGCATTCCTCGGCGCCCTGCTATGCGGTTGCACCGGCGCTAAACTTGATTTTGCTTCTGCCGTGACCGGTCAACAAAAGGGCGAAGCCCGTGAAAATTCGGCGCCGCAAGAGAAATCGGCGCCCGGGGAAAAATCGGCTCCTCCAGCGAAAGCGGAGGCCTTGGGCGACGCGGTCTGCAAAGGCCGCCAGCTTGCCCAGCAAAAGGCCGAGAGAGCGATTGTCACCATAAAGACCAAGTTTTCCAACGGAGCCCCCACGGGTTTTGGCGCCGGCATTGTGCTCTCGGCCAAGGGCTCGCAGGTCTACATTCTGACGGCGGACCATGTGGTGAAGAAGGCCGCCGGAGCGACGCCGCACATCGAGGTCTCCTTTGCGGGCGCCGACGGCGCGCAGAAAACCGTGCAGGCGCAGATTTTTGGGCGCTTTACGCCGCCCCCCCAATATCCAGACCTGGCGATTTTGCAGGTTGACGCAGGCCGGCTCAGCGAAACCGTTGAGTGGGACATTCTGCGGGAATTGAATCTGAACGATCTGAGCGGCTTCGTTGCGATTGGCAATCCTGCGGGGGCAGGAATAACGACGACGACGCCCGGCGCCGCCGATTTCAGAACCTCCACCGAACTGCACATCAATGCCGGCGTTATGCAGCCGGGATACTCAGGCGGCGGGGTCTTCGACGCTTACAGGCGCCTTGCCGGGATCGTGTTCGAAGACAGGGGGCAATATGCCGCGGCCTACCCGATAGACCCGGTCTTGGCGGCTGTGAGAAGCGCAGGCGTTCCGGTCGATCTCAAGATCGCTCCGGCGGCTGTCAAACGGGAAGTCTCTTTGAGTGACATCGAGGCATCCACTCCCGAACTGAAGCAAGCCGCCAAAGCCGCTCTGGGCAAGGCGATGAAACAGGCTGGCTTCGAGCCTTTCTGCCCCTCGGCAGGCGGCTATAAACTCTCGGTTCTAGTCAAGTCTTTCAAGACTTCGCAAACGACGGCGACCATTGAGCTCCTGCCGACGTTTCTAGCGCCGGGTGGCGGCTCATTGCAGGTCGAAAAAGAGGAAGTGACCCTCACATTCTTCGTGGGCTTTTCACCCCTCTCTTCGCCGGACGAACTGGAGGTCAAACTGATGCCGGGCGCGGAAAATCTCGTGACCAAACTCACAGCTAAGATAGGCTAAGCTTGACAATGGCGCTCAGCGCAGTTAATGCCAGAAAAAGAAGTATATATATTCGCATTGGGTGATACGATGAATGCTTTTCGCTCTGGCATAGCAGCCTTGTTTTATTTGGTGTTTTCCTTGGGTCAGGCATGGGCTGACGAAAGCCCCAGCGCGATGTGGGCAGTCGGCGCGACAGCCGGTACTCTGGGCGTCGGCGCTGAGGCCTCTATCCTGGTTTATAAGAGGGTGGTTCTGCGCTTCGATGGCTCCTACCTCACGGTGCCAGCCAACGATACGACAGTGACTATAAAGTCCGCTGGCGCAACCCTCGACGTGCATCCCTTTGAGAGTTCCTTCCGCCTGTCAGGAGGAATGCGATATCTGAACTTTGAGGCAGACCTGACGCACACGACCTACCAGTGCAATGCACTTACCGGTTATATTTGTTATGCAACCGCTTTCCGCGATGTCGTCACCAACCACGATAGCTTGGCGCCGTACGCGGGATTTGGCTTTGACTCATCCCATTTTTCAGGCGGCAACTCAGATTTCAAGCTGGGCCTCGATCTCGGCGCCATCTTTGCTGGCGGCGCCGATTACAAAATCCAGGATGTGACATCTCCAAACGATTCCATCGGTATTACTTCAGAAAAGAAATGGCTGTCGAACCGCTTCATGGTTCTGGATTGGTATCCTGTGGCGACAGTTTCCGCGCGAGTGGCGTTCTAAACGCGGGCGCCACTCCAAGCATAGGATCGAGCGAAGGCTTTTGGCCCGTGGCGAACTTCGATGAGCCCGTCACGCGGCCGCAGGTCTCGCGCAAGAAGAAACTCGGTGCGACCGTCGCGAAGCTTTGCGGCTTCCAAGCCGGTTGAACGGCCGGCGCAGCGGAATTAGCCCTCCCGCCCGCCTTCCCGTCATTTGCGAGGCAAGCGGCAAGGCGCTCGGGGCCATAGGCGGTTCGCGCGATTTACGCTTCACACCCCCAGCATGACAAAGTCCCGGCGATGCCCGAACTCCGGCATGCGGCCCGAGGCCGGATATGAAGCCCAAGCCGGCCCCTGCCCAAACCCCTCCATAAAAAGGCCACGCACCCGCGCTTAGTTCTTGACCTGTATCTGTCCGGCCACCGGCAGCCGGGCATCTCGGCAAGCGAGAGGAGTCCATGCGCCGCATCTTGACCGCCATCGCCGTCGTCGCGCTTCTGCAATCCGCGACGGCCGCGCCCCCGCCCGCCAACGCGCCCTGGCCCGATTTGGCGCAGCGCTGGATCAAGAAATACCGCACGAAGCCCGATCCCGTGTCGGTTCCCGCGGTGATCCGCGGCCTCGCGCAGCATGGCGCGCTCAAAGAGCCGGAGACATCGGGCCTCTATGTGGGCTTCTTCGCCGGCGTGCTGGGCGCGAACCCGAAGAAGGCCTGGACGCTTGTGGAGAAGACGCTTCCCTTGCCGTTCGAAGATCAATGGATCCTGATCCGCGCCGTCGCCTATTCGGGCTTGCCGGATTGGAAGGACCATATGCGCGGCCTCGCGATGCGGCTGCCGGACCGTCAGGTGATGGTCCAGCGGTATCTCGCGGGCGATCTGCCGCCGCTCAGCGAAGTCGCGCTCGAAAAGAAGCGGGCGGGCACGTTCGACAAGATGAAGAGCTTTTTCAACGGCGACATGTTCTTCAAGACCAAGGATGAGCCCCATAAGCGCGAGATCACGTTCGAGTTGAACGCCGACCTCATCGATACGCTCTGGGGCATCTATTACGCGACCGGCAAGGACGCGCCCATCGCGCAGATCGTGACGCTTCTGCCTTGGGCGAAGGAGCGCGACAGCGCCGAAAAGCTCACCATCGGCAGCATGGCGCGGTTCACGCTCGCCTCGAACGCGGCGCGCGACGCGGATCTGCTTCGCGTCCTGAAAGGCCTGGAAGAGAACCAGCCGAAAGAAGTCAAGCCCGTGCTGAAAGAGGTGATCGAAGCGGCCGAGCTTGCCGACACGGCGCGCCTCGGCAAGGAAGCGATGGCGGCCCTCGACGACCTGAAGCGGAAAGGCCCCGGCTCGACGCGCGACCTCATGACATGGGGTTCGCTGGGCGAGGCCGCGGTTTCCTTCGGTTGCCTCGGCCTTGCCGTCGCCGGACAGGTTGAGGCGGGCATTCCTTGCGTCGTTGGCGGCGCGCTCGGCACCGGCGCGCTGCGCTATCTCGGGCGCGCCACGGATTGACGCGCCCTGAGCGCTACCGCCGGGGCGGCCCCGGCTGGAAGTCCGCGAGCTTCGCCCTTCCCTGCGCCGTCATTTTCCCGGCGGCGGACGCGATCACGTCCTGCAAAACCTGGTTGAGGCGGACATGGGCGGCCCAAGCCTCCGCCATGGCCGTCCGCGTGGCTTCCGCGTTATAGGGTTCAGCGCTCAAGGCGAGCCGAACCGCGTCGCGGGCGCGATGGGCGGCGTTATGCTCGTCCTCGATTTCCTTCGCCCGCTTGTCGAATTCGGCCCGAAGCACGCTCGCATCCGCAGCCGGAAGCCGCGACGCCAGCGTCTCGAATTGATGCGCGGGGCCGCCTTGTCCGAAAGAGCCCGCGTGGTGGAAGGCGGAACTCGCCACATAGGCCCCGATGCCGCAGATCAGGAAGAGATTCAGCGCCAGGGACCAGAGGAGGAGGCCTCTCCGGGATCGCGTTTCGGGGGCGGAAGTGTGTTGATCGCTCATCAGAATGTTCCGATCGCGGTATCCGTTGGAAAGATGATGGCGGCGGCGTCGGCGCTGGCTTCCTGGAGTTCCGCCAGGTTTTGCGCCCAGAAGAGCCCCACGGCGATGCCGAAAGCGGCCGCAAAGCCGAGCGCCGCCACGCGCGGCAGCAGCGCGCCTTGCGCGGGAAAGAATGTCCAGGGCTTCGGCGTGTTTCGGATTGCCCTCGGCTCAAGGGCGCGCGCGTCGCTCCGCCGCTCCTGATGCGGCAGCTTTCCGGGAAGCCCCGCCAAAATACGGGAGGCGGCGGCATCGCGTTCGCTTTCCGGCGCGGCGGCGAGGCTGCGGTGGATCAGGCCGTCGAGGCGGCGGGCATCGGCAAAGACCGCCGCCGCGCCCGGATCGCTGGCGATCAGGCGCTCGGCCGCGATCCGGTCCGCGTCCGGCCATGCCGCAAGATTGCTGCCGCGGATGTCGAGAAGGTCTTGAAGTCGGTCGCGGTTCATGGCGGGCTTTCCTTAACTGGCCCCATCGGGTGTTGCGCTGAGTTCCGCTCGAAGCGAGCGCTTCGCGCGTATGAGCAAAGACTTGACGCTTGAAACTGTCGTTTCGAGCACAGCCGCCGTTTCGGCGTTGCTCAGTTCTTCGTAATAGGTCAGCACGATGGCCGCCTTCTGCCGCTCGGGAAGGGCGCCGATCGCCTTCGCTACGAGGCCGTCCGTTTCGCGCCTCTCCATTTCCTCCGCGGCGGTCGGAGACGGATCGGGAGGATCGCAGGTCTCGTCGAGCGGCGCAAAAGCCTTCTGGCGGCGCCGGTTGAGGCAAAGATTGAAGGTCACGCGATAAAGCCAGGTGCGGAACGCGGCTTCGGGGCGCCAGCGTGGCGCGCTTCTCCAAACCCGAAGCATGGCTTCCTGCACGATCTCTTCGGCATCCGCGTCGTTTCCGAGCATCCGCCTTGTGAGCGCGAAAGTCTTCGCGGCATGGCGGCGGGCGAGGCGGCGAAAAGCTGATTTATCGCCTTGGGCTACGCTCAGCATCAGTTCCTCGTCGCTCTTTTCTTCCAAGACGCCCGTTTCCTGCAGTGCTTCACCACGATGCGCCCATTGCCGCTCTTCCCGGCGCCGCGGCCTCGGCCACGATCCCTGACCCAACTTGAACCCGGCTCAAAGAGGAATCCTGCGCGAAAACGGACAATTGTCAGCACGGTGTAAGCCAGAGGCGGATAAAAAAGCTGGGCCTGCGGCGTGAGCGCAGGACATGGCGAAGATCCGTGTTCAAGGATCGAACGCCTCCGCCGCCAAGCCCGTGTTTCGCGTCTGGGCGGCGGCCGGCTTGCCGCAAAATTCGAAAATGGAGAGTGTCCGTGAACCGTGACGACTACAATGCCGGAGCAAAAACGCTGCACTGGCTGATCGCTCTTTTGATCCTCGTTCTTTTCCCTCTCGGCTGGGTGATGGGCGATTTCACTGGCCTGCAGAAAGCCCAGGCCTACAATCTGCACAAGTCGCTCGGCGCGACGGTGCTGATGCTGATGGCGCTGCGGCTTGCCTGGCGCGGCCTTTATGGAGCGCCGGCGCTGCCAGCTTCGATGCCGCCCCTGGAGCAGACGGCCGCCAAGCTCGGACATCTCGCGCTTTATGCGCTGCTGATCGCGCTGCCGCTGACCGGCTGGGCGCTGATCTCCACTTCGAGTAAGCCCTCGCTCCTCTTCGGCGCCTCTTTCCCGCTGCTGCCTTTCCTCGCCGAACTGCCTGCGGCCCCGAAGAAGGAGTATCATGAGGCTCTGGAAGGCGCGCACGAACTCCTCGCCTACGGGCTGCTCATCGTCGTTGTGGCGCATGTGGGGGCGGCGCTCCGGCACGCCATTATGCTCAAGGACGGCGTGTTCTCCCGGATGGCGCCCCGCTTCGGGCGGGATGCCGAAGCTTCGGCTGTTTTGTCTGCAAAAGGCCGGTGAGGAAGCAGCACTCCCGAACTGGCGCTTAACGGCATGATGTGCCGGTTCTTGAGCGCCAGTTCTCTTGGCCGCGACGAGTGAAGGAGGCTGAATTAAGTTTTTTGATTTTTGGCAAAACTCAGTCTTGCCAAATGATTTATAAAAAAGTTGCTTAGATTTAGGAATGGCCTCATGTCGCTAACATTGACCGCTGTGACCCCATCGAGCGTGCGCATACGGTATGACGACGGGAAGATTTCGATTGAGCTGGAGGTTCCGAAAAGTGAGCTCAAAGGCCCTCCCAAAAAACTTGGCATGTTCAAGCAGGCTGATGTCGATTGGGGATATGCAGCTCCGCCAGCGCCGAGGCCTTTCGAGGAGCTTACGTTAGCGGAAATAGAAACAGCCGCGCGTGACTATGTGCAGCGCGTTTTGAAGAAGTCCCCTTAGACTCGTTTGCCGCCATTTGCTGAAGACGGTCTGTTAGTAACAGGGCGAATAACAAGGCGGCGGCGCCATTCGCCTTCGCGGCCTTGGATAAGGTGCAGAAACCGCATAGGCCGGCGGGCTCCATGTCCCATATTGCGTGCCTCCACCGTACCCTCTGTAATCGCCGCCATACCCGTTATCGCCGTACCGGCCATAATCATTGTATCGGGCGCTATAGCGTGAGGAACCACTTGAAAACTGGTCTTGGATGAATGGCCACACAAAAAGCACACCCAATATGCCCAGTACAAAAGCCACCAGAGCGCATCGCCAACATACTTGCATGCTGCAACTCCCTACTAGTTCTTTAAATATACAGGAATCTCGGGAGGGATTCCAGCTTGAGCAGTGCGGGGCGTCGCTTTGTTCTTCGACGCGCTTTGAGACGCGCCGCCGCCGGAGTAATATCCGCCGCATCCAACCGATTTTCGCGGACAGGAAAACGCCGATGCCCACATTGAAAGCAAAGTTCGAGCAGGCGGTCGCCGACAGCAAGAAGCTGCCCGAGCGGCCCGGCAACCAGACGCTCTTGCAGATCTACGCGCTCTACAAGCAGGCGACCGCGGGCGATGTGACCGGCGCGCGCCCCGGCTTTCTGGACATGGTCGGCCGCGCGAAGTGGGATGCCTGGAAGGCGGTCGAGGGCAAGCCGGCCAACGAGGCGATGCAGGCCTATGTCGATCTGATCGAGTTCGCTGAAGTAGGCGCTATTTGCGGCGCGGGGCGGCGGCTTTCGCAGCCTTCTTCGCCGGCGGCGTCCGCTTGGCGGGCGTAGCCTTGGCGAGCAGCGTTTCGAGCGTCTTCTCGATCTCGGCCTCGATTTTTCCGGCGAACAGACCCATCAGCAGGCCCAGCTGGACGTGCAGGGCGAAATGATCGGCGGCGACGACCAGGGCGCCGCTGACGCCGCTGCCCGTGAACGCGACCGTGTCGCGCTGCAGGCCTTCGATCACGGTGCACTCCAACTCGAAGTCGCGCTCGACCTGCTCGGCCCATTCCCAGGCGATCTTGCGCGCCTCAGCCAAGCCGAAGCGGTGCTCGCGGTGCATACGGATGTCGGGCATGGTCGGCGCTCCGGGTGGTCAGGCTCTCTTATACTTACACGGAAGGGGGGATCGCGGGGGAGGGTGAGCAATATCGAGCCCGCTATTCTTTCACATTTTTATATTTATGTTTCGTCGCCGCAACAAAGGAGTGTGCTCGCAAGCGGCTGGGCTCGGCCGGCCTTGTGCTGACGATCACGTGCATTTTTCACTGGCGGAAACGGATCCCGCAACTCGGCCTAGCGGAAGTGCTTCGACAGCTTCAGCGCCTGCGCCTGGTAGTGCGAGCCGATCTCCCGGCCATAGAGCTGCGCGGGCGGCTCGCTCAGCGGCTCGTAGATGAGCCGGCCGATCAGCTGGCCGTCCTCCAGGATGAACGGCACCTTGTGGCTGCGCACCTCCAGCACCGCGCGGCTGCCCTGGCCGCCGGTTTCCGCCATGCCGAAGCCGGGATCGAAGAAGCCCGCGTAATGCACGCGGAACTCGCCCATCAGCGCGTTGAACGGCTCCATCTCTGCGGCGTGCGTGGCGGGCACGCGGACGGCTTCCTTCGAGGCGAGGATGTAGAATTCGTCCGGATCGAGGATCAGCCGCTTCTTTGGCGTCACCATGAGCGGCTCCCAGAATTCCTCCACGTCGTAAGCGCCCGCTCGATCCACGTCGATGACTCCGGTGTGGCGCTTGGCGCGGTAGCCGATCAGCGGATAAGGGCCGCCGCCGCTCAGGTCGACGGAAAGCGGGACCTCGCGAGTGTGATGGCTGGGCGGGGCTTCGCCTGCCGCCGCGCCGCGAAAACGGATTTGCGAAAGCCGCGATCCGCTGCGCACGAGGATCGGGAAAGTCTGCGGGCAGATTTCCAGCCAGAGGCGGCCGCGATAGCCGGCGCCGGTCTGGTCGAAGCCTGGGCCGTGATCGGCGATGACGCGGGTGAACACATCGAGCCGTCCGGTGGAGCTTTTCGGGTTCGCGACGCCTGTCACGTCCTCGGGCAACGCAAGCGCCTCCTCGATTTCCGCCACATAGACGCAGCCGGTTTCGAGAACCGCGCCGGAGCCGAGATCGACGGTATGAAGAACGAACCGCTCGATCTGCTCGCTCGTCGTGGAGGCTGGCCCGGGCATGAAGCTGGCGCGCACGCGGAACGCTTTCGCGCCGAGCCGGAGGTCGAGGCTCGCAGGCTGAATTTGCCCCGGCCCGATCGGGACGCCGGACCGGATCGCGCCGCCGTCAATAAGCGCCCGGATCGCCTGCGATGGAAGGATGCGAGAAGCCATCATGGCTCAGGAATAGGCGAAGTCGGGGCGGCAGAACAACCGATTTTCTGGAAGCTAGAGCCTAGCCGCTTTTGATGGAATAAAAAGCGGGCTCCAGTTTTTGTTTTATCGTGCGTCTTATCGGAAAACCGCTTGGCGCTTTTCCGGGCGCGCTTTAGGCAAACACCGTTGGGCTCGCCAACGAATGCCCCTTGTTGTGGTTTCTTCCGGCGAACAGAGACGCAAAGGGTCGTGACCGGCGTTCAAGATAGTTGAACAAAAGTCCGCCTGCGCCTCAGCACCTGCCGCCTGATGGCGCGCCGATCGGCGCCGTCGTGGCCCGGGCTGAAGAAACGCCGTTGGCGAAAGCACAAAGCTCGCGCTGATTTGGCCAAAAGCGGGAGGGCAGCCGCGCCTCCGCTATCGCCGCGATGCCGTGGACACTCTGCGCGGCTCCTTCAGCAGGCGATTTTTGGCCAACGCCAGCCAATGCCGGCAACTCGCCAGTTTCAAATTGCACCGCACGGAGATCTGGGACGGCGCCGCGGGAGATTTCGGAAGCCCAACCAGCACCACGCCGCTGGCCTCGCGTTCCGCCCTCGCAAGCAACTGGCTCGCGGTCATGTCCTTCAAGAAGGGGTTCGCCTGGATCGCAGCAGCACTGAGAAGGTTCGACACCAGCTCATCCGGCTCCGCTTCCAAAACTTTCAGCGCTCCGGCCGCCCCTGCAAAGAAAGCGAGCCGCAGCTTCCCGGCCGTCACGGCCACGCCCTTCGCTGCGAGAGCGCTCGCATTTTCACGGGTATAGATAAGAGCCACGTCGCGAGCGACCTTGGGGTCGGTCCGCAAGGCCAGTATTTCCGCGTCCGATTTACCGGCCGTCAAATCCGGAAAGTTGCGGCGAACGATATCCAGGAACGTCGTTTCCAAGAACTGAAACGGCCCCAGCGCAGACGACGCGGGGTTTTTCGCGTATTGGCGCCCGCCCGAACTCGGCGCGCATCAGTCTATCGAGAAACTTCGTTTCGCTTTCTGTCGGAGTCAGCTTCGCTTCATTGCCGATTTCGGCAAGGCAGGCGAGCGAGGCAATCAATAGGAAAGTGGCAAAAATGAAAAGAAGCTTCCCCAGGTACCGCATCAGCCGCCCGTCAGGCTCATGTGGCGGGCTACTGCGGGCTTCTGGGCGCGCCGGTCGATGACGAAATCGTGGCCTTTCGGCTTGCGGCTGATGGCTTCGCCGATGGCGGCGGCGAGCGGCTCGTCCGAGGCGCTGGCTCGGAGTGGCGCTCTCAGGTCCGCGGCGTCTTCCTGGCCGAGGCACATGTAAAGCGTGCCGGTGCAGGTGATGCGCACGCGATTGCAGCTTTCGCAGAAATTATGCGTCAGCGGCGTGATGAAGCCCAGCCGCCCGCCTGTTTCGCGGACATGCACATACCGGGCAGGGCCGCCGGTTCGATACGGGATGTCCTCGAGCGTGAACCGGTCCATAAGGCGCGCTCGAACAACCGAGAGCGGCAAGTATTGATCGGTGCGGTCGCCTTCGATGTCTCCGAGCGGCATGGTCTCGATCAAGGTCAGATCCATTCCTTCCCCATGACACCATCTTAGCATCTTTTCAATTTCGTGTTCATTAACATTTTTGAGTGCGACCATATTGATCTTGATCTGAAGGCCGGAGCGCCGCGCGGCGTGGATGCCGTCCATCACCTTGGCCAGGTCGCCCCAGCGGGTGATCGTCTTGAACTTGGCGGGATCGAGCGTATCCAGCGAAACATTGATCCGCCGCACGCCAGCCGAGGCGAGACCGGGGGCGAATTTGGCGAGCTGGCTCGCGTTCGTTGTGAGGGTCAGCTCATCCAGAGCGCCGTTAGACAGATGGCGCGACAGGGCCGACACAAGCCACATGACATTCTTCCTCACCAGAGGCTCGCCGCCGGTGAGGCGGATTTTCCGCACGCCCCTCGCAATGAAAGCCGAGCATAAGCGATCCAGTTCCTCGAGTGTGAGCAGATCGGCCCTCGGCAGAAATGTCATCGCTTCGGCCATGCAGTAGACGCAACGGAAATCGCAGCGATCCGTGACCGAGACGCGCAAGTATGTGACGCGCCGTCCGTAAGGGTCGATCATGGCGTCGCCTTTGGGCTCGAAGGCGGCGGCAGTGTGTTGAAGGGTCATCGCGCTGCTCTCTACACCGTGACTACGGGAAACACCGCAGCATCGATTAGGATCGTTGTTGTTATCTGAAACGGCGAGGAAGCCTATCAAGTTTTGTGCTCGAGCAAATTTTTTTGCTTCGGCGCGCGCGGCCATCGTGAGGAGTTGAAAAATGCCCCGGTTGAACGGGATCCTGGAAACCGCGATCTATTCGGACGATGTGGAGCGAGCCCGGCGCTTTTATGAAGAGGTTCTGGAGCTTAAGCCGGTCTTCTCCGACGCCCGCCTGACCGCCTACGATGCGGGAGGCCAGAGCATTCTTCTCCTGTTCCTGCGAGGCGGCTCGGTCGAGACCGCGACGCTGCCCGGCGGCGTAATCCCCGGCCACGACGGCGCCGGACCGTCTCATTTCGCATTCGCCATTTCCGCCGATGAGCTGGCCGCCTGGGAAGACCGCCTCGCGGCGCATGGCGTCGCGATCGAGGGCCGCACAAGCTGGCCGCGCGGCGGACAGAGCGTCTACTTCCGCGATCCCGACGGGCGCCTTCTCGAACTCGCCACGCCCGGCCTTTGGCCGAGTTACTGAGCGGATTTTTAACGCTAGCAGCCTGCGCCCATGGTTCGGCAAGCTCACCATGAGGTCCAAGCTGTTGATCGCTCGCCCTTTTCCTGAGCTTGTCGAAGAATGTAGCAAGGATTTCCGGATTTTCAGCATCCTGGCTAATGGACTATTTTGGTCCCTAAAAGCGCCAGGAATTGGCTGATAAAGGCTGGGTGCGCAGGCCATGCGGGCGCCGTGACGAGGTTGCCGTCAGTCACTGCGGCATCGATGGCGATGTCCGCATATTTGCCGTGCGCCAACTCAACCTCTGTACGGCAGGCGGGATAGGCTGAGCAGGTCCGCCCCTCAAGAACACCCGCGGCGGCGAGCAACTGAGCCCCATGGCAAATAGCTGCGACCGGTTTTCCGGCGTGAAAGAAATGCTGCACCATTTCGATCACCTGCGGGTTCAAGCGAAGGTATTCCGGCGCCCGGCCGCCCGGTATCAGCAGAGCATCATAGGACTCGGGCTTGATGCCGGAGAAGGTCGCGTTGAGCGTGAAGTTATGGCCGCGCTTTTCGCTGTAGGTCTGCTGGCCTTCGAAATCATGAATTGCGGTTGCGATCTGATCGCCCGCCTTCTTGCCGGGGCAGGCCGCATGAACCTCATGCCCCACCGCAAGCAGCGCCTGAAACGGAACCATGGTTTCGTAATCTTCGCAAAAATCGCCGCAGATCATCAAGATGCGCTTGCTGGGCATGGTTCTCTCCCTTATGCCGGCTTTTTGTGATTTCACCGGTGAAGCTAACATAAAAGACTTTCCTAAGAATAGCCTGGCAGGCAGGTGGCGCCTAACGCCGTTCAAGCCGGGGAGCGTTGAGCCGCGGCGCGAATCTCGCTCAAGGATTGCCGCGGCGTGATCGCCTCGGGGTCGATCCGAAGCTCCAGGATCGCTGGAAGCCCCGAAGCCTTCGCCGCCTCGAAAGCGGAGGGAAACTCTTCTGTCCTGCTGACGGTTGCGCCGAACCCGCCGAAGGCGCGCGCATAGGCCGCGAAGTCGGGATTGGTCACGCCGGTTCCGCTGACACGCCCCGGATAGGTCCGCTCCTGATGCATGCGGATCGTGCCGTACATGCCGTTGTTCACGACGAGGAAGATCACCGCCGCCTTGTATTGCATGGCCGTCGCGAACTCCTGCCCTGTCATGAGGAAGTCTCCGTCCCCGGCAAAGGCGACGACAGTCCGGTCTGGATGCACGAGCTTCGCGGCGACCCCCGCCGGAACGCCATAGCCCATGGAGCCGGACGTCGGCGCGAGTTGGGTCCCGAACCGGCGGTAGCGATAGAAGCGATGGACCCAGACCGCGAAATTGCCCGCGCCGTTCGCGACGATGGCGTCGGGCGGCAGGGACTCGCGGAGGAAAGCGATCACCTCTCCCATCTGAACGTCGCCGGGCGTCCTCGGCGGAATCTGCCACGCTTCGTAGGATTTTCGCGCTTCGTCCCGCCATGTGCGCCAGGCGGAACCGTCCACGGGTCCGATTTTCGCCAGCGCGCGTGCGAAGGCCCGCGGCCCGGCATTGATGGGAAGATCGGCCTGATACACCCGGCCCAATTCCTCGGCGCTTGCATGCACATGGATGAGCTTCTGTTTCGGCCGCGGAATATCGAGAAGCGTGTAACCGCCGGTCGGCGTTTCGCCGAGCCTTGCGCCGAGCGCCAGCAAAAGATCGGCGTCCTTCACCCTCTGCGCGAGGTTGGGGTTGATGCCGATGCTGATATCGCCGGCGTAGCAGGGACTATCATTGTCGAAATAGTCTTGGCGCCTGAAGGAGGCGGCCACGGGCAGGCCGGACGCTTCGGCGAATGCCCGCAATTGAGACACCGCTTCCGCGCTCCAGCCGCCGCCGCCAAGGATCGCAAGCGGACGCTCCGCCTCTGCGAGCCACTCCTTCAGCGTCGCCATGTCCGCAGTCGAGGGGTGAGGCTCGACGCGCTTATAGGGTTCGGGATCGGGGACAGCCGCTTTCTCGCGCAGCATATCCTCAGGCAAAGCGAGGACCACCGGGCCGGGCCGTCCCGATACGGCGGTGTGAAAGGCCCGGCTCACATATTCCGGGATGCGCGCCGCGTCGTCGATCTGCGCCACCCATTTCGCCATCTGGCCGAACATCCGGCGGAAGTCGATTTCCTGGAACGCCTCGCGTTCTATCGCGCCGCGCGCGACCTGCCCGATGAACAGGATCATGGGTGTGGAGTCCTGGCGGGCGACGTGAACGCCTGAGCTGGCGTTCGTCGCGCCCGGCGCGCGCGTCACCATGCAGATGCCGGGCGAGCCGGTGAGCTTGCCGTACGCTTCGGCCATCATCGAGGCGCCGCCTTCCTGGCGGCACACGATGAAGGGCATCGTATCGCGATAATCGTAAAGCGCGTCGAGAACGGCCAGATAGCTCTCGCCCGGCACCCCAAAAATCAGTCCCGCGCCGTGCAGGCGAAGCTGGTCGGCGAGAATTTTCCCCCCGGTTCTCAAGGCCGTCTCCGGCATAAGACCTCCGGCGCCAATGCTGCGGCCCTGATAATGGCGGCTTGCGGCCGATGTTCAAGCGCATCCTGTGTCGCCGGTTTTCGCGGTCAGAATAATTAATGTCCGCCGCCAGCCTTCGATTGGGGGCGCCGCATCAAGGGTGACATCAGGGCCATCGCCAGAAAAAGCACCGTCAACACCAGGAACACGTCGGCGATGGCCATGACGGTGGCCTGCCTTCGCACAATCTGCGCAAGTTTCTTCGTAGCGGCGAGCGATGCGTCCGATCCGAGATGCGCCATCAGCGCGGTGAGCTTGGCAAGGACCTCCTCAGCCGAAGCGCGGCCCCATGCAACCTGTTCGTGCAGACGGGCCAGATGCAGGTCGAGCCGCTTGTTGATCAGCGTGTTGATGAAAGCGAGGCCGACGGCGCCGCCAAGATTCCGCGTCAGGTTGAAGAGGCCCGACGCATTTTTCAGTTTCCAAGGCGGCGTCGTTCCGAGCGCCGTTGTGGTGACAGGGATCATGATGAGCATGAGAGAGACGCCGCGCAGGACTTGCGGAACCAGAAGCTCATAGAAGTCCCACTCAACGGTCATAAGCGACGCCTGATAGGTGCCGACCGCGAAGCCCGTGAAGCCGAGCGCGAGCATCAGGCGGGGATCGACGCCGCGCTGCATGAGCTTGCCCGAGACCGGCGCCATGAAGAACATGCAGATGCCGGTCACGAACATGGTCTCGCCGATCTGCAAAGCGGAATAGCCGCGCACGCGGGCGAGATAGACGGGATAGAGGTAGGTGAGCCCGTAAAGCCCGATGCCGAGAACGAAGGAAAACAGTGACCCGGTTGCGAAATTGCGGTTCTTGAACGCCGATAGGTCGACGACAGGATGCTCAGCGGTGAGCACGCGCCAGAAGAACAAGACGGCGCAGGTTGCTGAGAACACCACGCCTATTGTGATGGAGTTGCTGTCGAACCAGTTGTCGGCCGGCCCTTCCTCAAGGATATATTCAAGCGCGCCGAGGAAGCCAGCCATGGTCAGGAAGCCGGTCCAGTCGAATTTGCGCAAGAGCTTGAAGTCCGGCTTGTCGAAATCGATCAGGAACCAGGAGACCGTCGTCACCACGATCCCTGGCAGGACGTTGACGAGAAACAACCAATGCCAGGAGAAGAGATCGGTGAGGTAGCCGCCGATGGTTGGACCGATCGTCGGCGCAAGCGTGGCGACAAGGCCGATGACGGGCTGAATTGCCGGCTGCTTGCTCTTGGGGAAGATCGTAAAGGCCGAGGCGAACACCGTCGGGATCATGGCTCCGCCGATAAAGCCCTGGAGCGCCCGCCACACGATCATTTCCTGGATCGAGGTCGCGGTCGCGCACATGATGCTCATGAGCGTGAAGCCGGCCGCCGAGATCACGAAAAGGTAGCGCGTGGATAGCGCTCGCGACAGAAACCCCGAAAGCGGGATCATAATCACTTCAGCGATCAGATAGCTTGTCTGCACCCATGGGATTTCATCCGCGCTCGCCGAGATGCCGGCCTGGATTTCGGAGAGCGACGCCGACACGATCTGGATATCCAGGATCGCCATGAACATCCCGAAGACCATGACCACAAAAGCTATGACACGGGCGGCAGTCACCTGCGGTTCTGCATGCGCCGTGGCGGCGGCGGGATGGGTTTGAGCGGATGCTGACATGTTCGAGGGCTCCACCCCTCATCCTGCCCTTCTCCTCGTGGGAGAAGGGACGCTGGAACTGCTCACAGGCGCTTTCCAATGAGCGGGGTGAGGGGAGCGACGGCGATTGAGATCCTACTGACCGGCCTGTGCTACGGCTGCGCTTGCGGGTTTCCCTTCGTCCTTCGTGTTCACGTAGGTCACGACGGATAATCCAGGACGAAGAACGCCCGCGCGAATGGCGTCGCCCTCCACGCGGATGCGCACCGGCACGCGCTGGACGATCTTCGTGAAGTTGCCCGTCGCGTTTTCGGGGGGAAGCAGCGAATATTGCGAGCCCGAGGCAGGCGCTATGCTCTCCACGGTACCGTGGAAGATGCGTCCGCTCGCGGCGTCGACAGCGACATCGGCTGGCTGGCCTGGACGAATGCCGTCGAGCTGCGTCTCTTTGTAATTCGCCTCGATGTAGGCCGTGTCGAGAGGCACCAGCGAAAGCAGCCGCGTGCCGGGCTGCACATATTGGCCCACCTGCAGGGCCTTGTTGCCGATGACGCTATCGAAGGGCGCCTTCACCGTTGTGAAGCTGAGGTCAAGCAGCGCCTTGTCGAGGGCCGATTGCAACTCGGCCCGAACGCTCTCCGCTTCTTTCACTTGAGCGGTCAGGACGAGAAGGTTGGCCTCCGCTAAAAGCTGCGCGGCTTCCGCCGCTTTGACGGCGGCTTGAGCCTGATCGCGATCCGCGCGGGCCTGATCGAGCTTCTGCTGACTGCCGAACTCCTTTTTTGCGAGTGCATCCGCGCGTTCGTAATCCGCGGAGGCCCGCACAACGGTCGCCTCTACCGAGGCAAGTTGCGCTTTCGCCTGCTCAATGATGGCTCGCTGGGCGATCGCCTGCTGCTTGATGCGCTCGATTGTTGCTTCCTGAGTTCCCAACTTTGTTTCGCGCCGAATCGACGGCGATGGTGTAATCGCGGTCGTCAATCTGGGCGAGGACGTCGCCAGTGTGGACTTCCATGTTTTCCCGAATGGGCACGAACATGATAATGCCGGGAACCTTGGCCGAGATGACAGACAGGTTGGCTTTCACATAGGCGTCGTCCGTCGACACCAGGAAGCGGCCTTCGGTCCACCAGTGATGGCCGTAGTAGCCGCCTATCCCGAGGGCGGCGACTAGAGCGGCAATCATGATGACCCGGCGCTTGCCGGAAGGCTTTTTGGCATTCTGCTCAAGGGTGATCGCCTCGCCGTCGAAGGACAAAGGCTCGGTCAGCCGCTGGAACGCTCTCGCCTGAGGCGCGTTGGGAGCCGAAGCCCTTGGCTCCTCGTCCTCACCAAGGGTCCGCGCCTCGCCGTCTTCCAATTGAGTGATCGTCAGATCGGAATGCTGAACGTCGTAGGTATCCGTTTTCATCATCTTTGCTCTTGACGTCTCACTCTAAGAGGGACACCTCAATCGAACCGAACCGTTCGGTTCGATCTCCAATAAGTGATTAACGCGGGCAGGTCAAGGCGACGCTTTTTGGGAGATTAGGGCAAGGCAAGCAACCGGACCTATATAAGTGTAACCGCGCAATCCGAATAAGACGAGCGATGACCGAACACAGCATCTCCATCATCGAGGAACCACAGGGCGCCGATCTCGGCTTTGAGCCGGGATGCGAGACCGCCAAACGGCAGCAGATCATGGAAGGCGCCCGCCGGATCTTCCTACAGGACGGATTCGATGGCGCCAGCGTTGGCGACATCGTCAAAGCGGCGGGGGTTTCCAAGGGCACCCTGTACGCCTATTTCGCAAGCAAGGAAAAGCTGTTCGAAGCGCTGATTATCGAAGACCGCCGGAAGCAGGCTGAAGCGCTGTTCACCTTGGACGAGAACGATCACGACGTCGTTCGTGTGCTTCGAAAGCTTGGCATGACCTTCCTCGACATGCTGCTGAGCCCGGACAATCTGGATTTTCTCAGGATCGTCGTTGGCGCATCGACAAAGTTCCCGCAACTCGGGAAGGCGTTTTACGAGGCCGGCCCAAGCCAGGGGTGTAAGAGGCTCGGATCCTACCTCTGGCGTCTCACAGACGAAGGCGTGCTTTCCGTCGATGACCCTCAGCATGCGGCGCGCCAGTTCCTCGATCTCTGCAAAACCGGGATTCACCTGCGGATGATGCTTGGAGATCGCACAAGGCCGGACCAATCGGAGGTCGGCCGCAACATCGAAAGTGCGATCCAAGTGTTCCTGGCGGCGTATGGCCGGCGGCTGGGGGACTAAGCCGGCGGCGCCGTGTTATACGTGACAGCTAAAACCATCGCAGAACGCGCCGATGTCCTGACTGCGCTTGCCTCTGAGAAACTCAATTTGCCGCCAGCGGTTTACTTCCCTTGGGGGCCGCTGTGATGGCAGGACGATTAAGAGATCCTAAACTAGAAACACGGTACTTTGCGCGCTTTCCTCGAGTGCGCCTCGAAAAAAGGAGGCTTCCATGAAATTCTTTGTCGACACCGCCGACGTGAACGAAATCCGCGATCTCGCCGAAAAGGGCTTGCTCGACGGGGTGACCACGAATCCATCGCTTGTCGCCAAGTCAGGCAAGAATTTCTTCGATACGATCCGCGAGATTTGCGCCATCGTGGAAGGCCCCGTCAGCGCCGAAGTCTCCGCGTTGGATGCGGAGACGATGATCGCCGAGGGCAAGAAGCTCGCGGAAATCGCGGAAAACGTCACGGTGAAGGTTCCGCTGACGTGGGACGGGCTCAAGGCGTGCCGCACGCTTTCCCGGTCGGGCATCATGGTCAACGTCACGCTGTGCTTCTCCGCGAACCAGGCGCTTCTGGCGGCGAAAGCGGGCGCGACCTTCGTTTCGCCCTTTGTCGGCCGTCTCGACGATGTGGGCGAGGACGGCATGGCTCTCATCCACGATATCCGCACGATCTACGATAACTATCCCGATCTCGGCACGGAGATCCTTGCGGCGTCGCTGCGCCATCCGCGGCATGTCACGGAAGCCGCGCTGGCGGGCGCCGATGTCGCCACCATTCCGCCTTCGGTGCTGAAGCAACTCGTCAACCATCCCCTCACCGACAAGGGCCTCGCGACGTTCCTGGCCGATTGGAAGAAGACGGGGCAAAGCATCCTTTAGCAACCATGTCGACCCGCGCGCCATACGAACAGGGGAAGCCCCCCTCATCCTGTCCTTCTCCCGCAAGGGGAGAAGGGACGCCGCTTCAGCGGGCACAGCCTGCCCCCTCTCCCCTTGCGGGAGAGGGCTCGGGTGAGGGGTGTTACGCCAAGGACGTCGCGCAGGCCGTCGCGGGCTGGCTCTCCTATCTCGGCGCCGAACGGCGGTTCGCCGAAAACACGCTGGAAGCCTACGAGCGGGACGCGCGCCAGTTCCTCGTTTTTCTCTCCGCAAAAGAACCGGCGTCGCTCGCGCGGCTGAACGCGCTGACGACCGGCGATATCCGCGCCTTCCTCGCATCGCGCCGCGACGGCGGCGCCTGTAGCCGCTCGCTCGCGCGCACCTTGTCGGCCCTTCGCTCGCTGTTCCGCTATCTCGAACGCATCGGCGCTCTGCAAAACCGCGCCGTTCTCGCCGTCGCCCTGCCCAAGCTGCCCCCGCGCCTTCCGAAGCCGCTCACCGAGGTCAAGGCGAAGGACGTCGTCGAGGAGGCGGCGCTCGACGGAGAACTCAGCGACCACCCATGGACGGGCGCGCGAAATCAGGCGGTGCTGCTTCTGCTTTACGGCTCCGGCCTTCGCGTGTCCGAGGCCCTCAACCTCAACCGCAAGGACGCGCCGCTCGGTCCTCGCGACGTGCTGCGCATCAAGGGCAAGGGCGGGCGGGAACGCCTCACGCCGGTCCTGCCCGCCGCGCAAAACGCGGTGTCCGCCTATCTGGACAAGTGCCCGCACCGGCTCGACCCGCAAGGGCCGCTTTTCGTGGGCGTGAAGGGCGGCCGCCTCAACCCGCGCATCGTGCAGCTTCTGATCGCGCGGCTGCGAAACAACCTGGGCCTGCCCGCCACCGCGACGCCGCACGCGCTCCGGCACTCCTTCGCAACGCATCTCCTGAGCCGCGGCGCCGACCTCCGCGTGATCCAGGAATTGCTGGGCCACGCCAGCCTTTCCACGACTCAAGGCTATACGGCGGTCGACCGCGACCGTCTTATCGAAGCCTATTCAAAGGCTCATCCCCGCGCTTAAGCCGAAGCAAAAGGGCATGGGCTTGCCAAATATTCGGTAGGGGGTTGAGACCCAACGTCCAGGATAGTTGAACAAAAGTCCGCTTGTGCCTCAGCACCTGCCGCCTGGATGGCGCCAAAAGGCGCAGTTTCAAGGGCGAGATCGCCAAGTGGGCCCGGGGAATTAACCCCGAGCCCCTCACTCTCGATTCATCCGGCGCGCGCCACCGATCGAAGGCTGCCGCCTTCCGCCGGTCGCCAGGGTCTCGCAGTATTTTCAAGCGCCTTCAGTCCCCTTCCCCCGGAGGCAGCATGTCAGGCAGCTCGAACGGCTTCGCTTCCTTCTCCGGCGATTTCGGCGCCGTACCCGGCAGGATCTCGAAATTTGGCGTGAACGAAACCATGAGGCCCCTGAGCTGATCGAAGGGTTTGCGGTCGCCGTCGAACTTCGCCTTGCCGTCCTTGATCAAGTCGTCGAAGGAGTTGACGCCCATCATCACCAGGTTGAGGTCGGCGCGGTTGAGCGTAATCGTCAGATCGGGGTTCTTTGCCTGCTCGCCCTTGATGTTGGTCAGCGTGGCGTTGCTCAACTCCACCAGATACTTTTCGCCGTTGTCGGGCGTGATCAGGTTGATGGTGAAGCGCAGGCCATCGGCTTTCTTGGGGTCCATGCTGATGCCGAGGAAGTCGAGCCAGTTTTCTGTCGGCATGGCGCGCACCACGTCAGGCCCGGTGCTTCGTGCAGGCGTGCCGCCCGGCAATCCGTTGCGCAGTTCGTAGGCCGCCTGCAGATAGCTGTTGCGAAAGCTGGTGCTCTCGGACTGGTAGCCAAGTTGCTCGTACACGTCCGCCAGCAAACCGCGGGCCTCCTTGTTCTGCGGCTCGGCAAACACGAGGCGGTTCAGAATCTCCATGGCCTGGAGGTACTTGCCCTCGCCCGCCAGTTGTTTGCCCTTGGCGATGATCTTCGGCGAGCCTCCCATCATCTCGACGTACAGCGGCGCCGAATCCTTTGGCGACAGCGGCGCAAGATTGGCTGGGTTGCCATCGTAGTGGCCGAGGAAGCGGTTGATGACAGCGCGCGAGTTGTTCTGCGCGTCGCCGTGGTAGCTGCGCGCGGCCCACTGGCGCCGCAAGCTTTGAGGTACCTGGTAGACGTTGTGGATTTCGTTGATCGTCACGCCCTGATTGGCGTAGTGCAGCGCCTGATTGTTCAGGTTGGCGTACGCATCGCGCTGCGCGCGCAGCACTTCCTGGATGCGAGCGTTGCCCCAGCGCGGCCAGCTGTGCGACGCGAACATCACATCGGCGTCCTGGCCGAACTTCCAGAGCGCGACGTTGATCTCTTTCGACCAGTTCAATGCATTGCGAGTCGGCGCCCCGCGCAGCGTATAGATGTTGTGTATGGTGCCGGTCACGTTCTCCGCGGCCCAGAAGGCCTTGAACTGCGGGAAGTAGGTGTTCATCTCGACGGGCGCCTCGGTGTCCGGCGTGTTTTGGAACACCATCGTCACGCCGTCGAGCGTCAGTTCCTCGAAGTCCTTGCTGATGAGCAGGTTCGGCGCAATCAGCCCGGTGTTGCCGTTGGCCACGTTCTTGCCGATCGATTGATCCACATGACCGAACGGGTCGCGCGGCAGCAAAACCGCGTACTGCCACTGCGTGCGGCGGGACATGGCGTTACCGGCGAACACGTTCTCGGAGATCGCCGCCTCAAGGAAGCCCTTCGGCGCGATGACTTTGACCTTGCCGCTGAAGACGTCGGCTTCGTCCACCACGCCGCGCACTCCGCCGAAGTGATCGACATGGGAATGCGAATAGACGACGCCGACAACCGGCCGGGCCCCGAGTTTTTCGTTGATGAACGCGAGCGCGGCGCGGGCGGTTTCCTTGGCGGTCAGCGGGTCGAACACGATCCAGCCGGTATCGCCCTTGATGAACGAGATGTTGGCCAGGTCGAAGCCGCGCACCTGATAGATCTTACCCGGCACGACTTCGTACAGACCATAGGCCATGTTCAACACGGCCTGGCGCTGCAACGAGGGGTGAATGCTCTGGAAGTCCTTTTCTTGCAGCAGCCACTGGTAGCTGCCCATGTCCCAGGCAACCTGGCCCGCATCGGCCATGATCTGCTTGTAGGGCGGCTCGGCGATAAAGCCCTTCTTGGCCTCGTCGAAGTCGCGCTTGTCCTCGAACGGCAGCGTGGCCGTGACGCCTTTGCGCAGTTCGAGCGTGAACGTCGACGGCGGATTGCCGTTCGGGTCGAAGTGCTTGACCTCGGCTGGCGGGTGTTCCACTCCGGCGCCTTGGGCCTGTGCGGCGCCTGAAGTGAAGGCGAGCGAGGCAAAGAACGCAACGGCGGCGCCCGCAGCGACAATCAAACCTTGGAAAGGTCGTCGGATCTTCATACGCGCACTCCTGACGAGAAAAGTGGGGCTGATCATTGGCGACACAGGGGGTGTCTTGTCCCCCGCGCACGTTAACGGCTTTCCAGATCTGAGACTAGATACAAATTTACGGAAGTGTCTTCAAACCATCCGGATGCCGATCGGCGCCGTCGTGGCCCGCGCTGAAGAAACGCCATTGGCGAAAGGCACAAAGCTCGCCCTGATTTGTCGTGAGGCCGCTCCCTAACAAGAGACGTCCCGGCCAAGAAGCGATAGGACCGGAGTCGCCTATTCGGTGAGTTCAAGTCACCCCCTGCACATGGCGTCGCGAAGAAGAAGGCGTGCGCGCGCGAAAGGCTATCCACCGCCAAAGCCTGGGTCGCGGTTGACCGCGGCCGCCTGCTTCGGGCTTACTCTAGGAACGATCCGCGGGCTCAAGCTGTGAGTTACCCGCATTCGCGGGCCTTGATGCCGCACTGTGGCCCACGAATCGCGATATCCGCGCAAGGCATATCTGGAGATGAGGGCGCGATGGGCATTCTTCTGGCAGTCGCCAACCGCAAGGGCGGTGTGGGCAAATCGACGATCACCACCATGCTCGCTCATGGGTTCGCCGCTACCGGCGAGCAGCGCGTGCTCGTCGTGGACCTCGACACGCAGTGCAACTCGTCGATTATCCTTACCGGCGGCGAGAAGTGGGAATGGGCGAGGCTGAACCGGAAGACGGTCGCCGACTATTTCGACGAAAAGTATGACAAGCCGAGGGTGCGGCTGGACGACTTCATCCTTCACGAGGCCGGCGACATCGAGGCGCCGGCAGGCCAGCTCTCGGTTCTGTGCGGCTCTCTCGATCTGGAGGATCTCGAGAAGGAGTTCCTCCACAACAGGGCGCGCGCCGGCCAGGATCTGCCGACGGCGGAGCAAGGCGTCACGGGCCGCCTGAGCGCCATGATGAGCGATCTCAGCGACGAATTCGACGTGGTGATCTTCGATTGCCCGCCCGGCCTTTCCTTCTCCACGCGCGCGGCGCTGAGGCTGGCTCACAAGGTCATTGTGCCGTTCCGCCCCGATTTCGTCTCAAGCTACGCCGTGGACCGCATCTCAACGATCATCGAAGAGAAAACGGGGCTGCAAGAGGTGCTGACGATTCCGAAGGACAAGCGCCGCTACATCTCTCTCGTGAATTTCTGGCGCGACGGGTCGTTTCAGCGTCTGAACTATGGAAACGTGGCGGCGGGCCACCCCGTGATGCGCACCGCGATCCCGGAGGACGACGGCATTGCCGAGGCCTTCGAGTATCGCGGCGAGCCGCTCTCGATCGACGAAAAATATGGGTCTGGGGCAACCGTGGTGCGGGCGCTTTGCAAAGAGGCGGTCGATTCCATCATCCTGCGTTACGAGAGAGAGGCGGCGGCATGACGGACATTGCGGCCAGGGTTCTGGCGCGATTGCGCGCGCTTTTCGATGTGATTGCAGCGGAGGCTCATGCCAATCCGTCGTTTGCCCGCAAGGTCGACGCCTCGTTCACCCCTGCGCTGGAGCCGAGGCTCTATGAGATTTCCGCCGCGACGGCTGCGCGCAAGCCGCTTGCCGCCGCGAAACCGAGGGAAGCCGGCGAGCCGCATACCATGCTGCACAACATCACCTTCGATCCGCTCGAATGCCAGATCGAAGCTGCTCTGCTGGATGGCCGCGAGCATGAGGCCCGCGCTTTTCTTGGCAGGCTCGACCGTGGCCAGCTTGAGGCGGTTGTCAGGGCTCAGCGCCTTCCCGGCGCAAAAAGTCTTCAGAGAAGATTTCACGAGGACGATCAGGCCTCAGCCGTCGAAGCCATCGTCGGCAGCGCCGCCGAGCGCGTCCGTAGCCGCTTTTCCGCCGCAGGTACTTAAGAAGGCTTTCCCCCGGAGCGCCAAGGGTGCGCTCATATCCGGGCTAGAGCGTATCGCTTTCGATGACATAGAAAGGGCGATTGGGAGAGCCGGGCCGGCAGCAGCGGAAGCGCCGCAGCCGGCCCCTTATGTCAACCCCGGTTTTCGGTTTCCCGCGCCGGCTGAACGCTGAGCGCGGCCTTCTGTTCATCGGACAGCGTTGCGTAGAAATCGCGCACGGCCGGGCGAACCGTATCCACCGCCTGAATCAGAGCCGTCACCCGCTGCCGCGCCGCGTCGAGCCGCGCGTCCAGAGCATCCGGCGCCGATGCGGGGCAAGAGGCCTTGAGCTCATCGGAGGCCTTCGCCGAAGCCGCCTTCAGTTTCTCAAGCTCCTCTTTCTGCGCGCTTGTCAGCTTCATGGAGCCAGCGATGCGCTCGGCAGGGACGTTTGTGAACGCGGCCTGGTTCGAGCAAAGCTCGGCGATGTTGACGTCCTTCGCGCGCGCGGGCTGGACGCGCTTCACATTGGACTGCGCAAGCGCGGCGAGCTGCTGCTTCTGCGCATCGCTGAGAAGGCTGTAGAGGTGGACGAGCGGGCCTTTGACGGCGTCGTTCGCCTCTCCGATCGCTTGCAGCCGGCGCTGCATGGCGTCGAGCCTTGAGACTGGCGTGAGCGGCGCTTCGGACGAGCAGGACTGTTTCAGAGAGTCCGCAGCCTTGAGGGTCGCCTCTTTCAGTTCGTTCAAGGCGGCGCGCTGCTCCTCGTTCCCGCCGACGATCTTCTCAAGCTGCTGGATCGGCAGATCGCTGACGCCGGGAGCGAAGCCCGTGCACGTCTCCGCCGAAACGGCCGGGCTTACATCGGCTGGCGCGTCTTGGGCGCCCTTGCGGTAGGGACGATAGATTTCGCCCGAATACGCTCCGTCGCCCTTCAAAGAGTTGTCATCGCATGCCACCTCGCCGCAAGGCCAGAACGCGCCCCACATGATGGCGTCGGGGCCATACCCCCAGTATGTGTCGTAATAGTCATACGGCCAGAAGGCGTAGGAGTAGTAGTCGCCGAACCAATAGGGCCAGAACACCGCGCCATACCAGCGATAACCATACCAGCGGCCCCAGCGGTCATGCCAGTAGTGGTGATTTTGCCCATACTTGAAGTTGTGCCCGTAGAAGCCGTTCGGGTGAGTGAACGCAGCATGACGCAGCTGGCTGTTCGAACCGGGATGCCAGTTATTTTTTCCGGCGTCGAAGTTCTTATTGCCGCCGGGATGGAAGCCGGGCTGTCTCCCAGCGGCGCTCGTGAACGTATGAGGCGCCGCCTTCATATACCGGCTTGCCGGATAGCCTTTGCCGAAGTTTGCGTTCCCTGGGCGCCCCATCCTCGGATGGAAGCTTTGGCCGTTAAACCTCGAACCGTACGGCGTGCCGAAGCTTCTGGGTGCGCCGTGGTGTGAGAAGCCCGCCGGACCCATGCTGCGCGGCCCCATGCCCATCATGCCGCCGCGCGGCCCCATGCCCATGCCGCCGCCTCCGAAGCCTCCGCGCCCCCCGCCTCCGTATCCGTGGCCGCTTGCATCCGCCAAGCCCAGCGCAACGGTCAGAACGCCGGCCGCCAGAGCCATCGTGGCTTGTTTCAGTTTCATCTCTTCCCTCGCGCTATCCGCCGCCCAGGCTAGTCAAGCTGCATTCACTGTCCGGCATAGTTGGGGGCAGATTAAGCGCGCCGAAGCAAATGTGATCGTCAAAATTGTAAATATGTTTCTCTCTGTGGCGGATGGATCACAGGCCCGCTTGCCCTTGGCTGTGAAAACGGCGCGCGGCTTCCTTTGCCGGGCTTGTAAACACGTTTGACATTCGCTCGTGCGTCGGGACGCGACAAAATAAGCTAGATATGAAATTCAGTTTGTAACTCCCCGTTAACCGATTAATAATTGGAACAGGGCCTTTGATGGCGATAAAGGGGCTACCAGAGGGTAAAACTTGATGGGAACTTCGCGATGGGCAGTTGATTCCGTAGAGTTTTTCTGGGCAGGAGCAAGATTTGTATTGCGAAGCAAGGACTGTCTGAGAATTGTTGAATATAAGAATCAACTAGATCATGAAGTTGTTTTTCTTGATGGCATTGAAATATGCCGCGGTGGGGATAAAGTGAACAGACATCCTTTATTCCAATTCTATGTACACGATCAAAATAGCCTCTATGTTTGCCGTGTTGAGCCGATATATAGCTGGTCTGGAAGAGTGTTTACTGGACGCCTTAACGCGCTCAGAATAACCATTGATGATGGAGAAACTATTACAATTCAACGTTGAATCGCAATACAGTGAACTCAATCTGGAACCACGCCCATGGTAAATTTACGGTTTGCGTATCTTAAAATTTCCTTCGCCATTGGGATCATGTTTATTTCTTTAACGGCGACTCAAAGCCGTGCTGATGCCATCGCGATTGGATTTTGCGACGATGTTCTGGGAAGCATCGCCCCGGCTCGAGCCAACGATTTGGACACGGCGCGCCGTAAGGCCTTGCAAAGTTGCCGGGCTTTTGGGGGCAGTGCGAGCTGCTGCAAAATAATTATTGAGCTCGATGAAGAGGACAGTGACAAATGTATTGCTATTGCCATCTCAAACGATGGCGATTGGGGTTCCGGCTCGGGTCCAACGCAACTTAGCGCAGCAAGCGTTGCCATGAGAGAATGCGTAGCAACGAAGGCGAAGACATGCGAAATTAAGTCTCACATATGTCGTTGACAACGCTCCTTGCGCTTCCCTCTTAGTTGGCTCTACCTCTATTGTCAGGCAGGGACGACTTGAAACGTATCTTCAAGCTGGTTTAAAGCGCTTTGGGCCTCATATGAATTTTGCCCTTCCGTCTTTGCGCGGAAACCTTTGTGCGTAACTTTTACTTGGGAGCGGGCCGGGATTTGGACTGACGCGCTGTCGGTCCCTGCGATGTTACCGGATGGTTCTATGTGCTTTACCCCGATCAGCCCAGTCAATGTTTGGGCGGTAGCGTTGGAGATTGTCATCGATGCTGCAATCAAGGCACCCCGTACCACTGCGCCACCAATGATATAAAGGCCGGTAAGAGCGGCAGGCACGAACGCATGAGCAGGTCTGATTGAGATTACAGGGGCAAATAGTAACGCGCCGGTAAGACCCAGCAACTTGGCGAGTTCGCGTCGGTCATATCCCTTCGCAAGCAAATCCGCTGCTTCCTTATACAGCTCCGTCTCTTTCCGCTCAAGACTGCGCACGGATACGATTTTAAAGGGCATTGATACCTCCTAAACTCACTATCAACTAAGAATATTTTAACCTAATTTTTTGCAGTCGGCAATTCGTCTCACTTGCGCGGACTTCGCTTTGAAGACGAGGAGGCGCCCATCCCCGCGGGCGAGGCGGCGCCTTCCCTGTTAAAAGGGCGCGGCGCTTCCTTTGCCGGGCGGCGCGCCGTGCTATATCTCCTGCATGGCAACGACTCGCTCCGTCTTAGAAATCATATCCGCCGCGCCGCAGGCGCTTTCCTCCGAACCGCCTTATCTGAAAGGTCTGAACGCGGAGCAGCGCGAGGCCGTGGAGCGCCTCGACGGGCCGGTGCTCGTTCTCGCGGGCGCGGGCACGGGCAAGACGCGCGTGCTGACCACGCGGATCGCGCATCTGCTCTGGACGCATCGCGCACGGCCGAACGAAATCCTCGCCGTCACCTTCACCAACAAGGCGGCGCGCGAAATGAAGGAGCGCGTGGGCAGCCTCGTGGGCGGCGCGGTGGAGGGCATGCCCTGGCTCGGCACGTTCCATTCCATCGGCATGCGCATCTTGCGCCGCCACGCCGAGCTTGTCGGCCTTTCGCACAATTTCACGATCCTCGACACGGACGATCAGCTCCGGCTGCTCAAGCAACTCCTCCAGGCGGAGCGGCTCGACGAAAAGCGCTGGCCCGCGCGCCAGCTTGCCGGGCTTATCGACGGCTGGAAGAACAAGGGGCTGACGCCGGACAAAGTCCCCGCCGGCGACGCCTTCAGCTTTGCGAACGGGCGCGGCATCGAGCTTTACGCGGCGTATCAGAAGCGCCTGAAGGAGCTGAACGCGGCCGATTTCGGCGACCTGCTGCTCGAAAACATCCGGCTGTTCATGGAGAATCCGGACGTTCTCAAGCAATACCATCGCTGGTTCACTTACATCATGGTGGACGAGTACCAGGACACGAACGTCGCGCAATATCTCTGGCTGCGGCTGCTCGCGCAGGGCAATCACAACGTCTGCTGCGTCGGCGACGACGATCAGTCCATCTATGGCTGGCGCGGCGCGGAGGTGGACAACATCCTGCGCTTCGAGAAGGATTTCCCCGGCGCGCACATCATCCGGCTGGAGCAGAATTACCGCTCGACGGGCCACATTCTCGGCGCGGCCTCGAAGCTGATCGCGAACAATCGCGGCCGGCTTGGCAAAACCTTGCACACCAACTCAGGCGATGGCGGCAAGCTCACCGTGCGCGGCGTCTGGGACGACGACGAAGAGGCGCGCCTCACCGCCGAGGACATCGACCGCCTTCGCCGCGAGGGCGCCGCGCTGAACGGCATGGCCATCCTCGTCCGCGCGTCCTTCCAGATGCGCGCCTTCGAAGACCGCTTCGTGACCATGGGCATGCCCTATCGCGTGATCGGCGGCCCGCGCTTCTACGAGCGGCAGGAGATCAAGGACGCCATCGCCTATCTGGAGGTGATGCAGAACCCCGCCGCCGACCTGAAATTCGAGCGCATTATCAATGTGCCGAAGCGCGGCCTCGGCGACCAGTCGCTGCAGACGATCTTCCAGCACGCGCGCGCCGAAGGCCTGAGCCTGTTCCGCGCCGCGCGCCAGATCACCGAGACGGAGGAGCTGAAGCCCGCGCCGCGCAGGACGCTCCGCGCGCTCACCGACAACTTCGAACGCTGGCGCTCCCTCACCGGCGCCATGCCGCACACCGAGCTTGCCGAGCTGATCCTCGACGAATCCGGCTACACCGCGATGTGGCAGAACGATAAGTCGCCGCAAGCGCAAACGCGCCTCGAAAACCTGAAAGAGCTGATCCGCTTCATGGAGCAGTTCGACAGCCTCGGCGCTTTTCTGGAGCACGTCGCGCTGGTGATGGACGCGGACCAGGCCGCCGAGGGCGACCGCGTCAGCCTGATGACGCTGCACGGCGCGAAAGGGCTGGAGTTCGACGTCGTGTTCCTGCCCGGCTGGGAGGACGGGCTGTTCCCGCATCAGCGCGCGCTCGACGAGAACGCCGAGGCAGGGCTGGAGGAGGAGCGCCGCCTCGCCTATGTCGGCATCACGCGCGCCAAGCAGCGGCTCGCCATCAGCTTCGCGCAGAACAGGCGCGTGCATGGCTCGTGGCAGTCGGCGATGCCGTCGCGCTTTTTGGATGAGCTTTCGGAGGAGCACGCCGAGGTGGTGATGGAGAGCGGCGGCTATGGCTATGGCCGCTACGGGGCGGCGAATGGCGGCTTTGGCGCGAGCCGCTTCGACGAGGCCGCCTCGCCCTTCGATTACGACCAGCGCGAGACGCCCGGCTGGCGGCGCGCGCAGACGAACTGGCGCTCGGAGGGCGCGGTGCGCAACCGGAAGCGGCCCATCCCGAACGAGATCGAGGGCGAGCTTGTGGCGGCGAGCACGGCCATGCCGAACGCGGCTTTTGCGCTCGGCCAGCGCATCTTTCACCAGAAGTTCGGCTATGGCGCGATCAGCGAGATCGACGGCAACAAACTGACGGTGGAGTTTGAGAAGGCCGGGCAGAAGAAGGTGGTCGCGAGTTTTGTTGAGGTGGTTTGACCCAATCCACTCGGGGTAGGCACAAAAACATTTGGAAAGTACTCTGAAACGGAGAACGACGTTATCGGAAGGGCCGCTACTTTCAAAGATATTTGTTAGATTGACGATTTCTTCCGCGTTCGAGTAAACGACTTCATCGCAATGGATTCTTGAGAAAGCGTGTGATTATGACGGACATTGAGGAAGCGACGCACAGCGCTGATGACATCTCGCATCTTTTAAGGCTCGCTGGGAGACTTCGAGAGCAACCTGCCATGCGCTCTAGATTGCATGAGTATGAGGAGGCTGCTCGTAAATACGATTCAGCGCTGCGCGAAACGATTTCATATATGAAGGCGATACGTACAGGTGACGCAGATTACGACGTAACAAAGGAATGGAGATTATCGGAGCTTTGGAGTGATGCTAGCTTCGCAATTTCTAGGTTCAATCCAGACCTTGGAGAAGCCTGCTTTATCAAGGGACAGGGATGGTTGGATCCCCAGTATTGGAATAGTAGGAATCACAAGAATTATCCGATCAGCATTGAAGACATGCAGGAGGCGCTGATGTCTTTTGGTAGAGATATTCATAAGGTGGCCAACCAGGAAATGCAACATACACCAAGCTGGTTTCCCGTAGCTGGATTAGTATTTACAGTATTAACCTTTTTTTCTCTCTTATATCTTCTGGTAGGGCCTGATATCGCAGCGCAGAAAAAGGTTATGTTCGACGCTTGGTTCGCATTCTGTGTGGCGGCAAGCGCGGCTTTTCTTGGTGGGGATGCCGTGTCATCAGGAATGTTGAAGATTCCCTTCATGAAGGATGCTCCCATCAAATTCTCAGCGGTAGGCGGCATAGCAATATTCGTCATCGTATTCATCTTAATGGTTGCAGCGAACAGGTAAGCCGGGTCGGGATATTCCGTCGCGGCGTTTGTAGCGCTCCAACGGATGCGTAATTCTGTGCGGTCTTCTCGCATCGCATGGCGACCCGCTTGAAGCGCTTCAGTTTGCCGAATGCCTGCTCGACCGCGCGCGGCTTTTATAGAGTACCTTGGCGAAGAAGAGCGGACGGAAAAATTGACAAAGCCCTCTCAACCCAACCTCAACAGAAGGACAGTAACCTATCCATTTGCGGCCCGGCTTGTGCGCCTTCGGAAGAGGCGCCGCGCCGCCGCGACAGACGGCTTCCGCTCTCATGAAGGAACTCAGCATGAAGGCCTTGGCAGCTTCGGCGCTCGCGATCGGCTTGACCGGCGGTCTTCTTCTGCAAGCGCGGTCTCAAGACGGGCCGCGGCATGTCGAGTCCGGCGAATTCACGCTGGCCCCCGGCGATACGGCGGACCTGACCGAGGAGAGCATCCCGCTGGTCTTCGTGAAGGTCTGGCCGCATCCGTTCGGCAACAGGGCCATCAACATATCGGTAAACGGGCAATCCTATTCCATTGGCGTCGGCGCCTTCATCAACCTGAAGAGCCCCTATTCACGATTGAAGTCCGATAAGCAGGCCAGCAGCCTTGGCGGCAAGGATCGGTGCACTCTCGAAATCGTGGACTTCGATAATCCGAAAGAAGGCGAGCCGAAAGTCACGTTCAGGCTCGACTGCGCCTGACCGCTCCGTCGCGCGCCTTCTTTTGTGGGCGGCGCGCAGGCATGGCGCTCTGCGCTCTAGAGCATCGGACTTGAAATTGGAATCGAAGGGATTCCCATGAAGGGCGAACTGTGATTTACCATGATTGGAGGTGGGTCATGGGCAAAAGCTACTCTTTGGATTTGCGCGAACGGGTTATCGATTTCGTAGGCGCGGGCCGCTCTCGGCGGGAAGCGGCCAGCCATTTCAGCGTATCGCCGAGCTTCGCCGTGAAGCTTTGGCGACGCAGGGAAAAGACCGGATCTCCGGCGCCTGCCAAGCAAGGGCGGCCTTCGGGCGGCGGCAAATTGGCCAACTGCCGCGACTTCCTGATTGCGTGCGTTGAGAAGCGCCCGGATATCACCATGCCCGAACTGGCCGCTGTGCTGGAAGCCGAGCGGGGCGTGAAGGCAAGCCCGGCTTCGCTGTCGCGCCTGCTTTGCCGGGCGGGTTTTACTTATAAAAAAAACGCTACTGGCGGCGGAGCAAGAACGCGCTGACGTGAAAGAGGCGCGGACTTTCTGGATTTCGCGCCGTTTGCCTTGGATGCGGATGGCGCCGCATCGCCTTGTCTTTGTTGATGAAACCTCGACCAACACCAAGATGACCCGGTTGCGTGGCCGCGCGCTTTGTGGAGAGAGGTTGCGCGCGTCAGCTCCGTTTGGCCGATGGGGCACGCAGACCTTCATTGCAGGCTTGCGGCTTTGGGGGCTCACCGCCCCGTGGGTGCTTGATGGCCCCATGAACCGCGCCGCGTTCAACCTCTATATCGAGACCCAGCTGGCGCCAACGCTCGACAAGGGCGATGTGGTTATCCTCGACAACCTCGGCAGCCACAAAAGCGAAACGGCTCAAAACTGCCTCAGGGCGAAGGGCGCCTGGTTCCTGTTCCTGCCGCCCTACAGCCCCGATTTGAACCCGATCGAAATGGCCTTCTCGAAGCTCAAGGCCCACATGCGCGCGGCACAGGCCAGAACCTGCGATGCGCTTTGGAAGGCTATCGGCGATATCTGCACTCTCTTCGAACCCGAAGAATGCTGGAACTTCTTTAAGGCCGCTGGATATGCGTCCGATTAAACGCACGATGCTCTAGTAGCGGCGCCCGTCGGGCAGCGAGATATACTCGATATTGAAGGCGCGGTCGCCGAGGGGAAGGCCGGACGGCGGGGCCGGGATCCGCGCCTGCTTCACGGCCATGAGCGCGCCCTGGTCGAGCCAGTTATCGCCGCTGCTCTTCAAGAGCCTCAAGCCCTGGACTTGCCCCGAAGTTGGCGACGGCGAAGGTCACAAGCACCGTGCCCCACTTGCCGTTTCCAATCGGTTTTGTGGCGGCCAGCGCCCAGATCACCTTCCGCTCCCACTCATCCGATTGCCCAAGATGGGTCGCTCCGGGCCGGAAGGATTTGACATTGCCGGACTGCTTCGGGACGGGCGGGGCCTGCTCGCGCCGGGCTTCCGCAGCTTGGACAGCGTGCTTCAGCTGGGAGCCGAATTGCTCGGACGCCATGGCGATGTAGCCGGACGGATCGAACGGGATGTCCCGCTTTCGATCCGGATTGGGCTCGGTTGGCGAGAATGAGGCGCTCGCTTCCTTCACGGGGGGCTGCGGAGGCGAGGGCGGCTCTGGCGGCGGCGCCTCCTGGGGCGGCGTCTCGGCCTCGGCCGGCGCGGGCCGTGCTTCCTGGCGGAAGGGATCGGAGCTGAGATGTTTGAGGTCGGCCTCGCTGATGACGGCGACGCTCAACTCCTCGCGCTTGCCGTCCTCCATGCCGAGTTCCCGATTGGGCTTCTCCAGAAACACAGGGGCGGGGCGCAGGAGGAACGGCGTGAGGACCGCAAGATGAAGCGTAAGCGCGGCGGCGATGGCGATATAAAGCGCGCGTCTCGGCCAGGCCATCGCCGTGAAGGACCGGACCTCCGCGATCAGTGCGAAGCCTGGAGGCGGCGCGCCCGTGGGGACGGCCGTCTTCGCGAAAAGCGTAACCGTTGCCGGGGCTTCCTTCCTCGGGACGGCGCGGTCGGCGAACAGCGCAAAATCCCGCCGCGCGCCCGCCTGGAAGGCCCTGGCGGCGCCGTGACCGGCTCCGGAAATCGGTTTGCGAAGGCTTTGAATGGTGTTGACCAAAGGCTCTTTACCCCCCGCGAAATCTATACGCTTCGCGGCTGCCTTGACACCCTATTCCAGAAATTGATCACACGATGACGTCATGCGTGAATTTTTGTTGGCATGAGAAGCGCAGGCGCAACGCTTCATAGGTGATTGGCCTCGGCTGCCGGGTGGAATTGCACCGTATGATCTTTCATGATAGTTGTCATACCCAAGCTGAACGGCGAGGGATCATGCTGCACCGGACGTTCACGGCGATTGGCCTGCTTTGCTTGTTGCTGACGCCTGCCCAAGCGCACTTCCAGGAGATTCTGCCGTCGGCGGACGTGCTGCCCGAGGGCGGGGCGGTATCGCTCGACCTGGTGTTCACACATCCGATGGAAAGGGGGCCCGCCATGGAAATGGCCAAGCCTGCCCGCTTCGGCATTGTGACGGGCGGCAAGGCGACAGATCTTGGCGCCGCGCTCTTGGAGAAGAAGGCCGGCGGCAAGACCGCGTGGTCGGCAAGCCATGAGTTGAAAGAGCCCGGCGCGGTGGTGTTTTTCGTTGAGCCGAAGCCCTATTGGGAGCCTAGCGAGGGCAAATTCATCATTCATTACGCCAAGGTTGTCGTGGACGCCTTCGCGTCGGGCAAGGGCTGGGACCAGATGGTGGGGCTGCCGGTCGAGATCGAGCCGCTCACGCGGCCGACCGGCTTGTGGACCGGCAACACTTTTCGCGGCGTTATCAAGAAGGCCGGCGAGCCGGTCCCGTTTGCAACCGTCGAGGTCGAATATGCGAATGACGGGTCCATCAAAGTTCCGAACGAGGCTTTCATAACCCAGGTCATCAAGGCGGATGTATCCGGCACGTTCGCTTATACACTGCCAAGAGCCGGCTGGTGGGGGTTTGCAGCGATTGTCGATGGCGACAAGCCAATGAAAAGCCCCGAGGGCAAGAACGCTCCCGTCGAGCTTGGCGGCCTCATGTGGGTCAAGGCGACGGATATGGCGGCGAGTCCCGCGAAATAGCTCTGGTGGAGCGGCGATCTTGGCGCACATCCCCGATGGAATTCTCTCACTGCCTGTCCTAGCCGGGGGATGGCTTCTCACCGCGGCGGGGGTAGCGCTCGCCTTGAGAAAACTCGATGAAAAGACCATCCCCCGCGCAGCCCTGCTTTCGGCTGTTTTCTTTGCCGGGTCGCTGGCCGCTGTCCCGGTTGGGCCATCAAGCGTTCATCTCCTGTTTTCGGGCCTGATGGGCCTGATGCTCGGAGTGCTGACGATCCCCGCGGTGCTCTTGGCGCTTATCCTCCAGGCCGCGTTGTTTGGCTTCGGCGGATTGACCACGCTCGGGATCAATACCGTGAACATCGCCTTTCCCGGCGTCATTCTCGGCGCTTTGTTTCTTCCCTTTGTGCGAAGCGCCTCCCCCGTTCGGGCCGGTATTCTGGCCGCGCTGTGCGGGGCTTTGTGCGTCGCCGCCACCGGCGGCGGCGTCGCAGCCTCGCTCATCCTTTCGTCCTCCGATTATGCCCCTTCGGCCAAGATCGTGCTCGCGACCTATATTCCGCTGATTATCGCCGAGGCCGTCATCACCGGCTTTGCCGTCACATTCCTCAAGCGCGCCCGGCCCGACGCTCTCGCCACCGGCTTTGGGAGTTGACGCATGCGAAAGCTGCTTCTTGCTCTCGCTCTCTTGATGCCGTTCGCTTCTGCCGCTCACGCCCACCGGCTGAAGGTCTTCGCGACCGTGGAAGCCGGGACGATCTCCGGTTACGGCTTTTTCGTGGGCGGCGGGCGGCCTCGCGGGTCTGCGGTCATCATTCGAGACGCCAATGGCCAAGAGGTCTTCAAGGGCGAGACGGATGAGGAGGGACGCTTCTCGTGGCGCCCGCCATCCCCTTCGGATTTCACAATCTCGGTGGACACGCGGGAGGGGCACATGGCTGAGGCCCGCATCGCCGCGAACCGCTTCTCCTCTGCACTCGCGGGCAGTTCCGCGGAAGCCGGCCCCGCGATTGCCCCGATCGCGGCAGCCAGGCCCGCCGATACGGCAGGCGCTTGCGAACCGAGCGTTTCAGACTTGAACGCCCTCATAGAATTTGCGGTGTCGCGTCAGGTCAGGCCCGTTCTCGAAAGGCTCGAGGCCATGGATGGAAGTTTGCAGCTGAGAGACATCGTTTCGGGGATTTGCATGATTTTCGGTCTTGCGGGAATCGCGCTCTGGATCGTCAGCCGCAAGAATGGTGAAAGCGGGAAGCGCGAAGGATGAGCGGGGCCGGTTTCGAGCACAGTTTGACGGATCGCCCTGGAAGTTTCTTCGCCAGCCTCGATCCGAGGACCCGGATTCTGTCCGCGCTTGTTCTGATCGCCGCCATCGTTTCACTGCATGAGATCTGGCTCGCCGCCTTGGCGCTTCTGATGGCGGCAGCCGCGCTGTTGCTCGCGAGGCTGCCTTTCCATGCTCTTTCTCATCGCCTCCGTCACGTCGAAGGCTTCATGATCGTCCTGTTTCTTTTGCTGCCCTTCACTTTGCCTGGGAAGCCGGTCCTCGTCATTGGACCGCTGACGGCCACGCACGAGGGCGTCATGCGCGCAGCGACGATCGCACTCAAGGTGAACGCCTCGGTGATGGTGCTTTTCGCGCTTGTCGCCTCGCTGGAGCCGGTTCGGCTTGGCCGCGCGCTTTCGGAACTGGGGCTGCCCCAGGACATGGTGCATCTTTTCTTGCTGATGGTCCGCTATATCGCCGTGTTCCAAACCGAGCGGCGACGGCTCATGGACGCCATGCGCGCCAGGGGCTTCGTCGCGCGTTCGAGTTGGCGCACATGGCGCTCGCTCGGCAATCTCGCAGGCATGACGCTGGTGCGCTCCCTCGACCGGGCCGAACGCGTGCGCGACGCCATGAACTGCCGCGCCTTCTCGGGACGCTTTGCGCTTGTGAACCCAGCGCCCCTTGGATGGCGCGACGCCGCCGCCGGCCTCGCCGCGGCGCTGATCGCGCTCGGGCTTGCCGGAGCGCAGTATGTTCCATGAATGATTTGGCCCCCCTGATCGTCCTTGACGATGTGAGCGTTCAGCGTGATGGACGCCTTGTGCTGGATAGGGTGTCGCTGACCTTGCGCCAAGGCGAGCGGCTTGCCGTCGCCGGGCCAAACGGCGCTGGCAAGACGACTCTGCTTCGAACGATCATTGGCCTCGATGCGCCAAACGCCGGTTCAATATCGATGTTCGGTCAACCCTGCCGGGATGAGAAAGCGTTCCAGAGGATTCGTCCAAAGGCCGGCTTTCTTTTTCAGGATTCCGACGATCAGTTGTTCTGCCCAACGGTCATCGAGGACGTCGCTTTCGGTCCGCTGAATCTCGGACTTTCTAATAAGGCGGCGCTGGCCAAGGCGAACCAAACTCTCGCCCGCATGGAACTCTCCTCATTGGCCGGCCGGATCACCTACCGCCTTTCGGGTGGCGAGAAGCGGCTCGTCTGCCTCGCGGGCGTTCTTGCCATGGAGCCGGAGGTGCTGTTGCTGGACGAGCCGACGAACGGCTTGGATCGAAATCACTATGACCGCCTGGTCGGTATCCTTCGGGCGCTGCCCAATGCCATGATCGTCGTGTCCCACGACATGCCGTTTCTTGCGGATCTCGCGACGCGCTCGCTCGTGCTTCATGACGGCCAGCTTCTGAATGGCGTCATCCACCGGCATCCGCATGTCCACGATCACGTGCACATTCATGCGGATCTGTGACGCGCTTTTCCGCGCAGACCGCCAATCACAAAAAAAGGCGGCAATCAGTGTCCCGAAAGTCGCATAAAGGGATGGTAGGCAAAATCGCGGTGAGATCCTTCTGCTTACCGGGAGGGCCAAAGGATAGGGAGCGCAGCAATGGAGCGTGTCACCATCAGCATGCCTGATGAATTTGCGGCCGAACTGTCCGCCTTCATGGACAGCGGAGGCTACGCCAACCGGTCTGAGGCGTTGCGCGATCTAGCGCGTCTCGGTTTGCAGCAGGCGCGCTTTAACGCAGATTCCGGAGGCGAGTGCTTCGCCACGGTGTCTTACGTATACAACCACCATACTCGCGAACTTCCAAAGCGCCTGACCCGTGCGCACCACGATCACCATCACCTCCATGTCGCGACACTGCATGTGCATCTCGACCATGAAAGCTGTCTCGAAGTGGCGGTGCTTCGTGGAAAGGCCGAGGCGGTGCGGGACTTCGCCAGGGGCGTCGTCGCGGAGCGCGGCGTCACGCACGGTCAGGTGAGCTATATCCCTGTGACGCTGGAAACAGAGTTGTACCCGCATGGCGATGAGGCCGATGAGGCCAACGCCTCCATGCATCTTCACGCCCATCCAAAGGAGTAGGAAGCTCGCTTTTCTGCAAGCAGGCGCCGGCGAAGGGGATCAGCGCTGCTCCGCTGAGAAATAGGAGGAAAGCTCTCCGAACAGCTTCGCGTTGCGTTCGGTGGCATAGCCTTCGTTTGGCGCATCCGCGTCCTGCCCCGGCGACGCCTCATCCTGCAATGGCCCAGCCATCCGCTCCTCGATCGATTCGATCAGAGCGATGACGCACGCCTCGATCTCCTCCAGGCCATCCTGGAGGCTTTGATGCTTGGCGGCGTCCTCGAAGCAGACCGCGGCTTGGTCGCGGCGCCTGGTGACGATCTTCAGCACCCCGGTCAAGTCGCGGCAGACCTCTGCGTTTACGCCCGGCACGCCGAGCGCGGCGCGGTGCATCCGCGAGATGGAACGAAGCAGCCGCAGGGTTTCAAGCCCGCGATTGCGATCGACGTAGGCCCGCAGAAAGCGCCTGCCCTTCTCAGTCGATAGCAGGGCGTCCTCAAGAGCATAGTAGTCAGCTTCGGAGATAGGAGCCGGTGAAAAGGTCGTCATACGCGCCGCCGGACAAGAAGTGTTTGTTTGGTAAAGGGTACCGCGCAAACCTTTCCAAACATTTGCTGGAAAGTTTCTTTTTTGCATGCCGCGATGCCGTCACTGTTGCATGGCAGGAGGCCGCTGAGGCGTTTCCGGCATCGGGAAGGTTTTCGCAGACTTTGCAGCAAGCCCGGCCGCGGCCGATGCATCCGTGAGTTAGAAAATTTTTCATGTTCAACCGCGCCGCCGCAGTATCCGAGCATGCTCTTCCCCCCGTTTGCCGGGCCGTCTTGGAAGACGGGGTGACGCGCATTGCCGTATCGGGAGATTGGACGCTTGCGGTCTTCGGAAAGGTGCAGGCCGCTCTTGCGGAACTGGGCGAAATCCGGCCGCCTGGCCAGTCCCTTAAGGTCGATCTGAGCCAGTTGCAAATGCTCGATACAGCGGGCGCGCTCGCTCTTATCACATTGCGAAACAGCGCCGGCGGCGAGCTCGCCGATTTCGTGAACGAGCGGCCGGAGCACCGCATTTTGCTCGACGAAGTCGCACGCGCCGCCCCCTATACGGCGGAAGGCCCGCCACCCCGCCGGCCGCTTGCTGAAATGGCGGCGACATTCGCCTCCGCCATGACCGACCTCGCGAGCGATGCTTTGCGGCTGACGGTATTTCTCGGCGTAACGGCGGCCGCCCTCGCCCGCGTCATCGTCCGGCCCGCGAAGTTTCGCGGCACTTCATTCATCTATCAAATTCAGCAGACCGGCCTGACGGCCGTGCCAATCGTATCGCTCGTCTGCTTTCTGATCGGCGGCGTTATGTTGCAGCAGTCCGCCCGCCAGCTCAGCAGTTTCGGGGCGGAAAATCTCTCAATCGACATGCTCGCCATCTTCTCGCTGCGTGAGGCGGGGATCCTTCTCGCTGCTGTCATGGTGGCCGGGCGTTCGGCTTCGGCCTTCACAGCCCAGATCGGCACGATGAAAATGCGCGAAGAGATCGACGCCATGCGCACGCTCGGGATCGATCCAATAGAGACCCTCGTACTCCCGCGCATTTTGGCTTTGATCGTCGCATTCCCGCTTCTGGTGTTCGTCGCCGATATGATGTGCCTCGCTGGCGGCGCGCTCATGGCCAAACTCTATCTTTCGCTCGACCTGCCGATTTACCTGCAGCGGCTGAACAGCGTCATTAAGCTCAAATATCTCAGTGTCGGCCTTATCAAAGCGCCCTTTGTCGCGCTCGTGATCGGCCTCGTCGGCTGTCTTGAAGGCTTGAGCGTGGCTGGCAGCGCGGAATTCGCTCGGGACGCAGGTGACCGCCGCCGTGGTCAAGGCGATCTTCCTCGTGCTCGTCCTGGACGCCGTCTTCGCGATCTTCCTCTCGGCGAGCGGGTTCTGAGATGACGCTTCCGCCCTCTGGACCTCGACCCATTTCCGTGAATGGCTTTCAGGATGAGTATGCGATCCGCGTGCGCGGTTTGACGAAGCGGTTCGGCGCGCAGCTCATTTTCGAAAAGCTCGATCTCGATGTGAGACATGGCGAGATTCTCGGCGTCGCTGGCGGGTCCGGAACCGGCAAATCCGTCCTTCTTCGCTCGATCCTCGGTTTGCTGCCCTTCGAGGCGGGGACGGTCGAGGTGTTCGGCAAGGACTTCAAAACTCTTTCGAGTCAGGAGCGGATCGGCATCGAGCGGCAATGGGGCGTGCTCTTTCAGGACGGCGCGCTGTTCTCGTCGCTCAACGTTCTGCAGAATGTGCAGGTGCCCATGCGCGAGCACCTCCACCTTCCGCAGAAAGTCATGGACGAGCTGGCGCTGCTGAAGATTGGGATGGTTGGCTTGCCGCCGAACGCCGCCTATAAGGCGCCGTCGGAGCTCTCCGGCGGGATGCGCAAACGGGCTGGACTTGCGCGGGCGCTCGCGCTCGATCCCAGCATCGTCTTCCTGGATGAGCCGACGTCCGGGCTCGATCCGATCGCCGCGGCGGCTTTCGACCGGCTCATCCGCAATCTCCAGCAAACGCTTGGCCTGACCGTCTACATGATCACGCACGACCTCGACAGCATCTTCGCCGTGTGCGACCGGATCGCCGTGCTTGCGGACAAACGCGTCGTGCGGGAGGGCGCTCCGATGGATCTTGTCCGGGACCCTGGTCATCCCTGGGTGAAGGAATATTTTTGCGGCGAGCGCGGCCGGCTTATCGCGAGGGCGTCATAAGACATGGAAACACGGGCAAATCATCTCCTCGTCGGCTTATTCGTGCTCGGTCTGCTCGGGTTGCTCCTGGGGTTCATCTATTGGATGAAGAACGACGCTTCCGGTCCGTCGGGAAAGAATTATCACGTGATCTTCGATGGCTCCGTGCAGGGGCTCACAGAGGCGTCGCCGGTTCTATTCAACGGCATTCGCTTTGGCGCCGTGCGCTCCGTCGAACTCGTGCCCGAGGACACGCGGAAAGTTCGCGCGCTCATCACGGTCCGCGAAGAAACGCCGGTGAGGGCGAATTCGCGCGCCCGCATCTCCCAGCAGGGCCTGGCGGGATCCATCGCCATGGAAATCACCCCCGGAACGCTGGACGCCGCCATGCTCCAGGCCAAGCAGGGCGAGAAGTATCCCATCATCTACGCCGATCCCGGTTCGGGAGGGCTGCTTGCGGGGGTGTCGGACGCAGCGAATCAGGCGAACGCGCTTTCCGTTCGTCTCAACAACCTCATCGCCAATAATGAGGACGCGCTGCGCCATACGATTGCAAATCTAGAAGCCTTCACGACCGTGATGGCGGAACGAAAAGAGGATGTTGCGGGGATCTTGCAGGATGTCCGGGCGGTCTCGGCGCGCTTGAACGATATTTCTGCGAAGGTGGACGCCGCAGTCGACCGTCTTGCTGGATCCGCAACGGATCACCCTGATTCGGTTGTGTCGCAGGTGCAACAAGCCGCGATTTCTTTTCGTCAGCTTACTGAGAAACTGGATAAGTCTCTCGGCGACAGATCCGGGGAGCTTACGCATCAGGCGGAGCGCTCTCTCCGAGAGTTTGAGCTTTTCATGAAGGATAGCAGAAGGTTGGCGGACAGCCTCGATCGGGTTGTCCAAAAGGTCGAGCGCAACCCCGCCGGCTTTTTGCTTGGCGGACAACAGACGCCCAAATACTAATCCCCGACGAAATCGGCCTTGAGTATTTGTCGGCCCGGACTTTGTTTGGTAGGCATGTTCGGGTGGGCTTAACCGGGGTGGACCATGCGGCTTAGGGGTGAGATAGCGGCCTTTGCGGCGGCAATCATGCTTGGCGGCTGCGCATTCGGTTTGAGCGGTTCGCCGCCGGCGACGTTCGATCTCCAGGCGCCGCCGGTTGAGCGGATTCGCGGCGCAAGCCCGGTTCAGTTGACGGTTTACCCGCCCGTCGCCATCAAGACCATCGACACAGAGGAAATTCTGGTCCGCGGAGCGAACGGCCGCGTCGCCTATTTCTCTGGCGCCGCCTGGGGTGATCGCTTGCCGCGGCTTTTCCAGGCGAGGCTTGTGGAAACCCTTGCCAATTCGGGAGCTTTCCGCGCGGTTCTGACCAACCAGGATCGCGTATCTGGCGATTTGTCTCTTTCCATCGAAATACGGGATTTCGAGGTCGGGACCGTGGCGGACGGGGTTGAGGCGATCATCGACGTCTATGTCAAGCTCGTGGACGAGAAGAACGGCGCGGTTGTTACGACGAAGCGGTTTCAGGCCCGCGTTCCTGCGGCAGGCGCCGATGCTGGCGCCGGGGTCCATGCTTTGAATGGCGCTTTCCAACAGGTCGCTCTCTCGATTGTTTCCTGGGTCGCCCGGCGCGCATAGAGGAGCGTCGCCCTCTCTCAAGACCGGGCAATCTCCAGCTGCACATGCCGGCCGGCTGCGCTCAAAAGGCGAGCGCCAAAGCTTAAACATTGCGAGCAGGGCGGGAAAAGAGTTCTCATTGAGATCTGCGGGTTCAAATTTTGTTAGCGATTGCAGCGCATTGCCCACAAGATGCGTTGTGGCAGATTGACACAAAGACGAGTTGATTTGTCAATTAGCATTGACACATTCGACCGTACGAATATGGTCGAGCTATAGAGCCGCGCAACGTCGGCCCTAGCAGTGAAATCAACCGGATCCTTGGAAGGAGTTACAACTATGGCTGACCCAAATAAGGTCTATCCGACGGGCTTGACGCTGGCGGAAGCCGAGGAACTGCATTCTCACGTCATCAACGGCACGCGCATTTTCGGCGCCGCCGCTGTGTTCGCGCACTTCCTCGCTTATGCCCTTACCCCCTGGCTCCACTAGTCACAGATCGGAGAGCTTAACATGGCTGATACAGATGGTGAACACGGCATCTGGTTGGTAGTGCCGCCTGCCGTTGGTCTTCCTCTTTTGCTTGGCGCCGTTGCGGTGATCGCAATCCTCGTCCATGCGGCGTTGGTTGGTCACACGAAGTGGTTCCCGAAGTACTGGGAAGGTGGCGCGAAAGTCGCGTCCGTTCGCTAATTGAGTTTGCTACCGTATCCACGGTAGCTTACCTTTTCGCTTGGACCCAAAACCCTCTCCGAACGCACGGCGGTCTATCGCGGTGATTGGGCATCGGGGCTCCAGGTTGATAGATCGAATCAACCGGTCTATAGCCTGCGCGCAGTAGCACCCTCCCCGCTGCTCGCAGGCGATAAAGTTAGCTCGGCGCCGTCAGCCGCGCAGAGTGGACAGAACTCCGCTCGTCAATTACCTCCAAAACATGAAGAACTTGCGCTCCGCGTCCGGCCGTGTTGAAGCTGCTCATTAAATTTCCCGGCGGCGGCCGGCGAGACATTTTTCGTTTCGCGTTTTTATGCGAAGGCGGCGGTTTAGTCTGGGATGGGGTTCCGGAGCGCGAATTGCGGGTCGAACCGGGCGCCATTGTTAACGCGCGAGGGTCACGGAGCAAAGTGAGCGTAAGTCCTTAGTCATTGCTTTTCCATGATTCTTTCGCCGCTGCCTGCTCCAGGACGCAACAAAGCTCGCGCTCTTTTTGAACCGGATCCTACCAACCCCCAGCTAAACCGTAGCGCGGCGAACTATTGTTGCTGCTTCGAACTGAAACTGGTAGTTTTTTATCGGATCGGCCTTGCGTCATATTGCCCCAAAATGGAAAGGTGTGTCAAATGGAGTTGACGCATGCAAATGTCAGCATATGCTTACACTCAAGCTGCCACTAAGAACACGTCCGCTCGAACTAGCAGCTTATGAGCACCTGCGTGCAGGTTCAGCACGAGAAAACCTAGTAGGTCCTTTCAGGAGATACATATGGCTGATCCAAATAAGGTCTATCCGACGGGTTTGACCTTGGCGGAAGCTGAGGAATTGCATGGTCATGTGATCAACGGCACCCGCATTTTCGGCGCGGTTGCGGTTGTCGCTCACATCCTTGCTTACGTCTATTCCCCTTGGCTGCACTAAAAACTCAATACGCTTAACTAGGAGAATTGAAAATGGCTGATTCTGACGGTCAAGCTGGCATCTGGTTGGTTGTTCCGCCGAAGGTGGGTCTCCCACTCTTCCTCGGCGCCGTGACGCTGATCGCTATCCTCGTTCATGCTGCTCTCGTCGGCCACACGCAGTGGTTCGGCAAGTACTGGGAAGGCGGCAAGAAGTCCGCTGAGATCGTAAGCATGGTGAAGAGCGCCTAGCTTCGTCTCGATAACCACCGGAATGGCCTGGGCCAATAGGTCCTGGCCGCGGTCCGTGTGGGGACAGCGATATCTTCCGGCGATATCGTCTCATTTGGGTACGATGCATGTTCTGGCGGCCTGAGGTTGAAGAGCATGCTATCGTATGCCGGAAGCGGAGCCTGCGCGTAGGCTGAAGCGGCCGCAATCGCGCAGGCCATCGCGAGCCCCTCAGGGGGGCGCGCGATGGGGATGATAAAGATGCCCTTAAGCATTGCAGGTTATAGACAAAGGTTTCTTGATTTGAATCTTAGGTTTGCGGGCAAGTAAGATGAAAGCGGTGCTGAGGCAGACTTGCCGGGCAGCGCTTATTTTGCTTTTCTGGACGCAAAGCGAAGCTTCCGGTTGCGAAACGGCGAAGGTTTTCTAAGGTTGGAGTTGCTCTTTCGATGGCTAGTCTGGTTCACCGTGTGACTGGTTTCTGGTTCCGCCAAGGCGCACGTTTTCTTCCTTTCGCAGACGCCGCGACGCCGGAATTGCCCCTGTCGAGGCTTTTGCGCCTCTCTCTCTTCCAGGTCTCGGTTGGAATGGCGCTGGTGCTGCTCATCGGCACGCTCAACCGCGTGATGATCGTCGAATACGAAGTCCCTGCTTCGATCGTCGGCATCATGATCTCCCTACCGCTTTTCTTTGCGCCTTTCCGCGCCATCATTGGTTTTCGGTCCGACACGCACAAATCGGTCCTCGGCTGGAAGCGCGTTCCATTCATCTGGCAGGGAACGCTCGTCCAGTTCGGCGGGCTCGCCATAATGCCGTTTGCTGTGCTTGTCCTCGCCAAGCAGGGCGAATCGGACGCCATACCGGCGGTCGTCGGGCAGATTGCAGCGGCCATTTCGTTTCTCCTCGTAGGCGCGGGCTTGCATACCGTCCAAACTGTGGGACTTGCGCTTGCCACGGACCTGGCGCCGAAGGAGACGCAGCCCAAGGTGGTTGGGCTCATGTATGTCATGCTGCTTTTCGGCATGATCGCGAGCGCGCTCCTCTTTGGCTGGCTGCTTCTGCATCCAGCCTGGGAGCGCCTTCCCCCCGGGCAGTTGATCGGTGTGATCCAGGGGTCCGCGGTCGCGACTCTCATCCTGAATACGATCGCGCTCTGGAAACAAGAGGTGCGCAAGCCTGCACGGCTTCTGACGCCGGAAGAGTTGGCGGTCGAGACCGCGCCCCGTCCGTTGTTCAAAGAGTTCCTGGGCGGCGTATGTGCAGGGTGGCAAAGCAATTCGCCGCTTGGTGGCGGTTGGCCTTGGAACTATGGCGTTCAGCATGGAGGACGTCCTCCTTGAACCTTACGGTGGCCAGATTTTGCATCTAGCCGTTAGCGACACCACAAAGTTGACTGCGACTTGGGCAATCGGCGGGCTGTTGGGCTTTGGGCTGGCTTCTCGCATCCTGAGCCGAGGTTTCGATCCCTTCCGGATGGCGCTCTACGGGGCTCTCGTCGGGGTTCCGGCGTTTGTTCTCGTCATCATGGCCGCCAACTTCGTCTCGACCACCCCCACGATGTCTTCGATCGCTCTTTTTGCCTTCGGAACGTTGCTCATTGGCTTTGGAACCGGTCTGTTCGGGCATGGCACGCTGACGGCCACAATGAACCTGGCGCCGAAAAATCAGGCAGGACTGGCGCTGGGCGCCTGGGGCGCTGTGCAGGCCACTGCTGCGGGTCTTTCCATTGCACTCGGCGGCATTATCCGGGACGTTGTGGCCGTGGTGTGGGAGCACAGTGGCGCTGCGACCGGGTATATCACCGTTTATTCAATCGAGATCGTGCTGCTCTTTGCTACGATTACTGCGATGGTGCCGCTGTTGCGCCGGCGCGGGAGCGCGGCGCCCGTCGAGCAAAGCCTGGATCAGCCGGCCTGAGTTGATCGATTATCAAAGTGCAAGAGCAGCCTGTTTTCTCAGGGACGGGGCTGCTCTTGTGAGCGAAGCGGCGGCCAATGGCGAAGCTGCCGGCCGAAGATCGCATCGGAACTGCGTCAGCTATGCCGGGATGTTCGCCGAATCCCTCGCGCCGCCTGCGCTAGCTGTGCGCCCCGCTCTCATTCCGTCGAAGAGCCAGCCCGGCGTATATCCTCGCTTCACTCCCCCTCAAGCTTTCCCCTGGACCAAAATTAATTAAAACAGTAGCATTACCGCTCGCTATTGTTTGTATATCAAGCCAAATAAATTGTATGCAATTGGCCCTTTTTGCCTAAAGGCTTGCAAGTAAGAAGCAACCGAAGTCAAAGTTCCGATCAATCCATAACGAAGAAGCAGCCTTGCAAGGCAAAAGACTATGAGCGCGGTAGTGAAACTTGCGACGCGGTTCAGGCGCCGTTCTGTCACCATACTTGCTGCCGATGTGTACAACTATTGCGGCCTCATGGGTCAGGATGATGAGCTGACTTTGTCGCGGCTCCTCGCCTATCGCCAGTTGGTTGAAGATGTCCTGGCGACTCTACGGCGGGCGCATGTTCGGCGTCGCGGGGGACTCCTGGATGGCCGAATTCCAGGCGCCGGCAAACGCCGTCGAATGCGCCGTCGAATGTCAGCGCTCGATCGAAAACAAGAACAGTGAGCTGCCTGAAGGCAATCGCATTCGCTTCCGCATCGGCGTTCACATGGGCAACGCGATCGCCAACAACGCCAGTCTTTTCGGCGATGACGTGAATATCGCAGCCCGTCTGCAGCAACTCTGCCGTCCGGGCCATCTTGTTATTTCAAGCGCGGTACACCAGCACGTGCTTGGCAAGGCCGATCTTCGTTTCGATGCTCTCGGACTCCAGCGGCTCAAGAACATAGCCGCGCCGGTCGCAGCTTTCACGGCTGACATCATAACCGCGTCCGGCTCAAGCGCGCCTCACCATCTCGCCTCCGGAGTCGATGTCTCCAAGCCGGTTCCAGGCTTCCAAGGGAAGCCCGCAATCGCGGTATTGCCTTTCGACACGTTCGGCGGGGCGAGTGGAAGTGAATATCTCGGCGAAGGTTTCGCCGAGGACATCATCATCGGGCTTTCAAACGTCCGCTGGTTTCCGGTCATCTCGCGGCGCTCAAGCTTCATCTTCCATCATCGAGCCTTGGATGCAGCGTCGATCGGGCGCGCCTTGGGCGCCCGCTATCTCGTGACTGGAAGCGTCCGGCCGAGCGGCGAAAATTTCCGTCTCACCGTCAACTTGATCGACGCTGAAAATGGGCTGAACCTTTGGAGCCATCGCTATCGGATCGGTTTCGGCGAGTTCCTCGACACTCAGGACGAAATCAGCGCCAGCATCGTCAGCGTTCTGGATTCCGAGGTTGAGCGGGCCGAGCAGACGCGGCTCAGAACCCGCGAGGTCAAGGATCTGGATTTATGGGAGCTTCTGCGGCGCGGCATCTGGCACAGCTATAAGTTCACGAAGGAGGACGCCGCCGCGGCGCGGGCGCTTTTCGAGGAGGCGCTAAGCCGGGATCCCGGCTCCGGCGAGGCGCGCATCCAGCTGGCCTGGTGGCATTTCTGGGACATCTGGACGAAGCGGCAAGACAGACCCGCTTTGCAGATCACCGTGAAGCTCGCCCGGGAAGCGATGGCCATCGACCGGCGCGACGCCAGGGCTCATCTGCTTGTCGGGCTGGCGCTCATGATGATGGGGCAGCCGGAGGAAGCCCGAGGGTATTATCGCAACGCGATCGACTTGAATCCCAGTCTCGCGCAAGCCCACGCTTGTCTGGGCACGAGCTACATCTTCGCGGGGAATGCGGCGGAAAGCGTAGAACCGCTGCTTCTATCGATCCGGCTCAATCCCTCCGATCCATTCCGCTTCCATTTTTTGGGCGAGCTGGCGATGGCGTTCTACATGCAGGGCGACTGGATCAGGGCCTGTGAGTTCGCCGAGCGCTCGCTTCAGGCGCGGGCAGGCTACTGGTACGCCAAAGCAACCTTCATCGCGAGCCTGGCTCGAAGCGGGCAAACCGGGAAGGCGCGTCAGATCGTGGAGAGCCTCCCGGCCCCGTTCTCGATCGAGCAAATCGCCTGGGTGCCGTTCCTCGACAGCGCATGGAACGACTATCTCGCGGATGGGCTCAGCTTAGCGGGATGCACGCTCTCCTAGAGCCTATCCGCTTTTGATGGAATCAAAAGCGGGCTCTAAGTTTTTGTTTTATCGTGCGTCTTATCGGAAAACCGCTTGGCGCTTTTCCAGAGACGCTCCAGGACTGCATCCTCGCGCACGCTACCTGTAGATGCGGCTGATCTTGGAGCCTTCGAGCGTCAGATTGTACATCAGCCCTTTCTGATCGAAGATGAACGCGACGATCGGGCTTTTAATCGTATTTGTATCGACTGCGCCTCCCGCGCCCACAGCGATCACGGCAATCGAGCCATCCACGCCAACCTTCCAGCCATCCCTCATTTGAAAGGACTGAAGAGCCTCGGGCGTCATGAACATGATGATCACGGACCTCGCCTGAGCGCCAAGCTGAAAGCCGAAGGATGCGGAAACGGTGTTGTAATATTCGGCTGAGCGGCCGCGAACTAGGAGGCTGCCCTCGCCATACTCCCCGCCAAAGCCGAATCCCGCTTTTACGATTGTTGGAAAGACAAGGATGCCCGCGGCTCTTTGCGCAAAGCTCCTCGACCAGGGACCGCGATGGTAAAATCTATCGAGGGCCGCTCCGACGCTGGTGTCGATGTCGTAGGCCGTCGCCGCCTTTGCGTTCAGCGTTGAGGCCAGCCCCAGCGCCGCGATGGCGCCCAGGCCGATCGCCTGCCGTCTTGAGAGCCGCATGTCTTATCCCTTCCCTGATGCCTGCCAGCCACCGCGCGTCCGCCCCACTCAGCAATGAGAACGGATGGGCCTGCACCGTTATTTCCGGGCGGCAAAAAGCGGGGGCCGTTGACAGAGCGGACGCCATTAACCAAGCCGATTTTGGGCGAGAAATGGGCCGTCATGAGTTTCAGACGGAGAGCTTGGGGCGCGGAGATTCTGGAAAGGTGACGCGGCCCCTGCTTCAACAAGCTCACCAGGAGGGTGGCCCCGTTGAAAACTCTCAACCTCATCCGGGGCTTGTCGAGGGATGAAGCCACGATTTGATTGCGCTAGAGCGGCGCCGCTGCGGCTCTTTCACGCTGCAACTTATGGTATTTCCGGATGAGCAGATTGCGCCGCAGCCGCGACAAATGATCGATGAAGAGAATGCCTTCCAGATGATCGATCTCGTGCTGGACGACGGTCGCCTGCAAATCCGCGAAATCCTCTTCCCGCTGCCGTCCTTCGAGATCGACGTAGCGAACGCGCACCAGGGCGGGGCGCTCCACCTCGGCATACATTCGCGGAATGGAAAGGCATCCTTCCTCGTGAACGCGCGGGGTGTCGCCCGAGGAGACGATCTCCGGATTGATGAGCACGAAGGGGTTCCTCGGAACGTCCTCGCCCTTGACGGTGTCGAGCACGATGATGCGGCGAAGCACGCCAAGCTGCACCGCCGCGAGCCCTATGCCGGGGGCGGCGTACATCGTTTCAAGCATGTTCGCGGCGAAGCTCCGCACTTCGTCGTCGACGGTTTCCACCGGCGCGGAGTGTTTGCGGAGCACTGGGTCTGGCAGGGTAATAATCGGAAGTATCGGCATGGGCGTCAGATAATCAAGCCTCGCGGTCTGGTCAACGCTTTGTACTTCGCAAATCGGCGTTTGAAAAGTGCTTGCTTTGGGCGACGCTCGGTGGCGCGCCCCGACGCGACCGCGCCAGCTCAAGCCGAAGGCAGCGCCTCCGCCCAAAGATCGTAGTCATCCGAGTCGACGATGGCGGCTTGGATGCAGTCGCCGGGCTTCAGGTTTTGCCCCTCCTCGATGAAAACCGAGCCGTCGATGTCCGGCGCATCCCAGGCGCTGCGCCCAACGGCGCCGTCCTCGTCCACCTCGTCGATCAGCACATCCACCGTTTTTCCAACCCTGGACGCGAGAACACTTTCGCTCACTTCACGCTGCACCGCCATGAAACGCTCGAAGCGTTCAGCCTTGAGTTCCTCGGGCACATGCCCCTCAAGATCGCGGCTGGCTGCGCCTTCGACGTTCTCATACTTAAAGCAGCCGACGCGCGTCAGCCGCGCCGCACGAAGCCATTCGAGGAGCAATGCGAAATCCTCGTCCGTCTCGCCTGGAAAGCCGACAATGAACGTCGATCGCAAGCCGAGATCGGGAACGGCCGCGCGCCAGCGCTCGATGCGCTCCAGGGTTTTTTCCTGGTTCGCGGGGCGGCGCATCGCTTTCAGCACCTGCGGAGAGGCGTGCTGGAAAGGGATGTCGAGATAGGGGAGGATCTTCCCCTGCGCCATCAACGGCAGCAACTCGTCGACATGGGGATAGGGATACACATAATGCAGCCGCACCCATACGCTGAGCTGCGCCAGCGCTTCGCAAAGCTCCGTGAGCCGGGCCTTCACGGGCTGGCCGCGCCAGTCGCTCTCGGCATATTTCAGGTCCAGGCCATAGGCGCTTGTGTCCTGGCTAATGACCAGGAGCTCCTTCGTCCCGCCCTCGACAAGGGCTTCGGCCTCCGAAAGCACATCCGCGGCCGGCCGGCTGGCGAGGCCGCCGCGCAGCGCCGGTATGATGCAGAACGAACAGCGGTTGTTGCAGCCCTCGGAGATCTTCAAATAGGAATAATGAGGCGGCGTCAGGCGCAGCCCGGCGCGCGGAACGAGGTCGATGAAAGGAGCATGCGGGGCGGGAGCGGCGGCGTGGATCGCGGCCATGACGTCCTCGTATTGGTGAGGGCCGGTGACGGCGAGCACATCGGGGAACGCGTCGCGGATCCGCTTGTCCTCCACGCCGAAGCAGCCGGTGACGATGACGCGGCCATTCTCTGCCATGGCTTCGCCGATGGCGTCGAGGCTTTCCGCCTTCGCGCTGTCGAGGAAACCGCAGGTGTTCACCACCACAAGGTCCGCGCCCTCATAGCTTGGCGAGATCGCGTATCCTTCGCTTTTCAGCCGGGTGAGAATGCGCTCGGAATTGACCAGCGCCTTCGCGCAGCCGAGGCTGACAAACCCCACCTTGGGGGCGCTTGCAGCCTTGCTGGGTCGTTGAGGTGGCTTCGGCATGTTTGCTGTCGTCCAAGCGGAAACAAAAAGAGCGCCCAACGGCGCTCCACTCATGTAGCGGCTTCTCGCTCTTTTATAAAGCGCGTTATCCGCCCGCATAGCCGCCGAGGATCGGAATGATCTCGCCCGTGATGTAGCTCGACATGCTTGGCGCGGCGAGGAACACGTAGGCCGGCGCGATCTCCTCCGGCTGCGCGGCGCGCTTCATCATGGTGTCGCCGCCGAAGCTCTGGATGCGCCCGGCGGATTTGTCGGCCGGGTTCAGCGGCGTCCACACGGGCCCCGGCGCGACCGCATTCACGCGGATGCCGCGCGGAATGAGATGCGTCGACAGCGAGCGGGCGAAGGCGTGAATGCCGCCCTTCGTCATCGCGTAGTCGAGCAGATCCTTGTTTCCCAGAAGCCCTGTGACCGAGCCGGTCATCACGATCGAGCCCTTCGGCTTGATATGGGGCACGGCCGCCTGCGCCATGTTGAAATAACCGTAGAGATTGGTCTTGAGCGTGCGGTTGAAGTGGTCCTCCGTGAGATCGAGGAAGTCCTCGACGTGCTCCTGGAAGGCCGCATTGTTCACGAGAATATCGAGCTTGCCGAACTCGGCCACCGTCATCTCGACGGCCTGCCGGCAAAAGCCTCGGTGGGCCACGTCGCCCGCCATCAGGATGCAGCGGCGGCCTTCCCGCTCCACCGCGCGCTTCGTCTCTTCCGCGTCCACGTGCTCGTTCAGATAGACAATCGCGACATCCGCGCCCTCGCGCGCATAAAGCACCGCGACGGCGCGCCCGATGCCGGAATCGCCGCCGGTGATCAGCGCGACCATGTCGTGCAGCTTGCCGGACCCTTTGTAGCCGGGCGCATCGTACATCGGCTTGATTTCGAGCTCGGCTTCGAGGCCCGGCTTCTTGAGGTGCTGTCCGGTGAAATGGGCCGGATACTCCCGCTGCCCGGCCTGCATCGGCTCGCCGTTCCTCTCCTGCGATGGGCGGGACGCTTCCTTCCGGTCGATCTCTTCCTGGATGTGCAGCATGCTTCTGACGACGGCTTCGGTGTGCGCCTCAAGATGTTCCTGGGTCTCTTCCATCACTTGCCTCACAATGCGGCGCCTCAAGGCCGAGCCTTGCTAAGCGCTTGTTCTCTTGTTCGTCACGGAGGCAAACCGCTCTCCCGCGGCCGGTTCCGTATTGGCCGGGATGCGCTTGCACTCTCGGCGGCGACCTCGCTTAAGGTTTGTGTTGTAGTGTATGAATTGAGCGGGTAAGACCGCCGCAATCTTGCCGGATCGAAAGGCCGCCCGGCGCGCCGGGCATGACAAAGGCGATGAAAAGAGCGCGAAGGCTCACGCTGATTGGGCTTTCCATAGGGTTTGTAGCCGTCGTCGGCATATCCGTCGCGGGGTCCGCCAATTTTCTCTTCTTCTCGATCCTGTGTTCGGCGGCCTTTGCGATGATCGCCATCGCGGAGCTTTTTCCCCGCAGCGGTCTTTTCCCGATCACGTTCGCGAGCCTGGCGGCTGTCTACGCCTCCATTTTCGCCTTGTTCGTGGAAGGGCTGTTCTACTCCCTCGGCAAGGTCACATTGGGGACCGGCTTTTCGACGCCGATCCTACTTTTCATCGCCGGGTGCTGGTGGCGGCGGGACGAGATACGGCAAGATGTTGCGGATTCGACCATCAAGGGCGGGAAAGGCCTCCTCCATGCCTTCTTATGGCAGCTTCCGGTCTGGCTCGTCGGCCTGAGCGTCTACATCCTGTTCGGCATCGAGGAGAGCAGGGTCAACACGGACGCCACTTTCCTTGTCGCCATGGGCGTCATCGGGCTGATCGTGTTTTTCGTCAGCAACGAAGTCGCGACGTTTCTGATCGACATCGGCCTTCTCCTGGAGGAATTCCTGACGCGGATCGCACGCCTCACCATTCCGGCGTTCGCGTTCCTGTCTTTCTACGCCATCCTGGTGATCGCATTCGCGGCCTTGTACGGCATCATTTCCCGGAGTTCGTCCATTCCTCATTTCCGCATCGGGGACGAATACCGGAGCCTCAGTTTCTTCGAGTCGATCTATTTCTCCGTGATCACGCTCGCCACGGTGGGCTACGGCGACATCGTGCCGTCGAGCGATCTCGTGCGCATGCTCGCTGCCTTCGAGGTCATCGTCGGCATCATGCTTATCTTGTTCGGCGTGTCGGAGCTTCTGGAATATACCCATGAGCGCCAGCGCATCGCTCGCAGGAAGCCCAAGCGGTCAGCAAGATCGGGAAGCGGCCATTCGCATTCGCGGCGCCATCATCCGGGCGGGTGGAAGAGCCGGTAGCTTGGCTTGGTTCGATTTAGGCCCTAACTGTGTGTGGCACAGTTAGGGCGGCCGGCGCAGCCTCAGGGCCGCGGGCAGGCAAAGGCGGCGTTAGTGCTGGTTGGGACGTCGAAGCCTGAGGCCGCAAGCACGCCCAAAGCCAGTCCCACAATGATAGCAATCTTGACCATACACATCTCCGTTACGCTTCCCGTCCATTTTCCGGGAAGAGTTATGCTAACAGACCCGGCAAGCAGGCGCGAGATGTTCGGCCTCATTGGTTAGCAGACCTTAAAATGCGGGTTCGCTATTTGCAGGGAGCCGCAAGAAATCTCATGAGCCGCTTTCCACGCTGGGAGGCACGGCGATTTTCTAAATTATACCGCCAAAAAGGGCCATAACCTCTTAGCTTGGGAACGATTGAAGGAAATATCGCGATATCGAGGCGCTCCAATGTGGGGCGGTGCATAAGCATGAACCAGAAAACGATGTTCTTCCGCTTCCATAAAATAATAGGGGTGAAGGCTTGCTTTCAACCAATATTCTTTCTCTATCTCTTTCGGTGGCGGATATTCGTCAAAATTCCTTGGGGCAGCGTCATCCCGTCCCCAGGCCGTCAGTCGGCCTAAGGCTAATTGATCACGCACCTGAGATGCAATTTCATTTTGATCTCGATTTTTTAAATTAAGGATATAGGGAGCTAATGCCACAAATAGCTCCCTGATTGGCAGATCAGCCATTCCCAGGGACGGCACCTCATGTCTGCCGTTAACCGAAAACCGCCGCTCGACGGCATCCAGCACTTCTTGGTGATTGTCGAAGTTGGTTGTGTGGAGTTCGCTAAACGGCAACGGGATTTGATTATGGGCTAGCAGGTGCGCTTTGAGCGGTACTAACTTGCGAGCCGAGTGAGCGCGGCTTGCCTCAGCGTTCACCCACACAGACTTCACCGAGTTCTGCGTCCATAGCGCTATGACGGCTTTCGCAGCATCAAGCTCCTTCGTTATCTCCTGCCGGAACTCTTCGCCGGTCTCAAGGCTCGTATCCCACCAAACCGAGTAGCCTTGCGCTTCGAGCAGTGCCTCAATTAAGCGTGCTTGCTCGGCATCCTTCTTCGAATATGAAATGAAAATATCGGCCACGTCGCGTCCCCACGATTATGCGGTACCGTTAAGCTTCGTTGCCTAGGCATGCAAGGTTTACGCCTGCGAAGCAGGTGCACTGGCATCGAGGGATTGTGGAAAGCAGGGATGGTCGCGACGCGGGGACGGTAGTGGACAAAACGTGCACAATATTATTTAATGGAAGCGGCAAGGCGAGCAGGCATTACATAATTTTATGGCCGGGCAACAGGAGGCGATCTTGCGCTTTTTTGCTTTACTCATTGCCACGATTTTCCCGACGGTACTTTGCGAGGCGCAAGGCTATTGCCCGAGGCTTCAGTTTTGCGCTAGCCAGCAACAGGATTGCCTCAATTCGGCTTCAGCTTGGTGCAGCTCCGTGCGCCCTGCGGATCGGGCTACGTGCTACCAGCAGCGTGCTCGTAATTGCCAGTCTCAGTATAACGCTTGCCATTCTAATGCGGTGGCCAATTGTTAATGCGGGTTGTGGCTGGGTATGGTTGCAACAGACAGGTGTTGTAGGTCTAAATCGCGGCTGCCTCGAAGCTAAGACCGCCACGCGCGCGTACGGATCGGTGAGCGGCCCCCGCCCCCTCGATAACGGTAGAGGGTCCCACGCCTCGAAAAACTATACGGTTAGAAAAAAGTGGCGGAGGCCAAGGCCGTAGAGTTGACGGGGTGGGACGGCTCAGTATAGCGAGCGTGACGGGCAACACCTTATTATGTGCGGTGTGCAACGCACCTCGATTGATGCGGCGAAGGGGAGGAGCAACGCTCTATGCGAGGCAGGGCCGCACGCTTCCTAAAGCTAGGATGATCCGGGGGCGCACTAGTGGCGCGGAAGGGCCGAAAGAGCCTGCATTCCTGACCAATTCCTGACCAGAAATACTGGATGCCTAGATATATCGTAGCGAACCCTTGATTTTATTGGAGCGGGTGAAGGGAATCGAACCCTCGTATTCAGCTTGGAAGGCTGCTGCTCTACCATTGAGCTACACCCGCGCAGCGCTTACATTACCGATATTGGGGCTGCGCTCAATGGAAAAAAGCGGCTGGGCGAGTTTGCACAGCTTTTCCAATGCCCCTTGACAAACGCAAATTTGTTTCGCTCAGGCGCGAAAAACCGCTTGGCATGGCGGCTATTGGGTGTTAGCAATCAGCTCCCTACTACTGGTAAATTATCCGCAGCAGGCCTGCCGGGTGTTGGAGTGGCTGATCTCATGCCCGGTATGCTTGCAGATAACCGGTTGGATGGAGGAGTGTAGCTCAATCGGCTAGAGCACCGGTCTCCAAAACCGGGGGTTGGGGGTTCGAGTCCCTCCACTCCTGCCACCTTACGGCGGCAGGGAAACTCGAAAATCGGGCATAAAAGCTAGAGAGTTTTACGGCGAGGCGGTAACGCTTCGCATTGGCGTTGGAAAGAAATGGCAAAGGTTGGTCCCTTCGAATATTTGCAGCAGGTCCGCGCGGAAACCGCGAAGGTGGTATGGCCGTCGCGGCGCGAGACGGTCGTCACCTCCGTCATGACCGTGGTGATGGCTGTCGCCGCTTCCGTTTTCTTCCTGGTTGCCGATCAGGTTTTCAGCAAGTTCATCGGGTTCATTTTGACCCTTGGGCAATAGCGCTTAAAAAAATCGTAACTAAAAGCAGCAACACTAATGACAAAGCGCTGGTATATCGTTCACGCCTATTCGAACTTCGAAAAGAAGGTGGCGGACTCCATCCGTGAACGGGCGGCGGCGGCAGGCCTCGAAGAGTGTTTCGAGGAAATCGTGGTGCCGATGGAAGAGGTTGTCGAGGTCCGCCGGGGCAGGAAGGTCGCAACCGAGCGGAAGTTCTTTCCGGGCTATGTCCTCGTCAAGATGGACATGAACGACCGGGCGTTTTTGCTGATTAAGAATACGCCGAAGGTCACGGGTTTTCTTGGCGCGGACAACAAGCCGCAGCCGATTTCCGAGATCGAAGCGCAGCGCATTCTCAATCAGGTGAAGGAAGGCGTGGATCGCCCGAAGCCGTCCATTACCTTCGAAATCGGAGAGCAGGTGCGCGTCGCCGACGGCCCGTTTGCATCGTTCAACGGGCATGTCGAGGAAGTGGACGAGGAGCGCGCGCGGCTCAAGGTTGCGGTTTCCATCTTCGGCCGGGCGACCCCGGTCGAACTGGAGTTCGGCCAGGTCGAGAAGGTCTAGCGCAAGGCGCTCTTCAAAGCTTGGCCCTGTGTTGTGGGAGGCAAACGCCCGCTCGCCAGGCAGGCGCGATGGCCGCACCACATCCCTCAAACCCAGGGCGCGAGCCCTTGAGAGGTCAATATGGCAAAGAAAATATTAGGCTATATCAAGCTGCAGGTTCCTGCAGGCCAAGCGAACCCATCGCCGCCGATCGGTCCGGCGCTCGGTCAGCGCGGCTTGAACATCATGATGTTCTGCAAGGATTTTAACGCGGCTTCGAAGGAGATGGAGCCCGGTTCACCGGTGCCTGTCGTCATCACCTACTATGCGGATAAATCGTTCTCCTTCGCAATGAAGACGCCGCCTGCGTCGCACTTTCTGAAGAAGGCGGCCGGCATCAAGAGCGGTTCCAAGACGCCGGGCGCCGGCTCGGCGGGGACTGTGACGATGGCTCAGGTGCGTGAGATCGCCCAGAAGAAGATGAAGGACTTGAACGCCACCGACGTGGATCAGGCTGCGAAGATCATCGCTGGCTCCGCCCGCTCCATGGGCCTCACGGTGAAGGAGTAAGCGCCATGGACGGAAAACGTTTGCGCGAAGCCAAGAAGGACGTCATCCGCGAGAAGCTCTATCCCGTGGAGCAGGCCGTAAAGCTCGTGAAGGAGCGCGCGAAGGCCAAGTTCGATGAGACGATCGAAATTGCGATGAACCTGGGCGTCGATCCGCGCCATGCCGACCAGATGGTTCGCGGCGTGTGCGCGTTGCCGAACGGCACCGGACGGTCCGTCCGCGTCGCTGTGTTCGCACGCGGCGCGAAAGCCGACGAGGCGAGGGCGGCGGGCGCCGATGTGGTGGGCGCCGAGGATCTGGTTCAGCAGGTTCAAGGCGGCAACATCAACTTCGACAAGTGCATTGCGACGCCCGACATGATGCCTCTCGTCGGCCGTCTCGGTAAAATCCTCGGTCCGCGCGGCATGATGCCGAACCCGAAAGTTGGCACCGTTACGATGGACGTTAACGAGGCTATCCGCGGCGCAAAAGGTGGATCGGTCGAATTCCGAGTCGAAAAAGCGGGCATTTTGCATGCAGGAATCGGCAAAGCAAGCTTCACTGAGAGCGCGCTTGTGGAAAACGTTAAGGCTTTCGCCGATGCAGTGATGAAAGCCAAACCAGCAGGCGCTAAGGGAACATTTGTGAAACGCGTGGCGCTGAGCTCGACGATGGGGCCTGGCGTCAAAGTTGAGCCGGCGACGCTGGGCGGCGCCGTTCACACATAAGGTTTCGGACGGCTTGCCGTTCGGATAGGCCGGAGCGGAAACGCCCTGGCCGCTGTCTCCGGCAACGGAGGCAGCCTGTCCAAGATTGCTGGCGCCAAGGGGTGCATGCCCGGAGGCTTAATAATCGCCTGCATGAGACGGGGAATGGATTCCAGGTGATCTCAAGCCAGCCTCGGCTGGTTGGTGGATCGCGTCTGGTCACGCCTCGGGACAGGATTGAGCGGTCGCTCGCCTTTCGAGGCGGCGGCGTGATCGAAGCGGCGGTTCGCGATGGAAACGCGGTCCGCCACTAAACGGAGAGAAGCGGTGGATAGAGCTGAAAAAAGGGAGATGGTTGAGAGTCTCAACGACATCTTCGCAACAAGCGGCTCTGTCGTGGTGGCGCGCTACAAAGGCATGACCGTAGCGCAAATGACTGACCTCCGCCGTCGCATGAGCGGCGCCGGAGCGAAGTTTAAAGTCATCAAGAACCGTCTCGCCAAGATTGCACTTGAAGGCGCTGCTGATGGCGCGGGTGCGGATCTCTTCCTTGAGCCGACGGGCATTGCCTTCGCGCAAGACCCCACGGCGGCAGCGAAAGTAGCGGCTGATTTCGCCAAGACCACCGACAAATTCGTGATTGTCGGCGGCTTGCTCGGAAAGCAGGCGCTGACAGCGGATGCTGTCAAGGCTTTGGCCGCCATCCCGTCGAAGGAAGAACTGCGCTCCAAGCTGTTGGGCGTGTTCCTTGCACCGGGCTCCAAGCTTGTGCGGCAGCTTAATTCGCCAGCGCAAAACCTTGTGGGCGTGCTGCAGGCGTTCAAGGAAAAGCAAGAAAAGGCGGCGTGACGGTTTGAGGCAGAGTCTCCCAACACCAACCTATTACGAATGCATAGAGGTCTAAATGTCTGACAAACTTGAGAAACTGTATAATGAGCTGTCCGGTCTGACGGTTCTTGAGATTTCCGAGCTCGTGAAGCTCCTTGAAGACAAGTGGGGCGTTAGCGCAGCTGCGGCGATGCCTGCATTTGCGATGCCCGCGGGTGGCGGCGCGGCGGCTGCCGCCGAGCCGGTCGAGGAGAAGACGGAGTTCGATGTCATTCTCGCCGAAGCGGGCGCTCAGAAGATCAACGTCATCAAGGAAGTCCGCGCGATCACCGGCCTTGGCCTGAAAGAGGCGAAGGATCTGGTGGAAGCCGCTCCGAAGGCGATCAAGGAAGCCGTGTCCAAGGCGGAAGCCGAGGAAATCAAGAAGAAGATCGAGGCCGCTGGCGCCAAGGTCGAGATTAAGTAATAACGCGGTTGGGCCGGGTTATCCGGCCCTCCTAAAGAAAGCAGCATGCAGCTCCGCAAAGATATCTAAGTTCCGTCCCAAAAAGGGCTGAATTTGGAAACTTCGCAGGGGCTTGTAAATCGTTAATGGGACGCCATGTTAGGTGGCTTCCCATAAATTGGCTCTCTCGCGACGCAAAAGTCCCCGTGCGGCGTGCAGGAATAGCCGCCGCCGGTGAAAATGAGGAGATCAAATGGCGCAAACGTTTATCGGCCGTAAACGTATTCGCAAGCGCTTCGGAACGATTGCCGATGCCGCTGAGATGCCGAATTTGATCGAGGTGCAGAAGCAATCCTACGATCAATTTTTAATGGTTCAAGAACCGGTTGGCGGGCGCCCGAGCACCGGCTTGCAGGCGGTTTTCGCCTCGATCTTCCCCATAAAGGATTTTTCGGACAAAGCGCAACTCGAATTTGTCCGCTACGACTTCGAGCCGCCAAAATATGATGTGGACGAATGCCAGCAGCGGAGCATGACCTACGCGGCGCCGCTGAAAGTAAAGTTACGCCTGATCACCTTCGACGTCAATGAGGAGACGGGTTCGCGCTCCGTCCGCGACATCAAGGAGCAGGACGTCTACATGGGCGACATCCCGTTCATGACGTCCAATGGCACCTTCGTCATTAACGGGACTGAGCGCGTTATTGTTTCTCAGATGCACCGGTCGCCGGGAGTCTTCTTTCATCACGACGGCGGGAAAAGCCACTCTTCCGGCAAGCTGCTCTTTGCCGCCCGCATCATCCCCTATCGCGGCTCCTGGCTCGATTTCGAGTTTGACGCCAAGGACATCGTCTACGCCCGCATCGACCGGAAGCGGAAGCTGCCGGCGACGACGCTGCTTTATGCGCTTGGCATGGACAACGAGCAAATCCTCGACACGTTCTACAAGCGGATCATCTACAAGGCGACGAGGCAGGGCTGGAGAACGCCCTTCGTGGCCGAGCGCATGCGCGGCGTGAAGGCCGTCCAGGACATCTACGACGCCGATACGGGCGAGGTGGTCATCGAAGCCGGCAAGAAACTCAACGCCCGCGCGGTTCGCCAGGTCGCCGAGCGCGTGAAAGCGATCGCCGTTCCCGACGACGCGCTGTATGGACGCTATCTGGCGGAAGATATCGTCAACATGCGGACGGGCGAAATCTGGGCCGAAGCTGGCGACGAACTCGACAGCAAGGTTCTGGATAAGCTTCGTTCCGCCGGCGTGGAAGAGTTGCCCGTGCTCGATATCGATCACGTGAACACCGGATCTTTCATCCGCAACACGCTTCATGCCGACAAGAACCAGAACGAGCAGGATGCGCTGTTCGATATCTACCGCGTCATGCGGCCGGGCGAGCCTCCCACGGAGGACGCGGCGCGCGCGCTGTTCAAGAGCCTGTTCTTCGATGAGGAACGCTACGACCTGTCATCGGTCGGCCGCGTGAAAATGAACATCCGGCTCGAAATCGAGCAGTCGGATGAAATGCGCATCCTCACCAAGGACGACATCCTTGCGGTGATCCGCACGCTTGTCGATCTGCGCGACGGCCGCGGCGAGGTTGACGACATCGACAATCTCGGCAATCGCCGTGTGCGCTCGGTGGGCGAGTTGATGGAAAACCAATATCGCCTTGGCTTGCTCCGCATGGAGCGCGCCATCCGCGAGCGCATGTCCTCCGTCGATATCGACACGGTCATGCCGCAGGATCTGATCAACGCGAAGCCTGCAAGCGCGGCGGTGCGGGAGTTCTTCGGCTCCTCGCAACTCAGCCAGTTCATGGACCAGACAAATCCGCTGTCCGAGATCACGCACAAGCGGCGGCTTTCCGCTCTTGGGCCTGGAGGTCTGACGCGCGAGCGCGCAGGCTTCGAGGTGCGCGACGTGCATCCGACGCATTACGGCCGCATCTGCCCCATCGAGACGCCGGAAGGGCCGAACATCGGCCTCATCAACTCGCTCGCCACCTTTGCGCGGGTTAACAAGTACGGCTTCATCGAAAGCCCGTACCGCAAGGTGGTGGACGGAAAGGTCACGGACGACGTCGTTTATCTCTCGGCCATGGAGGAGGCGCGGTATCACATTGCGCAAGCGAATGTGAAGCTGAACCCCGATGGAAGCTTCGCCGAGGAGCTGATTATCTGCCGTCACCAGGGAGACGTCTCTCTCGTTCCGCAGGCCAAGGCGGATTTCATCGACGTTTCCCCGAAGCAGGTTGTGTCGGTGGCGGCGGCCCTCATCCCCTTCCTTGAGAATGACGACGCGAACCGCGCGCTCATGGGTTCGAACATGCAGCGCCAGGCGGTGCCTCTGATCCGCGCCGAGGCTCCGCTCGTCGGCACGGGCATGGAAAGCGTGGTTGCGCGCGACTCGGGCGCCGCCATCGCCGCAAACGCGCCGGCGTCATCGACCAGGTCGATGCGACGCGCATCGTGATCCGGGCGACCGACGAGACAGACCCCTCGAAGTCTGGCGTCGACATCTACAATCTGCGCAAATTCCAGCGCTCGAACCAGAACACCTGCATCAACCAGCGGCCGCTGGTTCGCGTCGGCGATCGCGTTGAGCGGGGCGACATCATCGCCGACGGGCCTTCGACCGATCTCGGCGATCTCGCGCTCGGGAAGAACGTGCTCGTGGCGTTCATGCCGTGGCAAGGCTACAACTTCGAGGATTCGATCCTCCTTTCCGAGCGCATCGTGTCCACCGACGTCTTCACCTCGATCCACATCGAGGAATTCGAAGTCGCGGCCCGCGATACGAAGCTCGGGCCAGAGGAAATCACGCGCGACATTCCGAACGTGTCGGAAGAGGCGCTGAAGAACCTCGACGAAGCGGGCATCGTCTATATCGGCGCCGAAGTCCAGCCCGGCGACATTCTCGTCGGCAAGATCACGCCGAAGGGCGAAAGCCCGATGACGCCGGAGGAAAAACTGCTCCGCGCCATCTTCGGCGAGAAGGCGTCCGACGTGCGCGACACCTCGCTCCGCCTGCCGCCTGGCGTCGCGGGCACCGTCGTCGAGGTGCGCGTCTTCAATCGCCACGGCGTCGAGAAAGACGAACGCGCCATGGCGATCGAGCGGGAGGAGATCGAGCGTCTCGCGAAGGACCGCGACGACGAGTTGCACATCCTCGACCGGAACGTCTATGGCCGCTTGCGCGATATTCTCATGGGCAAGGAGGTTGCCCGCGGGCCGAAAGGTCTGCGCAAGGGAACGGACATCAATGAGGAACTCCTCAGCGATGTGCCGCGCAGCCAGTGGTGGGATATCGCGCTGAAGGACGAGCAGGCCATGGCCGGCATCGAGGCGATCCGGCGTCAGTACGACGAAGCCAAGAAGCGCCTCGAGCAGCGGTTTGTCGATAAGATCGACAAGCTGAAGCGCGGCGATGAGCTGCCTCCGGGCGTCATGAAGATGGTGAAGGTCTTCGTCGCGGTGAAGCGCAAGATCCAGCCAGGCGACAAGATGGCGGGCCGCCACGGCAACAAGGGTGTGGTCAGCCATATCGTGCCTATCGAGGACATGCCCTATCTGGAAGACGGGACGCCGGTCGATATCGTCCTCAATCCGTTGGGCGTGCCGAGCCGCATGAATGTGGGACAGATTTTGGAAACCCACCTCGGATGGGCGTCGCGCGGTCTTGGGCGCATGATCACTCAGGCGCTCGACGCCTATCACGAGCAGAAGCGCGCCGGACGAGCTTCGCGCGGCGGTGGCCAAGGCCTACGGCGACGATGAAGCGGTCAATGCTCTCAACGACGATCAGCTCGTGGAACTTGCGGGCAATCTCGGCAAGGGCGTGCCCGTGGCGACGCCCGTGTTCGACGGCGCGCGCGAGCCGGATATCGTCGCGATGCTCAAGGCCGCGGGTCTCGATACCTCCGGCCAGGTCACGCTCTACGACGGACGGACGGGCGAGCCTTTCGACCGCAAGGTGACGGTGGGCTACAAGTATCTGCTCAAGCTGCATCATCTTGTCGACGACAAGATCCACGCCCGGTCGATCGGCCCATACAGCCTTGTCACGCAACAGCCTCTGGGCGGCAAGGCTCAGTTCGGCGGTCAGCGTTTCGGCGAAATGGAGGTGTGGGCGCTCGAAGCCTACGGCGCCGCCTACACCTTGCAGGAAATGCTGACGGTCAAATCGGACGACGTGGCGGGCAGGACGAAGGTCTACGAGGCCATCGTGCGCGGCGACGACACCTTCGAGGCTGGCGTGCCGGAAAGCTTTAACGTGCTCGTGAAGGAAATGCGCGCGCTTGGCTTGAACGTCGAGCTGAAGCAGGCCCGGGCTCCGGTCATTGAAGCTCAGCCCGCGCAGGCGCGGCCTCCACAGTTCGCGCTGCCACGAAGGCCGAGGGCCACGCCACAGGCAGCGGAGTAGAGAAAAGCGGGTAACGGCTCAGGCCGTGCCCGCAAACGGCGTTTCAGGGAACATGCGAGGCAACAGTGCCTTGCCGTCCGCTCAGCGGACACACATCAGGCCGACGAAGCCGCGGGGGCGGCTCATAGGAGCGACGAATGAATCAAGAGATCACGAATCTCTTCAGCCCGCAGATGCCGACTCAGGTATTCGACCAGATTCGCATCTCTATTGCAAGTCCCGAGAAGATACTTTCCTGGTCTTACGGCGAAATAAAGAAGCCGGAGACGATCAATTACCGCACGTTCAAGCCCGAGCGTGACGGTTTATTCTGCGCGCGTATTTTTGGCCCGATCAAAGACTACGAGTGTCTTTGCGGCAAATACAAGCGCATGAAGTATAAGGGCGTTATCTGCGAAAAATGCGGCGTTGAAGTGACGCTCACGAAAGTGCGCCGCGATCGCATGGGCCACATCGAATTGGCCTCGCCTGTCGCGCACATCTGGTTCTTGAAATCGTTGCCTTCGCGCATCGGCCTTCTGCTCGACATGGGGCTGAAGGACTTGGAGCGCGTGCTCTATTTCGAGAACTATGTCGTGATCGAGCCGGGCCTTACGCCCCTGAAGGCCGGACAGCTTCTTTCGGAAGAAGATTTCCTCAAGGCTCAGGAGGAGCACGGCGAGGACGCGTTCCAGGCCGGCATCGGCGCCGAGGCGGTTCGCGACATGCTCATGGCTCTCAATCTCGAGCAGATGCGCGAGCAGATCCGCCAGGAGATCGCGGAAGCGACAACGGAGCTGAAGCCGAAGAAGCTCGCCAAGCGCCTGAAGGTGATCGAGGCGTTCATCCAGTCCGGCAACCGGCCGGAGTGGATGATCATGAAGGTCATCCCGGTGATCCCGCCGGAGCTGCGTCCGCTGGTTCCGCTGGACGGCGGCCGCTTTGCGACCTCGGACCTCAACGACCTTTATCGCCGCGTCATCAACCGCAACAACCGTCTCAAACGGCTCATCGAGTTGCGCGCGCCGGACATCATCATCCGGAACGAGAAGCGCATGCTTCAGGAAGCCGTCGACGCGCTGTTCGACAACGGCCGCCGCGGCCGCGTGATCACGGGCGCCAACAAGCGTCCGCTGAAGTCGCTCGCGGACATGCTGAAGGGCAAGCAGGGCCGGTTCCGCCAGAACCTGCTCGGCAAGCGCGTGGACTATTCGGGCCGCTCGGTGATCGTGGTGGGTCCGGAGCTCAAGCTGCATCAGTGCGGCCTGCCGAAGAAGATGGCGCTCGAACTGTTCAAGCCGTTCATCTATTCGCGGCTTGACGCGCAAGGCTACTCGGCGACCGTGAAGCAGGCGAAGAAGCTCGTCGAGAAAGAGCGTCCCGAGGTCTGGGACATCCTCGACGAGGTGATCCGCGAGCATCCCGTGCTGCTCAACCGCGCGCCGACGCTCCATCGCCTCGGCATCCAGGCGTTCGAGCCGGTGCTCGTCGAGGGCAAGGCGATCCAGCTCCATCCGCTGGTGTGCGCGGCGTTCAACGCCGACTTCGACGGCGACCAGATGGCCGTTCACGTGCCGCTGAGCCTCGAAGCCCAGCTCGAGGCGCGCGTGCTGATGATGTCCACGAACAACATCCTGCATCCGGCGAACGGCGGCCCGATCATCGTGCCGAGCCAGGACATCGTTCTCGGCCTCTATTATCTGTCGCATCCATGATGGAAAAGGAGCCGGGCGAAGGGCGCATTTTCGGCAGCGTCGCTGAAATCCAGCATGCGCTGGCCGCCGGCAATGTCACGCTCCACGCGAAGGTCAAGGGCCGCTACAGGGGCGTCGATGACGAACGGCAAGCCGGATCTCGCAAGGTGTACGAGACAACTCCGGGCCGGATGATCGTCGCAGAGCATTTGCCAAAGAAGCCGGGGATCACCTTCGATCTCGTGAACAAGCTCTTGACCAAGAAGAACATCGCGAAAGTCATCGACGCGGTCTACCGCTTATGCGGCCAGAAGGAGACGGTCATTTTCTGCGACCGGATCATGAACCTCGGCTTCCATCATGCCTATAAGGCGGGCATCTCCTTCGGCAAGGACGACATGCTCGTTCCTGACACGAAGCCGAAGATCATCGACGAAACGGAAGCGCTCGTTCTCGATTACGAGCAGCAATATAATGACGGCCTCATCACGCAGATGGAGAAATACAACAAGGTCGTCGACGCCTGGGCGAAGTGCACCGATCGCATCGCCAAGGAGATGATGGACCGCATCTCGGCCGTGCAGTACGACAAGGCGACCGGCCGCGAAAAGCCGATCAACTCCGTCTACATGATGGCGCATTCGGGCGCTCGCGGCTCCGAGAAGCAGATGCGCCAGCTTGCGGGCATGCGCGGCCTCATGGCGAAGCCGTCGGGTGAAATTATCGAGACGCCGATCATCTCCAACTTCAAGGAGGGGCTGTCGGTTCTCGAATACTTCAACTCGACCCACGGCGCGCGCAAGGGCTTGGCGGACACGGCGCTCAAGACGGCGAACTCCGGTTATCTGACCCGCCGTCTCGTCGACGTCGCGCAGGACTGTATCGTGACCGAGCATGATTGCGGCACGGACAAGGGCATCAAGCTCGGCGCCGTCATCGACGCGGGCGAGGTGCTCGTCTCCGTCGGCGACCGCGTTCTCGGCCGTGTTCCCGCCGATGACGTCGTTCATCCCTCCACCGGCGAAATCATCGTCAAGGCCGGCGATCTCATCGACGAGGCGCAGGCGCGCCAGATCGAGGAAGCGCAGGTTCAGGATGTTCGCATCCGCTCGGCCCTCACCTGCGAGCTGAAGAACGGCATCTGCGGCAAGTGCTATGGACGCGACCTCGCGCGCGGCACGCCGGTCAATATCGGCGAGGCTGTCGGCGTCATCGCCGCGCAGTCCATCGGCGAGCCGGGCACGCAGCTCACGATGCGCACGTTCCACATCGGCGGAACGGCGCAGGTTGCGGACAACTCCTTCGTGGAGAGCAACTTTGCCGGCAAGGTCAAGGTCCGCAACAGGCTTGCGGCGCGCGACAGCCAGGGCCGTCTCGTCGCCATGGGCCGCAACATGGCCGTCGTCATTCTCGACGACGAGGGCCGCGAGCGCGCCGTGCACAAGATCATGCAAGGCGCTCACTTGAAGGTGGACGACGGCGACGTGATCAAGCGCGGGCAGCGCCTCGCGGAATGGGATCCCTATAGCCGCTCGATCATTACCGAGACCGACGGCGTGGTCGAGTTCGAGGACCTGCTGGAAGGCATCTCGGTGAACGAGCAGTCCGACGAAACGACGGGTATCACCAACCGCGTGATCACGGACTGGCGCGCAAATCCGCGCGGATCGGCGCTGCGGCCGGCGATCATCATCAAGGACAAGCCTGGCGGCAAGATTCTGAAACTGCCGCGCGGCGGCGAGGCTCGCTATCTTCTTTCGGTGGAAGCGATCCTGTCCGTCGAGCCGGGGCAAACCGTGAAGGCGGGCGACGTGCTCTCGCGTATCTCGCTCGAAAGCGCGAAGACACGCGATATCACCGGCGGTCTTCCGCGCGTGGCCGAGCTTTTCGAAGCGCGCCGTCCGAAAGATCACGCGATCATCGCGGAGATTTCAGGCACCGTGCATTTCGGCCGCGATTACAAGAACAAGCGCCGGGTTATCATTCAGCCCGATGAAGAGGGCCTGGATCCCGTCGAGTATCTGCTGCCGAAAGGAAAGCACCTTGCGGTCCAGGAAGGCGATCGCATCGAGAAGGGTGAGTTCATTCTCGACGGCAACCCCGCGCCGCATGACATCCTGGCGATCAAGGGCGTGGAAGAGCTGGCCTCGTTCCTCGTCAATGAAATCCAGGAAGTCTACCGGCTGCAAGGCGTGACGATCAACGACAAGCATATCGAAGTGATCGTCCGGCAGATGCTGCAGAAGGTGGAGGTCACGGATGCGGGCGACACCGAGTTCCTGAAGAACGAGCAGGTCGACAAGCTCGAATTCGACGACATGAATGCAATGATCGAGTTCTTCCGGCGGACGGCCCGCCACGGCGGTCCCGGTTCTGCTCGGCATCACGAAAGCAAGCTTGCAGACGCGGTCGTTCATCTCGGCGGCGTCCTTCCAGGAAACGACGCGCGTTCTTACCGAAGCCGCGCTCAACGGCAAGGTCGATACGCTCGACGGCCTCAAGGAGAACGTGATCGTGGGCCGCCTCATCCCGGCAGGCACGGGCGGCATGATCAGCCAGCTTCGCCGCGTCGCATCCCATCGCGACGACCTCATTTTGCAGGAGCGCAACAAGGCTGGCGCGAAGGCCCTGCCTCCTTCCGGCGAGGGCGAATCACTTGCGCCAGACTTGGCGCCTCAGGTGCAGGCCGCGGAATAAATTTGCATCATCAGCGACTTAAAAGCCCGGCCTGCGCCGGGCTTTTTTGATTCTTGTCACGTCGCAAGCAAAAAAAGAGGCGAAAAAGCGCCAAGACGTCGCTTGGATTATGGGAAACCTTCCGTTAAAGTCTCATTTACCGATGAATGGTGCTGCTTTGCATCGGCCGAGAAACCAAGGCCGAAAGGGCGGCTTATTCTTTTCGGCGGGGGAAGGAAAACGAAAACCGTGACAAGAACGCCTTGGTGAATGGCCGGTCTCTACATATGCAGGACACTGAAAGTGAACGCGGTGGAGAGCTCGTCCAATGAGGTTAGGAAACTCAGGTCTGACTATCTTTTCATCCGCTTTGTTATGCTTCGCTACTGTAGTAACAACCCCTTCTGAAGCCGTGCCTCAGCGGCCCTGGTATGTTGCGGCCTTCGATCGGGTTTTCCATGTCGTCAATAGCGACGGTCAAGCGCAGGCCGCGCCTCAAAAAGACGCGGCAAGGCAGATCGAGCAGGCTTATCTCAGCCGGCTGACGAAAGCGGAAGAAGGAACGATCACGCTCAGAGGGCAAGTGCCATCTGAAAGCGATCTCAGGATTTTACAGGGCGTTGCTGCGGCGACGTCGACCGGCGCTTCGATCATCGACAAGAGCCGCGTTAACGCAAATGTTCCGGATCGCGACATCTGGCTCGCTGCGATGACTTTTGCTTTGCGCCAGCTCGGCAAAGCTTCAGTCTGGCTCGGCCATTCTTCAGAACACGGCGATTGTCATCGAAGGCGTGACAAAGGCCGATGACGATTTTGCCGCCGTCCAGAAAAAGTTGCGGGAAGAAGCGCCGAAGGGGCTGAACTTGCAGGTCGCACTGAAGCCCCATGACGTACATCCTTTTGTCTGGCTTGCACAACTGCAACAAGGCAGCCTGACTCTCAGTGGTCACGTGCCCGATCAGCAGGACCAGATCCTTTGCGCCCATGCGCAGACCCTGTTTCAGAACCTGAGAGTCAACAACAGCATGGAGTTCGCCAAAGGCGAGCCGCAGGATTGGCTTGCAGCCACAAAATTGGCGCTGGAGATGCTGTCTCTGCTCTACTCAGGGAATGTCGAGGTCAACGATAACGTCATCAAGATCGATGGGATTTACTCATCGCCTGCTATGGTCGATCTGTTCAAGGCGTACAGCAAGAGACTGCCGCGAGGCTACAAGCTGGAAACAAGCATCCTGGAGCCCGTCGCGCGGGCTCCGTTGAGGGCTGACGACGTAAGTCTGGCCGCGCGCGACTCCCAAACTTCTTTGAACCCATGACTGCCCTCAGCTGAGGCGCAGCCATTCAAGCTCCCTGAATTTCCGTAGGCAAGGGAGCTGGCGGGAGCGGCGCGGCTGACCAGGTCTTATCTGTCTCGATGAGAAAATCGGCGATGATGCGCTGGCTGAATCGATCGAGCAGGAGGGGCGCGTGGCCCTCATTCCTGATAACAACGGGCGTCAAGGCTGGGTGACGGGCCTGCATCTGCTGTACGGTCGCTGCTGACAGAACATCTGAGTTCTCTCCCCTCAAGATCATGAGGGGAACTTGATAAAGCGATTGGAAGTGTTCCCACATGTCTGGAACCGGCTTCGCAATGTCGACTTCAGAGAGCGCTTTCCCGACATTTGGATCGTAGGCGGCGGCGGGGCGGCCATCTGCTTCGTTGAACAACTGGCGAGCCAGTTTCTTCCAATCCTCGTCATCCAAGGCGGTAAACTGGCGCATGTTGAGGTCGCGGACGAGCGCCTCCGCTTCATCCCAGTCGGCTGGCACAGGGATTTTCCCGGCGTAGCCCATGATACGGGCAAGCCCCGCTGTCTCGATGACGGGGCCGATGTCGTTTATCACCGCGCATCCGATCGCGGAGGGCCGCATCACGGCAAGCAGCATCGTAATGATGCCGCCGCGCGACGCGCCAAGCAGGCCCACGTTGTCCAAGCCGCGCAGCGTGAGAAACGAAGCGACGTCGAGAAGCTCGATATAGGCGGAATAGTTACGCCACTCCTTGTCCCATTCCGAGCGCCCCCGCCCTCTATAGTCGAGGCAGTAAACGATCCTGGGACGAGTGGGGTGCGTCGAAAGAGCGACGGCCAAATCGTGAAAGTCCCGGCCGTTCCGCGTCAGGCCCGCAAGGCAGACCAGCGGCCGCCCCGGCGCGGCGTCGTTCCCATATTTCCGGGCGTAAAGGAGGAGGTCGTCATGGCTTCTGTAATAAATATCTTCCGATTCGAACCCGGCTCCGCCGTCCGCCTTGCTCTCAAAAAAATTCATGGGTCCTGTTCCATAACGCCGCTTCCGCTAAATTCGGCCAAATCGGGGACTTTGCCAGGTCGGCCGCGGTGTAAGTCCTCCACGATTTGGAACCTTGTCTTATTGTTCTCGAAACGGCACCGGTAAAGCTGAGTGCTATCGAGAATACGCTCAATGTACTGGCGCGTTTCTGTAAAGGGAATGCGCTCAACCCAGTCGATGGGGTCCTCCGCCTTGTTCCGCGGGTCTCCGAAGTCCTTGATCCATTGTTTCACCCGGCCCGGCCCGGCGTTGTACGCGGCAAGCGAAAGCACATAGGAGCCGTCGTAACCCGCAAGAAGCTGAGCGAGAAACGCCGAGCCGAGAGTGACGTTGTAGGAGGGGTCCGAAATGAGCCGCGGGTTATCGTATTTCATTTTGCTGACGGCGGCCATGAGCTTCGCGGTTTGCGGCATAAGTTGCATGAGCCCTCGCGCGCCCACATGGCTGACGGAGCCGGTGTGGAAATCGCTTTCCTGGCGGGTCAATGCGTTCAGGAGCGCAGGCTCAATCTTGGTGTTCCCGCCCGCGGCGTCGAATTTCGGCAAGAGCGTTGGATAGGCGTAGGCCTCCACCTGAAATCCGCGCAGCAACGCTATTTTCGCGGCGCGGACGACGACGTGCGATGGGACAACGCGCTCCATCAGCTCGAATGTCAGCGTCATCTGCTGCGGATCTTTGAGCTGCCGGGCAAGATCGAGCAGATAGTTAATCATAAGCGGCTGAAGATCGAGTTGCTTCGCGATCGCCACAGCCTTGAAGGCGTCTTCGTTCACGAAAGAGGCGACGGCTTCCTTGGTTGGCTGGGTTGGCGCCCGGAATTCGCACACCGATCCCTTGCTGTGCAGCGCCTGCTTGGCCAGCGAGCCATAGAAGGTGTAGAACCGGCTCGCAGCCTCGCGGAAATAAATCTCCGCATCCTTCCGCGCTCCCAATTCAAGCTTGGTGCGTCCAAGCCAATAGGACGCGCGCGCCTCGTCGCGGGCATAGCCCTTGATCGCGCGGGCCGCCACAAAATGCGGCTCGGCCTTCCTCGGCTCCTTCATGAAGCGAAGCGCGACCCATCCTGCCAGAAACTCGGCTTCCGAGCGGCTTTCATCGTCGAGCGGACCGTGCGTCTTTGCGATTGCATACGCGGTCGCAGGATGATCGGCGTTCAGCGCGCGCCGAACCTCGCCCCGGCGGAATTCCCACCAGTGCTCCGGATCGGCGAGATCGCCTTTATTCGGGTCGATTGAGCGCAGAAGCGACCACACATCATCGTCGGCTCCCTCACGCCGCAGGGACTTCAGCCGGGCGAGAAGCGTCGCGGGGCCGCCGGCGCTTTCTTTTGCAAGCTTGAAAGCATTCTCGGCCGCTTTCGCCTCCGAAGCTTTCTTGGAGGCCTCTTCTTTTCCTTTTCCGCCCGCCTTGCCGGCGCCGCCTGCAGAATTCTCGCCGCTTGTTTCCTGTTTCGCGGGCTTGCCTTGCGCCGGGTCTTGGGCGTTTGCGTCTTGAGAAGCGCCGTCGTCCTGTTTCTTCTGCTTCAGCCTGACCGGTTCAGCGAGGGTTGCTATCCTGAAAGCGCCTGCCTTTCCGCTCAGCGAGGCTTCCTTCCGGGCGATGCCGCTTTCGATTTCTCCGTGGCGTTTTCCCTTGCCGCCGCGTTTTGCAATGTTTGTTTTCCGGCCGCGGCGGCCGCCATGCGCCACCTGGCTTCCCGCCTTTTTCGACCGGATCCGCGCGACCCCTTTCAAGCCCTTCCCCTCTGAGGCGGCCAGCTTCTTGCCGGGGTCCTCCTGCTGGCGCGCGCGCGCTTCGAGGAGCAGTTTCCGGCGGCGCTGATCGCCATCGTCCAGAAGTGAGCCAAACCGCGAAACAAATCTCTCCTGCACCGGGGGATCCAGGGTGTAGCGGGTCCAGGCAAACTTGATGAGGCTTAGGCCGCGTTCGCGCTCTCCGCTCTCCAGGAGCGCCGCGCCGAGGCTCGCTTTTCCGGCGCCGGTCATCGGATTGCGATTTGTGTAGAACTTCAGAACGTCGGCGCTCGATGCATCCGAGAGGAACAGGCTCTTTTCAATCGAGGCGTCTTGAGCAGGCTCCGGAAACAGCGGATGAGCCCTTCTGAACGCCATGACCTCGTTGAAGTCCGCGGAACCCGAGCGTAAGCGCTTCCACTCCGCGAAGGTCTTTGCAGCGGGATCGCTGATTTTCTTGATCGCGGCCTTTGCGCTCGCGTCATCTCCCCTGGATGCGCTTGAAATGGCCTCTTTGACGGCGGCTGTGTCGCCATCGCCGATCTTGAAAGAGAAGAGCGGCTGAAGCGCCGCGTTCATGTCCTCGCTGGAAAATGACTTTGGGAATTTGAGGGTCACCGCCGGGACGAGAACCGGCTCGGCGGCCGCGCCGGTCTGGCTCGGCTGCTGCGTCGGAGCGGGAGCAGGCGGCTGGCCATCTTTCGCCTCGGCGCGATCCTTCGCTTCAGGGGCGTTTGCGCGCGCAGCCTGGTCTGCCGGCGCTACGGAAGGTTTTGGGCCGGCTTCCGCCGTTTTGACATCGCCGCCGCCGTTTTGCTTCTGCGGGGAACGGTTCACGGCCGCCGTCGCTTTCAGAGGTTGCGACTGCAAATCCGCCGTGGCGTAAGACGTGGACTCCGGGCGCGCCGGCGCCAAATAAGGCACGGCGAGCACAGCGAAAAAGCCGAGCGCACTTCCGATCAGGATCGCTATCAAGAGCCTGAAGGGATTTTGCGGCGGGTTTGGTTTTGCATCGGGGCCTAACATTTGCCTGTCGCGTTAAGAATTCCGTTGGCAGCTCTTCATATCAAACCTATGCTTTCGCCCCGGCGCGATGAGGACTGAACAGCCTGTATTGCACACAACCGCTCCGATTGGTAGCCCCGGCAATCGAACGCCGGACGCGGAGCGACTCAAGCCGTTTCGTGCGGGAAAGAAGCGAGGTGGTTAACGGTTCGTACCTCTTTTCTGCATAAGGTCGATTCTGAGGTGAGGATAAGCATAGAATGTTCAAGGGCTCTTTTACGGCGCTTATAACGCCGTTCGATGGGGATGACGTCGATTATGACGCCTATGCCCGGCTAGTGGAATTCCAGATTCAATCGGGGACGCACGGGCTTATCCCGGTAGGCACGACAGGTAAATCGCCGACGCTGAGCCACGACGAGCATCAGCGCGTCGTCGAGACGTGCATTTCATCGGCGAAAGGGCGCGTGCCCGTCATTGCCGGCGCCGGATCCAACAGCACGAAGGAAGCCGTTGAGCTTTCCCGTTTCGCGGAAAAAGCCGGGGCCGCGGCCGTGCTCAGCGTCACGCCTTATTATAACAAGCCGACGCAGGAAGGGCTTTACCTGCATTACAAAGCCATCAACGATGCGATCAATATTCCCATCATCATCTATAATATTCCTTCGCGAAGCGTCATCGACATGTCGGTCGCCACGATGGCGCGGCTGTTCAAGCTCCGGAATATTGCGGGCGTGAAAGACGCCACCGCTTCGCCAGTGAGAGTGAGCCAGCAGCGCCTGACGATAGGCGAAGAGTTCAATCAACTCTCGGGCGAGGATGCGACGGCGCTTGCGTTCATGGCGCATGGCGGCCACGGATGCATTTCCGTGACGTCGAACGTGGCGCCGAAGCTATGCGCGGAGTTCCAGAACGCCTGTCTTGCGGGAGACTTTCGGAAGGCGCTCGAACTACACGACCGGTTGATGCCGCTCCATGAGGCGCTCTTTGTCGAAACCAATCCGGGGCCGGTCAAATACGCCGCCTTCCGCCTCGGGTTGTGCAAGCCGGAGACCCGGCTTCCCCTCGCCCCCATCTCCGGGCAGACGAAGGCCCTTGTCGACGCAGCGATTGAGAAGGCAGGGTTGCTGTAGAGCAAATCCTTGTAAGGACGATGGCAGCTCCCGCATCAACATCCGTTCGAAAGGTCGTCGCTGAAAACAGAAAGGCGCGCTTCTCCTTTTTCATCGAGGACACGTTCGAGGCCGGGATTGCCTTGGGCGGGTCCGAGGTGAAATCCTTGAGGCAGGGGAAGGCGAATATCGCCGAGTCCTATGCGAGCGAGAAGAACGGGGAAATATTCCTCATCAACGCCTACATCCCCGAATACCTGCAGGCGAATCGCTTAAATCACGAAACGCGGCGTCCGCGAAAGCTGCTTTTGCACAAGCGCGAAGCGAATAGGTTGATTGGGGCGATTCAGCGCGAGGGCATGACGCTGGTGCCGCTGCGCATCTATTTTAACGACCGCGGCCGCGCCAAACTGGAACTCGCGCTCGCGCGCGGCAAGAAGCTGCACGACAAGCGCGAGACTGAAAAGAACCGCGACTGGGAGCGGCAAAAGGGACGCCTGCTGCGCGACCGCGGGTAACAGCTCGCGCTTTCCAGGCGCGCATTCATTTGTGGATGTTTCCCGCCAGAGACAGTTTATTAACGCTCGCCGCCATAAAGCGTTAGATGAGCAGATATGCACGCGCCAGCTGTTCCCGGCCGGGCAGGATCTGAAACCGCCGCTGACGGCAACAACCGCTGGCTCCGGGATCTCAGTTAGCGCCTGGGCCCAAGACCCAGTGGCGTGGAGTCCCGCCAGTTCGGAGCGCCTGCGCGCTTGAACTGAGCTGTGGGGCCGATGCCGCAGTGTGTCTCAATAACTGGCGAGCAGCGCTGACGTTAACTATATGGTAACCACTTCAGTATCTTCTGGGATCATCTCATTTCAACAGCTTACGGTAACTACGCCGCCGTTCAGCCAGATCCAATCACAGGGGATAGATATGATTGAGAAAACAAACTCACGGACACTCGGTGTCCTGTTGGCGATTTTTGTGGCGTTAGTGATGTTCGTTCAGTCTGCTCAGCGCGTAAACCATGCTGCAGTCTTCCATCCAGCTGTTGTCGATAGGCCAGTCGTGGCGGCAGCTGCCATTGAGGCGCCAGTGGTTAAGAAGGCATCAAATGCGCTGGTTGCTATACCCAAGGAGAAATGCGCCTCGACATGGACCAACTACGGGAACTCCGTTCTGGTTACGCCCCAGACCTGCAATGACGTCAGCATTGCCTCTATGACAATTGCTGTCTCTTCGAAGCCTTGCGACGCAAGCACGAAGGCGGATTTCCAGAACGTGACCGCCAGCACCTATTTCAAAGGCGATTTCGGCTTCTTTGTCGGACAGGGCAAGTCCGTGCAATGCCTCGCCGTCCAAGAGATCGTTGGAAAGTATCTCTAGTCGACAAGAGGCGAGGCGGCCAGTTCCGCCTCGGCCGTTCGAAACGTAAGGCGGCCCGAATGGCCGCCTTTTTTGTTGCGCGCCTTTCCATATGCTTGATGACGCCGGCGGCTTCGGCGATTCGCGGACGTTTCGCCTTCACATCTTTGTCATCTAGTGGGTCTATTACTGACGGAATTTGAAGAATCGTACAGCTCAAGGACGTGCATGACAGAGTCGCTCTTCGCGATTGGGGCCATAATAGGCGTCGCGTTATCCAGCTTGCTTGCCTTCACGATTGCCGACGATCGTCTGAAGTTCTGGCCCACGCCAGGGAAGGGAAGCTGGCAGAGTTTGGTATTCTGGACCCTGTTTCGTGGACTGAATGTCACGACCCTGGCTCTGGCCTTCCTCGATTGGCGGCACTGGGACTCTCCCTCGCCTGTGCGGATTGCCGGCGGAGCTGTGGCCATCGCGGGTTTCGCACTTTACGGCTGGGCTTGCTACGCGCTGGGACGCAGAAACCTGTATTGCGGCCGCGACGGGCTCGTCACGGGGGGCATTTACAGCTGGACGCGCAATCCTCAGTACGCGACGGCCATTCCTGCCTATCTCGGCTTGGCGGCGGCCTCCAATTCGATCGGCGTCTTTGCAATAGCGTCGCTGCTGGCGCTCTGCTTCGTTCTGATGGCGTTTGCTGAGGAGCGCTGGCTGGAATCCGCCTATGGCGCTGACTATGGCCGCTACCGGCTCGAAGTCGCCCGCTTCTACAATTGGCGGCATGGCGTAGCGCTCATCAAGCAGGAATTCACGCGCGCCCGTGAGGCCGCCAGGGAAGCGCGTTCCTGAGGGGCTGCTCGATGCGGACCTCCCTTGCAGCGGCTATGATGAGCCTCGGGCCACGCTGGCTTGCTGGCGGAAAAGATAGAGGGATCGAATCGATGTCTGCCGCCAGCAATGAGGATAGCGAGCAGGACCGGGCGCCTGCGCCTCGCCAGTTCCGAACCATTTTCGTGTCAGACATCCACCTGGGCGCGAGAGCCTCTCAAGCGGAAGCCTTTCTCGATTTTCTCCGGCTCCATGACGCCAACACCATTTATCTCGTTGGCGACATCATCGATTTCTGGAGCGTGAAGCGCAGCCCCTTATGGCTGCAGTCTCATAACGATGTGCTGCAAAAGCTGCTCCGCAAGGCTCGCAAGGGAACGAAGATCGTCTACATTCCGGGCAATCACGACGAAGGGGTCCGCGCCTATTGCGGGATGGCGTTCGGCGCAATCGAGATCCAGCGTGACAGCGTGCACCTCGCCGCCGACGGCCGCCGTTATCTTGTGATGCATGGCGACGAGTTCGACGTCATCGTCCGCTATGCAAAATGGCTCGCATTCCTGGGCGACCGTTCCTACGAGTTCGCAATCTGGTGCAACCGCCCGCTGAATCTGGTCCGCCGCTGGCTCGGGTTCGGCTACTGGTCGCTGGCGCGCTATCTGAAGCTGCGGGTCAAGAGCGCTGTCAACTTCATCGGAGAGTTCGAACAGGCGATCGCCGCGGAAGCCGGGCGGCGGGAGACCGATGGCGTCATCTGCGGCCATATTCACCACATGACGGACCGGATGATCGGTGGAATTCGATACATTAATTGCGGTGATTGGGTTGAAAGTTGTACAGCTATAGCGGAAGATTTTGACGGGCAGCTCCGGCAACTCCGATGGCTTCCGGGCTCCGTGGCGGATCCCTATAAGGTTTCCGCCCCGGCTCCGGTTCGCGCCATCGAAAGCTTGTCGCCGCAAGTGGCCCCTGTAACCGCGATCGCGATGAGCGGCTCGCCGGGCCCGGCGCGGAAGCACGGGCTTCGCTAAAGACGATCAGAGAGGGAGAGTTGACTTGTCAAACGTCGCAGCTATAAAAAGTCCGAGAAGCAAAGCCATGATCGGCGCTGCGGTGCATCGGAGCAAGCCGCTATCGGCCGAGGGGTTGCGTGAGCGTCTGTTCACGCTGGCGTTTTCGAACCTTGTCTATGCGCAAATCTGGGAAGACCCTGCCGTCGATCTTGAGGCTCTGGCGCTCGATAGCAAGAGCCGCATCATCACCATCGCATCCGGCGGCTGCAACGTTCTGAGCTACCTCACGGCGGGGCCTGCCCATATCACGGCGGTCGACATTAACGCCGCTCATGTCGCGCTCAATCGTCTGAAGCTCGCCGCCGCGCGTCATCTCCCGGATTACGACGCTTTCTACCGCTTCTTCGGCGCGGCCAACACGGCCGCGAATGTCGCCGCCTTCAAAACGTATATCCTGCCGCACCTCGATCCGCAGACAGCCAGCTATTGGCACGGGCGTCACGGATTGCGCCGTAGCCGAAGAATCCGGCACTTCAGCCAAGAACTTCTACCGGGCGGGGCTTCTTGGCACGTTCATCGGAGCGAGCCATTTCGTCGCAAGGCTGAACGGGGTCAATCCGCGGGTCATGCTGAAAGCGCGGACGCTTGAGGAACAGCGCCGCATCTTCGACCAGAAATTCGCGCCCCTGTTCAATCGGCGCGCCTTGCGCTGGCTCGTCAATCGTCCTGCTTCCCTGTACGGGCTCGGCATTCCCCCTGCCCAATACAAGGCGTTGGCCGGCGAGACGGAAGGCGGCATGGCCGACGTGCTCCTCAAGCGCCTCGAACGCCTCGCTTGCGGCTTTCCGCTTTCAGACAACTATTTCGCCTGGCAAGCTTTCGGACGCCGCTATGCGCCTCCAGGCGGGCCGCTGCCGCCCTATCTCGATGCAGCGAATTTTGGGCTGGTCCGCGCGAATGCATCGCGCGTTTCGGTTCACCATGCATCGCTCACCGCGCATCTGGCCAATTCTCCCAGCGCGAGCTTCGACCGGTATGTTCTTCTCGACGCCCAGGATTGGATGGGCGACGCCGTCTTGACGGAACTCTGGGGCGAGATCACGCGCACGGCCCGTCCCGGCGCCCGCGTCATCTTCCGGACTGCCGGCGAGCCGACCATTCTTCCAGGGCGCATCCCCGACAGCATTCTCTCCCGCTGGCACTATTCAGAGGAGGCCTCTCGCGCGCTGACCCTCAAGGACCGGTCGGCGATCTACGGAGGCTTCCACCTGTACATCCTGAAGGCATGACGCCGATGACGGTCACGGCTTCAGCGGCGGAAAAAATGGATGGCATCTACCGCCGCCAGCGCTTCATCTACGACGCCACGCGCCGCTACTATCTTCTTGGCCGCGATCGCATGATCGCGAGTCTTGCAACCGCCGCCTGGAGGCACGGTCCTTGAAGTCGGTTGCGGCACCGCGCGCAATCTCATCTGCGCCGCCCGAAAGTATCCCGGCGCGCGCTTCTACGGGCTCGACATATCGGAGGCGATGCTGCGGTCGGCGCGCGCGTCCGTTGAGCGGCGCGGTCTCGGCGAGCGCATCGTTCTGCGCAAAGGGGACGCGACCGCGTTCGATCCCGTCGAACTCTTCGGCGTGCCCAGCTTCGACCGCATCTACATCTCGTATTCGCTGTCCATGATCCCGCCATGGCGCGATGTCGTCCGGCGAGCGGCGGCGTGCGTGACGCCCGGCGGAAAGCTCGTCATGATCGACTTCGGCGATTTCGAGCGCTATCCCCCGCTGCTGCGGCGCGCGCAGCTTGCCTGGCTGCGGAATTTCTCCGTCGTTCCCATCCAAGCGATGGACCGCAAGCTCGGAATGCTGGCGGAGCAGATGGGGTTCGCCGCGGAAACCGTAAAGCTTTATGGCGGGTACGCCATTCAGGCCAGCCTTCGCCATCGGTGACGGCGTTCCTCCCATGGGAAAGGGAGCAGGCCGAGTCCGTTGAGCTGGCGTTCCCCCTCCCATGAAGAGAGGGACTGGGTGGGTGAGGGAATATCACCGCCAGAAGCCGGCGGCGTCCTCCAGCTTTTCCCATTCGCGTTTGGCGTCTTTCCAGACATGGGGCGCGGCGGCCTCATGCCGGCCGAAAATGTATCCCGCTGCGGCAAGGGAGGCTGGGTCCTCGCCGCGCCTCTCAAAGGTGATCGGGATCAAGCGGTGAGCCATTCGCATGTCGTTGATCGACCCGAAGAGCTGCTGCATTTTCTTCAAGCGCTTGATGAAGCGTTGCGCCGGGCGATCGTGAAGAGCCCGGAAGAACTCCAAATTGTAGCGCAACTTCTTCAGCGCCTTCCTCATGCTGTGCCGTTCTTCGAGGTCGAGAGAGTCGACCCGGCCGCCATATTTGGCGACCTTCTTCCATCGCCGCTCCATGATTTCGCCAGCCACCGTTTCGACGGGGCGATCGAGCTTGCCGCCTGCCTCGATCAGGCGCGGACCGAGAGTCATGGTGAAGAGCAGCCGCGGCCAGGGTCCCTTGGCGAGGGTCGCCGCGGCCTCCCTGTATGTCGCCTCCCGGTGGGCTTTCAGCGATTGAAGAAGCCCATCGAGGCCAGGAACGTCTTTGGCCTCCGCCGCAACCGGCGCGTAAATATCCGCGATGAGGACGTCAGCGTCCCTGAGATGAGCCACCGCGCGCGAGAGGTTTTGGGCATCGCTTTCAAGCTCGCCGATCCAGGGCGCGTCATCGTAAGGCTTCAGGGCGCGGAGCGCCGCGCGCAGCCGGGTCAAACCCACGCGCAATTGATGCACCCCCTCGACCGCCCCGGTTTCGAGGACCACGCGCTGGTTCGCGATGATCTGTTCAGCGGCGGATTGGAAAATCCTGGCGAAAGCTTCCCTTGCAGGATCGCGGCTCTTCAGCGCGACCTCGCGGGCGTATAATGGCTCTATGACCTCAGTCTCCTGCCTCAGGAGCCTGTAGCCGCGCTCGGCCTTGTTAAACGCGCTTGGGCGAACGCGCAAATCGCCAAAAAGCTCTTTGGCGATGTCCATCAAGTCCTGGAGCGAACCGGAAAGAAGCTCAAGCTCGACCTCGCGAAGCTCTCCTTTTTTCCTGTTGGCCTCAACGCGTCCCTTGTCGAGCGCAAGCTCAAAAGCGCAGTTCTCTTTTCGCAGAAGATGCGTGGTGCGGTCGACGATGGTTTCGAATACCGGGTTCAGGCCCGTCTCTTCAAGCGCTTCTTTTATCTTCCTTTTCAGATCCTTGTCGCCGATCCGTTCGGGGTCGGGCTCGCACTTTTCCAGTTCGGCCTCGAACTCCGCGGCGCTCGATAGGCCGCCATTCAATTTGGCGCCGGCCTTGATGGTCTGAAGCCACGTCTTTCCTCCGTCGTTGCGCAAGCGCAGCGCGATCCCCTCTTCGCGCAGACGGTGGCCGGGGCTGTCGAAATAGATGGATCGAAGGGTCTTGTGAGCCGTCCCGTCCGCGAAGGCGCTTATGACCGGCGATTTGCGCAAGCGCTGGAAGTCCTTAGCGGGCAGCTCCAGTTTAAGCTCGACCTCGCGGTTCGATGCGGTTGTTTGCGAAAACATTTCATCCGTGCCCATAGAGCCAAACCCGGCGGCGACGGCCCACTCGCACCCCAAAAGCGCCAGCTAATGAAAAAATGGGGTTGCAGGTCTGCCGCGTCCACTCGATTAGGCTTATTTTGCCTGGCGCCAACGCGCTGCAGCGGACTCCTGGAAGGAACCAGCACTCGCTTTCGCTCTCACCAGGGATTCTAAGGATTTATTGCATGCTTGGAAATTCATTCTAGCTCTGTAAATGGGTACAGCGTAGCGATTCGTTCAGTGCTTTTCGCATTTCTTTCCTTCATCGACGTTTCACACGAACCCGATAAATGGCAAGTCGACAGGGTCCATGCGTAGCCCTCCAGATTGGGCGCTGTCAGGCGGATCAGGCATCACCCCACTTTATTGTCTGGTCCGCTCAACAGCTCCGCTCAAGATTTATGTGTCACCGAACGAAGCCTGCATTCCCCGCGAGAACATGCGCCAAGGAGGCGGCCCGGCAAATCGTTCGCATCTGACAATTATGAAAGCGACAGTATTGCCTTGAGACATCCTCAATCTTAGCCTTAGGTGAACCGGATTTCACTTCCGGGGCCAAGGCAGCCATTTCGCGTGTATAAGCCATGAGCGCAACGCCGTCTTTGAACGCCAGTGTGCATGATGGGCGCTTCGAGCTGTTCGCGGCGGGATCGTGGACGGCTGTGCATGCAAGCGAACTCGAGGCGCTCATCGGCCGGGCGGCGGCCGAGGCTGAGAAGGCGAGCGACGTTTCGATCGACATGCGCGAGGTCGCCGCTTTCGACACTTTCGGCGCCTGGCTTCTGGAGCGGCTGATCCGCAACCGGTCGGGAGCCGGACAGGCGACGGGCATCGTGGGGCTGCGCGAGGACTTTCAGGGCCTTCTTCAGGATGTTCACGGCGTCAACCGCGAGGCGGCGCCCAAGGCGAAAAAATCGGCCGCCACGCTTGGCGAGGTCAAGCAGGTCCTCGTGGAGCAGGCGCGCGGGTTTCTTCCCTTCCTCGATATGCTCGGAGCCATCGGCGTCGCGGCCGCGCGCGTCGTCAGGCGGCCGCAAGGCTTCCGCTTCACCTCCATGGTGCATCAGCTCGACCGCGTCGGCTGGCAGGCTACGCCCATCATCCTGCTGATCACGTTCCTTATCGGCTGCATCATCGCGCAGCAGGGCTTCTTTCATTTCCGCAGGTTCGGAGCCGAAAACTACGTCGTCGACATGGTCGGCATCCTGATCCTGCGAGAGATCGGCGTGCTCCTGGTGGCCATCATGGTGGCGGGCCGGTCGGGCAGTTCCTACACGGCTGAATTGGGGTCCATGAAGATGCGCGAGGAGATCGACGCGCTTCGCACCATGGGCCTCGATCCCGTCGAGGTGCTGATCCTGCCCCGCGTGTTCGCCCTTATCATCGCCTTGCCGATTCTCACGTTCCTGGGCTCGATGGCCGCGCTCTATGGAGGCGGCGTCGTCGCCTGGCTCTACGAGGGGATGAGCCCCCAGATCTTCGTCGCGCGCCTGCACGAAGCCATCACCGTGACGCACTTCAAGGTGGGCATCATCAAAGCGCCCTTCATGGCGCTTGTTATCGGCGTCGTCGCCTGCTCCGAGGGCCTCCATGGTCAAAGGCAGCGCGGAGTCGCTTGGGCTGCAAACCACCACGTCGGTCGTAAAGTCGATCTTCCTGGTGATCGTCCTTGACGGCCTCTTCGCAATCTTCTTCGCGTCGATTGGAATGTGACATGGCGAGCAAGACCGAGCCAGTCATCCGTGTTCGCGATCTCGTCGTCGGCTTTGGCGGCGCGACGATCCTGGATCACCTGTCGCTCGACGTTTACCGCGGCGAGATCCTTGGCCTTGTCGGCGGATCCGGCGCCGGGAAGTCCGTCCTGATGCGCACGGTCATCGGCCTCCTTCCGAAGCGCGAAGGCACGATCGAAGTGCTCGGCGTCGATCGGGACAAGTCGAGCGAGGCCGAGCTTCGCGCGATGGAGCGGCGGTGGGGTATTCTTTTCCAGCAGGGCGCGCTGTTCTCTTCGCTGACGGCGCTTCAGAATGTCCAGTTTCCGATGCGCGAGTATCTTCATATTTCGGAAGAGCTGATGGATGAGGTGGCTAACGCCAAGCTCGAGATGGTCGGCTTGAGACGCGCAGATGGCTCGAAGATGCCAGCCGAGCTTTCCGGCGGCATGACGAAGCGTGTCGCGCTTGCGCGCGCGCTCGCTCTCGATCCCGAAATCGTCTTTCTGGACGAGCCGACATCCGGCCTCGATCCCATCGCCGCCGCGGATTTCGACGCTCTGATCCGGACGCTGCAGAGGACGCTCGGGCTGACGGTGTTCATGGTCACGCACGATCTTGAAAGCCTTTATCTCGTCTGCGACCGTGTCGCCGCGCTCGCGGACGGCAAGGTGGTCGCGGAGGGGCCGGTTTCCTCGATGATTCTTTCCGATCATCCTTGGGTGAAATCTTATTTTGGCGGAGAGCGCGGCAGAGGGATGTCTCAGGTTGCGCAGGCGGAGGCACGGGGTTAGGTCCAATGGAAATCAAGGCACGCTATGTTCTGATTGGGCTTTTCACACTCGCGGCAATCGTGGCGGGGTTCGCCTTTGTTTATTGGCTTCAAACGACGGGCGGACTCGGCAAGCGGACAAGCTATGAGATCAGGTTTCACAATTCGGTCTCCGGTCTTCTGAAAGGCTCTGGCGTACTTTTCAACGGCATCCGGGTTGGCGAGGTGACCGGCCTCAATCTTGTGCCCAATGAGCCGAAAGAGATCGAGGTTACAATTGCTATCGACGCCAACACGCCGGTGCGGACGGACACTCAGGCGTCCCTCGAATTTCAAGGCCTGACGGGCATGGCGGTCGTCACCCTGGCCGGAGGCGCCGCCAATGCGCCGACGCTGACGGCGTCTCCCGGCCGGCTTCCGGCGCTCGTTGCAAACGAGGCGGCAGGCCAGACCATGAGCGAGTCCGCCCGGCAAGTGCTCGCCCGGCTCGACAAAATCCTGGCCGAGAACGCTGGCGATGTGCGCACCATGATCACCAATCTCTCCTCTTTCTCGGAAGCCCTCGGAAAGAATTCGGGCAAGGTCGACGGCATTCTGGCAGGGCTTGAGCGCATGACCGGCGGCGGCGGGAAAGCGGCCGGGCTGGTTTACACCCTGAGCCCCCTGGTGGCAGGGGCCGAGCCGGCGAAGCCGCTGGAAAAACAGTTGGCTGTTTCAGACACCACCGCCTTGCTCACCTATGATTCCGACCGTGTCTTGACCCAGCTTGACGGCGATCAGCTGGCGCCGCTCGGAAATGCGAAATGGGCGGACACCTTGACCAAGCTCGTTCAGTCGAGGATCGTCCAAAGCTTCGATAACACCGGGTCTCAATTGGAGGTTAGCCGCCCGCTTGAGAATGGAGCGCCGGAATATCAGCTTGCAACCGAGATCCGGAAGTTTCAGATCGTCCAGGCGCCGGAGCGCGTCGCCGAGGTGCAAATCAGCGCCAAGCTCATCACTGGCGATGGACACATTGCCGCGGCCCGCATCTTCGATGGAAGCGCGCCGGTAAAAACTGCGGAAGAAGCCGATGCACGCAAAGGCGCTGAACGAGGCGTTCGGCAAGGTTCTCTCAAGCCTCGTTCCCTGGGCGGCGGAGGTCACCGCGGGGGGAGAAAAGCCGCGCCCGGCTCCGGGCCAGCCACGCAAGCCGAGTTCAGGCGCGCGGATAGCGCCCGTATCGAAGTTATACGGAACGCCGCTATCGTCATGGCCGCCCTAAGAGGCGGCCATCCAGGAAAATATAAGGCATTTCAGTTTAACGACTGGATGGCCGGGTCAAGCCCGGCCATGACCTTGGGGCGGAATTCGCCAATGTTTTCAGAGCTTGCTTCCGCCAGCGGAGACGTGAGGGTAATCAAGTAAAATTTTGAATCGACCGCAACCCGGGGGAAAGCTGGCGGAAGCTTCTCCGCCGGAATTTCATGAAAGCCTTCCCTTTCGTAGAACCGGTGGGCCGCCAAATATTTGGCGGTCGTGCCGAGATAGATTGCGCCGAAGTCTTTGTCTCGCGCCCAACCGAGAAGCACGCTCAGCAGGCTCTGAGCGACGCCATGCTTCTTTCCGCGCCAGGCCTCTTTTACAAACATCTTGCGCAGCACGCCAAGACGGTCGCCGATATCAAGGAGCGCGATCGTTCCTACGACTTCTGCTCCTGCCAATGCCACCCAGAAATTACCCTTCCCGCTCTGGCAGAAGCCAGGAATGTCCATAAGGTCAGGCTGCTCTTCGAGCGTGATAGGAATGCCGAATTCATGCCTCTGGATGGTCAGCACGAGATCCTGCACGCCTTGCTGATGCTCGGGCCGGAAAGGTGAGATGACGATCATCGATTTTCAGCCAGCAATAACGAAGAGGGTCGCAGGCGGAGCGAATTCGCGGATAATCTCAAAATGAGAAGTGAATGAGACCTGAAAAGAAAAGTATCCCCCTCACACGGAACAACCCTCTCCCCTTGCGGGAGAGGGTGGCGGCCGGCTTTGCCGGTCGCCGGGTGAGGGGTGTTGCGTTAAACCGCCCTTTAGGCGTGGTGGTGACTGGGGGAACCGCGGGACTTGGCTTGGCGATGGCAAAGATGTTCCTGCTCGCAGGCGACCGCGTGGTTATCTGCGGACGCGATCATGACCGTCTGGAAGCAGCGCTTGGGAAGCTTTGGGCGGAGGTCCCCGGAGGCGAAGTGTATGGCATGGCCTGCGATGTGTCCGCGCCTGACGAGGCTCAGGCCTTCGTGTCCTACGCCGTCTCGAAACTCAAGATTATCGACCGGTGGATCAATAACGCCGGGACGGCGGGCCGCCTCAAACGCCCGCTTTGGGAACTGGCGCCGGATGACATCGACGAAACCTGCCGCACAAATCTCTGCGGGACCTTGATGCCCTGCGCGGAGGTGGTGCGGGCGATGCTCCGGCAGCCGTTCGCAGGGACTGAGCCTTCGTTCCACATCTTCAACATGGGGTTTTCCGCTGCGGGGATGCGATCTTCGCCGACGGGGGCGCCGCACCGCGCCTCGAAACGGGCCGTGGCGCTCGCGACCGGCTTCCTCGACGCGGAACTCAAAAGCGCGGGGGTCCGCGCCATCGGCGTGCATGAGCTCAGCCCGGGCCTGGTCCTCACCGATCTGCTGCTGAAGGACGCCGGGATTCGGGACCGCATGCTGTTCAATGCGGTTGCGGAGACGCCCGAAACGGTCGCCGCGTCGCTGGCGCCGAAATCCGCGCCGTGCGCGGTTCAGGCGGCCTTCTGAGGTATCAGCCGGTCGTCCTGATGGTTGCAAAAATCGTCGCTTCGAAGTTCGGTTACCGCAGGGGGCGCTTTTTCGACGATGAAGGCCGGGCGAAGCCAGGACTGTTCGCCTAACAAGCAGGACACACCCCCTCACCCTGTCCCTCTCCCACAAGGGGAGAGGGGACGCTCGGAATAGCCCTCTCCCCTTGTGGGAGAGGGTGGCGGCCGGCTGGCCGGTCGCCGGGTGAGGGGTTCGAACCTTCAAGCGGGGGGATCTTGCCTCATGCCGCGAACGAGACCGCGATAAGCGTCGAATGCGCCGGGGACGAGCGCCGCACGCAGGATCCGCGCCGGGTCGACCGGTCCGGGAAAGAAGATGCGGCCTGGAGGCGTCGCGCCGAATCCGGCCCGCGCGTAATAGGGCAGATCGCCCACAAGGATCACAATCTTGTAACCGAACTCGCATCCGCGCTTCAGGCCTTCGAGGATGAGCTTGAGCCCGATGCCCTGGTTCTGATGGTCGTTTGCGATTATGAGAGGGCCAAGCAGCAGAGCGCCCTGGACATCCCCGATTGTAACCGGCGTGAAATTGACGGAGCCGATGATTTCAACTCCCTGGACGGCGCAAAGATCGAGGCGCGGATCGCCTATCGCTCCTTCGCGCACGCGGTATGCGGTGCGGGCAAACCGGCCTGGGCCGAAGGCGCACTCGTTTAAGGTGATCAAGGCGGCATGATCGTCCGGCATTTGCAGCCGGATTGAAGCGGACGGCATCGTATTCTCGCGCAAATCTACAGTGTGAGAGAAGGTGGCGAAACCGGCTCGCGCCGCTTGGCAAATCGAAACAGCGCGCAGCCGCTATGGAAGCTCAACCCTTCGTCGGCTTCGCAACACGCGGAAATGATCGTCGTCTGGCCTGCGCATACGAAGGAAATAGCACGCCTGGAGGGACGCGTAAACAAGCGCCATGCGCCTTGCGGCCGCGAACTTAATGGCGTGCCGAGCATTCGGAAAAGAGCGGTTCCTTGCGGTGAGGCGCGAAAGCGGGTGTGGAGTGAAGTTTATGGCTGCGCCGGAAAAAAAGCGCTGGTCCCAGCATGTCACCGAAACGAGCGATGCGCTCAGCCTGGAACCCGAGGTTTTCTCGCTGGAGGATCCAGCCACGATCGCGCGCGCCCTGAAGGAGTCCGCCGAGCAAAGCACGCGCCGGAAGGCGGGGCCATTTCGCTCGGCGATGTCGATGTTGACGTTCTACATCAACCGTGCCGGCAAGAATTCCCCGGAGGACCGCAAAAAAATACTCGAAAAGGCGAAGGATGAATTGCGCCGCCTTTATGGTAGAGTGCCGCGCAGACAGAGCTAACCACAAAAACCAGGACGCTCCCATGCCCCTCGAAAACGGCCGGCAAGGCACGGAAAAACAGAACTCTGAAAATCTTCATAAGGCGGCCCATGAAGGAGAAGGCGCGGATCAGGCCGTTTCCGAATCCGGCGCCGGCCGCTGCGGCGCCGGCCATCAGCCGCCAGGGCAAGAGCCTGCAGCCGCGATCCGGGAAGAGATCGAGCCGGAGCGCGAGGAGCCGGAATCTGCTCATGACGCGCGCTTCGCGGAAGCCTCGCTCGCAAAGAAGATTATCGTTTTCACCCTGACCACGCTCCTCGTGCTGATCGCGCTGGGCGCGATCTATACGTTCTGGCCCGCTGGGCAGATGCCAATGCCTCATTAGAGGTCGCCGTTGTCATGGCCGGGCTGGACCCCGGCCATCCTTATCATTCTGGAAGTTGTTTTTTCAGGCTGGATGGCCGCATCAAGTGCGGCCATGACGGGACGGGATGCGCTACCCGGCGGCGTCGAAGACAACCGAGATCTTGATGTTCCCGGTCGACTCGATCACGCCGAGCGAAATTGTGCCGCTCGGATGCAGCTGGACGGTGAAGCTGATGGCGGCGTCGCCTAGCTGCATGTTGCGCACCGTGATCGCCCGACGGAGGGCGGGACGGCGGGGTTGCGCAATCGTATCGCACGCGCCGAAAGGCTGTATTCAAGGCCAAGAATGGCCTGGATCAGCTGAAACACGGCGCCGCTCGCCCAGGCTTGCGGCGAGCAAGCCACGGGGTAGAGCGTCGGCCCGCGGCTGCGGCGGCGGTGAAAGCCGCAAAACAGCTCCGGCAGACGGCGGAGATCCATATAGCTCGCGGCCTGCATGATGCCGCTTCGAAAATCTGCGCGATGCCATGCTCGTGAGGCCATAGCGGGCCAGCCCGCATGCGATGAGCGCGTTGTCGTGCGGCCAGATCGAGCCGTTGTGGTAGGACATCGGATTGTAGCGCGCCTCGCCTGCCGCGACGGTGCGAATCCCCAGCCGGAGAAGAATGCCGGCCGCGTCAGATCGTGCGGCCACCCTGTCGGGCGCGGTCGGGTCGCCATGATGCCGGTGAACAGGAGCATGGCCGGCGTTGACTGGTGCGCACGCGGCAAGGCTGCTTTTGCCATCCAGAGCGAGCGCATACGTGCCGAGGTCCTCGCACCAGAACGTCTCTTCAAACCGCCGCCGAAGTGTGTCGGCCTTCGCGGTCAGAGCTTTCGGCCAGCTCATACTCGCCAAGGATTTGGGCGCAATTCGCGGCCAGCGAGATAAGCAGCGTAGACGTATCCCTGCACTTCGCACAGCGCGATCGGCCCTTCGGCGAGATCGCCGTCGGCATGAAAGATCGCGTCGTGGGAATCCTTCCATCCCTGGTTCGCAAGCCCATTCGGCGTGGCGCGGCATATTCGACGAAACCGTCGCCATCGGCGATCGCCCGACGCATCGATCCAATCGAGCGCGCGCTACGACGTTTGGCCAGATTTGACGCAGGAAGCCATCGTCGCCGGTCCGCTCGACATAGAGTCCCGCGCAGCATGACGAACAGCGGAGTCGAGATCGACGCTGCCGTAATAGAGGCCGAACGGAACCTCGCGCAGCGCCGCCATTTCGCCGCCGCGCATCTCATGCAGGATTTTGCCCGGCTCCGCGTCCGAGGCGGCGTCGAAGGTCGTCGCCTGGAATGCGGCAAGGCGCTTTGAGCACGCCGCGCGCGACGCTCGGATCGAACCACAGCATCTGCATCGCGGTGATCAGCCCGTCGCGGCCGAACGTGGTGGAATACCAGGGGATTCCAGCATAGGGATAGCGGCCCTGCGGCGTCTCCGTCATCAGCATGTTGAGGTCGGCCATCGAGCGGCAGAGCAACCTCATTGAAGATGTTGTTGGATGTCTCGATGGTGGAGATCGCGTGCGGCTTACCGACAAGATCGCGCCTCGCCTGCAGAAGCCCGCGCAAAAAAGATGGGGCGGCCGGGCGTCCTTCGCCGTCGCACGAGACCGTCACGAATTGACGCCATTGAACCGACGGAGGAAGCGTCAGCACGTATTTCGCGCATGTTGGCGTGAGTTCCGTAGGTTCCGGCTCGAACGTCAGCGCGGTTTCCCGCACCGTCTTGTCGAGGGCGGTGTAACGCATGACGACTTGTTCTTGCCGGCGACTTCCTTTTGGAGAGTGCCGCGAGCACGGCGGCGCATGCCGCGCACTTCGAACAAATCGGCAAAATCGCTCTCGAAGTCGATCGTGACGATGAGATTGACTGGCTCCGCGCCGTGGTTTTCGAGGGCGCTCCGTTCGCTCAGGACGCCGTTGTGGATGTAGATGGTTCGCCCGATGTGAACCGTGTCCTTGAGCAGAACGATGCCGTCGCCGTCGTGGACGTCGGGGTTCGTCAGGTCGGCGCGAAGATTGAGGTTGTCGTCCCTGACCGTTGAGCCGAGAAGCAGCGGCTCCTGGCCGTTGATGAGGAACGCGAGGCGAGACAGATGGCGCGTATCGCGAGCGAACAGGCCTCCGGCCTCATCGGAAGCGCATCCCATCGCTCCGTGATCGTCGAGGACCGCGAAACAATCGTTCTGCTTCAGGATGCATCGAGGCCGTGAGGGCGCGCCCGCGGTGGCGATGTAAAATGGAGATTGCTCGGCCTCGGGCCCATCGCCGGCTCCGAACTCCTCGTCCTCCTTGTCAAGCATGACCTAGTCCCTTCCTGCTACGCGACTTCACTCATCCATGCGACAGCCTATTCCAGAAAGACCGAGGAGGCGCCAAATGTTTGATGCATATCAGAGTAATTTGGCGCATTATCGCGAAGGTACGCGAACTATTCTACAGGGTGACTGGCATGGCTCTCGAATTTTTGAAGGCCGAAATACAAATGTTGCTCGAAACTCTCGCAAATACGCCGCACGACAAGTACGAGCTTTACGTTCAGATTAAGGAGAAGCTGAACGAGTTTCGCGTTTTCGGGAATCCGCCGCCGTCCGATTTGCTGGAGCTGGAGGCCGCGCTCGACGAGGAGTTCGCCGCCGCGCAGCACCCGCATCAGACACCGCATGCCCGCTAGGGTCATGGCCGGGCTAGACCCGGCCATCTATATCTCTCATTAAGGTTCACTGGATGGCCGCATCAAGTCTCAGCGGCCTGCCCCGCGTTAACCAGCCGGCGCCAGACATGCCTCTCGCGCCGCCTTCTCATCGCCCTCCAGCGCCGACGCAACCACATCGTCCACGCGTTCCAGCCAGATGAACTCCAGGTTTTTCCGCGCATCCTCGGGGATGTCGTCGTAATCGCGCCGGTTCCGCGCCGGGAGCATGACGCGCGTCAAGCCCGCCCGCGCCGCAGCGGTCACCTTTTCCTTGATGCCGCCCACGGGCAGGACCAGGCCGCGCAGGCTGATTTCGCCGGTCATGGCGGTGTCGTTGCGAACGGTGCGGCCGCTTAAAAGCGAGTACAGCGCGGTGAACATGGCCACGCCCGCGCTCGGGCCGTCCTTTGGCGTGGCGCCGGCCGGAACGTGGATGTGGATGTCGCTTCGCTCGAAAATGGCCGGGTCGATGCCAAAGGAGGCGGCCCGATTCTTGATGAGGCTCAGCGCCGCTTGCGCGCTTTCCCGCATCACGTCCCCGAGCTGGCCGGTGAGAATGAGGCTGCCCTTCCCCGGAGCGCGCGTCGCTTCGATGAAGAGGATATCCCCGCCGACAGGCGTCCAGGCCAGCCCTGTGGCGACGCCAGGAACGCTCGTGCGCATGGCGACCTCGTTCTCGAAGCGCGGCTGCCCCAGAATGTCTATGAGGTCGGCGGGGGTGATATGCACCTTGTCGCCCGGCGCTTCGGCGATTCTCACCGCGACATGGCGGAAGACTTTTCCGATTTCCCGCTCCAGCGCGCGAACGCCCGCTTCCCGCGTGTAATCGTGGATGATCTGGCGCAGCGCCTCATCGTCGATGGTGGCCTGATCCGCCGTCAAGCCATTGGCCTCGAGCTGGCGCGCCACGAGATAGCGGCGCGCAATTTGCAGCTTCTCTTCCGCCGTGTAGCCGGCCAGCGTGATGATCTCCATCCGGTCGCGCAAGGGGCCGGGGATGGTGTCGAGCATGTTGGCGGTGGCGATAAAGGTGACCCGCGAAAGATCGAAGGGCACGGCGAGGTAGTTGTCCCGGAAGGTCGAGCTCTGCTCGGGGTCGAGCACCTCCAGCATCGCGGCGGAGGGATCGCCCTGAAAGCCGCGGCCCATTTTGTCGATTTCGTCGAGCATCATGACGCAGTTGCGCGCGCCGGCCTTCTTGATCGCCTGGACGATGTTGCCGGGAAGCGCGCCGATATAGGTGCGCCGGTGTCCCCGGATTTCCGCCTCGTCATGGACGCCGCCCAGGCTGACCCGGACGAAAGGACGCTGCATCGCCCTTGCAATGGATTGGCCCAGCGATGTCTTTCCGACGCCGGGCGGCCCGGCGAAGCAGAGGATCGGGGCTTTGCCCTGCGGCGCAAGCTTGCGCACCGCCAGATACTCGATGATCCGCTGCTTGATCTTCTCCAGGCCGAAATGGTCCTCTTCAAGAATGCGGCGCGCCTCCGCGATGTCGATGGGCTTCTCTTCCGGCAGCGCCCAAGGCATCTCCACCATCGTGTCGAGGTAGCTGCGAAGCATTCCCGCCTCGCCGGCCTGCTCCGGCATGCGCTCATAGCGGCGCAGCTCTTTGCGGACCTGCATCTCGACCTCCGGCGGCATGTGCGCCTTTGCGATCGCCTCGTTGAGTTCGGCGACCTCCGCCGACTTGCCGTCGCCTTCGCCAAGCTGGCGCTGGATGGCCGCCATCTGCTCGCGCAGAACGGCCTCGCGCTGGCGCTCGTCGAAAACGGCCTTGGTCTGCCGTCCGATCTCCTGGCTGATGCGCAAGACCTCGATCCGCTGCGACAGGAGCCGTGAAACCTTGTCCATGCGCAGCGGCAGGTCGAGCGTCTCCAGAATCTCCTGCTTCTGGTCCGCTGGGATATCCATGTAGGCGGCGGTCAGGTCCGTCAGCGCGGAAGCCGATTGCGCATTCTGCATCGCAGCCACAAGCTCGGCGGGCACTTGGGGCAGAAGCTCCAGCGCCTCGATCGCCTGCTGCCGCAGCAGCATCGTGCGAGCCTCGATTTCAGGGCCGTCCATTGACGAGTCGGAGAGCCGGAGCACGTTGGCTGCGAGGAGCGGCCGCTCCTCCGCGAAGTCGGTGACGCGGAAACGCTCGATCCCCTGCACGATCGCATGATGGCCGCCGTCGGGGGCGGTCACGTAGCGCACGATATTGGCGACGGTGCCGACGCGATGCATGTCGGTCCCGGTGGGTTCCACGACCTCGCCGTCGCGCTGCATGAGGATGCCGATCTGGCGCTCCTCGCGCATCGCTTTCTGGACGGCGCCGATCGAAACCGGACGCCCTATTGAGATCGGGAACAAGACGCCGGGAAAGAGCACGGTCTCCCTCACGGGCAGGATCAAGAGTGTGTTCGAGGCGATATTGCTGGAAGCGGCGGTTTCGTTGACCTGCGCCTCAGCTTCCGGCGCATGGCCGGCATTTGGATTTTCCATGTGCCCTCCCCTGGGCCTAAGCCGATTTTTGAAGGCTGATGAGCAAACAGCCGTTCATCGCCTGCCTTTTCACGGAGCTGTAGCGGCTCGGAGGAAGAAGCACGCGCCGGGCGAACTGCCCCTGCGGCAGCTCCAGCTGATGAATAAGGGCCGTCCGCAGTTCCTCTGGCAGCACGCGTTTGCCCGAAACGAGAAGCGTGCCTCCCTCGATGACTGCGTCCACGCTTTCAGGATCGACGCCGGGCAATGCAAAGAATATCAGAACTTCCGTCTCAGTTTCGAGCACGTCGACCGGAGGCTCCCAAACCGGACCGCACGGCGTGAAAAATTGCTGATGAAGGCGCTGGGCGCGCGAAAGCCGGTCGACCGCCTCGAACCACATCCAGCTCGTGAACTCGCTCTTCGTCATTGAACTCGTGCTTCCCGTGACTTGCACAAAACCGTCTTGCGCAGGAAAAGATCGCCCTCCGCCCTTTGGGTGGAAGGATCATCGCATGGATTGAATGCTTCGTTGGGTGAATATGGACGGTTGGGGGGACTGCTTTCAAGGTTCAAAAAAGCGGAAGGTCAGGCTCAAGTACGAAAATGGCATTTGAAATGGGGGCGTGATCCCGTGAGGCCCTTGCCTGTCCCTGAGGATGGGTGGGAAATCGGCAGAAAGAAATGGCTAAAAAGAGCGCTGCCCAATGAATTCAAATGCAAAAAACAACCAGGACCGAGGCCTAGTTTCTGTAATCAGAATATTGCACTGAAAAAGTAACGGCGAGATCCAGCCTTCTCATGCCGGCTGTGATAGCCAGGATCGCGCCTTCTAACTCGTTGAACTCTTCGTGTCCCGTAGAAAAATCATGTACATCTAACAGCACTTTCTACTTATTGTCGTTGTTCAGGCCTGCAAAGTATTATTATTATTTATGTTCTTGCATTGCAGGGGTTATGTTTCTAGCTAAAGCCAGAGACCGGCGGGATCGAGAGCGAATTCTCTTTTGATGAAAGCGATGATGTCGATAAGAGATGGCATGGCGTCCTCACTTGTGTTGCTTGATACAGCCTATCTGTATCTGTGAGGATCTTTATAGAGACCGATTCCTGTATTTTCTCTTAATGACCTGTACACCATATTCTATTTCGGAAAGCCAATACGCTCCTCGAAAACAAGCAACATATAATTTTCTGAGTACGATCAGCCCGTACAGATCGGAATATTACGGGCGCGGACCCGCCAAGTTGCAGCAACGCAACAAAAGGGCGGCCAGTCAGAAAAATGGTGGGCGCCGGAACTAATTTCCGTTTTCCAGCCGCTTCCCAAAGGATGAGATGAGGTCATCCTTTTTTTTGGGGCCGCCATCGGTGACGGGCTGCGTCACTGTCGAAGCCCTTTTTTCCCCGGCGCGGTCCTTGTTGCGAACACCCGGAGTTCTGGGAGCGCCCGCAGCATCGCGCACGAGATCGGGATCGTGTTCGCGAGCAAGCTGGACGCTGTGGTCGTGCGGCTGAGCGGCGGCGCCCGCCGGCGTGAAGCCTTCAAACTCGGCCCCCCTCGCGTGCGACTTGCCTTCCGGACCCCGATCCGGCTTTGCAGGCGCGCCGCCCTTTGCCAGGATAACGGTCGCGGGCCTCAGAACACGCTCGCCGATCTTGTAGCCGGCCTGGAGAACCCTCACGATCACATCGGCAGGAACGTTCGGCACATCGATCTTGACCACGGCCTCGTGATTATGGGGATTGAACTTCTCGCCCAAAGGATCGAAGCGCGTGATGCCGTGACGCTCGAAGGCCTTGAAAAGCTCGCGCTCGGTAACCTCGACGCCCTCAAGGAGGCTCTTTAGCCCGGAGTTTTGCTCCACCGCGTCCTTCGGAACCGCCTCGATGGCGCGCCGCAAATTGTCCGCGATCGAAATCATGTCCCGGCCGAATTCCGATGCCGCATATTTCACGCCTTCCGCTTTGTCGCGCTCCGCCCTGCGCCGGAAATTCTCCATTTCGGCGACGATGCGAAGGTGCTTATCGCGGAGATCCGCATTCTCGGCCTTGAGGTCGGCGACGGCCTGGAGAATGGCCTTGCTCGCCTGTTCCGCTTCCGGCGCGTTCGCCTTGGCCGATGAATCGTTCTGGTTCAGCCCGCTCGAATTCACGGACCCATCCGGAGTTTCGTTCATGAGGTATGCGTTCCCGTTACGTTGAGGATCAGCCGAATCCTCGCTCAACAACCGCCGTAATTTGACAGCTATATCGGCGGTTTCAGTGCGATAATCAAGCCAACACGCGGCTGACGAGCTTCGCGGTGAAATCAACCATGGGGATAATGCGCGCATAATTGAGACGGGTCGGCCCGATCACGCCGAGCACGCCGACGATCTTCCGCTCCTTATCCTGGAAGGGCGCGACGATGAGGGAAGAGCCGGAAAGCGAGAATAAGTTGTTCTCCGAGCCGATGAAAATGCGGACGCCTTCCGCTTTCTCCGCCAGATCCAGGAGGTGGATGAGCGATTTTTTGGACTCGAGATCCTGGAACAGGAGCCGGATGCGGTCGACGTCCTCCACGGCTTTCAGGTCGTTCAGAAGGCGTGACTGCCCCCGGACGATCAGGCTCTTCGTGTCGTCTCTGCCGCCGGACCACTGGGCGAGGCCCGAACGGACGAGGCGCGCCGTCAGCTCATCGAGTTCAACCTGGCTTGCTTTCAGCTCGGCTTCCACCCGCTCTCGGGCTTCCGGCAAGGTGGCTCCGCGGATTTGCGCGTTCAGATAGTTGGTGGCTTCGGCGAGAGCCTGCGGGGGCAGCCCTTCGGGAATGTTCAAAACGCGGTTTTCAACGCCGCCATCGTCGCCGGCGAGCACAAGCAGCGCGCGTTTGGAATCGAGGCTCACGAACTCGATGTGCTTGATGCGGCTGACCTGTTTTTCGGCCAGGACAACGCCGGCGCAGCGGGAAAGTCCGGACAGCATGTTGCCCGCCTCTGCAAGCACTTCCGACGTGACCGAGGCATTGTCGCGGGCATACTCGTGAAGCTGCCGTTCAAGCTGCGCTCTTTCGGCGTCTTCGATGCAGCCGACTTCAAGAAGCCCATCGACGAAAAGGCGCAAGCCTGTTTGCGTGGGGATACGCCCCGCGCTGATATGAGGAGCGTAGATGAGCCCCAGCGTCTCAAGGTCCGACATCACGTTGCGGACCGAGGCGGGAGATAGGGTCATGGGAAGGTGGCGGCTCAGGTTCCGCGACCCCACCGGCTCACCCGTGGCCAGATACGTCTCCACGATGCTACGGAAAATCTCCCGGTAGCGTTCATTCAGTTCCCGGACGCCGCCCGGCCCCGTCAAGTCAAGGGCGGGGCCGCGTAAGTCCTGCCGTCTCGACATACTTTCATGTCCCTGCTTCAAACTTATAAAACTTAATCGCGCGCGCCCTTGGCGTCAAACCGTTGGGCGCTATCGTAACTGACATGTGTAGGGAGCTAGGCGGAACCGGACATCGTTTGTCATGCACGTGCTCGCGATTAGAAGACCTCATACGGTACGTCTCCCCCCTCACCCCAGCCCTCTCCCGCCAGGGGAGAGGGAGCAGGTTGCGCCCGCCGTTCCTTCTCCCTGGCGGGAGAAGGACAGGGTGAGGGGGAATGCCGAGTGTCACATGGGTCGAGCTTTTGCGATAGCTTTCTACTCACCGTCCTTCGCGATACCACGTCAGCGAGAGAAGCCCGAGCCCGATGGCGAACGCGGCGAAGCCGGCGATGAGCGGCGTATAGGAAACAGCCGTCACTTCGAAAGCGTCCCGTGCTTTCAAACCGAGCCATGACGAGCCGCTGTAGCGATGGCCCGACCTCACCATCGAGACCGATGGCGTATTCGTAGCCGGAGCGCCCGCCGTTCCCCCGAGGAAGAAGGCTCCCCCGCCGGACTTGGCGAGGATTGGCCGCAACGGCTCATCGGTTGCGACAACGCGTTGGAATTCCGGCGCGTTGATGTCTCCCGCGACGGCTATGGCGCTCAATCCATCCATGGCGACGCGATGCACTCCAGGCTCGTCCGCCGATAGCGTCTTGGCGAAGCGCCCCGGAACCTGCTGGTCGAGCGCAACCTTTATCTCGCGTCCCGATGGCGTCGTTATCGTCGCTTCGCCAACCTGATCCTTGACGGTGCGGCGTTCGATGGTGACCTCGCGGCGGCCGGCGCGCGCCGATAAGGCTTCCTCCTCAAGATCGGGCTCTTTCATCAGCCAGTGCGCGAGGCGGCGCAGGAGGTCGACATGAGGGCCGCCGCCTTCATAGCCGCGCGCCCAAAGCCAGGCGTGATCGGACAACAGCAAGGCGACCCGGCCGCTGCCCCGCCGGTCCAGGATCAAGAGAGGTTTGTTTTCGGCTCCGCTCATGACGACGTCGCCCCGCTCCGCCTGCGAATTGACCACGCGGAACCAATGTCCCCAAGCGGGCGCCTGGCCTTCCTTGCGCGGCGCGCCGGGAAGGCCGGCGGTTACGGGATGCTTCTCGCCATCCTTTGTGATTTCGGGCCGGAACGCCTCCTCGACCACGCGGCCTGTCGGACGGGCAGGCAGGATCGCGCCAAGCGGCGTGCGGGCGAGGCTCACCGGCGACGCATAGTCCGCGCCAGCCGCGACAAGCACCGCGCCGCCCTGTTCGACATAGCGCGCGACGTTATCGAGATAGATCATCGGCAGGACGGCGCGGCGCTGGTAGCGGTCGAAGATGATAAGATCGAACTGGCTGAGCTTTTCGGAGAAGAGTTCCCGCGTCGGGAAAGCGATCAGCGAAAGCTGGTCGATCGGCGTCCCGTCGTGCTTCTCGGGCGGCCGCAAAATCGTGAAGTGGACAAGATCGACAGCCGCATCCGAGCGAAGCAGATTGCGCCAGGTGCGCTCGCCTGCGTGCGGTTCGCCGGAGACCAGAAGAACGCGCAGGTTCTCGCGGACGCCCTGCGCCTGGATCACGGTTTTGTTGTTGGCGGTGGTCAACTCGCCCGGCTCGGGCTTCAGCTCGACCTCGACGATATTCGGGCCGGCCCTGTCGAAGCGAAGGCGGATTGGCGCCGGCTGGCCGTAGGGCGCTTGGACGACTTCCACTTCCCCCGAGGCCCGCCGCACGAAAAAGGTGGCGAGCGCGCCGTCAGCGCGCTTGCCGCTTCGTTCCGCCTTCACCTCCGCCGTTTGCTCCGAGCCCACAAGCCCGAAGCGCGGGGCCGTCACCACCTCGATGCGATTGTCCTTTTCATCCGGCGCGCCGGTAATCAGCGCGTGCAAGGGCGCATCGAAGCCAAGGCGGGCGCTATCTTGCGGGACATCGTGAATTTGGCCGTCGGTGATGAAAATCGCGCCCGCCATCCGGCTCGTCGGGATGTCGGCCAATGCAGCGTCGAGCGCGCCAAAGAGGTTGGTGGCCTCTCCGCCGGGCTGATCCGCTCCCGCCGCATGGACCCAGCGAACCTCCAAGTTGGGAATCCTCGCCAGCCTGTCCTTCAGGTCCGCCTCGATCTGGCGCGCGCGCTCGCCGCGCCCCGCGAGCTGCATGCTGGAGCTTTCATCGGCGACAACGACGGCGATATTGGAAAGGGCCTTGCGGTCTTCATTCTTCAGGTTCGGGTTGGCGAGCGCGGCAAAAAGGCAGGCAAGGCTCAAGGTGCGCAAAACGGCGCCCCGGCGGTTCCGCCAGACTGAAAGCGCAATCACGCAAAGGCACAGCAGACCGCAAAGGGCGAGCAGCTCGACCGGAAAGAATGGAAAGAATTCAACGGACCAGTTCATGAAGCCTGTGGTGATTTGCGTCTGCCGTTAAAGCGGGTTGCGATGAGCTGAAACCGTTGTCATGGCCGGGCTTGACCCGGCCATCCAGTCTCAAACCCCAAGGGCCGGAATTGTCATCCTGGATGGCCGCCTCGTAGGGCGGCAATGACAAGGTGGGGATTCCGACCAACTTAAGCACGCTTTAATGTCCCAGGCGTTCGAGGATCGCCGGGACATGCACTTGATCGGATTTGTAGTTGCCCGTGAGCGCGTACATCACGATGTTGACGCCGACACGGTAGGACATTTCTCTCTGATCTTCGCCTCCGGGAACCATTGCAAACATGGGCCGGTCGTTGTCGTCCATCGCCCAGGCGGACGCCCAGTCGTTCGAGGTGACGATGACCGCGCTGACGCCGTCGGATTTGACGGCGCGCTTCGTTGCATCCGCCGTATCGGACCGCGCCTCAACCCAAGGATCGCCATTGTCCCAGCGGCCCGGAAAAGACTGCAGCAGGTAAAACGATTTCGTCAGCACATGGTCGTCGGGCACGCGCTGGAGCGGCGGCAGGTCGAGCTTGCCCAGGAGCTGAGACAGCGGCGTCGTCACGCCGGACGACAGCAGAGCGCCCGGATTCGCGTCGTCATTCTTGGTGTCGAAGATGATGAGCCCGCCCTGTTTCATATAGGCGTCCACCTTGGCCAGCACGTTATCCGGCAAGGGCTCGGCATTGGGCAGCACGGGCCAGTAGATCATCGGAAAGAACACAAGTTCGTCCCGCGCGGGATCGATGGCCATCGGCTCGCCGGGCTCGACCGCTGTTCGCGCCGTCAGAATTTTCGACAGTCCCGACAGACCTGCCTGGCTAATCCGGTCCGCTTCAGCGTTGCCCGTGACAATATAGGCGAGATGCGTTTCCAGGGAGGCTTGCAGCGCAAAAGCCGCCGAACTGTTCGCCTTCGGCGTCTCGGCCCGGGCGCCTGGGGCCAGAGCGCCGAGGAACAGGCCGGACGCAAGCACCGCCGCGGCTTGTTTTCGCCACCGGATCGGACCCCGGCCGACGAACAGGGCGCACGCGATGCCGTCGATCAGGAAGAGGGCCAGAGCCGCGAGGAAAAGCCAAGGCGCGAGCGCGACCGTCTTGGCTTCCGAAAACACACTAAGGCGAGCGTTTGGGGGCGTCTTGAGCGCCGCAAGCGTATCGCTGGCCGCGACCGCATTGATGGCCCTCAGCGCATTTTGCGGGCCATAAAGCCCTGCGGGGCTTGCTGCGCTCGCCCGCGTAGTGTCGATTTTTGCGGCCGGTATGGCTTGCGCCCGCTCGCCGGGCTCGCCAAGCTTGCCGAAGCCATCCAGAACGCGCCAGGGCTTCAAGGATGCATCCTGATTTGCTCCGGCGCGGAACGGCTCAGCCGTCGCCGAAGCGTTCCCGCTCTGAGAGACCTGCAACGGCGCCATTTCCAAAGTCTTCCGCATCATCTCCACGAACAGCCCGGAAATAGGAAGATTAGACCAATCCGCGTTGGCGGTAATATGAAAAAAGACAAGCGTTCCCGCGCCACGCCTGGCGGCGGTCACGAGCGGCGTGCCGTCCGCCAGCCGCGCCCAGACCTGCGCCTCTCTCGGCATCGCCGCGGGGTCGGCCAGCACCTGCCGCGAGATGGAGACATCCTTCGGGATGGCGAGGCCCTCGAACGGCGAGCCTTGTTCGAAAGGAGCCGGCGTTTGCGGGGATGCCCATGTCATGGCTCCGCCGAGCGTGCGTCTGCCCTCGCGCAGAGGCGCGGGCAACAGCGCGTCTCCGCCTTGTTCGAGCCGCGGCCCCGCGAACCGGATCAACATGCCGCCTCGCTCGACGAAGCTGCGGAGCCGCTCGCTGGCGCCGCCGGAAATGCGGCCGACATCGCTCAGGATGATGACCGAAGGCGAAGCGCCGGTAAGCTCGGCTGTCGCCTGATCGAGATTGACGGTTCGGGCCAGCGTGACATCGGCAAAGGGCGTGAGGGCCCTTTCAAGATAGTAGGTGGAGGAGAGAAGAGGCTGGGCCTCGTCCGTTCCCTCGCTCGCGACCAGGCCGGCGCGCCTCCGCTGCGACCGCCCGTCGAGCAGAAACACGCTGCCCGCCGAAGGCTCGCTTACGATTTCGAGCCGGGCGACCTGATTGCGAAGATCGAGAGGAAGATCGAGGGACACGTCCGCCGCCGCGCTGGCGCCGGCAATGTCGAAAGGAACGGCGGCCAGTCTCTCGCCGCGCGATGTCACGGCCGAAACGAGCCCGGCGCGAGGGGTCGGCTCCGCCTTCAAAACCCGCGCCCGGATAGGCCCGGCAAGATCGGAAAATGGCTGCGTCAGCGCAAGCGGCCCCGATCCAGCCGGATCGCTGTAAACGTCGACCGGCCCTTCCGCCGCGAGCTCGCTCAGCGTCTTGCCCAGCTCCCCGGCCGCAGGATCGTCCATGCCGTCGGCGATCCAGGCGACGCGCAGGCTTCCGCGCTTCGCGCCGAGCTCCTTGGCGATTTGCTGCGCAACCCCCGCGCGATCGCCTGAATAAGGCTGCGGCGTCAGCGACGCAAACCGGCGGCGGAATTCCGAAGGCGTCAACGGTTGCAGCGGAACCAAGGGGCCTGCGGTTGGGGCAAGGATCAGAGTCTGGCCGCTGTCTTCAGCCAAAGCCGCAAGCTGTTCGGCGAAGGCTTGCCGGGCGCTCCAGCGGCTGGCGGCCGCCCAGCCATTATCGACCACGACAAGAAGCGGTTGCGACAGCGCCGCGGACGCGTCCGCCGGAGGCTTGAGCACAGGGCCTGCAAGCGCGGCTATCACGGCCGTGGCGATCAGGATTCTCAGGGCGGTCAGCCACCACGGGCTGCGCATCGGCGTTTTTTCGCGAGCCTTGATGTCGAAAAGAATCGAGGTTGGCGGGAAGGCTACCGTCTCCGGCCGGGGCGGCGTCAGCCGCAAGAGCCACCAGATGATGGGCAGGGCGGCCAACCCGGCAAGCATCCACGGCGCGGCGAAGCTCAGGGATCCCGCAAGGTTCGCCATCATGACAGGCCATTCCTTGCAGCCGTCTGGCCCTTGATCAGGCCCTTGGCGCGGTAGGCTTTTTCAAGCCCGGACAGGTGCATGTGAAGTGGCAGCAGCGCCTCCACCGCAGGACGGTCCGTGTGATGCAGGAACGGGGTCCAGCCCACGTTCGCCGCGTGCAGCGCGATGGCGGCCTTGTGCGCCGCGAGCTTCTGCCGGTAGTCCGCCCGCAGTGTCTCTGCGCGCTCGGCCATGTACCGCGCGCCGTTCTCTGCGTCGATGAACTCGACGCGGCCCTGATAGGGCAAACTTTCTTCCGCCGGATCGAGGATCTGCATGAGGTGCCCGCGGACGCCTTGTACGGCGAAGCCGTTGAAGACCTCGGCCAGAACGGCGGGCGGTTCGAGAAAGTCGCTGAAAATGACCATTTCCGAATGACGGCTCATCCGGCTTTTCGCGCTGGGAAAGCCTCCAAAGCTTGGGAAGGAGCGAGCCAGAGTCTCCATCATGATTGTCGCGGCGTTACGGCGGGCCTTTGGCTCCATGAGAGCGGGGATGCCGACGCGTTCCCCTGCGTCGGACAGAAGCGTCGCCAGTGCAAGCGCCAGCACGATCGCTCGCTCCGCTTTCGAGGTTTGCGACAGGCGCGAGCAAAAGTGCATGGACGGCGAGAGATCGATCCAGATCCAGACAGTGTGCGCCGCCTCCCACTCGCGTTCGCGTACAAAAAGATGGCTCGATCCGGCCGACCGCCGCCAATCGATGAGCGCGGAGGAATCGCCGGCCTCGAAATTACGATATTGCCAAAACGTCTCGCCTGGGCCGGCCCGCCGTCTCCCATGCGTTCCCTGGGCCACGGTCATGGCGACCCGGCGGGCTTCCAAGAGGAGCGCGGGCAGCTTTCCCACCAAATCCTGGGAGGCGCCTTCAAGGGCGAGAGCCGATGGCCGGGAGAGGATATGAGATGGCATCGTGCGGGACGCGGCCTCAACGCAAGCGATCGAGCAGGCCGTCAATGACCTGATCGACAGTGATATTTTCTGTGCGCGCGGTGAAAGTCAGCGCCATCCTGTGCCGCAGCACCGGCTTCGCCAGGGCGATCACGTCGTCCACCGAAGGGGCGAAGCGTCCATCGAGCAGCGCCTTCGCCCGCACCGTCAGCATCAAAGCCTGACTGGCGCGCGGACCCGGCCCCCAGGCCACGAGTTCGTTGACGCGCGGCGCCGCCTCGCTTGTCTGGGGGCGCGCGGAGCGAACGAGCTTCAGGATGGCGTCGACGACGCTGTCGCCCGCCGGAATTTGCCGGACGAGGCGCTGCGCCGCCATAACCTCCGCCGCGCTCAAGACCGGCTGCACGGTTCTATCTTCGACGCCGGTCGTCGAAAAAAGCATGCGTCGCTCTGCGGCGGCGTCCGGGTAGGTGACGTCCACTTGCAGGAGAAAACGGTCGAGCTGCGCTTCCGGCAGAGGGTAGGTGCCCTCCTGCTCGAGAGGGTTCTGGGTCGCAAGCACGAAGAAGGGCGCAGGCAGCGCATAGGTCTGGCCTGCATAGGTGACCTGATGCTCCTGCATCGCCTGCAAGAGGGCGGACTGGGTTTTCGGGCTTGCCCGGTTGATTTCGTCGGCCATGAGAAGCTGCGCGAAGACCGGCCCCTTGACGAATCGGAACTGGCGCGAGCCCGCGCTTTCCTCCAGGACTTCCGTCCCCACAATGTCCGAGGGCATAAGGTCCGGCGTAAACTGGATGCGCTTTGCATTGAGCCCGAGCGCCCCGCCGAGAGCCTCCACGAGAGAGGTCTTGGCAAGGCCGGGGACGCCGATGAGAAGCGCGTGGCCGCCTGAAAGAATGTTGACGAGGACGAGTTCGATAACGGCGCCTTGGCCGAAGATGACCCTGGAGATCGAGTCCTTGACCCGAGCCACTTTCGACCGGATGTCATCGACGCGGGTTACAATGTCCGGCTCTGTGGGATGATGCATATCAGCAACCTTTGGATGGGAGCGCCGATTTCCAACGGAGAGTATATGCTGATACTTTCCGGTGATACAACGTCGCGAGGTCAGGGTTTATGTCCGGTTTCGGATCGCCATGCCGAAGCGGATGCTGCATGATCTGGCGGCGGAGTTTGTCAGCCTTCAAGGGAGAGATTGTAATGCCAGACGCTCTTGATCTGACGTCCGAGGGGGCGCTAAGCCCTTTTTCGCCCGAGGGTTTTGCGGCTCGCGCGCGCCTGCATGGCCTTGAGCTTGAGAAGGCGGCCTGGATGGCGGCGCAGCCCGCTTCCTATGGGATCGACGCCGGGCGCAGGGTCGATGAGGGCGGGAATGCTAACGAAAATTTAAGGCTCGACGATCTGGTGTCGCCAGGAGGCTGGAAGATGGCGGCTGTGCTCGTGCCGGTGGTGGCGCGCGAGCCGGAGGCGACGGTGATGTTGATCCTTCGCACCGCGCATCTTGCCGCTCACAGCGGGCAGATCGCCTTTCCGGGCGGCAAAATCGAGGAGAGCGACGCAACGCCGGTCGAAGCCGCGCTGAGGGAAGCAGAAGAAGAGATCGGGCTGCCGCCTGAGCTTGTGACGCCGTTGAGCCTGCTCGATCTTCACAACACCGGCACGGGCTACCGCATCATTCCCGTACTTTCGCTCGTCGATCCGTCGTTCCTGCCGGTTCCGGACCCGGGCGAAGTCGCCGATGTTTTCGAGGTGCCGCTGTCCTTCCTCATGGAAGAAGAAAATCATATGAAGCATCTGCGTGAGTGGAAGGACAGGCGCATCCAGTTCTACGCCATGGAGTATGAGCAGCGCTTTATTTGGGGCGCGACCGCCGCGATGCTGCGCAATCTTTATGAGAGGCTGTACGCGCCGGAAGCCGGGTAGCCGCCAATGCCTTCGCCGCTAGAAAATTTGAGCGTTGCAAACGCCGAGTGGTTCCTGAAACCCGAGACGCAGGCCGTCTTCGCCTGCCTCAACCGCGAGGGCTTCGAGGTTCGCGTTGTCGGCGGCGCCGTGCGCAACGCTCTGATGAGCGAGCCGGTGCATGAGGTCGATTTCGCGACCACGGCGCGTCCTGAGGATACGTTGCGCCTCGCGGCGCAGGCGGGGATCAAGACAGCGCCCACCGGGATCAGCCACGGCACCGTCACTGTGATCGTAAACGGCGTGCCGTTCGAGGTCACCACGCTCAGGCGCGATGTTGAAACGCACGGCCGGTACGCAACCGTCGAGTTCAGCGATAGTTGGGCCGAAGACGCGAAGCGGCGGGATTTCACCATGAACGCGCTCTACGCCGGCGCCAGGGGCGAGGTCTACGATCCGCTGGGCGGACTTGCGGACATCAAAGCGCGTTTGGTCCGGTTCGTGGGCGATGCCGACGCCAGAATCCGGGAAGACTATCTGCGCATCCTCCGGTTCTTCCGGTTCAGCGCCCAATATGCGCGGCAGAACTTCGACCGCGAGGCGATCGCCGCCGCGGTCCGGCAGAGACACGGCCTTAGCAAGTTGTCGCGGGAGCGCATCCGGGCGGAGTTGCTTCGCATTCTCGTTTCGCGCCGTGCGGTCGACGCCATCGAGGTCATGGATGAGAGCGGGCTGCTTCTCCTTCTTCTCGGCGGGGTTATGCGGCGCAAGCGCTTCGAGAGGCTGTGCCGGATCGAGGCGGCGCTCGGAGACCGGCCGGACCCAATCCTCCGATTGGCCTCGCTGGCGGTGTTCGTCGAAGAGGACGCCTCACTGCTTGCGGCAAAATTGCGCCTCTCCGTTCAGGAGACGAACGAACTCCTGGGCTTGGCGGCGGCGGCGCCGCGAATGACCGCCGCACTCAGCAAGGCCGGCCCTGACGCCCTCCTTTACCGGCTCGGCCCGCGTCTTTATCGCGGGCGCGCCTTGCTGGCCTGGGCATCGGGAGAGGCTTCGGAGACCGACAGGGCTTGGACCTTCGCCGCCGGCCTTGCGCAGTCGTGGCGGCGTCCGGCGTTTCCCGTCACTGGCGCCGATCTGATCGCGAAAGGCTGGAAGCCTGGGGTCGCTTTGGGTAATCGCCTGAAGGAGCTTGAAGACTGCTGGATCGAGAGCGGCTTCAGTCTGAGCCGCGATGCGCTTCTCGACTTGACCGGTCATCCCGCAAACGATAACGAGAGCAAGCGGCGGCAGACGCCTTCGCCGGAGGATTAGGCCGCCCGATGGCGCCTGAACGGTAAAAGCCGCAAAGATTTCGACAGCATGCCGCCGGGTTGCGGCTGCGTGGCGTTGACGGTCGTTTATATCGCAGGTATATGCAACGCAGGTTGCCGCCTATGGGCATGCGGGCATAACTTTCCATCCCATAATAAGCTGGAACGCGGGCTGCTCGCCCGCGAGAGGAATTTGTAGAATGGCAAATACGAAATCGGCGAAGAAGGCCGCCCGTCAGGCGGAGCGCCGCACGCTCATCAATAAGTCTCGCCGCACCCGGATGAGAACCTATGTGCGCAAGGTCGAAGAGGCTATCGCCACGGGCGACAAGGAAGCCGCAAACGCCGCACTGCGCGAAGCGCAACCGGAGATCATGCGCTCGGCTGCGAGAGGCATCGTTCATAGGAACACAGCGTCCCGGAAGATCTCGCGGCTGTCCGCTCGCATCAAGGCTCTCGGCGCCGTTGCTTAGATTCTTGGGCGCTGATGCGGAATTGCACCACAGGGCTTCCGCACCCACATCCAGGCTTAGGTAACATTTAACGAATCCCTTTTAAATCAAGGACTTGGACATCGATGATGCTCCAGGCCCTTTTTGTTGTGTGCAGAGATCCGTGCAGTTGAGTGCAATTTTTGCAACCTGAGACGGCGTTCGCGGGAATGCGCGAGTTGAGGTTGTTTAGTGAGCAGATAATTAATAATTCGTTAATTTTGCCAATGCCTTATGTCCAAGATAGTTCCCCTTTTTGACGCCTTGAGCGCGAAGGTTGCGGAAATGGGGCGGCATTCCGGAGACCTAGTCGGCTCTTGCGCCCGTCCGGAGGCCTTTGTATGGTAGGTATTCCGAACGGGGGATTTCCCCTCCTGAGATTGTAACCTTGTAATGCGTACCAAAAACTCGCGACGTGGGGTGGCCCCCGCTTGAGCGAGTGTGTTGTCCATGATCAGGCGATGGATGGATGGTGCGCGCCAAGGCTCTTCGGCCGGCTCAACCTCTCTGTCCGCAAGGCATTGGGCAGGAGGAATGATTAATGCGAAGTGAATGCATAGCGGCTTTGCCGCAATCCACTTGTTCCTATACGTGGAAGTTGCCGGTAACGCCTCACATGCGCCCGGTTTTATTCGATCAAGCCCAAGATATTGTTTCTCGCACGAGCGCCAAGCTGCGGCGGGAAACCTGCAGAGCAGAGCACCCTTTCATTCCGTGGAAAGCCTATTTGGCGTCACGGGAATTCCAAAATTTGGCATCGGATATGGCGGACGCCGTTTTTTCGCCCGCTTCTAGCTTTTCATCCTCGGAACTCGAGCGGCCCTCAAGCCTGAAGCCTCGCGCTTTAACGCGGGCTGCTGGCGAACCTGCGCCAGGGTCGCTCCTTGCTTCTGTTCTGCAGGATGCCGGAGACGCTCCGCGCGATAACGCGGAAAAGCAGGCTTCAGGCCTCGCCTTAGCGGCGTAGCCTCGCCTCACCGGTATTACTTATCCGATGAAACGCTGATGCCTACGGGCGGCGAAGGAAATTTTGAAATGGAAGCGTTGGACCTCTCGACGACCTCGATAGAGCATAAATGGCGGCGTATACAAAGCCGTCTTCGCGCGGAACTCGGTGACGACGTATTTACGAGCTGGTTTGGACGGGTTGAGCTGGAAAGTTACGACGGCCGCGTCGTGCATGTTTCGGTTCCCACAAAGTTTCTGCGCAATTGGCTCCAATCTCATTATTCCGATAAGCTGCTCGCGTGCTGCGGAACGGAGCTCACCGGCGTGAACCGCCTGGAGTTTCGCGTTCGCCAGCCTCACCTCGCCTCGGTCGAAAGGCTAAAAACGGCGGCGGCGGCGAAAGATGCGGCTGCTGCTCTCCGGCCCCAGCAAACTTCGGCGGCGCCTATTCCGCTGCGCGTGGTCAATATGCCCGTTCGCGACGGACGGACCGGCCTCGATGGTTTTGAAGGCTCGCCGCTCGATCCGCGCTACACCTTCCAGTCGTTTGTCGTCGGAGCCCCGAACAGGCTCGCTCACGCGGCTGCGCTGCAGGTTGCGGAAAGCATAGGCGATCAGCCGCTGAAATATAATCCGCTCTATATTCACGCCCGCGTCGGCATGGGCAAAACCCACCTGCTGCACGCCATCGCCTGGGAGATGAAGCAGCGCAATCCGAACGCGAAGGTGCTGTATCTGACGGCCGAGCGGTTCATGTACAGTTTCGCCGAGGCGCTGCAAACCCGCGATGCGCCGGCTTTCAAGGAAAAGCTGCGGACGATCGATCTTCTTCTGATCGACGACATGGAGTTCCTCCAGGGCCGTACTTTCCAGCAGGAGTTTTGCCACACGCTCAACTCGCTGATCGACGGAGGCAAACAGGTCGTTGTGGCCGCCGATTGCGCGCCGCTCCTTCTCGAAAGCTTCGACGCAAGAATGCGCTCGCGTCTCTCTGGCGGGCTGGTCGCGGAGCTGTCGCCGCTCGACTACGACCTTCGCTTGAAGATCCTGCAACGGCGCGCCGCCGAAAAAATGTCTGCTTCGCCCGGCTTCGAGAATTCCCGCCGACGTGCTCGAATATCTTTCCGCGCAGTTGACGGAAAACGGCCGTGAGCTGGAAGGCGCCATCACGCGCTTGCATGCAACTTACCAGCTTACTGGCGAACGCGTCACGGTCGATGCCGCGGAAACCACGATCGGAGACCTCATCCGGTCGAAGGAGCCGAAGCGCGTCAAGATCGACGATATTCTTCGCGTTGTCGCCAAGCATTACGGCGTTCAGCGCGGCGATCTTCTCTCAAGCCGCCGAAATCAATCCATCGTCCGGCCTCGCCAGATCGGGATGTACCTGGCGAAGACGCTCACCGCGCGGTCCCTGCCCGAGATCGGGCGGCGTTTCGGCGGGCGCGACCACACGACAGTCCTTCACGCCATCCGCAAAATCGAGGCTCTGAAGCAGAGCGACGGCGTGCTGAAGGAGGAACTCGATTCTCTTTCACGCATGCTGAAGGATGGCTCTCTCTGAGGATCGGCTGATACCGCATAGGGCGGCTGGACTTGACAGAACCGGTTCAGCCGTGAAACTGGGGTTTCAAAACATAACACCGCGCAAGCGGGATGGTAGTCGTCATGCGCTTTGTTGTTGACCGGAATGCGTTGCTCCGTGCTCTTGGACATATCACCGGGATTGTGGAGCGGCGTAACACCATCCCCATCCTCAGCAACATCCTGGTAGGCGCCGATGGCGAAGGGCTCACGCTCAAGGCGACGGACCTCGACATGGAGGCCATCGAAAGCGTGCCCGCCAAAGTCGATACGGCCGGCGCGGTGACGGTCCCGGCGCACACCCTTCATGACATCGTGCGCAAGCTTCCCGAGGGCGCCGAGATCAAAGTCGAACGTAAGGGCGGCGAAGGGCGGCTGAAAGTCGCCGCGGGCCGCGCGAGCTTTGAGCTTTCCATTCTGCCCGCCGACGATTTTCCGGACATGGGCCAGACCGGAACTCCGCATCGCTTCAAGCTTGAAAGCGGTCAGTTGAAGCGTCTTTTCGAAAAGGCGCGCTTCGCGATCTCCACCGAGGAGACGCGATATTATCTTAACGGCATCTACCTTCACTCGGTCGCCAGCGATGGCGTCGCCAAGCTTCGGGCCGTGGCGACCGACGGGCACCGGCTCGCGCAGGTGCAGACGGATTGCCCCGCCGGCGCGGAAGGCATGCCGGGCGTGATCGTGCCGCGGAAAGCCGTCGGCGAAGTGATCAAGCTTCTGGAAAGCGATCAGGCGCCGGTGGAGGTTTCCCTCTCTCAGGCGAAGATCAGGTTCGCTGTTGGAGATGTGCTGCTCACATCCAAGCTGATCGACGGCTCATTTCCGGATTATGTGAGGGTCATCCCCGCGACAAACAAAAAACATCTGCTGCTTCAAAACGCCGATCTGGTCAAAGCCGTGGACCGGGTTTCGACGCTCTCCTCCGAAAAGGGGCGCGCGGTCAAATTCAACGCCAGCGAAGGGCGCGTTGTGGTGTCGGCCAACAACCCGGAATCGGGATCCGCAACCGAGGAGATTTCCGCGGACTACCGGGCGGAGCCCCTGGAAATCGGTTTCAACGCGCGATATCTCCTCGATATCACGGCTCAAATCGACGGCCCGCAAACGCTGTTCAAGCTGGCCGATGGATCATCCCCGACCCTTATCTCGGATGAGAGCGATCCCTCGGCTTTGTACGTGCTCATGCCGATGCGCGTTTAGCGATAACCCTTAGCTGACAAAAGAGTGCAATCGGCGCCGCAGGGTCTGGATCCATCATCACGAATTTGGATCGGCAAGCTTACGCTTACCGATTTTCGCAATTATCGCGCCGCGACAATCGTCGCTGCGCCCGGCCCCGTCATACTAACCGGCCCGAACGGCGCAGGCAAAACGAACTGCCTTGAGGCGGTCTCGCTTCTGACCGCCGGGCGCGGCTTGCGCTCGCTGCCGTTTTCCGATCTTGCGCGAAGCGGCGGGCTGGGCGGCTGGGCGATCGCCGCCCGCGTCTCGATCGCAGGCGAGGAGACCGAGATCGGCACCGGCGTTCAGCTCCCTCCCGATGGCGTCTTGAGCGCCCGCGCGGCTCGCATCGTGAAAATCGACCACGCCATCGCCAAAGGTTCGGGCGCGCTCGCCGCCGTGCGCATGCTGTGGCTCACGCCCGCGATGGACGGACTGTTCACCGGGCCGGCGAGCGAACGCCGCCGGTTTCTCGACCGCCTCGTGCTCAGTCTCGATCCCGGCTATGGCGCCGCCGCCGCAATTTTCGACCGGGCCATGCGCCAGCGTAACAAGGCGCTCGAAACGCTCAGCCCCCCGCAACTCCTGACGGCGCTCGAAGCGCAGATGGCGAGCGCGGCCGTGAGCATGGCCGCCGCCCGGAGCCGCGCCACGCAAAGCCTTTTGTCCGAGATCCAAGAGGAGCGCGACCGCGATCCGGACTCGGTCTTTCCCTGGGCCGGGCTCGCGCTGCAAGGCCGCCTCGAAGAGCAGGCCGGCTCCATCGATGAAGATGAGATGGCGGCCGCCTATCGCCATCTCCTCGCGAGCGCGCGCGACCGCGACCGCGCCGCGGGGCGCACGCTCATCGGTCCTCATCGGAGCGACCTTGAGGTTGTGCACGGACCCAAGGGCATCGCCGCGAAAATGTGCTCGACGGGCGAGCAGAAGGCGCTTCTCATCGGCCTCGTTCTAGCCCAGGGCCGCCTTATCAAGAAAAGCTGCGGCGGCGTTTCGCCTGTGATATTGCTCGACGAGATTGCGGCGCATCTCGATCTTGGCCGCCGCCTCGCGCTTTTTTCCTCCGTCGCCAGCTTGAACGCTCAAGTCTGGATGACGGGGACGGACGCTGACATTTTTGCGCCTCTTCGGAATGTCACAGAAACGCAGCTTTTTGTTGTTTCAAACGGCGCTATTATGCCCGCAAACGATGCAGAATCCCCCTCGGAACACTAAATAATAGATATCAAAATGCCGCGGACCGCGCGGCTATCAGGTGAATTCATGGAAGCAGCAAGACGCGTTGAGGCGGCCGAAGCCTACGGCGCGGACAGTATCAAGGTTCTCAAGGGGCTCGATGCGGTTCGTAAACGTCCCGGCATGTATATCGGCGATACGGACGATGGCTCCGGCCTTCATCATATGGTCTACGAAGTGGTCGACAACGCGATCGACGAGGCGCTCGGGGGCTATGCCGATCTCGTCACTGTCGCGCTGAATGCGGACGGATCGGTGACCGTCGAGGACAATGGGCGCGGCATTCCGACGGAAATCCATTCGGAGGAAGGGGTTTCGGCCGCCGAAGTCATTATGACGCAGCTTCATGCCGGCGGAAAATTCGACCAAAATTCCTACAAGGTTTCAGGCGGGCTGCATGGCGTCGGCGTCTCTGTCGTGAACGCGCTTTCGGTCCGTCTCGAGTTGACCATCTGGCGCGGCGGGCTAGAGTATTTCATGGCGTTCGCCGATGGCGTGCCGGAGGAGCCGTTGAAGGCCGTCGGCAAGGCGCCGGGCAAGTCCGGTACGCGAGTCACCTTCACGCCGAGCACCGCGACCTTTACGATGGTGGAGTTCGATTACGCCACTCTGGAGCACCGGCTGCGCGAACTCGCCTTCCTGAACTCCGGGGTCAACATCAACCTTTTGGATTTGCGCGGCGTCGAGCCGGTGAAGAGCGAGTTCAAATATGACGGCGGCCTCAGGGAGTTCGTCCAATATCTCGACCGAGCGCGCACATCCTTGCTCACCGAGCCTATCGCCATCAAGGCCGAGCGGTTGCTGGACGGCTCGCCGATAACGAAGGACACCGATCCGAGCGAGCCACGGATTACAATCGAGGCGGCGCTTTGGTGGAACGATGGCTACCACGAAGGCGTCTTCTGCTTCACGAACAACATCCCGCAGCGGGACGGCGGAACGCACCTTGCGGGTTTTCGCGCCGCGCTTACGAGGACGATCAACACCTTCGCCACCTCCTCCGGCATTGCGAAGAAGGAAAAGGTGCAACTGACCGGCGACGACGCGCGCGAGGGGCTAACCTGTGTCCTGTCGGTTAAAGTGCCTGACCCGAAGTTTTCAAGCCAGACCAAGGACAAGCTGGTGTCGTCGGAAGTGCGGCCTGCGGTCGAAGGCATCATGACGGAGGCGCTTGGCGCATGGTTCGAGGAGCACCCCGTCGAATGCAAGCTCGTTATCCTGAAAGTGGCCGAGGCGGCGGCGGCTCGCGAGGCGGCGCGCAAGGCCCGCGAGTTGACGCGGCGCAAGGGCGTGCTGGACGTGGCGAACCTTCCCGGAAAGCTCGCCGATTGCGCGGAGCGCGATCCGAGGAAGTCGGAAATTTTCCTTGTCGAGGGCGATAGCGCAGGCGGCTCCGCAAAACAGGGCCGCGACCGGTCAAATCAGGCCGTGCTGCCGCTGCGTGGCAAGATCTTGAACGTCGAGCGCGCGCGCTTCGATAAGATGCTTTCGAGCCAGGAGATCGGCACGCTAATCACGGCGCTCGGCACGGGCATCGGCCGGGACGACTTCGATATTTCGAAGCTGCGCTATCATCGCATCATCATCATGACCGACGCCGACGTCGACGGCGCTCACATCCGGACCCTGCTGCTGACGTTTTTCTACCGGCAGATGCCGCAGCTTCTGGAAAACGGGCACCTCTATATCGCGCAGCCGCCGCTCTACAAGGTCAAGCGCGGGAACTCCGAGAATTATCTCAAGGATGAGGCGGCTTTCCAAGACTTCCTGATCGCCGGCGGCCTCGAAGGAGCCATTCTCAAATCGGAGGGCGGGGAGCGCCGTTCGGGGCTCGACCTTCGCGCCAATGTCGAGCGGGCGCGATCCTTTGTCCATGTGCTGGAGGGGCTGCATATGCGCTACGCGCGCAGGGTGGTGGAACAGGCTGCCATTGCCGGATTGCTCAATCCGAAGCTCGTCAACAATGAAGTCGAAGCGGATGGCTTGGCCGCCAAGGCAGTGGAGCGTTTGAAGGCCCTTTCGGAGGAGACTGAACAGGGGTGGGGTTGGGTTCGGGGCTCCAATGGCGGCTTCACGTTCGAGCGCGAAGTGCGCGGGGTCAAGGAAGCGCACAGCATCGACTGGGCGCTGATCCAGTCGGCGGATGCCCGAAAGCTCCACAGCTATCACGCCGAGTTTTCCGAGCTGTTCTCGGGCAAGGTCGTTCTTGAGCGGAAGAGTGCGCAAACGCCGGTCTTCGGGCCGTGCTCCCTCCTGGACGCCGTGTTCGCGGCTGGGCGCGCCGGACTCACTATGCAGCGCTACAAAGGTTTGGGCGAGATGAATCCCGAGCAGCTCCGGGAGACGACGCTCGACCCTAATGTCAGGACGCTGATGCAGGTGAAGCTCGGCGAGCTGAATGACGCCGACGAGATCTTCTCGAAGCTCATGGGCGACGTCGTTGAGCCGCGGCGCGAGTTCATCCAGCAAAATGCGCTCTCAGTGTCGAATCTCGATATTTGACCGGTCTTGGGGAAAAAAGCTTGCGCTAAGGGTGTGTGAAGTTTGCACCAATGTTGCAGTGCAACATAAAGTGCGCTATCCTTGAATCAAAGCATAACCGATCCAAGGAGCGAGCATGTTTTTCTTCTATCCATTCGCTGCTGAAGGGGGAGCCTCCTCCAACAGCGGCCGCGCGCGGCGCACGGAAACATTGCCGCTCCTGCCATCGCCAGGACGCGGCTACGCCCATTCGGGCGCCCCTCGCCTCGACATGGACTTCGGAAATATTGCGCTTGGCCTTCTGCGGCAGACGCTATCCGGGTTCACCGCGTCGCTGACGGCGCTTGGGAACCGCGCCAACGCCCTTTTCGCACAAGTCGCCGCGGCGCTGGCCTTCGATCGCGTGGCTCGCGACACGGCTGCTTTCCTCCAAGCGGCCTGGGGCGGTTTTGGCGTGCCCGGCGCCGGGCAGACGCCATTCGGGTTTCCGCGGCCTGGACAGTCGCATGATCCGATGTCTTTCGGTTCATTTCCGATGCAGAGCTTTATGACGCCCTGGGCCACAAACCCGTGGGGTATGTTTACCGAGGGGATGAATTTCTGGGCCAGCTTGTGGATGCCGGCCGCTCCGTTCGGCAGTTCTGGCACGAAGATGCCCGCCAATCCCTTCACCACCATGGTTTCTGGCCCCGGCGGCCTCAAGTGGGGCTTCTCCTGGGGTAGATGACGGGTCTTGCATGATGGCCGCTTCAGCAGCGGCCATCAGGGTTCTGGACTTAGGTCGTCTTCGGCTTCGGAGCCGTGGCGCATTTGCCCTTCGCCGGGTCCGTTTTACCAGGCGTCCATTTGCAGTCCGTGCGCGGCGTACAAGAGGCCTCATCCTTGAGCTTCTTGCAGGCTGCGTCCTTAACGAGTATCGGCTCCGCGAACGTGGATATCGATCCGGCGATGAGCGATGCCGCAATGGCGGCTGGCAATAGGAAACGCATTGATTAATCTCTCCTGAGAAGGTTCCACCGATCCCATCCGGGGACCGAAGGCACCACCCTAGATCACTTTTTTGCTTAGATCGCAAGAGATGCGATCAAGATTTTCTCCCGATCCACGAAAATGCCTGCTCCAGGCGGTCGTCGCCCCAAAACAGTTCGCCGCCGGGAGTTGTGAAGCTCGGAGCGCCGAAAACGCCTTTCGCTTGCGCTTCCTCCGTGTGCGACCGGAGCCGGCTTTTGATTTCGGGTGTTTCGGCTTGCTCGAAGGCGCGCGCTTCCGAAGCGCAGGCGGCCCGGAGCGCGTCAGCGAGCGTCGAGCGGCCCGCGATATCCCGCCCCTCCTCAAACTCCAGCCTGAAAACCGTCCGGATGAAGTCCGGCCCCCATCCCTCCGCCAATCCAACAAGCGCCAGGCGGGCGGCGAGCAGGCCATTTTGCGGAAACGGGTCCGGCAAGCGGAACACAAGGCCTCTCTCCTGCGCAATGCGCTCGATATCGCGCACCATATACCGGCCCTTCGCCGGATAGATGTTGAAGGGCGACGTGTCCCAGTTTTGCGCTTTGAAGATAGGTCCGAGCAGAAACGGCTTCCAAATCACCTCCACATCGGCTTTTCTAGCCATCTCCTCGATCCGCATCGCCGACAGGTAGCTGTAGGTGGATGCAAATTCGAACCAGAAGGTGAGATGGGCCATCGCGTTCTCCCTGCCTTTGAGCGTCGCCAGTAATACGGCCTGAGCGATTTGCGAATGAAAGCGCCCGCAGAATATCGCCGCAGTGTCGTCCCTGCCTTCGAGGGAAGACACCGCGGCTTTGTTCTAGCATCGGATATGGATTTCCCGCGTTCGCGGGTTTGACGCTCGGAATCCGTGCCTCGCCTTTTCATGGCGTTCCATGGTAGAAGGGTGAAGTGCTCCGTCAAATAGTTGGATCGCGGCCATGGCCTTAATCGCAAATTACGGTGGCTACGCTACCGCCGATCAAGCGCTCGACGAGGTGGTCCATCGCTTGGCCGGGGCGCTAAATCCCGTCGCGATCTATCTCTTCGGCAGCCGCGCACGCGGAACCGCGCGCCCCGATAGCGACTTCGACCTCTTGGTTGTCACCCGCCCCGAGGATGGAGCGGCGGGCTACGATTATGTCCGGGCTTACGCACCGCTGGCTGGCCGCGGGATTGCGTGCGATGTGTTGCCTGTTCCTGAGCCAGACTTTCTGGAAGACAAGGACGATCCCACCAGTCTGTGTTTTGAGGCTGCCCATCGAGGCAAGAAGGTCTATGTGCGCCGATAGACAAATCGCGGCGTTCCTGACTTTAGCGGGCGAAGAACTTGATGCCGCGAAAATACTGGCGCAAGCTGCACCCCGGCAGGGAGCCTATTACATTCAGCAGGCCGCGGAGAAAGCAACGCGAGCGCTCTTAACGGCGGCGAGAATCCCCTTCGGAACCGGGCACAATCTCGGATTGATGGCTTCGGCGCCGCCCGTTGGAGCATCCTCTGAAGCAGCGGGTCGCCGGGCTCGACCGGCATTCGAGCGCCGCCACACTTTATCGATACCCCTCTCCAGCCGGCAGATTGCCGCCGCTCCCGGATATTGTCACGCTGAATGCCGATATCGCCGACGTAGAGGCGTTCATCGCAGAAGTCCGGAGATTTCTGGGAAAGACCGCATGAGGTCATGCGCCTCGTGCTCTCCATAAGCGATGGATCGCAATTTCCCGCCGCGCTCACGCCAAGGCTATGCCGTACCTTGCGCTATGCCCGCGGTTCCTTTAAGCGGTGACGAAACTCCAGGAAAGCCTCCCATGTCCGAGAAAAAAAGCATCAAGAAAGTCGTCCTCGCCTATTCCGGCGGCCTCGATACGTCGATCATTTTGAAGTGGCTGCAAGTCACCTATGGCTGCGAGGTGGTGACGTTCACCGCGGATCTCGGCCAGGGCGAGGAGCTTGAGCCTGCGCGCAGAAAAGCGGAGCTGCTGGGCATCAAGCAGATCTATATCGAGGATCTGCGCGAGGATTTCGTGCGCGACTATGTGTTCCCGATGTTCCGCGCGAACGCGGTCTATGAGGGGCTTTATCTGCTCGGCACTTCGATTGCCCGGCCGCTCATCGCCAAGCGCCAGATAGAGATCGCGCGGGAGACCGGCGCGGACGCCGTCTGCCACGGCGCCACCGGCAAGGGCAACGATCAGGTCCGTTTCGAGCTGACCTATTATGCGCTGGACCCGAATATCACGGTGATCGCGCCGTGGCGCGAGTGGGAGTTCAAATCGCGGCAGGCGCTTCTCGACTTCGCGGAAAAGAACCAGATCCTCGTCACCAAGGACAAGCGCGGCGACGCGCCTTTCTCCGTGGACGCGAACCTGCTGCACACCTCGTCCGAGGGCAAGCTGCTCGAAGACCCGGCGGTGGAAGCGCCGGACTATGTGTATCAGCGCACGGTTGCGCCCGAGGGCGCGCCGGACGATCCGGAAATCATCGAGATCGGCTTCGAGCGGGGCGATCCGGTGTCGATCGACGGCGAGCCGCTGTCTCCGGCCAGCCTCCTGACGCGCCTCAACGAATACGGCCGCAAGCATGGCATCGGGCGGCTCGATCTCGTCGAGAACCGCTTTGTCGGCATGAAATCGCGCGGCATCTACGAGACGCCGGGCGGCGCGATCCTCCTCGTCGCCCATCGCGGCATCGAGAGCATCACGCTCGACCGCGGCGCGGCGCATCTGAAGGACGAACTGATGCCGCGCTACGCGGAGATGATCTATAACGGCTTCTGGTTCGCGCCCGAGCGCGAGATGCTGCAGGCGGCCATCGACAAGAGCCAGGAGTTCGTCACGGGCAAGGTGCGCGTGAAGCTTTACAAGGGCTCGGCGCACGTCATCGGGCGCGAAAGCCCGTTCTCGCTCTACAATCAGGAGTTGGTGACGTTCGAGGAGGGCGCCGTCGCCTACGATCAGCGCGACGCGGCGGGCTTCATCAAGCTGAACGCGCTGCGGCTGCGGCTCACCGGCGCGCGGCGGGGGCGGCAGTAAGGGGCGGCGTTCGCCCGCCCTGCCCGGCGGCGGACCTCACCGGGCCTTTATCTGCCTTGGGTCGTGAACCGACCTCAAAAAAATTGGAACTCAAGGCAGCAAAGCCTTCGAGAGCGGACGTGCCCGGTGGGGCTCAGTGATCCGATCTTTCGGGAAATGGTCAAAGCCGGGAGTTTCACAGCAGCCAGCGTGGTCCTCGCTGCCATCGTGCGGTGGCGTCGGGACGATTATGCCAAGGAAACAAACGCTGGCCCCATATTCGTTCTGAGGAATGAACGAATGAGCTGATCTCGGTGGAGCGAACGGGACAAGATCTTGAGAAATCGATTGGTGGGCATTAAGGGAGAATGGACGGTCGAAGCCGTCACTAATTTCCGATATTTTTTTAGTGGACTTTGAGATGGACATAGGGCGACTTTTCGGCATTGGCACGCTCAGCATTGTTTTTCTGACCGCAATCACCACAGCTCTTGTAACCCTCTTTAGCAAAAAGATAGCCGATGCGGCTCTTCACGTTTTAGGCTGGCCCTTCAAACGCCTTTACAATCTCCTTTACCGATGGATCGCTCCCCGCAATCCATTTTCTATTTCCATGCGAACTTACCGAAAAAACGTACTGCGGTCCAACATCGCCCGCATGGAAAATCCCGTTGGGCCGAGCCTGCAGGTCCCTCTCGAAACAGCATTTGCGCCACTAAAACTCATTTCAAGTTCGACAAAGGATAGCATCGATCTCTATAACTATATAGCTGAAAACAGCCGCTGCATGGTATTGGGAGGACCTGGCAGCGGTAAAACGACATTAATGAAAAGCCTAGTGGTGAGCGTTTTGCGCAAGCGCTGTCACCAAAGCCTCAATGATCTAATACCAGTCTTTATAGTCTTAAGAAATCTTGCCAAGAAAAAGCACGCGGTAACTGAGGCAATAGTAGACGCATTCGCCGATCACCACTTTCCCGGCGCAACAGATTTCGTTGCCTCCGCCCTCGGTGCCGGAAAAATGATCGTCGTTCTCGACGGGCTTGATGAGGTTGGCGTAGATCGGCCGTTTGTGGTTAGTCAGATACTCAACTTTTGCAAGCTTGACGACCAGCGCACGCATAAAAACCGCCTGTTGGTTACTTGCCGCGAGCACAGTTACCGGACGGTCGACTTAAGAGATGGCCTACCCGAAATCCTGCGCGTAGAGGCATTCACTAACCATCACATCAGGTTGTTTTTGGAAGGATGGCCAAAACACAAGGATAGGTCCGCCATCTCACTCTACGCTGATATCCAAGGGGACGCACAGCTACGGGACATCTGCAGGAACCCGCTGTTACTTACAATTCTGACGGGGCTCTATCTGGATACCAACGGGTTCGAAATCCCGACTTCCCGTGAAAGCTTTTATAAGCTCGCTCTCGATGAGCTTCTCCACCAGCGTCCTGCAAGACGGCAAATCGAGCAAAAGTTTCGCGAGGAAATTAAGCGGCAAGTTTTGGCGCGGGTGGCGCTAGAGCGCCTCGAATGCGTTCAGCCACATGAAGATTCTGAAACACTGACAATAGAAGCTCTACACCGGAAAGCAGCCGAGGTAATAAAGCAGGATAATTTTGATTTTGATCGCTTTCTGTATGAGCTCGTGGAAGTCAACGGGTTAATTAGACCGACCGGGGATGGAACCTATACCTGCGCACACCGGACAATACAGGAATACCTTGCTGCTTGTGAAGCAATGCGTTCTAGAAACACTGAAGAAGTGTTATTAACTTTTTCAGACAGGCCAGAAATAATAGAGGTTTTGTACTTCTACTGTGGATTGCTTCGCAACGTCAAATCCATGGCAAGCGTCGTGCAATACCTTACGGAGAGAGCGAAATGGATTGAAGCGGCTCGATGCCTACTTTACATGAAGGAAGCTCCCAGTGCCGAAGCGATCGAGCAGATATCTGAAAGGCTTTATGGGGCGATCGAGACAGGAGATGAGTTACAGCCATCGTTAGAGGTGCTGTCTTCGCTTGCAAATCGCCGCGATCAAGAGTTCGATCCAGCTAGAGACGTATTTCTTCGTGCCATCGACAGACTGGATAGAAGCGATGATACCGGCGCGTCGGCCTTAAAATCAGCTATCGCCACTTCGCCAGAGATGGCTTTGCGGCTGATACCGGGTCTTTTGCGACATCGATCGGAACGTTGGAAGGCGGCAGGCGTTCAGCTTCTCCGCGACATAGGAACAGAGGAGGGACTCGACTACCTAATTAGGCTCCTTGCTCATGAGGACACCTATGTCAGGTCCCGAGCGGGATTGGTTCTGGCCAATCTATTAAAAACTCGCAATGGCGCACTTCGCCAACGTCTGGACTTGTTTTCGGAAAGAAGAGACATAGAAATTTGGCCCATAGAGGCCTATTTCCCGGGTTCCATTGCAATTCCCATAGCCGAAGCCATAGCCCCAGGGGAACGGTCAGAACTCTCTATCAATAAACTGCGCAATGGAAGCCATCAGATGCAGGAGAGAAAAAACTGACAGCGTTACGAATAGAAAGTGGCGGCGTACTGCTATAGACAAGACCCTACAAAGGGCCATCCATGATATTGGATATTTTTCGAGACGTATCGCTATTTTATTGCTTTTAACTGCTTCTGCAAGTCAAATTTCTATGATTATATTGGCGTATATAAATAATACCGATTATAATGTGGATATTAAAGGAATTACTGTAAACAAGATAAGCCCCATCATAAGGCATAACATCAACGCAAAAGTAGAAATATTATTTGATTGCACAAATTCCAATATTGACAATAAATATGACGAATATGACTTATTTTCTATGGTTAGAATTAGATTTGCATCGCTGCAATATATATTGTTAAATAAACATAAGATTAAATCCATTTCATTTGATAGATGTAACCAATTTTTGCAGGATATAACCACGTACATTGATTCAATAAGCCAAGATGTCAGTAACGCTCTTATGCAGAGTCAATATTCATTGAACTACATATCTGACCCTATTCAAATTATTCCTATAATTTATCTATTATTATCTATGTTGCCAATATTACTAATTAGATATATGACCAAAATAAGAGAAAGAATTCGCCAATCAAAAGGAAAGGCACCAATAAAACGCAAAATATTTTTGAGTAACACAAAGTTTGTTATACTGAGTTCCGTGATTCTTCTGGCAACAGTTATTATCATAGATGCAACGTTTATTAAAAATGCGCCTTTTGTTGAAGCATTATCTGTAAATAAATTTGTATTATACTTTTGTTGTGCAGTCATTATAATGGAAATCGCTGGGCGATTAATTATGAACCTGAACTTTCCAACTAATGATCTCTTAGAAGCCGTCGACGAAGTCGCAGCGAGACTGGGGAATGTTATCGTGTGCCCGCGTTGCGGCGCAGAGGTTTTGCGCAGGTGCGGTAACTGTAAGCGTGAGTACCCACCGCAGGATGATAGGTGCTCGAAATGTCGGAATATGGCGGAAGAGTTTCGGTGTTCCTGCGGTACGGACCTTAGGGCGCTTCTTCCCATCACTCCGAGGTAGCGGCTCGCCAGGTCAGTTTTTAGCAATTGCAGGGCATAAAGCAGGGCGGAGGCGCTATCCGGTCATACCTCGGTAAGAGACGTCGCGGCGAATAGTCCAAATGTCTCTTCTCGGCCTCATGCGGCACAAACTGACCATCCGATAGATGGTCGGCTGCAAAGTTCTGTTCTCACTTGTCAGGCAACGAGGAAACTCCTGGATCTCCTCTTTCACCTTTTGGCCCAGGATTGCCCTTCTCTCCTTTATCTCCCTTATCTCCCTGTTGTCCTCGCTCTCCCTTGTCCCCTTTTTCGCCCTGTTGTCCCCGCTCTCCCCGCTCTCCCTTTTCTCCTTTTGCTCCCGGATCACCTCTCTCGCCTTTTTCGCCTCTCTCGCCTTTGTCGCCTTTTTCTCCCTTGTCCCCTTTTTTTCCCTCCGACCCGATTTCCCCCTTATCCCCTTTGAGTCCCTTTTCTCCGGCATCCCCTTTTTCGCCTTTTTCCCCCCGGTCGCCTTTCTCCCCCTTTTCGCCCTGCGGGCCGGGCAGCCGTTTAAGCTCCGCAAGTTCCCGTTTCAGAGCTTCAACTTCCTTTGCCAGGCAGCGTGAGCGCATGCCCGGGGTGCCGCTCGCGCAAACCCCATCTTGGGATTGTGCGTCTGAAGAGCACAGACCGGTAACGCAAAGGATCACAAAAGCGCCAACCGCATGCAGTCGCATATCATTCTCCCTGCAATTCATCAGTGTGCTCCGTTCGCAAGAACAACCTCTGATCCGATTCTTGGAGAATAAAAAGCGCCATGCACGACCCCGCCCATTCTGCATTTCACCTTTTTCAGCCGCTCATGGCGCCGATCCGCTTGGCCGCCACCCCGCGAACTCCAGGCAGCCCCGATGCCAAGGGGGGAAGAGGCGGCCTCCGCCGTCTGCCGCGCCTCGACGAGCGCGCGGCCGATCGGCGTCAGCGATAGGCGCCCTGTAAGCGCGGCGCGATTTTCGTAGCGCCGTCGCATGGTTAAAATCGCCATGCTTAACGGCGCCGCGAAGGTATTTTCTTCCGGCCAGGATCTGAGGGGGAAACGGCCTCAAAATACGGCAAAAATATGGCGCCGGCCTAGGGAGAAACCACGTAACTGATTGAGATACAACGGCTTTCAGCCCAATATGACAAGTGTTAAAAGTCCCTTTTTTTGTAAGGCCAAAATCCGTTAATCATAGATAATTGCGCGCGTTAACCGGGATTTGTAAGCCTGGATTGCGGGCAGCCGCTTTTGCAATCGTGCCGCCGTTTTTGTCTCTGCCGGCGTTTACTTAGCAAAATCAATACGTTAGTCGCCGCTTAAAGCTTTCGCAAGGCGCTTTCGCCTACGGTGTCCGCATGACATTGACACGGCCCCGCTCTCGACGCCTCGACGCAAACGCCAGCCGCGCTGCCCCCTCACCCCAGCCCTCTCCCCGCGAACTCGCCTTGGCGAGTTCGCAACTCAGAGTGACCGCATCCGCCAGCGGATGCGGTGGGGGAGAGGGAGCAGGCTGTGCCCACTGCAACGGCGTCCCTCCCATCCGCATCCGCTTGCGGATGCGCTTTCCTCGTCTACACCGCGATCTTCCCCATGCGCCCAAGGATCGCGGCTTGGCTCAAAATGCCGTTTTTCAGGCATTTCAGCTCGAATTTCTCGTTCGGGCTATGGATGCGGTCGTCGGAGAGGCCGAAGCCGACGAGGATCAAGTCGAGGCCGAGCTGCTCCTGAAGGATACCCGACCACGGGCACGGACCCGCCGCATCCGATCATCGCCGCCGGTTTCTTGAAGATGTCCTTGAGACCGGCCCTGGCCGCCTGCATGAAGGGGCCGTCGATGGGGACATGGATGCCTCCGGACCCGCAGAATGTCTCGATCCGGCATGTGCAATCGGGCGGAGTCCGGGCATCGAGGAACTGCTGAAGCCCCTTCAGGATCTTCTCCGGGTTTTGCTTCGGGACGGTGCGGAAGCTCAACTTGGCGGAAGCGTGGCTCCCTATCACGGTTTTCGTGCCCGGCCCGGTATAGCCGCCCCAGATGCCGTTCAGATCGCAGGTTGGCCGCACCCAAAGGCGCTCAAGCAGCGTGTAATGCGCCTCTCCATAAGATTGCGTCAGCCCCACGTCGCCCAGGAACCCGGCCTCGTCGAAGGGCAGCGCCGCCCAGGCTTTGCGTTCGGCGGCCGAAAGCTCAACGACATCGTCGTAAAAGCCTGGGATCTGAACGCGGCCATCGCGTCCGTGAAGCTGGCCAAGGATTTCGGTGAGCGCATTGAGGGGGTTCACCACCGCGCCGCCATAAAGGCCGGAGTGAAGGTCGCGGGAAGGGCCGCTGAGCGTAACTTCCACACAGATGTTCCCGCGCAGCCGGTAGGTGATCGCCGGCGTGCCGATATCCCAGGCGTTCGTGTCGGTGACGATGGCCGCGGACGCCTGCCGGAGCGTGTCCGCGTGCTCCGCCAGAAAGCCGGGCAGCGACCCGCTGCCGCTTTCCTCCTCGCCTTCGAGAAGGACGGTAATCGCGGCGGGCAGCATGCCGTGGACCGTCTTCCAGGCGCGGAAGGCTTCGAGGAAGGTCATCACCTGCCCTTTGTCGTCGACCGCTCCCCGGGCGACCACGCGCTTGCCGTGAGGGCCGTCCACAATCGCAGGCTCGAACGGCGGGCTGTCCCACAGTTCGAGGGGTTCCGGCGGCTGAACATCGTAATGGCCGTAATAGAGGAGGTGCGGCGCGTCCGGCGTTGCGCCCTCGTGATGAGCGAGAAGGATCGGATGGCCGGGCGTTTCGTGGAGCGTGGCCTCGAAGCCAAGCGAGCGCAGTTGCGCTTGGAGCCAAGTCCCCGCGCGCCTCACCTCGTCCTTATAGGCGGGATCGGTCGAGATCGAGGGAATGCGGAGAAACTCCAGGTAGCGCGAAACGGTAGTCTCGAAGTCGCTTTCAGCATGCTCAAGCACAGGATCCAGTTTAGACATTGCTTCTCCTCGTCGCTTACTGCCGCAATTTCGCCAAGCCCAGCGAGAAGGGTGAGTTGCGAAATCGGGACCGTCGAATCAAGCTAAATTGCACACGCTCGGATTTAGCGATAGTTTGCGTGGATCCGTAGCTTGGTTATCCAGAGGTTGCTATGTCGATATTGCTGAAACTTGAATTTTGGCTCTTTGCCATAGCGGCCCTTATCATTGGAGCCGCAATGGTTGCGGTCGTGCATAAGTTGCCATTTGCAGCGCAGGTCTTTCTTTTTCTTTCGATCGCCTGGGTGGTTCTTGCCATCGCATGGATGTTCAAAACGATCTTTCGCGGCATACGCGGCTGAGCGATCTTAAAATTCGCGAAGGAACAAACCGGGCGCGAAACTAGCAGCTGCGGCCATCGGCTTTCCAGGCTGATAGCGTCTTTATGGGACGAACTCTCCATGTTCACGATGAAGCTCACGGATGCGGCGCAGGCAGCCGATAGCTGCTCGAAGATGGCGGCCCGGAACAAAGTTAGGTCGCCGATAATTCGTATCCGTTGCATTCCTTGATTGAAAATAGCACGCACTCGGTCGCGGGTGACGTAAGAGGATGGGCAGCGATGACGAATGACTTTTTTCATGCTCGCAAGTTTTTCGCGGAACTGATCGGGACCTTCTGGCTGGTCTTCGCAGGCTGCGGGAGCGCCGTGCTGGCGGCCAAGTTTCCGCAGGTTGGAATTGGCCTCCTTGGCGTCGCCTTCGCCTTCGGCCTGTCAGTTCTGACGATGGCTTATGCGATTGGCCACATCTCGGGCGCGCATTTGAATCCCGCCGTGACGTTGGGCCTGACGGCAGGGGGGCGTTTCCCAATGAAGCAGGTCTTGCCCTATGTCGTCGCTCAGGTCTTGGGCGGGATCGCCGCCGCCTATCTTCTCCTGGCCATTGCAAGCGGCGGCCCCGAATTCGACCTCTCGCAGGGCTTCGCCGCCAATGGCTACGGGGATCATTCGCCGGGCAAGTACACGCTTTTCTCCGGCTTTGTGTCCGAGGCGGTTCTCACCATGATGTTCGTGTTCATCATCATGGGAGCCACCCACGGGAAAGCGCCGGTCGGATTCGCGCCCATCGCGATCGGATTGGGATTGACGCTCATCCATCTTATCGGGATCCCCATCACCAACGTTTCGGTCAATCCCGCGAGGAGCACCGGACCAGCCCTGGTTGTGGGCGGATGGGCTCTTAATCAGCTTTGGCTGTTCTGGCTTGCCCCCATTCTCGGCGGAATAGTGGGAGGTCTCTTGTACAGGTTTGTGGTCGATGAGCCGGCAGAAGAGATTGTGGGCTATGACGAACGGCGTTTGAAACGCTCTCGCGCCTGAAACTTTCTCTGCGTGTAAGCAACTTTGCACAAAATGTGAGTCCGTTGCGAGCTTTTGCCACACCTCAAGTGTGATTCTGCAGAATGCAAGGCGTTTTTTGCCTTGCATTCCCTTGAATCCGTTCATGAATCCCTCTGCATGGCTGGGTTGCACAAACCGCCGCCAATGTTGGGCCGGGCCTGTGGATCGCCCTAGCCTGAAGCATAGCTTTGATTTGAATCAGCGCGGCCCGGCAATAAAACTGCAAGTATCCGCAAATAATGAGAATAATTCGCTCTGGCGGAGGAACGAATGGCGGCAAGCAGGCAAGGGCTTGACGAGATCGAGCGCCGTTTCAACATCGGCAGGCGCGACTTCCTAACATTCTGCACTGCCATCGCCGCGACGATGGGTCTGCCGCGTGAGGCTGTGGCGGAGGTCGTCGAAGCCATCACCAAAAAGGACCGTCCGTCAGTCATCTGGCTGCACCATCAGGAGTGCACGGGCTGCACCGAGTCGTTCTTGCGCGCCGAGCACCCCACGCTCGAGAAGCTGATCCTCGACATCATCTCGCTCGACTATCACGAGACGCTATTCGCCGCGGCAGGCCACCAGATCGAGGCGGCCAAGCGCGCCGCCATGGAGAAGAACAAGGGCAAATATCTCCTCGTGGTGGAGGGCGCCATCCCGATGAAGGACGGCGGCATTTATTGCAAGATCGGCAACCGCACATCGCTGGAGTTGACGAAAGAAGCGGCGGCCGGCGCCGCGGCCATCGTCGCGCTCGGCTCTTGCGCCTCCTGGGGCGGCATGCCCTCGACCCCGCCCAATCCAACCGGGTCGGCCGGCGTCGCGGAAGCGCTTGGCCGCAGCGACATCGTCACCATCCCGGGATGTCCGCCGAACCCGTACAACTTCCTCGCCTGCGTGGTGCATTTCCTGACCTTCAACAAGCTTCCGCCGACCGATAATCAAGGCCGCCCGCTTTTCGCCTACAGCCGGCTTGTGCACGAAAACTGCGAACGGCGCGCTCATTTCGACGCCGGCCGCTTCGCGATGGAGTTCGGCGACGAGGGCCATCGCAAGGGCTACTGTCTCTACAAGATCGGCTGCAAAGGGCCTGAAACCTACGCGAACTGTCCCGCCGTCCTGTTCGGCGATGTGGGCATGCAGTCCTGGCCCGTGGGCACCGGACACCCCTGCATCGGCTGCACGACGAAAGGGATCGGGTTCACGAAGCCGATCCACGCGCTCGCCGATCTCGCCAACCAGCGTCCTCCGGCCATGTATCCTCACATCGCCGAGGAACAGGGAACGGGAGCCACCATGGCCGGCGTCGCCGTGCTTTCAGCGGCCGCGGGCGCCGCGGTCGGAGCCGTGGCGGTGCTTTCGAGAAGGCTCAAGAGGCTCGAAGGTTCGGACCGTCAGGAGTAGCTGCCATGACAGTGAATCGTCGCGAATTCCTGCGCGAAGGTGTAGGCGGTGTTGCGGCTGCCGCCGCATGCGCAACGCTGAGCGCTGAACCGGCCGAGGCAAGGGGCAACAAGACCGTCCCGGACGATGGCATCGGGCTACTCTACGATTCTACGCTGTGCATCGGCTGCAAGGCGTGCATGTCCGCATGCAAGACCAACAATCGGCTGCCGCTCGAAGACAATTTCGGCCAGAAGCTTTGGGACACGCCGTTCGAACTGTCGGGCAAAACCTACACTGTCATCAAGCTCTACCAGAACGGCACGAGCGAGCAGAAAGACCGGGAGATCAACGGGTTCGCGCACATCAAGCGGCAATGCATGCATTGCATCGATCCGTCCTGCGTCTCGGTCTGCCCCGTGAGCGCGATGAGGAAGGACCCGGTCACGGGCCTCGTATCCTACGACGAGAACGCGTGCATCGGCTGCCGCTACTGTGTGGCCGCCTGCCCTTACCGCGTCCCGCAATTCCAATACGACACGCCAACGCCGAAGATCGCCAAATGCGAGTTCTGCAAGGATAGTCTGGCGAAGGGCGAAACGCCCGCTTGCGCCAAGGTCTGCCCGACAGGAGCCACCCTGTTCGGCAGCTACAAAGGCCTCACCGACGAAATCAATCGCCGGAAGGCGATGAAGCCCGGCGAGAAGAATGTCTTCCCCAGGCGCACGGTGGATTCGGGCGACGTCCATGAGCGTGCCGCCGCAGCCTACGTCAAGGATGTCTACGGCGACAGGATGCTGGGCGGCACTCAGGTGCGCTATATGTCAGCCGTCCCCTTCGCCAAGCTGGGACTGCCGACGGGCTTGCCGGAACTGTCTTACTCCGCAGTTTCGGAAACGATGCAGCACAGGCTGTATGGCGGGCTGGTCGCTCCGGCCATTGCGCTTCTCGCCCTCGTGGCCGCCGCCTACCGCGGCGCCAGCGAGCCCGCGCCGGCGGCTGTCCCCCATCCGCCCCGCGCGCGCATGAGCGCGCCCGTCGGCGGCAAACTGCTTGGCGTATTCACCTCCGTCCTCGGCGTGTTTGCGGCCATCGCGGTCTTCCTTCTTGTCCGCCGTTTCGCTTACGGCCTGGGCGCTGTCACCAACATCAACAACGGCTACACCTGGGGCATCTGGGTGGTTTGGGACGTTGTCATCGCCACGGGCTTCGCCTGCGGCGGCTTCGCCATGGCCTTTCTGGTCTACATCCTCAACAAAGGCGAATTTAGTCCCCTTGTGCGACCGGCGCTGACTGCGTCTGTGTTCGGCTATAGTTTGGGCGCCGCGTCGGTGCTGATCGACCTCGGCCGCTATTGGAACTTCTGGCACACCCTGTCGCCCGCCTATTTCAACCCCACCTCGGTGATGTTCGAGGTCGCGGCCTGCATCTCGCTCTACATCCTCGTGCTGTGGATCGAGTTCTTCCCGACATTCCTCGAATGGCTCGGCCGCCAAGGCTTGCAGAAAGCCTTCAACCGCTTCCTGTTCTTTTTCATCGGCCTTGGCGTTCTTCTGCCCAGCATGCATCAAAGCTCGCTCGGTTCGCTCCTGGTCGTGATGGGCTATCAGGTCCATCCGCTCTGGCAGACGCCGCTCTTGCCGGTGTTGTTCCTGCTGACAGCCTTCTGCATGGGCTTCGCGGTCGTGATCCTGGAAGCGACGCTGGCCGCCGTGGGCTTTGGCCGGGACATCTTCGACGACCTGGACCTTCTGTCGAAGATCGGGAAGATCATATCGGTGATCCTCTTCATCTATCTCGGCTTGCGTTTCGGCGACCTCATTTGGCGCGACGAGCTTCCGAGGCTGTTCGACTCCGGCATCCTGAGCATCATGTTCTGGATCGAAATCGCGCTGTTCGCCTACCCCGCGATCTCCCTTGCGACCAGCAACCGGCGGCGGCGTCTTTCGAAGCTCTTCCCCGCGGCCGCCAGCATGCTCGCCGGAGCGGTGCTCTATCGGATCGACGCCTTTCTGGTCGCGTACGAACACGATTTCAGTATGGCGCTACTTCCCGTCAGCTTCGGAGATCCTGGTCACGATCGGCGTCATCTCGATCGAGGTGCTGGCCTACATCTTCTTCGTCAAGATCTTCCCCATTCTGCCCGGCCAGCCGGCTGGTCGCGTCCGTTGACCGCCGCCGGGACCTAAGGAGACCTGCCAGTGTCCACGAGAATCACCATCGACCCCATCACCCGCATCGAAGGCCACCTGCGGGTGGACTGCGAGATCAACGGCGGCAAGGTGACAAAGGCTTGGTCCTCCGGGCAGATGTGGCGCGGCGTCGAATTGATCCTTCTGGGCCGCGACCCGCGCGACGCGTGGGCGATCACGCAGCGCATCTGCGGCGTCTGCACCACGGTTCACGCCATCGCGTCCGTGCGCGCGGTGGAGAATGCGCTGAAGCTCGAAGTGCCGCTGAACGCGCAATACATCCGCAACATGATCGTGGCCGCGCATGCAATCCACGATCACATCGTGCACTTCTACCACCTCTCCGCGCTCGATTATGTCGACGTCGTCTCGGCGCTTAAAGCCGATCCCGTCAAGGCCGCCGCCTGGATCGAGCAGTACAGCGACTGGCCGATGAACGGCAAGGAGGTGATGAAGGCGACCCAGGAGAAGCTGAAATCCTTCGTCGGCACGGGCCAGCTCGGGCCGTTCACGAACGGCTACTGGGGCCATCCGGCGATGAAGCTCACGCCGGAGATCAACCTCGTCGCGGTCGCGCACTATCTGCAGGCGCTCGACGTTCAGCGGCAGGCCAACAAGATCGTCACCATCCTCGGCTCCAAGACGCCCCATATCCAGAACATGGCGGTGGGCGGCGTCTCGAACCCCATCGCGGTCGACAGCCAGTCGGTGCTGACAGTGGACCGCCTCATGGCGATCAAGACCCAGATCGACAAACTCGCGGACTTCGTCAACAAGGTCTACCTGATCGACGTGGCGGCTGTCGGCTCGGTTTACGCCGACTGGACCGGCTATGGCGCGGGCGTGATGAACTATCTCTCGGCGCCGGATTTCCCGATCGACACAAAGGGAACCGAGTTCATGTATCCCGGCGGGTACATTCCCGGCGGCGACCTGGCGAAGTATCAGCCCATCAAGAGCTTCGGCGACGATTTCCTCGGCAAGGGCGTCGAGGAGTTGGTCAAGCACTCCTGGTATTCGTACACCGTGGACGGCCCGCTCCACCCCTACAAGGGTGAGACGAAGCCGCAATACACGGACTTCCAGGACGACGGCAAATACTCCTGGCTCAAGGCTCCAACCTTCTACGGCAAGCGGGCGCAGGTCGGCCCCCTGGCCGCGGTGCTGAACGCGGTGGCCGCCGGACATCAGCCGACTGTCGCGACCGTGACCAAGGTTCTTGATACCGTGTCGGCGCTGGTGGGAAGCAAAGTCGGCGTGAGCGCGCTCCATTCGACCATCGGCCGCCACGCCGCGCGCGCGGTCCGCTGCTCGATCATGGTCGAACTGCTTCAGGCCAACTGGGACAAGCTCATCGCCAATATCGGCGCGGGCGACGTCGCGACCTTCAACAAGCCTGTCTTCCCGAAGGGCGAGATCATGGGCTTCGGCTTCCACGAGGCGCCGCGCGGCCTGCTCTCGCACTGGACCGTCATCCGAGACGGCAAGATCGCCAACTATCAGTGCGTCGTGCCTTCGACCTGGAACGCGGGGCCGCGCTCCGAGGACGATGCGCCGGGGCCTTATGAGGCCTCGCTGTTGGACAACCCCGTGGCGGACCCTGAAAAGCCGCTGGAGGTGCTGCGCACCATCCATTCGTTCGATCCATGCATCGCCTGCGCCGTGCACGTGCATGACGAGGAGAGCGGGCAGGCTGTCCAGGTGCGAGCACTTTAGAGAACGCGCTGAAGCGAGATCCTGGCTTCATCCTTCGACAAGCTCATGATGAGGTCGGGTGTTCCCGCGAGTTCGAGCCTCATGGTGAGCTTGTCGAACCATGGGCCACAATGTTCAGGTTCTGCAAGGAGTTGCATGCGCGCCGTGGTGCTTGGAGTGGGCAACATTCTCCTCTCGGACGAGGGGATCGGCGTGCACGCCGTAAATGCGCTCGCCGCACATTATGAGATTCCGAGGGAGGTCGAGGTGGTCGATGGCGGTACGTCCGCGATGGATTGCCTCGACCAGATCGCGGAATGCGATCTCCTCCTCATCGCCGATTGCGTGCGCTCGGGCCGGGAGCCGGGAAGCCTCGTGCGGCTGGGAGATGGCGAGTTGCAGGCCTTTTTCCGGACGAGGATTTCACCGCACCAGGTTGGCCTGTCCGATGTCCTCGCAACGCTCCTCCTGCATGACCTCTCGCCCGCCCAAACGGTGCTGATTGGCGCTGAGCCCAAATCCTTTGCGCTTGGCATGGAGCCGACACTCGAGCTTGCAGCCATTTTGCCCGCGATGGTGGAAGCGCTTGCCGCTGAGCTCTGCGCGGCGGGGTTCAGGCTGGAGGCCCGCGCGCCTCGTCACGCCGCCGCGTAGAAAGGAGAGAGCCGCATGTGCCTTGGCGTTCCCATGCGGATCATCGAAAGCGACGGCTTCACCGCGCTGTGCGAGCGCCGGGGCGAGCGGCGGCGCGTGAACGTCATGCTCATCGAAGAGGCCCCAGTGGGAGCTTGGGCGCTCGTTCACGTCAGCAACGCTGTGCGGCTGCTCGATGAGGAGGAAGCGTCGCTGATCGACGAAGCGCTGGACGAGCTTGCACGCGCGCTCAGCGACCGCAGCATTGCTCAACAATGACTTATGCGTTACTGGGCATACCCCCTCACCCCAGCCCTCTCCCGCGAGGGGAGAGGGAGCCGCCGCGACCGTTGAAACAGCGTCTCTTCTCCCCTTGCGGGAGAAGGACAGGATGAGGGAGACCAGCACCGAACGCAATAAATGAGGCCCATGAAAACACTGAGCCCCCTCATCGGCGTGATCCTTTGTATCTGTGCGGCGTTGTGCGGCTGCGGCAGAGGGGATGAAAGCGCTGTCAAGGAAATCGGTGGCAAATACTACGACAAAGACGGAAGTCCAACCTATAAAGTGCATTGGGACGGCGCCGTAGACTGGTACACTTTTTCTGGCTACCAGCAGTTTACGACAACCTGCCTGGTTTGCCACGGGCCGGACGCCACTGGGTCGACGTTTGCTCCGGTTTTGGCGAACTCCATGAAAAGCCTTAGTTATGCTGAATTCGTCATGATCGTGACCGCGGGCCGGAGGAACAACACGATGCCCTCCTTTCGCGAGAACAGGAATGTGATGTGCCGTCTCGACAACATCTACGTTTACCTGCGCGCCCGGGCCAGCCATGCTGTGGAACGCGGCAAGCCAGCAAGCCACGAGCCGAAGCCAGCTGCGGCGGCGAAGACAGAAGATGACTGTTTTGGGCCAACGTGGCGCCGGCGGCCAATCGCCGAAGACTGACACCGGATCCGGTTGAAACGGTTCCGCAAACGTCATCGCGGAAACGCCGCAGGCGTTATCCGCGGTTCCGATCCCGTGTCTGCGCAGCAGCATTTCATGCCGCAGCGCGCACGGGATGACGCCAATCGGCAGTGAACCTTTCAATGGGATGCGATAGTATGTGGCGCAGCATGGAATTGGGACGCTGATCGCGTCCGCCGGGGAAGGCGCCGAGCGATGCTGGAAATTGTCGACGACAACGATACCGTGATCGGCCTTCGAAGCCGCGAGGAGATCCACGCTCTCGGCCTGCGCCACCGCGAGATTCACGTCTGGCTCGTCACCCCTGACCATGACATCGTCTTTCAGCGGCGCAGCGCGACGAAGGACACCTTTCCCAACCTGATGGATGCGTCCGTGGGCGGCCATGTCGAAGCCGGGCAGACCTACGAGCAAGCTGCGGTTGCGGAGGCTTGGGAAGAGGCTGGACTTCTGCTTGCGCCGAGCCAGCTGAGGCCGCTTGTGAAGCTCAAGAACGACGCGGTCGACGAACGGCTCAACAAGCGTAACCTCACCTTCCGGCAAACCTATTGGCTGCCCTATGCCGGAAGGCTCGACGAGCTGCGCGTCGAACCCGGAGAAGCCGTAGGCTTCGTCGCGCTACCGGCAACGGCCGTTTTTGCGCTGACGCCGGACAATGCCGCTGGCTGCATCCCCGGCCTTTTCTATGAAGATTACCAGCCCTGCTGGCGCGCGCTTCGTCACGTTCTGAGCATGTAGGCGGCTCTCCTTTCACCTTGGGAGCCTGTGGCGGAAACGCCATGCTGCCGAGGCAGAGCGCAGCACAATAGCGCAAAAAAAGCCGCGAATTCAAAGCGCTAACCATTTGTTAACCATCCGCTTTCTACGTTCGCGCAAGCGAGTCCCCTGTGCTGCGGCCTCCGGTTCCCCAATCACGTTCAGAGCGGAAAGAGACGACAATGAAGCATGTCAGCCGCGCGCCATCGCGGCGCAGGACGCAACGGGTCTATGACGACGACCCGAAGCCTTGGCCCGCCAACCCGCCGGGCTACACATTTTTGGGCGATGTCGTGCGTGAGGTTTATGCGAGACTGTTCCCCGGCAGCGTCGAACTTTTCGATGAATGCCTCTACGCAACACTCGATCAGATCCGCGAAGACGCTCTGGCGGGGCGTTTGGCGTTGGGACATTTTGACGGCGACGCTTTTGTGGTTTTGGCGGGCGCAGACCTGCGGCCGAACGATTGGCGGCAGCTCTGTCTGTCTTGCAGCGTCGCAGGCGCGGAGGATGTCTTCGTACGAGACCGCGAACTTGACGCCTATGTGAAATTCCTCGACCGGGTCAAAGTTGGCCCCGACCCAGGTGGCCAGGAAGCTCAAGATCGGGCGGTCAAGTGTCGATCGCATTCTGGAGGCCGACCAAGAGCACGAACGCCTAGCCCCCAGGGTCCATCAATGGACGAAATAGCGGTGAAGAACCAAAACGGCACAGTTTGAGAAGGCGGTGATATGTGCTTTGTTACTTAGGAAACTTTGCAAGCGATCTTCTTGGCATTCCGCTGCTACCGGAGGTAGAGAGAAGTACTCGACCACGCTTGGAGCACCCGGCATGTCCCCGAAGTTCGATGAAGAAACCCAAGCTTTGCTTGATCGCATGTCGCCGGAGATTTCAGATCTCATGGTGCGGATGATGTCCCGCCGCTGCCAGAATTGGGGACAAGCCCGCGCTCTTCGCGATGAGATCGTTGAACTCAACAAAGTCGCCAAGACGGGCGAAGAACAGGCCGCCATATGTTTCGCCTTCAATGCCCTCATGGATAACGTTGAGGCGGATGATTTGATTGACCCAAGCTCACTAGATCAGTTCAGAAATGTTCGAAAAGCTGACTACAAGATGATAGTTGCTCAGCAAGCTTGGATCGGTGAAAATGTCGATCCAGCTAGGCTTGAGGCCGTAACCCGCCGGGAGGTGGAGGCGGGGCGCCTGGATGCGCATGACGGGCTTCGCCAACTTGCGATCGACGCCGCCGCCGTGATGGGCAAGTCGGTAAATGCTATCAAGAGGCCGACATGGCTGGAGCGTCTATTTCGAAAATCGGCTTAGCAACTCGCTGCGAAAGATAGTGCGCTTGGACTAGGCAAGCAGGCCACGAGCCAACCTGAAATTGGCTATGTTGTGGCCCCGTGCTTTTCCCGCGCTTTCCTGAGCTCTCGCAAGTCTTCGCCGGAAAGGTGAGAGCGGGCGTTCAGAGTGTAGTACACATAGTTGAGGGTGTTTCTCCTGGTTACTTCGTCGAAGTTCTCACCTACCATATGCTGAAGGCCATTTACGGCTCGGGCCGCGTTCTCCAAGTCAAACCGCATCAAGCTGCAGTAAAACCTAGCGGGCCAATCTTGTCCCCGAGAAAGAGAACGAAGCTTCGATGACACGTCGGCCAGGGCATTTCGCGCGCACGTCACCCTCTCCTCAGTGGCAGATATGAGAACATTGCCGTGGCGCTCCGCCGCCGCTATCGCTTCCACCCTTGCATCGCGAATTGACAAGATAGGCTTACCGATCAGGTTGACCACGATCCAAGTTGCCAGACCCGCTACGGCGGCACCGAGCCAAAGAACTACGTTGGGTGATGTCGTTCACTTTCTTGTTCCGCGCGTTTACCCGCAACCCGGGTGGATCTTCCTGTCATCGCTGGATCGTGCAGAGACCAAGCAGCAGACCTCCAAAGCCCAGCAGCGACGCGGGCTGGGCTGATGCCGCATCTACCTGCGTAAGGGAGTTGCAGAATGGGCGTCAAGGCCAGCCTCCTGCAATTCACAAGGGCAAGCCGCCTCCTCGGTCATCTCGCGGATGCGTTGGCGCCGTCGAAGAGGGTAACTTGCAGTCAGCCAAAAGGCTTGGCTGGGGTGCCAGGATTCGAACCTGGGCATGGCGGAATCAAAATCCGCTGCCTTACCGCTTGGCTACACCCCAGCAGTTCATCGGAAGTGACGCGGTTATACGGGCGTTTCGGACAGGGTTCAAGGGCGAAGAACTTGGTGGAGGGGGCTCGCGACACTGGGATCGCACGCCGCCCGCCGGCGATCGGCTCACGATCGCAACGCCAAAGAAAAACCGATCAGCAGCAGCACGGCCAGCACGATCGATTTGAAGTGCGACGACGGAATATGCCGCCTCGCCCAGCTTCCAAGCTGCACCCCAAGAAGGGCCGGGGCGATTGCAAGGACCGAGAGGCCAAAATCCGGCATCGACATGAGTCCAGCCGCCCACAGGCCCGTGGCCAGAAAGACCGACGCGATCACGACGGCGATGTTCACGGCCTGGACGAAAAGCGCGGCGTCCATGTTAAGGGCAAGCATATAAGGCATGAGCGGGATGACCTGGGAGCCCGTAAAGCCCGTCAGAAGCCCGTTCGAAAATCCCACCGGGATCTGCGCGGCTCTTCCTGTCTTGGGCGATATCGCCAGGTTGGGCCGCAGCAGCGCGATCATGACATAGGCGCAAATGACGACCCCGAGCACCTGGGTTGGGATGCCGTTGCCGGTCCACAGCAGCAGGAACACGCCGCAGAAGATGCCGGGAAGGGTCGCCAGGTAGAGCCGCCAGAATTTCCTTACGCTGCGCACCAGCGAACCGGTGGTGCACAAGACTGCGATGTTGCTCGCCATCGCTGGCGCGACGACAAGGACGACGGCCTCCTTAAGGCCGAGAGACGCAACGAGAAAGGGGAGGGCGCACGAGGAGTATCCGATGCCGGTCGCGCCTTTGATTACGCCTGCGAAGAACAGGCCACTGACTGCAACGACAATAAGAGTCACATCCATGGGATGGGGGTCCATCTCAGGTTACTGGTTGATACACAGGGATTTACGCTGGGCGCCGCTCGAATGGCGGCTGGGGAGGGTTTGTGTTTTGTGCTCCGAAGTGCACTGCTTCTTAACTAACACAACCCAGGGTTATTTAGAAGCGGAAATTACAACCCATTAAGGGTAAACGCACGTTCCGGTTGCATTCGGGCGGCCGGCGGGGCTCTATGGCGGCGTAGTCTCAAGCGTGAGTGTTGTCGTGAAATTGTCCCGCAAGAACCTGGCTTTAGCCCTCCTGTGGGGGGCGATCGGCGTGTGTGCAATCGGGGTGTTGCTGGCGCCGAAGACGCAAATCAGCGAGGCGCAAGACCCTCGTTCGAGCGCCGCCATAATCTCCTTGGCGCGTACGGGATTTTGACGCGGCTGGAGCGGCTCCTATCGCCCCATCATGATCTTGCGCATCATCTCGGCGGCGCGCCCGAAGGGCGGCCGGATCAGATGCGCGGCGTTATAACGGCTTTGCAGGAACACGCCTTTGCGGTGCGAGAACGTCTGGAATCCATACTCGCCATGATATGCGCCCATGCCGGAAGGTCCGATGCCGCCGAAGGGCAGGTTTTCAACGACGACATGCATGAGGGTCTCGTTGACCGAAGCCCCGCCTGACGTGGTCAGCTTCAGGACCTTGTCGCGCTCGGTCTTGTCCAGCCCGAAATAGTAGAGCGCGAGAGGCCGCGGCCTGTCGTTGACGTAATCGATGGCATCGTCGAGCGAGCGATAGGACTTGACCGGCAGCACGGGGCCGAAAATCTCTTCGCGCATCACCGTCAAATCTTCCGGGGGATCGATCAGGAGGGTAGGGGCGATCTTGCGTTCCTCGGGCGGGAGCGGCTCGCCTGTCGGATTGATTTCGACGATCCGCGCGCGCTGCTCGCGGGCCTCCTCGATGTACTGCATGATGCGCTCGTAGTGGCGCGCGTTGACAATCGACGTGTAGTCCGGGTTCGTTCGAAGCGATGGGTAGAGCTTCTTGACGGAGTCGTGGAACAGCCCGATGAAATCGTCCCGCAGCGTCTCAGGGACGAGCACGTAATCCGGCGCGATGCAGGTTTGCCCCGCGTTGAGCAGCTTTCCCGATGCGATGCTGTCGGCGGCTGCAGGCAGCACCGCGTCGCTGCCGATGATGCAGGGCGATTTCCCGCCTAGCTCGAGCGTGACGGGGGTGAGGTTCTCGGCTGCGGCGCGCATGATGCGGCGGCCAACGGCGGTTGAGCCCGTATACAACAAATGATCGAAGGGAAGGGCGGCGAACGCGGCGCCGACCGCGGGGCCGCCGAGAACGGTCGCGACTTTCTCTTCGGGGAAGAGCTTGCCCAGAAACTCCGCCAGGAAGTCCGATGTGCGCGGCGTCAATTCGGATGGCTTGAGCATGATCCGGTTGCCGGCCGCCAGCGCGGCGATCAGCGGCAGGATGGCGAGCTGAAACGGGTAGTTCCAGGGGCTGATGATCCCGACGACGCCCACGGGCTGATAGAGGATGGCGGCGCGGCCGGGCAGAAGCTCCAGGCCGACACTGACGCGCTTCGGCTTCATCCAGTGGCCCAGGTTTTTCAGGGTTTCGCGGGCCGAAGCGACAACCGGCCAGATGTCGGCGAGCATGGTTTCGTGCCGCGAACGGTTGCCGAAGTCGGCCGAGATGACCGAGGCGATCGTCTCCGCCTCCTTCTTGACGGCATCCCGCAGCTTCTTGATGGCGTTCTTCCGCTCAGCCAGATCCGGCGGTCCGTCCTTCAAGAACGCCCTGCGTTGAAGCGAGAGGATATCCTCGGGTTGAAGTCCTGCTGTGATGCCGGCGGTCTCGATAAGGTTCATGGCGCTTTCCGCGTTACCCAGTTAAACCAAGATAGGTCGCGCCGGGCGCTTCGAAAAGCCGGTATTGTCGTGTTGCAACCGCTGTATTTGTCACTTCGCCGCATATTCGAACGGAACGCGCAGCTTGCGAGGGGCTTGCTGATCTCCGGCGGAACGGGAGGGAGGGGCGCGGCGCGTTTCCGCGACGCCATCGCAGGCTCCGCCGAGCCCCGAGCTGCGCACCACACGGCCGAGCGAACATTTGTCGGATTGTGGACAATGTAAGGAGGGGTCGACGCGGCGGCGAGGATCGGCATGACCGCCTTAACAACCGGATCGGCGTTCGACAACAACTCGAATACAGGAAAAATGTCGAATTTTTTGTTAGTTGCGGCTCGGTTAAAACTTGGAACTTCTGCGACTTGTTGGCGCGCTTCAACATAACTGGTTATTTTTCAAGCAGAGATGAATAAAAAACTGCGGATAACGAAAGTTGTTCTGAATTAACGCCCGAAGTCGCGTCGCGCTTGATATTTTTTCAATCCCGCCTGAGGCTTGAACGCAACAAATCAAAAAACTGTCTGGATTCGATACTGTGCCGCCGAGTCTCTGAAAAAGCGCCTCCCTCCGGTCTGGCCCACCTTTTGCTTAATCCAAAACGTACTCACGTTCATTGATTGTTATCGTTAAGCGTGAGTTAATAGATCCAGAATTCTTGATACTGGCCCCTTCGGGCGGCCAGGGGGGAGTTACGGCTACATGATAAGAATACTTTCGCTCACGGGGTTGTTCGCCATGTCCTGTTTGTGCAACGCCGGTTTGGCGGGTGCGGGCGAGCTTATTCGTGTGCAAGGTCATTCCATGCGTTGGATTTCAGAAACGCCGGACAAGACGACGGTCATCACCTATTCGCTTTTGAAGGGGCCTTACACCGTTCAAAGCGATAGGAGCATACTCAGCCCCAGCAACTGCGCCAAAATGCACGCTTTTGCCGATATCGCCGCCGGTTCGCCGAGCATCTCCGAGGAAAAGGGGAAAAGTGAACTGCAGGCGGCTCTCCGGGCTTGGGAAAGCGCCGCCGATATCGCTTTCGTCGAGGTTGAGGACCCGGGCCGCGCGAACATCGTGATCGGCGCTGCAGACGATCCGGGCGGCCGGGCCTTCGCAAATCTCAGCTATCACAGCGAGAAAGGCGTCACGCCAGTGACGATGGCGCTCGGCAAGCCGGCTCCTCTTCCCAGCGAAGCCTTAAGACGTGATGCCGCGGGCGGCTCCATGGTGCCGATCGAACAGGCGTATGTCTGCCTGAACCCGAAGTCCCGCTGGAAAATCGGCTTCGATGGCAACCTCGATGTTTACGATCTGAGGCACACCTTCACGCACGAAGTCGGGCATGCGATCGGGCTTGACCATCCGGACGCGAGCGGAGCTGTCATGGCCTTTCGTTACGATGAACGCGTCAGCGGGCTGCAAGCATCCGACATCGCGGGCGTGCAAAGGCTTTACGGAACGCGCCGCGCGGACTGAGGGTATGCCTGCTTTGTGAGCATTCGCGCGGGGATTTGCCAACTTTTGCGGCCACGCTCCCGATCGGCTCCCTGAGAGCAATACGGGAAATGCCCGATCCCCGGATCGGGCGTTTCTGTTTCGGCAGGATATGTATCTCAAAGGAAAAAGTGTTGTAAGCCTTTCTATAAGACTCTGTTTGCTCAGTCCATTTTCCGTAAAACATTCAATTGTAATCGAATTGTCTTCCTCGGCGTAGGCGCTTTGCAAGCACGCCATTCGTTCCCAGCTGCAATTAACTTGACCCTGAGGTTTATAGGGAAAGTTTGTTGGATGCTAGAGCCATTCAAAGAGCTCGAAACGTCGTGCGGCTCTTGCTTGTTCCCAACTTCTTACTTGAAACTGCTCAGATGGACGCAATCGCTTCTATGACGCTTCCACATCAGGCACACGAGATTCCTGCTTACGAAGACGGCGGAGGGCGTTGGCGACGTCGTGATCGTAACGGACAGGAACGGCTTCCCTCTTTGGGCCAACGAAGCTTTCACAAAACTTTCCGGCTACACTCTTCAGGAGGTGGCCGCGCGAGCGCCGCGTCACCGCGAAGACGGCGAGCGGGACAATGGAAGCGCGACAATCCTGCAAGCGCTTCGAGCTATGAAGCCGGTCAGGACTCAGATTTCGAGCCGCACGAAGAAAGGCGATCCCGTATGGCTCGACTTGGAAATTTCTCCGTTGTTCGACGCTGCATTGGCTCTCGGCGGGTTCATCGCCATCCAACGGGACATTTCCTATTGCGTGGAGCGCAATTGCGATCTGAGCCAAGCCGTGCTGAGCCACAGCAAGGCGGAAGGGCGGCTGCGCGCCGCGATCGAGGCGATTTCAGATGGCTTTGCGATTTACGACGAAAACGACCGCCTGTTGATCGCCAATCAAGCCTTCCTGGACATTCATCTGGGCGTCGAAGACACGATCGGGCCGGGTTCATCTTTCGAGGACTTATTGCGTGAAACGGCGGCGCGGGGCCTGCTGGACCTCGGCGGTGAAAACCCTGAGCGCTGGATTTCCCGGCAACTCCAGATGGCGAACCTGCCGTCGTCTGAAATCCATGTGCGTTTTACGCACGGCGGTTGGATGTCGAGACGCCATAAGCGGATGGAAAACAACGAAACCGTCCGAATATGGACCGACATCAATTCGCTCAAGAGGCAGCAGGCGGAACTCGAAGAAGCCCGGACCCGCGCAGAGTCCGCCGACCGGGCGAAGAGCCAGTTTCTCGCCAATGTAAGCCATGAAATCAGAACGCCCATGAACGGCATCATGGGCTTCAACGACCTTTTGCTGCGGTCGGAACTGACCGAAGGGCAAAGGGAATGCGCCACGCTCATTCAATCGTTGTCCAGGTCTCTTCTGTTCTTGATCGACGAAATCCTCGATCTCGGCAAGATCGAGCGCGGGACGCTGGATGTCGAGGCTCTGCCCTTCAAGCTTTCCGAGTTGATCGCGGCGGCGCGAGCCCTGGAAGCGCTGGCGGAAGCCAAGTTCCTCAAGCTCATCATCGACTGTGCTTTGCCGGAGGACACAATCGCGGTCGGCGATGTGAGGCGCATCCGGCAGATTTTGATCAACCTGATCGGCAACGCGATAAAATTTACCGACTCGGGCTACGTCAGGCTCTCGATCTCCCGCTCGGACAATGGCTTGGACCTGACGGTCAGCGATACCGGCCGCGGCATATCTGTCGAAAGGCAGAACGCAATATTCGAGAGGTTCTATCAGGCCAACGACCCTGGCGCCGGCAAGGTTCAGGGCAGCGGCCTGGGATTGGCCATTGCGAAAGATCTTGCTCATCTCCTGGGCGGCGAGATTTCGGTTGCGAGCGTCCACGGCCGTGGCTCCGCCTTCAAGGTGACGCTGCCGCTTTGGCTCGGCCTGGACAATAAAACTCACGCGGAGCCGGAGCAAACTGCGCTCCCTCCGGACGCGAAGGGCCGGCCCGCTCGCGATTACGAAGTCCTCGTGGCCGAGGATCATCCGATCAATCTGAAGCTTGCGCTGGCGCTTCTGCAGGCCGCGGGCTGCCGCACGCATTCGGCGGAAAACGGGCAGCAAGTTCTCGCCGCGCTGGACGGGGCCGATTACGACCTGATCGTTATGGATAGTCAGATGCCTGAGATGACCGGCATCGAAGCCATGAAAGTGATACGGCGGCGTCTGGATTGGAAATCGCGAATCCCCATCCTTTCGCTCACCGCCGACGCGATGAAAGGCGCTGACGAATACCACGCGATGGCCGGCGCGGATCAATACATGTCGAAGCCTTTGAAAAGCGATTGTTTCATCGCGGCGGTCAAGCGTCTCGCCGAAAGAGGCCGCAAGATTTGCGAAGAAAATGCGGCGCCGCACGAAAGCGAAAGCTTGGCGTCAACCGGGCGGACAGAGACTTAGCATTAAGGCGGCCTGCGCCGGTTCGTGCGGGCGCTCCAGCTGCGACAATAGTCCACACGCTGGCCACGGACAAGTTCGTGCATGAAGCGCGTGTTGCACTCCAGGCGTTTACAGCGTAAATGAATGGGTTAACCCATCCTGCAGCGAGCGATCATGACGGACCTGCTTCTGACATACCTTCCGCTTGTCATTTTTTTCGCCGTCGCCCTCATCATCGGATTGGCGCTTCTCGTCGCGCCGTTTGTGATCGCGCCCAATAAGCCCGATCCCGAGAAGGTCGCCGCTTATGAATGCGGATTTCCGGCCTTCGACGATGCGCGCATGAAGTTCGACGTGCGGTTCTATCTTGTCTCAATCTTGTTCATCATCTTCGACCTGGAAGTGGCGTTCCTTTTCCCCTGGGCCGTGGCCTTCAAGGAAGCGGGCGCATTTGGTTTCTGGGCGATGATGATCTTCCTTGGCGTTCTCACGATCGGCTTCATATATGAGTGGAAAAAGGGAGCGCTGGAATGGGATTGATCAAGCAGCCTTTCGGCCAGCCGCTTTTCGATAAGACAGGCGCCGAAGGCCCAGGGCTTTTGACGGCTTCAGGCGTGCATGACGAGTATTTCAAGAGCGTGAACAGCGAGCTTTCTGACAAGGGCTTCCTTGTCACGAACACCGACGATCTCATCAATTGGGCCCGGACGGGCTCGCTGATGTGGATGACGTTCGGCCTTGCCTGCTGCGCGGTCGAGATGATGCACGCCTCCATGCCGCGCTACGACGTGGAACGCTTCGGCTTTGCGCCGCGCGGCAGCCCCCGGCAGTCCGATGTGATGATCGTGGCCGGCACGCTTTGCAACAAGATGGCGCCCGCGCTTCGCAAGGTCTACGACCAGATGCCCGAGCCGCGATATGTCATCTCCATGGGCAGCTGTGCGAACGGCGGGGGATACTACCACTACTCCTACGCAGTTGTGCGCGGCTGCGATCGCGTCGTGCCTGTCGACGTCTATGTGCCGGGATGTCCGCCGAGCGCCGAAGCGCTTGTCTACGGCATCATGCTCCTTCAAAAGAAAATTCGCCGGACCGGCACAATCGAACGCTAGCAGCGGGAGCACAAGCAATGACCGATACGGGGAAGCTGGAAGCCCTCGCCGAAGCTGTGAAGGCCGAATGCCCAGGCGCCATACTTGACACGCGCCTCGCCATTGGGGAGCTTACGCTCATCGTCGACAGGCCCCGCATCGCAGACGTCGCCAAGTTTTTGCGCGACGGACCGGCTCTTCGCTTCAAAACCCTCATCGACATTTGCGGCGCCGATTTCCCGGAGCGCGCCGAGCGGTTCGAGGTCGTGTATCACTTCTTGAGCATGTACGAAAATCTCCGCGTCCGCCTCAAGGTCGCGACAGACGCGGCCACGACCGTTCCGAGCCTCGTTAGCCTTTTTCCCGCGGCGAACTGGTATGAGCGGGAGGCTTACGACCTTTACGGCATTCTTTTCGATGGCCACCCCGACCTGCGCCGGCTCCTCACGGACTACGGCTTTCGCGGCCATCCGCTTCGCAAGGATTTTCCGCTCACCGGCTTTGTCGAGGTCCGCTACGACGAGGAGCAGAAGCGTGTCGTTTACGAGCCCGTGAAGCTGCCGCAGGAGTTCCGCAGCTTCGATTTCTTGAGTCCGTGGGAAGGCGCCCAATCCGCCCCGCTTCCCGGAGACGAGAAGGCTGCGGCGCCTAAGCGCTCGTAGGATCGGACAGGTTGAACGGTTGTTGTGCAAGAGACACTAATGAGTCGCTTCAGTACACGACCACGGCTTCCTGGTTGTCCGCAGAGTTTACAAAATTGTATCAATCTGTAATAGACCCCCGCGACGCGCAAGGCATGGCGCTTGTCTTTGGGGATGATATGCGGGGACTGGATGGCGGATTGCGAACTGCGCGGGATGGGAGTCGGTTGGACGGCTGGCGGACTGTCGCGGCGACAGAGGCGAAACAGGTTTGGCGCGATCGCGCCCAGTTGGCGGCGGCGTTTCTGAGGCGGGGCGACGCCATTTGCGATCTCGGAACTGGCTCGCAGCCGCTCAAGAATTTCCTCCCCGAGGACGCAAAATACATCGCGGTCGATTGCGTCGATACGATTCCCGGCACCCATGTCGCGGATTTCAACACTCCGGATTTCACGCTTCCCGCGCAGGACTTTAACGTGCTGACTGCGCTTGGCGTCTTGAACTGGCTGAAGGACGAGGAGAGTTTTCTGGAGCGCCTCTCTCGCCTAGCGGAGGGCAAATTTATCATCTTCACCTACGACCTGTGGGGGCCGGGGCGCGAGCGAAGCACGCTTGAAGGGTGCATGGCGTCCTTCTCGCGTTACGTGCGCGATCTTTCGCCCGCCATCGTTTTGCGCAGGCGCGTCTTTTTTACCGGCACATTGGGGCGTGGCGACGCAAACGGCGCTATGCGAACGCCCGCAACGAATATATATCTGAAGTACCTGGCGCCCCAGGAATACTTCGTCCTTAAGCTTCTGAAACTGAAAATGATGCCACGATGGCTTGCCTGATCGAACAAGCCTTTCCGGAAAGAGAGCGAAAGAATGGCTGATGGGGGTGGAACACCGGAAGCGGGGGGAGCGGGCAAGGATCCTTGCGTGATGCCGCCCGAGAACCGCAATTTCACCATCAATTTCGGGCCGCAGCATCCAGCGGCCCACGGCGTGCTCCGCCTGATCACCGAACTCGACGGCGAAGTGGTGCGCCGGATCGATCCGCATATCGGCCTTCTTCACCGGGGGACCGAAAAGCTCATCGAGTATAAAACCTATCTGCAGGCCATCCCTTACTTCGACCGGCTCGATTACGTCGCGCCGATGAACCAGGAGCACGCGTTCTGTCTCGCGGTCGAGCGCCTTCTCGGGATCACGGTGCCGATCCGGGGCCAGCTTATCCGCGTGCTCTACAGCGAGATCGGCCGCGTTCTCAACCATCTGCTGAACGTGACGACATTCGCGCTCGATGTCGGCGCGCTGACGCCGCCGCTCTGGGGCTTCGAGGAACGCGAGAAGCTCATGGTGTTCTATGAGCGCGCGAGCGGATCGCGGCTGCACGCGAATTACTTCCGGCCTGGCGGCGTGCATCAGGATTTGCCGCAGGCTCTCATCGACGACATCGCGGCATGGTGCGATCCGTTCCTGAAGCTTCTGGACGACATCGACACCCTCCTCACCGACAACCGCATCTTCAAACAGAGGAACGTCAACATCGGCGTCGTCAGCCTCGAAGATGCGATGGCCTACGGGTTCACGGGCGTGATGATCCGCGGCTCGGGCGCGCCCTGGGACCTGCGCAAGGCCCAGCCCTACGAATGCTACGCCGACCTCGAGTTCGACATTCCGATCGGCAAGAATGGCGACAACTGGGACCGCTATCTCATCCGCATGGAGGAGATGCGCCAGGCCGTCCGCATTATGAAGCAGTGCATAGCGCGGCTGAATTCCCCGGCAGGGCGCGGGCCCGTGCTGCTGCCGAACCACAAGGTGACGCCGCCACGGCGTGGCGAGATGAAGCGGACGATGGAAGGCGTCATCCACCACTTCAAGCTTTACACCGAAGGCTTCCGCGTGCCGGAAGGAGAGGTCTACGCCGCCATCGAGGCGCCGAAGGGCGAGTTCGGCGTGTACCTCATCGCGGACGGCACGAATAAGCCTTACCGGTGCAAAATCCGCGCGCCCGGCTTCCCGCATCTCGCGGCGATGGATTTCCTGTGCAAGGGCTTCATGCTGGCCGATGTGTCCGCCATTCTCGGCAGCCTCGACGTTGTGTTCGGCGAGATCGACCGCTGACGGCGCGGCGGAAGGCAGCGGGCCGGATTTTTTCGCTTCGGCTCTTGACGCGACCCGGCGGGCGCCCTTAACTCCATGAAGCCAGTTGGCCGGATGGCCGCTGCTTGCAAGGCGCAGTGTGGGCCGCAAGGTCGAGCGCTTTGCGAGTGGAGGAAAGTCCGGGCTCCACGGGAACACGGCGCCGGATAATGTCCGGCAGGGGCGACCCTAGGGAAAGTGCCACAGAAAGCAAACCGCTTTCCAGAACCTAAAGCGGCGCGATGGCGGGCCAGATGGCCTCAAGTAGCGCAGAGCGCGACAGGCCCGCTGGAAAGTAAGGGTAAAGGGTGCGGTAAGAGCGCACCGCAGCGCTGGCGACAGGGCTGGCATGGTAAACCCCGCCGGGAGCAAAACCGAATAGGGGCGGCACAGCCCGCGGCTTCGGCCGCAGGCGGAATGCGTTTCCGCATCGCCGTCCGGGTTGGTTGCTTGAGGCGCGCGGCGACGCGCGTCCCAGATGAATGGCCATCGCGGCGGAGCGATCCGCCGGCACAGAACCCGGCTTACAGGCCAACTGGCTTTTTACTTCCTCGGCCCGGCTCCGAACCGCGCCTTGAAGCGCGGGTGTAAAGCGTTTAGATTAGAGTAAAGCTGTCGCAGGAAGTAACGCGATGCACAAAGTTGCAAAAATCTCAAGCAAGGGACAGATCACTTTACCGAAGGCCGTGCGCCAGCGGCTGGGGTCGGATTTGGTGCGCTTGATCAGCGACGAGACAGGCGTTCGCATCGAGCCCGTGCGCGACGTGGCCGGGAGCCTCAGCCGTTATGCGAAAACCTATGTAACCATCGATGAAGCCCGCGAAGGCGCGGCGAGCGCGGCGACGGGCGATGGCGACCCACGTTATTGATACGAACGTCGTCCTGCGTTTTCTGCTGGCCGATCACGAGCAGCTTTTCGAGCGCGCAGCGAAGCTCATGGCCGAGGTCCAAGCGGGGAAACGCAAGGCGTATCTGCCGGAAAGCGTGCTGGCGGAATGCGTTTTCGTCCTGACGAAGTTCTATAAGGCGCCGAAGGAAGAAACGGCGGCCCGGCTCGGCGAACTCCTGGACTACAAGGGCTTCACCGGCGAGCGCCTGCCTATCCTGAAGGAAGCCTTGGCGATCTACGCCGCACACGGGATTGCATTTGTGGACGCCATCGTCGTCGCCACCGCGCGCAATCGCGGCTGGCATCTGGAGACGTTCGACAAAGCTCTGGCGAAGCTGGCGGTGCCAAGATCATTGGCCTGAAGACGGCGGGGACTGCCCCTCATCCTCACTTCTCCCCACAGTAACAAGAATCAGGCCGCAGCCGTGGCGAGCGTCCTCGAAGCTGATAGACAAAAAAATGGCCGGCTTTTTTGCCGCCCATTTTTTAATTCGACCCTTCTACTTCAGAGGCGCATAGGCGCTCGTGACGTGATAGGTGACGCCATCGCAGCCGCTTTTGCGCTACCGGGCCGCGCCGCAGCCTGTGACTTTTCCATCAACTCCCGAGGACATGCCGGTGCGCCGTTTCAGCGCATCAGCCGAAGATGGGATGTCTCCAAGTGGTAAATGCATGATCGCGCTTTGTTAGCTTCTGCACAATTAGTTGCATAATGAAATTGACCGAAATCAAACGAACTGCTGTGCGTTGCAACATGCAATCAATCTGCGCCGTTCTATTGTAATAAAGTTAGTACATTGCTCTTACTCTGAGCGCCTATTGGCTTCTCACGTTCGTTTTCGGAGATTTGATCCTAGTGCATAGCTGATAATCTCTAGGCGAATTGCTGCGCGCGTCAAAATATGTTGCGCTGCAATATGAGCAGGTTTCCAGATCTTGGCGGGTTGAATCGAGAGTGACGAACGAAGCCGGCGTTGAGCCGCTTCCCCGTCAATTGGTCTGCAATAGAAGGGAGCAGTGATGACCGTTGTACTCCATCATCCGGAAGCGCGTTTACAAATTGAAGAACGCGGCAAGAGCCGCGTCCTGGCCATCGAGCCCGCCAAATCGATTTTCGTTCCGTTCGAGACTTGGGAAACATCCTACCCTCTCGACCGCATCGTGAACATTTTCAGGACGAAGGGCGCGCGCGTCCTCGATGAAATTATGCGGGATGAAAGCCCCAGCTATCGCCAGTATGAAGTGCACTGGGAAATGCTTCGGCGCGGCCAGCCCGGATGCTGATTTACAGGCCGGTTCCTTCGTACGCTTGAGACGGCGTCAGCCCGGCCTTTGATTGGTCAGCCGGGTGCCTGCGCCGCCACGCGGCTTCAGCTAAGTCTCACCACATACCGCACAAACGGATCGGCCGGCGTGAATTTCTCGTAGAGCGAGCGCGCCGTGTGATTGAGTTCATGTGTGTGCCAATACACCCGCGGCCATCCGTTGTCGCGCGCCAGTTGAAGAAGCGCCTCGATCAGCGCCGTTCCCACGCCGCAGCCCCGCGCACGATCCTCCACGAAGAGATCCTCGAGGTAGCAGATCGGCTCTGTGCCCCACGTGTAGGGGTGCAGGACATAATTTCCGAAGCCGATGAGTGTTGGCTGTCCAGCGGCGTCGGGCGCGGTTTCGGCGGCAAGGGCGTTCACCGGCGATTGCCTGTCCAGAATTCTGCGCCACAGCTCATCGGTAACGCTCTGCTCGACGGAGATCGTGTAAAAATCGCAATAGGCCCGCCAAAGACGCCGCCAGCCCGTCTCATCGGCGGCGTTCACGGGCCGCACCTGCGCTCCCGGCCTCACGCTGCCTCCGCCGATGCGATGTAATTGACCGACAAGTCGTTATCGGAGAGCGCCCACGCCCCCATGAGGGGCTTGAACACGATTCCACACTGGCGGGAGGGCTTGAAGCCAGCTTGTTGAAGCGCCGCGTCGAGTTCTTCAGGCTTTATGAACTTCTTCCAGTCATGGGTTCCTTTCGGCGCGAGCCCCAGAATGCGCTCCGCCGCCACGATCGCGAGCCCGTAGGATTTCGATGTGCGATTGAGGGTCGAAACGATGAGAAGACCGCGAGGTTTGCACAGCGCCCGGCATGTCTTCAGGAAGGATGCGACGTCGGCGACATGCTCGATGACCTCCGACGCGACCACAACGTCGAAGAGGCATCCCTCGGATGCCAGCGTTTCGGCGGAGGCGGCCCGGTAGGCGATGGTCAGGCCTTGTTTCTTGGCGTGGACCGTTGCGACGCCGATTGACTCCTCTACGGGGTCGATTCCTGTTACAGTGCCGCCTAGCCGCGCCAGAGGTTCTGACAGGATGCCGCCGCCGCAGCCAATGTCGAGAACGGAAAGGCCGTCGAGCGGGCGAAAAGATTGGCTGTGCCGGTCACGCCACCGCTGAACTTCCGCAACGATAAAAGCGAGTCGCGCTGGATTGAATGCATGGAGACCACGAAGTTTGCCGCGCTCGTCCCACCACTCCTTGGCAAGTCCTTCAAAATGCCGCAACTCCGCCGCGTCCAGCGAGGGGCTATGCCGTGTTTCTGCCTCAATCCCCATCGATGGCGTTCCCTATATCCTTCGGCGCCGGGCACTCTTGCCGCCGCCTGCTGATTTCACTCTTGCACCATAGCTCACGACCATGCTCCTCGTCATGAAGTTTGGCGGAACCTCCGTCGCCGACATCGCCCGCATAAAAAACTCCGCGCTCCATGTGAAGCGTGAGGCTGAGGCGGGCAACCGCGTTGTTGTCGTCGTGTCCGCCATGGCAGGGCATACGAACCGGCTTGTGTCCTGGACTCGCGAGGCCTGCCCGTTCCACGATACGCGCGAATATGACGTCGTGGTTTCGTCCGGCGAGCAGATCACAGCCGGGCTGATGGCGATCATCCTGCAATCCGTGGGCGTGACTGCGCGCTCCTGGCAAGGGTGGCAAATTCCGCTCCGGACAGACGACGCGCATGGCGTGGCGCGCATCGACCGCATCGAATCCGCTGAGCTTCTCCGGCGTCTCGGCGAGGGTGAAGTGGCTGTCGTCGCCGGCTTCCAGGGCTTGAGCCCGATGAACCGCATCACGACGCTTGGCCGCGGCGGCTCCGACACGACCGCCGTCGCTCTTGCGGCTGCGCTGAAGGCTGACAGATGCGACATTTATACCGACGTCGATGGGGTGTATACGACCGATCCGCGCATTGTGCCGGCGGCTCAACGCCTTTCCCGCGTTTCTTACGAAGAAATGCTTGAAATGGCGTCTCAAGGAGCGAAAGTGCTCCAAACTCGTTCCGTAGAGCTTGCAATGGCTCAGGGGGTGCGTGTACAAGTGCGTTCTAGCTTCGATCCACCAGAAACATGCGAGCCCGCGCGTGCCGGAAACCCGGAGAAGTGCGGGACGCTCGTTTGCGACGAAACGGACATGTTAGAGCATCACGTTGTCAGCGGCATAGCATACGCAAAGGATGAAGCGAAAGTTACCGTCCTCAGCATCGAGGACAAGCCCGGCGTTGCAGCAAGCATTTTCATGCCGCTCGCGGAAGCGAACATCAACGTCGACATGATTGTGCAGAATATCTCCGAGGATGGCCGCAAGACAGACCTTACTTTCACGGTCGCCGCAGCCGATCTCCAGCGCGCGCTCCAGGTGCTTCGCGACCGCAAGGACGCCATCCGGTATCGGGATCTGCGCGGCGACACCGATGTGGTGAAGGTTTCGGTCATCGGCGTCGGGATGCGCAGTCACGCGGGCGTCGCAGCCGAGATGTTCCAGGCGCTGGCCGACAAACAGATCAATATCCAGGCCATATCGACGTCAGAAATCAAGATTAGTGTTTTGCTCGGCGCGGCTCATACCGAGGCCGCCGTCAAGACGCTTCACAGCTTATTCGGCTTGGATCGAACTTAGAGCAGGCAACGAGAAGAAGAGGCGCCCCACCAAAAAAAACGCGCCGGCAACTTTAAAACCAGAAGGTCATTGGAACCAGGCAGATGCCCTGGACTGAGCGTGCACCCTGGGTGCTCATCCGGCAGCTGCGGGCCATCATGGCGAGTGCGTCAGAGCCCCAAGCAAAGCTGGACAGCATCGTCAAAGTCATCGCCTCGAACATGATTGCCGAGGTTAGCTCGATCTATGTTCGATTGCCAGATGACGCCCTTGAGCTCTTCGCCACGGAAGGCTTGAGGAAAGAGGCGGTTCATACCCTTCGCATGAAGAAAGGCGAGGGTCTCGTCGGCTTGATCGTCGCCTGGGGCGAGCCCGTCAACCTTTCCGACGCCCAAAAGCACCCCGCCTTCTCCTACAAGCCGGAGACGGGCGAAGAAATTTATCACTCCTTCTTGGGGGTGCCGATCGTGCGCGAGCGGCGGACGATCGGCGTCTTGACCGTCCAGAACAAGATCGAGCGCAAATATACGGCTGAAGAGGTCGAGGCGCTCGAAACGACGGCGATGGTGCTGGCCGAGATGATCGCCTCGGGAACATTCGCCGGGGCGGTCTCTCCCACTCCAGGACGCAGGGAGACATCGGTCACACTGAAAGGGACGCCGCTTGCGGACGGCCTCGCGCTCGGTCACATCGCGCTGCACGAGCCGCGCCCGGCGGTTCTCAAGTTCTTCGCGGAGAACATTCCGGCCGAGTTGAGCCGTCTGGAGGAGGCGCTTGACCGGCTGAAGATTGACATCAACCGGCTCCTTTCGAATGACGTCCCTGCGAATGGCGAGCACAAGGAAATCATTGAGACCGTGCAAATGCTTGCCCACGACCGGGGGTGGGCGCGCCGCATGCGCGACGCGGTCTCGGCAGGCCTGACGGCGGAGGCGGCGGTCGAGCGCGTTCAGCAGAACATGCGCACGCAGCTCATGAAGACCGGCGACAATTTCTGGCGGGACCGTGCGCACGACCTCGACGATCTTTCGAACAGGCTGCTTCGCACGCTACAGGGACACGACCACGGCGCGACCTTGAGCAGGCTCCCGAACGACGCGATCCTTGTCGCTCACAACATGGGAGCAGCCGAGCTTCTCGATTACGACCCGAAGAAGCTCAGAGGTCTCGTGATCGAGGATGGCGGCGCGACCTCGCACGTCACCATTGTCGCGCGTTCGTTCAATCTTGCCGTTCTCGTTCAAGTCCCGGACGCCGTTTCGGCGGCCGATCATGGCGATCCGGCGATCCTGGACGCCTCCACGGGACAGTTTCACATCCGCCCGTCTTTGGAGCTGATCCGGGCTTACGCCGACAAGGCTCGTTTCCGTGCGCGGCGGCAGGCGCGTTTCTTCAAGCTGCGGCACGCTCCTGCCGTCACGAAGGACGGGGAGCGCGTGCTCCTCAACATGAATGCGGGCCTCCTTGTCGACATGCCCCATCTCTATCAGAGCGGCGCCGACGGGGTCGGGTTGTTCCGGACGGAACTGCAGTTCATGGTGGCGTCCAAATTCCCCAAGATGGAGGAGCAGCGCGCAGCCTATGCCCGCGTGCTCGACATGGCGCCGGCCCGCCGCGTGGTATTCCGGTCGCTCGATGTCGGCGGCGACAAGGTCCTGCCTTATCTTAGGAAGTTCCACGAAGAAAATCCGGCGCTCGGATGGCGCGCCATTCGCATGTCGCTCGACAGGCCCGGGCTTTTCCGCACCCAGATAAGGGCGCTTCTGCGCGCGGCCGCCGGGCGCGAGCTATCGGTTATGCTGCCTTTTATCGCCGATGTGCCGGAGTTCCGGTCGGCTCGGGCGCTGATTGACAAGGAGATCGCGCACGCGAAGCTCCACGGCCACCCGCAGCCCGCCTCGATCCGGGTTGGGGTGATGATCGAAGTGCCTTCGATCCTCTACCAGCTTGACGACATCCTGCCGCTCGTCGACTTCGTTTCGGTGGGAAGCAACGACCTTATGCAGTTCCTGTTTGCGGCGGATCGTGAAAACGACCGCGTCGCGCGTCGCTTCAACTCGCTCAACCCGTCAGCGCTGAGGGTTTTGAGGAAAGTCGCGGAAAAGGCGAAGGCGCACCGCAAGGAGTTCGCCCTTTGCGGGGAAATGGCCGGGCGTCCCATCGAAGCCATGGCCTTGATTGGGCTTGGCTTCCGCTCGATATCCATGGCGCCTGCATCGATCGGTCCGGTGAAGGCCATGGTGCTGACGCTGAACGCGTCCAAGCTGCGGGAAAAGCTTCTGGAGCTGATTGCACGGAACAGCCCGAACATCCGGCGAGAACTCACAGAATTCGCTCAGAAAGAAAACGTAGATATTTAGTGTCCCGTCTCCGAATCGCCGTCAAACTTGCAGCACGCTCGCACGGCAATGCGGAGACAAAGGGACACTAGCAAAAACAACAGGCTAGCGCAGCCTGGTCTCGCAAATGACTAGGAGAGCTTGCCGCAAAGGGTGTAGGCAATTGCGAGACGCCACACTAGCATTGTACGCGGAAGGTTCGCCTTCCGATGCGGGGCGGGAAACAGACCTTTGGCCGCGCTGGCCTTTTTATGTTCGCGGCGGAGCAGGAATCCATGACATCCATTCCAAAAGAAAAACTCGACCGCCTTGTCGCCCGCTGGGAAACGATTCAGACGCAGCTCGCTTCGGGGATCGACCACGAAACCTTTGTCAAACTCTCGAAGGAGTTCTCCGAACTGGATCCGCTGGTCGCCGCCGTCAAGGCCTTGCAAAGCGCCCAGCATGAACGCGACAGCCTGAGGCAAATGCTGGAAGATCCCGCCTCCGAACCGGATATGCTGGACCTCGCGCGCGAGGAACTGGAAACCGTCGGGCCACGAGTCGACCAGCTTGAGCACGACCTTCAGGTCATGCTTCTGCCCAAGGACGCCGCCGACGAAAAGAGCGCCATCCTTGAGGTGCGCGCAGGCACCGGCGGGGAAGAGGCCGCCTTGTTCGCTGCGGACCTTTTCCGCATGTACCAGCGTTATGCCGACTTGAAGGGCTGGAAGGTTCAGGTTCTTTCGGCAAGCGACGCCGATGCGGGCGGCTTCAAGGAAATCGTGGCGAGCATTTCAGGCAAGGGCGTTTTCGCACGCATGAAGTTCGAGTCCGGCGTCCACCGTGTGCAGCGCGTGCCGGAAACGGAGAACCAGGGCCGCATTCACACATCGGCTGCGACGGTCGCGGTTCTTCCGGAGGCAGAGGACATCGATATCGAGATACGGCCCGAAGACATCCGCATCGACACCATGCGAGCCAGCGGCGCCGGCGGTCAGCACGTCAACACCACGGACTCCGCCGTGCGCGTGACGCACCTCCCGACAGGCATTATCGTAACATCAAGCGAAAAGTCGCAGCACCAGAACAGGGCGCGCGCCATGCAGGTGCTTCGCGCGAGGCTCTACGACATGGAGCGCACCAGGGCTTCGGAAGCGCGCGCGGCGGAACGCAAGGACCAGATCGGATCGGGAGACCGCTCGCAGCGCATCCGCACTTACAATTTTCCCCAAGGCCGGGTCACCGACCACCGGGTCAATGTCACGCTCTACAATCTCCCCCAGATCATGGAGGGCGAGGGGCTCGACACCATCATCGATGCGTTGATTACCGAGCGGCAGGCGAGCCAGCTTGCCGCCGTGGAGACGTCGGTCCATGCCTGAACTGCCGCTTATTGAGCTGAACGGCGAAATAGGCGATGCGATCCGCTGGCTCGGCAAAGTGCTGCGCGACGCCGGGGTTCAATCGGCGGCGCTGGATGCGCGGCTTCTCGCCGCCCATGCCTGCGACCTGACGCCGGAGCAAACGATCGCAAGGCCGCGGCTTGTGCTCTCTCCGGAGGCGGCCGCGCGCATGAACGAGGCCGCGGCGCGGCGCATTGCAGGGGAGCCGGTTTCCCGGATTGTGGGACAGCGGGAGTTCTGGGGACTGCCCTTCAGCCTTTCGCCCCATACGCTCGATCCCCGGCCTGAAACCGAGCTTCTGGTGGAAGCCGTGCTTGACTATGTCAGTGATGAGGGGCTCGCCGGCGTGTCTCTGCGCATCCTGGATCTCGGCACGGGCACGGGTTGCCTTCTCGGCTCGATCCTTTCCGAACTGCCCGCAAGTTCCGGCGTGGGCGTCGATCTCAGCGAGGGGGCGCTTTGGACCGCAAGAGAAAATTTGCGCCGGCTGGGGTTGCTTCCCCGTGCCGCGTTCTTATGTGCCAATTGGATCGGCGCGCTGAGCGATGCATGTTTTGACATCATCGTTTGTAATCCGCCGTACATCGGGTCTCCCGAGATAGCCGGGCTTGAGATTGAGGTAAGGGGCCACGAACCGCGTCTTGCGCTTGATGGCGGCGGCGATGGGCTCGAAGCTTTCCGCGCTATATTCGTTTCCGCCTTCAGGGTGCTTCGAGCAAAAGGATTTCTTATCTTCGAAACCGGCCATCTTCAGGCTCGATCCGTGCTTCAGATGTTGATCGCGGCGGCGCCTGGCGGCGGAGGTTTCGATGCGCGGGTTTTGACCGATTTGACTGGAACCGAGCGAGCAGTTGCAGGAGTGCGACAGTCAGTGCACTACAAGTCATCGCCCAAAAAAAAGGTTGGAAATCCGGCTCTTTCGGGATAGGGTCGTCATGAGAGGCGACCTCGTCGTGAAGACCCGCAGCGGGTTTGATGAAAGGACGAGGCCATAGAACGTAGGGCTACCAAAAAATTGGCAACGTGGCCGGGTGCTGATAAGCAAGCATCGGCACAGTCATTGGCGGCGCGTTTCTTGCACAAGTAGGGCCTGCATAATCTACTTTGATGTCAGCGTCGTGCAGTTTTCGGACCGCAGGCTAGACCGCTAGTTTTGAAAGTCGCAAGCGTGGCTGAGGGTTAATCCGTCAGGTTTGCGTAGATTGATAACGTGTGACCCCGATCAAGATAGGACCCATGAGGCAAGGACAGCAAAGCCGCAGAGGCCGCAATCGTGGCGGCCGCAAGCCGCAAAACGCAATGAGCCGGAACTACGAGTCGAGTGGTCCCGACGTCAAAATCCGCGGAACTGCCATGCACATAGCGGAGAAGTACTCCTCTCTTGCAAGAGACGCGATGTCATCCGGCGACACGGTGGCCGCCGAGAATTATCTCCAGCACGCCGAGCACTATAACCGCATCATCATGGCGGCGCAGGCGCAGAATGTTGGAATGCCCGGCATGGAAGGGCAGCCCGGCATGAACGGCGGGGGCCGGTTCAATCCGTCCGAGGGTTACCAGCGCGATTATGATGGCGATGGCGACGAAGGAGATGGCGACGACGATTATGTGCCCGAGCGGCCGCAGCGGCCTTTCCCGGAACGCGTAGAGCGTGTGGAGCGCGTGGCTTATAACCAGCATCAGCAGCCGCAGCCATACATCCCGCAAAATGCTTTCCCGCAAATCCAGCCGCAGCCAGTTGCGCCCCCCCAAAACGGCATAGCGCCTCAAGCGGGCGAGCCCTTCGGCTCCGCTCAGGAAGGCGACAGGATGCCGAGGCGCCGCCGCCGGCGGCCCATGGGTGAGCAACTGCCAGCCAAGCCGTTCAACGGCCGTAGTAGCGGCAACGGCGGTCCTCATAATGCGCCCAGCGCGAACGGCGCTCCGCAGGCCGTCAGCGGCGACGCCAAGCCCGATGAGGCGGCGTCCTGATCGAGGCGCTGCTTCTCAGCTGACGGTCGCTGTATCGCCTATCGAGATGGTTCCTCCGCGCGTGACCTTGGCGTAAAAACCAAGCTTCTTGTGCTCCCAACTCCGCAATAGCGCCGATGGCACGGAAAGGCCGCGCTTCCCCGTGTTCGGATCGACGCTTGTCGCCTCACACCGCTCGGTCTCCTTGAAGACGGCGAACTCGCAGTCGCCGCATATTATTGTTTTTCCAAGCCATTTACGCTCCTGCCATGCGGGTGTTCCCTCAAAATAAACATTGGCGCGAAAGCGCAGCGGGTCGAGATCGAGCCCCGTCACGCGGCTGACATCCCGGACGGTCTCCAGATTGACGAAGTGCAGGGCCTTCGCGGCAATGTCCGTGAAGCGATGTCCTTCGGCGAAAACGATGCGAGGCGGTCCGCTTATGTCCGCCTTCATGTAAGCCGAGAGAAACTGCTCGACCAGTTGCCGCCCGAGCCTGGTCTTCAGCGAGCCCTTGGCCACTTGCTTCCTGTCGCGGTACAGGGTGAGGGTGTGGCTTTCCTCCTCGAATGTCAGCGCGAGGCCCGCAAGGCGCTCGTTGCGCATGAGCTGCAAGAAGTGCGTTTTCGGAAACCATTTGGGACTGTGAGCCTCAAAGCGATGGCTTCCGTTTTCAATGGCGTAGATGCGATCGAGCGGCATGCCTTCGCCTTCTGTCAGCGCAGCCTTGGCTGCCGCCAAGCCGCTAAGCCCCTTGATGGGGTAGTGCTCAAGCAGAGCTATAGTTAGTTGAGCGGACATCGGTTGGAAGACCTTTTCTTGTTTTCGTATTGTTGCCATATATCGGCAAAAGCGATGCCACCGCTCCTGCAGATTAGCGGCCAGAGGCCGCAGCCATCGAGGCTACAATGAATTTCGAAAAGTTCACCGATCGTTCCAAGGGTTTCTTCCAGTCCGCGCAATCGCTTGCGCTCCGCGAAGGTCATCAGCGGCTGACGCCTGAGCACCTTCTCAAAGTTCTGCTCGACGATAGCGAGGGCCTGGCCGCAGGGCTCATCTCGCGCTCGGGCGGCCGGCCGGGGGACGCGCTCGCCAGCGTCGAGCAGGCGCTCGCCAAAATGCCGAAGGTTTCCGGCGCTGGCGCCGGGCAGGTCTACATTTCCCCGCAACTCGCCAAAGTTCTCGATCGGGCGGAAAAGATCGCGGAGAAGGCCGGCGACAGCTATGTGACCGTCGAAAGATTGCTCCTTGCCCTGGCGATGGAGAAAGATGCCGACACGTCGAAAATTCTCGCCGAGGCCGGCGTCACGCCGACAGGTCTCAATGCAGCCATCAATGAGCTTCGCAAGGGACGCACGGCGGACAGCGCCTCCGCCGAACAGGCCTACGACGCGTTGAAGCGGTATGCCCGCGATCTAACCGATGCGGCCGCCAAAGGGCAGCTCGATCCCGTCATCGGGCGGGATGAGGAGATTCGCCGCACCATTCAGGTTCTGTCGCGGCGCACGAAAAACAACCCCGTCCTGATCGGCGAGCCGGGCGTCGGCAAAACCGCCATCGCCGAAGGCCTTGCGCTTCGGATCATCAACGGCGATGTCCCGGAAAGCTTGCAGAAAAAGAAGCTTCTTGCGCTCGACATGGGCGCGCTGATAGCAGGCGCGAAATATCGGGGAGAGTTCGAGGAAAGGCTGAAATCCGTGCTGCAGGAAATCACTGCTGCGGAGGGCGGCATCATTCTCTTCATCGACGAGCTGCATACCCTTGTCGGCGCGGGAAAGGCCGAGGGCGCAATGGATGCGTCCAATCTTCTCAAGCCGGCGCTTGCGCGCGGCGAACTGCATTGCGTGGGCGCAACCACGCTCGATGAATACCGGAAGCATATCGAAAAAGATGCCGCCTTGGCCCGGCGTTTCCAGCCGGTCTTCGTAGCGGAACCGACGGTCGAGGACACCATATCGATCTTGCGCGGATTGAAGGACAAGTACGCACAGCATCACAAAGTGGGAATCACGGACTCTGCGCTGGTGGCGGCCGCGACTCTGTCGAACCGGTACATCACCGATCGCTTCCTTCCCGACAAGGCGATCGATCTCATGGACGAGGCAGGAAGCCGGCTTCGTATGCAGGTGAATTCGAAGCCGGAAGAATTGGACGAACTCGATCGGCGCATCATACAGCTCAAAATCGAACGGGAGGCGTTGAAGAAAGAAAGTGATCCGGCCTCCAAGGACCGGCTCGCCAAACTTCAGAAGGAAATTGCCGATTTGGAGGAGCGCTCAACCTCGCTTTCCCGGCGCTGGAAGGAGGAGAAGGAGAAGCTCGCTTCTGCGGCGAAGGTCAAAGAGGAGCTGGAGACAGCTCGAATGGAGCTTGATCGGGCGCAGCGGAAGGGCGATCTGGCTCGAGCGGGCGAGATCTCCTATAGCATCATTCCCGGTCTCGAAAAGCGCTTGCAAGCCATCGAAGCGGTCGCCGAGGGGCATCGCGGCATGGTCGAGGAGGCCGTGACCCCTGATCACATCGCGGGGGTTGTGTCACGCTGGACGGGCATTCCGGTCGAAAAAATGCTCCAAGGCGAGAAAGACAAGCTCCTTCGTATGGAGGATGAGCTTGGCAAGCGCGTCATCGGGCAAGCGGAAGCCGTTCGAGCAGTTTCGACAGCGGTGAGGCGCGCGCGCGCCGGTTTGCAGGATCCGCATCGACCCATCGGCTCATTCATGTTCCTCGGGCCGACCGGCGTCGGCAAGACGGAACTTGCCCGCGCCTTGGCCGCCTTCCTTTTCGACGACGAGCACGCGATGACGCAAATCGATATGTCGGAGTACATGGAGAAGCACTCCGTCGCCCGGCTCATTGGCGCTCCTCCCGGCTATGTCGGCTACGAGGAGGGCGGCGCGCTCACCGAGTCCGTCCGCCGCCGGCCTTATCAGGTCGTGCTGTTCGACGAGATCGAAAAAGCGCATCCGGATGTATTCAACGTGCTTCTTCAGGTGCTCGACGACGGCAGGCTGACGGATGGCCAGGGGCGCACCGTCGATTTCCGCAATACAATCATCATCATGACATCGAATCTGGGCGCCGAGTACCTCCAGACGCAGCCGCTGGGACAAGATGTCAACGCCGTGCGCGACCAGGTCATGGCCGTGGTTCGCTCGCATTTCCGTCCCGAGTTCCTGAACCGTGTCGACGACATTCTGCTTTTCCATCGCCTCCGCCGCGACGAAATGGGCGCGATTGCCGATATTCAGCTCAAGCGGCTGCAGAAGCTGCTCGACGATCGCAAGATCGCGCTGGATATCGATGATAAGGCGCGCGCGTGGCTGGCCGATCGCGGTTACGATCCGGCGTATGGCGCGCGGCCCTTGAAGCGGATCATTCAGCGCGCGCTCCAGGATCCGCTTTCGGAGCTCATCCTGTCAGGGGATATCAAGGACGGCGATACGGCTCGAATAACATCGGGCGCCGATGGGTTGATCATAAACGGCCGCGCGTTCAGTCTCGCGGCGTAATGGTCATTTTTCGACAGGCGCCACGCGCGTCTTAACGGGCGGGCGCCGCATAAGATCGTCGATGCGAGCTTTTTCGCGCCGGAAATCGGCGAGTATGCGGCCCTGCAATTGACGGCTGCGGGGGATCTTGATCGAGAGCGGATTGGTGTGCTGGTTGTTGATCAGCACCTCGTAATGGAGGTGCGGGCCGGTCGAGAGTCCGGTATTGCCCAAATATCCGATGATCTGGCCCTGCCGCACCTTCACGCCTTTGGCGACGCCAGCCGCGAAGCGCAGCATATGCGCGTAGGCCGTCTTGTAGCCGTTGGCGTGGCGGAGCCGCACGTAATTTCCATAGTTTCCTTCGCGTCCGGCGACT